>NZ_CP012601.1:0-1200000 GCF_001278755.1 Bacillus sp. FJAT-22090 | reverse complement strand
CAAAAAATAATGTATTTAGTTCGCCCGGAAAACATTCGAGAAGTTTGGGTGCAAGGTGAAAAAGTTCATTCTCGTACGTAATAAATAAAACAGACAAAAGAGCATATTTCACAACATGCTCTCAGACTGTAGAAAAACTCTTAGGATTTTGAGTTTCTCTATAGTCTTTTTTTAAAATAAAAAGTTTGATAAATAGAATTGGGATTTCCGCTCCTGGCGGACGCGTTCCGCGGGCGGGGGCCGAGCCGCTTCCTTCGCAAGGCTCAGTCCAGGGTCTCGACTGTCCCGCTTTTCCCGCTGGAGTCGCCGCCTCCGCTCCAATCAATCTATTGAATAATTACCTAATGAATATTATATAAGTTAAAGATTTCTCTAGGCAAAATCGAAAGGTATTGAGAGGATGAAATCTCGAAGCCTTTTGTTGACAAGCTGAGAGCATGCTTCACAACATGCTCTTTTTATATCTTGTCATAAAAATAATTAAATTAAGAAAAGCTAATACTAGTATGACAAAAAACATGTAAAAAGAAATAGGATCTCCGGCTAAATTATACTCATCTACAATATATCCACTTGAATAAAGCGTTATAGCAGAGACGGATATACAAATGAACGTTATACTTACAACTGAAAATAGGTTCACTATGTTTTTATTTAGAAAAATAACTCCGAATAATAATACGAGTAAAATGATAATGAAACCGATAAATACTGGTCTTAAATATATAAACTCTGGAAATTGATACTCCAATAAAATCGACTCCTTAACACTGTCTGTTGTTATAAATCAAATAAATAGTAGGAACCAACTATACACAACAAAACTATACTTGATAGTGTATAAAAGATGTATTTGTTCATTTCTTTATTTAAATTCGGTATAGAATGAATTATTATAACTAATGCGCCTGCGAACAAACCTACTAAGATTGCACCAAAGATAATAGGCATTCTATAAACGTGTTCATCTATCAATCTAAAGAGTATGATAGAAAAAGCTACAGATACTCCACTGAGAAAGACTTTAAGTTCATATTGATATCTCCATATTCTTTATGCGGTCACAAATAGTTTTATATGGACAGAAATTTATCTATCCGGTCATATTTTTTCTTATCCGGGCAGAAAACTTTTTTTACGATCACAACTACATATTCATTTTTTGCATTCTAGATAAATTCTTTTAATTGCTTCCATATGAAGTGCTTCATGGTAAAAGCTGAACAGAAAGGTTTCTCCTAAGGTATTAAAAGTGATGCCAGCTTTGTTTGTAAATGGTTTTGGTAGCTCCTTATACAAATTTCCTTGGAGAGATTTATTTATTCTGAGTTTTTGTTCGCTTAATACTACTGAAATTTCCGCTAAAGAAGGAGGCGTCTTTTTCCAATCAGCGGGCTTTGTTCCTGCACTAAATAGCTCTTCATATTCATTTGGAACGCTCATCTTTTCACCCAAAACACCATAAACGAGTTTTTCTTGGATATATGCAATGTGACCGAAATTCCAACGAATATTATTATTAAAACCTTTTGGTACTATATCCGCAATCTCTTCTGGTATCGTTTTAATTGACTTCTCTGTTATTGTTCGTACGGTTTCCATATGATGAAATATCATTTGTTCCAATTCAAGTCCTCCCTCTTTATTTACGCTTAGATCGCATTCCTTTTAAAATCGTGGTTTCATCCGAATGAAGAAATTGATGATATGGTCTACTATTCATTTCGTAGATGGAGACTTTTCCTTCTTCATTATAGTGAATTCCCCATCCATATTTTTTAACTAATGGAGAGGCTCTAAAGCATGCTTTAGGTTTGGAGAAAAATTGTTCGCGAAGTTCGTCTAGCTGGTCTGATTCAAACTCATTTTTTATGACATAAGTTTGAAATTGCACATCGTCTTGCGTGTATTTATAAGGATTATTGTAGATTAATTCATACTCAATTGAAGCAATAGTTGGTTTTTCTTTTCTCGGCATCGGTATGACGGCAGTTTCCACTGATAAATCTTCAGATACCAGGATAAAAGTGTTTTTGTAGCTCACTTTCTATCTCTCCTTTGCATTTTCCTGTCTCTTCGCAAAATCTCCACTTTCTACATTAAACAAGTATGTGCCACCGTTTGTTTCGATAATATAGTGACCAATCGTTTTTTTAACTTCTTTTCCTTTACCCACTTCTTCACCAGTTTCGCTCTCTATTTTAGCTATTGCATCTTTGTACGTATAAATAGGTAATTCCATATTAAATAATATAGTTAAGCTTATTAGTCCTATTGTATAAATCGCGAGTAAATGCTTGAAAGCTTTTTGTAGTCGATCTTGATTAATATAAAATGTATTCATACTTCCAATAATCCCTATAGCTAGTGTGCTCACTGCGCTTCTCGCGGTTTCATCTACAAATATATACTTTCTTGCGATGAGGAACATGTATAGCGACAGTAATATGTAAACAAAATTCATAAGATATAGACTTTTCATTTTCATTCGCTTATTCTCCCTTTATATTTAATTCCACATATAGGAGAGAATACCCTTCCAAAATAGGAAAGTTGAAGTCCGTATCTTAAAACAAAAAAATCGAACGCATGTAAACGTTCGATCATTTCGAATATCCGGCTCTAAAGCTGAATCAGATTTGGTTGAAATAATAAATTATTTTTTGATGGCATCGTATACCATATTGGCAATTGCTTTTGCTCCGTCTGCATTTGGATGGATTCCGTCTATTCTAAACCATTCTGGATGGTTCTTTGTTATATCATTAATTTCAATTACTTGTAATCCAAGCTCTTTTCCTATTTCCCGTACAGCTTCAGCTGCTTCATGGACCATATCCTTCTGAATATTAAATTCCATTGGGCCTTCTGCTTTTCCATCAACATAAAAGGGAGTTGCTGGTGTATTGAGATAGACAACGGGTTTTGATTTTAACTGAGTATAGGACTGCACAAGCTCTTTATATTGCTTTTTAAATTCCTCTTTACTCACCCAGTTTTGTACTTTTGAATCATTCGTTCCAAACATAATTACAACAATATCCGGTAAGTAATTTAAACTGTCCTGAAAAATTTTTTCATTCACATATGGCTTGTCGCCAGTGCTCATCGCAGTCCTGCCGCTGTAACCAAAGTTTTCCACACTATAACTGGTACCAAGCAGGGTTTGTAATTCGGCAGGGTACCCATATCCATAAGTAATGCTATCGCCCACACAGGCAACACGGATTGTTGAAGCACTCATTGAAGTCGCTTGAAAGCCTTCTAAGCATACGAGCATAACCAAAATAATTGACGTAATTAATAATCTTTTCCTATTTTTTTGATTTATCAAAAGTATTTTCTCCTAGTATTAAATATCTCTTTATCTATATATTTTTATTATCGGCATAGGTTGGACATATTTCATGGGATTTATCAATATAAATTTTTTAGATATGTCAGAGAAAATCTACGCAAAAAATCTAGATTAATTTAACAAAATTCGGTCTCATTATTGGTTTAACAACAGTTGCCATCACAATGTCATACCTACTCGAAAAAAACATAACGTTGTCCTTTAGGAATTACGTCATGTTTTCGTTTGGGTTCAAAAACGTTCGATTGGTTCTCGCTTCTACTTTTTATGCCCTCCAAGCAAACCAGCACGTTTCAACGCTGTTCCTGCTTCTGTATAGGATACAGCGCGTAGAATTGCAGTGGAGCCGTATTTGCTTCGCAGCAAATCCATTGTTTTTCCTAACTTTCGTTCCTTCCACTTTCCCTCTTCAAACAAACTGAGCTGCATCGAATATTCCGGCTCTAAATTGGTAATAGAAATCGCCAGCCTACGAACAGGACGATGATCATAAAACTCATCAAAAATCTGTTCGCATACTTTATATATTTTCATCGTGGCATTTGTCGGTTCTTCTATCGAGCGAGAACGATTAAATCCCCCTCCAAATGAATCCTTGCTGTATCCGACTTGAAGATGGATGGTTCTTCCTGCCATGTTCGCTTCTCTGGCGCGTCTAGCGACATCCTCACACATTTCTAAAATCACTGCCATCACTTCTTTTTTTGTACAGTAATCACGATACAATACTTGGCCTTTCCCGTAACTGATTTGTCCATTCACTAAAGGAGCGCCAAGCTCGGACAAGTCAATTCCCCACGCATGATGGTAAAGTTGGTTGCCCATGACACCAAATTTTGCTTCTAATGTAGCGAGAGAAGTTTGCGCTAACTGCCCAACTGTAAAAATCCCCATATTATTCAATGTCTTCTCTAAACGAGAACCAATGCCCCACATCTCACTTAAAGGAGTAACGGGCCATAATTTTTTTTGCACATCCTCATACGTCCACTCCGCGAAACCTGTCTTTTTTGCTTCTAAGTCTAGCGCAAGCTTTGCCATCAGCATGTTTGGTCCCATCCCAACAGCGCACGGCAATTGAAACTGACTGTACATGCCGTCTTGGATTCGCTTAATTGTTTTTTCGATTGGACCCCAAAGCTTTTCGGTACCGCCTAAATCAGCAAAACACTCATCGATACTATACACATGAATTGCTTCATTCGGAACATACTGATTTAAATAGCGAACGATTTCAACGGAAACTCGAACAAAAAATTCCATCTTCGGCTCAATTAAATGAATAGACGGATGATCTGGAACTTCAAATAGCCGTGTTCCTGTTTTCACACCAAATTTTTTCTTCATCATAGGAGATGCTGCGAGTACAATACTTCCCTTATGCTCCATATTACCAATCACCGCAATGGGTGTATTCATCACATCCAGCCCCGCATCGGCCGCCGCACAGCTCGCAAAGAAACTCCGCATATCAATACATATTATTTTCCGACTTTCTAACCCTTCATACATATTATTTACTCCTCTCATAAGGAACATCTGTTCTCATATTATATGCCGAACGAACGTTCTTATTCAATGGTAAATAATAGGTTTTACTTTATATCCACCTTTACATCCTCTTCAATCCAAGATGGATAAAATTTAGTTCTCATTTAACTTATCCAAAACCTTGTAATCAAGTTAAATTAATTTAGTAGTTCTTATTGAACGAAAGCATCCGTTAGTTGTTAGTTGAAGAAAGTTTTCTGCTGTGACTCCTATCGTTTCAGCCATTCTTCAAATGTCATCATCTTAAAATCTTCTTGAAAATCTAATCTAATTGGAGTGATGAACTCAATTGAATTACCATCTGGATCATCAAAATAAATCGCAGCATGTGCATGAGGATTATTAGGTAATACAAGTGGTTGACGATGTTCATCAAAGCCAAATGAAGAACGAATACCTATTCCTTTTTCACTCAACCATTTCTTAGCGAAGATGATATCCTCTTTCTCTACTCGAAACGCGATATGACGTATCGAAGGATGATAAGGTATCTTAACTTTATCGCTTTCCCATAAACCAAGCCAACTTTCACCTTTTGCAATCCAGAAAAAAGCTAGTTTATCTTGTTTATAGGCTATATCTAATCCTAAATTTTGATAAAATAAAATTGAATTTTCTAAGTTACTTACTGGTAAGTGTGCTTCATATAAACCTTTTATCAAAGTAACACCTCTTTTAAAATACTATATTGATCTTCTTCAACTAAGCAGCACGATGATTTTCTGCTAAAGCACCTGTTTGTTGAATAAGGTATTTCTGTCCTTACCCAAAGATTTGGGCAGCAATAGCAAATAACTCCTTATTCCTGTATGGCATATTAACAGAGTTTTTTATCATAATGGGCGGTTCACTAACTTTTATAAATCCACTTTTCTGCAAGAAAAACATTAACTCCTTATTACTGGAAGGTACATCAATCCTTAACTTTCCTTGATGATTAAGAGCTAACTCATCGACTATTAAAGCTGCGGTTTGGGGATTCGGTGCTACAATAGGTCCCAATATTAGATTTATTGGTCCTAATATAGACAATCCATATCCAATAATTTTCCCCTTTTGATTTCTAACGACCAAACATAGCTTTGATTGTTCTATCCGGTTAAGAAGAAATTTTCTTCTCTTATCACCAAACGCAGCCGAATCTAATTCAACAATTTCATTAAAATCATTCTCACTGTATTTCCCTAAGGTTATTTCTTGATTAATAGACATTTTAGTCTGAATATAACTATCACTTAAATACTTATGTACATAGTCAACAGTAATAAAACCCAAGTTTTCATATAGGGGTTTCCCATCTTCAGTTGAAATTAACATTATAGAGGTATCTTTAGAGACACTGTCTATACATTTCTGAGTAGCTTTTTTTCCTAAGCCTAAACCTCTATATTCTTTATTAACGATAACCATACCAATGGAAGCTAAATCAGTATCATAAGATATTATTGCGGCACTCGAGACAATTTTCCCCTCAGCATTTTTATGTCCGAATATTTTCCCAGATGACATAACAGTACTAATTTCATGTTCATCATAATCCCAGTTAACTGATGCAGAAAGTTCTATTAACCCTAATACGTCATATTCATCAAATTGCACTAATTCTAATACTGATTTGTTGTCTGTATGCATTAGAACACCCCCTATTTTGTTTCTCATAAAATACTTAAATATTGTCCTTCTTGAACTAACCTGCCCTGTTAGTTCAAGAAGAAAAAAGAGCCGTCTTAGCAGCTCAATGTTCTTTAACTAAAGCCACCCGTTACTTTAAATACATTTCTTCACAATAGCACCTTTTATTTGCCTACAAAATAAACAGTAAAAATTAACCCATTTATTACTAAAGCTGATAAAGGAATTATGGCAAAAAATACGGAGATAACTAATTCTCTTTTGATTCTATTTGAATTAGCTTTAACAATACTAAATAACGAAGATAGAATTAAAATGAATATAGTAATAGTGCCAATTAACAATATGCTTCGATTCATTTCACCAGTTATCCTCGCAATATCTTCCACGAAAAAAACTGCTATTAACCCTACAATCCCCAATATAAATGAAGCTATAAACCATTTCGTGAATTTATCTATTTTGCACACCTCCTAATCCGTCCTTTTCTTAACCTATGGCAACTTGGATTTCATGTTTCATTAATTACAATTACCCAACAAACCCCTCATCACTTTCAACAATTATTGTTGTAAAGTGCATCTTACCTTATTGAAGAAACTTGCCCCGTTAGTTGAAGAAGTACTATATATTATTGAGATATTTTTCATAGCAAACACATTCATAAATTCGTTGATTGGTTGTTTTAAATTGCTCAATCTCTTCTCCTACGTAATGAGCGAATGTATTGACTAAGTAGAGTTTAGGTATGGTATTTTGAATCCGATTTTTCATTTCATTTCCTTCAAAGTAAATATGGTAGTATGAATCGACTTTATTAAACAACATTTTTTCATACCAATTCTGTACCCAAAAGTCATCTCGAGTCCACGCTTCAAATCGATTTAAACTCAAATCGATTGCTCGCTTTTCCGCTTCTTGAAGTAATTGCTCGCCAATTCCTTGTCGATAATAATCTGGATGAACAGCAATATGCCAGATCATACCTCCTAAACCTTCTCCCCTAGAACAAACTGTCTTTTCTTCCTTTTCATATTCAACATCGATGAGTCCAACAATTTGTCCGTTTAATTCTGCAACTAGTTCGATTGCCGGATTTTCATAGATTTCCTTTTTATTTAAAACATTATCAAAGTAGGCTGTATTTAGAAATGACAGCGTTCTACATCGAACCCATCCTGTTTCATCACTATCGTTATATTCACGAATAAACAAATAATATTTTCTCCCCTCAAATCTAAAATTTAAGATTCTGTTATTTGAAGTTAAAACCATAATCCCATTCTTATATCGTTTCTGTTTCGATATAACCACTTAAATTATTCGACTGAGAAAATCAAAATCCTCTATTTGAACTTTGTTCTTATTATCTTAAGCAACCGACAATCTTTAACTAAACCAACCGTTAGCTCCATCATAATATTGGCATTGCACTTCGTTAGGCAAAATAGATTTTCTAATATTATTAATTTTCAACCTCCTATTATATTTTAATTAGGATAGTTATTTGCTAAAATAAATGCGTTACTTAATATTAAAAAGGAGTGAATAATCTTGTTTTTAGCACCTTTATTCGAAAACGATGTACCAGTAGTACTCTCCCGCTTCTAATGGAGAGAAAATTATAATACTACTTCTCTCCGTTAGGGCATATCTAGCCTAAAATAAAACGGAGGGTATAAAATGAAAAATACACTTATTGGTTCTTTATATTTAATATTAGCTTCGAGTATCTGGGGAGGTATGTATGTTGTCGTTAAAATATTAGTGGCAGTCATACCACCATTAGAACTTGTATGGATGCGTTATTTAATAGCGCTAGTGGCACTAGTCATAATTGGACTCGTGACTAGACAAAATTGGAGAGTTAAAAGACGTCACTTTGGCATTATAATTGCTATTTCAATAATAGGGTACGTCATTTCCATTGTTACTCAAGAAACAGGTACAATGCTTTCTACTGCACAAATGGGTGCTATAATAACTTCTACAACACCAGCATTTATGGTTTTGTTTGCTAGTTTAATCCTTAAAGAACGTTTAACTTTAAAGAAGGCTATTTCAGTTTGTTTAGCCACTATTGGTGTGATTACCATTGTTGGAATGGATGATATTAATATGTCTAGCATGCTTGGTGGAGTATCACTTATTATAGCAGCATTAACATGGGCGTTAATGTCTGTACTCATAAAACGTCTACCTAGTGATTATTCACAAATTGTCGTTACGACCTATGCTACCTTAATTGCTTTTGTTGTTTTAACTCCTTTTGTAATAACAAAATTACCACAAATTGATCTAAACGATTTAACTAATCCAACCATTTTGGGAGGATTAATTTATTTGGGTGTAATATCGACATCTATTGCATTTCTATTATGGAATCGTGGATTACAAATGCTAAATGCCTCCAGTGGTGGAGTTTTCTTTTTCGTTCAACCCGTTGTTGGAACAATATTAGGATGGTTAATACTAGGTGAAACGATTAGTATAACCTTTTGGATAGGCTCTGTTTTAATTCTCTTAGGGGTCTTAATAGTTATTAAAGATAGACATGAAGAACAAAACTCCTTATCTCAATAAATAAGGCGAAAACAAATTATAGGAGGCATTACTATGGCAACTTTCGACGATTTTCAAAAGCTAGATATGCGTGTTGGAGAAATTACCAAAGCAGAAGCATTCCCTAAAGCAAGAAAACCAGCATATAAACTGTGGGTTGACTTTGGAGAAGAGATAGGGATTAAACAAAGTAGTGCTCAAATAACAGATTGTTATGATTTGGATGAACTAATTGGTAAACAAGTATTAGGAGTAGTTAACTTTCCTCCTATGAAAGTTGCTGGTTTTAGTTCTGAGGTTTTAGTGATGGGAGTATATGCAGAACAGGGTGTTGTTCTTATAGAACCACAACAAAAAGTAAAGAAAGGAGACCGATTAGGATAAGGTCTGTTATGAGCATAGCTTAAAAATTTCACCTATAATTAAAGTCAAAAAACACAAGTGGTATCCTATTTCCACTTGTGTTTTTTATTTTACAAGTCAATGTTTCACTAAACTGCTTAGTGAGATCAATAAGAAAAAGCTCCCCTTACAGGCAGCCACTTGTTCAACTAAAGCCCCCCTAGGTTACTTTCCCTTAGACAGCCTTTGTTTGATAAAACCTCAATAGTATCGTTTCTAGCATGTTTGTCTAAACTGATAAAGCCAACACCAAGATTTATTGGGAAAGCCTAAATTTGTTTGATTATTTTTTGGTACTACAATACTTTATGGCTAGGTTGGTTAAGCTAAATTAAGAAGGATTGGTAATCATATGTTTAATCTTTATCCAACTACATTAGAAAATTTAGCAGTCTTAGTAACCTGTCTCATTTGCATTCTAATTTTTTATATCATTATCAGACCAAAATTTAAGTATAGTAACTTCATTCTAATTATATTAATCGCATTTACTTCCGTATTGGCCATAATAATTTATCTAAACTTATAGAAGTTCACTATTTTGTTCGAAATTTATCGCTTGTTTGGGTTCATCTCCTTCATAAGAACTTGCTAAATAAGGTCAACCCTAATATGGTAGATTTAACTCTTTAAGATATGGGTAACTTTATCAATAGCATTTTGTAGTAATTCACTGTTTTTTACATATAACTTCTTGGCATCCTTATTTTCTGTTGAAAGCGCAAATAATTCTAAGTCCGCTTGGCATTTTTTCATTGTGGCAAGGATTAATGGCCTTTCTTGAGGAGATGGAACTTGTAGCTTATCATCAAAGACATCTACCGTTAATTCCCCATAGGAGTTTACTTGCCCTACAAAAACATTTTCAATAGTGACCTCAAGTTTTTCAAGTTCGGTCTTTAACCATCCCCGATTATACCCAATGGTAGAAAGGGGTTCATCCAGAATCTTGCCATCCATAATAACAGTCTGTGGCTCCTTAATTGAAGCTACTTTAATGTTTAAATCCTTTGCTGTTAAAGGTTGATTTTCTTTCTTCAACAGGACAGATAGCTCTCCAGTTGCCTCTAATACTGCATATTCCACATCAGAAACTTGAAAGACATCCTTCTTTCGAAGTAATTCTAACATTTCATCCACTGTGTATCTTTCCTTTTTTAAATTTTCTTCCATAATCTTGCCATCTTTGATGAATATAGTCCCTTTGCCTTCAGTAAAATCGCGAAACTTTTTGCTTTTCAAAGAAACGATACCACCTAAAAACGGTAAAATAGAAACGATTACAATCGCTACGAAGCCTAAAAACATGTTTTGTTCTAATCCCATAATAACTTCTGCTGCTATGCTTCCTATGGTTATTCCAGTAACATATTCAAAAAATGAAAGTTGGGAAATTTGTTTTTTACCTAGCATCTTCGTAACGAAAAACAGAAAAATCACAAACGTTAACGATCGAACTATGACATCAAGCCATTCAGGCATAATATAAAAGACCTCCTTTATTTTTAAAATCCTTTATATTGAAATTCTTCACTTTCCAATTCTCCAACTCTTTTTTTTAAATCCTCAACTACCTCGGACACTGTCATCATGGTTTGATGTATGGTTTGTTTGGATTCATAATCTTGTGTCCGTTCCGCTAAATTGGAAAGACTAGCTTCTACTCCTTTAAGACTGGCGAGGCATTTTTTTACATCTGAAACAACGGTCATCTTTCATTCTCCTTATCCCTTTGGTTTAAAAATAAGCGCACCCAACATACCGAAAATAATCGCAGATGAAATTCCTGAACTCGTCACTTCAAACATCCCTGTAAGTACACCAACTAAACCGTGTTTTTCAGCTTCTTGCATAGCACCGTGTACCAGAGAATTACCGAAGCTTGTAATAGGCACCGAAGCTCCTGCGCCAGCAAAATCAATCAACGGTTCATATAAACCTACCCCATCTAAAATAGCACCAATCACTACAAGGGTACTTAACGTATGTGCCGGAGTAAGTTTGAACACATCAAACATAATTTGTCCAATTACACAAATAAAGCCACCAACAACAAAAGCCCAAAAAAAGATCATATCTATTCTTCACCCCCGTATTCGATCGAAACCGCATGTGCGATACAAGGAATCGTTTCATTTTGCTGAAAGGACAGGGGAGATAACAAAGCACCTGTAGCTACTACTAACATTCTTTTAAATTCACCTTTTCTCATTCTATTTAATAAATGGCCATAAACGACTGTCGCTGAGCAACCTGCACCACTTGCTCCCGCCAAAATTGGTTGTCCTTCTCGATAAATCATAAGACCACAATCTTGGTATTGTTTTTCTACAATGGGGATGCCATGCTTTTTGAATAAATCAAAGGATGCTTCCTGGCCTATTCTACCGAGGTCACCTGTTACAATTAAATCGTAATAAGAAGGATCAATGTTTCGTTCCTTTAAATGCGCCTCAATTGTATCTACCGCAGCTGGAGCCATAGCCCCTCCCATATTAAAAGGATCAGTCAACCCCATATCAATTACACGGCCTATCGTAGCAGAAGTGACACGGGGTCCTTCTCCGGAAGAACTTAATAAAGCCGCCCCAGCACCTGTTACCGTCCATTGTGAAGTAGGTGGTTTTTGTCCACCATATTCAGTTGGGTATCGAAACTGTTTTTCAACGGCAGTGTTATGGCTTGAAGCCCCTGTTAATAAATATTTAGCACCATTTGTGTTAATAATATAAGCACCTAGTGCTAAGCCTTCCATAGATGTCGAACAAGCACCAAACAAACCAAAATAAGGTGCTCCAATAGTTCGACTTGCAAAACTCGTTGGGGTAATTTGATTAATCAGATCACCAGCGAGAAGAAATTGTACCTGTTCCTTTTGGATTCCTCCTTTTTCTAGTGCTTTTTGACAAGCTTCTTCAAAAAGAATTTTATGTGCTTTTTCATATGAATCTTGAGCCAGCCATAAATCCGAATGCAGAAGGTCAAAATCGTCTGCTATAGCTCCATCTGCCTCAAATGGTCCACCAACTGTTCCAGTGGAAATAATGACAGGTTTATGATCAAAGATCCATGTACGATGACCCGCTAACATTACAAACCACCCCACTGTATTAACATTGTTTTAATCAAAGCAATAACAAATGCAGAAAATACGCCAAATACAATTACGGAACCAGCAAGTTTAAACATATTGCCCCCTACACCTAACACAAATCCCTCTGTTCGATGTTCAATTGCAGCAGAAATAATCGCGTTACCAAATCCGGTAACTGGAACAGCTGAACCAGCTCCACCGAATTGGGCGATTCTATCATAAACTCCAAATCCAGTTAGAAGCATGGCAATAAATATTAATGTTCCAACTGTTGGATTTGCTGCGGTTTGATCTGTAAAATCAAAGAAATATATATAGAATGTTTGAATAAGCTGCCCGATAAGGCAAATAAATCCACCAGTAAAAAATGCCTTTATACAATTTCGAATTACAGGTCTTTTTATTTCGTGTTGCTTTTGAAGATCTTGATATTCCTGTTGTACTGGTGTCAATTGTTTCTTTTTATTATTCGACATGGGAGCAAGCCCCTCTTCCTCTACGATTGTTCCTTCATGAGACTTTTGATTTTTTTTATATCTTTTTCTAGCTTTTTCATACTCAAGTTATTCTTTAGAAGTTTCTGTTCCAATTTATCAAGTTCAAAATACATTTTTTGATCGGAAGAAACCAAGACTTTATAATCTGGATGCATTTTTTCCAGATCTGATTTTAACTTCTTCTCAATCTTTTTTAATTGGAAACGATCAAATTGTTTCACTTTTATGGCCACTAATAACTCTTTATCAGAATTCACAGCTTTTACATCTGATATTTCCTCTTCTGTGCTGATATTTTCTTTTACTTGATTAGCGACCGATTGACTGATTGGATTACTTACTTTCTCGAGTGAATCATTAAAATCCTCATTAGTATCAGCAAATTGTTTCTGATTTCCGTTACAACCAGAGCATAATCCAATAACCATTAATATTAAAATAGCAACTTTCAATTTTGTTGTTTTGGAAATCATGATTTCACCTCTATATTTTATGCATTATTTTCGAGACAAAAAGTTGAGGTAACCAACCTTTTGTCTCTCAATATTAATTATTCCTGTTTGTATTGAGGTTCTTCTTGTAGTATTTGTTGAAGTCGAGGTTCAATACTATCTACAATAGATTGGGTTTGTGTAGCAGCATCTTGGTAAAGCGACTTCGCTTGTTGATTTTCTGTACTTAGAGCAAATGTTTCAAAGCTTGCCTGAGCACTTTTCAATTCTGCTATAACTGTCTTAATGTCATTTACTACTGTCATGATTAACACCTCCTTTTGTCTTTTGAATTCTAAATTCTATTAAAATAAAATGTATTCATTTCCAATTATTAATTGTCAATTGGAACAATCGCTATTTTACCCCTTTAATTAGCAGTTTATACTTCTAGTTAATAAACCTTCTAAATCCTTAAAAGTTCAATTAATCAGCACTTATTACTTGTAATTCACTTGTTGTCTGTTGAATCATTGTTGTCTTAAACCTCATTTATTCATTCTTTAGGGGATCTTTACGATAAATAAAAAAATCTATTTTGAAAATTTCAAAATAGATTCCTGCCTTATAGTTCTTATATCATAGAATTTAAGAGTACATAGTGAAATTTTTCTTTCTTCCATAATCCATATTTTTTCGTTATTACTAGAGAGAATTTCACTAACTTTTCTTTTCTATTCTTTACTCACGAAAAAGCAATAAAATATTTATTTTAAAAATTGTTGATTTCGATTAAGTTTGAAAAAAAGTATCGGATTATTCCTGTATCCGTTGGTCGAATAAGAATCAGTCAACAACTTTAATTGACCAGCCTCTTCTCTATTTCAGGATAAGGATGGTGACTTTCCTCATCCCATGATATTTAGCGATAACCATGTTATTTACCTATGTTGTTCTCAGCTAATAGCTTTTCAATGAAGAGAGAAACTTTCTCTTTTGATAAATGTTGATGATAAGTATTTAATTGTTGATTCAGCAATTTCTGAAGCTTGTCGCAATGTAATACCTTTAGTATTTTTTCCTCAAAATTAGGGGTTTCTCGCCAACACTCCAAGTGATACACAAGACCCCACTTTTTTAAATTTTGTAAATTAATTTCTTCCTGACCAGGCAACTCATGATAAATAAAGATAGGAATTCTTTTAAATAGACATTCGCTTATCGTCACGCCTCCCGGCTTCGTAATGATTGCGTCAACCTTATCGTACAATTTGTTCATTTCTTCTTTCGATGAAATATAAGGTACAGCATTAATGAACGGATTATTCAATTGTTTAATCCAATTAAACAACTTATTATTTTCCCCACAAAGCACCGTATAATTAATTTTCCCTGAAGGTTGGAGCGTTTCAACAAATGTTTTTATTAAACCTATACCAAGATTACCTCCAGATATTAAAATCGAAAATTTGTCTTTTTGATGATGTACCTTAGCCTGCGCCTTATATCGTGGGTGAATCGGAATCCCTGTAACAAGAACCTGATCAGACTTGACTCCGCGCTCAATTAAAACTTCTTTTATTTCTTTGGTGGGTACAAAATGGTAGTCTATACATTCCAATCCCCAAATTTGATTTATGAAATAATCGGTATAGACATTAATAACTGGAACAGATATACTCCCTTTTTGTTTTAAATGGTTTAACAAATAAGAAGGTAATGCATGTGTACAAATGATAAGTTGCGGACTTTTTTCTTTAATCAATTTTTCCATCCAATAGAGGAACAACCATTCATAAAAATAAAAACGTTTTGCCTCATTTTTATATTTATATGCAGATTTCTTATATAACCAGCTGTATAAGTTGGGAAAGAGATAAATCCATTTTAAATAAAATTTTGATATGAATCCTTCAACATTTCCGTAACTGTACGACAATATGTCGATTTTTTCACATTCAAACAAGTCATTAGTCTCCTGAAGTGAATCTATTATTCCATTTGCTACTTGGTGATGACCAGATGACATTTGCAAGAAGGGCATAAATAATATCCGTTTCATACATGCATCCACCTGTCTTTTTGTATAGTATGTTCCCCATTCACTAATATATCCAGCTATTTTTTATTAATATTAGAGTGAGAAATGGTTAATCTAAACAGGATAGTAACTTCTAAATGCAAGGAGGAATGTAAACAATAATGAAAAATTTCATAATACAAATATGGGGAATGTTTGACCAGGTTTACTTATTTTGTACTCGTTTAAAATGTCTTGAAAAAATTAGCACGAATTATAATATTTTCCGTGTTCGGTTAACGCGTTATAAAGGACGTGAAGTAGTTCTTTCTGACGGAACTTCAATCAAAAAAAATGACCTTCTTATCAAGATCCATCTCCATAACGTCCGTATATTAGAAGAAATGAAAAACAAGGACGAAAATTTTAAAAAATCCCTTTATCTTTATAAGAAAGTTCAGGAATCTTTACCTGATCTTGCATTATATATTATCCATCATAAAAATAATCAACAAATAAAAGGAATCATTGGTATTACAATGATTAATAAAGGGTTTAGGCGTTTAGGGTTTGAATCTGTTTCATTTTCTAGTCTTTCGTATTTATGGTATAAACGGATTGCTCTTTACCCAATCCACTACCTTTCAAATTCTAAACACTCTTCTAAAAGTAACAAGACCCCTTATCCTCATTACTTGTTTATGTCAAAAGATATGATATATAAAAAATATGGTAAAACATCTAAGGTTATTGCTTCTTGAAGAATAAAAGCCTATAGGCCTGCCTAATATTATAGGCATAGCTTATAGGCAATTTATAAAAAAAGAGAATTTCTATATCTTTTTACAACAAATTAGAAGCCTTGCTGCTTTGGTAGTTTATCGGTTAAAGGGTTATTTGCCATCCCTTGTAATGGCTGCGTCGCTTGTTGCAATGGTTTAGTCATTTGCTGTAGGTTCTGTAAATTTAATTTGTTCGGCATATTTTGAGTAAATTGTTTAAAGGTACCATTTCGCATCCCTCGAACTACACCAAAAATAGCAACCCCGATTGCACCCCAAGTAAGAAACCTCATTACAATCTTCCTCCTTTCTTTTAAATATATTTTTGAACCCACTTAGTATCGGTAATCAATTTGCTATTATGCTTAGTATTATTATCCTTCATTTTGTTTCATCATAAACATAACTGGTTGTGTATCCATAAATTAAAGCTAACAATCTTCTCACTTCTCCTATATTATTTTCCTAGAGGGGGAATTTACTTGTTAATTTTGTTTTCGTTTTTCATTGTAACTATCCTGTCTTTTTTATTTTATAAAGGATATAAAAATACCAAGCTAGTATTATTTAATAATGTGTTTATTAATTCCAATGTGAATACACAGGTAGACAGGAATCCATTTCGTGTATTACATATTTCAGATATGCATCTTGAAAACATTTCCATTTCACCTTCGCAACTTTATTCTATTCTAGAAGATCAGTCAATTGATCTGATTGCTTTAACGGGAGATTTTTTAGATCGTAAACGTACTATCCCTAAACTATTACCATATTTAAAAGTTTTAAATGATTTGAATCCAAAACACGGAACTTATGCAGTGTTTGGAAATCACGATTATGTTTTAAGACATCCAGATTTCATTAAATTAAAGCAAGTTTTAGATCAGAATGGATGTAAAACGTTGATAAATGAAAATGATGTGCTATGGAATAATGGGAGGAAAATTAACATTATTGGAATAGATGATTTCTCTACAAATAGGAGTAACGTGGATAAATCATACGAAGGACTGACGGATGGATACAATCTTGTATTAACTCATGATCCGAACATAGTACTTAGCATGGAAGATGTTCCTTATGATTATTTACTATCTGGTCATTTTCATGGGGGGCAAATTCATTGGCCGAAACCGTATCATCTTATAAAAATGGGGAAACTAGTTCGCTTAAATATGATAAAAGGATTGCATAGTCATCAGGGAAAATCATTTTATATTAGCGAAGGATTAGGACAAACTGGCGTTAATATACGTTTTGGAAGTCGCCCGGAAATTTCTCTACATCATTTAACACTAATATAGCTTTGAAATAAATTTTGAGATAACGATATTAACCTTGATATACAAACAAATGCTTCTGTCATAATAGCAAGAACTATATTCTTGAAATTTCAATCATAATTAAAAAGGACCAAATTTGCACTTACCCCTGTGTCAAGTAGACAGTTCTAAAGAGACTATGAGCCATCGAGATTCGATATTCTATCGGAGCTCGGTGGCTCAGTCGTTATTGGAAGCGTTTATAGTTATAGTAGTAAATATTATTCTCAACAGTTTGAATCAATTCTTTTTCTGTTTTAAAATCAGTTAGATAATCCACCTCAGACTATTAAGTCATTCACTGATTTTATGTCGATTGCTTCTTGTAAAAGTTTTTGAAGAGCAGTAGCAAAGATCCCAATCACCATTGAAGCAAAAGTGAGCATTAATCCCAAGCTTATAATACCTGTTATGTCTTCACCTTCACTTGAAACTAATATAACTCCAAATATAATTCCTACTACTATCAATGTACTGACGGTGATTGCACAGTATTTTATATACTTCAAAGCTCTAACAGATAATTCCGAGAAGACTTTATTCTGGTCAATGTAGCGTAAAAGTATTAAAGCCTGATACAAGGCAACGAAAAATGGTGTTACGGTTATATACGCACCTATCAAAAAGGGATATTGCAAGTAGGCAGTCTCTGGATGTGCCGCTGCATCTTTAATGTATTAGAAGGGATACCCGTTATAGTAGTACCCCCTGTATTCACGAATTTAGAGAGCTTATGCATCCAAAGTATTTTTCTTTAATGTTAGTGTTACTTTACCTAATTTAACGACTCCCACAATTAAAAGGAGCAAAGGTATTAAAAATAACAGGTGCCCTATTCCAGGAGCAAATAAAGTCACCGTAGACAATGGGCCAAATAATTTAGGGAATCCAATTAAAATAATCAACGGCAGCAGCCAGTTAAATACTAATATAATCAACCCATATAGAATCTTACGGAATGTCGGTACTTTTCGATTTCTAGATTTAAAGATTCTGTAAGCTGACCAAACAATTAAAGCGATGAATGCAAGTAAAATCAAATCAATAATTATATATTTCATAAATGGATTACTATCAGAAATAGAAAGATCTTCATTATGTACCAGCTTGTTTATTCCACTTACGATGGAATCATATTCATTAAGATTAAAATAATCCATGGAATTGATTTGTAGGCTGATGCCATACTCACCATCTAACAGAACTTTTGAGTATGTGTTTTCTGTCCAACCATTATGGGAGATTCCTTCTTTATTCACTTCCCAGCCCATCGCATAGTAGGTTTCATTTCCTATGAAAGATGATGGATGATGCAATGTGTTCATGGCATTCGATGATAAAATACTCTTTCCTTTAAATTCTCCCTGATTCAGTTGTGCGATCATATAATTTGCCATATCTTCCGCACTGGAAATAATGTAACCAGAAGGAACATTGCCCTCATGGTTTAATTGCTCTGTCGTCACTTTTATGCCGAATATTGTTTGATATCCGTTCGCGATTGTATTGTTTATATCATCTTTAGGATCAGTGAAGCTATTGCTCATTTCAAGTGGTTTGAATATATATTTATTTATGTAGTCCTTATACGATGTATTCGTCACTTCCTCGACGACTAAACCTAAAATGCTATAATTCAAATTCGAATATTGATATTGCTCCCCAACAGGGTATGTCAATTCTATATTTACCAGGCTTTGTATATGTTCTTTTAATGTTTGATCTCCTTGTGAAATAGCAACTTGACCATCATATGTAGAAAAACCGCTTGTTTGATTCAATAAGTGTTGAATGGTGATTTTTTTAGATTCCTCTTTATCTGCAATTTGAAACCAAGGTATATAAGATTGCACGGGATCTTCTAATCTAATTTTTCCTTGTTCTACTAACTGCATAATGGCAAGCGCTGTAAAGGATTTAGTAACTGACCCAATAACAATTGGCGTTTGCGGTGTTATATTTGTTCCATTTGCAAAACCATACCCTTGTAAGTATTCAACTTGATCTCCCTTTACGATAGCCAAAGAAGCACCAGGAAGGTCCAGTCTCTCGATTTCATTGGTCATAAATTCATCGATCTCAGAAATATCTAGATTACCATTTGTAGACTCATCTTCGTTTGCAAATACAACTCCGCTAATGTTTGTCATTAGCAATAATATGGTGATTACTAACATTTTAACGATTACAAATTGTTTTTTTGGCATAATTTAAAAATTCCTTTTATATGTAGTTTTTTATAAGACCTTGTCTCTCTCCCCCGTTAGTAATCGATGAAGCGCAATAATCAGCGCTTCACCACAGAGAATGAAAATTGTTTGAGGAGTCCATACAAGTAGTCCACCCAAATCCATAGACTTATTAATGTACGCTCTCCTCTTTTTTAACGATGGAGCAGGGTATACTTAATTGTTGTTTTTTTTCTTTTCTTTTCTTGAAGAAATTAAATCATATTCCTACTTCTCTCATTTTAACTGTAACTTCATCAACTCTATTTTCAATTTCCTTCCCGTCAAACTTCGGAAGCTTCAACTCGCTCACGATTTTTCCGTCACGCATAAACATAATACGATCTGTCCGAGCTGCAACTTTTGCGTCATGAGTTACAAGCATAAGCGCGGTTCCGTCCGAGTTGATTTCGGAAAATATGTCCATAATCTCCTCCGAAGATTTAGAGTTGAGAGCGCCAGTAGGTTCGTCACCGAAGATGATTTTCGGATTGTTCATAAGCGCTCGGCATATTCCTGCACGCTGAAGCTGACCTCCCGAAACCTGTGTAATATCGCGCTTTTCAAGATCTCCAATGCCTACCCTTTGCATTAGCATTCTTGCCTTCTCAGATATTTTTGGTGCGTTTTTTCTGTTGTTTCGCATTGACGGAAGAATAATGTTATCGAGTATATTTAGATTTTTCAGCATAGTAGGCTGCTGAAATATAAATCCCATTTTTATTCTGCGTATTTCTGAAAGCTCTTTCTCCCCGACCTCCGTAAGATCCATGCCATCAAAAACGACCTTTCCGCCGTCTACGCTGTCCATTCCACTCAAAGCAAACATCAGTGTAGATTTTCCCGATCCCGAAGGACCCATAACTGCAACGAATTCACCCTCATTTATATCAACGGACACTCCGTCGAGAACATTTCGCTGTTCATCGTCCACGCCAAAAGATTTCACAATGTGATCACCGATAATAATCTTATTCATATGCCTACTCCTTTATATTGTCAGAAATTTTTATTTGCCCCGCACCTGATGTTCCCAACACTGTAGCGATAAGCACCGCGACTATCATCATCAGCGGACTTAGCAAATACGCTGTAAGCGGATTAACTGTAAAATTAAATGTTGACGCTCCAAACGAAGCAATAAGCGCGCCGGCAAGGACCTCTCCGAGAGTGTTCGCGAGAAGCGTACCCAGAATAATTCCGACAATCAGAACGAAAACGGAACGAGAAACATACTGTGTCTTAATGTCCGAGTTTGTAAAACTGAGCGCTTTCATGACAGCAATGGAATATCTGTCCTTTGCAATAAGCATTTTCATGAACAACAGTGTAACTAGTACTGTAATAATCAGTGCAACGGCAATTGCTGCGTAGGAAGCCATTTTAACGGAACTTATTGTCGAGCCTAGGGTCTGAGAAACAAATTCATCAATGTCGGAAGTCTTTGCAAAATCGAATTTGTCCGAATATCCTAAAACCTTGCTTTCGACAAGAGATTTATCAGAAAGTTCAACACAGACGATGGTCCACATGACGCTCGCCGAATTGTCGGTGAATACAGCCTTTGCGGTTTTGCCGCCGTTGGTGACATCCGAATATATTCCGCTTACCGTGAGATTTTTCTCCTTCCCTTCAATCACCAGCGTCATGACCTCGCCGACCTTTTTGCCCAGATCATCGGCGTTTATAGACGAAAGAGAGATTTCGTTTTCTGCAACAGGAGCTCTGCCCTCAGAATACTCTATAGGAAATACCGAATGGTCACCAAGTTCAACTTTTATATTTTCCTCTGACCCGTTACTCGTTTTTACTTTGAATGTCTTAGTTGTCATAACAGCATATTTCGAAACGGTACTGTCGCTGTCGATTGTCTTCACAATTTCATCGCTTTTGTCAGTTATATTGGTCTGTATGCGCAGATCGTAGTTTCCAATTCCCATATATTGAATGAAGCTTTTTTCAGAAATCGTGTTGTAAAGGTTTTGTGGAACAATAATTATAAATGCTGAAATCACCAGTACTACAAGCATTGTGACGTAAAGTCTTTTTCTTGCGAAGACATCCTTGATTCCGAGAAAAATATTCGTACTAAACAGTCTGTTTTTATTTAAGGAAAAACGCTTAGCGCCAGCCTTTTTTTCCTGGGAAGTACCAAAGCGTATAGCTTCTGAAACGGAGATTTTCTTAAAACGTTTCAGCACTCCATTTACATAAGCAACAATTGCAAGAAATACAACTAGTATTCCAATGATTCCTAAAACTATTGCAAAAGAAGAATTTTCGCTTTCGCCCATAAAAAGCCGTATATTTTCAAGAAGAATGCCTTGAAACATAAGCGAAAGAACAAAACCAAGAATACTACCTGCCGCCGCAATAGCTGCATATTTTGCAAGATATATCTTCTTTATGTCGGAAAGATGAAGCCCAATTGCTTTCATAACACCAATTTCACGGTAGTCATCTTCAATTTTTGCTAGGAGCGTAAAACGAATGCTCATAAATGCGATGGCAACGACAAGTGCGCTTACAAGAAGGATAACCGCAATCATCATCCCGTCTGAAATGGCGTTCATCGTTTTGAAAAGCGTATATGTAACTGTTGGTCCGTTCGCTTCAAGTCCAGCGGAAGCATAAGCTGTTTCAAATTCACTTATCGCCGAGAAATCCTTTAATCTAAACTCAATCAGATACTCGATACTTCCAAGGTCTTTAATTTCCGCGAAATCATTGATGCTTACAAGAAATCGCTTTGACGCGGAGAGCGAGGAATTCATAGTGGAATCACGGAGAAATCCCGCAATGGTAAATTCCTTCCCGCTTATTACCGCTTTGTCACCTACCTTTGTGGTTTTGTCCCTCATATAACTGATTGGAACATAAATTTCACCGTCGGAAACGTTGATGATGTTACTATTAAGATCAAGAAGATAATCGAATTTTTCGTTTTGTATGCTTAAGCCGTTATCCTGAACACTATTCGCAAGTGAATTATCGCCCAATATAATTTGCGTACTGTCTATGTTGAGAAATTCAACCACCTGATAATCATCGACATTGCTATTTTGCTCAGCGAATGATGCAAGCCGCTCAGTATCAATTTCACCCGAATGCATCTGCATAAAATGAGGAGTCTTAGCATTTTTCATAAGTGTATCTAGCGAGCCCGAAAGATTGACGACGAGTATCGCCGCGAGCGAAACAAGCATAGCCGCAGCAGCAACAAATATCATTGTAGTCAACGTTATCGCTTTGCTCTTTAAAATGTCATTGCCTATTATTCTGTTATACATAAGTCACCTCCGTATTAGGTTTTCTTTCATAATATAAATCTAACAGATAATTAAAAAATTATAGTACATCTCAAGACCGAGATTTTATGCATCTTAAGGTTGAAAATATTTCCCAAATAATTGTCCTTTTCAACAAAAAAGAGCATTATTCCTCATCGGGTTAAAGCTCCTATTAGTCAAAGAATATTATTCATAATTATATTAATCCCTCAAAATTTACTTTCAGAACTACATTCTCCTTTTAATTTGTACATAAGGAAGATGACAAAAAGTCAATCTATTATTTTATTATTCAAGCACATCGATTGTTACATCACATATTTAGTAACTGACCCAATAACAATTGACCTAATGTTTGTCATTAGCATTAATATGGTGATTACTAACATTTTAACGATACAAATTGTTTATTTTTGCATAATTATAATTTTCCTTTTATATGTAGTTTTTTAATAAGCCTTGTAATCTGTCTTTTTTAAAGTAAATTTTAATTTTTATACATAGATTCCCCTCCTGTTACATTTGTATAGAGCTTGAATAACACGTTAATTATACAGTTTAATAAAACAGTGAATTAATAAGAATTTGTAAAGATTTCCTGTTAGCCATCCATGAAACGCAAAATCAGCGATTCTTTATCAATACTTCCTTGGACATTTACACTTTCAGTTTTTACTCAACTATAACTGTCATATATGTTTTTTCGATAAAAAGTACGTTACCAATCACTTGTTGTTTTACTAAATTAGCTTGAGGAAATTCGTGACATACTCCCGTTGACTTAAATATTGTATATCCAACATTTGATTTATTTTTATTATTCTTCATTTTTCACCTTAACAATTTTGTTAAATAATGTACTTCATTTATTATTTCTTATTACTTATATTTCCGTTCAATAAGAAAAAGAGTTGCCTAAGCAACCCCGATGACTTTAAACTAAAGTGCCCTGTTAATTGTAGAAAATTGTAGTCATTATTGTTTGCAATCACGCATATAAAAAAGCGACCACTTTATACAAAATTTGTTGACGAAGACACTTTCTTCTTTATTTTCTATCCTATAGGCTTATTATTTTATTCATATAACGGAACTCTCCATTTTTCCTCTAGCTCATAATAGCTAGTTGCAGTAAGCAAATGTAAAGACATTTCCTCTGGGATTTCATCTAAACCATTAGTTTTGAAATAGATGGATCGCATGTTACTTTCTTTTCCCTTTGTTGTAGTTTCATTGTCAATTCTAAAAGATTTTCCAGTATCGTCCCTCAACACCCATATACCAAGTTCCGCTGCTTTGCTTTCTTTATTCACCTCCATTTCAATTTCAAAAAAAGTCGGTTCACTTGTATTAGCTGCACTCTGTAATTCTGCGTTTTTTATTGTTACTCCATTTCCCATATATTTAAATGAAACAGGATTTTCCTTTATTTTATTTGGATTGAACTTAACAGAAAAATCAGTGGGAACTACTTTATAGACACCATCCAATACAAAAGTGAGTTTACTGTCAATTTTATCTGGTACAAAAGCTTCCTTCCAAGCTGTATGACCTAATTTTCCTTTTCCTCGTGCAGAACTAATGATTAGTTTTTCGTCCATTGCTTCCTCCTGATTAAAAGGTGAAAATTTCAGAATAACTTCCTTTTCTTCATTTTCTATATGATATTTTATAGATGTTCCAAAAGTATTGAACTCAGTTACGTCAAATCCAAACTGTTCTTTTAATGATTGAAAATTATCCTCCACTTTTACTTGCTCTGATGATTCATAAGAAGTTTCATACAACAATGTATTTGAAGTGGGAGCGTACTGTATTTCCTTTAGATTAATTGCTACTCCATTAATATTGTGGGTAGCATTATTTAGAATTACATTTTTAGTTTTATCACTGTTATTTGTTAATTCAACTGGTATCTCTAACTCCCATTTTCCCTGTTTGCCGTTTAACTCGACAAGATGAAAATTGATAGTTACTTTTTCTAATCCAGGTTCATCACTAATAAACACTTGAAAAGAATTATAATCTAACCCTCTATCCATTCTGTAACCCATGGAGTAGGTGTACTCACCATTGTAACCATTAACTGAAATTCGGTTACCTTTATTTGATTCATTTATGTTTGGTCTCTCTGCTACACCATCTTCATTAATAACTTGTAAAGATAATGCCACTCGTGATGAATCTACAATTATATCTTCTACTTTAAATATAAGATCCTGATCTGATACTTCCAAATTAACCCTTTCGCTCAACCCTTCATCTGATGCCATCTTTAGTCCTTCATCTACCTGTTTTGTACTAAACATGCCTTCTATAAACTGAGCAAAGCTAGGGCTTAATGTAGCAGTCAAACCTAAAGCTAACACAATGCTAGCTGCTAATAGAAATATACGATTCCAGATTTGTTTTTTTCTTCGTACATCTTTCTGTTTGTATGGTTCCAGTTGTTCCAGAACAAGTGATGCAAAATCATCCGGTAATGTTGGTGATTGTAAATTTTCTTTTAAAAATTGTTGTTCCTCTTTAAAGAGTTGAACAATACTTGTACATGTATCACAAGTGTTTATATGTGTAAGTATTTGAGAATGTTCTTGTTGTGTTAGTAGGTTATCAGCGTACTGGGAAAGTTTATCTACCTTCGGACAGTTCATAAAAATAGCCTCCTTCCCGATTTACCGTTTCTCTCATTTTTTTCTTTGCTCGATGAAGTTTATTACGAACCCCTGAAAGTGGTACTTCAACCAGTTCACTTATTTCTTCATAGCTTAATTCATTTACATATCGTAATAGAATAATCATTCTTTCATCCTCTGGAAGAGTTGAGATCAATCGTTCTAACTGTCTACTTTTTTCCTTTTTCAATAAAATAACTTCTGGATGAATAGAATCTACAACTCTTTCTTCGTCTATTTCTACTTGTTTCATTTGGTAGCTTTTCTTTCTGAACTCATCCATACAATGGTTTATAGTCACCCGGTAAATCCAACTCGAAAAAGAACCCTTATTATCATACTTCCCAAGCTGGTGATATACTTTAATAAATGATTCTTGAACCAAGTCTTGAGCAATTTGCGGATTTTTGGTCATCCGTAAAATAGTCGCATATAGCAAGTTTTTGTATTTATTTATAATGTGAGTATAAGCCTGCTTGTTGCCAGTTAATACTTCTTGAATCCACTGCAGCTCTTCTTCCATATGAACCTCCTTGTAAAACGATTATGCGCATATCTCGTTTCTTTCTCTCTTCACTAATAACGAGTTATATAGTTAAATAATTTCAAGTTCTTGAAAAATTTTCAAAAAAAGTTGAAATCGATAGGTTGAATTCATAAAAAAGATCGTTCATTAAATGTGAACGATCTTTTTTCTCATCTTTAACTAGGCAACTGTTAGTTGAACAAGATTGGTAACTTATCAGCTTATAAACTATTCAATTCCTCAAACCATTTAAGAAGCCATTATTGTGGCAAGGCAACTTGAGATAAGTCTAATGTTTGCAATACTTTATCTGAATATGTATTGATTAAATATAAATCCCATTGACATTCTATATCTCGTGCAACACATAATGCTAATTCATCTTTATCATTCAAATCATCAGCATCATGCTCATCGTCTTCAAAAGCCATTGTAAGGTTATCACACCACTTTGCAAACTCGTATTGTGAGAACTTATTTTCTCTTTTACAAATGTTATTTAACAATTCCTTTAAGTTATCAAAAGTATAAGGGAGGTTAATTGAGGTCTCATTCCAATTCCAATTCATAGAATAATCACCAACTTTTTTTACTACCTATTTTATCATAATTATTCAACTAACTTACCCAGGTAGTCCAAAAGAAAAAGAGTTGCCTAAACAATCCACTATCCTCAACTAAAGCACCCGTTAGTTTAAGTGTTAGTTTCACAAACATCCTCATTTAATTGATTTTATTTTATAATGAATAAATCTGGATGTTCTTTTAACAATTTTGAAAGAAATAATAGTTGAGGAAAAGGTATTAAAAATAAATCTCTATTTATATTTCCTTTTAATATCACTTTTCCATTTTGTTTAATAAAATCATTTAAAGTAATTTTATTATTACAGATAAAATGAACATCTTCTGGAGTTAGTAGTAGAAGCCCATTAGTTTCTGAAGAGGGATTTGGTTCATTTTCAGAGTAGGAAAGATACATTATTGATAAAGATTCCTGCTCATTTCCTTTAACTAAAATTGGAGCTATTTCCTCGCCTAACCCTATTATGGAAGGCTTATTTCCCCACTCACTCATATGATAAGTTATTGGAGAATTTATTGGAGTTATTTTCATTGAAGCCTCTTCAAAAACTTCACGCCTAGCTGTCTCTAATGCGGTTTCTTCAAATTCTTTATGCCCACCAAGTCTAACTACTCCAAGGTTATCTGCCTCTTCTGTAGGACCAACCTGAAAAATAAGCAGCCCCCGATATAAAACGTAAGCACCCGACGTTTTTACATTTTGATTAATATTAATGTCACTGACTCCCCTAAAATAATTTAATGTTTATTAATTGATAAGACTCCTAATCCTCAATGTTTATATTCTATTCTCGTTTTTTATTTCCTCTTTCACTAACCTGCTGCGTTAGTTTAAGTGTAACATTTCACAATGAAACACCGAGATTTACTTGTTATTTTGAACGTAAAAATAGACCATCTTATGATGGTCTTGTTTAACTAAAGCACCCGTTAGCTCAATAACAAAGGCCTTACTCCTTTTGAAGTAAAGCTCCCGCTAGTTGAATAAGAGAATGCCAACTACAATACAACTGTTTTTTCATTAGTGCTTACTAATTTATCCGCAAGTTTTATATTTTCCTTTAAATAAATAGGTATAGTTGAATTCTCAAGAATTTGCTTGGTTGTCATCCAAAAAACACTGTCAACTTCATCAGGACTCTTAGCAAAGGCTTCTCCAGATTCGTGGTCACATAGAAAGACGATATCTACAACACTTATTCCCGCGTCTGTAACAAAGGAAGAACTATTAACATATCTAAGATTTGAAACCTCTACTCCAATTTCTTCAGCAATTTCCCTTTTAAGTGTTCTTTCTAAAACATCTGTTGAGTTTCCTTCGTTTTCTACCTTACCACCAACAAGAGATAGTGAACCTCCTGCGTGTTCTTCTTTTTCGCTACGTTTTATTAAGAGCCATTTTTCATTTTTGTATATTGCACCTTCAACATTTACGATAAACATATTCTTACCTCCAAAAAAGAATCTTATGGTTATTTTCTACACAACAAAAGAATTCTCCTGTATTAATTGTTCAGTTATTACTCCAACGGCATTACGTTACCGTTCCTTACTCATTTCTAAAGTCGTATGAATCATCAATAGCGATTTCTATACAAAACTGAGACTGCAAAAAACGTAAGTAATAGTTTTAACTTTCTAATGTTTATTAATCCTCTCTTTTAAATCATTCAATTGGTAATGCATGCTTATTGGACAAACCGACGTCGTTAGTTCAATAACGATATTGTTGAACTAACCTGTCTATTAGTTCTATAAGTTCAACACAAATAGAGGCTTTCCCTTCTTGGATCAACACAACGTTAGTAATCTGCGTATTTATTAATCTATTGGATTCCATAATTTGCTGCTTCTGAATTTAAATTACCTTTTTCTCTAAATCGAGGATATCAATTTCCCCTTCTTTTGAAATCATTTGCACTTTTCCAGAACAATGTTAGAACTATCCCGAGAGCTAGTATTACAGTCGCAAAATAGTAAGGATAGTTAATATTTATATCAAATAACATCCCCCCTAAAATTGGACCACAAATGTTCGCTAAACTTGTAAACATAGAGTTCATTCCACCAACGAAACCTTGTTCATTCCCTGCGATATTCGAAAGATATGAAGTAACAGCTGGTCTAAATAAATCGAATCCTACGAAAACAATAAATGTAACAAGTAAAATGGAAAAATAGGAATGAACTACAGTCATTAAAAAGACAAGTAAGGCTGATAATATTAAGCTGTAACGAATCAGTTTAATTTCTCCCCAAATTCTTGTTAGTCTATCAAATAATATGACTTGAGATGCTGCACCAAAAATTGCACCACCTGTGATAACAATTGCGATATCCGATGGTTTAAATTGAAATTTGTGGTCCACAAATAAACTAAAGAATGATTCAAAAGCTGCTAATCCAAAAGAGGCAATAAAAATTAAAATAAACGCTAAGAAATATTTTGGTGCAATTATACGTTTGAAGCCCTTCTTACCTTCTAATACTTGATCATTACTTTCTTTTGTACGATTTGGCTCAGATAATAAAATTATAGAGAGTATAGCAGCAATTGTACCAAGTGCTCCTGCAAAGAAGAACGGTATCCGTGTTCCAAATTCCGCCAAAAATCCACCAATACCTGGGCCAATAATAAATCCTGTACTAATTGCAGCTGACATATAACCGAGTGCCTTTGGGCGAGTATCCAAATTTGTAATATCAGCAATAAAAGCCGTAACAGCTGGCATTATAAATGCAGCACCAATACCACCTAAAATACGAGAAATAAATAACACTTCGATTTCTTTACCGAGACCGAATAAAAATTCGGAGATGCCGAAAATAAACAAACCAATTACAATCATAATTTTCCTACCCAATTTATCTACTGCTTTCCCTGCAAATGGTGAAACAATCAATTGAGCAATTGCAAACGCCGCTGTTAAATAACCAATTGTTGTTCCAGTTATGCCTAATTCATTCATCAGTGTAGGTAAGACTGGAATTACTAAACCAATTCCCAAAAAGGCGATAAATAAATTCATTAATAATAATCCTAAGGTGACTTTATGTGTTTTCATTTTCTATATTCTCCTTAACATACTAATTGCTGTAAACTAACTTGTATGGTTTCATTTGTTTACAATTTTTATCCTAGTGTATATAGTAGCTATATAGTCAAGGGTGGTGTTGTAAAAAATGAATAAAAAGAATGGAAAATATTTAACTACAGGTGAATTTGCAAAGCTTTGTAAAGTAAACAAACAGACACTCTTTTATTACGATCAAATCGGTCTTTTTTCTCCGGTATTGAAAAGTGAAAAAGGATATCGATATTATTCAATTCGCCAATTAGAACTATTCTTTGTTATTGATTTATTAAAGGATCTTGGTATGTCGCTAATTGAAATTCAACATTACACGCAAAATAAAACACCTGAAAGTTTTTTATCCTTAATGTATCAAAAAAAGGAAGAGATAGTAAAAAAGCGTCAGGAGATTGAGACGAAGGAAAAAATTATCGAGGCAAAAATCGCATTAATGGAAGAAGCAGAACACATAGATTTTCATCAAATTACACTTGAACAATTACCTGATGTAACACTTTATATAAGCAGAAATATTGAAAATATAACTGATGAAGAATTTGTAGAGGTTTTTTCAGATTTTATTAATGAATTGAACGAATCACATCTGGATACAGGATATCCAATAGGCAGTATAACGAAACGAGAGCATGTATTAAAGGGAGAATTTACTAATTATAGCTATTTATATATTGAACAACCAAATCCACAGGAAGGACATCCTTATTTTCGAACTGTTAAGGGTGATTTTCTCATTGGATATCATATTGGGGATGAGAAAACAATACATAAAACATATAAGCTACTTTTTTCAGAGATGGAAGCTTTAAATTTAACCTTAGGAGATTATATTTTTGAAGAGTACATTTATGATACAGTCGTAAAAAATCATAAAGAACATTTCGTCACCAAAATTATGATAAAAGTCGATAAGATAGAGAATTAATTGTATCTTTAAATAACCTCTAATAAAACTTCGTAAATGAGTTTGAGAAATTGATACACATTATATTCCATATGTAAACAAAAAAGCCAACTTAATGTTGGCTTTACTCGTTATATTAACTTAGTGACTATTTATATTTTTCCAGTCTTCTTTGGTAAGAGTGTAATGATAATGCGTTTGGTCTTCAATTTCAATATCTCCATTAAAACGAAAACCGCATTTTTGACTAACTTTACTTGAGCTTACATTGCGAGGCAGAACAACTGTATTAAGTTGTTCTACATCTGTATTCTCAAACAAATATGTAATCAATCCTTTTACTGCTTTCGTTATGTATCCACGATTTCTGTAATGTTTTGAAATAGCATAAGCAATTTCTCGGTTTGGTTCTTTTAGTTCTTCTTTAATACCTGTATTGCAGAAACCTATAAATTCGCCAGTTTCTTTTAAAACAATTCCCAATTTCAAATAATATTGACTACCTATATTAGGTACAGCTAAAAAAAACTCCTTATTAGATGGTATTTCATAATTTGAAACCCAGTTCAATCGTTGTTCCCTTGTTGAACGCCATTCAGGCAAAAATTCATAAACTTCGGGTTGTGTGGTAATTTCATAAATGCTTTCTACATCTTCAATTCTAAACTCTCTCAGAAATATTTCACCACAGTCTATTGTAAATAAATCGTTCATTTCCATCCCCTATCTTCCCCCCTCTCCTAAAATTCATTAAGCACCCAATTACACCATTTATTTGGATATCCATTCATATTGAATATCTGGTAAATTTTCTTCATTTTCGTGTCCTCTACCTATGATTTCAAATCCATGTTTTTCATAAAATCGTTGTGCATTTACATTTACTTCAAATGTGTATAATGTTAATCTTCCACTTGATTGTGCTTTTACTCGATCTAGTAATGTATGACCTATGCCGATTCCTTGATAATCTATGTGAATATATAGTTGGCTTATTGCTCTTTCATTATAGGCAATCATTCCAACTACTTCTTCATCAATTATCGCTACATCTACTTGATACTGTTCGGATAATATATGATTTAAAAAATACACGTGATTTTCAAAGCTGTGAATTTCTTTCTGATTAACAGCCTGTTCCTTACTATCTCGCCACATATCCACTGTCTGCTTAGCGTATTTGGGTGTATAATGAGTAATTATTATTTTGTGTTGGTTCACTAAAATACCACCTCAAGTCTATTTAATTTATGTTATTTTCCTGTTAGCTATTCGATGCATATTAACTGTTACAAGTTTTATAGCTTTATAAAATTCATTCCTAGTTTATTTCACAAACCTGCGCAAATAGTTGAGTAAGTTTTTTCTATTTTAATGCATTTCGTAAGTTTATAACATTATTTGGATTAACTGCCCATTCAATCATAAGCTCTTTTTGCCTATACTTTAAGTCTTCATATGGTTGTTCAATCATTTCTACTACACTAAACCTTTCATCGCAGACCTTAGATTCTTTTATTTTTCTATAGCCACCAAATCCTAAGTCGTCATTTAGTATCCAAACTACTCTTTTTATATTTGCAAATAAAATCCCACCCGTACACATAGGACAAGGCTCTAACGAAGTGTATATGGTGAATTTCTCTCTTTTTATTTTTGCGTTAAATATTGCTTGTCCTGCATTTCTTATAGCATCAATTTCCGCGTGGGCAGTTGCATCTTTTGCTGGATGTACTCTATTTCGTCCTCTTGAAATTAAGTTAAAGTTTTCATCAACAATTACTGCGCCTACTGGGTATGTATTTTCCATTAATGCTTGCTCTGCCTCTTCCAACGCCATTTCTAAAAAAAGTCTATCTTTATCAGTATTCATAAATTTCCCTACCTCAACAATTGGATTTGTGTAATTTTTATTCTTCAACAATAGTGCTCTTTTGGTTTTTGGAGAATTTGAATGAAATTCAAACTTCCAACCAATAATTCATTATCATAAGCTTTAAAAGTACATAAATTATTGTTGTTTAAGCCACTAAAAAAATAATGACATGTGAAATCACCATCCCACCCAAATCGACAATAACTCTTTGATAACCTCAATATAGAATTTTTAAACTTTATATCACAATCACTTCTAAACATTGCGTCACCTACATTAATAATTCTATACAGTTATTAAACTAACCTGCCTCTTTAGTTCATAAAATAAAAAATTCAAATTCTCAATTGATACAAGAAACAATAAAAGATGGAATGAAAGTTCAATTTCACACCATCTTTTCTCTTCTGAAAGTACTTATTTTCAACAGCTTTCAAACTATTTAACCAAAGCATTATTTTATATGACATATGATTTACGACGCCACACACTAAGTCCGAATCCAATCATCATTGCCGCAATAATGGTTGGCATTAAGCCATAACTAATAAAGGGATGACATCGCCATAATTGGCAAAATACCGATAGTCATGCCAATATTCACGACAACTTGTGTGGCAAATAGAGTCACATTGCCAGTTAGTAAAAAGCGACCAAATGGATCACGAATCTTTTGAATCATCACGAGTAAACGAATGATACAGACGAATAATAAAACAGCGATGAATAAAGCTGGTCCAAACCCGTAAGAACGAATAATCCCAGCAAAAACAAAATCTGTTTGTAATTCTGGTATTCCTTCAAATGGAATAGCACCAAACCATTTCGCCTCACTGTTTAAATGCTGCAGACGTATATAGAGATAGCCAAAGCCCTCTGCATAATTGTTCGGATTGATAAACCCATAAATCCTCGCTAACTGATATTCCTTAGCATTTACTAACATAAATGCAATGAACGTACCACCTACTATAGCACTTGTCACTATTGTGATCATTTTCGTTTTGATTGTGTGCTTACTACATAAGAAAATGATTATGAACATTATTGTATGTAATATAAATGCGATTAAATGTGGTTGCAACATAAATAATAGAGAAATGAAAGCAAATACGGTGAACCCACCGAATAATGAACGTTTTTCCGCAAAGTGGCCAGCCCAGCCGATGACAAGTATCGGTAACGTCCATAAACTATCTATACTAAAAGCACCTAATTTCAGCTCTGGCTTGCCATTTAGATGATACGTTGGGAAATACACAAGTAATAGCAACAACAAGATAGACGCTACAAAAAACCATTTTGAATGCTTTGCGATTTTTCGGTAATCATATTGGTAAAGAACAACGACTAATCCTACACCAAGAAGAATGGTAAAAACCTTTTTTGGATACGCTTGTACTTCAAGTGGTAAAAAGCCACATAATAATAATACACAAAATGCAGCAATGAGCACCCAATCTAATTTAGGCTTATGAATTTTATTCATTGATTCACCAAGAGCGATAGGACTTCCCATGTCTTGAATCGCTTTTATCATCGCTTCCTCTTTAGAAAGCCCACGCTCCATATGTTTTTTTTGCGCTAGTGTTAAATGTTGCGTTAATTCCTCCGCCACATTAGCTTTAGCCTCTTTGGATCGAATAAGCTTTGTTACTTGCTGAATAAAGCGTTCCATTTAACACCTCCGATTGGTTTATCCGTCAGTGCGAGCTGCTTTTGTCCTTTTCTCGTAAGGATATATACCTTCTCGCCATTCTTCCAAAAGCCATTAATGAGTTCGGCACTTTCTAATTCATGTAAGCATCGGTACAATAACCCTTCATTTTGAAAAATGGCTTGCTCACCACGCATATGCAGTAATTCTACCAGCTCGAATCCTGACTTTTCGGTTTCCGTGAGTCCAAGTAATGCACATTTTATGTCCTCGACAGAAACGAGCTGTTGAATTTTTTTATGAACAGCTTTCTGTTCACTTTCACCAAATTGCACTTCTTGGAATGTATGCTTTTGCATCGCCTGTTTTAAATTCTTTAAATCCACTCACTCACCTCCAACTGCTCTTTTAAAAATTGCTTCGTTTTACGGATTCTTGTTTTGACCGTATTTTCATTAATCGATAACATGCATGCTATTTCCTTGCTCGTATAACTTTCAAAGTAAAATAAATAAATCACTTCACGATACATGATGGGTAATTCCATCACCATTTTCGCGAGTCTTTCTTGCTCGTCTTGCTGAATAACCTGTTGTTCCACATTACTGCTTGCCTGCATGTCGACCCCAACATCCACCGTCACAAGAATATTCTTGTTATACCAGCTCTTTAAGTAGTCTTTGCAATGATTAATAGCAATCCGTCACATCCATGTTTTCAGCGTGGATTTCCCTTTATATGTGGGATATGCCTCGTAGCATTTCACAAAGATTTCCTGTGTTAAATCCTGTGCGAGTGCCTTGTCCTTTACGTAGGTATACACTAGCTGCAATAAATCTTGACCATAGAGCATCATGTCATCAATTGGGGTATGTATAGATTCTATTGATAGTGATACATCATTCACATATTTCCCTCCTTTACAATGATTAGACGAGTATCAGATGGAAATAGTTTGCAATAAAAACAAGTATCAACATACATTTGCTTATTATAATCCTTTTATATAAGTACACTCTAAATCAACTAAATCTCCCGTTAATTTAAGTGCATTTCTACACAACAGTTGATTAGTAATGTAAAAATTAAGGTACACATCGAATTATTATCCGTTTTTGTTACATGCTATTAAGTAATTAAGGGGTGAAAAAATGAAAAAAGATGAGTTTTTAAAGATGGAAACAGCTGAAGCAAATATTGACTTAGATGAAATAAAGAATAAGGACAATAAAATTACCCCCAAAAAGGGAGCTAGCTCTACAACTGAGGTGAACATTGCCATCCAAGAAGATTTCTATGATGATAGCCATGAGGAAGTACTCTTAACATACATGCACAGTAACACTCCAGCTATTAAAATCAATGGGAAAGATTAAACAATTAAAAACTAGTTACATGTAATAAGTACTGTTGAAATGTTTCGGTTTGTACCAATTTCACAATTAATTAAAACAAATTTATAAACGAGTTAATCAAAAGATATTCTAATAAAGGATAAAATAGCTCCATACAAACAATACTAACTTTACATTATTGTGTTTGGGAGATGAAACAAGATGACCGTCCTAACAATGAAAGAATTGGCATTTATTGAAGATGAAATCCGTTCAGAAGTGATAATCGCAAAAACGATGAACTGGTGTGCAACACAATGCAAAGACCAAGAGCTAAGTAAAACACTGGAGGAGATGGCAGAAAAACACCAGTTAAAAATTGCCGACCTTTCCCAATATTTTAACCGAACTAACAATATTCAATAACTGCAAAAGGTGGGGTTCAAATGCCAAATAATATTGCGGAACGCGGTTTAACAGACCGTGAAATACTTCAGCTTTGTCTAGAACTGGAGAAAGGACGCTGCCGAAGCATCAGCAATACCATGTTAGAGACTGCACATCAGCAGCTACGGGAAATTTATGAACAATGTTTTGAAAATGCGAGCTCAAACCATTATCAGCTTTTTGAGATCTTGAGTAAGAATGGCTGGTATAAGACCGAGCTTGCTTCTACGGAGCAGGTTGGCAATGTACAGGAACTTATGCAAAATAACCTGCATCCAGATGACCAGTTGTAAAAAATACCCAAAAGCGTACATTTAAATGTACGCTTTACATATGACAAAAAGAGGTGCTAATGCTAATAGCAAAATTCAATGCCACATTATTAGAAATTTAGGATCATGCATGAATTTAATGAATGGATTGGACTAAACCCTCCATTAGTAGAAAAAGAGTTGCCGAAGCAACTCATCCTCAATGTATAAATTACTGTATTATTCTTGAGCGTCTTCCTCACCAAGGTATTCCAAAAGATCTCCAGGCTGACATTCTAAAGCCTTACATATTGCCTCTAAAGTTGATAATCGAATCGCTTTTGCCTTTCCATTTTTCAATATAGAAAGGTTAGCCATTGTTATTCCAACCCTCTCTGAAAGTTCTGTTACGCTCATTTTCCTTTTGGCCAGCATCACATCAATATTGATTATAATTGGCATGTTATTCACCTCAGACTGTTAAATCATTTTCAGATTTTATATAAATAGCTTCTTGTAATAGCCATTGGAGAACGGTAGCAAAGACTGCAATAACAATTGAAGCAAAAATTATGACCATTCCAATTAGTATGATTCCTGGAGCGTCGTCTCTCTCAGCCACGAGATAGAAGAGTGGCATGCCTACTGCAAATATAGTACTGATTGCAATTGCACAGTATTTTATATTCTTTAGAGCTCTTACAGATAATTCCGAGAAAGCTTTATTCTTGTCAATATAGCTTAAAAGTTTAAAAGCTTGATACAGAGCAAAGTAAAAGGGTATTGCAGCTGCATACAAATCGATAAAAACAAGATATTTCAAATGAGCTATATCTGGATACAATTCTGCTGCAAAATTTGCTATCTCAGGTACCAAAAATATGCATAGAGCTAGAATAGGTATACCCATAAGAATAACAGCTATCTTTAAAAAGAGTGTTGATCCACTTTTCATAAAAAGCACCTCACTTATTTATTTTCATTTTGATTTTATCATAGCTTTTATCGTTTTACAATAAATAATTATTGATACTAATTATTTTTTTATTGATTTGTAAACATCTCCTTAATTTTAGACACGATATATAACATACCTCCATGTACAAGTTATAGTTGAAGAATGAAATTATTATTTTAAAATATATCCAAAAATCTTAAAGAAGTAATATGTATATATTTTTTAAGCATGCTACATTCGATATGTAGCAAACAAAAAATAAATGTAGAAAGGTTGAAAGAACTTATGAAGTTAAAAGTAGAAACACTTCCCAACTATCGCATCGCTTATATGCGACGAATTGGTCAATACGGTCCTGCAAATATGGAAGTAATGGAGAAGTTAAAAAAATGGGCAACGGAGAAAAATCTTCTTGAGACTGCAATTCTTCTTGCAATTCCGCAAGATAACCCTGAAACAACTGTTCCGGAAGACTGTAGATTTGATGCTTGTATTGTGATTTCAAAGGATTATCAACTAGATGATTCAATTTGTGAAGGTGAACTTTCTGGTGGAAAATACCTTATTTACGAAGTGAAACATACAGCAGACGAAATTCAAAAAGCATATACCGATATTTTTCATACTCTAACAAATAATAATGAATACGAAATTGAAAACAAACCTATTTTGGAAAGATACACGGCTGAGATGATCAATAGCTCTTATTGCGAAATATGTGTACCTGTAAAAATATGATATTTTATCATATATAGAAGATCAAGTGGATTATAGCTCCTACTTCTCATTCTTCTTTCATAAATCTGCCCAGTAAGTTGAATAAGTTCTCCAATAAAGGCGTTGAAAAAACAAAAAAAGAGGTACAAAGAACAAATTAATGTTAAAGTTAGAAAGTAAATTTTAAAAGTGAGTAGGAGAACAAATATGATCGAGGTAAAAACATCTCCAATAAGTGATGGAGAATTCAACAGAGGAGTATTTGCTACATGTGATATAAAAAAAGGAATGTTATTACATGAAGCACCTGTTATTTCATATCCAAACGAGCAGCATCAATTCATTGAACAAACCTTACTCGCGGATTACGCTTTTGAGTATGGGACAAATAAATCTGCTATCCTTTTAGGTTATGGAATGCTGTTTAACCATTCTTATGAACCTAATGCAACATATGAGATTAATTTTGAAAATCACACATTTGATTTCTATGCTTATGCAGATATTAAAGCAGGAGAAGAAGTTCTAATCAACTATAATGGCGACGTTGATGACAAAGAACAACTGTGGTTTGATCAGGAATAAAAAGACATAGCCATTCTTGACGATTTACCTTCCGAATTTCTACAAATTTTAAATACAAAAAGAAGCCATTTTGAAAGAAGTATATTCAAAATGGCTTCTTTTAATTTTTTAATTAATATTCTGTTTTATAAAAAAGTTCCAACACATATTGTGTTCCTTCTTACCCACTAGTTCGTACTTTCTATTCCAGATAACTTTTTTTATTCGCATTTGCTTTATTATTTAAATTGATCCATCATACACACCTAAAGACATATTAATTACCCATCGAATAATAAATAAGCTACCACTAAACTGCTTCCTATGTTTTTTAACGAAAGCACCTCGTTAGTTTAAGAAGAAAAAACCTATCATCAACTCAAAGATTAGTTCTCTGATATTAATCGTACAAATTCAGCATTACTCGGCAGAGAGTCCGATTCAGGAACTTCATTATAAGAATAATTTTTAAAAACCCCAACTATTTCTAGTTGACCATCCTCAGGTAAAGTCTCTAATTTATCGCCCAATGATTTTCTTAAATCTTCATTGTTTGTAATTTCAAAAAAGATACTTCCTTTTTCAAATTGCCATAATGTGTGTGGCATGGTCTCTAAATTCTCTTTGACTATAAAGGAATACTCTCTTTCACCACTCACATCATGTATGATGGAGCCTTTGACTTTAAATTCACCAGTGAAATTTATAGAGTAACCTGTTGCGTCATTAATTGACTCACTCTTTACATCTGAAACGATTAGATCGGCGATTTGGTTACCCGTTTTTACTTGATCAGGAGAAAAGATACTCAAAGCATCGGCGATGGTACGATTACCCGATCTGGAGAATCCTAGTACATTCTGATAACGATTAATTATTTCTTTTTGTTTTTCATTGTCGTTCTTTAATGAAGTTATTTCACTAGTTAATTGTTCTTTTTTTCTAGATGCTTCCAAGCTAGCTATTTTCAAATCTAATTCTAATCCCTCTTTAACTACTGATAACTTTGCATTTTCTTGCTTTAATTGTTCATTTTCTTGTTTTAAATCATACCCAGACCCGTTATTAGAACATCCACTCATAATCATTATAGAGATTATGATTATCGTATAAAAATAGCTCACAGACACCCTCCCAGTTTTAACTACTCGTAATTTTTCATTATCAAATCGTATAACTCGTTAGTCCAACTTTAAGTAAAGTATGCCTTAAAACGCCTTCTATTTGTTCGAAAATTTACATATATTAACTTATTCAACACCATCCACACATAAACCTTCTTATTCCACTAACCTGCCCCGTTAGCTCAATAAGAAAAAGGGCTGTTTAAGTGACTAAACTTGAAGTCTTCCTTCATTTCAACCAAATAAAAATAATCCTCTTTAATAACAATAGAGATAATAGTATCTCCTTTTGTAAAAAAGTGGACGTGCCCCATTTGTTCTTTTTCCAACTCTTCCCAGCCCCAATTTTTAATTTCTTCAAAATATTCATTTGGTGGATAAAGTCCTTGTTCTCCTCCAAAATTCTCAAAACTATATTTTTCGCTTTTTTTAATATTAGGATTATCAAATTGTGCTTTACTTGATTCCGCATTTGCTGGAACAGGAATATCTTCATTTATTTCTGCTATTTTATAACTGCCACTTTCATCAGGGGAAGATGAACAACCGACCAACCACAATAACAATAGGCACATTGTATATAATCCAACTTTTCTTATGTTCATAAAATCCCTCCTCAAGACAATATTTAAATTGAGTTTCTTGATTGAACTAACCTGCCCATTCAGTTGAAGAATAAAAAAGGCTTTACTCCTTCTGGAAGTAAAGCACCCCTTAGCACATTAAGCGATCTTATACAGAATATTCGCTTCACTGTTTCTGAAATCTATAAGCTTAATATATTTTTGAGTTTCTTTAAAACAAAGATTTCACGTTTTACCCAACCGTTCTTTTCAATATCAAAGCTATTAATAATTTTTTCATTTTGCTCAATTGCATCATGAAGGGAAACCCATTCTGGTCTAAACCCCTGTGCGGACTCATATTCATCCAATTGTTGAGCAATTCTTTTATCGTTTATTAATTCACAAAGATAATAGTGTGAAGTCATTTGGAATAAAGCGTTATTGTCATATTCGTCTAATTTCCTTTCAATAACTGACCCCAGCTTGTCTTTAATTATACAGTTAATATACCCAGTTTCTTCTGCCACTTCACGAATGAGACACTCCGAATGGCTTTCATTACCTTCAACCCCGCCGCCAGGAAATTTATAATCCCCTTTATTCGAATGAACTAAAAGGATTTTATTTTTATGAAATATAATAGCTCTTATAGCTTCTCTGTATTTAACCTTAATATCCCCTTGACCGTGTTGTTCTTCTATCACCTTATTAAAAATCATTATCCCTCCTAGGTGTTTCTATTCTTTCTATTTATACTTCAATAAAATAATGAATTAATCCTCTATTTTCTTAGAACATTTTTTTAAGATTCAATATTCTTCTTTCACTAACTTGCCCCGTTAGTTTAAGTGATTTTTTTCACTTTCTTCTTGATATAATATCCAAAAAATCGCCTCTATAAAAAACTATCGTGATCTGACCCTATAAAGTTTTATCAAAAATACCAACCAATATTTTACGATAAATAAAAAGTATCCATTTTGATAAAAGATTGATCAAAATGGATACTTATCTAACAGATTTAAGTTCCGGTTATATTAAAAAGTTTGATTCTTTTCTATCTGTGTTGCTCCACAATTGGGTTCAATTGTAGAAGAAAATAAGGTGCTTTTATACAAGAACCACTTATTCTAAATACCGTTAGTTGAATAAGGAAACAGCAATACTCCTTCTTGAAGTAAAACTACTGTTAGTTGAAGATTCATTAAAACTACCAAGATAAATCATTTAAGAAAGAAAGAATATCTTTGTTCACGTCGTTAATGTCCGTTCCTAATGTCATTAAATGTTTAGAGTTCGGATACCCCTTCATTGTTTTTAGATTCGTCGCAACGCTTTGAAAAATTACCTCTGCACTCTCTTTATACAATGGTTCATCTAATTCACCATATAATATACGAATTGGCGAGTTTAATAGTGCTAATTTATTCATCGTTAGATCAATTACCTGTTGGAATTCATTTAATGAATCGATAGGCATATTTTGAAGATGTATCATTTCTAAATTTATTTGTTCTTCATTTTTCCCTTCAAGTTGTTTATATCCTTTTGCATAATGAAAGACACGCTTTTGTAGAAAAGTAGCTTCCCGATGTATTGGCACTGACATTGTCACAACACCATTTATCTCCAACTCTTGACCAACTTTTAATGCAAACACACCACCAAGAGAAAGACCAATCACAGCTATTTTTTCAAAACCTTCATCCTTCAACAACTGGTAACCGTTTAGTACATCTTGCCACCAATCTGACGGTCTATATGTGAGAAGTTCTTCAGCTGTTAAACCATGCCCACTGTATAATGGTGCATAGCAAGAATAATTGTTCTCTTGCAAATACTTCGCTAACTTTTTCATATCATTCGTATTGCTTGTAAACGAATGTAATAGTAAAACGGCTTTCTCTCCGCCTTTATAGAAAAAAGGCTTAGGGGGTACTAGTTTCATCATTATTTTGAATACCTCACTAATATATTCTTAGACTTTAATTAAATAGCTGAACTTCGAATTTTAATAATTCCTTTAAAGTATAACATCCATTCGTTATTAACTAACCTGCAGCGTTAGTTTAAGTGTACATTTCACATATGTTCATCGAAATATACTTGATATTTATCATAAAATTAGAACATATAATAATTTTCTTCTTTAACTAAAGCACCCGTTTGTTTAAGTACATTTCAAAATGAACTACTTCCCTCTAAACCATTTCCAAAAACTCCTAAATTTTACTAAACCAACAACCAATTAGAAAAATACTCGCTACCCCCCAAGCTGTGGTTCCCACTATCCACCAAACTATGGATTCGGTAGTTGAACTTTTCTTACTTTCCATATTTCTTTTGATAAAAACGAGAACAACAAATCCGATTATGATGAAACCAACAGTTACCCAAAGTAATAAATCCATTCTCTCTCCCCCTTTTTTTGAATTACTTTCCTATCCTGCTACGTAATTTAAGTAGATCCATTCGCTATTTCTATTATATTTTAAACATAAATATCCAATTACCTTCTTTAACTGAGTTAGACGTTTGATATGAACGATTGTTTCAAGTCTTTATTGAACTAACCTGCTGCTTTAGTTGAATAAGAAAAAGAGCTGTATAAACAGCTCAATACGGTTAATCGATATGACAATGCTGCATTTAAATACTCTTCTACTACAACTTTAAATTCATAAAGGGGTACTAGTGATTACTCATTCTTTTTTACCCTCACTTTATAATCTTCATTAATATTCTTCCTAAAGAAATTAAGGGCCTTATGTTAGGCTCTATCTAATCGTAGTTTCTTACATAGGAAAGAATTGATGCTGGCATTATCAAATGAAGCTATATCGTCACGCATTAGAATGTAGGGGTATTGTACAAAATATGTCTTGTAAAGGAAACTGTTACGACAACTCTGTGATGGAGAAATTCTTCGGCATTATGAAATCGGAATTCCTCTATTTAGAGTTGTTTGAAAGTGTGGAGCATTTTAAAATCGAATTAGAAAAGTATATTATGTATTACAACACGAAACGGATGAAGGCAAAATTAAAAATGAGTCCGGTGCAATACCGAACTCATTTTTACCAAGCTGACTAATGAAATACCCGTGTCTAACTTTTAGGGGTCACTTCACTTCAGAGCAGGTCGATTTTTTGAAGAGAAAATACAAAATGGGAGATTATCGATATTGTTTTACCTACCAATTATTCATCCCTCTATAAACCGTGAAATTTTCACAAAGGAATAGAGAAGTTTTCAAAGCTGAAACGCTTGATTATTTTAAATAATCAACATCTTAATTGTTTAGTATCTAATAAAGGTAGCTCCCACAATAATAAGTAGAATAAACAACACTACAATTAAAGCGAAGTTAGATCCGCTATTACTGTATCCGCCGTATTGGCCTCCACCATATCCAGACATTTATTCCCCCTCCTTTCTTATTGATATCTATAGATTATGAAAAGATTACGAAATGGTTAAGGTAATTTATCATTGAATATGGAATTTATTTTGTTATTTTCTGTGGAGGATCTTTCAACGAAGTTTCATTCAAATAATAAAAACCCTACCCACAATACATGAACAAGGCTTGTAGTTATAATCATCTTACCCAATGGAACTGTTCAACTTTGTTCAGCTCCTATTTATTCAACGAATGGTAGAATGATATACATAATTACAAAACATTTGAAGACCTTTCTTTAGCGACAAATGAATATACATTCCTATAATCATGATAGGTTTCAAAAACTATTAAACGGCCCTAGCCCTATGGAAAATAGAACTAAAGCCGGTTAGATCACTTTTATTATTTCCACTATCTTTTTTGCTGTTTCGATACTAAATATTTATAATAGTAACGACTAATTTGCAGCAATGACTCTTTAGACTCTTCCATAAACCTTCAATCCAAAAATATATGAAATCAATATTATTAACACCATCCAACCGAACGACAGCCAAAGATCATTCCCAACAGCCTGCGAGTCTAATAGATTTCTAATGGTCTGAATAATCGGTGTCATTGGTTGATTTTCCGCAAATATTCGAACTACCTTTGGCATTCCTTCGACAGGAACAAAAGCAGAGCTGACAAACAGTAGCATCAATAAGATATAAGAAAAAGAACTAGCTCCTTCTATACTTCCCGCAGCTAAACCAAAAGGAACTGAAATCCATGTTAATGCAAGAGAAAAAAGAACAATCAACAACGCTACAAGTAACCATTCTAAAAATGTTGCATCACTTCTAAATCCAGCTATAAATCCTACTATCAAAACAACTAGAATTGAAACTATCATAAAGATAACTGACGCAACCACCTGACCACCTAATACGGATGACTTTGCGATAGGCATTGACTTAAACCGATCGAACATCCCTGATGTTTTATCCAAATTAATTCGTAACGAAGTGTAAGCAGAACCAGTGGAAATCGTCATTAATAGGATTCCAGGAAGGATATAGTTAATATACTCATCCTCGGTTACGCCTGGAATTTGGATGGCTCCACCAAATATAAAAACCATACCCAATAACATCATAACAGGCATCGCAACAACGGTAATAAGCGTGTCGACACTACGTATATTATGTTTAATGATCCGATTTGCAAGCGTTAATGTGTCACTTAAATTTTGAAAAACATTCATAATTTTCATCCTTTCGTAAGTGTCATAAATACATCATCAAGAGTTGGAGTAATCATTTTGAACATCTTGAGTTCAATTTTTTCAGTTGTTAGGGTATTCAATACGTTCAAGGTCGTTTTGATTTCTTCATCTAAATCTATGGAAATCTCACAATCTGCCCTTTTGATAGGAGAATAAGATACCAAAAGTTTTAAAGCCCTTTCAGTATCTTGAAGATTATTAAATACAAGAAGTAATTTATCTGCTCCTGCCAAACGTTTCATTTCATCTGGAGTGCCATCGGCAACAATTTCACCTTCACGTAAAAAACCGATTTGGTCAGCTAAATAGTCTGCTTCCTCTAAATATTGCGTCGTTAATAAAATGGTTTTCCCTTGGGACTTCATTTCTTTAATCGTATTCCAAAGCTCCTGCCTGCTTTTCAGGTCCAATCCAGTAGTAGGTTCATCCAGAAAAATGATTTCTGGATCCCCAACTAAACTCATGGCTAAGTCAAGACGTCGACGCATTCCTCCTGAATAAGTAGAGACAGCTTTATCTTTCGCTTCTGTCAGATCAAATTTATCTAACAGACCCTCGGCAACCTTTTTCGGATTGAGCTTATGTCGCAATTTTGCAATTAGGTGAAGATTTTCATATCCAGTAAGCACACCGTCAACAGTGGTATTTTGCGAACTAAAACTAAATAACTTTTGTGCTGCCACCGGATTGTCAGCAACATCAATATCTTTAATTGTTACCTTTCCACCATCACTATTTAATAGTCCTGTAACAATTTTTAATAGGGTGCTTTTCCCGGCTCCATTTGCCCCTAATAAGGCATAAATCGAGCCAGCTTTAACCGTAATATTGACATCTCTTAAAACTTCATTCCCTTTAAAACTCTTTTTAGTATTTTTGATTTCTAGGACGATTGTGCTCATGACTATCTCTCCTTTATTTCATAGAATCCCTTAATTTTTTTCTCATTTTGTCCATCCATGTTTCTTCTGGAAATTCTGCTAATAAGGAGTCCGCAAATTCAGCGATATCATTTCCGACTACATCTCGCACACTTAATCCATCCGTAGCACTGTTCTCGAACATCTCTAAAATATTGCGTAAAAGCTCTAGCATGCTTCCTCCCTTTGCAAAATTCCACATATAACTTTCAATAGCTTTCATTGCTTTTCTGTATTCTTCCGGTAATTCATTTACTCTTTTTTGGTATGCACGAAATTCTCGTTTTTCTTGGATCATCTTCTTAAACATTTCTTTGCTCCTTTATTTCATTCATTTTTTCCTCTAAGAATATCCAACGTTGCCAAAACTCCTTTAATTCTTCCTCCCCTTTAGCATTTAGCTTGTAGAATTTCCTCGCAGGTCCAAGTTCAGATTTCTTCTTCTCAATCTCTACGAGCCCTTTTTTCTCAATTCGAACAAGAATGGTATAGACAGTTCCTTCCACAATATCCTCAAAACCCAAATCATTTAGGTACTTTGTTATTTCATAGCCATAGGTTTCTCCAGCATGAATCTTTTGAAGCACCACTCCTTCAAGAACACCTTTAAGCATTTCAGTTAAATCCTTCATATATCCTCCTAACAATCTACTTAGTAATACTGAGTACTACTATATAGTATTACAAAGTAGTTGATTGTGTCAAACCCATTTTTATTTTTATTTACTTCTTTTATGAATCCTTGGTAGAAAAGAGGATGAAGAACTATTGAAACAAAAAGACTGGACCCATATTGGATCCAGCCTAAGTTAAGATTACTTTTATTTTTGTTGTTCAACTGAAGCACCCGTTTGTTAAGTAAAGTACGTCAAGTATTTTAAATTATTTATTCTTTAAATGATAACCCTTCTCCTTCTAATGAAGTTCTCATAATAGGTAAGGAAGCTGGTCCAATACCATGAATTTTTAAAATTTCTTTTTCAGTGTAATTGGATAGTTCTTGCAAAGTGTCAATCCCTTCGTGAACCAATGCATTTCTTGCAGGTGAACTAAGTTTCGAAAGGAAGCACTTTTAGGCTTATTCTCTTTATCACTGGTTGGGCAACTTGGACATTCACTACTTTTGTAATACTTATGTCCCTTTTCACAAACCCTTAAACTTTTTTCTACTGTCAAAATAATTCCTCCAAACAAATTCTGTAACAAATTTTAACATATTATATTTTGTATATTAGTTATACAATCTCGACAAAAACTATGCATGTCCCTAATTTAAGTGAAGTGATTCACAATGTTACATTTCTATTGTAGTATGATAACATTGTCATTTATTTTTAAACTTTAAACATGTATAACCCCGTCCAATTAGGACAGGGTTAGCATAAAAATGTTTAATTTTGATAAAAAACATCACCGTACTTAAAACTTACCAATAAAGTCGTTCAGAATATAGATTATTTCGTCATAAAGTTACTGCTGAATTATCTGAATAAGGTTGCCGCATGTATCGTCAAAGACAGCTATTGTGAATTCGCCCATTTTTGTCGGCTCCATAGTAAACTTCACGCCTCTTTCCATTAATCGTTTGTACTCTGCGTGAATATCTGCAACCCCAAACATTGTTACTGGGATGCCCTCAGCGAATAACTTCTTTTGATACTCTTTTGCGGCTGGATGGTTATTCGGTTCAAGTAAAAGCTCGGTACCTTTTTGATCTTCGGTAGAAACAAGCGTTATCCACCTAAATTCTCCTGTGGGAACGTCATGCTTTTTTACAAATCCCAGTGTTTCTGAATAAAATGCTAGTGCCTTATCTTGGTCTTCTACGAATATACTGGTAACAATGATTTTCATAATGTTTTTGCCTCCTTTGATAGTTGCGACGTATGGGACTCTGCTCACAATCTGGCAACAAGCAGAAAAAACCATACATTCTTCAGAAATATTTTAAATAAAATAACTCTATCCATCCTTTCAGCAAATTTTTAAGTGGTTCGTTGTTGAAAATAAGTACTCGATATTACCCTTTCGTTTTGATTTTACGAGCCCTGCATCTTCCAATACAGAAAGATGTTTAGCTATCGCCTGTCGAGAAATGGAAAGGTCGTGCTTCGTAATAAGACGTACCGTAAGTTCATACAACGTCTGCTCGTTGCGTTCGGAAAGTTCGTCTAATATTAGCCGTCGAGTCGAGTCGCCAAGTGCTTTGAATATAGATTCGTTGTCCCAATTCATATATCGAGAATAAGCAACTCTACGGTTGCTCGTCAAGCATATGCAATTGCATGGTTGCGTGATAAAGGAACCGGATCATGCAATATTTACATGTGAAAGTCAAATAATTGTAGTTGTGCAATTATATAAATTGGAATTCAATAAAAAAGTGCATTAATCCTCATTAGATCAACACACTAGTTAAATTTATAAGCACCTTGTATGTTTTTTTATTTTTAACACGTTTCTTATTGAACTAACCTGCCCTATTTGTTCTTATGATAGTCTTTTAATGTCCAATAGCTTTTAGCAAATATCCGATGTGCGTAAGTTGCATAGATATTATTACACTAGCGAATGCAATGACTATTAAACAAACTGCTTTAATTAAATTATATAATTTCTCACTCATCTAATATCCCACCCTCTTATATTTAATACCTAAACGCAAATATGAAATTATGAGTGTCAAGTTGACTAACTTTTTAGTATATCTAAAAACTAACTAATTAATTGTAAGGAACTGTAATTGTCTCTTCCTCTATATGACCTTCACTGTAATATTCATCGTCATAAACATGTTTTCGATAGGTGAATTTACCTTCCCCATTGCCCTTGATATCCATAATTTCTTCGTTTTCTTTCAAGTCTTCAAGTACTGGAACCGTCGTATACTCTTTTATGTTCATCTCATACAGTTGACCACCTCTTGTTACAGTGCCGTGTGCAAATCCAACTATCACAAAAAGTCGGTTTTCATCTATCCATTCCACATACTTAGGAGTGTATTGACCATCAATATTATCTTTGAGTTTGTAAATGACGGATTCATTTGTATTAAAGTTTTCAATAACTAGAACTGCTTCCCCTTCTTCCTCTGCTAATTCTCCTCGACCGGCAATTGTTGCTTGCTTTAAACCTTCAGGAGATTTTTTCCATTCAGAATGTGAATTAGGTTCATAATTAGTTTCTACATCACTTTCAAAAAGTGACATAGACTTTTCTTCTAGTACTGAGGGGGTTATTGTCGACAAATCAGTATTCAAAATAACTTCGTATTCTCCAGTCCCCTTATTAAGCTCTGCAAACTCCCATTTCACCTCACCAAAACCTCGTACATAGTATCTCCTCATCCATCTATTATTCTCGTTGTCTGCACATTCTAAAATCAGAACATCCGAAAAACTACCATAGGTTGTTGTTACTTCACCGGAGGTTTCGATTACAGACCAATCTCCATATTGATTGCCTACTTCAAAAGGAGCTTCGAATAAAATTTCCTTCACGGGAAGTTTATTTAGTTTTTCAATAGTCCATTGGATTCGGGGTACTCCATCTGCCATTTCCTCATAAACTATTTCTATATGGTTATCCTTTAAACGATAAATACGTTCTACATTTCCTCCATCATTAATGATATTTTGTCGAACATAATGATCATCTAACCAAGTTGTTTCTATTTTGACGCCACCATTTTCAAATCCACCTAAAAATGTTGCCTTCGATCCATCAGGAAAGAAATATTGTCTTAATATCTCGTAATAATCTCCCTTTTCTAAAGCTAGTTTTTCATCGACATCTTCTATTGCGGGTACAGTTAATGGAGGTTCCAGTTCTGTCATGCTTACATTATCTACAACATTACCGAATGGAATTAAATAGATACAAAATGCTATTAGACTTATAAAAGCAGTGATCGTTGCATAATATCGCCAGCCTACTACTTGTATGTTTTGATGTTGTTTTCCCAATTTCAAATTTACTCCTTCTTGTACACGATTACCCCTTTTGGATGTATCACTCAATATAGCGTTCAGCTGACGCTTAATTCCCTTCATTTAGAAGCTCCTCCCATTGCTTATGTTTCAATTGTTCTTTTAACAGTGCACGAGATTTCTTTAGTCTGGTCTTTACTGTGTTGGAAGATATCGATAACATCTGGGCAATTTCTACAATAGATAACTCCTCAAAGTATCGGTAGATGATAACTTCGATAGCGCCAGCTTTTTATATAATCCATGCATTTATTTATAGTGTTCTTTGTTAAATAGGTCTTTATAGATAAGACCAGACGCAATTCTTGTTCCGCCAAAACACGATCCATCCCTTATTCCCCTCTGATTCTCTTTGACTATTAGACGATTCACAACTGCAATCCGTTTTCAAAACAGTATAAAATATTGTATAAATTTACTAGTTTTAGTTTAGAGGCAAATAAAAGGATCATTTTAATTAATTGGTCCTTTTAACAGCTTAACCGAGGGTAATTCCTTAATGGTACTTCTATGGGATTTTAAAAAGAAAAGGTGATAAAGGAATTCTGCCAAGTGCCCCTCGCGACAATTGCGATTTCTCTCGTTCGATTAATTCATAAGGTAGTCAGTGTTAGTAATGATACTGGGTTCTCCGTGTCATACTTTTTGCACCCGTTAGTTTAAATGCAAACCTTCAAAATCTTATAACCTGAGCATTTAATGACAAAAATGCTGCCTAAATGACGCTCTAGGTCTCTAATAATTTGCAGTTGAAAGACCTCAATTAGTTATTAATGATCTCAATAATTTTTTGTTGAGCATCTTTAGCTTCAGGGATTGGCATTACAACAAACACATGATTCATTTTTGGATATACAAATGTATTGATTTCAATTCCTTGCTCTGTTAGTTTTTCATCAAGTTTCATAGCATCTGGATATAAACCTTCGTGTGTTCCAATAAAGTGAGTGATTTTCCCAAGTCCTTTAAAGTTACCATAGATTGGACTAATTAATGGGTCATCTATGTTCTTATCAGCTGCCCAAATCTTTGTAATCACTTCCATTCCTCCAATAGCCAACATTGGGTCCTTTTTTTCATATTCAGGTATTAGAGGGTTATCAAGCCCCATATCAACACATGCAGATAACAAAATGATATCTTTTGGTTGAGGTATATTATTCGTCTTTAAGAGATGTGCCAAACCAAGTGATATATTTCCTCCTGCCGAATCCCCCATGATGGTCAGTTGTATAGGACTTTCAACTGTTCCAAGGATTTCTTTATATAGGTTTAAGAGTTTTGGGTAGGTGTGCTGATAATTAAAATTAGGTACTTTAGGGTAAATAGGAGCAATAATTTTTGCATTTAATGATTGAGCCATTTTATCCATGAACCTCCAGTGAAAAATTAAAGGTTGATTAGTCCAGGCACCTCCATGTATATAGAGAATTACTTTTTGTTTCAAAGATTTTTGGTCATTTAATGTAAAAACCTTTATGTCCTCAATTACTTGCTCCTTAATATCGGTGGAAAATTTAACATTCCCTATAACATATGGCTTAATATTTTCAGTTCCCCTTTGTTTTACGAACTGCGAGGTATGTTCAATAGTGGAAAAACCCTTTTTTGTATTTCGCAAAGTTAGATATTTTTCAAAAAGATAACTTTGTATAGAACGTTTTTTGCTATAAATTTGTAAACTCATTTTTATATCCCCTTTTTTATTGCTGATTCTGTTCAGTTTATGAAAAAACGTAAATAGTTACTTATCTCTTCATCAGAAATTACTAATAGATTTGAAGCATGTTTTGAATAGAACGTAGGGTTCCAATCTTCTTTTCAAGTTGTAATTCACAACACCCTTTAAAACAACAAACCTAATATTTTTTACATTTATTAACTTATTCAATAACATTTCAAAATACTCCTTTTAACTAAACTGCCTCTTTAGTTCAATAAGAAAAAAGAGCTGCCTAAGCAACCCATGATCATTAACTTAAACATCCTTTAGTTAAATCAAGAAATCAAATTAAATCTATCTATTTATATTTTTTGACATCCCGATAGTGAATTTCCTAAACCCAAAAGTTTCATAATATGGTTCTAAACTTTCCACACACATTAATTGAGGAATTACCCGATTTTGCTCACAATGTTGAATTATTCGATTCACCATTTCCTTGCCGATTCCTTCTGACTGATAGCTTGGTAGAACACACAATCCACAAACTAATCCAGTTATTACACCGTCTGAAATAACACGTCCCATACCGACTAATTGTTTTTCATCAAATGCGTAAATCGCATACCAACTTTGATTGCACATTCGCTCCAAATAATTACTTGTTAATTTAAGTGAATTCCATCCTAAAGATTCATATAAGGTTAGTAATTGCTCAAAGTTATTAGGGGGTTCTATCGTGTAATTTATAGATTTTCCCATATAATTACCTCCTGATTTTTGTATATTATAATCAACACATATTGTATAAATGTTTCTCATGCTTCTCCAACTTGTTTTTGTACTGATGTTCTTCTATTAAACCACTCCTCATGAGAATAGTTTTTAGCTATATTTCCCCATATAGCAAATGCTTCTTCATCTTTTCAAAAACTCCTGCTTATTGAACTAAACTGCCCGTTAGTTCAAAAGGTTCAACAAAAAGAGGGTAAAACACTAAGAACGCTCTTTTAATAGAAACTGATTGTTATTTCTCCTTTACACCAATAAAAAATTTATTTAAGTGGTTAACTGAACTAATTAAGAAGAACATGGCAGGAAGTACAATTGATAAACCGATAATGAGGTACATGCTCCGAGTGCTAATATCGAAAAAAGCTGATGAAGCAAATAATATCCCAACAGGCATAGATACTCTAAATATAAAAAGACGAACAGCACTTAGTTGAGTTAAACGATTACGAGGAGCTTCTTGTTGGAAAATGGCGGCACTTTGTGCATTAAAAAGAGGAAATAATAGCCCTCCCATTAATTCACATAACCAAGCGAATTGAATTGTTTGTACAAAGAATAAAAGAATAAACGATAATCCTCCACCAAGTAATCCTAGGTACATAACCGATGGAGTTTTGGGTATTTTTAAAAGTAGTACCGTACCTAAAACATAACCCACAGGAAAAGCACCTTTAAATATTGCATATTGCCATGGTTGGCCACCAAGTTCCCCTTGTATAAAGGGTAAGCTTAAAACCATCGTAGCTCCTACAGCAAACTGAACTGTTGATGAGAGTACAGTTAGTCTAAGCAGAAGGGGAAAACTAAAGAAAACTCTGTATCCCTCTTTTAGTTCTTCCCACCAAAACTTTTTTGACCATGTTGCCATTTTATTAATACTCATAACAGGCATTCTGGAAAGTGAGATAAAACTTATCAAAAACATGATAGAAGACACTAAATAGATATATTGCATCGGAATAATCAAAAGTAATAAAGATGTAATTCCTGGAGCGATAATACTCATAAGTCTTAGTGTAGTGTCCAACAAACCGTTTGCTTCAACAAGTTCATCTTCCTTACATATTTCAGGAATTAAAGAAAAGGAAAGGCTTGCGTATATCGGTTGCATCAAACCCAACACACATTGGAGCAAAACCAATCCAATCATTATTCCAATTTCTGATCCAATCAGATACCCCGCAAGAGGAATTAAGTATGCTCCAGCTCGTACCAACTGAATATTTCGAAGCATTTTTTCTTTCACAACATGATTCAAGAAAGGTGCACTTATACTTTGCAATAGAAGAGATGGAATAAAATATATCAACCAAATAGTTGCCATCCATTCTTTGGAGCCCGTAAGTTCATACAGGAGTAACCCATTTATAATCCCGCCTGCAGCACCACCAAATTCAGATACAATTTGACCAACCCAAAGTGCTTGGAAAGATTTTGAAAGTTTTCTCATTGATTTTCACCAAGAAATTTACTAAGATGACCAGGGAAAGCATTAATATGAGTTTTATTGATTGTGTAAATTCCTTTGTTTACTTGAACAAATTTGGCTGCTTTCAATAAGGAAAGCTGATGGTGAATGGTTGTCTTAGAAACATTGAATTGTATACTTAAATCTTGTAAAGAAGATGCACCTTTCGTCAATTGGTAAAGTATCTTCAGTCGTACTTCATCACCTAATGCTTTATGTCCACGAATCAATTCCATAGGAGGAATGCCTGGTTCCAAAAAATACTCTTCCCTCAAGGGATAAAAAAATAACTTAGTCTCAGGTGTTCGTACCGTTAAAGTCCAGGGACGATAGGACACTTGAGGAATAAGCTTTACCATCCAAACTGATGGTTCAGGAAAATATTCAACTCCGCCGGTAATCATTTCAATGGCCTCAATTGGTTTTGTTTTATCTATAGAATGATATTGTTTCCCTTCAAACTCTATTGCTCGATTCCACTTTGTCCACTCGTCAAACTTCGATATCCAATCAAACCATTCGTTCAGTACGTTAATAAAATTCTCAATAAGTTCACTTTGCGAATACCGTTCAAGATTAAGAACATATCCTTCTAAATAATCGTGACCCTTAAAATAGGACGCATATTCCTTAAAGTTGCCGCCTTGATCTATCTTATTAATCAGTTCCTTTCGAATAATTTCACTCTTACGGTCTTTATAGGGCAGTAGTGTTCCATAAAACTCTCTTCTATCCATATTTAACATCTTGTTAGAAAATTCCTCTATCGTTTGTGCTGAATAATTGTCTTGCAACAAGATTAAGCTGTACCAGAAATTAGTCTTTTGGATTTCCTTTAATGATTCTTTAAGTGTATTTGGCATAGTTGATGACTCCCACCTTTGATCTAAATCAAAAGTGTGCCTTATTTGACCATGGGTGTAACCAGCAATCCCAAGGATAGTTTCCCAAACAGGAGATGTTTCTACTATTATTGACACTGATTCAGGTTCATCTAAATTTACATACTTCAATTAAGTACCCCCCATAAGATTATTAGTCGACTTAATTTAAACAATACATATTTCGAATACAAAATTCAACATTTTTCGAATTAATATTCAAATTTTTTTCTTGTATTAACCTGATCCGTTAGTTTAATGAAAAACAAAGTGAAAATGTTATTTTAAAAAAAGATAATTATTAATAGTGTAGAATATAGCTAATAATACCGAAAATAGGAGGACTAATATGAAAAATCAAGTTTGTGTTATAAGCATTTACGTGCCAAATTTAATCAAAGCAATTGACTTTTATACTAATACTTTAGGTTTTGAATTAAACAAACAGTATGGTCCGAAGATTGTATCACTAGTACATGAAGAGTTACCACTTGTTTTAGAAGAGAAAGATAATGCAACCTCTAATCAAGATATTTCTGGAGTTGTATTAGGATTGCGAACTGAAGATATTTATGAAAAAGTTAAATTCTTAAAAGAGAAAGAAGTAAATTTTATTATAGATGAACCAACTAATTGTCCTCCGGGAAAATATATTAGTTTTAGAGACCCCTTCGGAAATGTTTTAGAATACCTCCAATTTGAAAATTAGTAACAAGTATAATAAGTTCAACATAACTGTTGGACTTTTTTAGTCTTCTTTCTAACTACCCTTTTGCTTTTTTCTATACTTAAAATTTAACACTCCTGCCATTCCCCAAGAATTTATTTTTCTTTCATTACACTTTTACACAACTACTTAATGGAGCACGGAAAAATAGACTATCAAATGATGGTCTTGTTTATCTAAAGCACCACGTTAGTAATAAATCATTCATTTATTAAGGTAAAATCTTCGCTTATTCCATTCCATTCTACTTTTATTACTAACTCATCTTCTTGTAGATGGGCTATTAGAAATCGGTTAATCTTTTTGATACTTGCCCTCTTTATTTAAAGAAGCATTATTCTCACCAAAATCTATTACTCCGTTACTCCTTGCTTCAACATAGTAAGTAAAAGTTTCAATATCCTGTTTGCTATATCCTTTGTAGTAAATCTGGATTTGATATGTTTCGTCTCCGTTAGTTTGATTAACAGATAATTTGGATGACCAATTTTCACCCTCGCCAACAAAAACTAAATCGTTCTTATATCTCTGGCATGCAAACAATAATAGGATTACCAAAAATAAAGTTGCTAAAATAAACTTTTTGACAGAAATCACTTCCCATTATCAACTGGTTTTATCAAAAATTTCTCTAATACTTTTTAACTCATGCAAAAGGTATTTTTTGTTTTAGAAACATTTTGGTCGAACTGTGATTTAAGTATTGATTCTAAACCCTATATGAATACTTTTCTAATTTACACACATAATATTTTGGAATGAAAAATTATTATGAATGATAGGGAGTGCAATAATGGGAGTTCTAAGCGGTAATCCAAAAGACGAACCGTTACATTACGGTGAAGTATTTGCTTTATGGACAAATCTAGCTACAAACAACGGTTTAATCGCTGCATATCAGACCTTTGCTAATCACACTGGTGATAAAGATTTAGTAAAGATTATTGAAGAATCGATTCAATGTATGAAAGACGAAAATAAACAAGTTGAAGTAATACTAAAAATTAATGGAATTGGACTACCACCTGCACCACCTGAACGGCCAGTTGCAAGACTAGAAGACATTCCTGCTGGTGCAAGATTTAATGATCCTGAAATAAGTGCTGCACTCTCAATGGATTGTGCCACAGGTTTAGTCGCATGCAGTCAGGCAATGGGTCAGTGTATTAGAGAAGATATTGCTTTAATGTATGGCCAATTCCATTTAAGCAAAGCCCAATTAGGAGCAAAGCTATTACGATTAAATAAAGATAAAGGCTGGCTTATACCTCCACCACTACACTTAAACTTTCCAGATAAAGAATAATAATTCTTTGGGCAATCTAATTTTGATTGCCCTTTTATGTTTGATTCACAATATGTGTGAAGTGTAAAAAAAACTCACTTTCTCCTATTTAATTAAACTGCCTCTTAAGTTGAATAAGGCATTTTAGATATTGCTTTAAAAATAAAGTTTGATTAATATCCACTCAAAATTAGTTAACTTTCAAGTTAATTTTTTCTTCATATTCGCCTGTATTAGTCCGCCATTTAATTTCTATATAAGCATGATTTAACGATATAATTGCGTCATCTATAACTCTTGGAGGATTATTACTTGAGCTCGCCCCAAAATCTATAGCGGTTTGATTTTCTTGAGGTTTTCTTTCCCCGCTACGTTCGCCTTCGTCAGTAACTAACGAATAAGTGACATAAAGAAGTTCTTCATCTCCTGTATATTCAATACCTCCTCTCTTATAGAGTTCCTCCTCAGTTACTTCGTATATGTAATGTACTTTCCATAAGTCCCCTTCACCAGTAGCTTTAATAGTTTCTTGATTAGAATAACAAGCTGTTAAAAGCAATATTGTAAGTAATAAAGTAAGTATATTTCTCAACATAACTCCCCCTCTCCCAAATTCTAAGATTGAATTATTTCTATATAATATCTATTTCAACACGCATCTAAACAATACTTCTTCAACTAACCTTGCTTTAGTTGAAGAATAAAAAAGGCTTTACTCCTTCTTGAAATAAAGCTCCCGTTAGTTATATTAGGAAAACATTATTATGCCTTTTATGAAACACAATCTTCTATTCAAATTTATCATCTAATTTCGATTTTATTTCTTCTAATAATTTAAACTGCTTATCTTGTTTCTCTAAAATTTTATCTGTTAATTTTTCTAACGTTTTTGTAATTGACCATAAAAAAATCCATAAAAATAGAATAACTCCTAAGGATTCTATAATAATCACCACCTTTACTTTTTACTTCAAATTGATTAGCTAATCCAATGTAGTTGTTCAACTAAACTACCCCGTTGAATAAGTTCAACAAAAAGGTCATAAATCCTGATGCGTATTTATGCACATCTTCCAATCATTTTCAATAATTCCCCTTAATACAAACCGTTCTTTTGAAAGATCCACTAATAACCCTTCATCTAGCCGTTCTTATTAAACTTAACTGCCCCGTTAGTGAAGTAATTGAGATCCTAGAAAAAATTATTATTTATCTCTATCATTACTTTGACTATCCTTTATCGTTTTTGCCATAGCAAAAAAAACAATTATTATAAATATAGTACAGAATGCAATTATAGATGACATATACTTATCACCTCTCTCATTTCTGAGTATTCTTTGTATTATTTTACCATATAAATAAAAACTTGTTAAACTAAACTTCTACGTTAGTTTAAGGGTAACTTTTAACAATAGATCGCCGAAAACTACTTGATTTTTTGGACGTAAAAATAGACCATCGAATTGATGGTCTTGTTCAACTAAAGTACCCGTTACTTTAAGTACATTTCTTCACAATCTTTATATTGATATAACATAAATATCCAATAAAAAATAATTCTTATCTCTAAGAAACCTTAGAGGTTAGATGATTTTAATCAAACGTTAAAACACATTATCAATCTTTTTATAAATGAAAAAACTTTATAATAAATAATCACTCTTTTTTACAAAGCTACACTATGAATCCACACTTTAAATAACAGATTCTAAACAAAATATCTTTAGTGTCAATCAAATATCGTTTCTTTTTCAGGGTTCCTCAAAAATTCGAAGAGGGTTTTAATTTGTGATTCAGTATTCCTATTAGTAGAAAGCTGCGGTAAATTGTGTTCCGAAAAAAAATTAATATTATTCGTCTCCGTACCTAGAGTAGGTTTCCCTCCAATAAGTTCACACATTATAAATATCTTATAATAATGATAAGCTTCTGGAGGATGAGAGTGTTTATTTTTATCCAATAAAGCAATTAATCTAATTGGTATAACATCAAAACCAGATTCCTCTTTTATTTCCTTCACAACATTCTCAGAGGGTGATAGCCCTATATCGCAAAATCCACCTGGTAAAGCCCATTTATCATCAATATTTTCTTTTACCATTAAGATCTGATTATTTTTAAAAACAACACCTCGAACATCAACTTTTGGAGTTTGGTAACCAGTTTCATTTGTAAATAAATCCCTTACTTTATCCATATCAAGTTCAGTATGTTCTGCCATAATTTCTATACTAATTTTACGTAATTCTTCATAACGCTCGATATCATAAATATCTTTAGAAAAGGCCAATCCGGACTGGGACAAAGCCTGAATTCTTTTTGCCCACTCTAACCATTGTTTACTCATTTAGACACCTACTTTGAAGGAGATTTTAAATTCTTTTATTCTTTTTATTGACCATTTTAACGACTTTTAGTAGCGTCTATTATAACATTTCTTATTGAACTAACCTGCCCCTTTAGTTCAATAAGAAAAGAGCAGTCTAATACCGCTCTTTGATTTTCAACTAAAGCATCCGGTGGTTGAATTAGATTTTATTCCCTCGAGCTTTTAAATAAATACATTCCAACCGAACCAAATACACTGCTTACAGCAATCACAGTGACAGCAAATATTACTTCTGAAGTTGAATGAGTTCTATTAGTCAATAATCCAAACCAGAGTAGCTCAATAAATAATATAAGCCCCCATAATATGAAGAATGCTTTCAATATATCGTGCTTCAAAACTATCATCAACCCCCCAAAAAATAATAATCCATCTCAACTAACCTGCTGTGTTTGTTCAATAAGAAAAAAAGACACGCGTTTGTAAGAATACATCATTCAAATCTAATCAACTAAAATAGCACCATCAGATATTGTTATAAAGTTTGCGTTAAAACCGATTATACAAATTATATATTCCCCATCCTCTTCTACATAAAAGTCTGTCATCAGCTGATCAGTAACGGAAGCAGAAAAAATCTCCGTATAATTACCATTCAATATGTAACCAACTCCAGTAGCACTTGTTCCATCTGGGATGATGGATAGGTCTATCTCAACATTATCTCCTTTTTTTAAAGCCAAGCCCTTATTTTCGCTTTTTAATAAGAAAAGATCTCCGTTGTTCAATTTCATATTATTAAAAGAATAATTTTTTGGAGACTCCTCTTCCAATGTAACGTTAATCTTATTCAATTCATTCAGAAAGCTATTATTTTCTATAACAGTTTTTTCTTCAGCTTTTGTTAGAGATTTATTATTGTTTCCTAACACTGAGGTAAAAATTGATATTCCAATAAGAAGTGCCATGGCAAGGATACTAAACATGTAAGTTTTTTTTTTTCATAAGCCAACTCCTTTCACTAAGTCTTTTAGTCTAATTTCTTATATGAATTACTGTTTCGATTTTACAATCCATAATTCCTGCTAATTGAACTAAACTGCCATGTTAGTTGAAAAAGGAGTAATGTATTTAATTTAATGGTCCTAATAAATCCATAAATTCACCATTGTAGGCGTCTATTACAACAGTTGATTCTTTCCCTGTATATTTTATTGTTACTTCCCATTGCATTCTATTAGTTAATTCGTTCCAAAACCCTTGCCTTTGTATGAGCTGCACACTAATATTCTCAGGTGGAAGTTCTTCTAAACCATCAAAGGAAATTGAGTTTTTCCACTCTACTGGGGGATTAAGCAAATATTTTTCTGCATTGTTTATTGCTTCACCTGTACTAATAAGAGGCGACTGATAAAAATATAAAAAAACATTACTAGTATAACAACTAAACCTAATAATATTTTTTTCAATTGAGCACCTCCTTACATAAGATCTTTGATTGAAGCATCATATTTATTGTGTTGTGTTGTGTTATTTCAACTATCCTGACCCGTTATTTCCAGAAAATAGCACTTTTTATGGCATGAACTTATTCAAATAGTGCACCCATTAGTCTAAGTACATTATTTTATAACTTATTTTAATTATCTCCGGTAATATTACATGTAATTTTATTAACTACATAAGAAACTGCGTTAACCAAGCAATATACTTTGCACCAGGAATGAATAATACCTGTGCTAAAAGTGTTCCTAACAATCTTGATGTTACCATCATAATAGAGGCACTTTTTAAAGTAACATAGTTCCCTTTTTGGTTGATTACATCATCCGCTAGGATTGAAATTTTGGGGTCAATAAAGACAATTAGTAAGATTGTAGCTACACCATTAATTAAACCCGATGCCATAACAGCAGTTGTTGCGCGTTCAGGTGCAAGCAATGCTGCATATAGTGCAGATAAAACTCCAATTGTATAAATTGCTGTAATCAAAATATTAATACAAAATAATTTAATCGGTATATCACGCCAGCTCATATCTTTTAAATATGCATATCTAGGTAGATGTATATGCTTTTTTGCACGTCTAAAATATGCTATTGTAAATCCTTTTTTCAATAACGCTGGAATCGAACCTCGTTCTTCTGCTAAATGAATGATTGCCCTCGAAAAAACAGCAATAAATGTTGGTAACAATAGTAAACCGATTATCGTACCTAATGTTGCAGAACCAATTAGAATTCGATACTGACTCTCGACAAATTCTAATGCATTTTCTTTTGGTGCATTATCAATCAAACTTCCTGTAAAAGGTTGTTGCATCATATTCGCAAGCCTTGAAACCATTACCATCACATTAAATAGAGAAAGTGCCGATGCTAATAATTTCACTCTTGCCCCTGATAAACGGACTGAATATGCTAAGGTTTCGATTGAATGAATTATTAAGATAAATAATGCAATCATTGCTAATTGCGTTGTGAAAAATTCCAAAGACAATACCTACCTCACTTTTATTTGTTTGAAATAGTATCCCTATATCTTGTCTATATGTCCCATTTACTTTATATAAACGAATTAGATATTGAAATTGTTTCCAAAGTGTTTTATAGGATAATACTCAATTGATACCTTATAAAATTTTTCTCCTTATTTAGGTATTTTATCTATTTTCTTATTTGGAGAATGCGTCAATAGCTTAAAATCCAAGAGTTAAGTCAGTGTTTTGGTAAAATGTGGCAATGTAGTACACTTATTCTACTGATTCCTCTAGTAGATTTGTAAAAAAACGTAAGGAAAAAGGTCAAATTTCGTTAACACAAACTTCATTAATCTATAAATATATCTACATATTAGTTTAACATCCATTTTCTAAAATAAATTTGAAAGATATTTTAGATAGGAGATGGAGAAAATGAGCAAAAAATTATTAATAGGTACAGGAGTGGCATTATCGTTATTATTCAGCCCATTAAGTCAGGCGTTTGCAGTAGAACAAACAGTAGGTGATAGAAAACAAGTTGAAAATGTAGCACACCGTGGTGCAACAGGTTACGCTCCTGAAAATACGATTGCTGCTTTTGATCTAGCAGTTGATATGAAAGCCGATTATATTGAAATCGATGTTCAAAGAAGTAAAGATGGTGAATTAGTATTGATTCATGATACAACAGTGGATCGTACAACAGATGGAACGGGAAAAGTAGGAGATTTAACATTTGAACAGCTTAGAAGTCTTGATGCAGGTAGTTGGAAAGGGGAACAATTTGCAGGAGAACCAATCCCAACATTTGAAGAGATTCTTGATCGCTACCATGGAAAAATTGGAATTTTAATAGAATTAAAGGCTCCAGAGCTTTACCCTGGTATTGAAGAACAAGTAGCAGAAGTATTAAAAGAACGAAATCTCGATAAACCACAAAATGAAAAAATCATTATTCAATCTTTTAACTTTGAATCTGTGAAAAGAGTGGACCAGCTACTTCCTAAAGTTCCAGTCGGTGTATTAACTTCTAACCGTGCAGATACAACATTGGAAGCTTTACAAGAATTTTCAACATATGCGGATTGGTTTAACCCAAGTTATGGAATTGTGACAGAAGAATTAGTGAATCAAGTTCACTCTCAAGGAATGCAAATTGGTTCATGGACAGTACGCAGTCAAGAAGCTGCAGACTTCTTATTCGAAATGGGAGTTGACGCAATCATTTCTGATTATCCGGATTATGTAGATCCTAGAAACTAATATTCCTGTAAAATGGTTTTAGAAAAGGAGTAGTTGCTGCTCCTTTTTTTGTTTGGATTTTTGATTGTAAAAAGTTACTTTAATTACTAACTCTCACAATCTCTCCTAAACTTTCTGCTAAAGTTGTTATTTGTGTTCTATTTAATATAAGTTCCCCATAACGTTTAGGGTGGTATATTCTTTAACTCATTATTAGACTAAACCTGCTTCGTTAGTTCAATAAGAAAAAGAGCAGCGTAGGCAGCTCAACGATTTTACACCTAAGTCCCCTTTAGTGTATAATCGTTGAGCTAAAATTAATTATTTAATAAATTTATTAAATAGTACATGAGTGAAATCAAAAATGATAGGAGTAAAATTATTATTGTACCAAATGTATAAATTGCTGTTTCAGCATAATCACCGCCATCAAACACACCAACAAATAGAAAAAAAAATATTATACTAACCATTATTGTTAAGAAAAATATACTAATATACTTTGACATATTCTACCCCACTACGATTAAACTTTCTTTACTATTTCGCCGAGCTGCCAAATATACCTCCTTGTTCAACTTATCTGCTGCTTTATTTCAATAAGAAAAAAGGCTTTATTCTTTAATGAAGTAAAGCACCCGTTAGCTCAATATGATGAGGAAGTTGAAAATGAAAAAAGGCCCTACCCCTTCTAGAAGTAAAGCACCCGATAATATAAAAATATTAATTCACATAGTTAAATTCTTTTTCCCCTTTACTTAAACAGGAATCTGTTGATAATCATATGTTTAGTGCCTCGTATCTAAAAGTAATCTTATTTCTTTTATTTGTTCTATGTGTCGTTGTTCATGTAAATATATCTGTTCAATCCATTGGTCAAGTGGTAATTCACCTAAAGCAGGATGCTTAAATGATTTTTCCTCCAATATCGGTTTATCCTCTATTGTACTAAGGAAAGTCAGTAATTTTTTTCTCGAATCGTTTAATATTTCAATGATTGACTGAACTTCAAATGGTTCTTCATCTGGTTCAACTATTTCGGGAGCTTTAAACTTTTTCGTTCGATCCAACATAAGACGAACGTTTTTACGTTCTGTTTGAGTATTTTCAACCTTTTTTAACCCCCATGCAATTGCCTTTATTGTTGCCTGTTCCACTAAAACTAAGTGATGACAAATTTGTGCTATACTCCACATATTCATACCAAGCCTACCATTAAATTGAGAATAATTTAATGAAGTAATCTCGTTTACTAAGTTATTTCTCACTTCATACAGATTGTCATTTACTAAATTACTCATGAAAATCTCCCTTCACCAGAAAGTAATTATCTAGGTTCCTATTTTATATATATATATATTCTTCATGATGAAAAGTATTCTTTGAGTATTATCTTCCCATCCTGCTTTCGTTAATATCTTCCTTCATAAACCAGCTTCTTCGTTACTTCAATAAAAAGTTCACACGATTGTAGAAACGCACAATTAGCATAATAAGGAGACTTTGTTACCACTCTTCAATATCACATATATAAATAAAGAATTCTTCGTGTAATGCAATAACTCCTTGTAGTGACTCTTCCATTGAAAATTGGTATAACTAATTAAATCACTGCTTCGTAAGTTCAATAAGAATTTCACAAGGTTTCAACGCTATTGATCTTTCTTTTATTGCGGAGTTTTTTTCGACACTATAAAAGGTTGAGTTCTTAAAACTTCTTTGCCATTTTCTGAGACAATAACTCGCACTTCTTTACCATCTATAATTCTTAATGGATTCTTCATTGAAACATATAGTTCTCCTTGCTCATTAGGCTGAAATAAAGTTCCACCAACCATAGTTCCAAATCGTATCTCTACATTTTCTTCAGGACCAAAAACAACTCCTCCATTATTATCTCCTCCAAGCGAAATTTCATAGTTTGCAGTTGGTTTTAATCCTTTTGCTAATACAATTACATCAATAATTCCGTCATCAATCGTACTGTCATCAATTATTTCCTCATATACAATAGTTACTCTACCTGTTCCATCTTCAAAAGGTATATCTTCTGCCATATAAGCTCTGACTTCTGTAACACTTGCTCCATTTGAGCAACCAGTTAATAACAGTCCAAAACTTAACAAAATGATAATAAAACTACGCATAAGTATCCCCCAATATTGATTAACACTCTTTATTCCTAGTCAGTAGAATTCCTTATTAAACTAGCCTAACCCGTTTGTACAATAAGGATTGTAATTAGTTGTATTTAAAAATGCTAATGAAATAATCTTCTTCGGGAAAATCATCTCGATACTCGAACCCATTATTCAAATAGTAACCTTTTAACTTTTCATTTCCAGCCCAACAGTCTAAATAAATCGTCTTATTTCCCTCAATTGTGAAAGAACGGGCAAAGTCCGTTATTTCTGATCCATAATTATTACCTTGGTATTCTGGTAGAAGGGCAATTTGAAACAAATAATTACTTTTTGGAACAATTGTTAATTCACTTAAACTATCTATCTCCTTTATACAAAAAGTACCAACTATTTCCTCATCTAAGAATAATACATACGCATAATTATTCTTAATTTCGCTAACAATTTTATTTACATCCCATGGATAATCCCACTGGCAAATCCCCTTTTTTTGTAAAGCCAACGTTGCCTTATTTAATACATTTACCACTTGTTGCCGATCGTTTGACGTGGCTATTCTTATTTTCATCAATTCTTTACTCCTATCGTCTACATAATCAAGTAAAGCACCCGTCAGTTAAACAATAACTATCTTTTAGAGGCAATAAACAAATTTCTATAATACTTCTTAAACTATAAGCTTAACTATACCGTCCTTGTACTCGAATAAATAATCATTCTCTTTTTCTAATAGTACAGGCAAGTACTGTAATACCATTTTAGCAATCCCTAAGTTATTAGGGTTAATTATCCAATCTATTTGTTTCCAATCGAGAATCCCTTCTCTTGTTTTTTGTATGGATTCATTCCCTAATGTCGCATCTACTTCAAACAAGTACACATGTAACCCATCTTTTTCCCCGTCATTTTTATCCCATGTAATTACACCTTTAGAGTAATATTCGTTTACTTTGATACCTGTTTCCTCAAATACTTCACGTATTGCACCCTCATCAGCTGTTTCTCCTGCTTCATATTTACCGCCAACCCCGTTCCACACACCCATAATTGGTGGCTTTTCACGATTCAGCATTAAGATTCGGTCATTACTTTTCAAGAAACATACATTATATTTAAACACTATATCATCTCCACAATTAAATTAAATTCATTATCTCATTATTCTTCAACTAATATGAACTAACCTGCTTCGTTAGTTCAATAAGAAAAAATGGCTCTCTAAGTAACCCCGTAATATTTAACTAAAGCACCAACATATTTTTATGACATTTTTCTCTATTTTTTCTAATCATCTTCATAATTTTATTTGTTGCTAAAGCAACCAAACAAAAAAAGTTCCTATGTTTGTACAAAACTCATACAAACATAGGAACTCACTCTTTTTCGTATACACTAGGAAGGAATCGAACACACATCTTAAGAACTGGAAACTCACGTTGTAGTCCATCATGAGTTAATTCCCGAGGTAAACTATTACATCAAGTGATTTAGCGACTTTTAGCTAAAATCACTGCGTGATATTTATGCAAACATCTAACCACCCAATACGTCCTCACTGTTTGGGATGAAGAAATACCAGAATTTTACCATCTTGAGCGTCATTAGAATAGCGTTCAGCTTCATCATCTGGGACTCCAATTTCCATCAGAGCATGTTTTAATCCGCCAGCGCCAGAGTTGGCCCCTACGACTGCTCCTCCAATTGTTGTAATTATTGGACCTGCAGCCAACACAGCGCCAAATCCGGGAATTAATACAGTGGATAAACCTGCTATCACGCCCGCTATACCAATTGCTCCTCCAGTTACAGCTCCAGCAAAGGCTCCATCCTTAGTGGAGGGTTTTACTTCCTGCGTGATTTCAGATAGTTCATTTGTATTTTTAGCAATAACTGAAATTTCCTCAGTTGTATAGCCTTTCTCTTTTAAATCTTCAACAACTTCAGCCGCTTGTTGTTCATTTTCGTATACGCCAACAACATGATTCTTCATTAGAAATTACCTCCTATTTGCTTCAACTATGTATTCTTTACCCGTTCTTTAGTTTTTCTAGACACATTTCACCTTCAAGCTTCATTCTTTTTAGAATTCCACTCCTATTTTGCAGTTCCCGAAAAAGTTATTGGAATCAATAAAATCAGCAACATACTAGACGATCTTTTTCTTTCAAGTCCCGGAGCATCTTTCAAACAGGAATGCTGCCACATTAGCCATCCATTCTTTGGACGTAAAAATAGACCATCGAAATGATGGCCTTGTTCACCAATTAGTTTAATATGATAAGAGACGCTTGTTAAACAATCGCTGCCGTTAACAGAATAGTGAAAAGCAACCTAATATGAGTATGCTTTTACATGAAATCCGTTTGTGACTAACATCTTATCAAACTATATGAACCTTACAAAGTTAGAGCGCATTTCTTATCCTAACAATGCGCCCAATCTTCTTACTTATTTTTCCACCATCAATTTATACCATTTCTTGAAGATAAACTTACTTAATTCAACCCATAACCAGCTATATGCAAAAGAAAAAATATAAATAAACCCCATAACCTTCAATGAAGAAGATGTACTGGCGATTGGTCCTAAAACAGGGAATTGGACTATATATAGAAGAAAACAAATTCCAGCCATTAATAATACAGACGTAAAAACTACGATGTAAATTCGCCTTTTTAAAATAAGAAGTGCTATTCCAATTCCTAAACCTACTATCCCTGTTGTAAACGGGAAAACAAAAGATTCACCAGGTTGAATCAGAGTCAGTAAAAAAAACGTTAAAATGTAACTTTGAAGTCCAAAGGGAATAGATATAATAGTACAAATCAAGATAGGGAGAGTGGCAAAAGGACTGATTAAATAACCAATCCCTGGTAGGAAGTTTCCAGTTGACTGCAGGATAGCTGCAAGTGCTGAAAAAATGGCGGCTAATACAAGCTTTTTAGAATAAGAATACGTTTTAAAATAATGGTGGAGCTTGTATGATTCATTTGATAAAACGCTAAACAATTCATGAGTTCCTCCTTCTCTTCTTAAAACACATAAGCTTTATCCTTTTCGGCACAAGAAAATCTTTCATATTTCGAGTGGTAACTCAGAGTAAACAGTTATCATTTCAATTAAATACAAGTCCTCAATTCCTCAATACTGGTTACAGGTTTTAGTTAAGACGAAATCCATACAATTTAATGATAGAAGACAACGAAGAGATTGTTCTATATATGTTTATATTATTAAGTATATTCCCAAAATTTCCCGGCCCTAATTTAATAATAGAACAGTTCTTATCATATTCTTATAAAAAAACAATAAGAAGGAGCGTAAAGTTAGTTGTTAAAAGTTAAGGTTAGTTTACGACCCATTGTAAGTAATATAAATTTACCCACTGTTTTAAAAACAGCAATACTTCCGGGTGACTCAATTGAAAGATTATTTATTGCAACCCAGGTAGGAGAGATCTTTTACATTGGAAACGGAGTTATAAGGACTTTTTTAGATATTCGCCCGCGGATCATAAAACTAGGTGTTTCTGGTGGTGGATATGATGAACGAGGATTGATAGGGCTAGCGTTTCATCCCGAATTTCATTATAACGGTCTGTTTTATCTTCATTATTCTGTAGCTGGCACACAAGGTCCAGGTGCTCTTCCTAATTCAGAAGCTGCAGGACGAGGCCAAGATGGTCTTCCTGAATTTTTTCAGCCTAATCCGTGTGACCCCAGAACCTTAAACCTAAAGTGGATTAATAGAGAAACTCAATTTGATCATATTGATACAGTTGAGGAATGGATTTTACAATCGAATGGTCAACCTCAAAAACGGCGGGCATTACTTAATTTAAGAAGACCATTTTTCAATCATAATGGTGTCAATAGCTTAAACTTTTCACCTGAAACAGGAAAACTTGTATTAACAACCGGAGATGGTGGATCAGGCTATGATCCATTTAATTTAAGCCAGGATGATATGGAAATCGCCGGTAAAATAATTGAAATTGATGTAGCTAATAATACATTTATCGCTAATCCACCCGTAGTCACACGTTTTAATGAACTTCCCGCACCTATTCAGGAAACTCTAACGGTAATTGCCAAAGGGGTTCGTAATATACCTGGTATTTCATTTCAAAGGTTTTATAATCAGTATATCAAATATGTGGGAAATGTCGGACAGGATTTAGTAGAGTCGATTTTTTCATTCGTTCATTATAAACCAATACCGGTTACTCAACTTATTCAAGCTTCTTTAATGAAATCTGAATCTGACCAAGAAGGATTTATTAACTTTGGCTGGCGAGGATGGGAAGGTGCTTTTCCTACTTCGATTATAAGGGGCTGCTCTGCAAATCCGACTTTGGAAGAAAAAACAATTGCTTATTACAATGATACAGTAAAAAATTCATTCATACGTCTTCAGCCTTTAACTAGTTATTTTCATAAAGATCCCCGACCCGATAAGTTTGGAGGAACTGCACTTACAGGAGTTCAAGCCTATTCGGGGAATGGGATACCCGATTTAACGGGCAGCGTTGTGTTTACCGATTTTGCCCGGGATGAAGGATCTCAACCACCGGTTACAGGGGTTTTAGCTTATACTAGGCTAAGAACAGATGGTAAACCAAATGATTTTAGTGTTATTCAAACCGATTATAATTTTGGGTCTCAATCAGCTTATTATGTTAGCTTAGGAACAAATCTGGATCAAACTAGACTATATTTAGGGGTTTATGGCTCTATGAATGTGACTGATTTTAACAAAGGTACTGTTTTTGAAATTGTTCCATGATTCATAACTATAAAATTCGACTTAATACCAGATAAATCTCTTTCTTAGATTTAATTGAATCGAAATTTAAAACAAAATTTAGGGATATATGGAATTACGATAATGATTAACCATCCTACTGTCTCTTCCATAATTGCTCCCAGTACCCACCACGAACCATTAAGTGTTATATAAAGCTTTGTTAGGAAATGAAGTCATAACGTGGAAGATTATAATTATAAGTCTACCTTTTGGTTTTCTTATAATTCCTCTTGTTTTATTTGCTCATTGGTTAGGGAAAAAAGTTATATAAAATATATAATTATTATAAATTGAATTAAGTTTTAAAAGTCACCTTAGATGGTTTTTAAATTTAGAAAAATTTGATCGCCAAAATCTACTTTTTGTTTAGGGGGTAAAAATAGACCATCAAAATGATGGTCTTTTTTCACTAAAGCACCCGTTAGTTGAACAGGAACATCAATTAACTTATTTCATTTACAATTCACTTTATCATTTTATTATCTTTAAATTATCTAGAGGTAAAAATACAATTTTTGCGGTACCCAATATTTTATCCTTCGAAACAAATCCAACACTCGGATCTCTGCTATCTGTGCTGTTACGACGATTATCTCCTAGTACAAAAAAGTATCCATCTGGCACAGTTAATTCACCTAAATATTCTTCTAATGTAAAGTCTCCTGTAAGTGTACCATTGTCTATCAAAGCTTTTTTATATTCCTCTAAGTAGTGTTCTTCGTACCTCTCACCATTAATAAAAAGTTCATCGTTTTCATAAGCGATGCGGTCACCAGGAATACCAATAATACGTTTGATATAATTAGTATCTTCTTTTGCTTCAAATACAATCACATCAAATCTTTCATACTCCATCAATTTTGGTCCGATTTTATCCACTACTATTCTGTCACCATTCTCAAATGTGGGCATCATAGAAGCACCGTCAACTACAATAGGTGTAAATAGGAAAAATCGAATACCACATGCAAATAAAATAGCAATTCCTATTGCTTTTGCCCATTCCAAAAATTCATTTTTTTCTTTTACTTTTTTCACGTTCAACACCTCTTTCTCTTTTAAACACTTAGCATTTACTTGAATAACTCATTAAATTATATTATTCGACCTCCCTTTAATAATACCTGCTAGTTATACTAACCTGCTGCGTTAGTTCAATATTAAAAAATGAGCTGTCTAAAGCAACTCGTGTTCTTCAGCTAAAGCACCCATTAGTAGAATAAGACCTTCTTAATCGTTATTAAACTCTATTAAATCCGCTATTTTGTATTGTTTTTCTTCTTGTTCATTATTATTGTCAGTCCACGAAACTGTAAGCTTTGCATCACTAAACGCTTTCTTAATATCCTCTTCAGATAATCCTTTTGCGTAATAAACAAGTTTATATTGATATTCCGCAAAGTTTTCAGATGCGTTATCTTGTGATGAAGCACTTCCATACCAATAACGGTCAATTTCATCTATGCTATTTAGCGTTTTTCTCCAATCTTCAAAACTCTCAATTTGTCGATTAGTCACAGCATCTGTGTGTTTCATATTAAATGTATACTCAAGTACCTTAAAATCTTCTTGCTTTGGTTCAATTAAATCTTTAGTGGCACCAACTTTACTGTATTCATCATCACTGATTGAAGAAACTTTTACTTCAATTTCTATTAAAGGTTCTTCATTATTACAGGCTGTTAATAATAGAAAAAATAAACATACGAATAACAAACTTAATTTTTTCATACTTACCCCCCCTCGAATACATCTATTTCAGATTATTTTATTTAACTTTTCTACATAAAAAAACAATACCTAATGATGGTCTTATTTAACTAAAGCAACCGTTAGTTGAATAAGGTAGAGCAATAAAATCATTAATTAGCTTTAACTTTAAAATTATCGCCTGCGTCTTTTTTACCTTCATATATTGCGATATCCTGATATATGTTTGAATTAGTTGCTATAGTTTCTAATATTTTCTCAAATAGATAATCTTGTTTTAGGAATAATTTAATTTTAATTATCTTAAGCACTCCTTATTCTAGAGAGTAGAAAATTAGATTGTTATTAATTCTCCTTATTAACCATAATTTCCTTTTTCAACTATCCTGTTACGTTAGTTTAAGTGTAGCATTTCACACTGGACCGTCGAATTCTACTTGATAATCTAGATATAAAAATAGACCATCGAAACGATGGTCTTGTTTCACTAAAGCACCCGCTAGTTGAAGAAGTAGCTTTTTCAATTGCACTTTTAATATATAACAACATTATTAAAGATTGGTATAATAGCTATAAAATAGCATATTTTAAACTAAGTCTAAATATGAATGAAAGAGGTAGAAGTATGGATCTATGGAATGTTCAAACTCTTATTTGGTTGTTTCCTATTTTATTTATTTTTCATGACTTCGAAGAAATTATTATGGTAGAAAATTGGCTAAATAAGAATAGACACGAAGTTTACAAAAGATTACCCAAAAAATTAGCCGATCGAGTAGTTAAACAATTTTCCATGTCCACTGCACAATTTGCTTTTGCAGTATTAATTATATTTTTATTTGTTAGCATTTCTACAATTATGGCCAACCAATACTTAACTCACGGAGCATTTGCTAATATCTATCTTTTTACAGCAGTAACATTAACTTTTTTCATCCATGCATTTACCCATATTGGACAAGCAATATTTTTCCGTTCCATAACTCCAGGAGCGATAACGTCGTTAATAATCATTCTTCCATACAGTTTAGTGTTATATAAAGCTTTGTTAGTAAATGAAGTCATAACGTGGAAGATTATTATTATAAGTCTACCTTTTGGTTTTCTTATAATTCCTCTGGTTTTATTTGCTCATTGGTTAGGGAAAAAAGTTATATAAAATATATAATTATTATAAAGTGAATTAATTCTTAAAAGCCAACTTAGAGTGGCTATTTAATTTAGAAAAATTAATAGTTTTCTTTCCTTAAAATACGGTATTTCAACTTATTAATTTACTGCACAATTCAAATGCGACATAAAAAAGAATGGAATATCGATAATTCTTGTTTAACTAAACTGCCCCGTTAGTTTAAGTGTAACATTTCACAATGGATTTCTGAGATCTACTTGAGTTTTCGGATGAAAAATAGACCATCGAAATGATGGTCATGATTAACTCAAGCACCCGTTAGTTGAAGAGAGTAACCTATTTAATTTATAAATCTTATCTGTTTTATTTGTATTTTAATTCTGTCCAATCTTTTCTTGAATTTATTTCTCTTGTCATCGAGTAAATGAATGTCTAACATAGATGCAATTGTTTCCACTACACTTTCAACTGTCAATTTATCAGTTTCTATTCGATTTTTAAATATATCATTTGATAACCCTTGAATACATCTATCTATTTGTTTTTCACCCCATGAATTTTTTCTCTCACCCCTACTTCGCAACCTCTTTTGTAATGTTTCTTTAGAAGCCCAAAGTACAAAATGATTGACTATCACTCCATCATCTCTTAATTTCCCTACAATTTCCTCAAAATACTGTGGATTTACTAAGGTCATCGGAACAATGATAATACCGTCATATTCACTATCTATGTATTTTAAAGTAGTGTAATTTAACTCTCGCCAGATACTATAATCTTGGAAATCACCTTTACTAATTTCTTTGGGTATATTCCTTTTAATAAAAAAACCAATATTTTCTGGATCATAGACAAGGGAATTAGGAATCCTTCTTTCTAATTCGTATGAAGTCTGTGTTTTTCCAGAACCAAATGCTCCATTTAACCAAATAATCATTATAATCACCCCTCTTCTATATTAATTGAGTTCTACTTATAAGATATAATTTAATTCTTTAACTAATCTGCTTCTTTAGTTTAAGTGTAACATTTCACAATGGATAGCTGAAATCTACCTGATGATTTGGACATAAAAATAGACCATCACTATAATGGTCTTGTTTAACTTAAAGCACCCGTTAGTTGAATAAGAAAAGTGAAGCTTATTCCACAATTTCGCCAGATTCAGGAATAAATTATCGCTGCATAATTAGAGAATTAACTGGTGTGTCGCTCCGATAATAAACATACAAAAGCCGATTAATGAAAGTAATATCCCCAAGTAGAAAGGCCAAGGATTATCTTCTTTTTCTTTATCAAAAGTAAATAGGGTCACTATGCAAAAGATAACAGTAATAACGGGAATAAAGCCGTATTGCGGTCCGAAAGTGAATGCAATTCCACCCAAAATCAATCCTATAAGCCCATAGGGATTTTGAGTTGAAACTCTGTGTATGTATTCTTCTTCTTTATAGGATAGATCTTCCATTTTATCTCCCCATAAATCGATTTCTTTCATTCTGTTTAGGAATTCAATTATTTTTTTAAATGTTTTCATACATTGCCCCTAACTGCACCGATAGTTGATCACAAGTTATACAACACTCTTAAACTAACCTACTTCTTTACTTGAATACGTTTGAAACGAATCGAGGTTCCATTTTTAAATTAATTTTCCATTTGCTTGTTAAACTAAACTGCTTCGTTAGTTCAATAAGAAAAAGAGTTGCCTAAGCAACCCATGTTCTTTAACTATAGCACCTGTTAGTTCAAAAAGAGTTACCCCTGACGTAACTTCTTAAGGAACATTATTTGAAACAGATTTTATTAATCAAAAATACTAAAAACTAAATTTAGTTATCACCTTTATTAATTTCTTTTAATACTTTCGCAGGTACTCCTGCAACAACCACATTTTCTGGAACATCCTTAGTAACCACTGCTCCTGCAGCCACAACAGAATTGTCCCCTATTGTAACACCCGGTAGAATTGTTGCGTTTGAACCAATCCATACATTTTCGCCAATTATAACTGGTGAGGGATATGTTGTGTTTCTTGTTTCTAATGATAACCCATGATTAAGTGTAGCAATCGTGACATTCATACCTAACATTGATCCATTTCCAATACTAATTCCACCTCTATCTTGGAATGAACACCCTGTATTAAAAAAGACGTTTTTTCCAATCGTGATATTTTTACCGAAGTCTGTATAAAATGGAGGGAAACACATAAAAGAGGAATCAATTTGGTTACATGTCAGTTCGCTAAAAATCTCCACTATTTCTTCTTTGGAATGATATGATGTATTCAATTTCATAGTAATCCTTTGGGCTTCATAACTACACTTGGTTAATAGACCGTGAAGTTCCTTATCCTCTCCTGAAATTGGATTGCCTTTCTTACAAAAAACTATAAAATCTTTCATGTCCATTATTAAAACCACCTATCTTTATTTTCAAAAGCAATTTAACACTAAAAAATGCTTGGTTAACTTTTGACTTATTCCAACCTTGAAGCAACTAATATAAAAGGATGTCCCAAAATTATGCTTTTAGAACATCCTCGTGTATAAAGAAAAATTATTAATTTACGCAAATTACATTGTGCTAATGTCAATAACGAATCGATACTTCACATCGGAAGCTAATACGCGTTCGTATGCGTCGTCGATTTGATCGGCCAAAATAACCTCAATTTGAGGAATAATGTTATGCTTTGCACAGAAGTCTAACATTTCCTGAGTCTCGCGGATTCCTCCGATCATCGAACCAGCAAAGGAACGACGATGACCGATTAAGTTAATGACGCTTAGTGACAACGGTTCAGCAGGAGCACCCACGTTTACTAACGTGCCATCAAGATTTAGCAGTCCTAAATAAGCATCCAAGTTAATCTTTGCACTAACAGTATTAATAATTAAGTCAAAGGTTCCAGAAAGTTTCTCGAATGTTTCTGGCTCACTTGTTGCATAGTAACTGTCAGCACCTAATTTCAGACCATCGTCTTTTTTCTTCATTGTCTGAGAAAGCACAGTGACCTCTGCACCCATAGCATGTGCAATTTGAACAGCCATATGGCCAAGACCGCCCAAACCAACAACCGCTACTTTTTTACCTGGACCAGCCCCCCAGTGATTTAGCGGTGAATATGTCGTAATACCTGCACAAAGTAATGGAGCTGCAGCGTCTAGTTTAATACTATCAGGAATTCTGAGCACAAAATCTTCCTGTACAACAATGTGTGTAGAATATCCCCCTTGAGTAGGTTCACCGTATTTATCAACACCCGCGTATGTTTGGATATTTCCTTTGAGACAGTATTGTTCTTCTCCTTTTTTGCAGTTCTCACATTTACCACAGGAGTCAACCATACATCCGACCCCTACCCGGTCACCAACCTTGTACTTTGTGACCTCTGCACCAATATCTGTGACGATTCCGGCAATCTCATGTACAGGTACGAGTGGATAGTTTACTGGGCCCCATTCACCATGAGCAGTATGGATGTCGGAATGGCATATGCCTGCATATCTAATTTCGATCAGAACATCATGCAAATCAAGATCACGTCGTTGAATTTCAGCCGCTCTAAAGGGTTTGTCCGGACCGTCAACAGCTCGCGCTTTAGCAGTTATCATAAGTAAAACCTCCTACGAATTTTATATTAACCAAGAGAATGTGCTTGTACTGGTTATTAATACATAATGAATAATAATGTTCTATTCATTCATTTTTCCCAGCCCAATTTCCCTTGCAACACTATGTTAATTCCTATAGTTAACTCTAGGTCAAGTGATTAATATAATTTTCTACTTCCCTATATGGTGTCTTTGACATCCCGCATATACCATGATAAGATGCCCACATAACCTATAGTTAACTCGAAGTCTATCTATAAAAAGGAGATTAATGATGAAGACCTATTCTATTAGTGAAGTTGCAAACGAACTGAATCTTACAGTATATACCTTGCGTTACTACGACAAAGAGGGACTTATGCCTTTTGTAGAACGTACACCTAGCGGAATTAGAGTTTTTAAAGAATCCGATATTGACGCCTTAAAAATAATTGAATGTTTAAAAGCCACAGGAATGCCTATTAAGGAAATTAAACAATTCATTGATTGGTGTTCTGATGGGGATTCTACATTGCAACAAAGATCTAACATGTTTTTAGAACGAAAAGCGATTGTAGAAGCACAAATGGAAGAACTAAAAAAAACAATGGAAGTCATCGAGCATAAATGCTTATATTACAGGACTGCATTAGATGCCGGAACGGAAGATATTCATATAAAAAAGATTGAAATCACTACAAACAATTAACAGAATCACCTGCTTTTACAAGTGTAGATATGAAATACAGGGAGTATTTTTATTTTACTGCTTCCTAATTTATATACTTCCTATTTACAACTTTTTTAAGATACGATGATACTTCTTACGTAAAGTATCCTTCTTCTTGAGTGGACTCTAAAGTTTGTATCTCATTTTAATATCTCTTTTAATTAATCCTAATTCAACTAAACTGCTGCGTTAGTTTAAGTGTAACATTTCACACTGGATTGACTACATCTACTTGATGTTCTGAGTATAAAAAAAGACCATCGAAATGATGGTCTTATTTAACTAAAGCACCCGTTAACTGTGCAAGAATGGTTCCTTGAATTATGCATAATATGCTTATAATTACTTCTCATTACGATGATAGCAGAGTTGAACAACTCCAGAGGAAAACGTTTTTGTATTTACCAGTATTAGATTCAACCTCTGTTTTATGTCAATGAATAAGGGGTTTCCTTCTCCCAAAATTACGGGATGAACGGATAATCTAAATTCATCAATAAGCCCTAAATTTATAAAAGTCGTAATAAGACTCGCTCCTCCATACAGCCAGATGTCTTTCCCTGGCCCATTCTTTAATTTATTTACCTCTTCAAAAATATTATCATTTATAAATATTGCTTTATTATCAGTCTTTTTTTGCGTTCTAGAAAATACATATTTCCCTTTACTATGAACTGATTTCCAAATTTCTTTTTCAGTATTAGAAACCTCATTCTCTGGAGTGTATTGTCCCCATAAATCATAGCTTTTTCTTCCATATAAAATAGTATCAATCTGATTTAAGAAATTAATGAACCCCATATCAGAGTCCATGATGCACCAGTCAACTTCCCCATTTTTCCCTTCAATAAATCCATCTAAAGTAACCGCTAAATCTAAAATTATTCTTCTTTGGTTTCCGTTATTGGACATAGTATTCCCTCCTTTATATTGTTTTTCTGCCAGACTTTCTTCATATGTCAGACCTTAGTCATCAGCGTAAAGTTCTAATGTATTTAACTAACCTGCTGCGTTATTTTAAGTGTAACATTTCACACCGGATTGCCGAAATATACTTGATGTTCTGGGTATAAAAATAGACCATCGAAATGATGGTCTTGTTTAACTAAAGCACCCGTTAGTTTGATCTGACCCAATAAAGTTAGACAAATAGTTTAAGCAGCTTCTAAGACCTGAGTTCGGTATTCTACTGGACTTAGGTCTTTTAATTTTGCCTTCATTCGTTTATGGTTGTAATACTCGATATATTCATGTAGTTCACGTTCAAAATGTTCCATACTCTCAAACTCTTGTAGATAAAGAAGCTCAGACTTTAATAAGCCAAAGAAGTTCTCAATAACTGCGTTATCTAAACAATTACCCTTACGGGACATACTTTGCTTTATATTGTGTTTCTCTAATGTCTTCTGATACTTCTTCATTTGATAATGCCAGCCTTGATCGGAATGTAGAATGACTTCATTTCCTGGATTTAAATTTCCGATCGCCTCTTCTAACATATCACCCACAAGTTGATAAACTGGACGGTTCATTATCTTGTAAGCAATGATTTCGCCATTACATAAATCTAAAACAGGTGATAAATAACGTTTCTCACCAAATAAATGAAACTCCGTTACGTCCGTTACCCATTTTTCATTTATCTTTCCTGCATGGAAATCACGGTTTAGTAAATTCGGTGCGATTTTACCGACTTTTCCACGATAAGAACGATACTTCTTTATCCTTACTTCGCATTTTAAACCCATTTCGTTCATCAATCGGTTGATCGTCTTTGGATCATGAAAAATGTTTATTTTCTTTAATTCTTTGGCGATGCGACGATAGCCATAACGTCCTTTATGTTCATGATAAATGGCTTCAATCGCTTCTTTTTCCTTCGCGTATTTATCTTCACGCTGTAATCGTTTTTCCCAGTAATAATAAGTACTACGTGGAATGTCTGCGACTTTAACTAATTCCACGACATCAAATTCAGCCTTTAGTTCAAAAATTACTTGCGCTTTGATTTTGTTTGTAATTTTTCCTTTTCCTGAACTAAAGCGTTCAACTTTTTTAAGTAGGCATTCTCCATACGCAAACGTTCATTTTCAGCTCGTAGAGCTTCCATAGATCCTTCAACTGGAGATGTTTTTTTGTCATTCGATTTGGTTTCCTTTTTCATGGATGGACGCCCCTTTTTCTTTGGTTTTAGGGCATCGATTCCACCAATTTCAAACGCTCTTCGCCACTTTCTAATCAGACCAGCTGACGAAATATTAAAAATTGCGGCCGTCTCAAGAGAGGATGTACCCATTTCGTTCATATAACTCAGTACATCTAGTTTAAACTGTTGCGTATAAGTTGTATAGGGTTGACAGAATGCCTCTGCACCTTGATGTTCATAAAGTCTTACCCATCCTCGCATCACAACTTTACTGACTTTTAAGTCCCTTCCTATTTCCTGATAACTTTCATTGCCTCCTAAATAACGCAATACCATTTTGATTTTTTCTTCGGCTGTAAATCTAGCCATAAAAAACACCCCGCAAATGTTAGTTTAGTGTCTAACATTTACGGGGCAGTTCAGTTTACTAAGAGTTTTATTTATTACTTTCACTTAATTTCATTTTTGTGAAAAGACCTGCAATGATTGTGATAATTCCACCTAACAATATTATAAAATAAAAAAGCATTAAAGTTGCTGTTCCTTCTAATCCTTGAAGCACTTTAGTTTCATGTAACAAAGGTAAAGATAACGGATACGTTAAAACCGATAATGTCAAGACAATTCCAGTTATTATTCTATTTTTCTTATTCCTTGTAGTTAGGTATAAAGATAAACAAACAATTGCAAGTGCTAGTATTATAAAAATTGCTAATATCATTTTATAAAAAGCTCCTTCTTATAAACATATTTTACCACTTAAATGAAAAACCTTGTTGAACTAACCTGCTTCGTTAGTTGAACAAGGATAATACGCATTATGTTCCAGATGTGAAACAAAGATTGTTAACGTAGTTTGTTAAACTAAAGGACACCGTTACTTTAAGTGGTTCTAATCAAGAACGTCTCCCCTTTTTCATCAAATGTATGCTTAAAATCAAATGCAAAAGGTGTGGAACCATGCTGAATATAATAGTTGTATCTCTTGAATGCTTCCTCCCAAGAGACATCCGTTACCTTTTCTGTCCACCAAACTACATATGAAAGATGTTTTTCTGGATATGTCTCAATCCATCTGTTTCTATCTCGTACTGCTTGCAAATGCTTGCCTGAATAGGAAAAGCGATATAAGGATTGAAGGTCTCTCCATACTGTTAGTGTAAGAATGGGATATCCATTACCCTTTATGGTTTCTTCAGAGATAGTGACTCCCTCAGGTGAAAAAGCCTCTATTAGTCCTGATCTATTTGCCTGACGATATACTTCATTTCCAACTTGAAAAAATTCACGAGAGGCAGGGTGATCATAAGGGTGGTAAAGCCTACCAATAGTATAAATTGAAACTAATGCCATAAAGAGCCCTCCATCAATAGTCTTTACCAATATATATTCAAATTGTAAGTAAAAAATCCTTCTTCTACTAACCTGATTCGTTAGATGAAAAAGGATATACATATTATGTACCGAATCTGAACCAAAGATTTTTGGCTTAGCTTGTTAAACTAAAGCACCCGTTAGTTGAAGAAGAATAATTAAAATATATTCCTAATATCTTCCCAACCATATACAAGTTCGGAAAATTTCTTTCCTCCAATCTCCACTTCAACAGTATCTATTTTTCTACCTCCAAGTGATTCATAAAACAGACGAGAAATATTATCTTTTAAGACAAGAACAAGCATAGAGTTTAATCCCATTCCTTTAATTTCATCTATGACTGGTTTAACAAGGGCTATTCCAATACCTTTACCTTGATACTCTTTTAAGATATAGATAGCGTATATCTCTCCATCGTACCCATTATATTTACTGCTTCTTTCTTTACCGCCTTTAGAAAAACCTACTATTATTCCCTGATGGCTTTCTGCTACATAAACACCTCCATTCGGAATTGCGTTGGTCCACATTTTTTCACGGCTTTCATACGAAAGACTACTTAAATATTCATCAGAAACTATGTTAGCATATGTTGTTTTCCAACTGGTGACATGTACTTTAGCTATTCCTTCCGCATCGCTTAAAATTGCTTTTCTAATTTTAATAAACCCGTTATCCATTTGTTTCACCCCTCCACATTAACAATAAGAGCTATGTCCTGACTAGCCTTGTTCTACTAAAGCACGATGTTAGTTGAATAACAATCACCTTGTTCTTTCAATCTCAGAAAAATCAATAATTAGTCAAACTGTGCGAAAATTGGTTTTAAGCAATTGGTGAGCTTTTTGTGTATTTAGAGACGTATCAAGAGATAGATAAGGGGCATCTTCTTTAGATTTTATAGTTGGGCGGAGAAGACTATTATTCCATCCAAGTTGTTCCAATCTCTTTTTATAAAACGTATAGTAGCTTTCTTTATGTATGGGTCCAGCATGCAAAATTCCTTTAAATTTTATATTAGTCAATTCAATAATCATACTTGATAAATCATTAACATTTACAAAAGTTTTATACACATTTGTCCATGCATCAAATGACTGATTCTCTTTTATTTTCTCGATTATTTGTATGGTTCGTTTTTCAATACCTTGATCCCCATTATTACCATATAGTGGGCCAGTACGAAGAATCACGTGATTTGGATGTTTATTGAGAATTAGGTTTTCTCCAGTATATTTACCGTTCACATAATCAGCTAGGGCTGCTTCTTTAGGCAAGGTACCAATTCGGTCCGTTTCTTTGTAACCACCAATTCCTTCAACAAAAACCGCATCCGTTGATAGAAATATAAGTTTTGTTGCACTCTCTATTTCTGATAATAAATTTTCGAGCCCTAAATTAATTAATTTGGTTTCTTCTTCAGAACTCATAAGTGACCATATAACTACTTCTGGATTTATTTTTCTAATGGCACTTCTTATTGATTGTTTGTTTGTAACATCTACTTGCATAATATTAGAGTTCTCATGTTGAAAACGTGAGGTGCCAAACACTGTTAGATTTTTGTTCTCTGTAGCCAGTTGGAATAAATTCGAGCCCAAAAAGCCAGTTGCTCCTAATATAAGTATTCTCATAAATCTTTCCTTTTTTAGTTTATTTTATTATGTATTCTCCACAACTTAATTGTTTTCCTTCTTGAACTAACCTGCTGCGTTAGTTTAAGTGTAACATTTCACAATGGATTTCTTAGATCTACTTGATGTTTTGGATAAAGAAATAGACCATCAAACTGATGGTCTTGTTTAACTAAAGCACCCGTCTTTTACTAATATTATCTCTTAAGCCTTTTCAACTTTTCATATTTCTTGTGCTTTTTTTCTCCAGAATAGTAGTTGAATACCGTTGGGGTAAGCATAACATAAATCGAAACAGCTGCCGCTGCACAGATAATTGGTACTCACCACAGTACAACTTGCCAAGCCGCGGTGAACTTTGAAAACTGACATTGAGGGTCATCCTTTTCTGGTCGAACCCAGAACCTCCAAATAGTGCTGATTATACATAATGCCTAGGATGTTTCCAAAGGGATCGACCACGGAAGCAGTGATGAACCCCTCGCCGCGCTCTTTGGGTGCCTCGTACTCTTTCGCTCCCATAGACAGCAGCTTCTTGAAAATTGCTGTTACATCGTCGACGTGCCAGTACACTACAGCACCTGCCGGTCCGGTCGCTGAACTCTCGGGCGCGTAGCGGCTATCGATTAAGCCCAGCTCATGCTGGTAGTCGCCGAGGCGAAACTCGGCATATCCTGGACGTTCGAAGTATGGTTCGATGCTCAATAGCTCAGCGTACCACCTCTTTGCCGCTACTAGATCATCCGTCCAAAAACTGACTGTGGTGAGTCCTCTTAATGTCTGTGTATTGCTCATAATCGATTTCCTCCTTAATGTTGTATATACGTCCGGATGCTAAACTAAATAACATCTTCTGATTAACTTCGATTTACTTACGAATAATCCCTTCTCTTATTCAAGAAAATGGTCCGATTGTTGAATATGAGCTAATAAAGATTCTTCAACTAAACTGCTGCGTTAGCTCAAAAAGAACTTCAAAAAATAGTGCATTAATCCTTTTTGGATCAACGCACCCGTTAGTTGAATTAGAACATTTATCTTTTCCTTAAAGAATTGTACTATTTGGGGACGATGGATGCACAATTAATTAAGTTGGCGAACACGTTTCTAAAAGGAAAGTATTACCTAGTATTTAATGACCTTTTAATTCTCATATAATGCAGACTAAATCACAACGAATGAATCCATTTTAATCAATCTTTATTTAAAATTTATGGTAATTAGCTAACCGTTTTTCTATATGTATAATGGATAAATTTGGTTCAAATGCAGTTATTTTTAGTTATGGTCTTATACATTATTTTATTGATAGTCTCATGATAATTTCTTCGCCGATACGTCCTATTTGTCTCTCATTTGTATCTTCAAATCCTACTTTTAAATATAGTTTTTGAGCTGGAATATTATCTATATCTACTACTAATACAATTTCATCACATTCAGGGAATTCAGATTTAACAAACTCAATCAGTAATGACATCCCTTGTTTAGCGTAGCCTTTTCTTTGCTCTGTATTATTAATTGATAGTGCAGTTAATAACAAAGCGTTCAGATTAGTGGAGTATTTCTTAACTCGTTCATTTGAATTTAGAAGAAAGAAACCAACAGGTGTTTTATCACTTAAAATAACAATACGATACTGTCCTTCTGTAACTTCCCCAAATTTGTTTGGTAATGCAGAAAATTGTTTTTGTTCTTCTGTAAGTACAAAAGAGTTCAATACTATCATATGCTCACTTGAAAAATGCTTCAGTTCAACACCGCTAAAATTTTCCATATTATAATTCCCCATTCATTTTTTCTATATCCTACCACTCTTAATGTAGTGATTATATCAATAAAGATAATTTATTTAACTATCCTTGTTCAACTAACCTGCCGCGTTAGTATAAGTACAACTCTTCACAAACTAATATTTATCTCTCAAGATATTTAATAATCCAACGCTAAATATTAAAGTACTAATTAACATAAATGAAGGTATGAACCCATTTAATATAGGAACATATTCTCCAGTTAAGTTTTCATTAGAATACACTACATTAATTGAGTAATATCCTAAAGGTATGCTTAAGATTATTACGATTAGCCCCAATATGAAATACCACACTTGCTTCTTCACTAACTATTTCCCCATTAATAAGTTCTACAATAAGAGAGTTAATCCCTTCCAGAGTCAACACTCATATTTGTTTCATAAGTTTATTTATAACCCCCTTATTCATCTTCAACTCGTTATAAAACAACTTTAATTTCATTTATTCCTTCTTGTTTGACAAATCTCAGTCGCTTTTGCGTTAATCCTTCTTTCTATAACTTGAATAGGTGAGCCAAAAGGCCCGAAATCCTTATGCTTCAAGGATTTCGGGCCTTCCATATAATTCAGGTTATTTGCGTTACTATGACATTATGAGATCTTTGGGACAGAAACTACGGAATTCTATTAAGAGAATGTATTCGCAAGAGAAAATCATGCTATTCATCGTTGGAAACCGAAGTTGTTTGGAGATTATATATAATTGAAGAGATTTAAAAACATATGTTGAAAATAACTAAATTTAAAAGTTCCTATTTACCCCTTATTTAACCATAAAATATAAGAATCCATTTTACAACAGATTGTTCAAAATGGATTCTTACGTTCTGATTTAGTATTCATTTTCATAAAAAAGCTTGATTACTTTATTGTTCCTTCTTCAACTATTGCATCCGTTAGCCATCCATGAAGCGCAAAATCAGCGCTTCACCACAGAGAATAAAAATGGTTAGAGGAGTCAATATTAGTAGTCCACCAAAATCAATAGACTTATTAATGTACGTTATCCTCTTTTTGACCACTTTAAATGTCGACTTATAAAAATGTTTGATTCTATGAGCCGGCTATTTTTTCTCCCCTTGGCTGCTTGCTGTTGGCGTCCGGTTCGACGGTGATGCCGATTTGATCAAAAGTCTGCCCTTTTGCGAGCTGGTAGGTCAGTATTCCGGATCCGTTTTCGTCCGGCTTGAATATGCCACTATTTTCCCTCATGCCGTTTTTCAGCAGCCAAACCTGGTAAACCTGTGAACCTTCGACGCCGGGTAATTCGTTAACTTGTATCACCAAATTTTTCTCTGATCCATGCTGGACAATATATGCGATGCCGTTTGTTCCCGGGTGGCTTTGATTGGTTGCTTTTAAGGGAATGGACGTTAAAATCTCAATGGGTATATTTTCAGCATGGCGATTTTTTTCCTGTATATTCGCTATTCCAAGGCCAATAATGACGAGCAACAAGACGGCCACGATACTGGTTGAAACTGGAGTGAAATGGCTTTTGAGCATTATGGTAAGCTTGCTCATCTTAGCCTTGGATGTTTCCATACCGCTTTTCGTTTTGTGATCAAAAATAAACCCCAGCACCTCGCCTTTTAACGATTCAGGCACCTCAATTTCTGTATAATCAAATGGCAAAGCATTCCAGGCTTGGGACAATTCCTGATATTCTTTCTTACATTCCGTACAATTCTTTAAATGTTCAACAAAGGCCATGCATTCGCTCTCCTTGAGCTCATTTGCTATATATGGAATTAAATGGTCGCAATCCCTTCTCATTTTATATCCTCCAATTTCAGATGCTTCCTCAATCCTTTAAGAGCTTGGTGCAGCCTGCTTTTAATCGTGCCGAGCGGCTCTTGTTCGAGTTTGGCGATCTCTGAAAGAGAATACCCTTTCCAATAAAGCAAATCGATTAATTTTCTTTGTGCCGTCGGCAATTTGTTTTTCGCCATCTCAATTTCATTTGTATTTACTCGTCGCTCATTTGCATTGGCAAGGTCGGCGATCTCTTCATGTTCCTCTTGATAGTGCTGCGTATACCTCTTCTCTTTACGGTGGTAGTCAATGCAAATATTGCGAGTAATCGTGAGGAGCCAATTTACAAAGCTGCCTTGAGCGGGATCGTAATGGCTGTTTGTTGTCCATAACCTCAAAAAGACTAACTGAATAATCTCTTTCGTCTTATCCTCATTCCCATTACAAAACTTCATAACGAAGCCGTAAACAAGTTTTATGTATCTATCATAAAGCTCCTCTAATGCGTGACCATGTTTTTCTTTTACCAATCTCATTAATTCCGCATCGTAATTTTCTTTCATGTGACACTCCCTGCTAATGGATAAAAATATATTGCCATTATACTATATTAAAATTAAGGATGGGAACGACCGCGACTGATCGTTCCCTGGGCAAGCTTATTTAAATTCTGTTTCGCTGTTTACGATAAACCATACATCTTTTACTCCTTGTCCGTTTACATCCCCTTTTTGCTGGTCTTTTGCAAAATAATAGAGAGGAAAGCCTTTGTACGTGACCTGCTTCACCCCTGTGTCTTCTCTTCTGATCGTATCGAAATCCTTTTTGTCAAAACCTTCCGGGACGGCGAAATCCTCCTGGGTAAATGCCGGCCAGTTTGCCAGGCAGTCTCCGCTACAATTGCTTTTTCCTACTTCGTCCTTTTTAAAGTAATACAGGGCCCTTCCCTGTGGATCCGCCAGGTACTCTCCAGCTTTCTCATTCTCCAAAAGCTGAAGGCTGTCAGCCGGGACTTGCTCCGATTGTTCCGTTTGGGCTTGATCGGGTTGATCCGTCTCTGTTTTTTCCTCAGTGCTTTTTCCGCAGGCAGCCAAAACAAAAATAATCGAAAGTATCGTGAGCGTAAAAATTACTTTTTTCATGTATGTTCCTCCCAGTTTTTAAGATTTAATGCTCGCTCTTACTTCCAGCCCCATTTTTGAAAGATTTGATGTGATTCTTCCGTTCTTAAATAATCAATAAATTGCTGTGCCTCTTTTTTCTGATCGGTGATTTTCGTCAGGGCGATCGGCGTTCCACGATAGAGTTTATCTTCTTCGGGCAGTTCGACCAAGTCGGTCACATCCTTAAGCCGATAATGCCACGATTCATAGGTAATCCAGGCGTCTAGGCTGGAATTCGATTTCCATCGTTCAATGGCTTCGGCACTCGACTTTACAGAAAGGTTAATATTTTGGGAAATGCCTTCGATCAGCCCTTTTCTGCCTGCCAAGTCTTCCCACAGGCCAAGCTGGCCAGCCCCATTCACATCGAGTATTTTTACTCCATTTTTCGTTAAATCCTCCAGGCTTTCAATCTTCTTAGGATTTCCTTTCCTCACCAATATTCCTGCAGCACGCGGGTAAAGTTCCGTACGTGATTTAGTGTCGATCATTTCGGGGTGGGTAAAGATGAAGTCCTGCAGCATATACTCGGAGCCACCGAAAATAATATCTGCATCTTGCTTTGCCTGGCTGATCCAATTGCCCTCTGGTCCGGCTGTTACTTCTACCTTGATTCCCGTTCCAGCTGAAAAATGTTCAGCAGCTTCCTTGATCGGTCCAAGTGGTCCGCCTGGTCCGTACACCCGGATGACATAATCACTTTGGCTGGAATTTGGTGTCGACTGGGACGCCGTCTTTCGGTCCATTTTTGCATAGGTAGATAATCCGGTAGCCGTAATGACAAAGAGCAGTAAAGCTGATAGAAACACGGTCTTCTTCATGATTCTCCCTCCATTTCATACATATTTTTTTAACGGTACTATCAAAGGAAACGAAGGGAAGCTGTAAACGGTTTGATTATATTGCAAAATAGTTAGAAAGTTTCATATATTTATTAAAAATTAGTATGGTGAAGAATAAATAAAGAACCGATACATAGTGATGACTATGTTTTTCTAATAGCAAGTGTTCGTAAAGGTGAACGCTTAAACAGAGATTTAGAACCAAAAGAAGTCGTCTATCGGTTAGATACATTCCGTAAAATGAACAACCCTATCATGTTCCCCGTCATTCATGTATTAACCACTACAGGCATTCGAAATAAAGAATTTTGTAAGTTAAAGGTACCGGACTAACAGCAAGACACTATTTTAGGTTGGTATACCCTGAATATTATTGGGAAGAGAAATAAACGTCGCTTTGTTCCAATAAAAGAAGAAGTTGTAGAAAGCATAAAAATGTTTCGTTTTGCCAGAGGTATCCCCTCTTTAGTAACGGGGAAAAGACACTTTCTTCAATACACTTTTTGTTTTTAAGCTGTATTAGACAACAATTAGTTTGAATTAATTTCTGTTAATTAGTTCCGGATATGAAAGGAGTATTATGTGGAATGACCTATATGAAAGAGCAGAAATGGAATGCTAAACTCCTCGTCAAGGACTAATCAAAGCAAATATTATTAAAAGATTTACAGTCTACTTTCACTCTACGAAAGTTTAGTTATCAGTAAAAATTCTGATAGACTACGTTCTTGAGATGAAATAAATATGAAAACTGAACATTAATTTTCTAGAAGTTATTTTTATAGCAAACTTTTTTATCAATCCAAGCGTCTAATAGTATGATACGTATTCGCGAAACGTAAAAACGAGATACCACTATAACAGAATTACAGATAATGAAAGAAAGGAGAATCCCAGCTTATGACCAAATCCCGTAACAAACAACGGGGACCTTGGATTGATGTTGCCTGTATCGGTATAATTGCTCTTCTGAGTATAAGCCTCATCTTCCTCAGTTACTCAACAAAGAGCAATGCAAAACAAACCACCAACAACAGAAATGCCCCTGAAATAACAAAAGAAGAATCGGCTTTTCCTGGAATACTTATTAAAACGGAGGTATCAAATGACGAATATTCTCCTTACTCAATACAATATCCACAAAGCAAAGTAGAATCATTTAATGTACAGATTAAAAAATACATAGATGAACAACTTGATACTTATTTAATCGCCATGCAAGAAAATAAACGGATCGGTAGTAAGACTCCCGGAGAATTGAACATCGCGTTTGAAACATTTCCACATACATCAGGGTCTTATTCGTTTGTAATGATTACAGGAACGTATTTAGGGGGTGCGAATGGTTATACAAATTTTAAAACGATTCATTTAAACACAGAGTCTGAAGAAATTATAAAGGTTGATGATTTATTTGGACATGACGAATCTAAACTTGCAAAACTTTCATCATTAGTACGAGATAGCATTAAGAATGACCCAAGCTTGAAAGATAGAGTGCTAGAAGAAGAAATGATGCTAGCTACCGAACCGAAGTGGAGTAACTTTGAGAAGTTTGCGTTAATAGAAGATACACTTGTTTTGTATTTTGATGAGTATGAAATAGCTAGTGGTGCAGCAGGTGCACCGATTATTGCTGTCCCACTTGCAGAGCTAACTGAACAACTAGTTGCACCTTATAAACCCGATAACTCAGTTGAATTATTACCGAAACCGCCTGTTGAAGAAGGTTCTGAGGATATTGAAGAAGATAACAATAGCAGCGAGACTGAAACTCAAGTTGACGTACAAATTGGAAATGCTAAAACGAAGCAAGTAGCCCTAACTTTTGATGATGGGCCAGACCCAAAAGTCACTCCCAAAATTCTCGCAACATTAGCAAAGTACGATGCTAAAGCAACATTCTTTATGCTCGGGAGCAGAGTAGAATTCTATCCAGAAATCGCGAACGATGTGTTGGAAGCTGGCCATGAGCTAGGCAACCACACTTGGACTCATGCAAATTTAACGAATATGGAATCGGATGCAATCACGGAGGAAGTTTCAAGAACAAATAACATCATCGAACAAGCCACTGGCCAAGTACCTACTGTTTTTCGTCCACCCTACGGTGCGTTTAATGAAGATATGTTGAACATTTTGAGCTTACCAGTTATTTTATGGGATGTTGATACGCTTGATTGGAAACACCGTGATGCTTCTCAATTATTAGCATCTGTAAAAAGTAGTGTTCATGACGGAAGCACCGTTTTAATGCACGATATTCATTTATCTACTGCGCAAGGGTTAGAAAATGTGCTTGCATTTTTGACCAGTGAAGGGTATACATTTGTAACTGTTTCAGAACTTGATGAGTGACAGAAAGAGTGACTTGGAAGCAAGGCTTTCGGGTCACTCTTTTACGTCCGTAGTTCAGATGAAGATTATGATTATACTTATTGACTTATTGGTAGTCTTACTACCATAGTTGGAAACCGTAGTTGTTTGGAGAGTATTTATAATAGAAGAGATTTAAAGACATATGTTGAAAATAACTAAACACTATACTTCCTCTTTAACCCTTATATAACGATAAAATATAAGAATCCATTTTGAAAATAGATTGTTCAAGATGGATTCTTTCGTTGTGATTTAGTATTCAGTTTCATAAAAAAGCTTGATTAATTTGTTGTTCCTTCTTTAACTAAAGCACCCGTTAGTTTAAATGAAAATCTTCACAAACTGTAATTCCCCTATTATTAATATCTAATACTTCAATCTTCACGTTACCACCAAGATAATGTGACACCAAATCAGCCAAACCGTTAAGCGCCATATGAAACTCATTGTTTCTTGTTTCATCTATTGATTCAATACAGAGGAATGCATTTTTAGTATTTTCTGTTAACATCGTTCTCTGAGCTTCACGCCAATTCCAGCATCTGCATATTGCACCTTCATCATCTTTATAAATAATTTCACCTTCATATGGAGAAGTATTTTCATCATTTCCCAATGGGATAAACGGTTCATTACCATTTGCCTGTGTTAGCCTAATATCGCCTACAAAAGTATCGATATCTTCTCCACCACATGGAAACCCATAACACAATGAAATTGAGTTATAGATGTCAACAAGCGGGTTTATTGTTCCGATATGATTGTCATTCTTCACTCTTTTTAATAAGGCTTCAATGGAACACCTTGCCCCTTTCTTTGTCTTAAATTTCTGAAAAGCTTCTCGCCAAACGGATATGACTGGATTACTACTGAATTCCTCCTGACTAAGAAATTTATGTGCTTCTTTCTCTGCCTCCAGCAGCAGCATTTCGTAAATTTCTACATCCCTTATTGAATTATCAATCTCCTGGCAAATAACGGTTCCTATTTTTGCATGAGGGAATAACGACCAAAAACCTTCTTCAATGATAAATTTAGGCATAAAAATATCACTCCATTTTATTTTACTCATTTTCTTGGTATAATCGCTATTTATTGTGTCACAATTTGATACATTTAATCATAACACTCTTATATTTTGGAGGGGCTCGCAAAGGCGCAGATTACTCCTAGAACAATATACAGATAACTAGTTATCCGACTCTGTAACTTTGAACTCACTTTACTACCTAAAATCCGCTTTCTAATACTTGCTGCAAGAACTGCATACAGACCATCACAAATAAAAGCCAAGATAAGAAATATAGTTCCTAAAAGCAAAAATTGTAATGGGACTGATCCAGCCGAAGGTGATATGAATTGCGGAAAGAATGCTAAAAAATAGAGTGCTGTCTTAGGGTTCATTATCTCTACGAGCGCAGATTGGTAAAAAATCTTTAATAATTTTTGGCTAGGGGCTTTTGGAATTTCTGAAGTCGTTTTATCAGGTCTAGAAAATAAAGTCTTACACCCCAGATAGATAAGATAAGCAGCACCCAAGTATTTCACTATACTAAAGGCTGTTTCTGATGTCATAAGGATCGCAGAAACTCCAATTGCTCCAGCTAAAACGTGAACCGAACCACCAAGAGATACACCAAGAACTGATACCAGACCTGCTTTCTTTCCTTGTTCTATACTTCTTGCCATAATATATAACACAGCTGGTCCGGGTATTATTAACACTGTAGCAGCAGCAATTACAAATAGCCAAATAGTTGAAAAATCCATAAGATGCATCTCCTTGTTTTACTTTTGCACACGAGTTGAAAATGTTTAGGTATATACATAATGTTTTTTTCTCATTTCCCCTTATTTTTTATTTTTTTCATCGCTTCTGCCAATTGATGAGAATTCAGAACTTCCTCCTTCTGTAGTTGACCAATGATGTTGCGGTAATCCTCCTCATTTCGATTCTGGCTTAATTTATAAGCGGCTTGAACTTCTTGTACTTTAATCTTAAATCCCACAATACCTTTAAGTTCCCTTTCCAATAGCTGAGGCGAAAGCTTATCCCATAAAATTGGATTTTTCCGATGTTTTTCATATTTTTCTAGTAACATAACCAGGTCTTGCTTTAACTCTTCTTGCTCTAAAATAACCGGTTTGCCGTATACATGGACGGCTTGATAATTCCATGTCGGGACATTTTCATGACCATACCATGAAGAAGAAATATACGCATCCGGTCCTTGGTACATAACAAGTGCGTTCTCACACGTCTCGAATGTTCTCCATTGAGGATTCCCATAGGCCATATGTCCAGTGATATAAAATTCATCGCCTTTTTTTCTAAACTCCAAAGGTATATGAGTGGCAATTGGTTTCCCTTGTTTTGTTGTGACGATGGTTCCAAAAGAGTTTGCTTGAATAAACTCTTTGACTTCATCCATGTCCGTGACTTTAAAATATTTAGGAATAAACATGTTTGAACAACTCCTTTATTGGTTTTATAAATTTTCGATATAAGTATCCTACTATACAAACTGACATCTAAAAAGGTACAATTACAAACAAATAAACATGTCAAGGTGGTTGTAAATGAAAAATACTATTTTTGTTTTGAATGATGAATCCCCCAAATACAAGCAAATATACGAGCAGTTTAAGTCTTTTATTGAGCGTGGCGACATACATCCTAATGACCCATTGCCATCCATTCGACAACTTGCAGAGTCCCTTCAAGTCAGTCGCAATACGACATTGATGGCATATGAGCAGCTTGTAGCGGAAGGCTATATCCGCGGAGAAGGGAGAAAAGGGTATTTTGTAAATGAATTAGAGCCGGTTTTATTTCAAGATACCTTCATCCCACCTGATAAAAAGCATAAAGAGGCGGTAACGCGTGTCGAAATTGATTTCAGAGCAGGGGCCGTGGATCAAACCAATTTTCCCCTGAAAATTTGGAGAAGAATATCGAATCAAGTTTTAACATTACGGGAGAGTTTTCTATACGGGGAACCCTTTGGTGAAGTATGCTTGCGTGAGCAAATCGCCGCTTATTTATTCCAATCTCGTGGAGTGAAAACAGATCCAAATGCGATTATAATCGGAAGTAGTACCCAACAAATGTTAATTCATCTTGGACAAATCTTGAAGGATGATATTGCTGGCATTATTATAGAGGATCCAGGTTATGATGGAGCGATGGAAGCTTTTCGATTTCATCGTTTCACGATTGAGACTTTACCAGTTTATGAGACAGGGGCTAATTTTTCAAAATTAGAAAAATTGAGGTCAAGGTTAATCTATGTAACCCCCTCCCATCAAAGTCCACTAGGTGTAAGTATGTCTATCCAGCAAAGACAAATGCTTATTCATTGGGCTAATAACAAAAATGGATTTATTATCGAAGACGATTATGATAGTGAATTTCGCTATACTCAACAACCATTTCCAGCACTTGCATCCATTGATTCAACGAGAGTCATTTACCTAGGGAATTTCTCAAAGTCCTTTCTTCCAGGAATCCGCATAAGTTATATGGTATTACCCCAGTTAGTATTAAATCGTTATAAAAATCAATTTCTTCATTTTGAGAGTACTACTTCACTCCTAAGCCAGCTTACAATGGCTAAATTTATGGAAGAGGGAGAATGGAATCGCCATATTAAACGAATGCGGCTTGTGTATAAGCGAAAAATGCAGTGCTTAGTTTCAGAATTAAAAAAACACTTCAAACAAAGTATATCCATTATTGGGGAACAGTCTGGTTTGTACGTTTTAGTTAAGGTACATCTAAATCGTTCAGAAGAATGGTTAATCGAGCGTGCTTCCATTTATGGGGTTAAAGTGTATCCTACCTCCATCTATTTCATAAATAACCATCCTGCAGAAACAATTATTAAACTTGGATTCAGTAATCTTACCTGTGATGAAATTCAAGAAGGCGTGAAGCTTTTAAAAGAGGCGTGGGCATAAAAACACCCCTCAATCGTTAGTTGAGTCTACGATTGAGGGGTGTTCCAATTGAAAGACGTCTAATTTCAGCGTTCCTGTAACTAGGACTTTTTTATTTTTTCCCATAACAATTTACTTAAAAAAGTTGCTCCTATAGATAATCAATAATTTTTCTTGTGTCCCTTTTTTACAAATCCTCAGTCTTTTTCTATATTTTTTCTTACTTTTGAAAAAGATGAAAAATGGTTTCTACTTCTCTTTCGGAAAATCCCTCTAATGCAACGATATTGGAATAATCTTGGCTCTCTTTATAAAAGGAAAAACATTTTTCCCTTTCTCTGTTCTAAAAGTTTGTAGAGTATTTACGGTCATCCTTTGTGGTTTGTATTCATTTCACACTGAATGAGCTCTACTGCTTCTTCAAACATCTCTCTATCATTTCTTTTTAGTCCTGCTAATAATAGTGTCATGTTATCAGCTATCAGGAAAAAAGAGAGTTTTTCGAACTTATGTTGAGCGTTTTCTTCCTCTCTCAATTCCATCACTTTTTTAGTAAATGTTTCTCCACACTCTTCCAACAAATATAAATATTCATAATCAGGGTCACCAATCTTCATGTCACCAAAATCGATAATTCCAGTTATTTCTTGCCTCTTTAGATCAAATAATAAATGGTCCATCGATAAATCAGCATGAAGAAGCTTAGGTGAATATCTGAAATGGTTTTTATCTTCCAGGTATTTTTCGAATCGAAAAGCAATATATGTTTGCATATCTTGATTGATTTTAGGAAAGGCTTTTTCCTTCACCTCGTTGAAAGTCTCTAAGTAATATTGATAGAAATTCGTTTCAGGTATATTTAAATTCTTCGCCTGTTCAACACAGAATGAACTGATCTGATTCATAAACTCGGCGATTTGATGGGCGATTTTACTCTTTGTTTCTGATGGTAATGAGCAAAATAATTTTTCATCCATAGGCTCTCCTGGCAATAATCTGTAACCGACAAAGGGATAACCATTATCTTGTTTCCCACAATAAATAAATTCCGGTATTTTTAGAGAAATATGTTTTTTTATGCTTGGTAACGCCTTTATTTCTTTTTCTGTATCAATAGCTCCGTCTTTTTCCTTTGGAAATCGAAATACTATCTCATGATTGACCAGATAGGCACGATTCATCCATCCCTCGCCAAGTTGCATTATATGATTAATTTTCAAGTTCTTAAAATTAATCATAATCATTTTTTTAACCCACTCAAACTCAGCAAACTCGATACTGTTATCCATCCTATTTTGTCTCCTTTACTAGTATGGGGACTTCTTAGAATGACCCTACATACCGAACAATTTTGTTTAAGTAAACGAGAAAATAAAAAACGGCCAAGACCCTTGTCGTATAAGGGTTTTTGAACAAGGAAATTCCAAACTAATTAACTTAGTAACATTACTAAAGCTTTTTCAATATCTTCCTCTAAGTTATTTTTCGATAAGTCATATAAAGTACCAGAACCTTTTAAATAACCTCCGAAGTAATACCATAAGCCTATGGTCTCTGCATAAATGTCTTCATTTAACTTTTGCCCATCGTAATCGATTGCTATTTGAGAACGGTATTCTTTTACAAGACATTTCTCAGAAGTTGAATCTTCAATTTCATCCCCATCAATATCCCTACTTATCCATATACTAAGATTCGTTTTACCTTGGTTTTCGAATACTTTTGCGTATTTTCTTTGAAGAACCATAGTCAGTTCTTCTCCTAACTTCTCTAATTCAACTATATTCTTTGTTAACTCTTCGTTTATCGTACTTACTGGTATTAAAACATACCTATCATCAATATTATTTTGTTCATCATGTTTAAATAACTTTTTATATTTATCGAACAAGCTTTTCCCACCCATCTTAAGTAAGAGGTATATCAGTTTTGGACTTTTTTCTTTAACTAAAGCACCCGTTAGTTAAACAAGCACCTTCTCTTCTATTACAAATTATGTTCGTAGAGTGCCTTACTCCTATTTGAATAATTTCAACTGAAAATACAATCAAATTGTGTATAATTGTAATTGCATGAAAATTCCGATAAAAGTAAAGGAGGAAATTTATGAATATTTTAAGCGGAACTTTATCCTTATCAATATCTTTTATTTTATATATCTATTTGTACGGTCTAAAAGCTGATTACTCAGTTAAATACAATTCAGGCTTTTTCTTTTTCCCAACAATATTGTTAGCGATTGCACTAGGCTGTTTCGGATATGAATATTTTCAATACTATAAACGAAAATTTAGTTAATTAAATTTAAAGTATCTACTTTACCTAGATAAAAAATTGTGATTCGATGAAGCAAACATAAGAGTTCAATTCTCTTTTATTGTTTCGTTGTTTGTATCAAATACGGCATAAAAACTCTCCTACTCTTATTCAACTAAACTTCCCCGTTAGTCGAATAAGAAAAACGACCCTACATGTCGAAGGGACGTATAATAAACATTTACTTTTCTGCTGAGATTATTAAGAACATAGGTCTACGGAGTTCATCTTTCATTTCAGGAATACTCTTTAACATTTCTTCAGAGGGAATTGGTTCCTTGACTATCCTTACAATAAAACCAGCATTAATTAAGTCATTGATATAAGTAGAAAATGTATGATGATATTTTATAACATTTTCAGTTAGGAACGTTGTTTCACGCAATCCTTCCGATTGGTAATTGTCAACTGCCCAATGCAGACGATTCCCTTTTTCATCATAATACCAATCTTGTTCGTTCCGGGAAGTGAAAATTGGATGTTCAACTGAAAAAACAAAAGTACCTCCAGGCTTAAGGCAATCATAGACCTTCTTACAGATTGCTTCAAAGGACTTAATATAGTGAAAAGCCAATGAACTGATGACAACATCAAATTGAGAGTTTGAAAAATTAATGTCTTCAATCGACATTTTAATATATGTAATTAAAGAATCATTCGTCATTTCACGAGCTTTTTGAAGCATTTTTTCAGATATATCTACTCCAATAACAGACCTTGCTTGCTGTTCACGAGCATAACGGCAATGCCAACCGAAACCGCATCCCAAATCAAGTACACTTTTATTTCGGAGTTCTGGTAAGAGTTCTTTTAATACGTGCCATTCTCCCGCACCTTCAAGTCCTTTGACTGAACGTGGCATTTTTTCATATGCAGAAAAGAAATTCACATCATCATATTTGTTTTGCTTCATAATTTATTCAACTCCTAAATATTAATATAGCCTCCTAAAACAATTCGTCGTTAATTTCCAATCACGCCACTGAATACCATAAGGAAATTTAGAAGGATATGCCAGATGATGGCCGGAATGATGCTATTTGATTTGATAGTTACAACAGCATAAAAGAATCCACCAAATGCAAAGCCGATGCAGATAGGCCATGGAAAACCAAGTGAGTAATGCTGCAATCCAAATCCCAAACTGGTGATTATAACAGCCCATTTCTCACCTAACTGCTCTGTAAACCTGCTCAGCAGTACCCCACGCCATACCAATTCTTCAAGGATTGCATTGGAGAATGAGAAAATAATGGCAACCCAAAAAACTTCCATGATAAAATTCCATCCATTCATGATAATGAACGGCAACATGACAGCAATGTTAATCAGGAAGGCAATTGGAAGGAAAACTTTTATCTGAACATGATGGAATCCGGTCCAGATGAATGGGAATATAATAATTCCGTTCCAATCTGGCCTCTTTAGATAGTTTATAAATGGAACCTTTATGTATAAGGAATAAGTGAATAATGGAATTAGGATAAAAACCAAGGAAAGCCGATTGAGGAAGATATCCATTTCCGATGTTTCAACGCCTGGCACCGCAAAATCCTTGGCGAATAAATAGATGATAAAACCAAATCCGAAAAGTATTGTCGTCACAATAAACAGCTTGCCCGACTTTTCCACTATAAAATATATAAAGAGTACAATGGTTGCCCAAACGATCAATAACGTGTAATTCCCTGTTTGAAGTAAAACCAACAGTACTGCAAATAGGAATAAAAAGACGATGTTCTTCATTATGTCTTTGCTAATAATCTCACCCCCATTCCGATTTTTCCTACATTCGGAATTCCATATATACTAACTAGTTCGACACTCTTCTAAAAAACTCCTATTTATTCAACTCATTAGCAGGACATTAAAAAGAAAAACAAGCTTCCTATTCAGCTCAATAATCTTTATTAAAACACGCAAAGTTGAATCAGCACCTTTTATTTTATTACACATTATGATCGTACTGTGTACAATCTTCTAACTGAAATCTCAATCTTCCCTCCTGCATGATATAATTTTATAGGTTCCATACATATAGAAAGGAAGATTAGATGTCCAAAAATTTTAATGTATACATACGACCGCTTATCCTCTCAGATGCTGTCGAATTACTAAGTTTAGAAAAGAGAAATCGAGCTTTTTTTGAAAACTATTCTATAACTCATCCAGAAAATTACTGGACTTTAGAAACTCACAAAGAATTAATCGAAAAATGGGAACAAAATACAAAAAAAGAAACTGAATATCGGTTCGGAATTTTTAAAATTAACGATGATATTCTTATAGGTACTATCGGTTTATTTCAAGTTCTCCGTGGACCTCGTGAAAGTGCGCTTTTGGGCTATTCCTTAGACCAAGAACATAATGGCAAAGGTTATACTACCGAAGCTGCCAATTTAGTTGTTAATTATGCTTTCGAAATTCTAAACTTACATCGAATTGAAGCTGGAGTGATGCCAGATAACATAGGTTCCATTCGAGTATTAGAAAAAGCTGGTTTCCATAAAGAAGGAATAGCTAAGAAAAACGTTAAAATTAATGGGTCTTGGGAAGATCATCAGATGTTAGCTATAATAAATCCGAATGACTAACCTTGTAATTCATACTAATTATTAGACAATCTCTATCTCCACTCATTTAAATTATGAGTGGAGATAGAGATTGTTCATGACGTATTTTATGTTAAATGCGATATAAAAACTCCGATTCTCTTCTTCAACTAACCTGCTGCGTTTGTTTAAATGTAACATTTCACAATGGATCGCCTAAATCTACTTGATGTTTTGAAAGTAAAAATAGACCATCAAATATGGTCTATTTGAAGTGAATGCTAAAAGGCATAGGTACACCTAAATTCATTTGTGTAATTCCATTTTAATTTGATCATTTGGAGGGCTTCTCCCCTGAGAAACGGTAATAAGGAAAGCAAAAACGATACAGTTTTATTATTGTATAACTTATTTTGTATCAGTGTTAGTCGTAGCATAGTACCAACTTTAATAAAATTGCTTCTAAATAAAATAAAGAAGAGAAATAACTGAGTATAATTCTCTGCTTTACAGTCTTTACCCTAATAACTTTTGATATTCTGGATTCTTATCAAACTCAGCTTTTGCAAATGGACATAGAGGAATCACATGTAATTTTTCGTTTTTGGCATATTCAACAGCCACTTTTACTAATTGTTGTCCTACATTTTTTCCTCTTAAATGTTCTGCTACATGTGTATGATCTAATATAATTCGAGTTTCCCCTACACGAACAAAATGGACTTCTGCTTCGCTATTTTTCTCATCACCAATATAAAATGACTGACTACCTTGTTTAATTTGCAGCAACCTTATTCCCTCCTTACATTTTATATTTTAATGCACCGCTTGGACATCTATTAATTACTTCGGCTACTTTTTTAGCATCTACTTTATCAAGAGAAATCCATGGTCTAGCTTTTACATTAAAAACTTCTGGTAAACCTTTAACACATTCAGCAGCGTGTTTACAAATTTCTCCATCGAAATAAACTGTAATATTTTCTCCTTTGTACTCTCGGTAGCTCATTTTCATCACACCTCATTTTTTCTTCATTTTATAGTAAACTATAAATCAAATCAATTTAAGATAATATGAAATTACTTTCAAATAAAGTTTAATGATTTCATTAAAAAGTTGTTAACTTAGCATAGATAACAAAAAATACAACTAATTCTCCCATAATAATAATATTAGGTACTGTAATGATTAAATTAATAAGGAGAAATCCAACTAAAATACCTAAAAATAACCCTAAATGATACACTTTTAATCGTTGTTTCTTATGTCTATATTGATGAAAAACAAATGAAGTTGATAAAAAGTAGAGTAATACCGATCCAAAAACGAAAAATAAAATAAAATAATAATTAACCTCATGCACAAACAGTAATCTTATCGACGCTGCAATCATGCTTAAAGACATTAAAATGAATAAATGACCATAAATAATCATTTGACCCGCTGTTTTTTTAGATTTATCGACTTTCTTTTCTAAATTATCGAAGTACTGCCACCACATTGATATGATTAAAACAAACGCAACTATAGTAAACAAAATGGAATTCCAATCTCCTTGTTTCGGTTGGATTACAGCAAGCGTACTAACTAGAGTTTCACCGAAGAGAATGATAGTAAATAAACCAAATCGCTCTAATAAATGAGCTGTATTTGTAGGCACCTTCACTAATCGCTTCCGTCCAATAATTGGGATTAATATATCTACAAAGATACCTGTATACAATATAAGATACCTAATCCATGAGTCAAAAAAGACGGAGCACAATGAAATAATAATGCCAACCCAAAAGTATTTTCCAAAAAAGAGTGCTGCTTTCTTTCTAGTCCCTACTTCTGTCTGTTGTACAACAAGATATTGAATTGCAATTAATGCCCTTAGTCCAATATAACCTATTAGAAAGGATTTATAATACGAATCAAAATCTACCGACAAACTCGCAATCATTACTAGCGCAAAGAACATTTGAAGAATTAAAAATATACGGTGATGAAATAAATCTTCCCCGAATCGATTGATAAACATTGTTTGTCCTACCCAAGCCCACCAAATGGGTATAAAAATCAATACAAACTTTAATAGATAGTCTGAATGGATATATCCATTTTCAACATGAAGCAAAACATGAGTTACAGTAGCAATAGCTGCTACAATTAGCAAATCATAAAATAGCTCTAACCAAGTGACCTTTTTTTCTTCCATTTTGCGCCAATTCCTCCACTATCTTAATTGGTAATTATTTTATGTTCAAAATAAAAAGTACCACTTTGACTGCATCGAACAGGTCTGTATGCTGGCCAAAGAGATCTAAATATTTTACTCCAGTTAAATTGTGATTTACATTTCACACAGTTTTGTAACCCCATATAGATCCCCTCCCTTATTTAAATTTACTATAAAACTCAAGATACTTATTGTACTATACTGCGCCTTTAATTTAAGTGTAACATTTCACAATGGATTTCTGAGATTCGCTTAATATATTAGATAAAAAATAGACCATCAAAATGATAGTCTTGTTCAACTAAAGCATCCGTTAGTTTAAGTGCATTCTTTCACAATGTTGTTCTCATGCTTTTTTCTATTATCACTTGTTTTGCTTTTCTCCAATCATCATCTGTAATTGAGTATATTACTGCATTTCTAATATATCCGTTTTCAAGAATTCTTTCTTTTCTTAAGATACCTTCTTTAATAGCTCCTAAACGTTCGATAGCTTTTTGAGAACGGACATTTCTCTCATCTGTTTTAAATTGTACTCTTATCATCATTAATTCCTCAAAACAATATTTTAGAAGTAGATACTTACACTCTGAATTGACAAAAGTCCCTAAAAAGTTTCTTGCATACCAAGTTGCACCTATTTCACATGACTTCTGACTTAGGTTAATTTCGTAAATACTTGTTGTTCCAATAATTTCATTAGTTTCTTTTAAAACAACAACAAACGGTAATGCCTTCATTTGATTGCGAAGTTGAATTTTTTTGGACACATGTTTTTCCATTTCAGTTACCGATTTAATTTCACCAAACATATATGTCCAAACTTCAGGGTAGCTAATAGAAAATAAATATCTTGCATTCTCTTGTTGTAAAGGTCTGAGTATGATGCTTTCACTCTCTAAGACAGGTGGTTCTATAAACAATAACTGACTCAAATAGGTTCTCTCCTTAATTAAAACAATATTTCACTAAAATATTCTCTTTATACATCTATTTCAACAAAGATTATAACGATTCCTTCCTCAACTAAACTGCCCCGTTAGTTAAACAAGCACCTTCTCTTCTATTACACTTTTTTATTATAGTGTACAGTAAAAGAAACAGTTTACTTAATTATTGTTCACGAAAAATAAAGTTGTACCGTTTTGTAAAAGTTAAACTGTTTGTAAAAAAGATAAACATAATATGCTCAAGGGGAAAGTATAATTGAATTAAGATTCATAGAAATAAAACTACAAATTTTAGGAGGATTTTTATGTTCCAAAGCTTAGACCATTTTTTGAAATCTTGGGACTTCGAAGCTAGTTCTACACAGAAACTACTAAATATTCTAACTGATGAATCACTTAAACAGGAAATAACTTCACAAAATTGGAATTTAGGACGTATTGCTTGGCATACCGTTACAGCTATTCATATTATTACTTCAAATACAAACTTAACGTTCGAAGCACCAACTAACGATTTTCCCGTTCCTACTTCGGCTCAATTTATAGCAGAAAACTATTACCAATCCAGTAATGCATTTGTAAAGGCATTAAAAACTCAATGGACTGACCATACATTGAAAGAACGAATTGAATTTATAGGTCAACAAATGCCTAATGGTTCACTATTATTGTTTTTGATTCAACATCAAAACCACCATCGAGGACAAATGACTGTTCTTATGCGACAGGCAGGATTAACTGTTCCAGGCATTTATGGTCCGTCAAAAGAGGAATGGGCAAAGTTTGGTATGAATGCCCCGCAGTAATAGTAATCGCTCCGTTTTAGTAGTCTGAATTCTAATAGTTCATTATGTAGTTGCTTCTTTGAGACGGAACTATGAAGTATAAATCTCAATTCAATTGTTGATAATGCCTATACACTGAACCGAAAGCAGTCTGGAAGCACTGTTGACTATACACCAGTCTAGGTTCTGTATTCTTCGCAACATGGTCGTACAGTCTAGCAACGACCTTTGGCATGATATAGATTCCTTTTTTATCTAATTCTATTTCGCTTATACCCCAACCCGAGAGGTCAGGACTTTCTACCAATCGGAAAGGGTTTATTATTTAAATATTTACCTTGATAATGGTGATATATCCAATTGCCACTAAATTGTTTCTTAAATACAATTTCAAAAATGTATTTCGCTTTATGGTCGCACTGTGCAGTAAAGTTTGACGAACAGATGATTCAATTGTTACAATCTCCCTATTAAATAGGAAAAGGATGAGGACGATGGTTCGTCGTTTGAAACGGTTTAAGAATGTTGCTACGGCATTAAGCTTCTAAGTAAAAAAAATGATTTATACTACTTAGAAGTGAGGGAAAAAAATGAAACAACATCAATTTAACCACTGGTCTGAAATTAAGTATTTAAAAGATATTGTCACCAACCCAATGATTGAAGTAGGAGAATACTCCTACTACTCTGGTTATTACGATAATCATGATTTTGAAGATGGGTGCGTTAGATACTTATGGGGAGATGAAAAATCTAGAAAGTTATTTAACCCAATCGAAGACAATGGTTGGCATTTAGATAAGTTGATTATAGGAAATTATGTATGCATTGCAAGTGGTGTAATTATTTTAATGGGTGGAAATCACAATCATCATTCTGAATGGATTACCGTCTATCCTTTTATGGAGCAAATTGAAACTTCTTACGAACCAAAAGGGGATACAATCATCGAAAATGATGCCTGGATTGGTATGAATGCAATGATTATGCCCGGTGTAACAATAGGTGAAGGTGCCATTGTTGCGGCTGGATCAGTTGTTTCGAAAGATGTCCCACCATATACGATAGTAGGAGGCAACCCTGCTAAAGAGATAAGGAAACGATTTACAGACAAAGAAATCGAAAAGTTGAAAGAAATGCGTTGGTTCGATTGGGAACGCGAGAAAATTGAACGAGCTAGTCATATCTTGTCCAGTTCATCTATTAACCAATTATACGACTTTTATCAAAGGGAAATTAAACTATAACGGATTGATTTTAAATCATCACATTGAATAAATATGAATAAGTTTTATCATAGTCTCTTCTTAATAGCTAATTAAGAAGAGACTATTTTTAAAGTAAAAACTCAACTCTATACATTGTTACTCCATTAATAATCCCAGAGGACATTAATAATGCTGCCTGTACATAATCCTCAGGGACTAACATGACTGCATATAATGTTGCAACTACTGAACCTCTTTCATTAGATAATTTAAATTCTGACAAGATAGATCGAAGAAAGTTCTACACTTTCTTCAACTAACCTGCTGCGTTAGTTAATAATCACTCCGTATACTAAAGCTGTTAAAAATCTACCTACAAAACGTCTGTTATAGTTCCTATTATAATGTTTATATTATATCCGATATCTAGTTTTTCAATTTCTACTACTTCACCTTCGTATAGCTACATAGATCATATTTTTAGGAATTATCAAACGCCTTGACTCATCTCCTAATTGTGAAAGTATACAAAAAAATCATCATTTTTGTTAAAAAGTTTTTTATTATTACAATACTACAAAAAAATGATGTATAAAAGTGACCATCTCATTTGGGAGAAGGTCACTTTTTTCGATTGGATTCAAATTTTTTGGATAAACGTATCGAATCTTACTGTTTTATTCATCATAAACACGTGTCTCCATTATTATTTAAAAAGTGAACTCCGAGTATGTCCTATGTCGAAGTCCATTAATGTGTTTACTTTTTATTTTGATTTTTCTTATTTGTCTCTTTGTCAGCACGATTAAATTCTTTTTGATATAAAACTTCTTGCATTGAAGACAACCCATTATCCTTCATTGTGAACTGCTCATGTGGTTGCTTACGGTTCTTCATCGTGAACACTCCTTTCGTATTTAATCTTTTTAGTTTTACCTTTGTAACCATTGATATTCGATTGAAAAGAAATTAAATTTGTTAAATTTTATTATGTTTACTTGTGCTATCCATATAATCGTGGTTGTTCCTTCAGTAAGTGTAATTCTTATCTTGTCATTAAAAAATACATAACAAGGACTATTAAGCACAAAATACACTTATTCAACAATCGAGCCCTTTCGATACTATCTTCTCTTTAGCAAATACAGTTTATTTGATTTATAACAAAAAATGAATATAAAATAATTGTTAGCGGAATAAACGACCAAGCGAACCCCTCATTAATGCGAAGGGTGTTTCAAATAGGAAAGAAAACCAAAAAGATGTATAAATTGTCTACTTTGATTTCATCATAGTTATGCAAATCTTTTGGCTTTCCTAGATGAGTTATTAAATCCTGAATAGGAGGAGCACAGCAATCATTAACTTGAATGGTTTTTACTGAAACATGCTCACCTTTTGACTAAAGCCATCTTTTCACATTTGCATCTAACTCTACATCCATTAATATCCCTCTCTTTCACCTTATCTTTAGTTTAATAAGAAAAAAGGCTTTAAAAGTAAAGCACTCGTTAGTTGAAGTAATAATTACTTAAACGGAAACTCATATCCTATATAGTTAAATACATTTCTAAATCCTATATTTTCTCCAACTGCAATAGATGGCTTGTTTGATTCCATACACCCCCATTCGGAACAATATTATTATCCAAACAATCTTTACAAAAGATAGAACTATTTTTTGGTCTAACTTTTTTCCTTGATGCCCTTCTAAAGTGTGTTTCTGGTAATGTATGCAATGCTTTTCCAAGCAAAACATAATTTCCGATACTAAGCGTTTTTTCATTTGTTTTCGTTAGAGTACATATTTCCATCAACATCAATAAAATTGCCTATATCGAAATTGTGGATGAAATCATTAAAAGCCTGCTCCCCGTCGAATATAGCCTTACTGAAAAGGGGCAAACTCTCTGGCCTATTATTCAGGAAATGTGCCAATGGGGAGAACATAATAATTGAAAGATCCTTTGTCTCTATGCAAAAAAGGTATAATACCTCAGTACGAGGAATTATACCTTTTTTGCTGTTTTTTAATCTTATAGAAAAGTAAATCACTTTTTTATCGTGTAGCAGCCAATGGATTCTGAAGTTTGACCTCTTTAATGGATAGATGTACAGTATAATTCCCATATTCAAGAATTTTATCCAGAAAAGGATTCAATTGCTCTTGTGAGTTAACTTTTATTTTTAAATGATAACAGCCTTCTCCCGATACGCGGTGAACTTCCACTACCTCATTTCGTTCATTCATAAATCGTATAAACGAATCATGGTTTGCAGTTTTCATGTAAATAATGATAAACGCTGTATAAGTAAGTCCTAATTTCATTTCATCAACTATTAAAGAGTAAGCTTTAATGACACCACTTTCCTCCAGTTTTTTTATACGATTCCCTACTGCTTGTCCCGTCATATGAATTTGTTCACCTAAGTCTTTCCATTGAATACGTGAATTTTCGGATAGTAACCGAAGAATCTGAAAATCAATATTATCAAGTTCCATAATAAATTCCTTTCACCATGAAATTTTTTGAGATAAAAGTGTTTCGTCAACTTATCGATAAAAATCAATATACGATCTATGATTATAGTGTAACAAAATACTTTAAATGAGGTGGAGAATAATGAGCACAGCTCTAATTATTGTAGATATTCAAAATGACTATTTCCCAAATGGAAAGATGGAATTAAGCAACCCTGAAAAAGCGGCCGCTAATGCTGCGAAAGTGCTTGAATCGTTTAGAAAGAACAACAAAGATAACATTTTTCATGTTCAACATTTCGCAGGTGATCCAGCATTAGGATTCTTCCTTCCGGATACTGAGGGGGCTGAAATACATGAAACTGTACAACCATTGGAAACTGAAAGCATTATCATCAAACATTTCCCTAACAGCTTTTTAAAAACAGAATTAGAAAGCAAATTAAGAGAAAATGGCGTAACTAAAGTAGTAGTTGTAGGTATGATGACACATATGTGTATTGATGCAACAGTCAGAGCGGCAGTGGATCTAGGCTTTGAGACGACACTTATTGAAGATGCATGTGCAACACGAGACTTGTCTTATGAAGGTAAGGTCGTTCCAGCTGAACAAGTTCATTATGCGTTTGTCGGTGCGCTTAACGGTATGTATTGCGCTGTAGAATCGACCGAAGATTTCCTACAAAAAAACTAACAAATCATAATGAACATTTAAATGTAAAAGGCTGTCCAGATGCTATTTTTTCTGGACAGTCTATATTCATTACGCTTTATTTTGTTGTTCGATATAAGCATTCCCATCTGATAAAAGATCCAAATAACCTGTTTTTGGATCCATGACAAGACCATGTACAGGAATTGTTTTTGCTATTAATGGGTGATTACGAACAACTTCACAACTCTTTAATACACTTGTTTTTACATCACCAAAACCTCGAAGCCAACTGTTAATATCAAGTGAAGAATATTTTAATATATCAAACGTTTCATCCGAAATGCCGCGTTCTTTCATATGCTCAATCATGCTATCCGGATCCACTGCGCTCATACCACAATCGTAGTGACCGACAATGAACACTTCCTCTGCAATTAGCTCATATTCATATAGCGCAACGAGTATACTGCGCATAATACTACCAAATGGATGGTTTACTATTGCCCCAGCACTTTTCACAATTTTCACATCACCATTACGTAGATTCATCGACTTTGGTAAAAGTTCGACAAGGCGTGAATCCATACAAGATAATACAACTAGCTTTTTATTCGGATATTTTGTTGTGATGTAGGGCTCATACCCTTTTTCTTCAATGAATCTACCATTAAATTCTAAAATATCTTTTAGGGAAGACATATTATACCCCCTTATTTCTAATCATGTGTCTGATATTTGGGTTGCAATACAAAACCCTATCTAGCTACTTCATTTTTCAAGTTTTCAAATCCAAAACGATCAATAAATTTTATAAACGTTTCCCTCTTCTTGCCTTGTTCAGCATAGATGTGAATGATTTTTTCGACAACTTTATACAGCTGTTCAGGCATTAGCTGCTCCATCAATAAAGTACCTATTTGAGCGTCCTTTCCTTTTGCTTTTCCACCAATGTATAAGTCATATCCGTTTTTTACTTTCATGATGCCGATATCATTTACGAGCGGTTCACCACATCCTATAGGACATCCAGTGTAAGCTGGGCGAAGTGTGAAAGGAACAGGTTTTCCTGCTATTCGCTTGTTTAGTTCAATGGCTACAGGCATTCCTTCTTCTTCTGAGCCTTTACAAAAATTGCAGGTCCTTAAACTTTTCACAAAATTTCCTACTGGATAACAGGACAATCCTACTTCGTTAAATTTCTCTTCCACTAATTCAAGCTTACTTTCAGGTATCTCGATGTAAAGTTGTTGAAATGTGGTCAACTCCAGTTCATCACTATCGCTCATATACTCCACAATTACAGCCAATTGTTTTGCATTTAGTTTTGCTCCAAATGAAATGCCACCATTTACAGCCAGTTTAATCTTTTTATCGATTTGGTTCATTACTATTCTCACCCTTACCCTCCATTGAATTTATTCTATGTAATCTATAGAGTAAACAACGTAGTTTACTCTATAGTCAACAGTAATTTTAATTATCTAATTTCACTCGTTGTAAACGTAAAGCGTTCAGTACAACTGACACGGAACTAAATGCCATCGCTGCACCTGCAACCCAAGGAGCAAGTAATCCGATTGCTGCAATAGGTATACCAAGTGTATTATAGCCAAATGCCCAGAATAAGTTTTGTTTAATGTTGCGCATTGTTTTACGACTCATAATGATCGCATCGGCAATACTATTCAAATCTCCACGAATTAGTGTCACATCAGCGGCTTCCATCGCTACGTCAGTTCCTGTACCAATGGCCATCCCAATATTGGCTGTTGCAAGGGCTGGGGCATCATTGATACCGTCACCGACCATCGCTACTTTTCTACCGGCCGCTTGCAGTTTCTTCACTTCTTCTGCTTTACCTTCAGGTAGAACTTCAGCAATGACATCGTCAACGCCTACTTCTTTTCCTATGGCATGTGCTGTTCGCTCATTATCACCAGTCATCATGATGACTTTGATACCCATCTCTTTTAAACGACGTATGGCTTCCGCTGATGTGTCTTTGATTGTATCCGCTACAGCAACTAGCCCTGCATATTGCCCATTAATTCCAGCTAGCATCGCGGTTTTACCGTCGCTCTCCAATTTCTCCATTGCCGGGAGAACTGCTGTAATATCGATGCCGTATTGCTGCATGAGTTTGCGTGTACCTATAACAACTGCTTGACCTGAAACGGTTGCTTGCACACCATAACCTGGGATTGCTTCGAAAAATTGAACGTTACCAAGTTCGATGCCTTTTTCTTGAATACCTTCAACGATTGCTTGTGCTAATGGGTGTTCAGATTGTTTCTCAGCCGCACCAATTAAAGATAAGATTTTTTCTTCCACTTGACCAATTGCTAGCACAACGTCTGTTAAAACAGGTTTACCATGTGTAACAGTACCTGTTTTATCAACTACAACCGTGTCAATACTTTGTGTCTGCTCTAAGTGCTCTCCACCTTTGAATAAAATACCGAATTCAGCTGCACGACCTGAGCCTGCCATAATGGACGTTGGCGTAGCCAGACCTAGAGCACATGGACATGCAATTACAAGTATCGTAATTAACACTTCAAGTGCTGGTGTAAATTCACCTGGTTGTACCCATAAAATCCAAACAAGGAAGGCAATAATTGCGATCCCTACAACGATCGGAACAAAAATACCTGAAATTTGGTCTGCTAGGCGTTGAATCGGTGCTTTAGAACCTTGCGCATCTTCTACGACTTTAATGATTTGTGCTAACGCAGTATCGCGTCCAACTTTTGTTGCTTTCATTTTAATAAAACCGTTTTTATTAATCGTTGAACCGAATAACACGTCACCATGCTTTTTATCAACCGGAAGACTTTCCCCTGTCAACATCGATTCATCAACAGCTGTATTTCCTTCTAATACTTCACCGTCAACCGGGATTTTTTCACCTGGTTTCACTAATATTGTGTCACCAATGACGACTTCTTCTAATGGAATTTCTTTTTCAACACTGTCACGCACGACAATCGCTGTTTTCGCTTGTAAGCTCATTAATTTTTTTATCGCTTCCGATGAACGACCTTTTGCTTTTACCTCAAATAACTTACCTAAAATAATGAGTGTAATCAGTACCGCACTTGTTTCAAAGTAAAGGTGCGCATCATGATGGGAACCAGCTGTGACAATCGCTTGGTATACACTGTAGAAGTAAGCTGCAGATGTACCCATAACAACTAGTACGTCCATATTGGCACTGCCATTTCGTAATGCCTTGTAAGCACCAACATAGAATTGTTTTCCGACAATGAATTGGACAGGTGTTGCAAGTGCCATTTGTAGCCATGGATTCATTAAGATATCCGGTAGGTAAAGGAACGATGTAAATGAAAAATGTGCAACCATCGTCCAAAGTAATGGTAAAGATAAAATCGCCGAAATAATGAATTTACGTTTTTGGTCTTTAATTGCTTTTTCACGGTGATCGACCCGTTCTTTGTCATCTTTCTTTTGGTGTGCCCCATAGCCTAGTTTCTCCACTTTCGCAATCATGTCTGAAATCGCTACCTCAGATGGGTTAAACTCAATTGTTGCTTTTTCTAATGCTAAGTTGACGTTCGCATTTGCAATTCCATCCATTTTGTTTAACCCTTTTTCAATACGTATCGCACATGCTGCACATATCATACCCGTAATATCAAACTCTACTTTTTGTTTCACTACTCCGTAGCCAAGTGCTTCGATTTTCTTTTCAAAATCAGCAGCACTCAGTTTAGACGGGTCATATTTAATCGAAGACTTTTCAAGTGCTAGATTGACATTTGCTTGTTCGACACCATCCATTTTATTTAACCCTTTTTCAATACGTATCGCACACGCGGCGCATGTCATCCCTGTAATTTGCAGATTAGCTTCTTTGACTTCTTTACTCATGTTACTTCCACCTCTTCCATACCATCTGGGGTATATATTTTTGAAAATAATAGAGTGCTAAAGAAGCACTCAATCAATTTTATTCGATCTCATAACCTTGATCTTCAATCGTTTCTTTAATTTTATCAAGTGACACTTTCACTTCATCAAATACTACATCTACTTGAGCTTCCGTTAAGTTTACCTTTACTTGTTCAACGCCTGCTAATTGACCAACACTTCCCTCAATAGCATTTACACAATGTCCACATGACATTCCATGTACCTTTAATGTTATATCTTTCATGTTTTCTCTCTCCTGTAATTGAAGTATTTTAATCCAGACTTGTTATACGGTATAGGGGTATAAATACTTAAAAAATTTTTTCATTTTCTACGTGCTATTTCGTTTTTATTTTTTCATTAGCTTTTGAATCGTCAGAACTAATTCGTCTAATACCTCTTCATCACCTTCTGAAAGGCGATCTACCACACAACCTTTTAGATGACCTTCCAAAAGGATTTTGGCTACGCTATTTAGAGCAGATTGTGTCGCAGACAGTTGTGTGATTACATCGTCACAGTAAACGTCTTTGTCTATCATTCCCTTTATACCTCTAATTTGACCTTCGATACGATTTAATCGAGTTGTTAAATCCTTTTTTACACGTTCTGGATGATGACTTTTTCGACAAGACACTACAATCTCTGTATGGCAAGCTGCTTCTTTCACTGTGTTTTCCATCAGCTCAACCTCCTAACTTGATATTATTTTACCATACCCCGGTGTGGTATGTAAAGTGCAAAGTAGAAAAGTATACGTCACATTTAAAATTCAATCATTAAATATTTTAAAAAGTCTAGTTTTGCTTATTCAACTAACCTGCTGCGTTAGTTTAAGTGTAACATTTCACAATGAATCGCCTAAATCCACTTGATGTTTTAAACGTAAAAACAGACCATCGAAATGATGGTCTCGTTTAGCTAAAGCACCCGTTAGTTGAAGAAGCATTCTGGCTATAAATATCGAATAAAAGCGTCTTATCTCTTTCACTTAAACTAAAAATTTTTTCAATAACTGTTTTATCATAAGTTTCATAATAATAGTGAATAGGTCGTTCACTTCATCTTCACTGGAAGAAAAATAAAAGCCTTGCTTTACTTTTACGTAACAAGGCTTTTACTGTTGTCTCATTTTTTATTTAGACTTTATTATGCTTTCCCTCTTCGCGACCAAATTATAATAGGTATGAGAACTAAGGATAAAAGTCCCCCACTTAAAGACAATGTAGCATAACTTGTACTAGCTACTACCATTCCCGAAAGAGCACCACCTGAAGCACCTGCTAATGCAATAAAAACATCAAGTGTTCCTTGAGTTTTCGCACGTGTTGAAGGCTCTGTAGAATCAACAATTAGAGCAGTGCCACTAATTAAGCCAAAGTTCCATCCCAATCCAAGTAAAGAAAGAGCAAGTACTAATAAAACAATTGAATCGCTTGGTGCGAATGCTGCTAATAAACCAGCGAATAACAATGTAATCCCCGAGGCTATGCTCATAGTTGTTCGACCTACTTTATCTACAAGGACTCCTGTGACAAGTGAGGGAAGATACATTGCACCTATGTGAAAACCAATAACAATTCCAATTTCATTTAGACCATGTCCATGGTGTTTCATATGTACCGGTGTCATTGTCATAATTGCAACCATTACAATTTGGGTAAGAACCATAACCGTGGCACCAATCATTAGACCTCTTCTATTTATTGCTTTATCAACAGAATCCCTTTTATTTACAGGCTCATATTCTTGTTTATAGGCTGCTATCCTGTTTGCAATATCTAACGGATCGGGACGCAACATAATTAAAAGAACAAGACCTGCTAAGATAAATGCAGTAGCTGATAATATGAATGGACCTGCAAGTGGCGGAACACCAATGAAACTAGCAAATTCACCCATAACTTCTACTAGGTTTGGGCCAGCAACAGCCCCGAATGTTGTCATAACCATCGTAGTACTAATAGCTGTTGCTCGTTGTTTTTTGTTTGCTAAATCAGTTCCCGCATAACGAGCTTGTAAATTTGTCGCAGTCCCTGCACCATAGATCAGTAAAGAAGCAAATAATAAAATGACACTATTCATCATGGCAGCAATCACAACTCCAATTGCACCAAGTCCACCTACAATAAAACCTAATGATAAACCTGTACGACGTCCATATCGTTGTGAAATTTTCCCTACAATTAAAGCAGCTCCTGCTGAACCTAAAGTAAATAAAGCTGCCGGCACTCCTGCAAAAGCATCAGTTCCAAGCATTTGTTGAGCCAACAGGGCACCTACTGTAACTCCTGCTGCAAGCCCTGCACCACCGAAGATTTGTGATAAACTTACAACGAACAACACACGTCTATACAAGCTCTTTAATTTTTCTGGTGAATCTATATAACTCTCAATTGAATCTTGTGCTTTACCAGACACTTATTAACACCTTCTTCTATTTATTTTTATTAAACTAAACTGCTGCGTTTGTTTAAGTGTAACATTTCACAATGGTCCACCAAAGTCTACTTGATGTTTAAGATAAAAAAATAGACCATTGAAATGATGGTCTTGTCTAAACTTAAGCACCCGTTATCACAATAATAATCTTAACTAATCCAAGTCATTTTCACTTCTTTGGATTCCCATTTATTATCTTTATAATGAACTTTAACTTCTACTCCAACTACCCCTAGACCCGAACGATACATGGAACCCTCAAAAAAGATTTCATTGTTGGACTTAAAATCAACTTTTTCTATTCTAAGAAGTACGCCATCCAAACGCATCGTATCTGAATATCCCTTTTCTTTCAGTTGTTCAAGAGTAGCGTCCATTATTTTAACTTTATATTTTTCCTTAAAGTAACTTAAGATTTCTTCAGTATCACTTTCATCTGCGTCCTCGAAATTACTCATATCGATTGCTATATATTCCATATCACTACTTAATGCTTCATCCTGTTCCATTATAGAGTCCAATGCAACACAAAGTCTGATCAAAAATATTTGGCGAAGTCGCATTTTATGGAGAATAAAAAGAATCCATTTTGAAAAAAGTTTGATCAAAATGGATTCTTCTCTTTCACATTCGAATTAAAATTATATAAAAAAGTTTGATCAAAATTCAAGGAAATGTTAACTTAAAATAAAGTTTTCAGACCCATAGAAAAGCGTTCCTGGCTGTGCCAAGAACGCAATCGTTAAGTATGCAAAATATAATAATTTCCCTTACTCCAAGTAATATCAAGGCAAGCCATTGACTTCATGTACTACACGTATTCCAGACTCAATTGCACCTTGTATCCAACCGTGTGGCAGTGCAGTGTGTTCCCCAGCAAAGTGTACCCTTCCTTCGGGAGTGCCGAGGTAAGGAAAAAGTTCTGTTTCTTGTTCTGGTTTGAACAACGTGAAAGCCCCACCTGAATATGGATTCTGAGCCCAACTGTAAGAAGCTCCTGTTATAAATTCATCATATACTTGTTCTCCATGGATGGTAGCCAAGTTCTTTAAGGCTTGTTGAATCCGATTTTCTTCACTCAAGCTGTCCCACGGAATGGCATCATCCTCCCAAGTATAGCTAGCTAAAATTACGCCCGACTCGTTCTTTCCAATTCCATGGCTTGGATAATAACTAAATCGGATGGGTAAATCAGAAACCGTTTGACCACCTTTTATCCCTTCATCTTCCCAAAATCTACTTTTAAACTGAAGGCCAATCTTTGTAGAAGTCACATAATGAAGTTCTCTAATCGCTTTCCACTTGTTATGGGAAAAAGAATCATGGGGTTCAACTTCAACGAATTGCAAGATCGAGAAAGGAATGGTCAAGATGCAAATGTCACATGTCATTTCAGTGGGTTTTAACGACTCTGTATTCTTAGTATGAAGTGTAACTTGGTTATTATGCTGAACAATTTTGGTCATCTGTTGCCCATAAATAATATTTTCTTTTAATTGTGGGAGAAATGCTTGTGGTAGTTGGTCATTTCCTCCAGTAATCTCATAGAAACTGATATTAGGATTGAAAAGAATCATAAATTCACGTAATAGATCCAGGAATGCGAGTTCAGACAAGCCCTCGATTGCAAGTAGCACCTTAATCATTTCAATTGCACCAGGAGATAAAGTCACCCCATTAGAGTTATATCTTAAAAACTCATCCATTGAGAATCTATCATATTCTTTTATTACCCAACTCCAATTTTCCAACGGATTTAGATTGATAAAGTCTATAACCGGCTGAAGTATTGGTTGAATCAACTCCACAGCTGTTTTTCCCTTTTCGTTAGGGGCAACTGGGTAGCCAAGGATATCAGGGGTCTGTTTATACAGATATTGGCGTGTTTTGATCCCATTCACATAGATCAGGTCGTTAGGCGTACTGTTAATAAAAGAATTTACTGGTAAGCGGAATTTTTTTATGTATTCCAAAGTCAAATAATGATGATTTGGAATACGCATTGCCCCTGCTTCCATGTATTGCCCATTGATAAAAGGGGACCGTTTTGTGTAGACACGTCCTCCTACTCTTTTAGAAGCTTCAAGGATAACTACGTTATGTCCGGCTTCCTTTAACAATGAGGCAGCGACCAATCCTGACATACCTGCGCCGACAATGAGAATCTTCTTGGGATTTTGCGTTTTTTTTAGTCCATGTTGAATTGTCCAAATCATTTGATCGGGTGACACAGGAGGAAACATGTTAGTCACACTCTTTCTCCTTAGTTTGTATTGTAAGCCATCCTTTAAGAGACTTACTTTCATCCTATTCATACTAGGCTTATCCTATGTGTAAGATAATACAAGGAGGCAGGTAAAGTCATGAATTCATCGGTTTGGTCCCTTATAACCAAATGGAAAAATGAGGAAGATCCTTATTGAAGATGATATACCAAAGTTATTGTAAGTAGAAAAAACCTTGGAAATTCGAATATTACATACTCAAAACTTCCAGGTTATAAGAAAGTCAAAAAAAGAAAAATCCCAAATTAAATTACAATACATGATTTTTGATCAAACATTTTTATAAACGATCAAACTCTATTACAAATGGTTATATAATAATTATCGTTGCTCTCCATTAGTTCACCTTCATTCTTTACCTTCTTAATATAATGATAACAGCCCGTCCCCTTGTTGAACTAAACTGTCCCGTTAGTTAATTAACAAACTAATGCGTGGACAATATCTGAACGAGTTTCAGAGTGGTTCGCTCGTGAAACGGTAGTAGTAGCTAAAGAAGGGGGAGCATATGAACTATATTTCGTTCCAGGAAATAAAACTGGTATGAATACTAAAGGTTGCAAGATAATTAAACTTGTTGATGAAAAAGAGCTAGTGTTCACTTGGAAAGGACCAGACCAGTTTGAAGATATAATGAATAATGAAAATGACCTCACAATAGTAAATGTTAGTTTTGAATCAATTAGTGAAAACTCTACGAAAGTCAGTTTACACCATACAGGATTTAAGAATAATGAAAGTTGGACAGATGCATTTCAATGGCATCAAATGGCTTGGTCTGGCGTTCTTAGTAGCTTAAAGTCTGTTCTTGAAAAGGGCGAAGGTAATTTATGTTGTCAACCTGTAAAATAAGTACCTTACAAAACCGTCTATTTTTTATGAATAGATGGTTTTTGTTTACCTAAATATATCGCCTTTTAACGAAAGAAGAAAACTCTCTTATTCCACTAAACTGCTTCATTAGTTTAAGTGTAACATTTCACACTTGATCACCGAATTTCACTTTGTTTTGGACATAAAAACAGACCATCGAATTGATGGTCTTGCTTAACTAAAGCACCCGTTAGTTGAATAAGATAACCAAATTAATTTCGTTAAATTTTGCCGACGATTGCATAAAGAAATGTACTAAAAAAAACACCTAAAGAAATGGAAAGTAACGAGATATACTTCATAAACCCTTTTTCTTTTTTAAAGAAAGCACAGATACCAAGTACTATGCCTGTTAAATAGATACCAAAGCCAATGAATATTCCCCACCTACCCAAAATATCAATATTAATCGGTGGGAATGCCATATATGCAACAAAAATTCCAACAACAATTAATATAATGGAAAACTTACTAAACTTTCTTTCCATGTTTCCATCCCCTTCTGTTATATCTATTTCTCTAAGCAATTTAGTTTCCCCTTGTTCAACTATACTGCTGCGTTAGTTTAAGTGTACCATTTCACAATAAACTTCTGAGATCTACTTGATGTTTTGTATAAAAAAACAGACCATCCAAATGGTTTTCTTGTTTAACTAAAGCACTCCGTTAGTTGAATAAGAAAGTCGTTAAATTGCCCAACCCCATTCACCTTTTAAGACATTTTCTCTTTCATCATTATCAATATCTGTGATATCCCATTCCTTCCGTATACACTTACGACAAGGTAATGGATAATTTTTATCTTCATCACATTCAAATATTGTTGAAAAACTTCGTTCCAAATCATTGGGGTCATAGAACAAAGTACAATGTTCAAAGTCGTGAATATATTGGCATTTACAGAAATCACACTCTACAAACCTAAAGTCAGAGTAATCATCTAGTATGCTATCTGTTTTAAAATTGTTTGCACTTATCATTACTTTCTCCTTTTATTAAATCAATAGCTTTAAGTATTATACAACATTATTCTTGTTCCACTAACCTGCCCCGTTAGCCATCCATGCAGCCAAAAAAAGCTGCACCACAGAGAATGAAAATGTTTCAGAGCGGGTATAGATTGATACGGCTGGCGAAGAAGGTCGATGAACTATGGTGCCATAGAGCCCATCCGTTAGTCTGACTCCAACGACCACGGTGCATCACAGACTGTCGCACTCTATACGAGTAGCACTCATGGGAGATTAATCCTACTCTGGTTATTGCACCAGCCTTGCCTTTATTCTAACAAGAATGGAGTTGCTTTGATTTAACTTTCAGCTTAATATAATCATTCTGAAGGCTCAGCCTTTTTTTAAAAAAGTAATTTCTGAGTCTCTTTTGTTATGCAATTTTATAGATTTTGAGCATTTTTTAATTTTCATGGGAGTTTAAGTGTAACATTTCACATTGTATCGCCGAAATTTCCTGATGTTTTGGGCGTAAAAATAGACCATCGAATTGATGGTCTTGTTTAACTAAAGCACCCGTTAGTTGAAGAGAGTAACCTATTTAATTTATAAATCGTATTTGTTTTATTTGTACTTTAATTCTGTCTAATCTTTTCTTGAATTTATTTCTCTTGTCATCGAGTAAATGAATGTCTAACATAGATGCAATTGTTTCCACTACACTTTCAACTGTCAATTTATCAGTTTCTATTCGATTTTTAAATATATCATTTGATAACCCTTGAATACATCTATCTATTTGTTTTTCACCCCATGAATTTTTTCTCTCACCCCTACTTCGCAGCCTCTTTTGTAATGTTTCTTTAGAAGCCCAAAGTACAAAATGATTGACTCTCACTCCATCATCTCTTAATTTCCCTATAATTTCCTCAAAATACTGTGGATTTACTAAGGTCATAGGAACAATTATAATCCCGTCATATTCACTATCTATGTATTTTAAAGTAGTGTAATTTAACTCTCGCCAGATACTATAATCTTGGAAATCACCTTTACTAATTTCTTTGGGAATATTCCTGTTAATAAAAAAACCTATGTTTTCTGGATCATAGACAAGGGAATTGGGAATCCTTCGTTCTAATTCGTAAGAAGTCTGAGTTTTCCCAGAACCAAATGCTCCATTTAACCAAATAATCATTATAATCACCCCTTTTCATATTAAATGAGTTCTTCTTATAAGACGTAAATTCCTTCTTCAACTAAACTGCCCCTTTAGTTCAATAAGAAAAAAGGCTTTACTCCTTCTTGAAGTAAAGCACCCGTTTGTTTAAGTGTATTTATTCACATAGAACTATCCAAAATAGTTCTATGTATGCAAGTTCTAATAATCTAACTGCTTTAAGCTCAATAATAAACCATCATCTGTAATCTTTTTAACCTTGAATGAATTTAACTTTCTGTCAATTTTTTTATCCATTTTATCTGCATTACTGAATGAATTTCTTACTGCATCTATTGCATAATTAAGAATTGATAACACACCTGCACTTCCTAATGCCACTCCTATACTTTCGTTCTCTGGAAGATGAGTATCCATAATCTTTCTTACTTCTTTATAATAGTCTCCTTTAATAAGGATATATTCAGATTTTGTCTCTAAACCTGCTAATAACTCAGTTCGATTATGTGCTTCATAAGCTTCTATACCATTCACTTTGTACATAAAAAATCCACCTTTCAAGTGTCATAATAATCAACTCATAATAATTATATGAATATAAACAAACTAAAGTTCCGCTTTTTTCTAATTTTATTTATTCGACTAAACTGCTGCATTAGTTTAAGTGTAACATTTCACATTGTACATAAAAATAGACCATCATTTTTGATGGTCTTGTTTAACTAAAGCACCCGTTTGTTTAAGTACATTTATTCACAGACTTAATTTTTCATCAATAAAAAAAGGAACTGATATGACAGTTCCCTTTGTATTTCTTTTGATTAACAATTAAATCCACTCTGCACTATCATCAGCAAGTCTTTGTAAGCCATTCATAAAAACACTCGCATGATAACCATCACAAACTGCATGATGAATTTGTAAAGAGACAGGTAGGAATAATTCATCATTTACTTGTGAATATTTCCCTCCAGTTATTATTGGTAAGAGAAAATCACCACCATTATTAATATTTAAATTAAATGCTGTAAAAGAACTCCAAGGAATCATAGATATCGGAATATTATTATCTGGTATAGGTGTTTTTGGAAATAAACTACCCGTACCATTGTATTTTTCTACATCCTTTTCATATTGAGAATGAAACTCAGAAAAATTAGCTAAATTTGGTGACCAGATACCTGAAAATGTGTGAGTTTTCTCATCAAAAATTGTATAAGAAGGGCAAATCTCTGTCCAATAACCTAAATTACCTTTTAAGTTAAAACTAGTTCTAAATTCTATGTGAGAATTAACTAAATTTGTAACCATAAAAATAAACGCAGGGTATAACTTATAATTCTTTTTCTTTAAGTTCCTCATAAGAATAGTAATATTAATTTCAGTCGTTATACTGAATGTTGTTTGTTGCTGTAAATAGTATTCAAAGTATTCTTTTCGATACCAATTGTCACGATTAATAATATTGAATTTCATATTCAACGCCTCCTAATATACTTAATTTTATCTTAGGAGGCTTCTTTCACTGCTTTTTTCATAACAGTCATCCTTTTTTATATACAATTTCATGCAACTATATTATCAAGTATCTCTAACTAGAGTCAACAAACATTCTTCCACTATTCTGTTGCTTTAGTACAATAATTTTTTTAAAAATAGCTTCAACTATAAAGTCGTTTAAATTGCCGGGTGTTCCACAATCAAGCTTAATAGAAGAAATGTCACAAAAATGATCAAAATTGTTATAAAAGAATGCTTTAATTGAATATAAAAAGCGTATTTTGATCAATCTTTTTTCAAAAATCGTTCTTTCTTTGTATTCAGTAATAAAGGTTACTAGCATCAATTTGATCGAACATTATTCTAAAGAAACATCAAAGTCTAATTGGACTCTTTTATCCATAATCATCTCTCCTATAAAACCATTTTTAAAACCTTTGTATTATTTAATTATGGTCTAAATATTTTTCCTCTCCCTGAATCTGATAATCAACTTCAGTTGGACTCATCTCTCGAAGGGCTCGACGGCGTTCGTGCAGCACCAACAGGATAATCATCCCCATTATTATACCTAAGACTATGCCTGCTTGTGTGGTCAACAACCATGCCAATGGGTACTCTGGGGAGGGTGACGCATCGAGTCGAACGGAAGATAAGGCGGAATAGAGGTTGTTGGAGAACAACGCTCCCGATGAAATCCATGCCGCTGCCATAGGGGGGAGAAACCACCTCGACCCACGGCGGGATGCTACCACCAGTATACCCCACGCACCAGCAAAGGACCACACGCCTGTACTCAATGACAGCAGGTGCCACCACACATCGCGTTCACCCATGGATGCCGGGTCGATGCCGAAAGAGCCGCCAACTGCCCAAAACACCTTGATGACACCGAGCAGAATGCAGCCGACAGCGACGATCCTAGCCAAGATGATCTGCAGTTGGCGAGTATTGCCTGGTAACTCCTTGTAGTCGGTTGTGCCACCCAGCGCCTCTGGCCAACGTGCCTTTGCATACCCCGCCAATGCAATCGGCAGGAAGAAGCCAATCCCGAAAAGTGAAATCATGACGAAGATCTGCTCGTATACCCATAAGTCGGCGGCACCTGCCTCTTGATCCCGAATCATAGCAGCAGGGCCCAGAACCGGTGCAATCAACAACATAGGAACGAGCAACCCTGTACCAACCCAAATGGGTAGAGCAACCAACCACGCAGGTAGCCGCTCCCCCCACTGCCTGCAGAACGCCATTGCAAGAAGGATACCAATCGCAGAGAGAACGGCAGTTACTGCGTTTATAATGCGCCAGCTGACGTCACCCATTTGCTCGGTTGGAAGGAAGAGGCCGAAAGTCCATACGATTTTGATCAGCAGGTAAGGTGTTACTGAGATTGCGGCACCATAACCGCAGATTCTACGCAACCTCATCAATCTTGAGGACTGCCTCTCTGAACTAATAGTCACCTTCTAATCTCCTCTACAAGTTCTAATTCACTTTGTTTCATAATTATTTATCCACTCCTATCCTAATGCCTTTAACGCTTTTAAACCTTTCTGGTACAACTTTCAAGTACTTATATTTCCAAAACTCATATTAGCCTTTCTTAATTAATTCCCTTAAATGACCCTTTTCTGGAATATAATTATGATATTTTTGCCATGAAAAGTCCTTTAGACAATTTATATCCAAAGGGGCAAAGCTTCGTAACTTTTTTACAAACATCGCGAATTTGTTTTAAATCACACCACCCCATTTATATCATTATTCAACAAACTGCCCTTTACTTTCATACGTTCAAAACGAATAGAGGTTCCAATTTTATGTGAATTTCCCATTTGAATTAACAAAAATCCGTTTTCTGCTATTGAACTAACCTGTCCCGTTAGTTGAATAAGCACCTTCTCTTCTATTTGGTAATAAAACTTAATAATCAATTTCTATTAAATAAACTATCTAAAAAATACTGTTACTCCTTATTATTTAGACCGTAGCTTCCATCGGTACATGCTGCATCCGCTGAAGAATCGCCTGAGAGATCCTGAAGTAGTGGTGTAGCAGGTTCCTCTTCCCATAGTTTCTTAAGAGCACTTGAAAAGGTTTCAGGAGGCTGAACACTGTAAATGCAATATTTTTGATTGATAATGAAGAAGGGTACTCCGGTAATTCTGTATTACTGAGCAACTCCTTCGTCAATCCGCACATCATTTGCAAAAGCTGTTTCGTCACGTAGAATGTTTAGGACTTCATTCCTGTCGAGAGAAGAAGCTTCTGCAATGTTATCCAAAGTTCATGGTCACTTACTGAACAGCCTTGAATTAAACTTCCCCTAAAGTCCTCCATACAGCAAAAAAATATTCCAATAAATGTAAAGAAAACATAGACATCCTTGCAATTGAATATAATGCATAAATTCAATGGTATAGGAGCGAAGAAATGCTTAATAACAAAGATAATCAATTAACAACTGAACAAATGATTTTCATAATTAAAAATGGCCTTAAAAAGTCACAAGCCCCCAAAAACATTATTGTTGTTGGTGCGGGAATGGCTGGACTCGTTGCAGCTTCATTATTAAAAGACACTGGTCACAATGTTACCATTCTTGAAGCTAATGGCAGGATAGGAGGTCGTGTTTACACCTTACGATCGCCCTTTAGCGATGGGTTATATTTTAATGCGGGGCCAATGCGTATCCCATCTCTACATTCTTTAACCTTAGAGTATATAAAAAAATTTTCGTTGCCTACAAACCTATTTGTCAACCGAACTCCAATGGATATTATTTATGCAAATGGTACTAAAACACGTCTAGAATTTTTTGAAGATAACCCAAATATTTTAAAATATCCAGTTGAGCTAAATGAAAGAGGGAAAACCGCTGAAGATTTATTGCTTCTGGTGCTTCAGCCAATCATGAATTTTATTAAACAAGACCCGGCAAGAAATTGGGCAATTGTAGAAAAACAATATAGAAAATATTCATTAGGTTTTCTCTTGAACTCGTATTTATCGGCCGGTGCTATCGATATGGTTGGTGTACTCCTTGATTTGGAAGCATATATGGGAATCTCTTTAATTGAAGTATTACGAGAAATGGTTTTATTCACATCACCAACCAGTTTCTATGAAATAACAGGTGGTATGGATCGATTACCATATGCATTTCTACCACAATTAAAAGAAGTTATTCTGTACCATCATAAAATGTATAAAATTGTCCAATCCCAAGATAGTGTAACCATACATACTCTTCATCAACAAACCTCAGAACATTTCAAAATGACTGCTGATCTTGCTATAGTAACTATCCCCTTTTCAACTTTACGATTTGTGAAGGTAGAACCATTCGATTCTTTTTCCTATTATAAACGAAGAGCGATTCGCGAACTAAACTATATCTCTTCAACAAAAATCGGAATCGAGTTTAAAAGTAGATTTTGGGAAAGAGAGGGTCAAAATGGTGGAAAGTCTATTACTGATCTCCCAATCCGTTTTACCTTTTACCCAAGTTATGCAATTGGTAGAGAAGGTCATGCTGTGATTTTGGCAAGTTATACATGGGCGGATGAAGCTTTAATGTGGGACTCTCTATCAGAAATAGAGCGCATCCAATATGCTCTATCGAACTTGGCAGAAATTTACGGAAATCAAGTCTATTCTGAGTTTGTATCAGGTTCTTCCTTTAGTTGGAGCCAAAACCCATATTCTTGTGGCGCTTTTACAGCTTTTGAACCGGGGCAGGAATTGGAGTTGTATCCTTATATTCCTTCACCTGAAGGAAGAGTTCACTTTGCTGGTGAACATACATCTCTTACCCATGGTTGGATGCAAGGAGCAATTGAATCTGGAATACGAGTTGCATATGAAGTTAATAACTTGCCAAATTTTTAAGTGACACTACAAAGATAAATACATTCATAAAATTAATGTTTTAAACGTAAAAATAGACCCCCGAACTGATGGTCTTGTTTAACTAAAGCACCCGTTAGTTGAAGAAGAAACGTGAAGCTTATTCAACAATCGCTCCCTTTAATTGAATAACTAAAGTCTGACCTCACTCATAATATTACTTAATTCTTCTTCAACTAACTCCCTCTTTAGTGTAAGTACATCTTTTCACATTTAATCTAAATCAAACTCAAACTTAAAACCTGCAAGTTTAGCTTATCAAATACGTTTCATGAAGTCCTTTTTCTTTGGGCACATGAAACTGGACATAATTTAAAGAATCCAGTTGCAACAATATATTATGTCTTCTAGTTTGAATACCCTCTTTTTAACTTTAGTAATGAAAATAAGCCAAAACTATGCAACTCTGTATAAAAAGCTGCATAATATCGGCTCTAAGGATTTTATACGTTATAGAAGATTAGCTTTTCGTTACATTAACAGAGCCTTTCTAATTAAAAATTATAGGAAAAGTAAATATAACGAAAGCTGCCCAAAGTCCGTAGACCGGCAAATACTTAGTAACGGCATCTTGGATAGTTGAAGGTCCGGATTTGTTTTGTAGAAAACGCATATAGGAGAGCATAATCCAAATTAGATTTGCCCAGATAAGTATGTTTACTCCTAAAACAGCAAGTCTATTAGGCGTAATCCCATAAGAAGAAAGTCTGAACACAATTGCTGACAAAGCCACACTGTCAATGATAAGCGCAAGAACAATTAAGGCAAAATTTATATAATCTGAAATGTTCTTTTTCTCGTCTGAGTCACTCTCGATAATGGAAAATATGGTAACGGTCAATACACCAAGGAGTATTCCGTTGAAGACTATCAGGAAATTGCGGTCCAAGAATGGATTTTTTCCGACCCATATAACCGTTATAAGATAGACCAACAATGTGACCAGGACAAGAGGACTAAAAATTTTAGCTATATATGGTGTAATATTCTTAGCAAGTTTAAGATTCATTGATACCAGGTATGCAGCCACAATAGCGAGAGCGGCAGCACCAAATAAAACGACATTACTAAAATAGAAGTCTTCTATATCCAAGCCAACAAAGCTAAATAACTGCATGGTTAATGCTGCCAGTACCATTCCGCTAACTGCCATACTGGCGTAGAGAATACAATATTCCAAGTTAAATTTAATATAGGCTAATCTTGTACTGCCTTTTGAATATTCATTTCCTGTAAATGCAAGCCCTACCAATACCCATAAGAATATGGGAAGGTGTAAATAAGCAAGGATAATACTGTCTTTATAATTTAATGGCAGCATATTAAGATAAAACCCGGAAATTAGGAACAACGCTGCAAGGGAATAAATAACACTTTTTTTCGGAGTATTATTGTAAACAAAATAGGCAGCAATAAAGGGAATTATACCAAAAGCCAGGTTAAATGGTGCAATTGCTTCCTGTTCGACAAAATGGAAAATGATCCTGGTGCTTATCCCGGCCAGAATGGCTAAAATGCCCATGATTAAGAAACCTTTTTGAAGCAAGGAAGATTTTTCTGTATTTACCTTCTCCTTAAAATGCAATCTTTCATACCAAACACCAAGAACCTGAGAATCAGGATTTTGTTCCCATGCGTGTGAGAATGATTTTTTAAAAGCTTTCGGGTCTTTTCTATACATTCTCTCCAACTCATGAGGGTTAGCAATATTTTCAATAATCAAATTGTTAATGTCCATAGTTATACCTCCCCTAATAATTGTTATATTAAGTTTCCTCCACAATGTTTAACTGTCTTCGTCACTTTTGTATTCTAAAATATCTCCAGGCTGACATTCTAAAGCCTTACAAATTGCCTCTAAAGTGGATAATCGAATCGCTTTTGCCTTTCCATTTTTCAATATAGAAAGGTTCGCCATTGTTATTCCAACCTTCTCCGAAAGTTCTGTTACGCTCATTTTCCTTTTCGCTAACATCACATCAATATTGATTATAATTGCCATTGTTTTTCACCTCAGACCGTTAAATCATTTTCTGATTTGATATTGATTGCTTCTTGTAAAAGTTTTTGGAGAACAGCCGCAAAGACTGCGATAACCATCGAAGCAAAAGGAACAACCAATCCGACAAAGATAACTCCTGGTGCGTCGTCTATCTCCGCAAAGATATAGAAGAGTGGCCAAACTAGCACATGCAAAATACTGATTGTGATGGCACAGTATTTGATTTTCTTTAATGCTTTTACAGATAAATCGGAGAAAGCTTTATTTTTGTCAATATAGCGTAAGAGTTTGAAAGCCTGATACAAAGCAAAGTAAAAAGGTATCGCCGATGCATCAAAAGCGATGAAAACGAGATATTTTATTCTAGCAAACTCTGGAAGCAATTTTGCTGCAAGATTCGCCATCTCAGGCACCAAAAAGATGCACAGAGCAAGAACTGGGACTCCTAAAAGAATAACAGCTATTTTTAAAAACAACGTCTTTACTTTTTCCATAAAAAGCACCTCACTTAATTATTCTGATTTTAATTTTAATATATATTTTATCGATTTACAATAAATTTTTATTAATTTGAATTACATTTTTATTGTAGATTTTTGTTTTAAGCAAAATTAAAAGCATTCCTCTTTCAAAGAAATGCTCTATAACTTTAAACCATTAAATTTATAACTTGTACAACTAACCTACTGCGTTAGTTTAAATGTAACATTTCACAATGGATCGCCGAAATCTACTTGATGTTTTGGACATAAAAATAGACCATCGAAATGATGGTCTTGTTTAACTAAAGCACCCGTTAGTTGAAGATGCTATTAACTTAAATGAGCTTAAAGTAAAGGATCTAATTAGAGTCATTTCTTCTAAAGTATTCTCGGGAACCTACTCTTATTTCTTTTGGAAGAACTTGTTCGAGTTCCTCATTTAACCATGAAATAGTCTTACTACTTAGGAACTCATACATTTGCTGTTCTGCCTCTAGCATTACTAAGTTAATGGTGCAAGCGGAATTACCTGAAGTGCATGAAGAGCATTTTTCTTTATCTAAATACATAAGATTATTCTTTAAAATATTCTGGCACTGAAAAATAGGCTTAACTCCTTCTACTGCTTTTATTACATCCCAAAAAGATATCTCTTCAGGGGCTTTAGCCAATTTATATCCTCCATTTACCCCAGATACAGAACTTACGATACCAGCCTTAGATAATTTACCGAAAACTTTTGATAAGTATGTCTCTGAAAGTCCTTGAAATTCTGAAAGATCTTTTATTCCTATGCTTTCGTTTGAAGGAACATCAATTAAATAAACAAGACTATGCAGAGCATATTCAACCATAACACTATACTTCATTTAGTTCACCTGCTTGTATTATTTAAGATACTAAGTGTATTTGTATATTAACACAAACTCGAAGGTGTATATATTTTTTAATTTGACACAAATTATTATTCGATGTATTATTAAAAGCGCCTTAATTGTAGACACATTCAATCGACGATTAATGTAGTCTTTAATTATATTAAACATACTTTTAGGAGGAATACATCTATGAGTAAACTTCTTGTTATAAACGCACATCCAATAGTTGATTCAACTTCTTCAGTAAGTCTAAATGTTCTTGATTATTTTATGAGAGCCTACAAAGAGCTACATTCTAATGAAGAAATCATTGAACAGATTAATTTGTACAGTGAAGTAGTGCCTATGATAGATGATACTGTGCTAACTGCATGGGGAAAATTAAGAAATGGACACGAACTTACTAACCAAGAGCTAGAAGTAACAGGGCGTATGAATGAGATATTAAATCAATTCAAAAGTGCAAATAAGTATGTTATTGCTTACCCATTGCATAACTTTAATGTTTCATCAAAGCTAAAAGCCTATATGGACAATATTTTGATTGCAAGGGAAACTTTTAAATATACCGACACAGGATCAGTTGGGCTTCTTAAAGACGGAAGAAGTATAGTTGTGATACAAGGAAGTGGAGCCATCTATACCAATAATGACTGGTATACCGAAGTTGAATACTCTCATAAATACTTAAAGTCAATGTTCAACTTTATGGGAATTGAAGATTACGAAATTATTCGTGTACAAGGAACTGATTTACTGGGTGCTGATAGAGATAAGATTTTACAAAAGGGATATGAAGAAGCTGAAAAAGTTGCTTCTGAATTAGCAAAGAAATAAAAAACAGCATAATAAATTACTGCAATATTAAAAACATCCTACAAGATGAACTGCCCCGTAAATGTTAGACACTAAACTAACATTTGCGGGGTGTTTTTTATGGCTAGATTTACAGCAGAAGAAAAAATCAATATAGTATTGCGTTATTTAGGAGGCCATGAAAGTTATCAGGAAATAGGAAGGGACTTAAAAGTCAGTAAAGTTGTGATGCGAGGATGGGTAAGACTTTATGAACATCAAGGGGCAGAGGCATTCTGTCTGCCCTATACAACTTATACGCAACAGTTTAAACTAGATGTACTGAGTTATATGAACGAAATGGGTACATCCTCTCTTGAAACGGCCGCAATTTTTAATATTTCGTCATCTGGTCTGATTAGAAATTGGCGAAGAGCGTTTGAAATTGGTGGAATCGATGCCCTACTACCAAAGAAAAAGGGGCGCCCATCCATGAAAAAGGAAACCAAATCGAATGACAAAAAAACATCTCCAGTTGATGGATCTATGGAAGCTCTACGAGCTGAAAATGAACGTTTGCGTATGGAGAATGCCTACTTAAAAAAGTTGAACGCTTTAGTTCAGGAAAAGGAAAAATTACAAACAAAATCAAAGCGCAAGTAATTTTTGAACTAAAGGCTGAATTTGATGTCGTGGAATTAGTTAAAGTCGCAGACATTCCACGTAGTACTTATTATTACTGGGAAAAACGATTACAGCGTGAAGATAAATACGCGAAGGAAAAACAAGCAATCGAAGCCATTTATCATGAACATAAAGGACGTTATGGCTATCGTCGTATCGCCAAAGAATTAAAGAAAAGAAATATTTTTCATGATCCAAAGACGATCAACCGATTAATGAACGAAATGGGTTTAAAATGCGAAGTGAGGATTAAGAAGTATCGATCTTACCGTGGAAAAGCTGGCAAAATCGCACCGAATTTACTAAACCGTGATTTCCATGCAGGAAAAATGAATCAAAAATGGGTAACGGACGTAACCGAATTCCATTTATTCGGTGAGAAACGATATCTATCCCCTATACTTGATTTATGTAACGGCGAAATCATTGCTTACAAGGTAATGAGCCGCCCAGTTTATCAACTTGTGGGTGATATGTTAGCCGAGGCAATCGGGAGTTTAAATCCAGGAAGTACAGTCATTTTACACTCTGATCAAGGGTGGCAATATCAAATGAAGAAATACCAAAAAACGCTAGTGAAACATAATATAAGACAAAGTATGTCCCGTAAGGGCAATTGTTTGGATAACGCAGTCATTGAGAACTTCTTTGGCTTATTAAAGTCGGAGCTTCTTTATCTACAAGAGTTTGAGAATATGGAACATTTTGAACGTGAACTACATGAATATATCGAGTATTACAACCATAAACGAATGAAGGCAAAATTAAAAGACCTAAGTCCAGTAGAATACCGAACTCAGGTCTTAGAAGCTGCTTAAGCTATTTGTCTAACTTTATTGGGTCAGTTCAAGATAGGATGTTTTTTTAACACTTATTTTGTTATTCCTTATTCAACTAAACTGCCCCGTTAGTTCAATAAGAAAAAAGTGTTGCCTAAGCAACTCCATGTTCTTGAACTAAAGCACCCGATAGTTTAAGAAGTCTTTAAAGTTTGAAATCTAAATTATTTAAAGTCCATTCAATATTTTATCTGAGTTTCTCCGCCAACTCTAAAATAATACCCTCTGGACCACGAACGTAGCATAACTTATAACTTTCTTCATATTGCTGTATCTCACTAAAGATTTCCGTACCCCTCTTTTTCAATTTTGCAACAACAGCATCAATATCTTCAACAGCAAAGCAAATATGTCGTATACCCAGCGTATTTGCAAAAGGTTGCTGAATATCTTTTTCATCTGATGGCGTATAAAATTTGACTAGCTCTATCCATGTCTGACCATCTGGCATCCCCAATCCTACACATGCCGTTTTAACATCATTAAGCCCAACTATTCTATCCAACTGTTCACCATCCAATTCCCATTCCGCTTGCACTTCAAGTCCTAAATCAAGAAAAAACGCTTTAGCCTCTGAAAGATCATTTACGTTTATACTCACATGATCTATTCTATTGATCTTCATATCTCATACCTCCTATATTCCTGTTATTTTCAATACCTGTATTCGTGTAAGGTTTGTTTGAAATTCTAATTCGCTTAAAACAGAAAATATCCTTCTTCAACAATCCTGCCCCGTTAGTTCAATAAGAAAAAAGCTTCACTCCTTCTTGAAGTAAAGCACCCGTTAGTGAAAAATCAAAATTTAGGCTTACTACTTAGTAGCATTCTTTAAAATCGGAAAGAAATCACTATCATTTTCCATTGAATAGTTTTCGTACGTATCAAGAATAATTAGTGATTTTTTATCCGAATCAACAAACATTGAATATCCTGTATTTAATGTAATATTGATTCGGTAATCGTAGTCACTTGAAACATCACTTGCTTTTTTGAATTTTGCATTTTTAAAAGCCTCTATAAGTTCCTGTTGCGTTTCTTCTGGAATTTCAATTGATGTGAATATATTCTCTGTTTCATGATCAATACTTTCAATGTCTACAAATGGGTTTTCTGCATTTAAGTCAGCATGATCACCTAGTATGTCTGATGCAGAATAAGTCCTATTAGCATTAGCAAAGATAAAGAAACCCACCATAATAAGCAATAAAACTATAATTACGATTCCAATTTTTTTGAAATCCCGCAAAATTTTCTCCATTTGACACCGTCCTTTTTTATTCTTATTGGACTAAACAGCTCCATTAGTTCAATAAGAATAAAAATGCTACCCCTTCTTGAAGTAAACCACCCGTTTGTTGAATAAGCACTCCTTGGTACCATTTAAGCAATCACTCTCTAGCGGATGTCAAATCAACTTCAAATTGTCCTATATCATCAAACCCTTTTAACCTAAATAAATGTTTCCCATAATTATCAGTTCCGGTTATTTCTAAAACGACTACTATCTTACTAGGTTTATAAGACGGTACATAAGCGAGGCTCACAACATCTGTCTTATTCTTGTTAAGTGGATATTGTAAATACAGACTTCTATCATTACCAACGTCTTTTATTTGATGACTATATAGAATAGTTGTTTCTCCTGGTTCTAATTTATTGATAATACCTAAATTCTGATGTACATGAGTTTTATAAAATGAAAAATAAAAGTTTAAATCTGTTATTTCTTGTTTACTTGAATTGTAAACCTCAATTGTCACACCATTATCGTACTGAAAAAACTCTCCTTGCCAACTTCTTATTATTAAGTAGTAAAAACCGAGCAAAATAAGAAAGAAAGTAGCAATACCGATAATTGTGTATTTAAATATTTTTTTCACTAAGACACTTTTGACCTTACTTTTATTCCACTTATTAATTGCTGATAAAATTCCTCCTAGAGCAAGGAAAACGAACCCAATAAATTTTATTATGCTTAGGGTGAATAAAAGCCCTAAATGTATAAAAAGAGCACCAATTACAATAAAACCTGTTGTAAAAATAAAACGGAGTGACCTGAAATCATTGATTGCTAATTTTTTATCATCAGAACTCATTTTTAGATAACCTCTAACAACAATGAAAGTTGGTATTCCCCACAAAATTATAAATGAGATAAGAGAATAAGTATCCATTTTCAATATCCATACCTCCTATCTACAGCTAGTTATTCATACTATCCATCTTCAACTAACCTGCTTCGTTAGTCAGTTTTCAAACTATAACTTGATAAAGCAATTACAATAATCGCTAAGATAATTCTAACTATTTTCAAAGAATATTTTCCTTTTAAAAATTTATGACCCACACAATTTTTTCTTTATCATTTCAACTAACATTTTGAATAAATGGAAATCTCTTATTCAACTAACCTTCTTCTTTAGTTCAATAAGAAATAGAGTTTCCTTAGCAACCCACGAGCTTCAACTAAAGCTCACCGAAAGTCAAGTATTTTGCAACCATAAATTCATTATATAATGTTCACCTTTAGGACCAATTATTCTCTTACCTGTATCTTTAAAACCTACTTTTAAGTACAGTAGCTGTGCAGGAAGATTTTTATGGTTGACATATAAAACGACTTCATCACAATTAGGAAATTCAGATTTAACAAAATCTCTTAGCAAGAGCATACCTTGTTTAGCATAACCTTTTCCTTGCTTCTCATGATTAACAGATAAGGCAGTTAACAACATAGCTTTCGGATTATCTGAATACTCCTTTACTCGTTCATTTGAATGAAATAAAAAGAAACCTACAGGTTCATTCTCACTTAAAATAACAATCCTATGTTGTCCTTCTGTCGCCTCTAAGATTTTGCTTGGTAATGCAGTGAACAGCACTTGTTCTTCAGGAAGTTCAAAAGAATTTAATACATCTAAATATTCATTCGAAAAATGTTTTAACTCAACGTACTCAACTTTTTCCATAGACGTTGTTACTCCTTTGTTTTTCATTACATATTACTTTAGGAACATACATTCAAGAGTCATTTTTATTAGACCTCTTTAGTTAAAGAAGCTTGTTCATCAATATGGCCCAATTGTTGAACAAAGAACAAACAGCACTCTTTAACTAACCTGCTTTTTTACACTAAACTGCTCCGTTAGTTCATAAATAAAAAAATCTTCACTCCTTCTTGAAGTAAAGCACCCGTTAGTGATGTAATTACTAATTATTAGGGTTTAATATAGGTGTATTTTTCTCCCAATCTCCGCCACCAATTTGTTCCCAGTAATCTCCCGTTTGTTTATCAAAAATTCTAAAATAGTCAGTAACTATCATTATATGTTCGTAACGGTTTTCGTTTAGTACTTTCTCATTTTGCCTTTCAACAATCTCACTATTATTAGTCTTCAAAGCCTCAGAAATGAACCAAGAACTAATAACAATACATACACCTAAAAAGATAATCGAAAATGCCTGTAAATTCTTATTCATTCAACTTTTCCCCCTTTATTTTACTTTCTATATTTTACCACAAATATCCAATCCCTTGTTGAACTAACCTGCATCTTTAGTTCAATAAGAAAAAGCTCCCTTACAGGCAGCCACTAGTATAACTATAGCACCCGCCAGTTAGTTGAATTACGAGTACTGTTAAACTTTTCGTTTATTTTTCTACTTAATTGGCGGATTCTTCATAATCATCATAATGAATCTACGGTTTTGATTTGAATCCCAGTTTTCGGCTTATTATGATCCTCTTCAAAATGAGGTTGAAAATACGATGATAACTGTTGTTTTATTTCTAATTGAATGGGTAACTGAGTTATTCCTTTTGAAATATATACTTCCCCAACATTATCACCATCTACAAAGAAACAAAGATTACCTTGGTATAATGAATTGACAGATATAAATTGTATTTTCACTCTATCCTCATTATTTAAAGAGTGAAAATTAATTGAGTGAACCAGTGTGTATGCACTAGTTAGATACAAAGTATCAACTAATTCAAGATCTGTATTAATTATGTCTAGCTCAACATCCCTTAAATCATTTTTCATTATTTCTCCACCTTTCTAAAAAAGAACTGCCTAGTATATAGACTCGTTATACTTTCTATGTACTTCCCTCATAATTTCAATAGCTTTTTCAACAGTTAGTATATCGTTCTTCACCCAATTCTTCCCGATTTCCAAAACTAAGGATTGAACAAAACCAGTTGTTCTTAAAATAATTTAAAGTATCGGAAAAGGAAAATCCTTATTGAACTAACCTGATCCGTTAGTTTAAGTGTATACTTTCACAATCGTCCCATCTATAAAAAAAAGAGCTGTCAAAACAGCTCTTTGATCTAAAATTAAATTTATTTTTTCAAAACTGGAATCCAAATTTCGCTCTTCACAGACGGTGAAGTTAAGTCTTTGGTTTTAATCGACAAGATTTCGGGTCCTTCTGTTACTTGATAACTGGAAGATGGAAACCACTCGGAATATATCCTTCCCCAAGTTTCCTGTAGCGTACTAGGAAAAGGTCCCGTTGATTCAAATATCGCCCATGTTAAGGCAGGAACTTCAAGTTTTGAAAATTTTTCGGGGCATTCTTGTGTTGTTGCCACTCCTATATACTGATCAAGCTCTCCTTTTTCTTCCATGCGTCCTTCAGAAAAGTTTGTAGAGGCTTGAATCATCCCTTTAGGTTCGATATTAGAAAGTTTTTTTAATTGATCTATTTCTTCCATAGTCAAAGACTTCCACATTGCCGTAATTTCTGGGTTTTCTCCTTCAAAAATAATTGGAACTCTTTTCATGATACCAATTATGTTAAATGCCTCTTTTTGTTCGACTTGGTAATTCATTTCATTTCCTCCTCTTATCGATAATTGAAAGGTCATTAGTGGATAGGCTTTTAATTGATGTCCATTTTTCCTTGCTTCTGATGGTGTTACACCATGTAAATTTTGAAAAGCTCTAGTAAAAGAGTCCGGTGAGTTGTATCCATATTTAATCGCAACATCGATTACCTTTATGTTACTATTAGTAAGCTCTAATGCTGCCAAACTAAGCCGTCTACGGCGGATGTATTCTGATAATGTAATACCTGCAAGGAAAGAAAACATCCTTTTAAAATGATATTCAGAACAATGTGCTATACTTGCCACTATCTTAAAATCTATTTCGTTAGTAAGGTTTTCCTCCATATACTTCATTGCATCATTCATGTTCTTAAGCAAATCCACTTCATGACCTCCTTCCTTAATAGAATAGCAGGAGTTGAATCTATCCACCCTACATTTTGTGCACAGTTATGCAGGATTGATCTTTTCTTTGGCTAAACTGCTGCTGTTTAAGTTCAATAAGAAAAAAGCTATACTCCTTCTTGTAGTAAAGCACCCTTTAGTTGAATAATTCATTTGTGAAAAAGAAAATCGCCTTTGAACAATTCTCGAGCTATCTCTTTATTTTCTCTCTAAATCAATTTTTTCCTCTTGGCCACCCCAAGTTATGAAAACTCGGAAAGAATCATCTTTATTGTCAGGTCGCGGCACATCTAAACAACCTGGAAAAATTTGTTTATACCTTTTATTATCTAGTGTAAAATTGTTTTCGCATGATGAACTAGGAAATTCTGCTTTGAAGGTTACATCACTTTTTGGTTCTCCCCCAACAGACTGAATTTCAACTACTTGCCGCCTTATTTTCTTTTCATCATGGCTGATTGTGTAAACAACTTTCCAATCAGACTTTCTGCCTTCGTAAATCAAAGTCTTTTCACATCCGGCTAAAACTAATATAACTAAGCAGCAGAATACTAAACTGACTAAAATCTTTTTATTCTTGGTCACCATATTCACCCTTTATGATTTTCTACTCACTCCCTTATATTAACTACTTCGATATGATACCAAATATACCTGCTTATTGAACTAACCTGCACAGTTAGTTCAATAAGAAAATGAGTTGCTGATGCAACTCATGATCTTCAACTAAAGCACCCGTTAGCTTAATAAGAAATTAAACTTATTAAGTAAGATGTTCTTTAAAAATCTGTTTAAAATAAGGCTTAAAATCAAGTTCAATCATTTGTTGAGAATCCTCATTATCAATTGTTAGTAGCACACTTGTCCGTTCTTTCTTATCTGATGTAATTTCAAGTTTTTCAACCCGTTTCAGCTCTAAAAGTGATAACAATCTATTTGAACTATGCATAGATACTTGTATTTTAACTTCACCATAAGAGGGACAAAGCTTAATAACAAAGTCTTCCTGTCCATTGGAGAATCGGTAGGTTGCTTCATTATAATAAAATGGCAAGTCTTTTGTAGTTGTATCTAATAACATTGGTTCCGATTCGAATAACGAAAGAAAGTCGTTTTCTTCTGGAAATATTGGCATCTTCACATCCCCTTTTTATCCCTATCTTCACATCGCTTATTCAACTAAACTACCCCGTTAGTGGAACAAGAAAAAAGAGCTGTTTAACAGCCCCTTGGTTTTGTACTAAAGCACCTGTTAGTTCAAGAAAAGTTTATTATCCTAACACTTTAGAATATTAAATAACTATTTAATATGTTTATTGTACTCTAATTGTTTTTGAACCCCTGACCTATCAATTTGAATCCAATACTCGGAAATTTTTCCATCTTCTATCTTATATACTGCACTTGTCATTTGAGTTATTGTAAGTCCTGTAGGTTGATATCCATCGACTACTCCTACGTGTGCACCTACTTGTCTCCAACGGACATATACTTTATGTCCTTGTACCAATAATTCTTGAATTTCTAAAGAATAATTACCATAGGCTTCAATCATTTCTCTTACGTGTTCAGCATAATCTTTAGGCGTCCTTAAAACTGTTTGTTCTTCCTCGGATACAATTTGATGAGCCAATACTTGTTCGGACATTAATTGATTTGAGTAGTCTGGATTTTTTCCTGATCGTACTTCTTCAAAAAATTTTCTAATTATTTGTTCTGGTGTCATTTGAACACCTCCATATTTATTTCAATGCTGTTACCGTCAAATGCATGGTCTTCGTTTGAAGCTGATAAACGAATAGAGATTCTGTACTAGAATTGATTTCCTCTAGACTGGTTGCTATGTATCTCAGATTCATGATGGTATCTGAGATAGGTTAAAACATATGCATACTTTAATGCGGAAACTTTAGGTTCCTTGTCATTGCCCAAAATAGAAGAGCTAAAGTACTAACAGACGCCCCAAGCAAGCATACTCCTTCCCACCCGTAGTGCGCATACATTTGAGTAGAAGCAATTGATCCGCTAGCACTTCCGATAGAATAAAACACCATGTACCCTGCAGTAAGCCGACTACGTGCCTCCAGTCGCAAAGGAAGTATCATCGTTTGATTAGTAACATGTATGGCTTGCACAGCCAAGTCAAGCAGTACAATACCTATAACTAATGCGAATAGCGATTGCTCTGTATAGCTGATGAATAACCATGAAATCAACAATAAGAACAAAGAAATGCCCGTTGTTCTCTGTCCGTAACCCAGATCAGCAAGCTTCCCCGCGCGAGCTGCAGCTAAAGCTCCTGCTACTCCCACAAGACCAAGTGCACCAATTGCGCTGTGTGAAAGAGATAATGGCGGTGTGCTAAGAGGGAGTACTAGTGAAGTCCACAAAATGCTGAAATCAGCAAAAATCAGTAGGGCAAGAACAGAGCGGATGCGTAAGATCCGTTCTTGTTTAAACAATATAAACACCGATCTAAGCAATTGAGGATAGGACAGTGACTTTACCTCTCGTTCAATATTGGGCAATACCCTAAAAAACATACAAACCATAAAAAGCATTAGTGCAGCAGAGACTAGATATACGGAACGCCACCCCGCAACATCCGTTAATATTCCTGCAAAGGACCTCGCAAGAAGTATGCCGACTACAATTCCGCTTGTTACAATACCAACCACACGCCCTCGTTCTGCAGGAGCAGCCATAGATGCTGCGAACGCCACAAGAGTCTGAGTTACGACCGCAAGAAGTCCCACTAAAGCCATTCCTGCAAATAGTATCGTGCTGGTGGAAGCAGTTCCAACTATAACCAAAACTATTATGGATAATAACATCTGACCGATAATCAATAGGCGCTGGTTCAGCAAGTCACCAAGTGGCACTAGCAGTAGCAATCCTAATCCATAAAAGATTTGAGTGATGGTAATAACAATTCCTATGATGGAATAGTCAATACCAAACTCACTCGACAACTGATCAAGTAGCGGCTGTGCGAAGTAGATATTTGCTACTGACATCCCACAGGCAACTGCAAATAATAATGACACATTAAGAGAGATAGAAGAGACACGGATTGAATCAGATGAGATAAATGCTCCCTGAGTCGAATTCGCCTTTATCTCAGCATTGACTGCTATTTTTTCTTTAATTTCCTCCACTCTGTACACCCCTTTTTTCCCATTAATTTTAGATACAGAGAAATATAACGTACCAAACAGTATGTTATATTGCTTGGTAAATATAACTTACAGAAACTTATTCTGTCAACGATTAAATTACATTATGGGTAATAACGACTTTGTTTATGGAAATCTCTTGTTAGGATTAACTAGTCTACATTTGACAATAAAAAGAGGAAAATGTATATTTATATTATACTGTTCAGTACGTAAATGAAGACAATTGGCAGTTTCTTATGATAAATATAATTAAACAAAAAACAAAAGTAACGAGAGGTTTTGACTATGGGACGAACCCGCGAATTTGACGAAGAAAAAGTATTAGATGCAGCTATGCAACTATTTTGGGAGAAGGGATATGAAGCAACCTCATTAAGTGATTTAACTTCCAGAATGGGAATTCAACGACCCAGTATTTACTCTGCCTTTGGGGGTAAAAAAGAATTGTTCGAAGCCGCTCTACGCAAATATACGATGTCCAGTGCTTCTGATATGCGAACCAGACTTCAAAACTTTTCATCAGTAAAGGAAGCATTTTGCACTTTTTTTGAAGAAGTGGTTGCTGAGGAATACACGGAAAGTCCCAGTAGAGGATGCTTTTGCATCAATACGATGGTCGAACTAGCGCCTCATGATGAGAAATTTGAAATTCTTACAAGGGAACATCAAATGTACCTTTCAATCATATTTCAAGAAACCATTGAACGAGGTATACAATCAGGTGAACTTGAGACCGATGTAAACGCGAAAGCCTTAGCACAGGCGCTAATCGTATCGTTAATTGGACTTACCGTAATAATGAAATCTCGTCCAAAACGATCATTTGTTGATAATGCAATAAAAGAGATACTTACATTGCTTAAGTAGCTCGGAATGCTTCAATCTTATTTGTCTGGTTATATGTATCTAAAAATTCTAATTTCATTCCCCTCTTCTAATTCAAAACTAAAAGAAAAAACTCCCTCTTGTAAAAGAGAGAGTTTTTTAACTTGCTGTGTTAGTTGATGTGTAACATTTCACAATGGAACGCCTAAATCTACTTGATATTCTAGACTTAAAAATAGACCATCAAAATGATGGTCTTGTTTAACTAAAACAGCCGTTAGTTTAATATGAGGATGTATAAATTCTATCTGTGTCTGAGTCTATGTCTGTGTCTATATTCATTACAAACATATAGCTACTATTTCATATGAGGGTTCGTTTTGGGAATTTGGTAGATCTTTTATTGAAACACTTCCATTAATAATGCTATTAGACCTTTTCTAGTGATGGAAGTAACAGAAAAAGTTATTTTTTTCTCTTAATTGTTCTCATGGTTGTTGGTCCAGTTCGTACCTTTTATAATAAAAAAAAAAGAAACAACAAAGATAAAAAATATGTAAGTATGTTTCTGTACAGTTCTATTGCTTTGATTGTACATAAACTTCTTGGTTTTACTCGTGGTTTGCCCATTCTAATTTCAAAGTAAGACAACAATTTTAGGTTATTGCCTTACATACATATCAATCTTTCGATTAAGATATAAAACAACATCGAGGTAACTCACTGCTTGGAATTAATTACTGAGTATTAAACACCCCAATTTCCGTTCATACTTTACAAACTAGATTAAATTTATCGTAATAAGATTTAAGAGTGGTGAACAAGATGTAAATGGTTCACCACTTTTCTTTCAAAAAGCTATTTCAGTTTTCGAAGGGGAAAACAAGTAAAATTCACCCTGCACCAATTGCCATAAAGATAGCTATATAAACGGCAAAAATAGTGTTTGCAATACCAACAGCTGTAACTTCATTTAATCCTAACCGAGCAATAAAAAGTGTATCCACGAAACCAACCACAGTCTGCAATATATTTTCGATTATTGCGGGAATAGCCAAAGATAAAATAATCCATACCTTCTGTTTGGTTCAGTGATCTTGAACCGTGCCATTTGAGGGCATTTGCTGTCACTTCCTTATTAAATTTAAAAAGAATAATAGAAATACAGCTGACATTACAGAGACTGTTTATCAGTTTCTTTTTCCAACTAACCTGCCTTGTTAGTTGAAGAAGATTTAACAGCTCATTATTTACATTAGCTTTCCTCTAGTCTTTTTGTATATTCAACGTAAGCCAATAAAGTCCTTGTTCAATTAACCTGCTGCGTTAGTTTAAGTGTAACATTTCACAATTGATCACAAATATCAAATTGATGTTTTGGACATAAAAATAGACCATCGAAATGATGGTCATGTTTAACTAAAGCACCCTTTAGTTGAATAAGAAGTTAACGATTAGAGTAATATTCTTTTGGATTTGTTATTCCATTTTCTATTAAAAATTTAGCTTCAGATTTAATTATTTCAATGTAGTTACCTTTTTTAAAAGGTTTTGTTAATTCATCAATCCTTCTTAGATTTCCTTTTATCTTTGTTTTATTATTTTGAACATCCACAATTACAGTTAAATATGCTTTACCATTATATTTTACTACCCCTGTGACTTGTTTTTTCTCTAAATCTATATTTGTATATTCGGGTACGATTCTTATTGGAGCAAAGGTTGTCCATCCCACAGAACTTTGTTTTGATTTCAGTCCAATCTTAAATATAAAATAACTAACAAGTTTTTTTAATTTAGATATCATTTTTTCACTCCTAATTTACATGGAATATTTTATCACACCTTTTTGAACTAACCTGCACCGGTAGTTTAAGTGTAACATTTCACAATGTATAGCAGAAATCTTCTTGAGTTTTGGACATAAAAATAGACCATCGAATTGATGGTCATGTTTAACTATAGTACCCGTTAGTTGAAGAACAATAGTGCTTTCCCATCATTTAATTCAATCACTTAAATCTTTCTGTGAATTCATCAACGTGTTCGCTCATTTCCATATAATGAGTCCAATGTAAATAATGGTGTCCTTCTATAGTTACTAGATTATTAACATCTATATTTTGTATTTGTGCTTTATAAAAATTTATATTTGATTTACCATCTCCATTTACATTTTCTTCTTTCGTAGTAAAGATCATAACAGGTAGATCATGCGGGAATGTCATATCTATTGTTTTATCAATGTTATTATTTATCTCGTTCGCTTCATTAACTACATTTTTGTTGTAGCCTTTCCAAGAGGAGATAGCTTTTGTCATTCTTAGATTTTCTTCCGTATAAGTGCCTTTCTCAGAAATAGGTAGAAAATTATCTGGAGTTAAGTATAATGCTAATCTTGCAATTCCAGTTGGTGCCACATAACTCAAATATTTAGGCATAGTAGGAACAGTTTCACCGAAATATTCCAATGCCTGTGGTAGGGTAGAATCTATTCCTATGATTGCTTTAACTTCTTCGGGATATCTATTAGCATAATACATACTATAGATTCCGGAAATTGAATGAGGCATCAATATATATGGGCCGCTTATGTTTAATTTTTTAAGAGCAGTCCTTGTTTCCTCTACTATGTTCTCCACTGTTCGTGCCTTGTTGGTTATATCGCTCCACCCATATCCGAACGACTCTACCACTACTACCTTATTATTCTTTGCCAATTCATTTATCAAAGGCTCAAAATCCAGTGCTGGCGCTGCGGTTCCAAGGCCACTTAATAAAACTATTGTATTATCCCCTTCACCCTTTGTATAGACGTGCATACTCTTACCATCTACTTCGACTAATTTCCCTATTGCTGGATATTTTTTTTGTTCATATGTAGTCATTACGTTACTGAAAATGAACCAAATAACAAGTGCTGCAACTATAGCTAATAAAATATTCCTTAAAACAGTCCAAAATCTAAACTTTATTTTGGTTTTCATTATTTTCACCACTCCTGTAGCTTTCTTTCTTCTTGATTCCACTTTACTGTGTGGGGGAATTCCTAGTAATGAACCTAAGAATTATTTTAAGCTAGGTCTTGGGGCGTATTAAACTAAACCGCTGCGTTAGTTCAATAAGAAAAAAGAGTTGCCTAAGCAACCCATGTACTTTAACTAAAGCACCCGTTAGTCAATTGCTAACATATCTTTTTTTTAATAACTTTGCGTTTACATCCCACAAATCTACTATACTGCTGCTTTTTGAATAAGGAAAAGGCTTTACTCTTTCTTGAAGTAAAGCATCCGTTAGCTGAAGAAGAAATTTTACCTTTTTTGTTTAATCCTTTTTTGGATTTATTAGTTGCAGGAACTGTATCCTTTTTACCCGAAAACTAATTGTTGGGCAGTTGGATGCCTCGCCAGCCGCTTATATCGCATTGGCCATATTCATTATCACCCACAGCAACCACTGTGCCGTCCGATTTAAGCCCGACGGTATGGGCACAACCCGCCGCAATTGCCACAATATCGCGCCAATCACTTACATTACATTGGCCATACTCATTCCACCCCACTGCCGCCACAGTACCGTCCGATTTAAGGCCGATGGTATGATTACTACCTACCGCTATCGCCACAATACCGCGCCAGCCGCTTACATCGCATTGGTCATTTTTATTCAAACCCACAGCCATCACCGTGCCGTCAGATTTAAGACCGATTGTATGAAGATAACCCGCCGCGACCGCCACAATATCGCACCAACCACTTACATTGCATTGGCGATACCGATTATTACCAACAGCCGTCACCGTACCGTCCAATTTAAGCCCGATGGTATGCCAGTCACCCGCCGCGACCGCAACAATATCATGCCAGCCGTTTACATTGCATTCAACTTCATTATTTCGGCCCACTGCTACTACCGTGCCATCCGATTTAAGCCCAATGGTACGACGCCAACCTGCCGCAACCGCTATAATATCACGCCAGTCGTTTACGTCGCATTGGTAATGCTTATTCCAACCCACAGCCGCCACCGTGCCGTCAGATTTAAGACCGATTGTATGAGCATTACCCGTGTTCGTTGCCATATGAACATTACCAGCCACGACCGCCACAATATCGCGCCAGCCGCTTATATCACATTGGCCATATTTATTATCACCCACAGCCATCACCGTGCCGTCAGATTTAAGCCCAACGGTATGACGACGCCCCGCCGCTATGGTATCTTTAGGCCACCGTTTCACTTTTAACACCTCTTCTTTGGGTAAAATGTAATCCATGTTTTACCTCCTTGAAAACAAGACCTATTTTATTATTGTATAACTTTTGCTTGTTATACTAACCTGCCCCGTTAGTTTAAGTGTACCATTTCACAATGGATTTCTGAGATCTACTTGATGTTTTGGATAAAAAAATAGACCATCGGAAAGATGGTCTTGTTTAACTAAAGCACCCGTTAGTTGAAGAAGAAAAAGAGACGCATATTAAACAAGCACGCCCTTTTTGCGGAATATCCATCTAAAGCAAAGCACCCTTTCAGGATAGATAAGTTAGTGGTTGGACAATCTCACAAATCTCACTCTCTTCAAGAAATTTATTAACTATACTTGAATGCGAGCCACCTACTATAAATAAAACTCGTTCCTCTTCCGAATCAATTAGACGAGTTAAATTAGCAAACATAATCAAATTTCTTTTATACCACCAACTTAGCCAGTTCATACCAACATAATTATTAAAATCACCGATACGTGCTAAATTTACATACATTTTATGCAACTTGTTAAGTAAAGTGGGGGCATTTAATTCTTTATAGTAATCTATTATACTTTTATCTTCCGACAATTCAGGGAACACAAAACCCTCATATATTTCATTTAAAAGTTCTGGTTGATTTTCTTTTGCCCAACTTTCAACTTCTCCATAATCCATGTCTGACTCACCCATCCAATAGTTGGATAAATCTGTTCATGCCCCATCTTTAAACCTAAACGAAAGCCTACTTGAAATATTTCATTCATTTCTAGTTTGTGTGTACCTAATTTATATTGTTTATATTTCTCATTACAATATTCACAATCCTCTGGTACCATTTCAACTGCAATCTTCGTTGGTTTAAAGCTTGATAGTTTAGATACTAATTCCTCAATTTCAGTTTGCCTTCTTTCAGAATTTAAACCTTCATGTTCAGACATATGAAAAGTTCCAAGTACAAGAACTTTCGCTTTTTCCAATTTCATTGTAAATCCTCCTTTGTTAAAGTAAATGGCACGATCTATTTCAACAACAAAATTTATAGCGATTCCTTCTTAACTAAACTGCTGCGTTAGTTCAATAAGAAAAAAGGCTTTACCCCTTCTTGAAGTAAAGCACCCGTTAGTTTAATAAATTATATTCATCTATCTAATGTCCATCCTTCAGCTAATCTCTGTTTAAGTAAGGTGTCATTCCAAATTCTCCAAGGTGATAGTTGCTTTTGTTCCTCAGTCATTCTTTCGACTGTTTCTCTTTTCCAAGTGTCATAATCAATGATATGCCAACAGATCAATTCACCATTTACCATATATTCACTTCTAAATTTTTTAGGTAATTTAAAATCTTGTGGGATTGGATAACTACCCTTTTTAGTTACTAACTTTTGATTTAGAGCTGTTCCTAAAGGGAAATGAATAAGATATAATTCTTTCTTTTTCAGTAATTCATCTTCTATAACATAACCCTCCTCAAATAAGTAGGGTAATATTCGGATTAACTCACCTATGGTTTCGTCTTTATGAACATATTGAAATAACCCTATTCCATTTGATGTAACTATCTCAAAAACATCACCAATTTTTAATCGTGCCACTCAAATCATTCCCTAGTATTTTTCTGTATTTTAACATACGCCTTATTAAACTAAACTGCTGCATTAGTTCAATAAGAAAAAGCTACCCTTTCAGGCAGCCACTTGTTCAACTAAAGCACCCGTTAGTGCAATAAGGACCACAGCAAAATTTTATTTTATATAATCAAATATTTTAATGTCTACCTCATCTATATATCCAACCTGTTCTTTTAAATTCCACAATTTTATTTCAGATGTCTCATTATTTTTTTGAAATGGTTGGAGTTCTTCAAGAGTAGTAAAATAGACAGGATTATATTTCACTTCATCATTTGAGAGGTTTTTCACTTTTAATAAACCCTTAAATTCTAAATCTGAAACGATTTGACTAGTTTCCTCGTAAAGTTCTCTGATTGCACAATTCTTTGACGTTTCATTCTCCTCTCTTTGTCCCGCTGGCAATTCCCATTGTTTTCTCCAAGTGTTATAACATAAAAGATATTTGTCATCACACTTGATTACTGCATACGAGCCAGCTAATCGTTGATAATCGTATATTTCTTCTTCTTTTACTATGAGAAAATCAAAACCATTGTTCTTAGTGATTTTCAATTAATTACCTCCTCGTTCTTGAAACATTACTTATTAAACTAACCTGCCGCGTTAGTTGAACAAGATAATACAACATCCCTATATTCTCATATCCCCAATCTTTTCACACAGAGCTTTAGTAAAAGAGACCTCTTATCCACTCTACAGTCTTCACTGAAGCCCATATCACTTAAAAACTTTAATCAACGATTTTATACCACTTTAAATCTTCGGGAATATGAACCTGATTTACGTTTTTGGGAAGACCGTAATAATAAAGTGCTTTCCCCTCTTTATTAAATGCAGTTGCATTTAGTGAGTCCAATTGTTTGCTAAATGAAAATAAGAAAGAGATTCGCTCACCTTTTTTAATTACTTTTCTTTCAATATAAGGGTCTACACCAGCCTCTATATAAACAACTTCATTATCATTAGATATGACACTTAATAATGTGGCTGCATCATTTTTCCCTGTGAAGCTAAAACCACCTACAGTTTGAATTTCATCTGCATTGAAAGGTACATTGGTAGATACACTGCTTCGATGTAGTAATCCAAACTTCTCGGATAATACTGTTTGAAATATCTCTTCGTTATTACTCTTAAATAAAAATATAGTAGATTTACCTATATCATATTCCTCCACTAACTCAGCATCTTTTGATAGGATTGAGTTTCCTTTGGCAGCACTTAATGCAGTAAACCTATATCCACTAATAATAAATAACACAATGATTACAATTAGTATCGGTATAACCTTGCTCCATTTTTTCATATTAAATTCCCCTTTTTTACTTTCTTATCTTCTTCAACTAAACTGCCGCTTTAGTTGAAAAAGAAAAAGAGCTACCTAAGCAACCCCATGATCTTTAACTAAAGCACCCGTTAGTTGAAGTGTAAATCATCACAATCTACATATTTTATGTAATAACGTTTTTATATTTCACTAGAAATGGTATAAGTAATGAGCCAGTAAAACTAATACAAATACCTATCAAAATATTTACAAAATCATTATCAAAGGGTGACAAAATCAATCCGAAAATTGGTATTGGTAAAGTAAGAAAAACCCCTATCAACCTTGAAGGAAAAGATATTTTATAATCAGTACCACACTTTTCACATTGAATAGATTTGTAGAACCACATTACCGAATTGTAGATTTTACCCCATTTTAATGGATGGTTACAGTTGTTACACTTTTGCATATTTTAACCCCTTTCTATTTCAGTCCAACTTTACACTAAACTAACCTCCGTCTTTACTTGAATACGTTTGAAACGAATCGAGGTTCCATTTTTAAATAAATTTTCCATTTTCTTGTTAAACTAACCTGCCCCGTTAGTTCAATAAGAAAAAAGAGTTGCCTAAGCAACCCATGTTCTTTTACTAAAGCACCTGTTAGTTGAAGAATAAATACTAAATATCTAACCCTTAAAAGATATTTGCCCCATTTTTAATCCTTGATACTACTTCATCTTCATTAAACTCTAAAGGTATATCACCATATCGTAGTTCATCAATCATTTCACTTATTTCATACCACTCAATCAAATCATCTGGATAATGTAAATCCGAAGCTACAATCCGAAAAATCCTATAAGCAAAATCAAATGTCACGGAATGGCTATTTTCCTTTATTATTTTTATTGCTAAATGACCTATATAGGCTCTAGCACATATCTCAAAGGTTGGTTTCTGTATTCCCAACTCATTTAAAGCTCTTTTAAAATAAACTTCCACGTCGAAAATATTTTCGTCAAATGAAAATGAAGAAATTATATTTACGGAAGGTGATGACACATCGTTTTCTAATAAGTTGTGCGACCAATATACATAATCCTCAGTCGAAATAGTTCTCTTTTGAATCTTATAAAATAAAGCATTTGTTTCCACTTTATCAACCACCTTAATGGTACTTTTCCTCCAGCCATCCTATATCTTTATTCAACAAAACTGATCGTCAGCTTAAGTTTAACATTTCACAATGGATTTCTGAGATCTACTTGATGTTTTGGATAAAAAAATAGACCATCGAAACGATGGTCTTATTCAACTAAAGCACTCGTTAGTGAAATTAGAACTATACGTGGATTGATCTATATTCTTTTGAAAGAGTGAGTATTTTTTCTACGATTTCCTGTTCGTAATCCCCACTCAATGAAATAGTTTCTTTTGCAAAAGGAGCTAATTGTTCGTGATAGCCAATCATCACTGTATGGAATGCTTTTTCAAACATTGATATATCATTCGCATCGTTCCCAAAAGCAATATATGTATTTTCTTTTATCCCAAGAGTCTTTAATGCACTCCATTTATTTATCCCACTTGGGCTGATATCAAGTACATTCTCGTTACTATGTTTATTTACATATACATTAAGTTTTGAAAGTTTTTCTGCTAATTCATCCATATTATTTGAGGTAAGAAACAGAACTTTAACTACTGAATCAAGAGACTCTAAACTAACCATTTTAGCTAATTTTGCAGGGTCTAAATTTTGAAGTATAGGGTGTGTATCTGACCCTGTATAAGCATAGTCCCACTCACCATCTATTAGATAAGTAGCATTATATTGTTTAATAAGACTCTTTATTTCGTTAATTTCATCTGTTGAAAACGAATTGGATTTGATTACTTTTCCTCCTTTTGATATTAAAGAGCCATTTCCCCCAATCATAGTGTAATGATGAAACGCTTCGTCTATAACAGGTAGCATATCTCGAATAGGTCTAGCAGATGCGAAAATGACTTCAATACCCGCTTCCCTTAACTGTGATAATGAAAGAAGTATCCTGTTAGATATTGGTTGTCCTTTAAAACAAACTGTTCCATCTAAATCAAAAACTAATCTCAAAAGTCTCACTCACTTTCATATTAAGAGTATAAATTATAATTTAATTATTCTGCGAAAAAGAAAATTAATTGTCTTCTTTTTCAACTAACCTGCTTCGTTTGTTTAAGTGTAACATTTCACACTTGTCAAGATTCACCTCAAATTTATGTTTACTAGGTTAGTTTAGTTTACACTTATACCAAGATAAACTGATTGAACATCGCCTCCAAAAATGCTCTTCCGAATTTTCATTACTTATTTTTATCTAATTTTTCTTTTATTATCATCATCGAAATACGAATTTCATTAATCTCACTATCAGTTAGTCCATTAAACAATTGATTTATTTGTTCATCTGACTGAATATTAATTTTATCCAGCAGTTCCTCTCCTTTTTTGGTCAAATAAAGAAAGTTTTTTCTACTGTCGATTATTGAGCTTTTTTTCTCTATTAATTCTTCTCTCTCTAATTTACGTAAAATTCTGCTCATATAGCTTCTATCAATATTCAGTTCTTGAACGAGATTATTGGCAATACATTCGGTTCTTTCGCTAATTTCAAATAGTACTCGTGCTTCGATTAATGAATAATCTGTATCTAAAATTTGGTTATTAAATAAACTTAGTAACTTTGTATAAAATCTGTTGAATTGTCTGATATCATAAATAATATCTTTATCCATATATTCTCCTTTAGTTGACTTTGTCCACATTTAATTTTAATATAACTATAACCCTAAAAAGTGGACTTTGTCTACGTTTTTGAGGATGCCCATATTCAAAAATCTTTCGCAATCTTTATTTAGAGCGAATTGAAGGAGATAATATATGATCATTAGAGAAATTAGAAAAGAAGACAATGTAAAGGTAAAGGAAATAATACAAGACTCACTAAAATCACTTGGATTAGCGATTCCTGGTTCAGCTTATTTTGACCCTCAACTTAACGACCTTCACCAATATTATAATAATTTTAAACATGCGACCTATTGGGTAGTAGAAATGGAAGGAGAAGTTGTTGGTGGAATTGGTATAGCACCGTTTAATGAACATGATATTGTTTGCGAATTGCAAAAGCTATATTTAAGTAAAAAAACACAAGGTTTAGGATTGGGAAAGAAGTTAATGGAAACGGCTTTGTCATTTGCCTCTAAACATTATGAAAAGTGTTACTTAGAAACAATGCATGAATTAAAAGCTGCATGTATATTATATGAAAAATTTGGATTTATTCTTTTACACGAACCACTATCAGGTTCTGACCATTCTGCTATGGATGCGTGGTATTTAAAAGATTTGAATTAGAAGCAAGAAGTCCATTAATCAAGAAATTAATATAAAGAAAAAGCCTCCAATTGTGAACTGACCCAATAAAGTTAGACAAATAATTTAGGCAGCTTCTAAGATCTGTGTTCGGTATTCTACCTGGCTCAGATCTTTTAATTTTGCCTTCATTCGCTTGTGATTATAATAATCCATATATTCTTCTAATTCCTTTTCAAAATGCGCCATGCTCTCAAACTCTTGTAAATAAAGCAGTTCAGACTTTAATAGGCCAAAGAAATTTTCAATGACTGCGTTATCTAAACAGTTCCCTTTACGAGACATACTCTGTGTAATTTGATGTGCTTGTAATGTCTGTTGATATTTTTTCATTTGATAATGCCAGCCTTGATCGGAATGAAGGATGACTTCGTCTCCTGGCTGGAGGCGCTGAACAGCTTCGTCTAACATATCTCCTACAAGTTGGTAGACCGGTCGATTCATGACTTTATATGCGATAATTTCTCCATTACACAAATCAAGAACAGGTGACAGATAACGTTTTTCTCCAAATAGATGGAATTCAGTCACGTCTGTTACCCATTTTTGATTCATTTTCTCTGCCTTAAAATCACGTTGTAGTACATTAGGAGCGATTTTCCCAACGTTTCCTTTATAAGAGCGATACTTCTTCATACGGACCTCACATTTTAAACCAATTTCATTCATCAAGCGGTTGATGGTCTTCGGATCATGAGTAAAACCGTATTTCTGCAGTTCTTTCGCGATGCGACGGTAACCATAACGACCCTTATGTTCGTGATAAATGATCTTAATGGCTTCTTTTCCCGCTTCATATTTATCGACTTGATCCAATCGTTTTTCCCAGTAGTAATAAGTACTGCGTGGAATGTCAGCGACCTCAACTAAATCCACGACCTCATATTGTCCCTTTAGTTCAAAAATTACTTGCGCTTTGATTTTGTTTGTAATTTTTCCTGCGTCTGAACTAAAGCGTTTAACTTTTTTAAATAAGCATTTTCCATTTCTAAACGCTCGACTTTCGCTTGCAGAGCTTCGACTGAGTCTTCTGCTGGAGTGGATGTTGGTGATATAATTTTCTTCGTTTGTTTTTTCATGGATGGACGCCCCTTTTTCTTTGGTTCAAGCGCGTCCATTCCTTTTGTCTTAAGCAACTGTTCCCACTTATACACGGTACTAGGGGAAGAAATATTAAATGTGCTTGCGGTTTCTCGAAGAGACGCACCAGTTTTGATCATAAAATTGAGTACGTCTAGTTTAAACGCTGATGAGTAACTTGTATAGTCGTCTTTCTGAAAACCATGTTCACCTTGTGCTTCAAATAGTTTTACCCAAGTAATGACTTGAGATTTAGCTGCGCCAATGCTTTCTGCAATAGTTTTATAGCTTTGGTTTCCAGTTAAATAGCGTTCCACCGCTTCTAATTTAACTTCTACTGTATATTTAGACATAAAAACACCCCGTAAATGTTAGTTAATGTCTAACATTTACGGGGCAGTTCATTGTCGAGTTCGGCTTTTTTTATAACTTTGTTAAGGAATGTACTTAAACTAAACTGCGTCGTTAGTTTAAGTGAAACATTTCACACTGGATTTCTGAGATCAACTTGACGATTTGGATAATAAATAGACCATCGAAAATGATGGTCTTGTTCTGCTAAAGCACCCGTTAATTTAAGTGAAATCATTCACATTATATTTACTTTAGAATTGTATTTACTTTAAACCTGTTTCTTTTTCATATAGCTTGATATGCCCACCACTAACTCCGTATACGACGCCGCTATTTTTCCATCCATATTTTTCATAATAGCCATCAATATCTGTAGACAAATAAAGCTTATCATATCCTTTTCTTGCTGCTTCTTTCAGACTGTGTTGAAGCAACTTAGAACCTATTTCTCTACCTCTATATTCTTCTTTCACGAATAAGCAGGCGAGCCACGGGCATAGGTCTTGGCGGCTGTTAAGGTCATTTCTTAATAATGCATAAGTTCCAATGATTTCCTCCTTTTCTATCAACACATAAAACCTTGGAATATCTGATGAAATACAACAAGAATGAATCATAGCATCTTCATAAAATTTATAATTATGCTCATTTCCCCATTCTTTCCAGAATACTTGAATTGCTTTTTCGAATAGGTTATTCCTTTCCAGTAATTCAATAATTTGCATTCATTTTCCCCCTATCCAGTTATATTCATAAAATAACTTAACTAAAACATTTCTTCTGTTAAACTAAGCTTCTTCTTTAGTTCTACATTAAATAGCGTTAATCCTTCTTTCCATAACTTGAATAGTTAAACCAAAACGCCCGAAATTCTTATGCATCAAAGGTTTCGATCGTTCCATATAATCCAGATTATTTGCGTTAATTACGATTATGAAATCGTTGGGTCATGAACGGTTAGTTGGAAACCGGAGTTGTTTGGAGAGTATACATAATAGAAGAGATTAAAAGACACATGTTGAATATAACTAAATATAGAAGTTCTTCTTTAAACCTTATGTAACCATAAAATATAAAGAGTCCATTTTGAAAACAAGATTGTTCAAAATGGATTCTTCTCTGTGATTTAGTATTCAGTTTCATAAAAGAGCTTGATTACATTATTGTTCCTTCTTCAACTCAAGCACACGTTAGCTTAAGTACATTTTTTCACAAATCTTATAAAGCAACTGTACTTTTAAGGTTGATTGTATCCTTTAAGAACTTCTCCGTTAGTATTTCTCGATTTTTATTGTTATATTTTCTTCGCTAATTGTTACGTTTTCTGTTTCAGAAACTTTCTTTATAGAATCTTCAACTATTTGTTGAATCATCGTATCATCAACTTTTACATCCTTTGGGAAACTTACTGATACAGAAATTTCTTTAACACTACCACCTAACATTATTGCTATTGACTCACTATCAAATCCCGTTAGCTCTGTAATAGATACTATTATTTCATTTTGTAATTCTGATAAGAAATTTGATTCTGATTCTGATAATAAATTTGCATCATTTTCCCCGTTTTTCGGAGCATCTATTACTTCCACTTCCGGCTCTCCATTACACCCAACTAACAAAATTAAACTAAATAAAATCCCTGAAATTATAGATTTTTCATCACTTCTTAATTCTCCTTTCAAAAATAAATTACACATTCCACAACAATTCTCCATACGTAAGTTTGACGGTATCTAACCTGCACCGTTAGTTCAATAAGAAAAAGCTACCCCTAAAGGCAGCCTCTTGTTAAACTAAAGCACCCGTTAACTGAAGAAGTCGGTTACTTTCCAGAATCAACGATTTTGCGTTTATGTTTTTCATTGATTATTTTCTTATTAAAAATCCTAACTTTTCCAACCATTTTAGTAACCTCATATCCTCTACAATATACTTAGCTAACTCTTGGTCAGTGATGTCATCTCCATCAATATCAAGGCGGAATTCCTGCCCTTGAAGCCCACCGCCATTAGTAAACTCTATTTCAAAGTCAAATTGAACTCTTTTATCCATTTAGACCCTCCTAAAATATTGGTTGATACACTCCTTAAGATTATTAATTTATGTGCAATATTCAAATTAATAGACTTAAAGTACGGCAGGAATATTCCCAATAAAGAAATAGTACAAATAATGGTATTGTACATACTTGTTTAAGTACATTTTTTCACAATCTTTCATCAAAAAAAGGGTTGTTGTTTGACCCTTTTTAAACTTTATACCTACTATCTTTTCGAAAAGAACAATTTTAATTACTTACCATCAGTTTAAACGGTGGACAATTTCATATTGATTACCACAAGGGTCTTCGAAATATACTGCATAATAAGTTGGGCTGATTGGAAATTGTTGCGGTCCGCTTGTAATTCGCCCACCTATTTCTTTTATAAGTTGGGAAAGTCTATCAACTTCAATGCGGTCTTTTACCCAAAAACCTATGAGATTTTGATTTGGACTGTGCGAAACATCCTCCGTTATTGCAAAATATGCTACACTTGGGAGAGTTCCTTCCGCTGCGAAAACCTTCCAATTTGTACTGTGATATGTCTTAGTAAACCCAAGTTCAGGTAAAAACTTTTCATAAAACGGTAATACCTTCTCCAAGCTAGTTACTCTAAGGTCGATATGACTAAATGGATTCATATTTAATTCTCCTTTAGTGTTTTACATAAAATCTGGTATTCTTTCTCTAACTTCATCTAATACTTCTTCCCAATACACTTTCATTTTTTCCCTCGTATTACTATCATAAAGATTCTCTTGATGAAAACTAATTGTTGTTTTATTACTATCTCTCGGAATAAAACGGATTTGTACTGTAGAAGGTTTTTGCCACCCAACTTTTTGCCAAGTAAGACGAATTTGTTGTAGCGTTTTAACAACTCTGATTTCACCTGCTACTGTTTTCGTCACGAATTTCTGACGTTGTTTAAGAATGATATTGGTACTCTCTCCTAGCCATAATTTTAATCCTTCTTCACTTGTGATTAGTTCCCATGCTTTTTCCTGTGAAATTGGGAAGGTCCTTCTAACTCCAACTTGGAACCCAACGGTTTTCGTTTGTCCCACAATTCTCTGTAAATCCATTATTTCACCTCCTCAATCCATAACATATATTTGCTGTCAGTTACTATAAAATAAAATATAATTTCTTATCTTTACAATTCTTGATAATAACTAATAATTCCTTTTTTCAATAAAAATTATTCGATATACAATTTAACGAGAAATTCAACAATCTTGCCCGATTGCAGAATAGTATGACTGGCATTTCAAATAACTTTATTATTACTTAACACCTCAACTAAATTGCTCTTTTTTGAATAACTATCGTATAAAAGTTGAACAATAATTTTATGTATACAAATAAAAAAGCCCTATTATTGCCAAATGCAATGATAGGATATCTAATAATTTTCTAACATATATTTTCATAAAGTATTTTCAAACATAAGCTTTCATTAAAACACCCCCTTATTAAGAGATGTTCAAAACAGCAATAGTATTCCACCTTCTTCAACTAAAGCACCCGTTAGTTGAAGAAGACATTTTGTTTACCCTTCAACGATTACAAGATATTTTTTGATTTCTCCTTCAGATTCAACAATTAAAATATCTCCTCTTTCTTTGGTGGAAAAAATCTTTGCACCAACAGGAAGTTTATTCGACATCTTATCTTTAAAATCTGTATTTGTATCATTTTTTGTTTTTATTTCACCGATTTGAACATCTTTTGTTAAAGACAATTCTTCAACCCAATCAATATTAGTTTTGTAGATAACTCCATCATACTGAAAAATATCAGCATCAGAATCCAATGTTAAAACTTCTTCAGCATCAATACTATCAATTGTTACTGTGGTTACTTCCCCTTCATTGGAACATCCACTAATCATAAATAACGCTACTGCAATCAGGACATAAAATAACTTTTTAACCAGTGTAATACCTCCTTTATATATATAGTCGGAAATACTCTATCATAAGTTTCTTATTGAACTAAACTGCTTCGTTAGTTTAAGTGTAACATTTCACAATAGATCACCAATATCAAATTAATGTTTGGGACATAAAAATAGACCATCGAAATGATGGTCATGTTTTAACTAAACACCCATTAGCTGAACAAGAATACTAAGTTTGCTATGGAGCACAACACTTATTATTAAAATCAAATTTTGAGTTAATTTCTTTTAAAATAAAATGAGTTAGTCTACATACATCAAATAAGTATAATGTGACCAAAAATGATGAAGACTTCTAATGAATCGACTGCTTGTTTTTAATTCGATGCTGGAACGACAAAGTAGCTAAAAATACAGTTACTCCCCACAAAAACAATCCTCCGTAAGTAACCACATACACCCATATGGCTAACCCCTCGGTGTCTCCTTTTGGAAGCACTCCTAAAAATTGAAGCGATGTCAAGAAACAAATTAGAACTGTCAAAACCCCTACTGCCCATCCAGATATAATTAATACCCTATTTGATAGTTTCTCCCCCCAGGAAGTCACGAGCGCCAATGCAAATATAGATGCCAATATGGCCAAAATAGCCGTGAAGTCAATTCCAAAGTTATATAACGTTTTTAGAAAAGTCGGTCCTTCCTTTAATGTATCACCAAACCCAGCTACATTTTGTACAGCTTCTTTTGTTGTAATCCCTACCGTTGATCCCCATGCCCAAAGTGATTTTAAAAGCGCATACGGCAACAATGCAAGAGCTGCAACATAGCCCCAGACTTTAGTGATATAAGTTTTACGCTCTATTTCCGTCCTCATATGACTCTACACCTCCTATTACTCCATTAAGGCTATACTTTGAATCCCCTTGTTTAACGATTAAATGCATTTCCAGTATAAATATTCCCACTCCTTTGAATATCTTAACTTTGATGATACATAGGAGGGGTTTTATAATAGCGGGGCCGGCGTTCTATTTTTAACTACGTCTGGAGTCTTATTTATAACTACGTCTAAAAAATCACTTCGGATATTCCGTTGAATCACCTCAGTATTGCTTACACCTCTTCTTCAACTAACCTGCCGCGTTAGTTCAATAAGAAAAAAAGAGTTGCCTAAGCAACCCAGAATCTTCAACTAAAGCATCCGTTAGTTGAATAGTTCATTCATGAAATTATATCTTTTTAAAAAAGAAAATCACCTTTGATCAATTCTCGAGCTACCTCTTTATTTTCTCTCTAAATCAATTTTTTCCTCTTGGCCACCCCAAGTTATCAAAACTCGGAAAGAATCATCTTTATTGTCAGGTCGCGGTCCATCTAAACAGCCTGGAAAAATTTGTTTATGCCCTTTATTATCTAGTGTAAAATTGTGTTCGCATGATGAACTAGGAAATTCTGCTCTGAAGGTTACATCACTTTTTGGTTCTCCCCCAACAGACTGAATATCAACTACTTGCCGCCTTATTTTCTTTTCATCTTGGCTGATTGTGTAAACAACTTTCCAATTAGACGTTACGCCTTCGTAAGTCAAAGTCTTTTCACAGCCGGCTAAAACTAAAATAAGTAAGCAGCAGATTAATACATAGTATCTCATCGTTTTAATCATCTCCTGTTCTTTTTTAGATAAAATAAAAGCTAAGACAATTTTTTAGCTAGAAGATAAGCGAGGAAGAATATATAACCTTCTTCAACTAAACTGCTGCGTTAGTTCAATAAGAAAAGTTGCACTGTATAGGCAGTCGATTCTTGAACTAAAGCACCCGTTAGTTGAATTAGAACATTTATCTTTTCCTTAAAGAATTGTACTATTTGGGGCCGATGGATGCACAATTAATTAGGTTGGCGAACACGTTTCTAAAAGGAAAGTATTACCTAGTATTTAATGACCTTTTAATTCTCTTATAATGCAGACTAAATCACAACGAATGAATCCATTTTAATCAATCTTTATTTAAAATTTATGGTAATTAGCTAACCGTTTTTCTATTTGTATAATTGATAAACTTGGTGCATCGTAAAATGCAGTTATTTTTAGTTATGGTCTTATACATTATTTTATTAATAGTCTCATGATAATTTCCTCGCCGATACGTCCTATTTGTCTCTCATTTGTATCTTCAAATCCTACTTTTAAATATAGTTTTTGTGCTGGAATATTATCTTTATCTACTACTAATACAATTTCATCACATTTAGGGAATTCTGATTTTACAAAATCAATCAGTAATGACATCCCTTGTTTAGCGTAGCCTTTTCCTTGCTCTGTATTATTAATTGATAGTGCAGTTAATAACAAAGCGTTCAGATTAGTGGAGTATTTCTTAACTCGTTCATTTGAATTTAGAAGAAAGAAACCAACAGGTGTTTTATCACTTAAAATAACAATACGATACTGTCCTTCTGTAACTTCCCCAAATTTGTTTGGTAATGCAGAAAATTGTTTTTGTTCTTCTGTAAGTACAAAAGAGTTCAATACTATCATATGCTCACTTGAAAAATGCTTCAGTTCAACACCGCTAAAATTTTCCATAATATATTCCCCATTCATTTTTTCTATATCCTACCACTCTAAATATAGTGATTACATCATTAAAGATAATTTATTTAACTATCCTTGTTCAACTAACCTGCCCCGTTAGTTTAAGTGTAACATTTCACATTGTATCGGAGAAATCACTCTTGATGTTTTGGACGTAAAAATAGACCATCGTAATGATGGTCTTGTTTACTAAAGCACCCGTTTGCTTAATATAAACAATCTTGTAATTTGGGAACCAACTTTTTATATTTGACATAAAAACATTTGAATTCTAATCCATACAACTTTTGAAGAGGTCTAATAGTTCGTGTAAGCTGAGATTAGGACTGTATTTATGTTTAAGTTTTTAAAAAAAATATTTTACCCTATTTGATAGGTTTTTTGTTTTATATACGTATTAATAGGCAGGGTACCCAAAAACAAACAGGGAGAGGTTGAAATGAAGATAACGGATGAAAACGTTGTACAACAAATAATCTTGAAAAATGAAAAGACCATTCCTTATCTTATAAATAATTATGGAGGTCTGCTGAATGGTATTATTCGAAGATATTTGAATGGCAATCAACAAGATATAGAAGAATGCTTAGCAGATGTGTTAGTTTCGATTTGGTTTCATATTGATTCATTTGATTCCACAAAAAATGAGTTCAAGCAATGGATTGCTGCAATAGCTAAATACCGTGCCATTGACTATATTCGCAAAATAGAAAAATCAAAGCAACATGTCAGTAGGTTCAGGTTTGATGAACATGTATATAATCAATCAACGGTCAAGCCAAGTGAAATTGATTTATCTAACATATTAAGTGCATTGAATGATACAGAACGAGCGATATTTGAAAAATATTATGTGGATGGTGTTTCATCTAACGAAATTGCCAAGGCATACAAAGTAAAGCAATCTTGGGTTCATAATAAGCTTTCCAGAGGCAGAAAAAAGTTGAAAACTATTTTATTGAAGGATGGGGTGTGAAGTATGTCTATATTTAAAGAGTTAAATGATGTTAGATTAGACGTAAGTGAGTTTGAAGAAATGCCACTTTCAGTAATGGAACGAAATCGTATTCTAAAGAAAATGCATATCAAAATATCAACAAATAAAGCGAAGACGAGAAAGAAAAACTATTTTTTATTAGCTGCAGCCTCCTTCATAGTGATATCTAGTTTTACTTTAAGTCTTGCATTTCCGGTCTTAGCTGCTAATCTCCCGATTATCGGTAACATATTTGAATTGTTCAGTAATGATAAGAGCTATGTATTTGAGGAATATGAAAAGCATTCGACCGATATAGGGGTAACACAAGAAAGTAATGGAATTAGTATTACTGCAACTAATGCAGTATATGATGGAGAAAATATTACAATTGCCTACACGATTACTAGTGAACAGGATTTAGGAGAGAGACCTGTTTTACAAGCTAAAATGATTGTAGATGAATTTGGAGATCGTTACAAGCACAATGGATATTTTGAAAATTATATAGTAGAAAAAATAAATGACCATGAATACGCTGTATTATATATCTATCAATTACTTAAAGGATCTAAACCGGACGCTCTTCATGTTACATGGACGGGAGATTCAGTAATTAATTTAAATAATGTTCAACAAGAAACGTTTGGAAGTTGGTCTTTCCAATTTTCTTTAGACAAGTTAGACAATAAAACAAGAAACTATGCTTCTAGTGATTTTTCCACAGAGGATGAAGGGATTGCAGTAGAGTTAACAAAAATAACGCAAACTCCCGTTTCCTCTACCATATATCTGTCGGAACTAGTGGACGAGCGGTTAGTTGCACAAGAAAAGGAAGAAATGAGAGCAGTTTCAATCGACTACTTAATATCCGATAATTTAGGAAAAGAATACAAGTATGTCCATTACCATGATACTGGGCACAGTACAGATTTTGATGTGAATCATAAAAGTTATCCGAGAATTACGACGGATGTTCTGGATGATGCAGCGACAACTCTCACGATAACACCAATTGTAAATGTGATGAATGTGGATAATCCTAATTCAAATGGTGATGGTCCCCTAGTGCCAGTTATGGAACCTTACACTATTGAATCCATTCAAGTCCCAATAAATTAAAATTAGGATTTTCTTAGAGACTATATCCTCTTAAAGGTCCACCTAGCTTTTTGCTAGGTGGACCTTATTTAAACATAAGAAAATATTCCTGTTTGAAAGATTTTCATCGGTCTTAAAAAAGTAAAAGCCCTTTGTATAATCATAAGTATCAACGGCTATTGACTCATGACCTCTGAAATAGAAAAAATTAAAAGACAAATGAATCCCCCTAGGAGATAGAACAATACTTCCTATTCGTGCATTTTTACTGAGTATCTTCAGAGATTTTTTTGTACTTATGGTACCCAATCCGACATTAAAGAGGAATGTTTTTTCATTACCCTTCTTCAACTAAACTGCACCGTTAGTTTAAGTGTAACGTTTCACAATGGATTTCTGAGGTCAACAAAAAATAGACCATCAAAATGATGGTCTTGTTTAGCTAAAGCACACGTTAGTCCAATAAGCGTTTTAATTTTAATCCTTAGAATACTTTTCAACTAATGTCCATATTAGATATATGAATATAGACACACCTGCAATTATTAAAAAGCTATTATTAGACCTACGTTTCCTGAATTTGTCATCTGCCACCCCAAGATTAGATATCCTTTTGATAAGAACATTGCATGATAGATAGTCTGTTTGACGATTGAACCGGCAGAGTGATTTGTGGACTAACTTTTTGAGCTATCAGTTGGTTCCTATGATCCCGGATAAACGGTCAAACAAGAGTAATAAGGACAATACTGATGATCATGAGACCTATCCATGTGCCTCTCCAAGTGAAACTGTTGAGAACCGGAACAATTAGCCCAGTTAAGGCAATACCGATACCAACCCCGCTGTAGAAAATACCCACCCACTTCGTATCACCCTATATTCACGCTTCTTCAGTGAGGTTGTGTTTATAATTTTGAGTACCAGGCTCTCATTAAATTCTGATTTGTGTGAGCGTCTAGTATCTATCGAGTCGCTTTCCACTATTCTTTCGTTAACCTTCCAGTGAAAATGGTTCTATAACTTTATTTTCATATGATGATAACACGATGTTAGTGGAAGGGGTACCGTAAAGCATGGATGCATCGATAAATTTTTCTAAACTCTTAACAGAATTAGTTGCTAATTTTACAATATAGCTTATTTCCCCTGCTACTCGGTAACATTCCAGTACATCAGGGTGGTTATGACAAAAATTTGATAATGCTTTACAGTCTTTTGACTCGAACAAAATAATAGCACTAATAGGACGGTCCATTTTTTTTACATCAACTTGAGCATGATAGCCTTCAATTACTTGTTGCTCCTCAAGTTTACGCACTCGTTCTATTACTGCTGGAGATGATAAGTGAACGACTTCTGCCAATTCTTTCATTGAAATTTTAGCATTTATCTGTAATTCTTTTACAATTTCTTTATCGATTTGATCCATAAACGTCATCCCCTTTTTTTATAAGTTAGAATAACTTAAATTCCTTATAATTTAAAGTTAAATAAATAGATATCCTTTTTATACTTATATAAATAATCGCTTTGTTCTACTAAAATGGTGCATGAGGAGGTGGTTGGAACAATGAAAAAAATCTTATTACTATTAGCTGATGGTTTCGAAGCTGTAGAAGCAAGTGTATTTACCGATGTGCTTGGTTGGAATAAATGGGAAGGTGATGGTTCGACGGAAGTTGTGACAGTAGGTCTTCGAGAAAAACTAACTTGTACGTGGAATTTCACTGTATTACCCGAAAAAACAATAGAGGACATTCAATTAGAGGAATTTGATGCACTTGCAATTCCAGGTGGATTTGAAGAAGCAGGCTTTTATAAAGACGCATTTAGTGAGCCATTTTTGAATGTGATAAAGTATTTTCATAAAAATCAAAAACCGATTGCTAGTATTTGCGTTGCATCGCTTGCACTTGGTAAAAGTGGTATTCTTAATGGTAAAAATGCCATTACTTATAATCATCCAACAAGTATTAGAAAAGAGCAGCTAAAGAACTTTGGTGTAAACGTACAAGAGGAACCCATTGTTCGAGATGGACATATCATCACCTCGTCAAACCCCAGCACGGCTTTTGATGTTGCCTTTTCATTACTTGAAATACTAACATCTAAAGAGAACGTTAAACATGTAAAAGATCTTATGGGTTTCAATTAAAGGTACAAGGTTCTTGAAATATTTGAGAACCTTGTAACCCAATTAACGAGAAGAGTTGGAAAGCATATGAAAAAGATTCATTACAGCTGGATTATTTTAGCGGTTGCATTTTTCTCTATTATTGTCGCAGGCATTGTGCGATCCTCATCGGGTGTTTTTATAGAACCCTTTGAACTTGAGTTTGGATGGAGTCGTCCAGCCATTTCATTTGCCTTTGCAGTAAGCTTAATTTTATATGGCTTCTCAGGTCCTTTTATGGCAGCTTTTGTTGAAGTTTTCTGATTAAAACGAGTAATGCTGTATTCAATGCTAACGATGACAGTTGGTCTTGCATTAACCTTTGTCATGCAAACAGAGTGGCAGTTGGTATTAATCTGGGGTGTCATGATTGGTATTGGCTCCGGATTATTTTTATCCGTATTAAGTACTCAAATAGCGAATCGCTGGTTCGTGAAACAACGCGGTCTTGCAGTCGGAATATTAACTGCTAGTACGGCAACTGGACAATTAGTGTTATTGCCAGTATTAGCTGCAATAATCAGTAAATATTCTTGGCGCTATGCAACTGGGCTCATCTTCATACTTAGTATTTTGATGTTCATAATAATCGCACTTTTCATGAAAAACTCACCAAAAGAAAAAGGGATTCTACCATACGGTCAGGTGGATGAAAAACAAACTCCTAAAGAGACGAAAAATCGACAAAATCCATTCAATTTAGCTTTAGGTACACTACTGGAAGGATTGAAAGTAAAGGAGTTTTGGCTTCTTGCTGGGAGTTTCTTCATCTGTGGCTTGTCTACTAGTGGATTAGTTGGAACGCATTTTATCTCCTATTGTATCAGTTTTGGAATACCGGTTGTAACAGCTGCTTCAATGCTGTCATTTATGGGGATTTTTGATTTAATAGGTACGACATTATCTGGCTGGTTATCAGATCGAATTGATAATCGTTGGCTCCTATTTTGGTATTACTCATTACGTGGCGTATCACTACTATTTTTACCATTTGCTTTAAGTCAAGGTTCTTATGTATGGCTAGTTATTTTCTCTATTTTCTATGGCTTAGATTGGATTGCAACTGTCCCTCCTACAATTGGATTAGCAAGACGTACATTTGGATTAGAAAAAAGTACTTTAATGTATGGCTGGATTGTCGCAGCTCATCAGGTAGGAGCAGGAGTTGCAGCGTATGGTGGTGGTGTTATTTTTAAAATATTCGGATCATATCAATGGGCATTCATCCTGGCAGGGGGCATGTGTATATTAGCGAGTTTATTCGTCATTATGTTGAAAAAGCATCAGCCGAAGCTAGAAGTGATATAGTCTATACTATTAAATGTTGCGATTCTCAGACTCTTTATTGCGATTAGGAGCAACTACCTTACGATTTGAGGTCCTTATCTTGCGAATTGCATATATATTCAAAAAAAACAGGTGGAGAAAAATGATTCGTTTCTCCACCTGCTTTTATATTAGAGTAGTTATATTGAACCTGGTCTCTTGCCTTCTGAAATAATAATATTGATATTATCAATTAACTAAGGGAACTCACTCATCGTTTGAATTGTAAAATCAGCACCGTTTAGTATATATAAAAGGAGATATTATAATATATGGAAGATAAATTGAAGGTTCAATAATAAATATGATTAGGAAGATTACTTTGTATTTATTTTCTATCTTCTGTCTTTTAGGAATCTCTAAAACAGAGTGTTTCTATCACTTGAACAATTTTTACATTTGCTACATTCTAGAACGTTATTTATTACCATTTAATTACTCCTTATGTTAATTCTTTAATTGTAAGCATTGTTAAAAAGATATACTATAGATTTATAAAAATTATCTAAATTTAATTTAATAAATGAATCGGTTAGGGCCAGAAAGTTTAGTTAGATACACATGGCTGAATCCGTGTCTGATATTGAACATACGGAGAAAACCACCTACGAAAATGATAAGGTACCATTTTCATAGGTGGTTTATATTGTCTTTATTATTTAATGGAGCTATGTCCTTAAGCCATTATTTTTGGTTTTCTTTGTTCTAAAAACGGTTCTTTGCTTTCTATTTCTTCGCCCGTTTCAATATCAATAAATGTACTTGTTTCATTAAACCATTGGTCTGGTGCTTTATGTCCCCAGAACGTTTGACGAAGTGGATCATTTAAATCCCAACGTTTCGGCTTTAAATCTGGGTCACTAGTTAAATAATCACCTGTATAAAGCTCTATACGATGACCATCTGGATCTCTCAAATACAAGAAAAAAGCATTGGATAAACCGTGTCGACCAGGTCCTCGTTCAATCGAATTAGCATACCCCATACTCGCTAATACATCACAGCAATCAAGCACGCTTAATCGATCTGTTAGAGTGTATGCGAAGTGGTGTAATTTTGGTCCGGGACCACTCATAAATGCTTGGTCATGAACAGTAGGTTTTCGATATAGCCATGCAGCCCACAAATTCCCGTCTTCAGTATCCGTATACTCAGAGCATAAAAAACCTAATTCCTTCACATAGAAATCATAGGCTGTTTGAACGTGGGGTACTGCACAATTTACATGATCTATTCGCTGAATTTTTGCCCCTTGATAAAGGTCATAACGTTGCAGCATTCGGTCAACGGTAGTCATTTCGGCAAAAAATTCTAGGGGGATGCCTGATATATCGTGGACTCGAAGGGTTCTACCCATTGCATGTTGTTTCCCCTTCTCCATCCATTTTGTTTTCAAGCCCTTAGAAATAAAAAGCTTTTCAATTTCATCCAGATCCTTTTCTTTTTCAACCTTATAACTGAGTACTTCTACTACGGCTTTATCCGCTTTTTTCAACAGTAAACTATGATGTGAGTGCTCTTCTAAACCTCTTAAGTATATATGATTTTCATCGCTTTCTGTTTCAATCATGCCTAATCCATCCACATAGAACTTTCTTGATACTTCCAAGTCCACTACATGAAGAACAGTTCTCGCGATACGAATGATTGAAAAATCCATCGTTTTCACCATTCCTTCCTCTATTTTTTCCCGAATTGCTGTATATGATGATCAGCAATGGAAATATGAATAGTTTTCTGTTCCGTATAAAAACCGAAACCGTAATGTCCACCTTCACGTCCGATTCCAGAGGATTTGGAACCGCCAAAAGGTGTTCTTAAATCACGAACGTTCTGTGCATTCACCCAAAGCATTCCAGCTTCGACCCTATGCGCAACACGATGTCCTCGCTTAATATCATTCGTCCATACATAGCCCGCAAGACCATATTCGACTTCGTTTGCTAACTTAATAGCTTCTTCCTCATCTTTAAATGTCAATACAGTTAGTACCGGTCCAAAAATTTCTTCTTGAGAAACACGCATGTTGTTTTTAGCATTTAGTATAATCGTCGGTGCTACAAAGTTCCCTCTAGCAAACTCCATTGGGATGTCACCAGTTAAAACTTCAGTGCCTTCTTCTTTTGCAATTTCTAAGTAGCTTTTCACTTTACTAAAATGCCCTCTATCAATCAGTGGCCCTACTTCCGTATTTTCATCTAACGGGTCACCAACTCTAATATTAGAAACACGTGTTTTTAAAGCATCAATGAATTTATCTTTAATACCTTCTTGTAAAAATAACCGTGAGTTCGCAGTACATCTTTCACCGTTAAAAGAATAGATTCCCCACACACAAGCATCTAAAGCACGATCGAAATCGGCATCTTCAAATACGATAATTGGCGATTTACCACCAAGTTCCATTGAGCAACTTTTAAGTGTATCGGCACTATTTTTAATGATAGTAGAACCAGTTTTTGTTTCTCCAGTGAATGAAATAAGCTGAACATCAGGATGTTTAACAAGCGCATCACCTGCTATTTCGCCAAATCCATGAACAACATTGAAAACACCTTTTGGAAGATCAGCCTTGTGAATCACTTCAGCTAATAGATTTGCTGAAAGTGGAGAAAGTTCTGCTGGCTTTAACACAACAGTATTACCAGTTGCTAATGCCGGCGCCACTTTCCATGTTTCTAACATGAAAGGAGCGTTCCATGGTGTGATCAATCCTGCAACTCCTACAGGTACATTAATTGTGTAGTTGATAAATTCATCATCTACTTGATAGGCATCTCCAACTAAGCGATTTTCCACCATACGCGCATAAAATCTAAAGTTTTCTGATGCCCGACTCACCATTTTTCTAGTTTGACTAATGGGAAGACCCGTATCAAGTGCTTCTAAATAAGCAATTCTTTCTATTTCTTCATCAATCAAATCTGCAATACGATAAATGTACGATAGTCTTTTACTTAATTTCATTGTTTTCCAAGGCCCGTGATCAAAGGCTTCGCGCGCAGCTGCAACTGCTTTATTTATGTCATCCGTTTGACCTTCAGCAACTTCATTAATTTGTTCATTAGTAAATGGATTCATATTTTTAAATGTACTTCCTCTTAATGCGGAAGTGAATTCTCCATTTATATATAGAGAAATATCCTTTTGTGTTTCGTGTTTCAAAGAAATTAACTTATGGGAGGATACCATACTATCATCACCTATTTTCTTAAGATAATTTTGTAGTGATTTATTTTACAGCTGCTTCCTTCGGCAAAATATCAAGTTCTATAAGTGTTTTACGTACTTCCTCTTGTATTTCAGTTGAAGGTAATCCTAAAGGTAATCGAAGTTTCGGCGTGATTTTCCCCATCATACCTAGTGCTACTTTAGCTGGAGCTGGATTAGTGTCTTTGAAAAGTACGTCATTTAATGGCATTAATTCGAAATGAAGATCTTGTGCTTTTTTAACGTCTCCTGTTTCCCATGCGTTGTATAGTTCTGCTACTTTTACTGGCTCTACATTTGCTGTGGCACTAATAAATCCAGCACCGCCAATTGCTAGCATTGGGTAGCAAAGTAGTTCAATTCCAGAGAACAGAAGGAAGTCTCTACCACAGTTTAGGAGTACTCGGTTTACGTGTTCGAAGTCTTTATTTGCTTCTTTTACTCCAATAATATTTGGACAATCTTCTACTAAACGTTTCATCGTACTAACTTCCATATTTACCGCTGATCGACCTGGTATATTATAGATAATAATAGGGATTTTAACGGAATCAGCTACTGTTTTAAAATGCTGATAAAGTGCTTCTTGGTTTGGCCTGTTGTAGTAAGGGACGATGACCATAGCAGCATCAGAACCTAATTCTTCTGCATACTTTGTTAACTCCATTGTTTCATCATGATTAGTAGAGCCAGTGCCAGGTGCAAAAAATACCCTACCACCAATCGTTTCTTTCGCTAGAGCCATCACTCTTTTTCTTTCTTCGATTGTTAGTGAACTTGGTTCACCACTTGTTCCCGTTACAGAAATTCCATGACTTCCACTTTCTATTTGCCAATCAATTAGATCAATGAATGCCTTTTCGTCAATCTCGCCACTTTCCGTAAAAGGTGTAACGACAGGACAAATGGACCCTCTTAACTTCTTTTTAGCTTCTTCGTATGCCAATAGAATCTGCTCCTTTTAAGTAAACTTCTTTCATCTATTTAGTCTAGGTACCAACCATTGTTATTCCTGTAATTCTTTTAGTTCCCTATACTTCCCTTGACTAAATAATAGTGGATCTTTTTGTTCAATCTTAACGCCAGTAACCTGACCGATAAAAATCGTATGGTCTCCTACTACATATTCGCTATGCAGTTCGCATGTAACAACAGCTAATGTATCTTCTAAAATCGGCAATCCATTATAGGTAACGAATGTTATTTCAGTTTCTGATTGAAGCTGACCCGAAAATTGTTTCGATTCTTTTTGTTGATTTGACGATAAAATGTTAATAGCAAATTTCTTCGAATCTTTTATATGCTGGTGCATCTTTGCATTTGCTCCAATACTTACTGCGATAAGCTTAGGATTTAAGGAAACCGACATAAATGCATTTGCAGTCATGCCATGCACAACATCAGCAACTTTTGTAGTAATAATTGTTACACCTGTTGCGAAACTGCCCATCACATTCCGGTACAGACGATCATCTATTTCGTTGTTTATTTGGTGCATAATTCCATCTCCTTTCAACTAATATATAGCGCATGAAAAGCTTAAAATATGCCGGCTTCTTTTTTCGTTTTATTTAAAAAGTTAGTTACCATGTCTTTATAAGGTTGCTTATCGAATCCATCATAATAAGCATTTGACATTCTCACTGGATCTCCAAAGAAATAGTATTCGTAGAGTGCTTGACGATTACCGAACGCACTTATGGAAATATCCCAAGCTAAGCGGAATAGTTGTACTCTTTCTTCACCATTGATATTTGCACCTTGAGTGTAACGATGTACTAATGGACCAACATCTGTATTGCTGAAATCGGATTCAGTTGGAAGCGCCATTAATCCTGATGCACCTAGAATTTTTATGATTTCATGCATACGCTGATACATTTTTGGAAACCAGTTGCGCGCTGCATTTAATGGTTCAAAGTCTGGCGTCATATTGCCATATTGATCAATTTTTGCATTGTGTTCAGATTTATATAGGTGAGAGCGTAACACTTCTAAAATAACCATGATTTCACTTGCTTTTTCTTTTACATGCATGAATTTATCAATACCAATTGCCTCCATCATACTGATGACTACACCTAAAATGAACTCTGTTTTTACGACATTTTTAGAAATAACTTGATGCGTCATATGGATAACTGCATTAGTCTCGGCATACGTACGATTACAAATATCAGTACTCTCACACACAAAAATTCTTTCCCACGGGACAAGTACATCTTCAAATGAAATGATTGCATCACTCTCATCAAACCTAGCACCTAGTGGATGATCCCATTTGCTTTTACCATAGTCAAACGATTCACGAGATAGGAATTTTAAACCAGGAGTATTATTTGGGATTGCAAATGCAAATGCAAATGGATCGTCTATCGTTCCAGGTGTTTTATTTATAGTAGAAGGGAATACAACGATTTCATCCGTAATCCCACCTAATGTTGCCAAGAGACGACAGCCATTTACGATTATTCCATCTGGAGTCTTTTTCGTAATACGTGCGGAAAGATACGGATCTTTTTGTTCAGACTGCGTTAACATGGATCGATTCACTTGTGGATGAATTAATGTATGAGTTAAACTTATGTCGTTTTCACGAGCATATTCATAGTAGTCTGCTGCATTTTTAGCAAATTGGTCACTTCCTCCACCTTCTTGAGCAAAAAATTGGTTAGCAGTACCAAATGCCATAATACTTGTATTTAAATAATCTGGAGAACGTCCCATCATACCACCAGAAAAAGTTGCCCATTCGGTATGCATTTCACGTCTTTTGAACAGATCTTCTTTCGTTTTAGGAGTAATGAATGAAAGCCCAACTTTTTTTCCGGATGTAGGTGAGGTATATAGCATTTTTTCTTGTTTCTCGTGTTGCAAATCGTAAAGACCTGCTACGCTTTCTACAACATTTTTAAATGCTGGATGTGTCGTTACGTCGTCTACTCTCTCTCCGTGAATCCATACTTCCGTTTTCCGATTTTTTATACCTTCTATATATTCTTTTCCAGTTCGTGCCCCCATACTATTCCCTCCTAATTTCGGATAAACATTTCCAATTTATCTTCATTTTTATACTAGTTACTTCACTCTATTGAACTAGATGATTACTACTTATTTATAAATCTAGCGTGAATATTATTATGTTTATAAGTACCGGCTTCACTAAATTCGATTAGTTCCATGGACAATGCTAGATACCTATTCTCCATCAATTGGGAGAAGTGTTCCTTCATTATTTCAAATATTGTAGAACACACTTCTTTTTTTATTTCCTCCGAACGACCGGCACCAATTTTTAAGACTGCATGAACGAAAGCATCATCTTCCGTACCATCAGCCACTCTGTACTCATTTAGTTCAATCGCTCTTGAACGGATTCCACCAACTGGAAAAACATTATTCTGTGTAATGAGCACGTTATGAATTTCCTCAAACAACTTTCCAAGATTCGCCTCATCCTTAATATTATCCGTAAACTCGACAATAAAATGTGGCATATAGACCCTCCTTTTCGCACTATCGATTTGTAAAGGCCTCATCCCCGATAATCGTATTTACCAAGCGACCAATTCCTTCTATTTCTGTGACGACAACATCTCCGACTACTGTATTAACCGATCCTTTAGGAGTACCTGTTAGAATGACATCATTTTCACTCAACGTCATAAAGCTACTTAAATACTCAATAATTGATGGAATATCAAAAATCATATCCGCTGTTGTTCCTTCTTGGACTAATTCGCTATTAACATGTGTTGTTAATCTTAGATTCATCGGATCGGCAATATCCATAACGTCGACTAACCATGGTCCTAATGGTGTACATGTATCTCGATTTTTCACACGCAAGTTGGGACGGTAGTAGTTTTCTAAATAATCTCTTATCGCATAATCATTGGCGACACTGTAGCCTTTTACATATTTATAGGCATCTTCTTTTTGGACATTTCTAGCTGTTTCACCGATGATTACAGCTAATTCACACTCATAATGCATATAAGTGACATCTGCTGGGCGACGTGTATATGCTTGGTGACCTATCAACGTATTTGGTCCTTTCAAAAAGACAAGGGGGTCTGATGGTGCATCAAATGAAAGCTCTGCTGCATGATCCGCATAGTTAAGCCCTAATGCAAACACTGTTCGAGGCTCTATCGGCGTAAGCCACATTATTTCGTCTTCTTTGACTACTCGACCATCCGCTAATTTGAGTTGATTTCCCCATTCAATTGCTTCATGGATGGCACCCCCATATGCTACTCGTGCTCTTCTCATATTGGCTTCCTCCATTTTGACTCGCTTTCATCAACAATTACGTTTTCTAAGCTACCAATACCGTCAATTTCAATTCGAATTTTATCTCCTACCTTTGCTTGCGGTGCGTCTTCAGGGACACCTACGAGTAACACATCTCCTGGATTTAATGTCATAAACTCGGTCACATCCGCAAGTAACCGTGAGACGGAACGAACTAAATTGGATGTTGAATTTTCTTGCTGGAGTTTATCATTAATGAATACGCGGATTGATACGTTATCTGGATTTTCTACTCCATGACGATCGATAATCCATGGCCCAATTGGACAGAAACCATCTCTTGCTTGAAAATGAATCGCTGGCCGATATAAGCTATCATGCGGTATTCGAACATCGTTTACGATCGTGTACCCTGCCACATAAGATAATGCAGTAGATTCATCCACAACTACCGCTTGCTTTCCTATAACTATTCCGAGAGCCGCTCCCATTTCTAATTTCGATATCCCTATTGGCATCGGTATTGAACCACCATAACAATTGAACGTATTCACAGGTTTTATATAAAGGACAGGAGCGATTGGAGGCGAAAAATAAGGTTCGTTATTTACATCATCACCTAATCTTTCAAGTTCACCTTTATAATTCAGCATTGTCCCATAAACAGTTCCTGTAATCGGGTTGTCAAACTGGATTTCATTCGGTATTAACTCGTAGTCCTCTATCACAACAGTATTCTTATGTGCATTCACTTCCGCTTTTATTAATACGGGTTCCCCCAACACTTTAAAACTAGCTCGGCTCAAACGCTTCACTCCTTTTTCCATCTTGCTAACAACAATTTATTTCCTAAGAAATACTATATGAAAAACGTAAGCTTCTAAGTCTACTAAAGCTTTGAATTGGAGTATTTACAGATAGAAATTAAAAAAGGCGCTTTTCTTGTAAGATGAAGTCCTGAAACCGCAAACTAGTGGAAAAGCGCCTTAAGCTTCGAAACACAGAAACAGATTATTAAACGGATAACAATGCTTTATCACTAGTTAATTTCTCACCACGAATACGTTGGAATTCATCCATTAGTTTAGCAATGGTTAGTTTTTTCTTTTCCTCCGCTTCAATTTCTAGAATGATCTGTCCTTTATCCATCATAATAAGCCTGTTCCCGAGGTCTAACGCTTGTTGCATATTATGTGTGATCATTAGCGTAGTAAGTTGATCCTTTTCAACAAGCTGCTTTGTTAAATTCGTAATTACTTCCGCTCGGGATGGGTCTAGTGCTGCAGTATGTTCGTCCAGAAGTAAAATAGATGGTTGCGTAAATGTAGCCATCAATAGAGAAAGCGCTTGCCTCTCCCCTCCAGAAAGCATTCCTACTTTTGCATTCAACCGATTTTCAAGGTTTAAATGAAGAGTTTCAAGTGATGTTCGGAACAACTCTCGCCGCTTCTTGTCAACTCCATTTTTTAATCTACGTTTTTTGTTTCGCGAATAAGCCATCGCCAAGTTTTCCTCGATGGTCATCGTAGGTGCAGTTCCAGCCATTGGGTCTTGAAATACCCTTCCGATCATTTGTGAGCGTTTATATTCCGGCATTTTTGTAACGTTTTTATTCGCTATTTCAATTTCACCAAAATCAGGAGTAAGAGCGCCTGAAATCATATTCAGCATCGTCGATTTTCCAGCACCATTGCTACCAATCACAGTCATGAAATCTCCAGGGTTTAACGTTAGATTAATTTGATCTAAAGCAATTTTTTCATCTGGTGTTGCCTCATTAAATAACTTATTAATCTGACTGAGCTTTAGCAATGGCATTTCCCTCCCTCAAGAGTAAGTGTTCATGTTCCATTTGCCGTTCCGCATGGCGTTTAGCTTTTCTATTTTTTTCCCGCCTCTTTTCAAAGTATTGCGGTAAAATCAACGCGCAAATTACAATAACAGCAGTAATTAATTTCATATCTCCTGTATCAAGTAAATCCACTCTAAGTGCGAGACCTAGTACAATTCTATAAATAATAGCTCCCGCAATTACTGCAAAGGTTGTTCGCAATATTGTTTTCGTACCAAATACCGCCTCACCAATAATGACTGAAGCAAGTCCGATAATAATCATTCCGATTCCCATTCCGATGTCCGCAAACTTTGCATATTGAGCAATTAGAGCGCCTGAAAAAGCAACTAGTGCATTTGAAAATCCAAGACCAACAATTACAAGTGTGTCAGTATTAGCAGATAAACTTCGAATCATTTTCTTGTTATCACCAGTAGCTCTAATTGCAAGACCCACTTCGGTTTTTAAAAACCAGTCGACGATAAACTTAATGAGTAAAACGATAATGATCATGATGAACAATGTACCCCAAGTAGAAGGCAAGTATTGAACTCCCATCATGCTGAAAAAATGATTAATGTTACTATCGATACCTAAAGAACTCCAAAAAGTTTGGAATTGAATAAATATTGTTTCGGCATTTAATAACGGTATATTCGGACGACCAATGGAATTTGCAGAAGTCAGCCCCATTATGCGTAGATTAATAGAATACAAAGCTATCATCATCAATATTCCAGATAATAGTGCATTTATTTTTCCTTTTGTATGTAGGAAGCCGGTTACACATCCAGCAAGAAATCCGATAACTATAGCAACTGCCGTAGCAGCTGCCGGATGATATCCTAGGACAATCATCGTGGCAGCAACTCCGGCTCCTGTTACAAAACTCCCGTCAACTGTTAAATCTGGAAAATCTAAAACTCGGAATGATAAATACACACCAAGTGCCATTATTGCATAGATGATTCCTTGCTCCACTGAGCCAAACATTGCTGAAAACATGTAGAATCAACTCCTATTTATTCACTAAACTCGGCTTTCCATTCGTCTTTTACGTCAAGTCCTAAGGTAGATGCTGTGTCTTTATTCATTATCAATTTAAGCTTTTGCGGAATTTGAACAGGCAAGTCAGCTGGTTTACTTTCCCCTTTTAAGATTTTGACAGCCATTTGTCCTGCTTCGTATCCAATGTCAAAATATTCAAAGCCGTATGCTGCTAGGCCTCCTCGTTTTACGGAGTCAAATTCGCCTACCATCATTGGAATTTTATTTTCATTTGCTACTGAAATTACAGATTCAAGAGCGGAAACAACTGTGTTATCGGTAATGATATACATCGAGTCTACTTTACCGATTAATGATTCTGTTGCTTGTTTCACGTCTGCAGATGTTGCAACAGAAGCTTCCACTACAGACATATTCATATCTTTCAACATTTCTTTTACTGCATCTACTTGAGCACGAGAATTTTGCTCTCCAGAGTTAAACACCATTCCAACATTTTTTGCTCCCAATTCGTCTTTAAGGAACTTCATTGTATTGGTAATTGCATCAGGATGAGCATCAATCGTGCCAGTTACATTACCACCTGGTTTTTCCATTGAGTCTACAAGCTCAGCTCCAACTGCATCTGTTACTGAAGTGAAAACGATAGGGATTTCTGATGTAGCACTAGCTACTGCTTGAGCACTCGGTGTTGAGTTTGCAAAAATTAGATCTACATTTGCACTAACAAGATTCGTTGCGATTGTCGTATTAGAACTATTATCACCTTGAGCGTTTTGAACCTCATATTCCGCATTGATTCCTGCATCTTCTAAAGCCTTTTTAAAGCCATCGAAAGCCGCATTTAGGGAAGGGTGTTCAACAATCTGAGTAACGCCTATTTTATATTTCTTCGAAGATGCCTCTTTTTCCCCTCCATCACTACATGCCGCAAGAATTAGCGTATAACTGAAAAGAACAGCCAACATTTTTTTCCAACCGTTTTTCATTACAATTCCCCCTCTTTTACTCCATTTTATTTAGTATTTATTTGAATCTAATGTAAAAAACGTGTGCATTTTATTACTAACTCAATATCATATTAAAAATTACAATATTCAGTCTTTTATTTTCGTAAAACGGTTAGTAGCTTTTATGAAATCTTCGTTAAGTCTTTTTTTTTCATTGGTGAAGTATGAATTGCTTGTCCAACTAACCCCTCTACTACTTCAAGGAGTCCTTCATTGTATCCTGGATGCGCATAGTGTGGAAAAATAATATCCTCTTCTTTCGCTGCCATTTCAAGCAACTGGACAAAGGAGCCAGACATTTCAACCGCCCCTTCTCCTATCATATGAATGCCTTGTATTATTTCAGTTGTTGAATCTGAAATAACTTTAATAAATCCATCCTTTTTCCCTGTAATTGTTGCATAACCATTACCACCAAGAGCAAATTGGCTAACACGAATATCTATCCCTATATCACGTGCACTTTGTTCCGTTAGCCCCACTGAAACGACTGGTGGAATGGTATGCGCAACAACTGGCATAAATGTCAGATCAACTTCTGTTTGTATTCCAGCAATGGATGCAGCTGCAGCTTTTCCTTGTTTAATAGCTTTTCCAGCGAGCATAGGACCACCAGTTATATCACCAATTGCATATATAGAAGGGAATGATGATTTCATATCTTTGTCAATCTTAATAAATCCTTCTGAGGTAAGTTCAATTCCGAAGCGGATTATTCCTAGCTCCTCCAAATTAGGCTTCCTTATTTCCGAAACAAATAGATGAGATCCACTAATTGTCTCTACTTCATTTCTATCCGATATAAAGGTAATAGAAATATCTTCTTCAGTCTCATGTTTTGCAATGAAATCCACTTCTTTATACATTTTTATTTTTCGCTTTTTAAACAAGCGAGTTAATTCTTTATTTAGAGATTCATCGAAAGGAAGACCTATTTTACCATCTATTACAATACTGACATGAGCCCCTAATACCGCAAAGCTAGAAGCAATCTCAAGTGCAATATAATCTTGCCCTCTTACAATGAGATGCTCTGGAATCTTATCCATCTTATATATTTCATGTGCCAATAAAACCCTTGGATCTTTCTCTTTCCTAACATCAGGGGTTATCAGGTTACTACCAGTTGCAATAATGAGTTGCTCAAATGTATAAATATCGAATTGATGTCCATTTTCTACTCCGATTTTATCAACAGATAGGAATGTAGCTTTTCCACGTATAATTTCGATTTTATTTTCCTTACACAAACCTTCTACACCTGACCTAAGCTGATTAATAATATTCGATTTATAAGAGCTTAGCTTTTTGAAATCGAAGAGCATTTCTGAACTTCCAATTCCAAGGCTGTTTAGATGAGCGGTTTCTGATAATTTTGATGCTGCATGTGTAAAAACTTTGGAGGGGATACAACCATTATTCAAACAGACACCCCCCATATCAGCCTGTTCAATTAACGAGACCGTAAGACCAAGCTGTGCAGCCCGTATGGCAGCACTGTAGCCACCTGGCCCTCCCCCGATAATTATAAGATTCCGCTCTTGACTGATTTCTCCAACAACCATTTTATATCAACTCCAACATCAGTTTATGTGGCTGTTCAATCAAACCTACAAACCGGTTCGTAAATTCAACTGCCGTAGCGCCATCCGCTACACGGTGGTCAAACGCCATAGAAAATGTCATAATATGGCCTATTACGATTTCATCATGAGAATTGACAATTGGTTGTTTTTTTGTTTTGTGAAAAGCAATCAGAGCGGTTTCAGGATAGTTGATAATTGGGGTAGCTCCTGTACTTCCTAAAGGTCCAACATTACTCACTGTAAAGGTACTATTTTTCATTTCAAATGGTTGTAGTTTACCTGCAATTGCTCTTTCTGTTAACCCTTTGACCTCTTTGTTAATCTGTTTAATTGATTTCTTATCGACATGATGAATAACCGGGACCATTAAACCACTTTCTGTGTTTGTCGCGATACCGATATGATAGTTTTTCTTTAGTAGTATCCTGCTATTTTCTTCATCGAGTTCCGCATTGAATATAGGGAATTCCTTTAATGAAATAACAAGTGCTTTAATAAGAAATGCTGGGACACTGATTGATTCTCCAGATGCTTTCATTTGCTCTTTCAATTCAAGTAAGTTTGTCATATTGACTTCGTCAAAATGAGTGACATGGGGAATTGTAAAGAGTGATTTCGTCATCTTTTCTGCAATCTTCTTGCGAATCCCTTTAAAAGGAATTTCATCGGGTATTTCTTGAGAAAATACTGTTTGCTTTTCATCCTTTACTGATTCCTCAGTTAATTGTATTCCTTTCAAGAATCGAAAAACATCTTCCTCTGTTACTCTTCCAGATGGATCTGTAGCACGGACATCTTCAATATTAATGTTATTGTCGCGTGCAATTTTGCGTGTGTATGGAGTAGCAAGCACTCGTTTATAAGTCATCGGAAGAGCTTTTTCTTCATTGTTATTCGTAGACTTCCCTTTCATTTCTGAAACTGGATTCATTTCTACATGTAATTTTTGTTCCGTCCGTACAGATTCATCGGATTCAATGTAGAGTAAACTTGTTCCGACCTGTACAACTTCACCTTCATCAATACGAATTTCTTTAACGATGCCTGAGCAAGGAGAAGTAAGTTCAGCAACCATTTTGTCTGTTTGTACTTCTACAAGTGGTTGATCAGTCATAACCGAATCTCCGACCTTCACTAAGTAATGAAGTACTTCTCCTTCGGTCATTCCTTCCCCGACATCATGCAGCTTTACTTCGAGCATTCCATATCCTCCTTAAAAATGAACCACTTTTTCAATTCCCTCAACGACTCTTGCCGGTGTTGGTAGATAATGTTCTTCTAATGCAAAGAATGGAACCGGTACGTCAAATCCCGTAATTCGTTCAATTGGAGCTCGTAAATAAAGGAAGGCTGTATCGTTAATAATCGACACGATATCATTACCTAATCCTCCAGTATTTTGAGCTTCATGAATAATAACTGCTCTTGTTGTCTTTTTTACAGAGTTAGCTATTATGTCACGATCAATTGGATACAATGTTCTTAGATCAATAATTTCACAACTAATTCCCTTTAGCGCAGCCAATTCAGCTGCTTTCTCTGCAATCGATATCATCGCTCCCCAAGCAATTAGTGTTACATCCGTACCTTCACGCACAATTTTTCCTTTACCAATTTTCACCGTATATTTTCCAACAGGTACTTCTTCTCTCTTCGAACGATAGTTTTTCATTGGCTCCAAAACCAATACTGGATCAGGATCTTCCATGGCAGCAATTAACAATCCTTTTGCATCGTAAGGATTTGAAGGGCAAACGACCTTAATGCCAGGCATATGTGTGAATAAGGTTTCAGTACTATCAGAATGTATCTCGGGTGCGCGTATTCCAGCCCCGTATGGTGCTCGAATAACCATTGGCACTGTAAAACGGGACATCGAACGCATTCGAATTCGTGAGACATGTGTCATGATCTGCTCGTAAGCAGGATAAATAAAACCGAGGAATTGGATTTCTGCAATCGGTCTAAAACCGTTCACCGCAAGACCAATTGACGTTCCGATAATCCCTGCTTCTGACAGTGGAGTGTCTACTACTCTATCATCACCAAATGTTTCTTGTAGTCCTTCAGTCGCTCGGAATACCCCGCCGTTCTTTCCGATATCTTCTCCAAGAATAATGGTTCGATCATCCTCTTCTAACAGGAGTCGCATACCATCATTAATAGCTTGAATTAAGGTCAACTGCTTTGTCGTTTCATTTTTTGTAACTGACTCTTTTATTTGTGCCATTCATTACCGCCTCCCTAGATGTGCAAGGTACGATTCTTTTTGTTCAACAAGTTGAGCTGGCATTTCAGCATATACATGATTAAAAACGTCTTCTAAGTTCGGCGGAGGAAACTTTTCCATTTCTTCAACAGCCGCTTCAACTTCACTGCTCGTTTTATCTTTAGTTGCTTGGATCCATTCATCATTCCAGTAGCCGTAATTTTTCATAAACAGTTCTAATCTTGTTAATGGGTCAACAAAATCCTCCCCTTGTTTTTCAGGACGGTATTTTGACGGATCATCAGCTGTCGTGTGTGCACCTTTTCGCCAAGTAACTGCTTCTATCAATGTTGGGCCATTTCCACCTCGAGCATTGTCAAAAGCTTTTTTTGTTTCAAAATATACTGCGAAACAATCATTTCCATCGATTCGAACCCCTGGTATACCATAAGCAACTGATTTTTGAGCTATCGTCTCAGAATTCATTTGTTTTTCAATCGGGACTGAAATCGCATATCCATTATTTTGGTTAAAAAAGACAACTGGTACTTTAAATACACTCGCAAAATTCAAACCTTCATGAAAATCACCTTCCGAAGTTGCACCGTCCCCGAAATAAGCAATTGCTGCATTTTGTGTTCCTCTTCTCTTCTCAGCCCAAGCAGCTCCTGCCGCATGAGGTAGTTGAGTTGCAATAGGAACAGCGGGTGGGAATATATTTCTATCTTGCGGTGCTACACAGCCCTCTACTCTCCCATTCCAATACAAAAACGTTCTAGCCATACTTTTTCCGAATGTAATTGTCGCACCATGATCTCGATAAGTTGGGAAAACCCAGTCTCCAGCTTTTAATGCGAGTGCGCTACCAACTTGAGCAGCTTCCTGTCCTTCAAAAGGGGCATAAGTACCCAAACGTCCTTGTCGTTGCAAGTTAATCGCTTTTCTATCAAAAGTACGAATTCGTAAGATGTGATAGTAAAGGTCTTGAACCAATTGCTCATCTATTTGTTTTTCAAATCCCGTATCAACAAGATATCCTTGATCGTCTATGATTCTTTTTATAGGGTAGTTATCTTCCACTTAACTCGCCTCCCATTAGGATAGTTTGCTAAACGACCATTTTGGTTTCGCTGGTGCTGAGTAAAAGCTATTCCGTTTGCTTCGATCTGCTATTCTTTTTTCACACATTGCATTCGCTGATTCCTCTGTTGTTTTTCCGCTGCTCGCAGCATCTTTATACACTTCCAACATTACATCGTAAATATGTTTCGTTTTTGCAAGTACACGCTCAAGATTTATACCGTACAATTCATCTGCCACTTGAATAAGACCACCAGAATTGACAATGTAATCCGGTGCATACAAAATCCCATTATCTCTCAATAATCTTCCATGTCTATCTTCTAATAATTGATTGTTAGCCGATCCTACAATTGCTTTCACTTTAAAATGAGGAATTGTAGTGTCGTTAATAATCCCTCCAAATGCACATGGAACGAATATATCTGCTTCTTGGGAATAAATATCATCATTTTCAACAAACTGAACTTTGCCAGTTGTTTTTGCAGCTACTTCTTCGATTGCTCGAAGGCTATCTTTATTAATATCTGTTACGAAAATGCGAGCACCAGCTTCCAGAAGTCCTTTTGCAACTTTAAACCCTACCTTACCTAATCCCTGAATCGCATAACTATGTTGACCCAAGTCATCATTTCCATACAACAATTGATTGGTTGCTTTGATGCCATACAAAACACCAGCGGCAGTTGGTACAGAAGAATCGCCACCTCCACCATATTCTTCTGGAAGTCCGTTAATGAAATTCGTTTCTTTCATTGCATGAATGAAATCATCCATTGTCGTCCCCATATCGGTACCCGTATAAAAACGTCCACCTAGAGAGTTTACAAATTGGCCGAATGCGCGGAATAATTCCGGTGATTTATCTGTTTTAGGATCACCAATAATTACTGCTTTCCCGCCTCCGAAATCGACATCAGCAGCTGCGCATTTATAAGTCATTCCTTTTGAAAGACGAAGAGCATCTTCTAGCGCTTCATCCACACTACTATATGGTTGCATACGACATCCACCAAGTGCTGGGCCAAGCGTTGTATTATGGATTGCAATAATTGCACGCAATTCAGTAGATGGATCGTTACAAAAAACCACTTGTTCATGTTTCGCCATCTTCTCGAAAAGATCAAATTCTTTTGTTATTGCCATTTTTTCAGCCATTATCACCCTTTATACCCCCTAAGGAATTACTTTCTAGTCTAAAATAGTTTCTTCTTTCTCTGGAAATATGGAAGCATTTCTTAGTTTTTCAGCTATTGTTTTTTTAGGTAAAATAACTTGTTTCACTTCACCTTTACCAATAATACCTAATTGGTTGGATGCCACAATTTTTGTCAGTACTACATTGTCCTGTACATCAACTAAAGTTGCAGTTAGCGTAACTACCGTACCGAGTGGGGAAGGCGCTATATGACTTAGCTTTACGGATGCTCCCATTCCTTCTTCCTGGTCTTCTAAAAATGGAAGAATAATTTTCCTGGAAACCCACTCCATATGATATGTCATTGTTACCGTTGAATAGACAGGATGAACTATTTTCCCTTCAAAAGATGCAAACATATCCTCTGTTACTGATATTTGTATAGTCTCTTCTCTGCCTATTTCCATTCCGCTTCTCATTACAACACCTCTACTTACTATATGCTCGAATCTTCTTAATACTGAATGGTGTTTAGGTATTTCTATTCACCATTACACAAATTGGTGTAAACGCTTACATATACAATTATATTTCATCTAACATAACACTATTACAACGTAATCGTATCAATTTGTAATACGATAGTCAATATAGTAATTAGAAAAATCTATCAATTCAAAATTAACTGATTCACACAAAAAAAGTAGTGAGTAAGGTCCCCACTACTTTTTACAACTCTAGTATTCTCTTAAATTCTTTTGCAGATTTAATCATACGATTTTCTGCTACTCCCACCATGTCGTCAATTAGTTCTTTTACTGTTGGAATATCTTCAATAAGTCCTGCAATTTGTCCACTATTCATAAAACCATTTTCGATATCGCCTTCTAATGCACCTTTAAGATGTTGTTTTTCCGAGGTCAGTTCACTATATTGATCCAGTGTCATCCCTGCTTTATCCAATTCATAGAGCTTCATAGCATAAGGTGTCTTTAAGATTCTTCTCAGTCTTCCTACACTTCGACCGACAATCAATGTTTCCGTGTCACTGGCCTTCAATAAGTTTTCCTTATAAACATCGTGAAAAGGTGCTTCCTTTGTTGCGATTAAACGCGTACCGATTTGGACACCGCTTGCACCAAGCATAAGTGCAGCTGCCAATCCTTTGCCATCTCCAATTCCTCCAGCTGCAAGTACGGGAATGTTAACGCGTTTCACAATTTGCGGAATGAGTGTGAAAGTAGTTAGTTCTAAGTTTGAGTTTATACCAGCAGCTTCAAACCCTTCTGCCACGAGTATGTCTGCCCCAGCAGCTTCCGCTTTCTGTGCATGTTTTACAGAAGCTACTAGAGCTATTACTATTACTCCATGTTCATGCAGTAGAGGAATATATGGTGCTGGGTTTCCCGCTGATAACGAAATAATTGGTACTTTATGTTTGATAACAAGATCAATTAATTCATCTATAAAAGGTGTGACACTAATTGCAATGTTTATAGCGAAGTTCTTATTTGTTAGCGCTTTTGTTTCTAATATTATGTTCTCTACTTCCTTTGGAGTCATTGTTCCGCACCCGATCGTGCCAAGGCCCCCTGCTTCTGAGACAGCTGCAGCAAGCTTTGCATTGCTAATATTCCCCATACCTCCTTGAATAATCGGATAGGTTATTTGCAACTTTTCACAAATATATATCATTTTTTATCCACCCCTATAAAAATATGTTATAGTAAAATCAATAGAATGACAATTGAGATTATTTAAAAAAATGGGGGTAAATTTATGATTATCACTTTTAAAGGGAAAAAACCTGCGTTAGATCCTACTGTCTTTGTTGCTCCAGGTGCAAAAGTTATCGGAGAGGTCCAAGTTGGAGAAGAATCTACTATTTGGTTCAATACAGTTCTGCGCGGAGATGAAGGATTAATTTCAATTGGAAAAAGATGCAGTATCCAAGATAATTCAACCATTCATTTATATGAAGATGCGCCTGTTGTAATAGAAGACGAAGTTACTGTTGGACATAATGTCATCCTTCATGGATGTAAGGTTGGAAAACGCTCTATTATTGGAATGGGATCCACAATTCTAGATCATGCTGAAATTGGAGAAGAGTGCATTATCGGTGCTAATACGTTAATTCCGCCTGGTAAGAAAATTCCTCCACGCTCACTAGTCGTCGGTTCACCAGGAAAGGTAGTGCGAGAATTAAACGAAAAAGATTTCGATATTATTCAGCTTTCCATTGATACGTATGTTCAAAAAGGATACGATTATCGTGAAATTTTTGAAAAAGAAGAATAGTAAGTACAAAAAGAGAAAGAAAAACCTGACATCGAGCATCCTTTTATTTGGAGATATACGCTGAGGTTACTAAAAAGTTCCTATAATTAACTTTGCCACATGGGGTTTCTCAAAAACCCAATAAATAAGAAAATCGTTGAAACGGCTCCCTTTCCGCGGGCGTTGCCTCAGCCTCCTCGCTTCGCTTTGGGGTCACTTCATCTTCGACTAACGCTAATCCCGCAGGAGTGTCGCCTTTTTCAACGATTTTCTAGAATTAAATAAGTAGAGTGAGGGGAATTCTAGAACTTCCCCTCACTCTACTTTTCTAGTTTTTAGACAACTCCATCTCGCTATTTTAATTATAGATACTAAATAATGGTGGTGCCCCGAATATGATTAGCAAGAGATAATTACTATTGATCAAGTAGAACCGCTGATCATTTGAATCGTAAATTAAAAAAATGTATGGATAAAAAATCAAACGGTTTCGGAAATGTCCAACGTTTCCCGAAACCGTTTGAGATACTATATTCCGATATGTGTTTACAAACAAAAAATGTAAGTATTTTTCTATTCTCCAAAAACGTTAGTCCATAAGAAGTGGATGATCATCTGCATCATATGCTTTGTCCTTACGACGCAAATCATTATCTTCTTGGAATACTTCTTCGAAAAAATGATTTGCTGGCTGTGCAAGCAATTTATAATATTGCTCAAATAAAAGAGCTGCATGGTTACCACTCCATATTTCTGGTAACAGTTCCTTTGGAAGACCAGGATCAGAAAATAGAAACTTACGGTATTCATGTACAAGATTTGTTCGTTCAACAAAACATTCTGCATCCGACATTCTTCCATCGTTCATCATGCTCCGATGGATTATATATTGTTTGCTGTAGGTAGAGATAAAATCTTGATATTTTCCTTCAATTTCTTGAAGCGGCCAACTTTTTTCAACAAGAGCTCTGTTTGCTTGAGGACCTTTGTAGTCTGCTACGAAGAAATCTACATAATTTTGTATACCATATTTTTCTATAAGAAATTCAACCTCTTTTTCAAGATTGTTCGGTGAGATCCAGCATCCACTAGAAAAACTGCCGAATCCACTCCATAAAAGCTCTTTTCGTAGTTCATCTCGAACTTGTCTTTTTTCTTCTGGAATCGTATACATTAGCATACGCCATTTTCCATCCCAGTCGTTTGGCATTAATTTAAAAATCCGAATGGCAGCTTCTTCCATCCGAGCTTCACCACGTGTCGTCAAAAAGTAATAACTTTTATTCCCTTCCTTCTCGGACTCGAGCCAACCTTGTTTCATCATTCTTGAAACCGCTACTCGTACCGACTGTTCATTATGTCCAAACTCTTTTAGCAGTCGGATTAAGCTTCCGATCCATATTTTATTTCCGTAATGACGGATATAATCACCGTAAATTGTAAATATCATTGATTGTGTATTCGACATGTAAACTCACTCTTTCTTTTTTCCTGAATTCCAATATAACACGTTTCTTCCCTTCTTTCATTATTTTGTTATTAGAGTTTACTAATTATTTCCCTAAAAAGACAGGATTCCTTTTCTCACTGAATGCAAGTAACGCTTCCATGCGATCCTCAGTTGGGATCGTTAATTCGTATGCCTTAGACTCGATTGCAAGCCCTGTATGCAAGTCGGTATTCATTCCTTGTGTAATTGCATACTTCGCTTGTTTAATTGCTACAGGACCATTTTTCATAATATCGTTTGCAAGTTGTTCACAAGACTTCAGAAGATTTTCTATTTGGACTACTTTTAATACCACTCCAAGCTGGACCCCTTCTTCTGCCGTGAATTTTCTTGCAGTGAAAATCAGCTCTTTCGCTCTCATTTCCCCTACTAATCTTGGTAATCTTTGCGTCCCACCTGCTCCTGGTATGATTGCCCAGCTTGTTTCAGTTAGACCCATTTTCACTCCTTCAGCTGCAATGGAAAAATCACACGCAATCATCAGTTCAAAGCCTCCGCCAAATGCATACCCATTGACTGCAGCTATAGTTGGCTGTGGCAGATTTGCGATACTGTTGAACACATCTCGTATCGCTTTCACGTTTCTCCTAACTTCTGATTCTTTTAATGTTTTCCGCTCTTTCAAATCGGCACCAGCACTAAAAGATCTATCCCCTGCTCCAGTAAATATAATCACTTTCACTTCCGGATCAATTGAGATAGCATCTACTACTTGTTGAAGCTGATGCAATGTATCATAATTAAAACAGTTCAGGGCTTCTTCGCGATTAATGGTGATATATGCAATGTTGTTTTCTTTTCTTAATAAAATATTCATCATTATGACATCTCCTATTCGAACAACTATAGTGAATTTCTCAGGTCGCTTTGTTTTCGTTGCAAGAACATCTTGAATTAGTTATAAAAATTGCCCTTCTCTCGTTGTTGCTCTTCTTTTAAAGAGCTTTGACGCTTGAAGGACAGCAAAATTCTAGTACCTACTCTGATACATTCTCAAATATAGTTGCAATCCCTTGACCTACGCCGATACACATTGTCGCCAATCCGAATTGAACATTTCTTTTCTTCATTTCATATAAAAGTGTCGTTACTATTCGAGCACCACTCGCACCTAGAGGGTGTCCAAAAGCTATTGCTCCTCCATTGACATTCACTTTTTCACTTTCTAATTCTAGTTGGCGAATGCACTCCAGAGATTGTGAAGCAAAAGCTTCATTCAATTCTACAAGACCAAGGTCAGTTGTTTTCAACCCTGCACGTTGTAGTGCTTTTTTTGAAGCGAAAATAGGACCAAGCCCCATAACAGCTGGTTCAAGTCCCGCTGTTGCACCTGTAACATATTTTGCTAATGGCTTCACATTCAGTTCTTTTGCTTTTTCCGCACTCATAAGAAGTAAAGCAGATGCACCGTCATTGACTCCCGAAGCGTTACCTGGTGTAACCGTACCACCTTCATATAATGGTTTTAGTTTTCCAAGCTGATGTAACGTTGTATTTGGTCTTGGATGCTCATCTTGGTCGACAATGATTTCATTCCCTTTCCGGTCCTTATACATAACTGGAACGATTTCTTCCGCAAATCGATTTTCTGCCAAAGCTTTTTTAGCACGTTGCTGGCTCTCGAATGCAAATAAATCCTGATCCTCCCGCGTTATATGAAATCGCTTTGCAACATTTTCGGCAGTTTCTGGCATCGTATCTACACCGTACATCACTTTCAGTTTTTTATTTGTAAAACGCCACCCGATTGTTGTATCTTGCAGTTCCATATTTCCTCGTGGGAACTCTCTATCTGGCTTTGCCATGACAAACGGTGCTCGCGTCATGCTTTCAGTGCCACCAGCGATGTAAATATCGCCTTCGCCAACTGATATTGCTCTTGCAGCGTACATAACAGCGTCAAGTCCAGAACCACAGAGACGGTTTATAGTTGTTCCTGCTACTTCGACAGGTAGACCAGCTAACAATGCCGACATTCTTGCAACGTTGCGGTTATCTTCACCTGCTTGGTTTGCATTCCCGAAAACAACTTCTTCAATTTCCTTTACGGAGAGGTTCGGATTACGTTCAACAAGTGCTTTAATAACAATAGCTCCTAAATCATCTGGTCGAACTTCTCTTAGTGATCCGTTGTATCTTCCAATAGGCGTACGGACAGCATCTACTATGACTACTTCTCTCATTTCGAAACCAACTCTTCATCAATAGAATAGTCGTACACACCTTTTCCACTCTTTCGTCCTAGACGTCCTGCTTTGACATATTGTTCTAAAAGAGGTGCAGGACGATACTTTTCCCCAAGCTTTTCATGTAAATATTTTAAATTATTTAATCGTGTATCAAGTCCTACTAAATCTACTAATTCGAATGGTCCCATTGGGTAATTTAATCCTAGCTTAATCGCTTTATCAATTTCTTCTGGTGTACCTAACCCTTCTTGAAGCATGTAAAACGCTTCGTTACCAACAAGTGCGCTAATTCGGCTCGTTACGAACCCTGGAAATTCATTAATGACAACAGTTTCTTTTCCCATTTTTATAGCTACTTCTTTAATTCTTTCGGCCGTTTCATCACTTGTTTCCAACCCTCGTACAATTTCGACTAAATGCATTTTATGTACAGGATTAAAAAAATGCATCGCAATTGTTTTTTCTGGCCGTTTTCCAAAAGAAGCGATTTCTGTTGGGCTCATCGTCGAAGTATTTGTAGCAAAATAGCAATGAGAAGGAGCATGTTCTTCTATCGTTTCAAACACTTCTTTTTTAATAGTTGTTATTTCAGGTACAGCTTCAATAATTAAATCAGCAGTACTTACTGCTTTTGAAAGATCGCTTTCATAGCTTAAATTAAGTCTTGCTTGTTCAACCTGTACCGATGTAATCTTTCCGTGCACAAGTCCTTTTTCAAACATGCTATCTATATCTTTCTTCGCGTTTAGTAATGCAGAATTATGATTGTCGACAACTGTCACTGCATAGCCACCAACTGCTCCTACATAAGCAATCCCTCTTCCCATAATACCTGCACCTATGATAACAATACGGTTGATCATTATTCTACTCCCCTTATGTTAATGAAAGAATACGGACAGGGTTTGAATTTTTCCCTGTCCGTATTTTCAGTTTATTTTTACAGTCCGAATGGATTCAGTGGTCGACTGCCATAGTAAGATAAAATGCTTTTCGTTTCCGTATAGAGGTCTAGCGTTTCAATACATAGCTCACGTCCGAAACCTGATTGTTTATATCCGCCAAATGGTGTCCCAGGAAATGCTGAGAATGGACAGTTTACCATTACAATGCCTGCTTGAATCTGATTTGCAACACGCGTCGCACGTGCACCATCTTTTGACCAAATGGCTGAGCCTAACCCGAACTCTGTATCGTTTGCAAGTCGGATTGCTTCTTTTTCATCTTTAAATTTCATTAATACAACAACTGGACCAAAAATTTCTTCTTTTACAACTGTCATATCGTGATTTACATTTGCAATAATCGTTGGCTCATACCAGAATCCGTTTTCGTATCCATTTGGTTTCGAAACATTTCCACCAACAAGAATTTCAGCTCCTTCTTTCCGAGCTGATTGTACATAACTATCGATTGTATCAAGTTGAACTTGATCGATAATTGCACCAACATGTGTTCCTTTATCAAACGGGTTACCTAGCTGTAATTTTTTCGTTTTTTCAACAAACTTATTCAAAAATTCATCGTAAATATCCTCATGTACATACAAACGAGATCGAGCTTCACATGATTGACCTGAATTATAGAAAATACCAAACAGTGAACCATCTACTGCAGCGTCAATATCTGCATCTTCAAATACAAGATTAGGAGATTTTCCACCAAGCTCCAGTGTTACACGTTTTAGCGATTGAGATGCTTTCCCCATAATGTCTTTACCGATAGGCGTTGAGCCAGTGAAAGCTACTTTATCCACTTGAGGATGCTCCACTAAAAAGTTACCAATATCAGATCCAGAACCTGGAAGGATGTTCACCACACCCGCAGGAACACCTGCTTCAAGACAAATTTCTCCCAAGATTATTGCTGTTAATGGTGTGAGGGAAGCTGGCTTTACAATTACCGAGCAACCTACTGCAATAGCCGGTGCCACTTTCCAAGCAGCCATCATAAGTGGATAGTTCCACGGAATGATTTGTGCACAAACTCCAACTGGCTCTTTCTCTGTATAGTTATGGAATTGGCCAGGAACATTGTTAACGACTCCTCGGTGACCAACGATTGCTCCTGCATAAAACTCAAAATCTTCAATCGCTTGAGAAACTTGACCTTGCGCTGCATGAAACGTTTTACCAGTATCGAGAATTTCCAATTCAACTAGCTCATTAAAACGAGAACGCATTATTGCAGCGATTTTGTTCAATACTTGCGATCGGCGACCAACAGGATACATTTTCCATTTACCATTGTCAAATGCATCTCGTGCACTAGCAATGGCTTTTTCAACATCTTCTTTGGACGCTTTTGCAACTTCCGCAACTAACTCACCCGTAGCTGGATTGTAAGTTTTAATCGTTTCACCTGTACTACTTTTTATTTTTTCTCCATTTACAATCAAATGATAAAACGATCGTTTCATTGCCTCTTGTTCGATATCATTATCCCGAATTGTTGTCATGTGCTCAGCTCTCCCTATTGTCCTGAAAAAACAGGTTTTCTTTTTTCCATAAATGCATGAATACCTTCGCGGTGATCACTTGTTAAACCAGCAATACGTTGCCCTTGTGCTTCTTGTTCAAGATAGTCTTCAAAAGTAAGCTCTGTAACGAATTTCAATGATCTTTTAATCAAACCAATCGCCTTTGTTGGTAAAGTAGAAAGATTTGTTGCAAATGCCGACACCTCTTCATCCCATAAATCTAACGGAATAAGTTTATTCGCTAGACCTAATGAGACTGCATCAGTAGCCGATACCTTTTCTCCAAGAATGGATAATTCCAAAGCTTTAGCATGACCGACTAACTTGGTTAAATAATACAGATTACCCGAGTCTGGAATGAGGCCAACATGTATGAAAGCATTCAAAAAACTGGCGCGTTCCGATACAATTCTAAAGTCACAAGCAAGTGCTAAGCTGAACCCTGCACCAGCCGCAACTCCATTTACTGCTGCGACAATCGGTTTTTCACATTGTCTAATTTGCTTTATCATCGGTCCATAGTGATCTCTTAAAACTTGACCATGATCCATATTCTCATCGACTTCTGCCAAATCTTGTCCAGAACAAAAAGCCCTTCCTTCACCTGAAATGACTATGCAGCGAACTTGTTCATCGAATGTAGCAGCTTTGATCGCATCTTTTACTTCTCGGTTCATTTGTGCGATAAATGCATTTAATTTGTCAGGTCTATTTAAATAGAGCCATGCAATTCCATCTTTGACATCATAACGAATCGTTTCGTACATGCAACGACCTCCTTACTTCCCTTGGTAGTTCGGTTTTCTTTTTTCAACAAATGCGTTCATACCTTCTTTTTGATCTTGTGAAGCGAAAAGTAGATAGAAGTTTTTTCTCTCATATTGCATTCCTTCATATAAAGGATAATCTACAGCTTTATTAACCGAATCTTTTATAAGCCGCAATGATAGAAGGGGTTGATTAGCAAGACGCTCTGCCAGTTTCATCGTTTCCTCCATTAATAGTTCAGGTGCAACGATTTTGTTAATAACTCCATTTTTGAGAGCTGTTTCTGCAGAAAAACGCTCCCCCGTCCAGAGCCACTCGAGGGCTTTTGTACGACCCACAAGTTTCGTTAACCTTTGTGTTCCTCCTGCACCTGGCATTACGCCAAGTCCTACTTCTGGAAATGAAAATTCAGTACCGATACTAGCGATTAATAGATCACAGCAAAGGGCAAGCTCAAATCCACCACCGAAGACAAACCCTTTTAACGCACCGAGTATAGGCTTTTTTATGAGCGCAAAACGGTCCCAATCAGCAAATTGATTTAGTTGTTCTAAGCTGACTGGATTATCATCCATCATTTCGTCAATGTCGGCACCTGCGGAAAAAGACCGTCCTTTACCAGTAAGCACTATTACACGAACGTTTTCATCTCGGTCAAATTCCTCCATCGCTACGACAATTTCATTGACCATTTTTCGATTTAATGAGTTTAACTGTCGAGGTCGATTCAGCTCAATAACTGCTATATTTCTCTTTAAAGTTGTTTCAATGAATTCGAAACGATTCATTACGCTTCCTCACCAATCATTAATGTGACAAGATCACCTGCAAATCCCATTAAGTCTTTGCCAGAAGCTCTTCCTTCCGGTGAACGTAAGCCCTCCTGCAGTGCATCCAAACTGTCATAATGCATTTCACATGTGAGATAGTATTTTCCATCTCCACCCATTGGAGATCCTGTTACTTTCGTCACTTTCATCTCACGAAGTCCTGGAATCTTCGCTGTTAGTGGTGCATGCACGTTGAAATAATGTACATCAAAAGCCTCTTTGTTTTCAGGGTGTTTGTACAACGCGATTAATTTTGCCATTATTCTTCTCCTCGCTTTACATTAATGTAGAAATAGGTTTCATAGCTTCAAATACGTTTTTACAGCTCTTACAGTACAAAATGCTTCTGCATGCAGTCGGACCGAAAACATTTTCCATCGTGACATAGGTAGATCCGCAGTAAGCGCAATCTATATGCCATGAGCCGTCTGCATCCATCTGTCTTGGTGGTGGTGCAATTCCGTATTTCCTAAGATTCACATGTCCTCGTTCCGTTATTCGATCTGATGTCCATGGTGGGTGTAAGGCCAATTCCACTTGGACATCTTTCACTTCCGGTAATTCTTTTACAGCATTGATCGTATTCTTTTTAATAATTTCGAGTGCTGGACATCCTAAAAAAGTAGGGAGCAAAACTACCTTTACGTTATTTTCTTCAATAGTGACTTCCCCCACCATACCTAGGTCCATAATGCTAATGGAATCCATTTCCGGGTCTTTTACTCCTTCAAGTACTTCATATACGCGCTGAGGAGAAATTTCTAAGGATTCTTCCATGCAAGTCACCTCTTTCCATTTTCGAATTACCAAGTTGCTATTGGATCGAACTTGTAAACTTCCGAAAGTGTGTGTAGTGCTTCTACCAAGTCTTGCGTATGATCACCGTTTCGTCCGTTTTTTGTAGGTTTATCCGATATCTTTGTTACTTCCATTTGAAGCGCTGCAAATACCGATTCGATACTTGCTTTCCATTTATCTCTCAAACTCTCTTCACTACTTATTAATCTACTTTTTTCAATTAGTATTTTTTCGTTTCCATAAGAGAATACATCACCAAAATCATCCATTACTTTTTTGATAGCTTCTTCCATTTTCTTTTTCGCTACATCTGTAGAGCTAAGTAATTGCTTAAACCACGTTTCCCAGTGTAGCCTGTGATAATAAAGCTCCATTCTCACTTTTACTGCAGTATCTGCAAGTGGACTGTACGAGCTTTCACATAAAGAATCGATTTTTATCTTTTTCGCTTGTGTGTAAAAATAACTTCTGACAACTTGATAAGCCCAATCATATGAGGGGGTTTCCATATAATAGCCTTCACCATTCACTCGCTCCATCAAAACGCTGTTTTTTCTTTCCAGTGCAGGACGTGAATGGGCAAGATCATCCGCATTTCCTACTCCTAAATCTTCGAGTAGTTTATAGAACATCGCTGCATGCCCCATGCTGTCTTGGCTAATGGAAGAAGAAGCGACGTCTTCTTCAATATGGGGAGCGAGTCCGAGCCATTCAGATCCACGATAGGCGTACAAGAAATCATCATCGGCAAGCTGGAATAATAAGCTTGTTAATGCTTCTTTATACTCCTGGCTCATGACTGTTTCATTTTCATTCATTTACGCTCTCCTCCCCATGATAGAATCTCTTTTTCATCCAATATTTGCTGCTCGTACTGGCGCCACTTTTTCTTTAAGTAACCATAACCTTTTGTTGTCCGATAATCTTTATTGTCAAGTCTGCCAAGCGTCATCTTCTCTTCTACATCCATCTTTCGAATATTCTTTCGATTCACAATCCAAATGTCAGCAACCGGTTCACGTCTCATGAAGTTTTCCTGTGCCAAAATAAATGCCATATCTTCATTTGGTGCTAATAAGCTAAATTGGTGTTGGAAAGCAGAACTTGGCGTTCGCTTGCTAAAGACTTCATATTCTTGATAAAATGTTTTCTCTTCGGTCATTTATTCTGCCTCCTTTCGCTAGGTGACTTTCACGCTCAGCGCTTCACGCACCCATGCATTATTTTCGTAAGATGACCTTCGTAAATTCAGACGTGCATGTGAACGTGGTCCCCCGTTTTTTATGATTTTCTTAAATTCATTCCAATCTGGCTGTTTATAAGACCAAAGCTTACTCACTTCATCGAAACGGAGTGTCGGATCCGGAATGGTCAAACCAAGTGATAAAATACGCGGAATGTATTTATCAAAAAAAAGTTGTCTAAATTCTTCGTTTGTCTTAGTCCGAATTTTATATTTTATCGTCAAGTCTTGTTTCGAAGATCCTGTCGTCTCTTTGCTTGCCGGTCCAAAGAACATAAGCAAAGCTTCCCACCAGCGATTGAGAGATTCCTGAATCATCGCCTTTTGTTCATCTGTACCTTCAGCGAGAGCCATGATAATCGATTCACCATGTTGAGCATGGAACACCTCTTCTGCACAAATTCGCTGTAGTGCTCTTGCATACGGTCCGTAAGAAGCCCCAAGCATATTTGTTTGTGTAATAATAGCAGCTCCATCAACGAGCCAACCTATAATTCCAGCGTCCGCCCAAGTTTTCGTTTCCATATGGAAAACGTTATGGAATTTCAAATCTCCATTAAATAAGTCTTGCATTATATCTCCACGGTTTTTTCCATAAGGAACTAGTAAGTCTTCCGTTACCCGCAAAAGCAACTGGCCGTGACCCATTTCATCTTGCACTTTTGCCATAATGCTTAGCTTTCTATTTAACGAAGGAGCTTTAGGTACCCATTCTTTCTCAGGAAGTGCCCCCATTATTTCACTAATGCCATGCATTGAAATCAATCTAATTAATGTCAGTCTGTATTCTTCTGGCATCCAATCATCTGCTTCAATCTTGTCGCCACGTTCAATTCGCTGCATGAAATGAGCCAATTGTTCTTCTTCTGCCGCATTCTGCAAATTGGTCATATCTAACCCCCCCTTAATAAAGTTATGCCTTTATATGATTGTATATAACAATTTAATGACGTTATAACTATATAACGTTATATTATTTTAAAATTATGCTAGTCTATAAAATTTAGCCCACTTTAAACCATTTCTATTACTATTGGACTGGTAGCTATTTTTATAGAATCTGTAGGGCATCCATCAAACGCATCTTCTAAATCTTCTTGCAACTCTAGAGGTACTTCAGCTGTCCCTTTATTTTCATCAAGAATTACATACGCAAGTCCTTCCTCATCATAATCGAAGATGTCTGGTGCACTGGCTCCACAAGATCCACATGCAATACATGTTTCTTGATCAACAATTGTATGGCATAATGTCTTCCTTCCTATGTTTATCAGACTTTTTCAGCCTGTCTCTTCGGTTTATCCATAACACTAGTGCTGTGAAGAGGCTGAACTTTAGACGTTGGATCGATAAACACTTTTGCGTTGCTAACAGCAGTCGGCGCTTCACCAAATCCACTTGCGATTAACTTCACTTTTCCTTCATATGTGCAAATATCACCGGCAGCGTAAATTCCTGCAATATTTGTTTCCATTTTTGAATTTACGACAATGCTGTTTTTATCCAAATTAAATCCCCAATTTTTGATTGGACCAAGAGAGGACACGAAACCATAATTGACAATGACATCATCAACATCGATAATCATTGTTTCATTGCCTTTCACATCTATTAACTCGACTTGTTTAATTCGTTTTTCTCCTATAAATGCAGAAGGAATAAATGGAGTTAATACATCTACAGATGAATTCTTCAACATTTCCACAGTATGTTCATGTGCTCGGAACTTATCACGGCGATGAGCCAATGTTACTTTTTCTGCGATTGGTTCTAGCATAAGAGCCCAGTCTACAGCAGAATCACCACCGCCGAACAACTGAACTTTTTTTCCCTCAAATTTTTGTAAATCATTAATAAAATAATGAAGATTAGTTTCTTCAAATTTTGAAGAATTTACAAGATCCAGTTTTTTCGGATGGAATGCCCCGTTTCCTGCAGTAATAATGATTGTCTTAGAAAAATGGTTCCCTTTGTTCGTCAATAGTTTAAAAGAATTGTCAGATTGTCTTTCTATCTCTTCCACTGCTTCATTCAAACAAACTGTTTGTTCAAATTGCTCCATTTGCTTCTTTAATCTATCGATGAGATCTTGCGCTGTTATTTTAGGGAAACCTGCAACATCGTAAATATACTTTTCAGGATATAAAGCGGATAATTGTCCACCTAGCTGCGGAAGACTTTCAATTATTTTACAAGACATATTTCGAAGGCCAGCATAAAACGCAGTGAATAAGCCAACTGGTCCTCCCCCAATTACGGTTACATCAAAAATTTCCTCGTTTTGATACAAGCAGACTTCCTCCTTCTAACTATGAACTTTCACGCCTATTACATTTTTATCTCGATAATCTATAACTCGAATCGCTTTTCCTTCAGATCTTGGTATCGTTTTAGGACTATTGAAAACAATATCCATAGACACTAAACAGGTCGATTTCAATGAACTTTGAATTTCTAGTTTCAGTTGAGTTACTTGTGAATCTCTTAAATCACCATTGATTTTTTCATAGAGATTATTATCTATTTCTACATGTAGTTCGGCGATGTCTATCGCATCTTTTCTAATTAAATGAATTTGATAATGAGGTACAAGATTTTCCACCTGTAAAAGAACCCGTTCTACTTCCGTTGGAAAGACATTCACTCCACGTATAATTAACATATCATCTGTACGACCTTTCACCCTCGACATTCTCGTCAAAGTCCTGCCGCATTTACACTTCTCGCGTGTTATGGATGAAATGTCACCTGTGCGATATCGAATGATTGGAAGCGCTTTCTTCGTTAAACTTGTAAAAACTAACTCTCCTTCTTCCCCTTCAGCAACCGGTTCAAGTGTTTTAGGATTAATTACCTCGATGTAAAAATGATCTTCTTGCACATGTAGACCATTTTGAGCTTCATGACATTCAACAGAGACACCTGGTCCAATAATCTCGCTCAATCCGTAAATATCAACTGCTTTCAAATGGAAAGTTTGCTCTAGCATTTTTCTCATTTCTTCCGACCATGGCTCCGCTCCGAAAATTCCATATTCCATCGATGATTGCCTCGGATCTATACCCTTCTCTTTCATTTTCTCCGCTATGTTCAACATGTATGAAGGCGTCCCGCAAATGCCTCTAGGTTTAAAATCTTCTATTAATGTAATCTGTCTTTCCGTGTTTCCACCTGACATTGGCACAACGGTTGCTCCGAGAACTTCCGCACCATAATGGAGCCCGATTCCCCCTGTAAATAAACCATAGCCATATGCATTATGGAAAATATCTGTCTTTTTACCACCTGCCGCCACAATTGAACGCGCTACAACTTCAGCCCACATTTCTATATCCTCTGCTGTATATCCAACAATTGTTGGTTTCCCACTCGTTCCCGAAGATCCATGAATCCGAACAACCTCTTCTTGTGATACTGCAAATAATCCAAAAGGATAATGATCTCGCAAATTTTTTTTTATTGTAAATGGCAGCTTCGTCAAATCTTCTAAACTTTGAATATCTTCTGGCTTAATCCCAAGCTCATCAAATTTCTTTCGATAAAATGGAACATGCTCATAAACGTTCTTAACTGTACTACGGAGTCGATCTAGCTGTAGGCTTTCCATTTCTTTACGCTGCATCGTTTCAATTAATGGATTATACAAACATCATTCCCCCTAGTTTTCTTTCTTTATGGAATGGAGTTATCAACATCTGTCTTATATAACAAATAAAAAACGGAGATATAATATACAGTAATATGATATTAGATTAATAGTTCGAATCGTATAAGTCAACACAAAATTCAGAATTTTTTTATCTTCATTATCGTATTACAAAAAAAGTGAACTCTCGACTGTGGTTGAGACAACGTTTAGTGGAGGGGGAATGGTAGAAATAAAATCGAGGAAAAAGAAAGGAACAGTTCAATGTCCTAAGAAGAATCAAGAAAACGCTGATCTTAAGTGAAAAGGACAGCGTTTAAAATCGTTTGCATAAAATTATGTGAGTGAATAAATTGATATTGTTACAAAAAGTTATTCCTCTTTAAAAAACAAATTGTCCATTCCTCTATTTCTTCTGGCGTACTATTGCTGACAACCAGTATATTTGTATTAAATTGAAGATACCAGTCTCTCTCAAATGGAAGTAATTTTATAATGTTATGAAAATATTTTCTACTTCTACTTAAATCCTTCTGCATTCTCATTCGAAGAGCTTCTTCGTTACCATCCAAATATAAAATCATATCAGAACGACATTGCCGTAATTCTTGAAGTGATCTTCTATATTCCATGTAAATCCGTTAGCTTTAGGAAAATGCAAAGTATAAAATTCTATATCTTATGGTCCTCTATCAAATATTATTTTACTATTTGGCAACTCATGATACCGTTTTATTTCAGCTTCAATAAACAACCTTTGATTTGCTATAAATCCTTCCTCTGTAAATATATCTATATTCAAATAATCTCTTTTTCTAACAATGGGGTATGGATTTTCATATGTAAAATATACATCAAGTAAATGCTCTTCTAACCTTTTGACTAGAGTCGTTTTTCCACCAGCCATGCCACCTTGAATTGATAGAATTCTTTTCAAAATAGCACCTCCTCGATGGAATTGCTGGACACAATTCGACTGAAGGAATATCTTGCAATATCCGGCAAGCATTTAAAACCAGCCAGTCTTGCACATCGTATCCGCTTTATGAAATCATTTTTTCGTTGGTCTCATGAAGAAGGATACCTGAGTAAGAATCCTACTTCCAAAATTAAAGAACCCAAAGTGGGAAAGCAGATACCCAAGTATCTAACCGAACGGGAGATTGAACACCTTCGTGAATCCTGTCATTCCCCAATGGAAAAAGCGATTTTCGAATTTATGTTTTCTACCGGTTGTCGGATTGGAGAGATTGTTGCGTTAGAAAAGAACCATATCAATTGGTCCAATCAATCCGCGATCGTTAGAGGAAAAGGTGATAAGGAAAGGAAAGTTTATTTTAATACACGTTGCGACATATGGCTTAAACGCTATTTAGAAAGCCGGAATGACCATCATCCTGCCATCTTTGTAACTGCAAGACAGCCACATAAAATGAGTGTCGCCCAAATGCGGTACATCATCAAGCGGATCTCCAAACGGGCTGAAATCAATAAAGCGATTCATCCACACCAACTTAGACACAGCTACGCAACTCATTTGTTGAATAATGGAGCTCCTATTGAAGTCATACAAAGTCTTATGGGGCATGAGAAAAGTGAAACCACCAGGATATACGCTCAATTAAGCGGGAGGCTAAGGAAAGAGTATTATCAGAAGTACTTTTAAATGTAAATAAAGCAACGTCTTAAAAACGTTGCTCTATTTGACTAACGCACGACGTTTGTTTAAGTACATTTGAAACAACAGTTATCCAAAGTAATTATGAAAACACCAAACAATAAGAATCATACTCACTATTCCCCAAGCTGTGGTACTCACTATCCACCAAATTATGGATTTAGCTTTTGTTGAACTTTCCTCGCCTTCCATATTTGCTGTTATAAAAGCAAGCTTACTTTCCATACCTTTTTTCATAGAAATGAGAACAACAAATCCGGTTATTATGAAACCAATAGTTATCCAGAGTAATAAGTCCACCTTTTATACCTCCTTTTTTTGTGAATTACTTTCCTTTCAATCTTCTTTATTCAATTATTTGCCGCGTTAGTTCAATAAGAAAAAATGCTTTACTCCTTCTTGAAGTAAAGCACCCGTTAGTTGAATTTACAAATTATGGTCGAAATGCGCAACTAGTGCGATATAACCAGCATAATAAAAGTTATTTTTACTTGACAAAATTTTTTATTTATGCTATAATTTACAATTAAATAATTCTGTTTTATAATAAGATTCTCCTGGCCAGGGGGAATCTTATTTTTCTATATACGGGAGGTAAAATAATGAAACAGAATGAATCCAGTCTCACTTCTTTGATATCAGCTTTCGGTCGAGCATATCACAGTAAATTTGATAACCCTAAAATTTTCGATGATTTTATTGCAAAAGAACTAATTTCTCAAAAAGAGTTTTCGGACATCAGTGAGAATATGATTCAAGGAATACAGTTTTTCAATAAAGATATTGCACAAATGTTTAAAGATGATCCAGATGAAATTTTAAAATGGATTACTCAAGTGCAGCTTTCTCCAATTACCTTGGCACGTACAGCATATTGCGAAAAAGTATTAATAAACGAAATTGAATTAGGGTTAAAGCAGTAAGTTATTCTTGGTGCTGGAATGGATACATTTTGTTTTCGTCATGATCAATTTAATAAAAGCCTAGAAATATTTGAAATTGACTATCCATCCACGCAGGAGTTTAAAAAAGAACGGCTAGCAAATGCTCAACTCGAAATTCCAAATAATCTTCACTTTGTCCCCATGGATTTCACCAAACAATTTTCTGAAGAGATATTGTTTAAAAATGGATTTAAAAACCAAAAAACTTTTTTTAGCCTTTTAGGAGTTTCATATTATTTATCTAAAGATGAGATCATAAATTTAATTAAGAATTTTTTTACTAATGTCCCATCAGGTAGTTCCATCGTGTTTGATTACGCAGACGAAAAGTTATTTCACGAAAAAGGTTTATCCAACAGGGTGGAAAACATGTTGAAACTGGCATCTATCAGTGGAGAACCAATGAAATCGTGCTTCACCTATTATGAGATCGAGAGCTTATTAGATGACCTAGGATTACTCATTTATGAACACTTATCTCCGGATAATATAAATGATGTTTTCTTTAATAATCGAACCGATTATTTGACCGCATTTGAAACGATTCATCATATCCACGCTGTAAAAAAATAGTATATCTTTAAGCATCCCGCTCATTCATTGCTATGAATAGAGCGGTTTTTAATTATTCTACTTATTACACATTTTGTGTCAAATTCGACATAAAAACTCCCATTCTCATCTTCAACTAACCTGCTGCGTTAGTTGAAGTGTAACATTTCACAATGGATATTTGAGATCTACTAGATGTTTTGATAAAAAAATAGAACATCGAAATAATGATCATGTTTATTAAAGCAAATGAATATACTATTTATAACAACTGTGAGACATCACCACCTATCTAACCTCCACAACTTTCATCACTCCAGTTGTAATTCAAAGACCTTCATACGAAAGGTCTTTTTTAGTTTAATGTAAAATGTACCTTCAATCTCCACTTCTCTTATTGAACTAATCTGCGCCGTTAGTTTAAGCGAACCATTCCACACTTGATCACCGAAATTTACCTGATGTTTGAACATAAAAATAGACCATCTAATTGATGGTCTTGTTTAACTAAAGTACCGTCAGTTAAATCATTAAAAAAACAGTTTATATAAAACATATCCAACTATTAAAACAACAATTAATATTACTGTCCCTTTCCAACCCATACCACCTGTTAAATCAGTTAAATTTCCATTTTCACCTCGACTCATTCATCTCTTAATGCACCGCCAGGATTTTTTAATAGTTCTTGTTGTCTTAATCTTTCTCTTTTTTCTTTTGGAGTTTCTTGTCTATTATTCAAACCAAACACCCCTATGATTATTGTATTCTCTAATTTCTATGGGTTTACCTTCTTTTACTAAACTGCTGCGTTAGTTTAAGTACAACTCTTGACAAACTATTATTTATCTCTCAAAATATTTAATAATCCAACACTAAATATTAAAGTACCTATTAACATAAATGAATGTATGAATCCATTTAATATAGGAACATATTCTCCAGTTAAGTTTTCATTAGAATACACTACATTAATTGAGGAATATCCTAAAGGTGTGCTTAAAATTATTACGATTAGCCCCAATATGAAATACCACACTTGCTTCTTCACTAACTATCCCCCCTTTTATATAGTGACTTATTGAACTAACCTCTTTCACATTACATACTCCTCCTTATTTATCAAGTGGGTGAGACGGCTAATTACATCATGCCGCCCGTAAGATGAGAGTGTATAGTATCTTTAACGAGTTGTTATTTTAATATTTTCACTACTTCTCGTTTTCTGGAAAAATGCTAGGTGTTCTTTTAGAAATCCAACATAACGGTCGACCTCTTCTATTGTTGTGTATGGCGAGATCGCAAAAAATTTATGCGCATATACGGATATCCGCTTGTTTGAGTTTGTTGCTTCTACGAGACGCTGCTTTTTTGTATTTCCAAAGAAGACCGTATCTCGTTCGGCACCAATTACCTCTGCAAACTCGTCATTGAATTGATTGATTTCCGTCATTTCTTCTACGGTTAAAAGTCCGTTCAATTCATCATTCCATTTTGTCTTTTCAGGATAAAAACGGAATGTTGTAATCGGAGAAACCTCATTCGTGATCACCACATTCGAAACTTCTTTTGTTAACGTTTCCCTAAATGCAATATTGACACGAATATAGTTGGCTAAAAGCTCTTGATAACCTTCGATTCCAAATGATAATAAAGACGCATAAATCGTCAAAGCACTTCCCATTCGCGAGCATTCGAGCGTGTAGCCTGTATGATAGCTACCATAGCCGCGATTCCCAACATACGGGGTTTCCGCTGCATCTAAATCAACATACTTAAGATACTCTCTGTTTTTGATTAAAAATAAACTCGTGATGTATGGCGTTTGTCCAAGCTTATGGAAATCAAAGACCATACTATCTGCAAGCTTGATATATTTAAACTTCTGTTGATAGGAATTCAATACCTCATTAACGTTATCTTCAAATCGCAGAGGATTGCTGTCAAAGTCGTAATCATTAAAGAAAGTATACATGCCCCCCATAGCAGAGTCTGCATGAATATAGATTGGGTATATGCCATATGTGCGTTCCAATTCTTCTGCTATCCGCTTAATTCCCTCAATGTCATCAACCCCAAATGTATCAGTAGTTCCCATTGTGGCAAGGACATAAAGAGGAACGCCTCCTTTTGCAATAACATGCTCCATTTTTTCTTTTAAATCTTCTAGATTCATAGAATGATCAGCATTAGCTTTCACGCGAATCATGTTTTCAACGCCAATCCCAGTTGCTTCTACAGATTTATATAGACTGTAGTGTGATAGCTCTGAACAGAAGCAATAGAGATTTTGCGGCACACCATTTTGATTAGAGGACGGCGCGTAACGGGCAATGGCAAGACGTAAAGAGTTAAAGACAGCCCCTTGCCCTCCCCAAGTTGTATATCCTGCACTGATGCTTTCGTCGTATCCGATAAGTTTGGATAGCATACTAGTTACTTCGATTTCTGCTGTAGCCGCCGCTGGTCCTTCTACATCCCAAATATTGTTCCCATTGACTAGCACCATTACTAAATTTCCGATAATACTGGAAATATTCGGAAGTGGTGCTGCATTGGCTACATAATTTCGATTAACGTACCGGTGTCCTTCTACCAATTTTAGAAGCTCCTGAATCACTTCCTCAATTGACACACCTGTTTTTGGAACGTCAGCCTCTTGAATGACACGATTATAGTAATCCTCTGTGTACTCGGGCATTTCTCCCAACGTTAGTTTGTTAGGATCCTTTAATTCATCTATTTTCGTTAAAATCATCCTAAAGTAGGACAATATTTCTTCTCTTTGAAAGTCATTCCCGTCCATACTAGGAAACAATTTTTGTATTTTCTTCATTGTTTTACCTCCTTGATGTTTTTCTAGAAGCATTTTTATGCATAAAAAGATGCTTCCCACAAGTTGTATCAACCTATAAGAAGCACTTTTATATTTATCAGCTTTAGCATGGTGAATATCTTTATACTGCTACACTGGCCTTATTTTGGAGCATCTTGACCCTATTAAGCTTCCGCAGTTTCTACACCATCATTCCATCCAAATAGTAATTTATTTACATCATTTTTTAACTCTACAAGATTCTTCGCTTCCTGAACAAGCTTTTGCATTGTTTGCATTTCATCATCACTAATTTCTATTAATTCCTCAAACATTTCAACAGATTCCCGAGAGATAGAAGCTATCTCAACAATTGTTGTCATTATCTGGTGAGAAGCAGAAGATAATTCTTCTGTACTAGCAGAGGAATTTTCATTATTTCTAGCAATGATCTTTGTCGTAGATAGAATATTTTCGAACATGGTTCCAACCTCTACAATGGTCGTGTTTGTATCTTTAAATTCTTCTGTTCCCTGTTGCATTGACTTGACAACTATTTCAGTTTCTTCTTGTATATTCTTTACAATATTTGATACTTCAGAAGAAGACTGGCGTGATTGTTCGGCCAATTTTCGAACCTCATCAGCAACAACCGCAAATCCTTTACCATGTTCCCCCGCACGGGCAGCTTCTATTGCCGCATTCAACGCCAATAAATTAATTTGTTCTGAAATCCCTGTAATCACTTTTACAATAGTGCCGATTTCGTGAGATTTTTCTCCGAGTTTATTTATTGCATCAAATGTTGTATTTACCGTTTGATTAAATCGCTCCATTTTTTCTAAGGAATCCTTTAGCTTCTCGTTTCCTTCTTTCGTCAATTCTAAGGTAGTGATCGATTGTTCTGAAATTTGATTTGATCTTACTGATAGATCTTCAATAGCCTGTGCCATTTCTTCCATAGATTCGGCGCTTTCTTCTGTAGCTACTAATTGTTTCTGTAATCCTCTACCTACCTCATCAATTGCCGCTCTAACAATATCTGCTTTCTCAGAAGCATACTCACCGATTTCAGCGAGATTTTCTCCTTTTTCATGTACATTTTTTGAAAATGAAAAAAACTTTTCCCTTACACGGCTGAAAAACTCAATTAGTTGATTAAAAACAGCATGATCAGAACTTCTTTCATCAACTTCGCTTGTGATATTACCTGCTGATATTTCTTTCATTCCATTTATTATTTCTTTATTAATATGAGGATGATGTTTTAGCGAAAAATATCGGTAAGCAAAATAAACCGAGACCCCCATTAAGATAAAAATTATACCTAGCATAATAGCTTCCATGATAAATAAATCCCCTAACTACTATTTATTGTTGAATTAGACTTAATGATGAATATTTTAAAGCTCCTTTAAAAGAATATATGTTCCATCCGCTACATTTACAGGAATACCATTCAACTTACTATTATCCTGATATTTATGAACAATATAATTTCCTTCTAAATCTTTATATTTTTTCATATTATGATATTTTTCCATAACACGTATCGACTTCGGGTTTGTCGCTTCACCTAAAACAGCCTTCACCCCTTGTGTCGATGCCTTTGTCATCAATCTATTTCCTAATTGCTGAATAATTTCATGACGGTCATGTTCAGCTATCACTCCTAACATGAATAGGTGTAATAACTCTCCATCTTTGATTTCTTTTCCGTTTCGCTTTTTATAATCTTCCATGAAACGTTTATCCACATCCTCCAGAACACGCAGAATTACATTCATATCATAAAAAGAACCTTCAAATATATCTTCCCCGATAATCTCTGGTGCATTTGTATCTCCAGCAAGCACACCAACAACATTATTATGAATATCCTCAGCGACTACGCAATAACCCTGCTCTATTGTAGAGTCTAAATAATCCTTGGTAAAATTATAGAAATCTTCATAACCTAAATTTAATTGACCTACCATCGGTTCCTGAACCCATTTTCCTGAAACATCCACTCCAATAAATGAACGAGCTAAACACTCAGCTGCTTTCTGAATTAAAGCTGTTTGTTCCTTCATTATAATTTCATATGTATACAATTCTTGTGTTGTTTGCACTTATTGATCTTCCTTTCAAATTATAAAATAAAAATTTCCTTTCTATTGGACCTAACATTACATAGAATGAGGTACTTTATCGATAAATGTACCTGTGAACTCAATTCTTTCAAGTGCATTCCTAATTTGCACTTGAGCAATTTTAGATGAAGGTTTTACTACAAGGATATCCTTAAAACCTAAGCTAGAATAAAACTGCATCGTTTGCTCCAACTGCGGTACAACTTTTGATGGGACGGGTGTTTGGTGAGTCCCATCGATAACAAACGTATATTCTTGTCTTGATACTTTATTAATCGTATCCTGTAAATCTATCAAATAACCTTCTGCATCTTCCGCTCTCATTAATCCATGCACCTGTACTTGAACTTCCTTCGCGACCTCATTTATTGCCATTTTATATTTCCTTTTATCTACTACTATCATTTCTAATCTCCTTTTTCCTATAGTCTGCTATACTTCAGTGTTGACTTTTGTCTTTTTTTCGGGAGTCTAATAAATAAAAGCTATCCCACTTAATAAGGGATAGCCTAAGAATCGTTGGTTATTACTCTAGGCAACCCGACTATCATTATCCAAGAGGACTTTAGACTCGTAGCTTTGCGTCCTTACCTTTCGATAAGTTTGCCTTTTTCAATTTTAGATAATTAATAGTACTATACTCACAATTACATATCACTATAACAGTATAAAGAACTTATCATATTTTGTCGATACCAGTATTTTTTATTTATAAATATCGGAAACATAAAACAAGTCTAACGTCCTTATGCATTGTTAATTCTCAATATTTCGTCTGACTTATTGCTTATAAGTGCTTTATATAAATTACGCTTGCGGGAATGTTAGACAGACTCTGGCATTTAGATGACTATTAATAATGTATATTTCCCATGTACGAAAAAATAAAAAAGGCTTCTCATAAGTTTGGTTAACTTATGAGAAGCCTTCATTAAAATCCTTTATGTCAGCAAAATGTTAGCATTTCACTTTCACCTTATATTCAAACCCTTATATATCAATGGTTGAAGAGGTTTACTACATCATGCCGCCCATGTATCTTAAAACTGTAATATCATCGAAATGATGGACTTGTTTAACTAAAGCACCCGTTAGCTTAATAAATCAAAATGGGATGTATCATTAAATTTATTTACAACATTTTGCTGAAAACTATTTTGACTTAGAACTGTAATACCACCTACTGACGAGGAAAAGTATGCATTGACTATCATTTCTGCCTCAAATTTCATCCACCATGCAAGTATGTACCCCAAAGTTCCTCCGAAAAAATCAGCGCTTCACCACAGAGAATGAAAATGGAATTCCAAGTCCATAATGTTTAATGGCTGAAGAAGAAGGTCGTTGAACTATCGGTACCTCTGATATTATGTAATAGTTACCTTAATACCCGTCCTTGCAAAATATGAGCCAGAGACCGCTAAAATTCATGCTACTTCTTACACTGTTCTTTCTTCAACTAAACTGAGGGAGTCCAATAAGAACGAAAAAAGGGTAGCACAGGTTCAATTCTCTCATTTATCTTTATCTCTGTATCTTTTAATATCCATTCATCAGCGGAAAACAAATTATTGGCAATATTATCGTTCCTCAAGAAGTACTAAGAGGGATTCTCTTTTTAATGGAACCATGCTATCTTTAAGGTTTGTTGGAAAGGAAGGTTTTCTCCTTATTCGTATTCCTTTGGTATAGTGTAAAAAATTGGGGGTTGATAGGATGTTTTTCTTGGGACTGTCCCAGCAGTTGCCCGTAAAAATTTTAACGGTGGCTCTGCTGATTACACTCACGGTTTATTTGATCCGCAAATCCATCAAGCTTTTCTTTGAAAAAACAAGCATCTTGGATGAAAAGCGAGAAGAGACATTGATGCATTTTGTCAACCAGGTGACAAAGGTATTGGGACTGGTGTTCTTCTTTATTTATGTGCTTAGCCATTTCTTCGACCTGGCAAAGCTTGTCACTGGTTCGGTCGTGTTGGCAGGTGCCTTGGCATTGATACTTCAGCATATCATCCGCGATTACATTATGGGGTTGACCTACTTGTTTGAGCGCCAGATCCATCACGGGGATTATGTCATTATCAATGGGAACCGTCAGGGAAAAATCGAGGAAATCAGCATGCGCCACCTAAAGATCCGCCAGTATGACGGATATCTCTATTCGGTCTCCTATAGCAACATCTCGGAACTTCAGAACGGGAACCGGGGAATGCGCCGGGTGAACGAAAGCCTTATCCTCAACTATAGGCAAAATCCGGACGATGCTTTCAAGGTGATGGAGGAAGTAGCACAAACATGCAACGAGAAATACGGTGAATACCTGTTGAAGGATGAGAACGGCGTTCCCGTGGAGAGTTTCAAATTCAACCAAATCACCGAACTGAACGTGGATTTCAGGGGTCACCGGTATTCATTATCAGGTCTTGTGAAGGAAGCGGATTTCGTTGAAATGAGCAAAAAAGTGAGGTATGAACTGGCGATGGCTGCCTACAAGAACGACTTGATGATGGGAGAGAGCCTCAACACAAGCCATTAAAAAATACTTTTTAAAGATAAGGTGGATGAAAGTAAATTAAGTTACTTTCATTCACCTTGTTTTTCCCTATATTATAAACAAAATAACTACTATAACTTGCCCTTTGCTGATTTCACCATTGTTTTTCATGTAAATCATTTCTGCAACTTCCCCGTGTTCTAGTACCTTCAGAATAATAATACGCACATTCCTTCCCTACTTCTGTTTCATTTGTTTTATTTTGCACGAGAAAATTTTGTAAGTTTTATCTATTTCGCCAACCATGTATTTGGCAACAATTAATGATTCCTCATGTAATTGCTTAGTTATAGATTGATAGATTAACTAGCAAATCAAGAAGAATTTATTTTTTAAATTCTTGTTTTTGTAAATTAACCACTCAGCCCGCCTCTGTTTCCATTTATAACCTTTTTATAATATAATAGTAGATTCAAGTTCTGAAGAATATGAAAAGAGAGGAGATATGATGCAATGAAGAATAATAACAAATTATGGAATGGGAATTTTTTGCTATTATGTTTTAGCAATTTTTTTATGTTTACTAGCTTTTATATGTTGTTACCAACTTTGCCTGTTTTCTTAGTAGAGCATCTTGATGGTACAGAACGACAAGTGGGGTTAATTATCGCATTTTTTACAACAGCTCAAATATTTGCTCGCCCTCTAGCTGGGAAGTGGTTGGATGAAATCGGGAGAAAGAAAGTGTTTTTGTATGCACGTATCGCCTTTTTTGTATTAATGTTTCTCTATTTAAATATTCCGGGACTACTTTTATTTTTCCTTTTAAGATTAATTCATGGGTTTAGCTTTGGAATTGCTACAACAGCATCGGGAACAATGGCAGCTGATGTCGTGCCATCTGAACGTCGTGCTGAAGGAATGGGGTATTACGGAGCCTTCGTCAGCTTAGCACTTGTAATAGGTCCTTCATTAGGGGTATGGATTATGAATAGTGGGAATTTTAACGTTTTATTTATTTTTTGTTGTGTTCTAGGTGGAATTAGCGCTTTCTTAGGAAATTTGATTAAGGTTGATGATCATACACAAAAAAACGGTGGAGACCAAAAACGGTCTCTTATGGAAAAACTTGTCGAACCTAAAGTAATACATATCTGTATTGTTTCTGTCATGATCGTATCTGTTTATGGCGGTATTGTTTCGTTTATTTCTCTTTATGCAAAAGAATTAAAAATGGTAGAAGCATCGGGATACTTTTTTGCTGTTTATTCATGTGTGTTATTAGTAATAAGGCCTCTTACTGGAAAAATATCCGATAAATACGGAGCTTCTTTTGTCATCTATCCGGGAATGTTATTGTGTATCGTAGGAACGTTTGTGTTAAGTCAATCGAATACCCTTACTATCTTTTTGCTTTCAGCATTTCTAATAAGTCTTGGATTAGGTTCTATACAACCAAGCTTACAAGCGCTTGTAATAGACGCTGTGCCTTCCGAACGTAGAGGTGCCGCCATAGCTACTTATCTAATGTCAGTCGATTTAGGTATCGCAGGTGGAGCCTTTGTCTTAGGTACTATTGCAAATTATATTGGATACAGCGGTATGTTTTTGTCTTCTTCTTTATTTGTATTTGTGGGCTTATTGGTTTATGGACTATATCAGTTGCGGCAAGTTAAGATGCGAAAAGAGGAATTTCTACAAGACACTAAAAACTCAAGTGCACTATAACTGGGATGAATTAGATTAAATGAAGTAAAGGGAGTAATAAAAAAACAGTGAATTCACCATATTCGGTGAAATTCACGTTTTTTGTGTAATTTTTTACTTTTATTGGAAGATAGCTGGCGAACTAGAGCAGCATAAGAGTTTCACAAAGGAGGTAAAGGAAGGATTACTTTCTATGATTCCTCCATTCCATTATGAAATAAGAGCAAGAGAATGGACTAGTGGAAGTAAGTTAAGGTTACCCCAAAAAGTTTTTATAGACTATAATAACCTACCTACTCAATTAAGAGTAAGTCGCTAATTGTAATCATATAATTGTTTTGTACTGCAATTTATTTGTAGCATAGAAAAGCGATTCTTATTAAAGAATCGCTCCAGATTACGGAATATATGTAACTTCCTTTATATGTTGATCCAAAGAAAGTAACTGAATTATTGGTTTAAATCCATATGTTATTTTCAGCAGTTAGTTTTAAATTAGTTTCACCAGTGTTGACTACACCTTTAGGCTCTACCAGCATTATATGGCATTCCTTTTCAGCATAAGGCTTATGTTCCACACCTTTTGGTATCACATACATTTCTCCTTTGGAAAGTTTAACCTCTCCATCGCGGAAAGCAATGGACATCTCGCCGTCTATCACGATGAATGCCTCATCGGTGTCTTTATGATCGTGCCATACAAAATCCCCCAAAATCTTAACTAACTTAAACTGATAATCATTCATTTCACCAATGACTTTGGGCGACCAGTGTTCACTGAATTTGGACAGTTTCTCGCTTAGATTAATAGCATTATAATTGATATAAATCCCCCCAGAACTATTCTTACCCTTATTTTACAACTTCGATAGATTAATTACTATTTTGATTAAGATCTCAAAAGTTTCTGCTGATCTTCAACAAAATGGCCCAATTGTTGAACAAAAATCAAACAGCACTCTTGAACTAAACTGGTGCGTTAGTTGAAGAAGAAAGATGGACATTATGTTTCGGTTGCTAAATAAAATGCCAGCAAATCTCTGCTCACTTAAATGACATCTTTTTTTAATAATCCGGACGTTACCTCAAAAAGAAAATTATAATTTCTTTTCAAAAAAGGTTAGAGATAAATTTTCATTTACAGTGACTTCTTTTATATTTTCAAAGCCATTCTTTATATAAAAACTAACTGCTGGAGTATTTTTGGAACCAGTCGCCACTTTTATTTTCTTAACTTCGTAATTATTTGTTACAATATTTAAAAGCTTCTGGGCAATTCTTTTTCTAAAATGTGTTGGATGTACAATTAACCTGTGTATATCAACAACATCATTTTCTATTTTTAATGATATTGCTCCACATAGGTCTTCATATTCGTAATAACCAAAGAATACTTCTTAGCATTCTTGCAATGTTTCGACGGTATCTCTCAATGGCGGTATTTCATTGGTACCGATTATTTCAGCCTCTACCATATAGGATGGTATTTGAATGTTTAATACATCCATAGTGTTATCTCTAACACTAATGTCAATTATTTTAATCAAGGTAAACCCTCTTCCAATTATTTTTTCTTTTTCAACTACCGAGTAGTTAGTTAAATTACAAAATCGATTTCAACATTACCATAATTTTCTAAACTATACAACATAAAAAAACACCACCTATAAGGTGTTGCTATTACACGCTATGTTCTAGAAAACAAAAAAAGCCAACTAAAAGTCGACTTAATTTATTTAACTAAAGCACCCGTTAGTTGAATAAGAGGAAAGTGACGCTTATTAAACAATCGCGCCCTTTTATGGAAGATCGGTTTCCAATACCTTTGCTTTATAGATATTGCAGAATCGTCTCCGTTAGTTCAATCCTAAGGACTAAGGATAAAGAAATTGATAAATTTATCGGTTCCTCTTATCATGGGGTGGCAGTAGATCAGAGTCGCAATACGGTTATTGGCTCGTTGTCGCAGATTTCACCATTGTCACGGAAGCCGAAGCTTTCATAAAGCTTTTTGGTCGCGAAGTTATCGGTCCCATATGGGATCCAGCAGTAACGTGCTGGCCCGGCAGGAAAGGTACGTATAAATTCCAAGATTTTTTTCATGGCTTCCCGACCGTAGCCCAGATTCTGGTATTGCTTGTCAATCATCAGTCGCAAGATACAATAGCTATCATCTGCGATTGACGGGAGTTCGTATCCGGTGATTCCATAAGTCAGCATTACAAAACCGACCGGTTGATCATCCGCATAAATGGCAAACGGAAATGGATGTCCCCCATTGGTTGCAAGGACAAAACACGTAGCCACGCTTGACAGATTAGACGCAACGAAGCGCCGTTGTTCATCTGAAACTTCAAGGTTGAATATGGCACGGCGGTTATCCAACGTAATCTTTCTGAGCTTAATCATGCTAGGCTTCTCCCTTCATTAATGTCTATAACTCTCCTTCAAATTTGATTGAATCATCCTCAAGTTATAACTATTTCGACAAATTATATATATATACCTCTTATTCAACTAAACTGCTGCGTTAGTTTAAGTGTAACATTTCACAATGGGTCTCCGAAGTCTAATTGTTGTTCTGTACATAAAAATAGACCATCGAAATAATGGTCATGTTTAACTAAAGCACCCGTTATTTTGAACTGACCCAATAAAGTTAGACAAATAGCTTAAGCAGCTTCTAAGACCTGAGTTCGGTATTCTACTGGACTTAGGTCTTTTAATTTTGCCTTCATTCGTTTATGGTTGTAATACTCGATATATTCATGTAGTTCACGTTCAAAATGTTCCATATTCTCAAACTCTTGTAGATAAAGAAGCTCCGACTTTAATAAGCCAAAGAAGTTCTCAATGACTGCGTTATCCAAACAATTGCCCTTACGGGACATACTTTGTCTTATATTATGTTTCACTAGCGTTTTTTGGTATTTCTTCATTTGATATTGCCACCCTTGATCAGAGTGTAAAATGACTGTACTTCCTGGATTTAAACTCCCGATTGCCTCGGCTAACATATCACCCACAAGTTGATAAACTGGGCGGCTCATTACCTTGTAAGCAATGATTTCGCCGTTACATAAATCAAGTATAGGGGATAGATATCGTTTCTCACCGAATAAATGGAATTCGGTTACGTCCGTTACCCATTTTTGATTCATTTTTCCTGCATGGAAATCACGGTTTAGTAAATTCGGTGCGATTTTGCCAGCTTTTCCACGGTAAGATCGATACTTCTTAATCCTCACTTCGCATTTTAAACCCATTTCGTTCATTAATCGGTTGATCGTCTTTGGATCATGAAAAATATTTCTTTTCTTTAATTCTTTGGCGATACGACGATAGCCATAACGTCCTTTATGTTCATGATAAATGGCTTCGATTGCTTGTTTTTCCTTCGCGTATTTATCTTCACGCTGTAATCGTTTTTCCCAGTAATAATAAGTACTACGTGGAATGTCTGCGACTTTAACTAATTCCACGACATCAAATTCAGCCTTTAGTTCAAAAATTACTTGCGCTTTGATTTTGTTTGTAATTTTTCCTTTTCCTGAACTAAAGCGTTCAACTTTTTTAAGTAGGCATTCTCCATACGCAAACGTTCATTTTCAGCTCGTAGAGCTTCCATAGATCCATCAACTGGAGATGTTTTTTTGTCATTCGATTTGGTTTCCTTTTTCATGGATGGGCGCCCCTTTTTCTTTGGTAGTAGGGCATCGATTCCACCAATTTCAAACGCTCTTCGCCAATTTCTAATCAGACCAGATGACGAAATATTAAAAATTGCGGCCGTTTCAAGAGAGGATGTACCCATTTCGTTCATATAACTCAGTACATCTAGTTTAAACTGTTGCGTATAAGTTGTATAGGGCAGACAGAATGCCTCTGCCCCTTGATGTTCATAAAGTCTTACCCATCCTCGCATCACAACTTTACTGACTTTTAAGTCCCTTCCTATTTCCTGATAACTTTCATGGCCTCCTAAATAACGCAATACTATATTGATTTTTTCTTCTGCTGTAAATCTAGCCATAAAAAACACCCCGCAAATGTTAGTTTAGTGTCTAACATTTACGGGGCAGTTCATTTGAATAACGGGTGTTTTTTCTAATATCCTCTTATTTTTTTCACGTCTTCCTTGAGCATTTTAATTTCTTTTATTAAACCCTCTTCAATAAATCTATAATCCTTAATAATTAGGTCTAAAAAACCGTTTACTTCATCAATGTCATAGCCACCAAATGCTCTTTTTTTGAAAGTCTTATTGTGAATAATTTCTTTATTCAATAATATATATGGATGAATTTTTTCATTTGTAGAAGGAATTTTTTCAACTGTCATAGAATCCACAATTCCTTTAGTGAAAATTAGTAGAGCTTTTTCCCCATCATGGTTTTCCATAACAACCTCTATACTTGTAAAATCAAGTTGTTGCACAGGAGACATAGAACTTGTAGTTATATTTGTTATAAAATATTCTTCACGAATCATGGCTTGGCAAACTTCATTCAATTTAGGGTAATCTTTTATAAGTTCACTTAATTTTTCATGTAGCATAATAACCTCCATCAAATAGAACCATTTATTATTGGTTTGATTAGAAACCCATAGTTATCTTAGCATATCCTTGTTCAACTAACCTGCCCCTTTAGTTTAAGTGTAACATTTCACAATGCATATCTGATATCAACTTAATGTTTTGGACATAAAATTAGACCATCGAAATGATGGCCATGTTTTGCTAAAGCACCCGTTAGTCTAAGTACAATGCTTCACAAAGTACTGAATTATTGTTATGGATTTTCACCAGTTAAGCATATTCAGTGACTTAAAAACTCTTTTCTACATGGAAAAAGGACTTTCTAACATAAAATGTATAAATTAAAACGATTACTGACCAAATAAAATTCCCAAGAAACGGTTGTTGATTATATGATAATAATAGAATATAGCTTATTAGACCAAATCCAAATGAATATAAAATCATTAACCAAAATCCCCATCTTTTTAAACGCATATAACCAGATATGATGATAATGGAAACAACTGCCAATATTATCCTAAATGGCTGTTCTGGAAAATTTGGTAAACCGAACCTATCTGCTATGCCAAATTCATCTGCATCTGGATTAACAAATACGACTGTGAAAATCAATACAGCTGCACCGAAAATGTAATAATAACTAATAAAAGATACTCCTAAAGGTCTTTTCATTTTTTCACCCTCTTTACACTGTTTATATTTAATCCTTATTCCTTATCTTATTCACCCGACCTGCCCGTTAGTAAAAGGCTCTACTCCTTATTGAAGTAAAGCACCCGTTAGTTGAATAAAATATTTTTCAGACTTAATGCATTTTCTATATCTAAGCCGCCAAACCCTTTGTTTTCGTTACTACTAATAATTGAAGCTGTCCTACTTTTTTCCGAAACATGCTACCAATATAACTCCCAAAACCAATTCTTTTCATCCTAACCTCCCCTTTTCCAAAAATTGATCATAGCTATGATGGTACTATTTCTCTATAATCTATTTTTAGAACAATAAAGGAGTCAATTATGTATATTTGGAATATTAACGCACTTATTACAGCTTTAAGGGAGGATTCCTTTACTGAAAAACAGAAGAAAAATTACAGAAGTGTTTTTTGGATTATAGTAGCTATCGCTGTTTTATCATTACCAACAGTTTACGATTTTTCTACTATGAATCAGATTGATGTTATTGATTTCATTTGCTTTATTGTGATCAATGGGATTGGTTTATTTATAATATTTCGTATCTATCAAAAAGGAAATAGAAAAGGCTTTTTTATCCCGTTTTTTAGTTTAACGATTCCAATTTTTTTAAGAAACATATTACTTATTATCGCTTTAAATGGAATTGGATATTTTGTCATTTACGATTTCCTACCTTATCAATCTCTTTATGAAACAAACTTAATGGATTTAACTATTTCAATAGTAGTGGAAGTTGTTTATAACTTAATGTTTATCCATTACTTTAAGAAGATTTATAAGTAAGGGATCTAATCGTAACAAGCCACTCAAATACAGGGTGATACATATCGTTAATGGTATGTATCACCCTGTATTTCTTAAGAATTGCCCGTTTTCGGTTTATTACTATTCAACTAAAGCACCCGTTAGTTGAACAAGACTATTATTCATAAATCTTTTCAATAAGAATATGGGTTATATGATTTTTGTTAGAAGCGATAACATCTAGTATGCCTTCAGGATAGGTAGGTCTATTTTTTAATTGGTTTAATGTACGCCAAATGAGCTTTACTTCTGGTCTTTCCTTATGCATTAAATTACCCTGAATGTCCTTAAAGACTACTGAACACCAATGTATTAATGTACAATCATGTCTTTTCTTTCCATCATACTCAACAATACTTTCATTAACACAAGCAAGTTCACCGACCTTTGATTTTAAATCAAACTCCTCAATTAATTCTCTTTTAATTGCATCAGAAGCTGTTTCTCCAAATTCAATACTTCCACCAGGAAAACGGTAAAAACTTTCTTCTAAATCACATTGAACAAGAAATTTTGTCTTCTCTTCGTTAGAAATAATCCCTTCTGCTCTTAACAAAGGCTTATTCATATAAACACTTCCTAAATAGATATATATAAACTTACTTCTATTTTTAACTCCCTAATTCCTTCTTCAACTAGCCTGCTGCGTTAGTTCAATAAGAAAAAGCTACCCATACAGGCAGCTCCTTGTTTAACTAAAGCACCCGTTAGTTTAAGTGAAACCTTCCACAAACCTCATAATATTTACTGAACTTCAACTTATCCTTCTTTTCCTAACTCAAATCTTTAATTTAATTAACAAATGAGAAATTCTTACCTCTTGAGGATTGTTTTTAGTGAATCATATCTTAAATGTTTGAATTAAACACTGCTCATCATCAACTAACTCTTGTCTTTCATTAATCTCAATATTTAATTCCAGATATAACTTTTTCCAAAAAGAAACAGCACGTTTGTTTTCAATAACCTGCATTACAAAATAATGCCCTTGTTTCTCTTCAAACAATTTTACTGCAGCTTTAGCGGCCAATCCTTTACCTTTGTACTTATTAAGTATAAAAAAATCATTTATTTCTAAATCATTTTCCTTTGTCAAAAACGGACGCTCCAATAGTAATATAAAACCTATAATATCACCATCCAATTCAATGAAATATGGGGAAAGTCCATCTATGTCCCAAAACTTATCCAGGTTCTCATATTCAAAAGAACCATCTACCCCAATGTCAATCATTGAAGTGAACTTTGAAAGGTCATGAAGATACAAAGAGTAAAGGTTTCTTAAAACAATGGTCACTTTTCGGCGGAAACCAATTTCTAGCTCTATACAAATTACCGCCGTTGTTCATAGTGAAAACTTTGCATAGAGCTAATCTTTAAACTTCTTCTAATTCTTGTCATAGTGATCTCCTTCCTGTTCGTAATACAACTCCAATTAAATTTCTTATTAATAATTTCGATAGGACTGCCCGATATCTTTCGAAGTGTTAAACTAAATCCACGTCAATAAGCTACACATAATTATATGTCTTTTAGTAAGTTACTCAACAATCTGGTCCAATTGTTGAACACAAGTTAAACAACACTGTTCAACTAAACAGCTCCGTTAGTTTAAGTGTAACATTTCACAACGGGTCGCTGAAATCCACTCGATGTTTTAAACGTAGAAATAGACCATCGAAATGATGGTCATGTTTAACTTCAATCAACTCGGTATTCTTTCTATAAGCTTCTCTCATAAACTCAATAACTTTTTCAACTTTTAAGGCACTTAAGATAAACTGAAAAAACGGTTTTTTCTTCGTCACTTGCCACATGTATTTCGCCATCGTGTATTTCAACAATGCTCTTAGCAATAGCAAGACCCAATCCAGAACTTTCAGAATACATGCTGCGTGATTTATCAACCTGATAAAATCTTTCGAATATATGAGGTAAATCCGTAGCTGGGATTGTATTTCCGTAACTTGTTACTTCTACTAAAATGCACTTATTGTCTAAAGTAGCGAAAATATCAATTTGTTTTTTCTTTATTCCGTATTTTAAAGCATTTGATAACAGGTTCTCAAAAACACGAATAAGTAGATTTCCATCTCCTTCAGCAATAAGTGGTTCAGAACTATATGTCTCATTACAAACGAACTGCCTCTGCACTAACTCGATATGATAGTGTTCAACAAGCTGCCCAAGCATTTCCTTTATATTTAGCGGTTCCTTTTTTACTTTAAGCTGATGATTTTGTACTCTCGTATATTCGAATAAATCCTGAATTAACTTATGCAGTAGGGTTGATTTCTCATAAGCAATATCAATGTAATGCCTAAGTTCTACTTCATCTCTATATTTGTCTTCCGTAACAAGAGACAAGTAACCAAGTATAGAAGTCAGTGGAGTTCGAAGGTCATGGGAGACATTCGTAATTAGCTCGTTTTTTGTTCTCTGGGCATTTCGTTCTTCCTCTATCAGTGTATCCATTTTGCTGATGATCATATTAATACTTTCTGTTAATTGCAACAAATACTTGTTTTGATAAACAGGTTCAAACACTATCTCCTGATTGCTAACATATTTTTTAGTATCAGTAATCAGCTGATTGAGGGATTTTAAAAATTGTCTTCTTTTTTCATGTTGGTAAAATAAGAAAAAATAAAACATGAATACTATAAAAAAACTTAACTGTTTAAGAAGGAAAGGCCAAGGAGAATACAGGATGTTATAAACTCTCCTCTTACCAAATAAAGTAATAAATTCAGTAACCATTCCACTACCAACTACTGAAGTATTAACATAGCCTACCACCGCATTTTTAATAAAGAATAAAGAAACTGCTGATAAAATAGCGGACAGGATTATTCCAGTGACAAGACGCCACTTTGAAAAGAGTCCAATTTCTATTAGTAACGATCTAATAACCAATTTTATAACCAACTCCCCAAACAGTCTCAATCATTTTTTCTCCATTTAATGCGGGGTCAAGTTTTGCTCTTAAATTACTTATATGAACCATAACCGTTTTGCTTGAATAGATTTCCTGCTCATTCCATACCAATTGAAAGATATCTTCCGAACTAAATACACGGCCAGGCTTACTGCAAAGCAGGCATAAAATATCAAATTCAATTGCGGTCAATTTCAATGGGTTATCACCAATAAGCACAGTGTGATTCTGTTTATTTATTACTAAAGGACCACAGATTAAACCTTCCTTAGAGGATTCTGAATTTCTTTGTAAATACCCTGATCGTCTTAACAATGCTTTTACTCGTGCTACAAGCTCCAATGGATTAAAGGGTTTAATAAGGTAATCATCCGCCCCGGTCGTGAGTCCATATATTTTATCCATATCTTCTGCTTTTGCGCTTAACATTAAAATCGGTACAGTTTGATTATCTTGTCGAATTTCACGACAAACAAGAATACCATCTTTTTTAGGCATCATCACATCTAGAATAATTAAGTCGGTTGATTGCATTGCTAGCATTTTTAAGCCTTCTTCCCCATCATGGGCTAAATGAACCTCGTAGTGTTCCGCCTCTAAATAAATCCGTAATAAATTCGTAATATCATTATCGTCATCTATTATTAAAATAGCTGCTTTCATAAGACATCTCCACCTATTTATCTAAATTCTTCTTATATTATAAACATAGATACTTTCGAAAAACTATCCACACCTAAATCTTAAGAAATTCTTTAACTTTTCTTTCCTTTCTTTTAATATTCGCTAACTACAATAAGGATATGTTAATAAGGATTTAGGAGAAGAAGAGACGGAGGAAAGAAGATGAATCGCAGGAAGCTAAAAAGAAGAAGTCAATTACTAATTATTCTCATCATTTTGATAGGGTGCTATGCAGGCGCATACAATTTCAGCCAAAGCCATCAAGTCCAAGGTTTTATAAACGAGATAATTGAGGTCTCTGGACCCTCAACAACCTACATAGATTCTTCTTTAGAGGCTACCATAAAAGGTCACTCAGCAATTTTATTGAATGCATCTACAGAAGAAATATTAATGGAACAAGATGCAGATATTCCTTTTCCAGTCGCAAGCATGTCCAAAATGATGACAGAGTATTTAGTACTGGAGCAAATTGAAAATGGAAATATAGAATGGGATGATCCGGTTGTAATGTCTCACAGTGCAAACAATATGGATCCTCGAGCAGTTAAAATTTATGTTAAAGACAATGATGTTTTAACAGTTCGGGACTTATATAGTGCGATGGTCATTTATTCTGCTAATAACGCTACGATAGCTTTGGCAGAGCACATAGCAGGATCAGAGAAAAAATTTGCAAAGCTAATGAATGATAAAGCTACAAAGATGGGCCTTTCTTCCAAAACAAACTTTGTAAACTCAACTGGATTATTTAATACCGATGGTTCTGAAAATGTTATGACAGCAAAAGACGTTGCATTACTAGCCAACCAATTATTACGTGATTTCCCTGATGTAATCGAAACAACCAAACTGCTTGAATACAAATTAGCATACGATGGGACAACCTTAAAGAATTCAAATGCTATGCTAGACCCCGAAAATCAAGATTTATATTTTAATCCTGTAGATGGATTAAAAACAGGTTTTACGGAAACTGCAGGGTATTGCTTTACAGGAACTGCACAAAAGGGGGATAAACGACTTATTTCGGTTGTGATGGGGACAAAAAGTGATGACGCTCGTTTCCTTGAGACTCGTAAGCTACTCTCCTTTGGATTTGAGCATTTTTGAAATCGATAAGATAGAGAAAACTAAAAGATTCTGTTGGAGGAAACTGTTTACTTCAAACTGCCTTTTAATATTTTCTTGATTATAAAGTTGTCAAACAATTTCCTCGTTGTGCTTTATGGAAGTCCGATCGTATATTATTTAATTGATAACATCCTTCTTCAACTAACCTGCCCCGTTAGTTTAAGTGTAACATTTCACAATGGATTTCCGAGATCTGCTTGATGTTTTGGATAAAAAAAATAGATCATCAAAATGATGATCTTGTTTAACTAAAGCACCCGTTAGCTGAAGAAGGAATTTTCACCTTTTATGTTCAATCTTTTTTTGGATTTATTAATTGAATGACCTCTTTTTACCCCAAAACTAATTGTTGGGCAGTTGGATGCCGCGCCAGCCGCTCACATCGCATTGGCCATATTCATTATCACCCACTGCAACCACCGTACCGTCCGATTTAAGACCGACGGTATGAGCACAACCCGCCGCGATAGCCACAATATCGTGCCAATCACTTACATTACATTGGCCATACTCGTTCCATCCCACAGCAGCCACAGTGCCGTCCGATTTAAGGCCGATGGAATGATTACTCCCCACCGCTATCTTCACAATACCGCGCCAGCTGTTTACATCGCATTGGCCTACCTTATTTTGACCCACTGCAACCGCCGTACCGTCCGATTTAAGCCCAACAGTATGAAGATACCCCGCCTTAACCGCCACTATGCCTCGCCAGTCGCTTACATTGCATTGGCCATACCGATTATTACCCACAGCCGTCACCGTTCCGTCCAATTTAAGCCCGATGGTATGCCAGTCACCCGCCGCGACCGCCACAATATCATGCCAGCTGTTTACATTGCATTCACCTTCATTATTTCTGCCCACAGCTACCACCGCACCATCCGATTTAAGCCCAATGGTACGACACCAACCCGCAGCAACCGCTACAGTATCGCGCCAGTGGTTTACATCGCATTGATCATTCTTATTCCAACCTACAGCAGCCACAGTACCGTCCGATTTAAGACCGATTGTATGAGCATTACCCGTGTTCGTTGCCATATGAACATTACCAACTTCGACGGACACAATATCGCGCCATCCGCTTACATCACATTGGCCATATTTATTATCACCCACAGCCGTCACCATTCCGTCAGAGAGAAGACCAACGGTATGTCGACGACCCGCCGCTATGGGATTTTTAGCCAACCGTTTCGCCTTTAAAACCGCTTCTTTCGGTAAAATGTAATCCATGTTTTTCCTCCTTGAAAACAAGATCTATTTTATTATTGTTAATTTTGCTTGTTATACTAAACTGCTGCGTTAGTTTTAGTGTAACATTTCACAATGGATTTCTTAGATCTACTTGATTTTTTGGATAAAGAAATAGACCATCAAACTGATGGTCTTGTTTAACTAGAGCACCCGTTAGATTGAAGAGGAAATGGTATGTTTATAACAAAAACTGCTTTTAAATCAATCAACCATTATTCCCCATACATCCTAATGAATAAGCCATTTTGCTCAATTATCTCTTTACACCTTTGGAAGCCTATCATTGTCTTACTATAAACAGGGAAGGATAAATCATAATTTCCCAATATAACTGTTTCAAATGAAGGAAATAAAAAATTTGTAAAATACAATTCGTTAACTGAAAGATGAACTAAAAAGTTTAGTGCTTCCTCATCATCAACTTTGTAAATTCCCTTCTTAATGGAAAACAGTTTTCTAAATAATCTGGCTTCCTCTCGTTTTAACGATTCTAAAAGGTGCTTGAATGAATCTTTACTTAAACCACTTTTATTCAAGTGGACATAAACTGTATCATTTTCCAAATCAAAAAGTTGTCTAAAAGTGTTTAAGAACTTGTATCCGTGCTTTATGTGATGCCTTTTAAATCCTAAAAGTTTATTAGCCTCTTCCTCAGTTAGAACACGATTATATACATCCATAATACCTATATGTTTGAATAACTTATGAGGTTCTTCAAGAAGATGAACATTAAATTTTTTAAACTGGGAATACAACACATTTACCTCTTCATTTGTTGCCAATGTTAATTTCATATTTACCTCGTTTTCAATATTATTTTATTATCTACTTAAACTAACATGATTCGTTAGTTCAATAAGAAGAAAAGGCTTTACTCCTTCTTGAAGTAAAGCACCCGTTAGCTGAAGAAGAACTTTTAAATTACATCATTTAATACTTCTTCAATATATTCTTTCAATTCCTCTTTTACTTCTTCTACTGATTCATCAAGTAGTTCACCGATAATCTTGCTTCCAGGAATGTTTTTTGAAATCGACAGACCTAATAAGGAACGTTCGCATTCCCATATTTTAATTATATGTAAATCAATAAGTTCACCACTTTTGTCAGCAATCCCTATCGAAACAGAAGAACTGTATCCAGGCTTAAAAGGGTCATTGCCTTCTTTATCGAAACCCGCATCAAAATCTAGGTTTTTCTCAGCAAAAACAGATTTATTTTCTTTTAACAATCTTTCGATATGTTCTTTTAATGTAGATTCAATATTTTTAATCATTTCCTTTAATTCTACATTGAAAACCTTTTGTTGATACTTCATTACAAATCACTTCCTTTCCAAAAGGATAAATAAAAAATTCGTTAAGCTATTATAAATTCCTTTTTCAACTAAACTGCCCCGTTAGTTGAATAAAAGGATGCAAATTCCTATTGAGATAAATGTTTGTAATCTAATATTTCAATTTTGAACCCGTGATTACATTTCTGCTTATTAATCTTGCCACTATCACAGGATGGGAATATCCTTACCTTAACTAAATCTACTTTAGCATCATCAATATTTTTCGAAGGGATTTCAATTCTTACAGTAACATCGTAGGAATCTAGAACTAAAGCCCACAAAATATCGATCGCAAATAATTCACTTTCCACAATGAAAACACCCCTTAAAAAAATCTGCTCCTTGTTAAAGGATATCCCATAACCCATAAATGTGCTGAATAACAATTCAAAAAACTCATAACCATTACCCTATCAAAACAATGCACTATTCTGATTTAAATTGTAATCCATCCTCATTTGTAATATGATCCACAAATGGATATAAATTAAAATATTCATCTAACTCGTGTAGAATTAGATGCAGTTCATCTAAAATCGGATCACCTTTTTGTGCATTAGTTTCAATTGCTTGCTCAGACAATTTAATAGCCATTTTTAATTCCTCTATTTTTTCTTCATCAGGTTCAATTTCATTTAAATAAAACAAAATACTACCTAAGTATTTTTGATAAGTAGTATAATCCATAGAAGGATATCGTGTATATAAAGCGTTGTCAGTAATTAATGCTGCTCTTAGATGGGCAACATATAAATTATAATTTGAGTCGGTATAGTCATATTTTTCATATTCCTTAGTCTCCTTGTTCCAAGTCAAATTGGTCTCGGGGGACCTGAGTTCTAAATGTGCCCCAACTTTTAATTTTTCTTTTTTCTTTTCTTCATCGTCATCTACAGTTCCTAGAACTTCATTTGATTCATCATTATTTTGATTTTGAATAAATTCATTTTCTGTCTTATTTAGTTCTCCTGCATTTTCTTTGGTACCCTCTAAATTATTAGAGATAAGAGTAAATCCTAAAATAATAAGTCCTATTGTAAATGCTAATGTAAGAGCATTTTGAAAGTAATATGGTTTCTTATTGCGTTTTTTTTCAATTTCATTGATTTTTTCTAATACACGTTGTTTATTTTCTTCTGTAAAGTATGTTTTTATCTTTTCATCAAAGTTAAATTCTTTTAAATATTTACCCATGAAAAATACCCCCTTCATTTAATAAACTTTTTAATTTACTTCTCGCCCTTAATAATCGTGTTTGCAATGTAGTCTCCTTCATGTTTAGAATGAAACTGATTTCTTTTATTGATAGTTCCTTGAAATAATAAAGAATGATGACTTCACGATATTTAATGGGTAATTCTATTACTTTTTCGAAAAGCCCTTCTTTTATGCTGCTTTGCTTATACTCTTCTGGTACATCAATTATTTTGGATGAAATTGTTAGGTTAGTAATTTTTTCTATTAATTTACTTTGACGTAAACGATTATTTCTTAAGTAATCCTTACACTTATTTACAGCAATAGAATAAATCCAACTTTTTAGTGATGATCTACCTTGAAATGAACTTAGCTTTAAATAGACAGTCACAAAAACTTCTTGCGTTACATCATCTGTATCCGATTCATTATTTAGGTAAGTGTAAATAAATTTTTTAATCTCAGTACCATAAGTGTTCATTATGTTTTCTATTGCTTCGACTGGGTTCGATTGTAGGTCATCTAATCTATTTGATGCTTTGAAATGTAATGGTAATACTTCCTTTTTTTCCATCCAAGCCCCCCCCTTTACATCTCTCTATATATAAGACGATAGATATGATGATTATATTGCATTACTTAATTAATTTAATTAAGTAAACTGTAGTTATAAAGAAAAGACCGCACTTTTGTAATATAAATACAAAAGCACGGCCTAATAGGTAATTTAAGGATTACTGTTCTCAAATTTGTGAAAGTGGTGCCATACAAACTCCATCGCAATAAACTGTTCCACTATAATATGCCTCAATGTTTATACCAATCATCATATTCAGTGCTTTTAAAAAAAAAATAGGAAGTTACAGAAAATTATGGGCAGCTTCCTTATTGAACTAACCTGCTGCGTTAGTTGAAAAAAAAGAGGCTGCCTAAACAACCCTTGGTCTTTAACTAAAGCACAACTTAGTTTAAGTGCAATAATTCACAAACTATAATTCTTGAACTCGCAACTATTATTCCATTAAATTTGGATTGGCACCAAACCAAGTTTTAAATACTCATGTATACCTTCTCCTAGATGTTGTATTAGAATTGGTTTTCCATGTAATAGTTTATAGAACTAGAGCCACATTATTTACCAATCTGTTACAGAGCGATTAGTAATAGTATCTAACGTATAGATGACTTCTTTATTAAATCCTTTCTCTTGATATGTAAATTTGTATAACGTTAAACCTGTACCATTGTTAATTAAAATAAGACTATTTTCCCCATCTTCTTCACCTATCCAAAATTCCATTACACCGCTAAGATGATCGTTAAAGAGTGGATAAGTGCTTGTTCCATCCTTAACTAATAACTGCCAAAAGTGGGAATCGTCCCATACGAACCCTCCTGTTTCTTCATTTATCGGAGAGGGAGAAACGTATAATAGTATTTCTTCTTCAACACCATCCCCTGTTAAATCCACTTTAACATCCTCAGCCAAAAATGAATCCTCTAAAATGGTTACATCTTCCATAGATATTAAGCCCAATGAATCTGCTTTAGTTAAAACTTCTTTTGGCTCTCCTGTTGCACAACCAGTTAACAAAAGTAAAAAAGACAATAGAAAAATATTTTTCATTTTGTTCCCCCTGATTGTATATCGAATGTCGCTGTGATTTCAATTTTCTTTAATGTATCAGGAAAATATAGTTACGCAGCTTTAGTTGTTTCGCCATTTGGATTGCTTACAGCAGGTTTTAAATCAGTAGATATGGTAGGAGGTTATTCGCGTTCCGTTGCTAAAAAAGACTCCACCTCTGTTTGAATCATTTTTTCATATGCTTTCTGTTCTTTCAAATTATCTAATTGAAACTGTTCAATTGGTGGCACTCCAAGACCAATACCTAATTTCGTTTGATTCACTTCTTTGACAATTTGCACTTTCCGCTTGTAATTCTCTTCCTTTTGTTCTTGAGTTAATTTTGGAACTGCCGCATACACTATATTTTTACCAGAATTGTAAACTTCTACTGCTAATACCTCTTTCTCTATCTCTCCTTGTTTTTCTGTTTCCTCATTTTCATTACACCCTGCTAAAATGATAGTTCCAAGTAAAATCCCTGCATATAAATATTTTTTCAACATCCTCACCCCACTAATTTTATTAAATATATATTCGTAGGAATATTATAACAATATTGGAAGTCAAATATCTACTTCTTTATAAAGATCCTATTACTAAATTCTATATTAACTTATTGAACTAACCTGCTTCGTTAGTTTAAGTGTAACATTTCACAATGTATTTCTGAGATCTACTTGAAATTTTGGATAAAAAAATAGACCATCGACATGATGGTCTTGTTTAACTAAAGCACCCGTTAGTTGAACAAGAAAAGGGACGCTTATTCAACTAAAGCCCCTGTAGTTGAAGTTTAGGAAAGATTAAAAAATGTAGGTTTACAGCGTTCATAAATGGTCTCTATATACAGGTTTTTATTCAGATAACACACATACAATGTTTTCTGCAAAATCTTGAAAAGTCTTATTGTAACTTTATTTATATAACTTTGCATAAAAAGCTGCATAGACAATGTTCCAACAAAAAATGCGTAAACGTTTATTTAACAGCGTTTACGCATTTTTCATGTAATCCCAAACTTTCATTTGGGAACGTTATTTTGAATACAGTAGAAATAAATATAAATAAACAACTTACTCAAGAACCGCTTCGTTTTTTAATCTTTTAATTACATCTTCTTGGATTTTCCCACGTTGCATCAAGTACTTCATTAAAAAGATCAATGGTTTCTTGGCGAAATAATGGACTTTGAATTATAGGACCAGATTCACCACCAGCGTTTAATCCTACTACAATGTTCTTATCATTTCCAAGCTCGTTAGATGGATTATAAATCCAAGCACCACCACTAGCACCTTCTCTAAATGGATTGTTTTTCATTTGAACCAAATTCAAATCAGAAAAAATTTCCCCTCTAGTCCCATTGACCGCTACCATTCGTTCTCCATCTTGAAAATTACCAGGATACCCGATTGATTGGAGATTAGTGTAGGGTATGCCTATTTGTAAGGGCATCCAGTCAGTAAAAGGTTCTGTTGTACGACAAAATGCAAAGTCAAACGAGCGTCTGACGTGACCTTCACTCCCAACAAATTCTTCTGGTGTTCCTACTTGGTCAATTACAAAATCTTGACCTTCTACTACTTCTTCTTCTTTTCTATAGCCACGAGTAAATAGAAAATTAGTGTATTCCTCTCCAGTTGTAGAATCTATAATGCAATGGGCAACAGTTAAAATCATCTGACAATGTGCGACAAACTGTGCTGAGCCGTAAAAATCTTCTGTACCATCGGCTGTTACTTTGGTATAGAAAATTATCCCTCCACATTTATATGGATATTGGTTTATATCAACTTCAAACGGATCTTCTAGGTTATGGTCTTCTGTGATTGTTTTTATATCTTGATCTAAAGTGGGTGTAGGTGTTGCTTTTGCTTTTCTCTCTGGTGTCCAATAATCTAAGATGCTTTGAGCTTCTTTAGAATCATATGTTTTAATTGAAAAGTTCATTTTATTATCGCCTCATAAGATTTATCTTTTATAGTATTAGTTTTAACTTTTTCTTTATTCATCTATTATGAATTTCAAGGGGTGAGTATCCTTCTTATTTGGAAAGTATCAAGAAAAAGTACGAAGCAAAATTAAGTAAATAGCTGACACCATGAATCATGCACAATGGAAAATGTTAGATTTGAAAGTTTCTCTTTTATTTCAAAAGGGATACTTTTTGCAAATCTAGCATATTTGGATTGTGTTAGATTCAAAAGTATCTAACTCCATCACTCAATACGAAAAAGCTGCCATGTAAAGGCAGCCGAAACTTAAACTAAAGCACACCGTTAGTTGAATAAGGAACTTATTTTTCATTTTAATTATTGACTATAAATTTCTAAAATATTAATTCTTTTTGGTTCTTATCTAAGTTAACGAAAATGCCCTTGCTATTCCGAATATATAAAAAAAGGCCCTCCATTAAGGAGAGCCTTTTTAATTTGTAATCAAATTTTATACTGTCGAAGGATTTTTTTATTTAATATGTTCTGTCATAATAACACATCACATTAGTACTTTGATAAAATATCAGTCAATACATCTCCATCTATATTACCACCAGATAAAACAAGAGCAATGTTTTTCCCTCCAACTTGCTCTCTATAGTCCATAACAGCAGCTACCGTAGTGCAGCTACCTGCTTCCACAATATACTTTTCCTTTTTTGCCATGAAACTAACTGCTTTAGCAATTGATTCTTCTGATACAGCTATAAAGTCATCTACGTAATCTTTGGCCAAATCATAGCTGAGCTTACCGACCCCTCCAACAAGAGCATCACATAATGATTCCTCACTGTGATATTCTTCATAAAAAATATTGTCTTCATAAGATTTTATCATGGCAGGACATGCTTCTGTTTGTACCCCTATGATACGAATCCCCGGTTTTATAGTTTTAGCGGCAACAGCTATTCCTGTAATTAGCCCGCCTCCCCCTATCGGCACTACGATGGTATCAATGTCACTATTTTGCTCAAGAAGTTCAATCGCAACTGTACCCTGACCTCCATAAATTTGAGGATCACTGTAATAAGCATCAATATAAATTAATTTATGTTCTTTTATAAATTCCATCCCTAATGAATGAGCTTCATCATAATTATTTCCTAATAGTATTACTTCACCTCCAAAATATTGAATTTTGTCTATTTTGCTTTGTGGGGTAGTTTTAGGAACAATGATTTTCACATTATTTATTCCAAGAATCGAAGCTGCATAACTTACGGAACTTCCATGGTTGCCTGATGAAATTGCAGCAACACCATGACTCATTTCCTCCTTAGTTAAAGTCATCATTTTATTTAATGCTCCTCGGATTTTAAAGCTTTTTACTCTTTGTAAAGATTCGAGTTTAAAGAAGTATTTTTTACTTTCATCTCCCAAGTAAAAAGATTCCTCAAGTGGTGTTTTTGTTACATAATTTTTGATACGTTCATAAGCGTCTTTAACATGATTATAATTAAAACTCATCATTTATATTCCACCTTCTAAATTTCTGATTTTATCCCAAGCCCTTTTTCTTCTGCTGTCTGTAGTGCAATTTTTGCTGTATAGATATCTAAAAGAGCCATTCCTGTAGCATCAAATACAGTTATTTGTTCATCGTTGGACCTTCCCTTAATTTTCCCCAGTATTAAATCACCAATCTCCCCATTGATATTCCCCTCTGTAATTATGCCTTGCTTAAGAGGTAGTTCAATTTCACCTACTTGTACACAATGTTCTATGTCATCTACATAAATGCTAGCTTTTGACATGATTTCAGATTCTATTTCCTGCTTACCTACCATATCCGCCCCTATGCAGGAAATATGCGTTCCTTTTTGTACCCACTGATTTTTTATTAACGGTACTCTAGAAGACGTCGCAGTGATGATGATGTCACTGTTTTTCACTGCACTTTCCAAACATTCAACTTCTTCAAATATTATTGTTTCTGTATCGATTCCAAATTCATGTTGTAGTCTTAGAGAAATACTGCTAATAAAACTTTCTAGTTTAATTTTATTTCTTGCTGATATCATTACTTTTTTTAGATTTGGCAACGCTGTCAGTGTAGCTGCAATTTGAAAAATTGCCTGGTTTCCGGCTCCAAGAACAAGTAGATTCTTAGAATTTTTTCTAGCTAAGTATTTAGCTCCTATAGCACCAGACGCACCAGTTCGTATTCCTGTAATGAACGAAGCATCCGTTATCCCTAAAGGTTTCCCTGTTTCAGCATCAAATACGACAATCAATCCTATTAAAGTTGGTATGCCCTTTTCTTCATTCTCACCAAACCATGTTACAGTCTTATGTCCAAACAGCTTTTCACTCTTTAAAAAACCCGATTTAATGTCCATATCTGCCTTACCTGGCTCAAAATCATAAAAAATAGTTGGCCATGTTTCAGTTTTACTCTCACTCTTAGATTTATAAACTGTCTCAACTAAATCGACCACTTGATTGACTTTTAATACTTGTTTAACGATTTCATTACTCAAAACTCTAAATTCAAACATTGACTTTACCTCCTTATACTTGTCTAAATAACAATGGTTATAAAAAACAAAAAGCATTGAATCTCACCCCGCCTATAAATAGGCCCTAATGGGAATGAGACTCAATGCTTTATTAAATGTTTTTACCCGGGGATAAAAACAGCACCATGTTATTTTATTTACATTAATAATAACATAAAAAAGTTCAATGTAAATATTTATTCTTATTGAACTAAACTGCCCCGTTACTTCAATAAGAAAAAAGTCTTTACTCCTTCCTGAAGTAAAGCACCCGTTAGTTTAACAAGAAAAGTGAAGCTTAATCAACAAATGAGTGCAATTGTTGATTAAGCTTCACTTTTCTTCTGTTAAATGTCTTGAAAAAATAACCATTTTTTTATTCTTCATTTTAAAAATTGGCTGCTAAAAAGCCTATATTATTTTTGATAGTATAAAGAAATAACACTATTAGTTAATGATTCTCAACCTCTTTTTATTCATTACAAGCATTAGATGGTTCGTCACCAAGTACTTTGGCAATTGTGTTCGAAATTCCCTGTACCCCTAAACACATTTTATATTCTGCTTCATCAGATAATTCAATTTTAAGGTATATAGCTATTATAATTACGACTGTTACTACTGCTAATAATATTTTCTTCATTTTCTTCACATAGATATCTCCTTTATATAAGAAATTATTTCCATAAAAAGCATAACAAAGATTTATTAAGCCGTAAATACAGTGATAGTCTAATAAAAATTTAAGACCTTAGCCGTAGCTCCCACGAAATTATTAGATATGTTCCATCTTCTAATTCCACACTATACTATTTTTTAGTAACCTGTCTTGTTAGTTTAAATGTAACATTTCACAATTGATTGCCGAAATCTACTTGATGTTTTGGACATAAAAATAGACCATCGAAATGATGGTCTTGTTTAACTAAAGCACCCGTTAGTTGAACAAGAAATAAGAAAAAGCTACCTTTACACCCCACTCTCTTTAACTAAAAATCCTACTTATTGGTATTTTTTCTTTCCCGATAGACGTCCCACATTCACCTTACAACAATCACTTAACAAATGTATAAATCAATATACTGATTCCAAAAAACACATACGCTATCTGAATGATTATGTACATTGTATATTCAACTGTTGAAAGTTTTCTTTGTTTCTTGTTTTTTATCAAATGCCGAAAATAAAAAGAGGAACTAATTAATAGCACTATTATATAAATTGCTTGTAAAACTTCCGCTAAAATTATCAAGCCAATCAACTCCTTCATAATAAACTCCAATGAACCAATCTATTCCTTGTTCAACTAACCTGCCGCGTTAGTTTAAGTGTAACATTTCACAATGGATCGCCGAAACCTACTTGATGTATTGGACATAAAAATAGACCATCCAAGTGATGGTCTTGTTTAACTAAAGCACCCATTTGAAAAACAATTTCAATTAAACTAGCATCAACTCTTATTGTTAACATCTCTTTTTTTATATTTCTCAAGCACATCATCAATTGTTAAACTTTCATTTACTTTTTCCCCGTATTCTTTTTCTAGTAATTTCCCAATTATTGAACTGTTAATTCCTTTTGTAACCGCTGCCTGAATTACAAAATAAAGTATCAACATTCCACCAAAGTAAAACACGATAAACTCCATATTTATACACCTCCCCGATGGAAATATAAGATATTTACTTTTAGCCATTTTCAACTAAACTGCTTCGTTAGTTTTACAAGAAAATTTATTGTGACCTATACATCTTCTAATTAAATAACTCACTTTAGATTTAAATGAATAATTTGGAAATTATACTTACTAATATTACTCCAACAATAAAACCAATAATACCTATAGAACGATTTCTAATTTTACTCATAAAGTACTCCCCCCAAAAAAATAATTGTTTTAAATGCTCTTCTTCAACTAAACTGCCGCTTTAGTTCAATAAGAAAAAAGGCTTTACTCCTTCTTGAAGTAAAGCACCCGTTAGTTGAATAGGGTACACACGTTTAAATTTAAATCCTTGTTACTATTATTCAACACATAATACTGAGATATCTTTCCAGCCATAGGCAACATCCTCTACTTTGGTTCCCCCAAACATACTAGTCCTACGAATGTATTCTTTTCCACCCATACGTTCATAAAAACCTAGTCCAGATTTATTTTGTTTCATTACCCAAACCATCATAGAATGTATATCTTTTTCTTTAAAATGCTTAGCAATAGCTGAAACAAGTTGCCTACCAACGCCTAATCCTCTACATTCCTGTAAGAGATAAAGTGAATAAAGTTCTCCATCAAAATTCTTATCGTCAATACTTTTACCCGATGCAAAACCTATAATTTCGCCTATATCACTTATTGCAACATAAATAAAAGGTTCATTCTCGTTATTTAAAAAATCATTCCAACTTTTTTCTGCATCATCGTATGATAATTCTTTCAGATAATCGTCTGGTACTAGACCACGATAAGTAGTCCTCCAACTATCAACATAAACCCTTGATACGTGATGTATATCCTCTTTACTTGCTTTTCTAATCTCCAAGTAAAATACCTCCAATGTAAACACTAAATAATAAAATTTATTATAACATCCTTTATTGAACTAACCTGCCCCTTTAGTTCAATAAGAAAAAGGCTTTACTCCTTCTTGAAGTAAAGCACCCGTTAGCTTAAGTACATCATTTCACAAACTTACTTTATTACAGGAATGTTGCCCCTTTAGTAACTAAGAAAAGCCGTCTGATTTGGCAGCTGATCTTGAACATTAGATGCTATGTTCAAAAATGTTTATTTTTAATGTCTTTAACACCTCAATAGCTTCTATTACTGGTAAATTGGGTAACGTAAACTCTTCTGTTAGGACTGCTCTAATTTCCCCTGGCGATGATAATGTTAAAACATTTGTTTCACCATTTGAATAACGTATACTGAACTTATTATTTACTAAAGAGATACTTCTTTGTTTACTGGTCTGATATAGTTGGCATCTTAAAATAGTCATAAATGTGGCGTTAGGTTTATTAGATTTTTCTATTACATCATTAAAATCACTAACTTTTGCTTCTTTTCGAGAATTAAAATGCCATGCTTTTCCGCTTTGTTTCCCATTAATATAGCGAACATATTTATACCTATTTCTATAAGGCTCTTCTGGTAATATATTCACTTCATCTTTACCAAAAGAAGAAATATTCTCAAAATCCCCCTCAAAACGTACCGGCTTGAAAAAGGGGGCAGCAGCACCACAATCAATATAAAATCGTTCATTATCAATTTTCACGATAATACCCATGTGTTCTTCTCCAAGCATTACATGATAACAATCAAACCCGATTTCTGTTAATAAAATCATTAAGTTGGAATTTAAGGTGTAGCAAGTTCCTCCAAAGTTGTATTCCTTAAAGTTCTTAATAAATAATTCAAATGTAGGTAAATTAAAATTATTATAATGATGATCTTTAAAATATAGCAGCTTACTTATATTCTCAAAAGGAAAAGTATTTAATTGTGCATTACAAATTTTTTCTAAATACTTATATGATGGCTTCTCTAAATGTAAATTAAGACAATCCAAATATTTATTTATAGTATCAGTTATATTGGCCAACCTGTTCTGCCTCCCTAAAATCCTTTTGTAAATTTATTCTTTTAGCAACAAAATTCTGATGTTAAATAGATTATTCCATAAAAAAGACATAAATCCTTTCTGGATCAACGCTTCTTTAGCTACTAGATTGAAGTTCATACATTTGTTTATTAATATTTTTTTGTGTAAACCTGCCCCGTTTCTACTATAAGCAAGGTTTCACTTATTACAGGAATGCTAACCTGCTCCATTTATATTAAAAGGTTAACCAGAATGCTAAATATTTCTGGTTGACCTTATTTATTTTAGTCTAGATATACTATAAAGCCTTTCTCAACCTAACTTTTAGTTTGGGTATAGACTGTAGACAAACTCGACGATAGTCGGACTTTTCTACAGTCTTTAATTTTATCAGGTATAGGGTGCGTGTCCCATACCACTACACTGTAAAAATCAAACTTCACCTTTTAACAGCCATTATAAAAGACATATGTCCATAATTAAACCAAAAAAACAATCTGTCGAATTACAAATTGCTTTTTTCTGCCCTATATATCTGAGAAGTTCTTTTTGTTGGCTTGGTATAAGGAATAGCCCCTATTTTTCATGCGTGTATAGGCTTTTTGAAATAAAGATTAATTATTTCGGAAAGCGAATATTCAACTAAACTGCTGCGTTAGTTTAAGTGTAACAATTCACATTGTATTGCCGAAACCTACTTGTAGTTTTGGACGTAAAAATAGACCATCGAAATGATGGTCATTTTTAACTAAGGCACCCGTTAGTTGAAGAACACATTATTTAAACTTAATTAATTGAAATAACTCCATCCGTAATTGTTATAAAGTTTGCATTAAACCCGATTATACAGATTATATATACACCATCCTCCTCTACATCAAAGGAGGTTGTCAGCTGATCATAAATGGGAGCCGAAAATACCTCTGTATATTTACCATCCAATATGTAGCCAACTCCAGTTTGACTTTTTCCATCAGGAATCATAGATAGATTTATCTCAACATAATCTCCTTTTTTTAAATTCAAACCCTTATTTTCTCTATTTAATAAAAAAAGATCCCCATTGTGCAAATCCATATTATCTTTAAAATAATAACTATTTGGTGACTCCTCTTTCAAACCAACGTTAACCTTATTAAAACTATTCAGAAAGTCATTATTCGTTATTGCAGTTTTTTCTTTTGCTTGTGTTTCAGAATTATCATTATTCCCTAACACTATGACCAAAATCGAAATTCCAATAAGAAGTGCTATGGCAAGGATGCTAAACATGTACGTTCTTTTTTTCATAAGCCGATTCCTTTCACCAAGTCGTTTGTTTGTAATTTCTTTTATCAATTACTATTTCGTCTTCCAATCCATAATTCCTGCTTATTGAACTAAACTGCTTCGTTAGTTCAATAAGAAAAAGCTACCTCTCAAGGCAGCCTCTTGCTCTGCTAAAGCACCCGTTAGTTGAATATTATGACTCTCACGGCAACTTATTTCTTGTAATCAGTCTAAATCTAATACAATCGGATCAATTTGCTTTTTTATCTTTGCAGTATCCGGCACTAATTTGAATGTACTAGGAATTTGTTTGTGACCGTCAAATTGTAGTTTATAAACGGTGCGATTATTAATAAAATCTACTGTTGTTCGGTCAGAAACAATTAAACGATCGTTAATGACCATTTCCCAACTTTCTGCACGAACTTCTGGCTCACCTTCCGTAGAAATTTGTAAATGTAATGTGTCTTGTTTGATTTCTAATGTATCGATTATATATGTTGCGTTTTCAAACTGAAATGGCTTTAACTGTGCTGCATTTACTTCTGTTTCATATAAATCGAAAAGATTCGCTTCCATTGTAAGCACCTCGAATGTCGCTGGCTTTGTATGACTCGGAACAGAAGTCGTGTAAATCATTTCCCCTAATACGTCTGCTTCTCTACCACTACTACTAGAAGTATTGATCATAGGTTGTTCACCTTCTAAAGACTTTGTGCTTATAATTAATTGTCCTACTTCATTTCTAATCGCAAATTGAATTCTTGGTTTCATTTTATCGTAAAAGTCGTCTTGCGTATGATCGGGGTGTAATTGGTCAGCACTCTCTTTATATTGATATCGAGTTCGAATTTGCTCGTATAAATTGTTATAATATTGCTGGTATTCATCCTTGAATTTGACTCGAAAATGAATATTAACGTTGTCTCCATTTTCTACAACTTCATCAATCGAAACATCCAAAAACGGCTCATTTAATCTAGGGACTGGTTCGACTGTTGGAAGGTCTATCTGCTCACTGTTAGCTTCAGCTAATTGAGTTGGCTCGTCAATCTGCTGTGCTTCTTGATATGGTGTACGATTCCAATAATAAAGTGCGAAGCTTAACACAATAACTGCTGCACTGATTACAGTAATTTTTAATGAATTCCAAGATTTTTTACGCTTTGTATTTGTTTGAATACGTTGCATAATGAAATCAGCTTGACTATGTGTCATCATAAGCTTATTGAGCTGTGCAAATAAAGTTTTTTGTTCATTTACTAATTGCTCATACTCACTCTGACAATTTTTACAGTATTGCAAATGAGCTTCCATTTTTTGTTGCTGACTATCTTTTAAAAAACCTTCTATATAATCTTCCAACAAGTTCGAATCACATTTCATAATAAAAACCTCCTTTTGTCGTTCCGATTGACCTTAGTTTTCTTTTACTACGGTGCAGTTTGTTACGAACGTCGTTTAAAGAAATTTGTAGCACATGCCCAATTTCATCGTAGCTAAGCCCATTCACATATTTCAATAACAATACAAAATATTCGGTTTCATCTAACTGCTGAAGAAGCTGCTCTAGCTGCTCATTTTTTTCACGTAATAACAATATTTTTTCCGGAAAACGACTATCCGTTACTTCGATATCGATTGGTGTCGTTTGATACTTGTGTTTTCGTAAATGATCAAAACAATTATTGACCACAATTCGATAGAGCCATGCATTAAATGACCCAGTTTTTTTATACTTATGTAGGCTATAGTACACTTTTATAAAAATATCCTGAACGATATCTTCTGCAACAGTACGATTACGGACAATACGTAAAACAGTGCTAAATACTTTCTGTTCATAATGTTTGATAACGTGTGCAAAGTAATGTTCTTCTCCGTTCTTTACTCTTGCAATCACTTCATCCATCTCCATCCGAATCACCTCCTTACTACTATAACGAACAAATCCCTATTTCCTCTCAAAAAAATTTGATTTTTCTATTTAAGAAAGATTTATTTACTGTTTTATCGAATAAAAAACGTCTTTCATCCATTTTGGATGAAAGACGGCTATAAATGATGGTCTTGTTTAGCTAAAACACCCGTTAGTTGAAGAACTTCCGAGAAACTTTTCACCATTCCGATAAAGAACGTTTAACAATATTAGAATCCTCTAATAAAATTTCTTCTTTATCAAATCCATCTTTATCAAACTTGTATCGATACATCATTAGGCTTTGCCCATCGCTTAACAGTATAATCTCATTTCGATTTTCTTTTTCAATAATCCAAAAGTCTAATGTACCACGAACATCGCCATTAAATAAGGCGTATGATTCTTCTTCGTCCTTTACTAATAATTGCCAAATATGAGTGTCATCCCAAGCAGCATTTCCATTATCATCAAAAATCGGAGGTGGAGAAATATACAGAAGAATTTTGTCCTCTTCACCATCCCCAGTAACATCTACTTCAATATCTTCAGCTAAATAAGCGCCCTCTAAAATTTCTACCTCTTCGCTTACAATTCGAGTCTCAAATGATTCGATTTCTTCTGATTCAACTTTCTGTTCATCAGGTTCACAGCCAAATATGAACACTGTTAATCCTATTAAAAAATATTTTTTCATAATTATACACCCCCTTATTCTTCTCCCTTTCTTCAACTAACCTGCCCCGTTAGTTCAATAAGAAAAAGCTACCTTTACAGGCAGCCAATTGTTTAAATAAAGCACCCGTTAGTTAAATATTCGATAACCGAAACTTATCACGATTAGAGATTACAGATAAGAGCCCCCTATAAAAGTTTATTTTTGTAGGTCTTTTTAAAGCAAGTCTTTATTTTTACTCCGCGAATATAACTGTTTCAGATATGCGTAATTCTTCTTTGTCCTCTAGTAGCTTCCAATCCTTAACTTTATCTTTATTAAGCAGTAAAATATGCAAATTCTCTAGTTTGCTCAGTGCTTGAATTGAGGTCACATTTGTATTGCGAATATCTAAATAGCTTAGACTCTTTAAATTCTCTAAAACTGATAAATCAGATACCTCTGTATCTGTAATTTGCAAACGCTCTAGTTTATTCAACTCTTGCACGAATTCAATCGAATCTATAGGTATTCCATTCATAGAAAGAAAAAGAAGAGAGCTCAAACTTCCAATTGGTGTAGCATCTGTAATCGGGTTATTGTTTACTGAAAGACTATGGAGATTTTCAAGGTTTTCCAGTGGAGAAAGTGATGTAATTTGATTGTTGGTGATATCTAGTTCTTCAAGCGAAATCAACTTCCCTAATGGAACTAAATCTTTTATCTGATTATCAACTAAATATAGGTTTTTAATTTTTTTAAGCGTAGGAAACTCTTTCAAATCCTCAAGCCCAGTATTTTGTAAATCTAAAGTGTTTAATTGTTCATGTGATCTTAAAAAATCAAACTTTGTTATTGGGTTGTTCATATTCATGAGATACAAATATTTAATGTTGCTTAATTCACTTATAGAGCTAACATCAATAGGGGCAGACACGTAAAGGCTTTCTAGATTTTTCATTTCAGATAGAGCAGTCACATCATCATTATTTTGACTAGTAATATTCATAGATTTTACTTTTAATAAGTCATCCTCTGTAACTTCTTCGGAAGGAATACCGATTTGCTGAGAAATTTCATTGAGAAGGGAAGCAGGAATTTTTGTGTATTCTACTGTTTCAACTTCTTCCTGAATGTCATTCTGTGAGTGATCTTCATTCTGTTTGGAAACGTCGATTTCATTTTGACATCCCACTAATACTAAAAACAGGAACAACAATAAGTAACTTTTTTTCATCAATAACCCACTTTTCATTTTTTTTAAAATATGTTATTTTTCGTACCGATACAGACATCAAAAATTAAAAATGCAGAATATCGGGTGCATCCGGTATTCTGTATTCCACTTATCTATCTCCTAAAAAAATAAAATTGAATGTACCATCTTTATCAAAATGCATCGTTATTAAAGTTCTTTCCTCTGTCTCAAGATTATCAATATAATAACTGATTTCTTTGGCTTCAGAGTGTTTATTAAAGGATGATACAAACATAGGATGTCTAGCTAGATCGATTCGAAATGGAATATTTGATTCTGGTACTCCAAAATCTAATGCGTCATCTGTTACTTCAAACTCAACCTGGTATTCTTTCTTTAACTCTTCAAATTTACCGTTTGCAATTAAACGCATAATAGCCCTGGACTTGTTATCAGCTTGCTGTAAAAACACGCTATATTCTGTTTTTACTTGTTGTAACTCGTCTTCTAATTTCTGGATTTCCTTTTGTTGCTCTTCTATCTTTTTCTCGTGTTTAGAAACGACTTGCTTCGTTTCATCTTCATTTGAACAGCCTATAACAAATAACAAAACTAAAATGATTATTCCTAATTTTTTCACCTAATCACTACCTTCTAAATCTACGATTTTTCACTCTAAATCACATCAGTTATAGTGTCTACTTGCATTAGCGATTGTTTCGGCTTGTGGGAACACCTTAAATAAGTCAGCAGGTTAAGAATCGAAAGGTCTTCAAATTAAGGCATTTAGGAGTTTATCTGACCAAGAGAAGAAGGAAAATGATAATTAAGAGCAAGTTGACATAGTAAATTTCCGAAATCTTCTTGATGTTATGGGCGTAAAAATTCGTGTGATCCCATCGAAATTTGATGTATCCTAAACACCAAAAGTTTATCCGAACCCTTTAAATATGTTACCCGTTTGCATAAGAAATTAATTTGATGAATTATTTAACTGTTTTTAATCGTAATCTCCGAGGTGTCTAAACCCAAACTAATCTTTAACTCTTCTGTAATAGAGAATGAAATAGTTGCACCTTTTTCCACATCGATAAATTTGTGATGTACCCCCGTAACAACTGTTCCATCAGTGAAATATGTTTCAGAAGGATTAGTGTTAAATTTTAAATGTTCATTATAATTGCCACTAATTTTTCCTTGCATAAAAATATCATCTGGTAATACAACATAAGCTGGTTGCCTTTGTATCAAAGAAATTTCGATTGTGTTGTTCTGTACTTCTACTATACCGTCTCTCGGTATAGCTAATCCATTTACTTCTAACTCATAATCCCATAACTTTTTTGCTAAATCTTTTAATTGAGTTTCACTATAATCACTTATAAGGTCATCAATCAATTGATTATAATAATCGGCTTCCTCTTTCGTATATTTAAAATCCGTTTCAATACTAGACAATGTATCTTGAAGTTCCTCATTCTTCTCTTCTAGTTCCCTTATCTGAATTTCTTTCTCTTCAATAAGTTGTTTCGAAGCGTTTTTTTCATCCAATTTATCACTGTTTTCCACTGTATCTATACACCCTGATAACAAAACAATAATAGTTAATGTCGTTAATAATAAAGTTCCTTTTTTCTGCATTTGAATCTCCCTAATATTATATTAATCTTACCTTTATGTTCTTTAATTTCTTCTTCAACTAACCCGTCGTTAGTAAAAATACACCCTATGTCTATAATTCTATTAAGTTGGCAATACTCCTTTTAATATTACTATTTTAGGGGGAATGGAATTGTTACTGTCAAATGCATGGGCTTCGTTTGAAGCTGATAAAAGAATAGAGGGCTTTTCGCCGCAAACGTTGAAGGCCTACCAGTTACAGTATTTGCTACTAATTGGTTATTTTAAGGATGTAGAGATGGAAATGCTGGATACAAATCAACTGAAGGACTATCTTGCAAAATCCGGCAAGCATTTAAAACCAGCCAGTCTAGCACATCGTATCCGCTTTATGAAATCATTTTTTCGTTGGTCTCATGAAGAAGGATACCTGAGTAAGAATCCAACTTCCAAAATTAAAGAATTCAAAGTAGGGAAGCGGATACCCAAGTATTTAACCGAAAGGGAGATTGAACACCTTCGTGAATCATGTCATTCCCTAATGGAAAAAGCGATTTTCGAATTCATGTTTTCTACCGGTTGTCGAATTGGAGAAATTGTTGCGTTAGAAAAGAACCATATTAATTGGTCCAATCAATCCGCGATTGTTAGAGGAAAAGGTGATAAGGAAAGGGAAGTTTATTTTAATACACGTTGCGACATATGGCTTAAACGTTATATGGAAAGCCGGAATGACCATAATCCTGCTATCTTTGTCACAGCAAGGCAGCCACATAAAATGAGTGTCGCCCAAATGCGATACATCATCAAGCGGATCTCCAATCGTGCTGAAATTAATAAAGAGATTCATCCACACCAACTTAGGCACAGCTATGCAACTCATTTGTTGAATAATGGAGCTCCTATTGAAGTCATACAAAGTCTTATGGGGCATGAGAAAAGTGAAACCACCAGGATCTACGCTCAATTGAGTGGGAGGCTAAGGAAAGAGTATTATCAAAAGTACTTTTAAATGTAAAAGTAGCAACGTCTTAAAAGACGTTGCTCTAATTGAATAAAAAACCCATTAGTACAATAATTTCAAAAAAAGAGGGTTAATTCCTTTTCTAGAATCAACACTCCTATTTGTTTCATCAGTTTCTTCAAAAACCCTTTTATTCAGGTTCAATTCGATTGAAAATTACCCTATCTTCATTTATTTCTTCATTTTTGGTCGATTTTCACTCGTTTTTGCGTTAATCCTTCTTATAACAACCCCACCTTAATTTAAAAACCTCACTACTCTATATAAATAAAAACCATATGAAAAAGTCCTTTATTAAAATTCAATACCAACCATCAAAAATAGACATAACTAAGCATTTTAAAAATTTTTGTTTAATTCTAATTACAGTTATGAACGTACCAATCACGAAAACCTATCCATTTCAATATGAGCTATATTCTAAAAGATGATCACTTGCTTTCCAAAAAGCTCACACATTTGCTCACATAATTATTTTTTTGAGTTAATTTTATTTAACTGAGTTGATTTTAATATTACGTAAAGCCTTGATTAAACAGGCTTTATCATACTTAATTTACTGAGTTAAACTTGTTTGATTTAGTTACTTAATCCTTCTTGGATCAAAGCCTCCTAGTTAATAAAATAATAAAACAAAATTGCTACCATTAAACTTGGAAGTGCAATCAAAGTCATACGAAAACTTACATTTTTTTGGGGGAAAATACTATAATGACTTTCTGAAAGAATAGCACCATTTATCATAGTTTAATTTTTCATCATAAAAACGATGGGTATTCAATCGCTGGATACCGGACTCTAGCGCTACATATTCAGCCTTATTCTCTTTTGCCCATTTATGTATATATGTAAGTAATTTCTCACCATATCCATGAGAACGGTTTGCTTCATCTGTTACTAAATCATAGATATAAATATGTCGTTTATTATAAAAGTTAACTCTCCAACTGAATCCTGCCAAGAATACAATTTTTCCGTTTGCAAATAACCCCATCAATTTATACCCATCTTTCTGCATATCTTTAAGTAATTCAAGATATGTTGTTTCAGTTAAATCAGTACGTAATTGATTCATAATAGGAAATGCCTTTAACCATTGTTCCCGGCTTTTTAACTCCAATATATTCTCAGACATGCTATACCTCTTTCCACTGTTGATAATGATTAGTAGTTTAATAATTCATTTACGAAACGTTGTTTAATGTCTGGCCACTCTTCCTTTATAATGCTGTACATGACTGTATGACGGATTGTCCCTTCTCTCCTGATCATGTGATTTCTTAAACATCCTTCTTTTGTAGCACCTAATCGTTCAATAGCATTTTGTGAACGATAATTTTCATGTCCTGTCTTAATTTGAACCCGATTCAATCCAAGATTTTCAAAACAACATTGTAATAATAGATATTTACAATTTGAATTGACATTTGTTCGCCAATATTCTGGTTGTAGCCAAGTTGAACCAATTTCTAATCTTTTATGTGAGTACGCAATATCTAAAAACGATGTACTTCCAATGATTTCGTTTGATTCCTTATGGATTATAACAAACATGTAAGACAAATTAGCTTCACGTTCTTTAATTGCATTCTTAACATAAATCTGAACGGATTCTCTTGTTAATAACGATACCGACATATGGTCCCAAATCTCAGGGTAATATGCAGCTTTCAATATACCATCGACGTCTTCTAAACAGACGGGTCTTAAGTGCACAACTTCATTTTCCAAATAAATTTGCTTCATTTCTTCTTCCCTCCTCATTTATAGTTAACAATAAATTTGGTATGATAAACAGTATCAAAAAATGTTTATTTAACCATACCAGGAGGAGTACTATTGGAGATTACAATTACATTTTCGAATATACAACCAAAGTATATTGATATTTACGAGCAGTTGAAAGATATGATCATAAAACAATCATTGACTGCCAATGAAAAATTACCTTCTAAAAGATGTCTATCCTCGAATTTAAATGTAAGTATCCATACTGTAAAAGAAGCTTATGAACAATTAGCAAGTGAGGGATATATTTATAGCGTTGAGCGATCTGGCTATTTCATTTCCCCCTATGATGTAGATTGGGGAATTTACCATAAAAAAGTTGAATCAAAAACTTTTGAACATGCATCGAAAATACAATACGACTTTAAAAATGGCCAAGTTGATGAACAAGCGTTTCCACTTAAAGAATGGCTGAAAATATATAAGAAATTATTAGTTTTTGATATGGTACCTAATGGGCAATGGCAAGGTGAATTTTCATTAAGAGAGCAAATTGCACTTTATGTTGAAAAATCAAGGGGTTTTTCTTGTGACCTTGATCAAGTCTATGTGTATAGTGGTACACAACATCAACTTCAAGAACTATGCAGATTTTTCGGAAATGTAAAAGTGGCAATTGAAGAACCAGGTTTTAAGAGAGCCACAACAATATTTCATCAAAATCAATTAGCGACTCAGCATGTTCTAACCGATGAAAAGGGAGCAACCATACCGGTTGAGCCTTGTCAGTTATACTATATTACGCCTGCACATCAATTTCCTTTAGGGGGAGTTATGCCTATTGAAAGAAGAATTACATTATTAAAATGGGCAACGGAAAACAATGCATATATCATTGAAGATGACTATGATTCCGAATTTCGATATAAAGGTAATCCTATTCCCCCATTAGCACAAATTGACCAACTGCAACGAGTCATATATTTCGGTACATTTTCTAAAACATTAATGCCTTCCGTTCGGATAAGCTATATGATTTTACCGAAATCTCTCATTGACAAGTTTAATACTTATTACAGTGAGCAAAAGACTACTGTCTCTAAAATTGATCAACTTGTAATTGCGGATTTTATGAGTAGTGGATTATACACAAAACATATTGCTAAAATGAGGACATTGTATCGTAAAAAGAGGCAGAAATTAATTGCAAGTATAAACTCTATCTTAGGTCCCGAATACGAAATCATTGGAGATGCAGCAGGATTGCATATCGTGTTGAAATTACCTGATTGGCTTAATGAGAAGCAAGCCATTCAACTTGCACAAGAAGCTGGAGTTGCTATTGACCCCATCTCTACTTCATATCAAAAGAATGCAATAGATAATTTCGTCATGATTGGTTATGGTGCGATTCCGATTGAAGCAATAGAAGAAGCAATATACTTCCTTTCTAATCAATGGAATAACTAACATAGTTAATTTTAGGAAGGAGAGCGACAGGATTAAGTTCTAACGATATAAAAAAAGAAGCGTTGGCCACATAATACTCCGACGCTTCTTTTTTTGTTTATCAGTACCTCTGTCATGTATTGTTAGCGTACGCATGAATGGCAGTATGGTTTGTTTTCTTCTTCAACTAACCTGCTTCGTTAGTTCAATAAGAAAAAAGCTTTACTTCTTCTTGAAGTGAAGCACACCGTTAGCTGAACAAGTAGTCCGTTTTAAAGTTTCTTTAACTCATAAGAATATCTGTTCCGTACTGTACCAATTGAAGTTTCTTTGCTATAGATTGAGATTCAAAATTGTCCCACGAAGTACTATATAGAGCAATTCGACCTTGTTTTTGTACCTCTGCAGCCCAGGCTTTTGTAACATCGACACCGTATGCTCTTCCACGGTAATCTTCATTTGTAAATACACTTGCTTCATCTGCTTTTGAGGTCTGCCTTGCACTACAACAAATTGAAACAACTATGTTATTTTCAACTATTATAAAACAAGGCTGCTTATACTCAAAATCCTCAAATGTATATGGGAAATGAGGTTTTAAAAGTTCTTTGTTTTCATAAGTTACTTTTATCGCTTTTGTACAAGACCTTTCCCTGACATCAGGAAACACATACGCTGGTCCAAACGATAACTTATTTAATTCACAATCTATGCTTAAAACCTTTATTACTTCTCCTAGGTCAGTAGGATATGCCCCTATTACTTGTTCTAATTTCTCTACAATGCCCGCTTCCAGCAAATTTGAATACCTTACAACACTACCTACTTTAGTCGCACCAATGAAAATTCGTGGTGCAACATCGTAAGGTGGTTCATTCACGACTGTCACTTTATTTTCACTATCGTGTCTGAATAAAACATTCACATGATATTCCATCAACTCTAAATCAGATAACATAACATTCCCCCGTAATTAACCTTATCAATCCAATATTCAATATCCCATGACATTTCCCTGCTTATTGAACTAAACTGCTTCGTTAGTAGAAAAAAAAGAGGCTGCCTAAACAACCCTTGGTCTTTAACTAAAGCACCCGTTAGCTGAATAAGTGGCATCACTTACTTTAATTTAAGCGAATTACGCTTTTCTTCCCAAACTTTCATTAAATTTTTGTGATAATCCTTTGGCTTTTCGATTAAAATCCAATCAATCGAATGTTCAGGCGTTGGCGATAATTTCTTAATACGTATTCTAATTTTTTCGTGATTTGTGTAATGTGGGTAAATAACCGTAGACCTCATATTGGTTGAACTACTTTTAAAAAACTTAATCTCTTCAATTTCATCCCAATAAACCTTATTACCTTTTAGGTCGATTACAATTCCTTCATCATCCCAATAAAAACCTTCCCCTTCATTTCTTTTTCGCCAAAGGTAAATTGAATATCCTATTGTAAAAAGTGAAAAAATCAACCCTAAAATTGATACAAACATTACATCTAAAAAAGCCATTAGGAACACCAAGCACATTAATATTCCGATTATAAATAAACCCAATATTAATAGCAGAGATATTCTATACATTCTTACTTGTTCCAAAATAACAACACCTTCAAAATTTTATTTATTGTTATTCTATCAGTAGTTCTTCTTAAACTAAACTGCCCCGTTAGTTCAATAAGAAAAGAGGCTTTACTCCTTCTTGAAGTAAAGCACCCGTTAGTTGAATTAGGACCTTCTCTTCTATTACACATTAAATTAGTACAAATGTTCTATTTAAGATATAATTAACCTTATCTTAAATTAAAGGAGTTTTTGCTTTATGAGCCCAAGAGTACCCTATTATGAGATTGCACCTGATGGTATGAAAATTATTATGGACATGGAGAAGTACACGAAAAAGACAGCAATCGAACGAAAACTTCGTGAACTTATTAAAATTCGTGTTTCCCAAATTAACGGCTGTGCATACTGTTTGAATATGCATACAGCTGATGCACGAAAAATGGGTGAAACAGAACAAAGATTATACTGTGTTAGTGCTTGGCAAGAGTGTGAATTTTACACAGAAGAAGAAAAAGTAGCTTTAGAGTTGGCAGAACACGTGACGTTAATACCGACAAAACGTGTTCCTGATGGTCTTTATCAACGAGTGCGTGAACACTATGACGAGAAACAATATGTTGACCTTATTCTTATCATAAATCAAATCAACAATTGGAATAGAATCTCTATTGCAATGGGAAATATAGCAACTGAAAAATAATTACTACCAACGAGCACTTTAAGGTGCTCGTTTTTTCTTCCATAATTTTTTTCAAATGCGACCTTCAATCTCTACTTTTCTTGTTGAACTAACCTGCCCCGTTTGTTCAATAAGAAAAAGATACCCTTATAGGCAGCTACTTGTTCAACTAAAGCACCCATAGTTCAATAAGAACCTCTAAATAAAGTATAAAGAAATTATTAATCTTTATCTTTTCGCTGACTATCCTTTACTGTTTTTGCCATAGCAAAAAAAACAATTATTATAGATATTGTAAAGAATGCAATGAGAGAAGACATATACTATCATTCCTTTCATTCCTAACTATATTTTGAAGTATTCTACCATATAGGAAAAAATTGCTTCTTCAACTAACCTGCTTCGTTAGTTTAAGTGTAACATTTCACAATGGATCGCCGAAATCTACTTGATGTTTTGGACATAAAAACATACCATCGAAATGTTGGTTTTGTTTAACTAAAGCACCCGTTAGTTGAATAAGAACATCTCATAACCCAAATACAGATGTTTTATTATCAGATTTTTTCATCCATCTTAACTGTCCACTTTTTACGGAGTTTGTATTTATGTGTAAGTGTAATCTCGCTATTTGAAATCCACTTTAGCTCCCCTAGTTTTTGAACAAATGATAATTCGTGAGGTCTATCCTTAAATAATAATTCATTTTTTATTATTTCATTTGACTTTCGTTCTCTAATAATCATCGAAATATTAATAAAATCAATCTCATGTTGGCAAAAAATCTCTGCTTTATGCTTTCTATCTGGCGAAGACTTTTGCTTCAACGAGAATTCATTCACATAGTCTCTATCAATTATTTCTTTGGTGACTTGATTAAAAGTACTAATATCCCAAGAAAACTCTTTTGCTACCTGTAATATTCCTTCGTTAATTTTTTCTAATATAACTTTTTTCTTTTCAATATTAGTGAGTTTCCAATAGTTTTCTAAATCTAGAAATACATAAACATCTGTAAATCCAACTGAATTGATAGGACCACTATTTAGCATATCTAAATCTTTTAAACAATTAATCATTATCTTCTTTGTTTCTACTGTCTTAAACTTTCCTAATAAATCTACATATAATCCAGCAATACATCTTACTTGGTCTCTAAACAAAATTCTAAGGTCTTTCCAATTTTGCCAATAGTCAAGTCTAACAGCCTCTTCTTCAGTTAAATTTTGAGATGACATCATTTTATTAATATATTCATAATTTTTTTGATGAGGTAAATCTAAATCAATTTCTCGCAAATACATATAGAAATCATCTTCTTTCTTTTTAATGCTGGGTTTCGCACTTATTATTTTATGACCTTATTAAACTAAACTGCCGCGTTAGTTTAATAAGCATTTAATTATCCCTTCTTTTTTGTTTTAAATGAAAGAAGGCGTGAAAGCCCAATTATTAAACAAACTATACTAATCGCCCATAAAACACCTGAGAATCCAATACTCAGTGAAGCATTTTCTGAACCCATGAAGTTATTATGTTCAGTAATGTTTATTGCCTCCAAAAGTTTGTATCCAGCAAAAGCAAAGATAATGATATGCCCAACAAACCAGCTAAATGCTTCTTTAGAGAATCTATGTTTCAACCAAAGCCCAATTATAGAAACTAGTTCAAGTAACATAACAATTATAAATCCCCAACTCAACAAACCGTATACTTCAGCTTCTAAATACAATTTCTCACCTCCATTGTCTATTCAAGTATCCATTGTACAGCTTCTCTCTTTTACTTCTAATAATAAATGACTTTTCAAGTATTCCTTATTGAACTAACCTGCCCCGTTAGTTTAAGTGTAATATTTCACAATGGTTCACCAAAGTCTACTGGACGTTTTGGACGTAAAAATAGACCACCGAATTATGATGGTCTTGTTTAACTAAAGCACCCGTTAGTTGAACAAGGAGACATGCATTATATGAACACCTGGTCTATCTCATTTCTATCGTAATCCAATATCCAATCATTGTATTTGTCATAAATATCTCTTATTGACTCGGGTGAGGTCGCCAGCAAATCACAACCTCTATCATCATACACATGGAAAATGGTCTCTTTTTTAATATTGATGAAAAAAACATCATGATAAATCTTAGGTTTAATTCCCATGTCTTGATTACAAATTGCTTTTAACAAAGGAATATATTTAATTTCCGATGTTTTACATTTAAGAATAAATCTATGCGTCTTGTACTTACCATCCTCATCATCCTCGGGGAAAACATAAGGTAGTGTCGTGTGCGTCAACTTATTCAAAACAGACTTATCCTGTATGTATTTAGAGAAGATGTTCAGTTTACGATTGAACGCTGCAAAATCTCCAAAATCATTCACATTTGCTACCACAAAAATCTCATCTTTTTGAAGATGTAAGGTCTTAAACAAAGTGATAGCCCTATTGTAAACTCCTTTAAGATAAGGTCTGTTTTCATAACAATAGTCACTATCATAGTCCACACCTAATTGGAACCGAATACCAATGTCCCAGTTATAAAACAAGGCTGGTCTAAGTTCTAAGTTCGGGAAATTTTCATTCATAAAGTTGTTTAATGCCATTCTTGCACCTCGTTAAATTATTTCATTGAACTTTTCTTCTTCAACTAACCTGCTACGTTAGTTCAATAAGAAAAAAGAGTTTCCTAAGCAACCCATGAACTTTAACTAAAGCACCGGTAGTTGAAGAAGCATAGATTCTAAAAAGAATACTCTTCTTTTCAATTATCGCTATTAATACATAGTTCATCAGCTATCTCTTGTACCCTTTCAATGGTTACTCCGTTCCTACATTCCACTGCTAAAGGATGGTCGGTTGGTTCAAGTTCAATATAAGGTCTAATTCCATTTGGTCTAAAATGATCCATTGCTTTTAAATTCACAGTATCAGGATAACAAGGCAAAGCGGTAGATAACCAACCTATCATTGGTTCTAACAATTCTTGTTTGTCCCAGTGAGCATTTGTTTTATTAAAATTAGCTTCGCTTAATGATACCCATGCACCCCATATTAAATGCTCAGCTGTACTGATAATAGGAATTTCAATACATCCACGAATAAAGAAATGTTCATTGTCCATAATGCATAAATCATCATCTAATTCAAACCTGTCTTTAAGTTCTTCAGGTGCAACATCATCATAATAAACTGGTGCAGGGCTTCCATAACTTGTAGGAAGTTCTTCATGATATTCCCAACAGCAATTACAAGTGTATCCCTTAATACTTGTCATTTTGCACCTCCAATAGATTAAATTTTTTCCCTTTACCTTGATGCCTTTTAATTATCTCAAAATATCAAAACTTATGCATTGGTATCTCGTTCCTTATTCAACTAACCTGCTTCGTTAGTTCAAAAACTCAACGTTATATGTATTCTCATTTAGCCCCTAATCTTTTTGTAGATAAGTAAAAAGACAGGACTAGGGGATCTCCCTTAGTCCTGTTACGTTCTTCCCATCCCGCTTAGTTAAGTTAAAGGAACCTATAGTTTTTCGTATATTTGTTGATTTTGAGGGTTTCCAATCCCTTTAATCTATTTATTGCCTTCATTTTCGGAAAAGCTAGAGAACATACGCAACCGAGTCCAATCAAATTCAATAGATTTCCATAAAATAGAGTATTAATATTAGGAGGTGATAATATGGCTTGTGGTCGAAATCGTAGAAGAATAAGACAATCTAGGTGTCAGGAGAACGAATCGAGTTCATGGATAATACCGCCACATGCATGTTGCATGTACGAGCATAATAGAACAGGACGTTTGCAGACTAGGTGTTTTCGTAATAGGGGACAATGTCCGCAAAGGGGTGGCTTTACACTCCTGACTCGTTTTCAGGTAGAAGATTGCGATATGTGTGGCTCATAGTTCATGATATTTCTTTGCCATGTAGAAATGAAAAATAAATGCTTTCTATAATAGACCGTTTTTATCCGCGGTCTATTTTTTTGCAATCGAAAAACATTAGGTCCAATATATAGAAATACACACTTATTAAAATCCAGTCGTACCTAGGGCTTCAGCAAAATACGAGCTAATCATTTTTATAAGTAGTACTAACTTTTTTACTTCTTCTATGCCCTCGTTATCTATACCACCCCCACCATCGTGAGCTGAACATGTAAATATTCTCTCTTTCTTGTTCAACTAAACTGCCCCGTTAGTTTAAGTGCAACCCTTCACAATATATAGTAACTTTAACATGAATATCCAATAAAAAAACACCACTAAGAAAAACTAAGAGATGATTTATAACAATTTTTTAAATTATCAGTTGAACTTTTCAAGAGCTCATTTAGAAATCTATAAAATTACACCCCTTTAGAGATTAAAAATCCAAAGTGGTGATTAACTCAATCAATATTGAATGTCTAACTAAAATTAAATATACCAATAATCGTTTTACCATCATGTAAATATAATGGTGTTGATTTTTTGAGTGATTTATTATATTCATCTAACTCACTTGGCGAAGATATCCCTACAGGCTGATAAATATATCCTAATACACCGTTCTCACCTTCTGCCAACATTAAGTCAGGTTCACCATGTTCACCGAGCATTAAGTCTCCCATATTAGGACCATATGTTTGCCCATTTTCATTTATTGGATAGCCCTCTTTTAAAATACTTTCCCTTGTAGGTATAACTAAATCTGAAGCATTCATCTCTATTTGATTGCTATTGTTATCATTAACTTCTGCATTTGTTTCATTGATAACAAGAGATGTATTACTTGATAGTACTAAAAAGTATATTATTGTAGACAACATTATAATAACGCTCAGCACCTTAATATTTGCCTTTTTAACATTCTTTATCATTTTAAACACTCCTTTTTATCAGTTGATCTTTTTCAAATTACAATTCCATCTAGTAAATTCATATCATTTATTTCGGATGGACGATTTTCATCAAGTACAATGAAACGCTATTTGCTATTTTCTAATTTAACATCCCATACTTCTATATCTTTCAAACGTATTTTTCGTTCAAAATTATCTATTCTCATAGTTTTCCTCTCACAAAAAACTACCAACCACTTAAAAAATTCCCCTTAAATTAACTATTTCGATGCCCTTCCAAATATACCTGCTTGTTCAACTAAACTGCTTCGTTAGTTTAAGTGTAACATTTCAAAATGAATCGCCGAAATCTACTTGATAACCTGGACATAAGAATAGACCATCGAAATGATGGTCTTGTTTAACTAAAGCATCAGTTAGTTGAATTGAACAGAATTAAATATTTTCCCATTCAGAATGTTCAATTGAATGATCAAATGTATAATCTAGCTTTTCCAATACAAGTGGTATAGTCTTTTCAAGCAATAAATCAATTGTATATTTACCGAAGGAACCTGAATCAGTATTATCAGTACAATTAATTTGATTCGCTACCTTTTGTGCAGCTTCAGCCATACAGCTATATATCGACTTTCTGACCTCACAGGTCATATCTTTAGCATAACAGATGTTTAGCTGTAATTTGTGTTCTGCTTTTCTCTTTTGTAAACAAGGCAAATCCAAGCTGACTTTTCCTAAATCAACTTTTCCAATAGGAATATCGATATCAGTATCAAATCTGTCACCGGGTAAATTAATTTTTGTTTTTATGGATCCAAAATCATGTTTTAATTCAAACTCTTTAAGACACATTTCCAATTTGAATTCTGGAATATCAAGTTTTGCTACATCGAAAGTCTTTAGAGATTTGTGCGTATCTGGACAAGGTATAATAATCACTCCTAAAATTAGTTTCAAAATTAGGTTAACCATTGCATTGTATATTATCCCTTTGGTGAAAAGGTAGGTGTCTTCTTCAACTCCGATGAAAATTAAAAAACGTTCCATATCTATAAAATTGCATAACATAAAAGACTCCGAAAAAGCTTTTTTAAAAAAGGCTGAGCCTTCAGAATGTTTATATTGAGTTGATGGGTAAATCAAGAAACAATTCCATTAGCACAATAAGGGGTACATCCAGCTTTTCGGAAATTTTGTCCCTTTTTTAGATTGGCTAAAGGTGCCCCCAATAGTTGAAATGTAGTTTTTCACATTATGAAGACTGAAAAAATTCTGGAATTGAACAATGGAAGAATAAGCCACCGAGATGGTCAGGCGGCTTATTTTTAAATTTACTTGAATTCACTATTGAATCAGTTTTTTCTCGAAAATATTTAATTGTAGCTCAGCGACATTTTTTATAAACTCTTTATCATGTGATACAAATACGATTGTACCTTCATATGCAGAGATAAACTGTTCTAATGCTTCAATGGCTTGAATATCCAAAAAGTTCGTCGGTTCATCTAACAATAAAATGTTATATTCCCCTAGGAACAGCTGACAAAGTTGAAGTCGAATTGCTTCTCCACCACTTAATGACTTCACACTTTTTTGAATATCTGTACCGACAAACTGCATCGAATGTAAAACGCTTCGTAAAAATCCTTCATCATATTTGGAAACATTTTTCACGAATTGCAATACCGTTTCATCACTCGTAAATTGATAACTCATTTGACGGAAGTAACCAATTTTCGCTTTTGGAGAAATGGTTAAACCGGACGTCTTATTCGCAATTTGTTGAAGCAATGTACTTTTGCCACTACCATTGCTACCCGTAATCGCTATTTTTTTACCGAGTGGTAGCTGAAAACTCACTTCATCTAATAGTACCTTGTTCTCTATTTGGAGAGTGAGTCTATCGGCCATAATTGGGAACTTATTATGCAGTCCCGTTGACTTAGATTGATGGAAGACGATTGGCCTTTCCACTTTTACAGCTTCGACTTCCTGAAGCTTTTCTATTCGATGCTCAATGGCTTTCGCTGCACGTTGGACGGCTTTTTGACTCGACCCTTTTGATTTCGTCATAAACGACTTGTCCGGTTTCGCATTCGCTTCTTTTTTTGACATCCGCCCTGATTGAGCAACTTTTTCAGCCTTTTTCATTTTATCTTGTGCTGCTTTTTCGAGTCGATTCTTTTCTTTTATGAACTGTTCATGTTCTTGACTCTGCCTGTTATGTTCTAATTGCTTTTGAGCCATGTATTCGCTGTAATTCCCATAATAAACATAGACCTTCCCTTCACACACTTCCCAAATTGTAGTGACTAGTTCGTCTAGTACAGCACGATCATGACTCACTAATAGAAGCGCTCCATAATAATAACGTAATTCATCAAGTAAAAACGTAATTCCCTCCTGATCCAAATGTGTTGTCGGCTCATCGATTAACAATGCTTCGTAATAATGTGTAAACATTTGTGCAAGCTTGAGCCTTGTTTGCTCGCCACCGCTTAACTGCTCAGCTCTATTGGTACGGCTAATTTTCCAATTAATGCTGGATCAGCTTCTGCGGCTGTTGGAGCTTCAAGTTGCTCAAAATAACCGCACTCTACTTGACGATGGACTTTTCCATTTGTTGGTTGAACCATTCCCGCCAGTAACTTTAATAATGTACTTTTCCCTGCACCATTTTTTCCGACGATGCCGATGCGGTCAAATTGATGGACAGCTAACCGTCCAATCTTTAAAACTTCTTTATCTAAATAGGTCAATTCGATATTTTCTAATTCAAAACATATTTGTTCCATAATTGCTACCTCCCGAAATTTTGTGCTTTCGTATCGATAGCTTGAATCGATACGAGCTTCTAGAACAAGCTCGTATCAATAAAATAATAAGAATTGCATGATTTTCCCTCCTATTTCACTTTCATTGTTATGACGCATTAAAAATAATTAAGACGAAAATTAAGCCCGTATTAATTGAAAAGTAACATCATTATCTAAAATCCCTACAACCATATGAAAAAAGAAAATAAAAAATCACAGACAATATGTCTGTGATTTAGAGTAAAGGGAAACTGTCCCAGCCTATTCGTTTCGTGATAAAAAAAGGTAGCAATCACCAAATAAACCTCCCTTCACTAAAAAAGAAGGGAAATTACACAAAATTAAAAAAAGCCAGAATGATCCGCCTTTCTTCACATTAAATAATGATATTTGAAATGAAGATTATTAAAAAAGGACAGACTACACCCGTTTACTCTGTATACACAAACAGAGCCTTTGAACGTATTCAATTACTTGTTCAAAGTTGGGAAACGTAATTTCATCGAGTGTGTCATTTTTTAATAATCCTCCTTATCATTTAAAAGTACAGTGATTATTAGGAGTACCTTTTTGAAAAAGTCAAAGTAAAATGTACAAAAATACCGTAAAAGTGTCATTTAATCCCTACTAAAAATAGACGTTAAATCAAAAAAATGTTTTCCTTTATTAAACTAACCTGCTCCTTTAGTTATACAATTCTACAATTTAACAAAAAAGACGTTAATCCTTCTTGAAGTGACCCCAAAAAGTTAGACATTATATTCAGTTAAGCAGCTATGGTGGATTGAATTCGGAATTGAACCGGACTCAATCCTTTTAATTTCCCTTTAATACGTTCGTGATTGTAGTATTCGATATACCGTTCAAGCTCACGCTTGAAGTGAACCATACTCTCAAATTCTTGTATATATAATAGCTCAGATTTTAATAAACCAAAAAAGTTCTCAATTACTGCATTATCTAAACAGTTACCTTTTCGAGACATACTTTGGGTAATACCATGTTGTTTTAGGACATGAGTGTATTGCTTCATTTGATAATGCCAACCTTGATCCGAATGTAATACTGGGGCATCTCCTTCGGATAAGAAAGTGACAGCTTTGTCTAACATTTTTGATACAAGTTCATACGTAGGACGACAATGAGTATTGTAGGCAATAATTTCACCATTATATAAATCTAGTACAGGGGAAAGATACAACTTCTCACCAAATAAATGAAATTCTGTTACGTCCGTTGCCCACTTTTCATTTGGCTTTGTCGCAACGAAATCACGTTTGAGAATATTTGGCGCAATATTACCTACATTTCCTTTATAAGAACGATATTTTTTCATGCGAACAAGAGATTTCAAACCTAGTTCCTTCATAAGCCGTTGAACCGTTTTATGATTGATCAGGAAGCCTTGATTACGTAATTCTAGTGTTATTCGACGATAACCATATCTCCCTTTATGCTTGTGATATATAGTAGAAATCGTCGATTTCAGTTCCGTATATTTATCCGGGCGATTAAAGCGTTTTGTGCAGTAATAATAAGTACTACGTTTGATGCCAGCTATTTTTATTAATGCATTTACGCTAAATTGACCCCTTAGTTCATACATTACTTGTGCTTTGTCTTTCGTTGTAATGTTTCCTTTTCTTGAACTAAGGCATTCAACTTTTTTAGATAGGCAATCTCCATAAGTAAACGTTCGTTTTCTTCTTGTAATGCCTTGAATGAGCTCTCATCGAAGGCTTGCTTTTTAGTTTGTTTTTGATTGTCTTTTTTCATTTTAGGACACCCCTTTTTCTTTATGATTAGGGCGTCTAAATCATTGTTTCTTAGACTAATTCGCCATTTCCGAATCGTGCCTGGAGAAGGTAAATTGAACTGCACTGCAGTTTCTAAAGAAGACAACCCATTCTCGGACATAAAATTAAGTATGTCTAGTTTATCTTCTAAAGTAAAAATTGTATAGCTCTTCTTAAAAGCTTCTAGTCCATGTTTTTGGTATTTTTTTATCCAAAAATCAACCGTTTCAGTATTAGAAATATTGAGAGATTTAGCAATAGAATTATTAAGTCTTTCTTCACCATTTTCGTAACGGGAAATGGCATCTAATTTCTGTTCAATCGTTCTTCTTGCCATAAAAAAGGCACCTCCAATTGTTAGATGTGTGTCTAACAATTGGGGTGCAGTTCATCTCGGATCAACGTCCTGTTAGTTGAAATTAAGTTTCTCGACTAAAGGAAATCATAAATATAAAAGAAAACTCAGTAATATAACAATTTACGCACTTATGATTAATTCCTATTTAACTAACTTGCTCCTTTAGTTTAACTACATATTTTCGTAATACTTGAGATTAATTGATTTAAATAGAACCCTAATACTTGAATAGGTTCAACTAACTATTTTGTAATTACTTGGTTAACTCTTTTTCAATTTCCCTCATTATATCAAACGCTCCGTCAGACTTGTTTGAACATACTACAACCTTGATAGTTAAGTTAGGATAATAGGCTGAATGAAAGCTAACTCCAGGATCATACCCCATAATATGATATTTAAGAAGATCATTTTCTGTTTTTTTAATCCATACTCCATAACCATATGAACGACTTTCATCAACTTGTGTATGTTCCATTAAGATTTTTTTTGTGTATTCTTTACTTAGAAGTTGATAATTCAAAAGTGCTTTCCACAGCTTAGTCATATCGCTAACTGTTACATAGGCTCCTCCATCAGAACCACCTTTTACTGGTAAAGAATAAATATTTGTTCTCCAACTACCATCTGGATTGTCTATATAACCTAATGCTGTATTTTCTGGTAGATAGTCAAATGAAAAATATCCAGATTTAGTCATATTAGCTTTATCAAAAATATTTTTTTGAATATACTCCGAAAACTCCATATTACTTATCTGTTCAATTAATAAACCCAACAAAATATAACCAGCATTGTTATAATGAAACCGTTCTCCTACTTGATATTTCATAGTCCCTTCTTGAAAAAAAGGTAAGAAATCTCTGATTTTCCTTATGTGATACATCGGATTTTTTACCCATAATTCTTCAAAGTCTTCCATTACTTCTTCATCAAAATAATCTGATATTCCTGAAATATGTGTAAGTAAGTGATGGATAGTTACTTTATTATCAAAATGTTTAAAATCAACATTGAGACTATCGCTTAATTTAGTATCAAAAGAAATCTTTCCTTCTTCTACAAGTTGACAAACTGCTATTGCAGTGAAAAGTTTACATCCAGATGCAATTCCAAATCGAGTGGCAGTGTTATTTTTTATTTGTTCTGAACGATTAGAGTATCCATAGCTTTTGTCTAATATGACCTTATCTTTTCTTTCAACTAATATTGAACCTGAGAAGTCAACCTTACTTTGAATATTCGAAACGATATCAAATAAATTATTTATGTTCATTGCTATTCCTCCAATTAGAAAAGTTAAAAGACTGATAAATTTTTTCATTTAGGAATTGCTTGAACATATTTCTTATGCCAAACTAATTCCTATTTATTCGATTACTATCATTGTTAACACCTCCATCAATTTAATAGCCTGTTTAATTATAGCAAATTATCAATAAATTAACATTAACAATAGATATTCAACTAAACTGCTTCGTTAGTTTAAGTGTAACATTTCACAATGGATTTCTGATGTCTACTTGATGTTTCAGATAAAAAAATAGACCATCGAAATGTGGTCATATTTAACTAAAGCACCAATTAATATAATTAAGAAAAGCATTATAATGCTTTTTTATAGCAGTTAAAAATATTTGAAATGTACGAAAACTATATTAGAAAGCCTTATAGATATCTTAGAAACAGCATTAAATCTACCTATTAAACTTAGAAACCACCTTCCGAATTAACGGTTGGTGGTATCTCTTTCATCTAACATACGACAATATTCTTCCAGCTCGTCAAAGTTTTCATTAGGCATATGTAGTATTTGATTTAATGTATCCATTACTTTTCCTCGAGGCATCTTCTGCAGCAATGCCTCTATTAATGATTTACCTCTTCTGTTTGATTATTGTCCATTTATAACACCTCGACTCTATTCGAATGGACGTTCTAAATTATATTTATTTTTGTATAACATTTATTCATCAGTATTAATCACTTTAATTCCCATTAATAAAGTTTTTGCATCCTCATTAAGATAGTGCTTTATATCCTTTCTTATCAACAGTTCAGGATTATTTTTAATGGAAAGTTTTAATCCCCTAATATCAAAATTGGAAGCATGAGCATTAATAGAATAAATAACATTCATTTCTTTACGAGTCAAAGTGTTGATTGCTGATTCCGTATTATTTTTTAGTATTTCAAATAATGACCTTGCATTCCTTCTAAGAAGATGCCTGTTCTCACTAATTAATTCTAAATTGTTCTCGATTAATCTTCTGGCAGAAACCAGATCCAATTTCTCCATGTTTTCATTTATTTTTTTCATCAATTCATTTATATCCATTAGGAATCCCCTTTAACGTATATATAATATAACTATCGGTATAAGCAGATAATTATTAATTGTTTTTATGATTTTCCAATTATTAGGTATAACTACTTTAATAGTAATGAAAAATGATGTATCTATTTAAACACAAAGAAGACCATGTGCGCTAAAGGGCGTACCTTAATGGACGCCGCGATAATTGATAAGCTGATAAACCTTGTCAAATAAAAGGGACTGCTTGACCCTGACAGATAGTCCCCAGATGTATCCACTAACACTATGCGGCGTAGTGTATCTAAATAAAAAAATATGATTTCTCTTTTGATTTAATAGAAAAACACCATCATAAGACATGCAAAAACAGATTCACTATTTAACCACTGAATTTGAAAAACTTAAAAAGAAATTAAATAAGGATGCGACTCAGTGACAGTAGATTAAATACTTTTCTCATATCCACTTTTTTCTCTAGTTTCTTACGAGAAGCTTTTTTCTTTTGACGAATGTTGCCCTTTGTGTCCCATCTTGTTCGGAATGAGACACTTCCTTTAGGCTCTTGCCTAAATACAGCTTAATATTGGAAATACTCTATAAAGCAACTGTGAGGAATCACCTAACCTCATCATTCGTCCTCCAGTTGAATTAAACACTCTTTTGCTGCCTATACTTTAATAACTAGATCCATATCAGTCGGGAAAGTCTGATATTGGTTCTAGTCTTTTTTGTTCTTTAGACGAACCTACTTGTTTTAGTTAAGCATTTTTTTACTTTTTATTTTCCCTTTATATTTATCTAATAACGAGTAAGCTATCTATTTTTAACAGGCCTTCCTTTGTAATTCTGTATTTCCAATATAGTTTTCTAAATTTAGATTACGTTTATTTTTTTAAAGTAATATTAAAAATACCTTTTTACTTTCTCTTTTAAGAAAAATAGTTCATACTACTAACTAAGACCTAGCGAGAAGGAGAATTAACTCTTGAAACTTTTAACAAAGGAACTCGACCTAATGGTAGATGAATATGAAAAATGTCCTGATTTACTAATAAAAAAAGAAATTCTTCAAGATATCATTCTCTTACGTGAAGCTTTGGCTCTTTTAAAAGAAAATGACGAATAAGCCTTGTTACATTCCTCTTTGAACACACACCTTCTTACTTCACTGTCTCGATATATTAAGAACGTTAAATATATCTAGTCTCTTTGCCTATCAATATTTCAATTTTATAATTTTTTTTACAAATAGGTAACAAGTTCCATAACCTGTATACTTTACTCTGCTATCATGAGATAATTGTTCTACGATAGTAGTAATTGTTAAAGTCATAATCAGGAGTTGTACCATGTTCGTAAATATACGAAACGTCAATTGAATAACAGAGACCTTAAAGGATTCAAGCAGTCAAGACGATAAAACCTTTACTGATTATTATAAAGCTGACTTGTTAGTGAAACAGTTAAATGAAAACATAATTCCTTCTATGCATTGGAGTGTTTCTGATAGATCAAATCTAATTAGTAAAACAAGTAAGTAAAAGCTTACTTGTTTTTTATTTGATTAAATTTCAATCGGAATGTCTTTTTTTATTTTCTAGTCACAGTTTCTCGAACCGTTTCCTAGGCTTCTTCTTATACTTTTGAATTTATTGGACATAAATGCAACTGTGAGGCATCCTATCTAACCTCTAAAATTACTTCCTCCAGTTGTTAAAATAACTAATTTGTTTTCGCGAATAAATTAAATCTAATTGGATAACACTTCTAAAAAAAGAAGGTGACAATAATAATTCAATTAGAATTAACTTTGGATAACTTTAGTGTTGAAACCATAAATAATATTGTTAAACAATTCAACCAACTTATTCCTGAACAAGCTTCTTATTCATATTCAGCTAAGGATATAATTGAACTATTAATCATTAGGGAATATATGAATAGCGAAATAAAACTTGTGAGACCTTGAAAAAGGTCTATTTTTTTTTCCTTATTGTCACTTTATTTTCGTAATAAGTACTAAACTCTTGTAAATTCACATCTTGAATTTCTCATACTATTGAATAATCTTTTAATTTTCGCACACCATAAATCTTGAATGAAATATTAAATTGACAGGGAGTGCAATTATGGGAATATTAAGCGGAAATCCAAAAGATGAACCATTACATTATGGTGAAGTATTTTCTATATGGACGAATGTAGCAACAAACAACGGGCTGATAGCTGCATACCAAACATTCATTAATCACACTGGCGACGAAGACCTATCAAAAATCATCGATGAATCAATTGAGTGTATGAAAGATGAAAACAAACAACTGGAAGTAATATTAAAAATTAATGGTATAGGACTTCCTCCGGCACCACCTGTACGTCCAGAAGCTAGACTAGAGGATATTCCAGTTGGCGCTAGATTTAATGATCCCGAAATTAGCGCTGCACTTTCTATGAATTCTTCAGCTGGTTTAGTTGCCTGCAGTCAAGCTATGGCTATGTGCATTAGAGAAGATATCGCTTTAATGTTTGGTCAATTCCAACTGAAGAAAGTGCAAATAGGTGCCAAGCTTCTGAGACTTAATAAAAATAAAGGGTGGCTAGTTCCTCCTCCACTACATGTTGGCTTTCCAGATAAATAATATTAATTCTTAGGGCAATCTAATTTTGATTGCTCTTTTTCATTTTGTTACACATTTTGTGTCAAATGCGTTATAAAAACTCCAATTTTCACATCAACTAAACTGCCCCGTTAGCCATCCATGCAGCCAAAAAAAGCTGCACCACAGAGAATGAAAATGTTTCAGAGCGGGTATAGATTGATACGGCTGGCGAAGAAGGTCGATGAACTATGGTGCCATAGAGCCCATCCGTTAGTCTGACTCCAACGACCACGGTGCATCACAGACTGTCGCACTCTATACGAGTAGCACTCATGGGAGATTAATCCTACTCTGGTTATTGCACCAGCCTTGCCTTTATTCTAACAAGAATGGAGTTGCTTTGATTTAACTTTCAGCTTAATATAATCATTCTGAAGGCTCAGCCTTTTTTTAAAAAAGTAATTTCTGAGTCTCTTTTGTTATGCAATTTTATAGATTTTGAGCATTTTTTAATTTTCATGGGAGTTGAAGAAGAAAAAAGAGTCGCCTAAGCAACCCATAATCTTTAACTAAAGCACCCATTAGTTTAAGTGAAACTTTTCACAAACTTGCTCATTATAAATATTAATTGGGTATAGGTTCTTTTTTAATAAATTATTTATTATTTGCTTTAATACCAATGGTTCCCGTAAGTCTTCATTCTCAAACTTTAGAAGGTCACTTACCTTAATCCACTTACTCTCAGAAATTTCATCTTCTTCGAGGTTTATAGAACCTCCGGTAACCTCACCTATAAAATGAAATAGAATAACTTGATTGTTTGTACTACTTATAAAATTATATACACCAGTAGTCCCAATCAGTTTAACGTCCAATCCTGTTTCCTCTTTTACTTCCCTCCGAGCTGAATAGAGAATGTCCTCGCCATATTCAATACGTCCACTCGGAAAATTCCACTTTTCAACAGCGGTAGGTTTATTCTCTTTAATAATCAAGACATCAGCTTCATTAAAAATTGACACGCTTACTACTAAAACAATTCCATCTTGCGACATCCATTTCTCCTCAATTCTTTTTGAAAATCACATTTTATCTCTATTATATATGATTACCTTCTTATTGAACTAACCTGCACCGTTAGTTTAAGTGTAACATTTCACAATGTATCGACTATATCTACTTGATGTTTTAGACGTAAAAATAGACCATCGAAATGATGGTCTTGTTTAACTAAAGCACCCGTTAGTTGAATAAGAGAAATTAATTTTGGAAGCAAGTCTCATATTGGGCTTTCATTAACAAACTTTGATTGCCGAGTTAGCTGTAAATAACTAACTATCGAATTGAGCCTGAAAATTCACCCTGTTTACTATTTAACTTCTTCATAAATTCACTTTCATCCCAAATATTAGGGTTGTCAATTGTTAGATTTTCTCCACGTACCATGAAATCATAACTATCTTTTGCACCCGTATACCAATCAACAATGACTAACTTGCCGTTTACATTGCGTACGAGAAATTCAGTGGGTTCACCGTAACTACCTACAGTCTTTTTAATTTCCGCAGGTAAATTTAAATAGAGAAAACCCCCATCTACGTCATCAGTATACTCCACTTCCCAATCCACTTCCCGAGTGCCAATATCAACACTCTTCACCAAATTATCAGTAAGATTGTGCGTTAAATACAAGTCAAATTGGTATTGAATCTTATTTTGCGTATACTGTTTAAGGTTTTCGTTATCGATAAATGCACCCAATTCAATTTCCGAGCCGTTCCAGACCGCTTTATAATAGTCAGTCAGCACTCTCACACACATTTCATAAGCCGTTTCAGAATCCTGAATAGAAAGTCCCACTTCATTTTTAGCTACATATTCGGGGGAATCCTGTAATACATTCCGTTCAGTGCTGAGCGTAATTTCATTGTTAATAGCACTATCTTCGCTGCTTTCTTCCGAGACTACACTTTTGGGTTCTTCGTCAATTAATTTTTCTGTATTTTGTTCACTTTCTTTGTTATCCATTGTTGTACTACATCCACTTAAAGTAATAAGGAGACAAAAAATTAACATTATCTTCAGTCGTGCTTTCATAGAACACTCTCCCAGTTTTTTATGAATTAGACGATGTATATATAACAATGTTACATATTGAACTAACCTGCTGCGTTAGTTGAACAAGAAAAAAGAGACGTCTAAGTATCTGAACGATCTCAAGTAAAGCACCTGTTTGTTCATTAAGAAAAAGCATTACCAACTCATTAGGTAATGCCACTTAAAATTTCAAAAAAGGTATGTAGTTATTCACTTTTTTCTTGATTGATAACTTTAATTAATTGAACAATCATTTCATTTTTTTCTTGGTCTAATTTTATTTTAGTATCCATGAATTTTACTACTTTAATTACAAAATAAATAACAAAAATTATTATAGCTAAATAAAAAATAATAGGTAATAAAGCTAATAGAGAAAAAGAAACCACTCCGCTATCCCTCCAATCGTTAAGATAATATATTATATCAATCTAATTAAACTAACCTGCTGCGTTAGTTAAAGTGTACCATTCCACAATGGAACGCCGAAATCTACCTGATGTTTTGGGTGTAAAAATAAACCTTCGAAATGATGGTCATGTTTAACTAAAGCACCTATTAGTTCATTAAGAATCACTATTTTTCATTTATTAATTTTCCGCCTTTTGACTGATAAACTCTCAATGACTTTCCTTGTTCAGTTCGTGGATAAAAATCCACTTCATAGTAGTACTTACCTTCTCCTACACCCTGATAATTCTTAGGAAACATAATGCAATGCTTTCCAAAGTTAGCCTCCGTATGTCCCCCTCCTGTAATATCGAATATGTTTATTTAGAGGGGTCCAACAAAGAAGTACATTAGAGCAAAGATAAAAATAAACGTTAAGACTGCTCCTAGAATATTTTGGTTATGAGTGCTTTTTCCATTCTTTAAGTTCTTCAAAAAAGAAGTAAAATTTAAAAACCATAAAACTCCTAATAACGGTACGACAAGCAAAAGTATAAATAACATAAATTAGTCCTCTCCTTCCCATTTGCAAAACCTTCTTAAACTAAACTGCCCCATTAATTTAAGTGAAAAATTTCACACTGGATTGCCGAATTTCCTTGATGTTTGGACGTAAAAAAAGACCAACGAAATGATGGTCATATTTTAACTAAAGCACTCGTTAGTTTAAGTATATTTCTTCACAATAGTCACTTTATTTGCCTACAAAATAAACAGTAAAAATTAACCCATTTATTACTAATGCTGATAAAGGAATAATGGCAAAAAGTACGGAGATAACTAATTCTCTTCGGATTCTATTTGAATTAGCTTTAACAATACTAAATAACGAAGAGAATTAAAACGAATATAGTTAAAGTGCTAACTAACAAGATGCTTCGATTCATTTCACCAGTTGCTCTTGCTACAAAAAAAACTGCTATTAGCCCTACAATCCCCAATATAAATGAAGCCATAAACCATTTCAAGAATTTATCTATTTTACCCACCTCTTCAATAATTTACATATATTATCTTATTCAACACAATCGCAAAAAAACCTTCTTCTTCAACTAAACTGCCCCGTTAATTGAATAACAATAAAGGCTGTCTACTGACAGCCCTGTTCTGCTAAAGCACCCGTTAGTTGAACAAACAAAGGTGTATTTCACTGGTTGTTGGTGCATAGCATTATTCCTCATCTACAAAGTCAATCATCACTCCAACAACCTTTTTTGAAATGTTATATTTTACTTTCACTTCGTACATTCCGTCACCATAACCAGACATTGAAACTGCACCATCTGAGAAAACTCCCCCCTGTGCATCTGATTCAACTACATCATCAAATTGGATGGCTTCGTCTCTACCAAATGTTTTAAAATCAAAAATTCCTGCTTGTGCAGAGTCAACTCCAATCTGTTTATCGCAAACATGCCATTTTCCAGTTGGTTTCTTTTCCCCATAAAATACAAATAAGGTTTTAACAACTTCATCAGGAGTATAAGAAATGGAAGCTGTCCAATTACCATTTTTCACATTTAAAAGTACGATTTGCAACTCCGATTCTTCATCCACTTTATAGTATGGGTCAGTAACAATTAGCTTCCCACTTTCAACCATAAAAGTGCCAAGTTTATTAGGCTTATTAGTATTTACTTTAGGTACATACCAATCTATAAATTCTTTAAATGTTAATGCTTTACAATCGCTTTTCTCAGTTTCAGCATACCAAACATAAATTTGTTCCTGCATAAATCTTTTTCTAATTCGGTAGCAAAGCGTATCACCATTGATATTTTCACCAATACATATCATTTCACTTGGGACATTATTTGGTCTGAATTCCCGATTTTTTTTTACAACATCAATTAATGCCGTTTGTTCATTAGTTTGAATTGGGAACAAAGTCCAATCACCAAATTTTGCTCCATTCGTTTCTAAAAAAAGTTCCTTGTATTCATCTGGAAAAATAGCACCAAGTGCTTTTTCTGTCTTTTTCAATTCAAGTAATGACACTCCAGCCACTTTCGAACTTGAATTAATCATGTTTATTAATTTCTTCATTTCTTCGTCTCTTCCTCAATGATACTTTTTCTTTGTCATACTACATTCAAATTAACTATGAATGTTCTCGATTTTTATTAATAAAAAACCCTCTGTTATATTCAATAAAATAAAGCATTTCTTGTTCAACTAAACTGCTGCGTTAGTACAATAAGAAAAAGAGTTGCCTAAGCAACCCATGAACATTAACTAAAGCACCCGTTAGTTGAATAAGGTTATCGATTTATTTTTAAGAGGCATACTTTCAAAGTTTCTCCATTACGTCTTCTTCCACTTGCTCATCATCTCTAACCTCTTCAAACGGAAAGCCATCGTGATATGGAAATCTTAGAAACTCCCCAATAATAGGCTCAAGTTTATGTATAATTTCGATTTCACATCCGAATGGTAAGGTAGTGTCATAATCTGATATTAAACTAAACTTTATTTGTGCCGATTGCCTATCGAACCAAATATAGAAGAGCATTCCATCTCGATTATTTGAATCTCTTATTTGCTCACGTCTGTTCGTCATCACTCTTCGGAAAAAATCTATGAAATCTTCCATTACTATCTCAGTCGCTAATTCCTTGCTAATAGACATTGACCAAGTGTTGTTTGCCGTTTCTTCGGCTATGTCTTGCATACTATCGCTAATAAACAAAGGGTCAACAACTATTTCTTCAAGGGATTGAAAAAACTCATTTTTATCCATGATTTCTCCTTCTACAAATAGTTTTATAAGATCCATTTTTACTACTTCTTGTTCAACTAAACTGCTGCGTTAGTTCATAAGCTATTTTTATTCTATTACCTCAATTTTTTTTGCTCCAGCTTGAGCAGGATTAGATTCATTAATTCCACCATCAATCCATACATCTACTTTGTAACCTTTCCTTAAGCTACTGGTATCTTCATAACTTAAGTAGAATAGTGAAATCCTTTCCTTATCCAACTCTTGAAGTGTTTTATCTATAATTGTTTCATATTGTTCTGAAGTAATACCTTCTGCAACCAATATTTTTCCTTCATCTACTTCAAGTATATAACCTTCAATCTTTAAATCATCCTCTTTCGGTGTGGTTCTATTTTCTGTACATCCAGTTATTAAGAGAATAAAACTCAGCAAGATTAAAATTATACAAAAATACCGTAAAAGTTTCATTTTATCCCTCCTAAAAATAGGCGTTTTATCAAACAAACGTTTTCCTTTATTAAACTAAACTGCCCCGTTAGTTCAAATAAGAAAAAAGAGTTTAACTAAAGTATCCGTTAACTTAAACCTTTATAGGAAAAGTCAGTTTGATTTCGTAACCATTTACATAGTATACTTTATGAGATTCGCTCAATTTACCTATAACAAACACTTAACCGTATTATCCTCGACCGACCTCAAAAGAATTCCCTCTTTTAGCTAACGACACAATACTGATTTTCTTTTTACTTCTAAATACTCACTTTCTCCCTATATCTATCATCCTCATTTTCTAAGATAATATAGTAAGATATATATTATTTTGGGGGAAGAATTACATGAAACGATCTATTTTATCCATTTTTACTGCATTATTCTTACTAATTTTACAGTCACCTGTATTTGCTTCTGATTTGGCTAGTAATACGGTTATACAATTAGAGGATTCCATTCTTCAAGAAAAGTTAGAGTCTTATGTTGACTTATGTGACCGCCAATATAACGAGAATATCACCATCGATCGAATATCCACCTGTTTGGAGAAAAATAATGGAACCTTAACACTTGGAAATTGGTATGCTGGGAGTGTCACGACTTTCAAAGGGATGGAGAAACTAGCTGGTTTGCCCATTAAACAATTAGCCATTCAAAACACCCATGAAAGCGGCCGCCCGACAGATCTTACACCACTTTCTGAAATAAAAAGTTTAGAGAGTTTGCAATTAACTGGTACTTACGCAAATGATTTCTCTCCGCTAGGTGCACTTCCGAATTTAAGAGAATTAGCGATCAATTCTACTAATAATCAACCGTTGCTTACGATCTCCTTAGTAAAAAACCTTCAAAAACTTCATCTAAGTGGAAAACAAGTTACCTCGCTTACTGGAATTGAAAGGATGCAACAGCTTAAGGCATTGGCAATAAACGATGTCTCGATTCCTGATTATAGTGAATTAACAAAGGCTCCGCAGTTGACAGACTTATCTATGCTTTTAAATGGTAGCTCTTCTTTTTTACAGTCCCTGCCTAATCTAGAGTCAATATCGCTCTTTAATTATATTGATAAACCTCTAGTTATTCAGGGGGATGACTTGAAAAAGGCAACAAAGCTTAAGTATCTTCGATTGAGTAGTATCGAAGTAGTAAATTATGATTTCCTTAACGTTATGCCAAGATTAGAGGAATTAGAGATATCATATTCATTAAAAGATACTAGTACCTTATTCAATGCAATTAATGAACCTTTGCTCCACCTCAGAAATATAGATATAAGTCATAATCATCAACTTTCTGCCATTGAGGGGGCCGAGAAACTGTCTTATCTGTTTCCGTCAATTGAAAGAATAAATATGAGAGCAAATGAGATTGTTGATTTATCAAATCTTGTTCAAACAGATATTCCTTATCAACACTTGAAAGATTTGAATATAGATGGAAATAACATTACCAATATCAATATAATAGGAGAGCATGCAAAACTATTCCCATCATTAGAGTCGATTTATGCGGAATCGAACTATATACATTCAATTAGTGAAATGACCAAGCTACCAGCATTGCAATCATTATTAACCGGACATAATTTGATTGATATCTCTGATAGTCAAAATCCAAAAAGATTTGTAGGATATCAACAATTTCAATTACGTAAACTAAAACCATTAGAAATGTCTATTGGCTTTGTGTATGACGGGCCGATATTATCAAAGTATTCAATTCAGGATGAGGATTGGATTGAGGAGATTAGCTCAAAAAATTTGACTATAACTTTTTCAGACCCTGAGGTAGCTGAATTAACGGAAAACGGCAATATCTTAGCAAAAAAAACTGGGACAACAACCGTTTCCTACTCTATTAAAGGTTCAACAGACCCTTATTTTTCCCATTCCATCCTATTAACAGTTAGGGATAAATACTATAAACCATATGATCCCATGATTTCTGGGGATGTGACACTTCAAACGAACAAGATGACTGTATTTGCCTACGGGAAGGAAGACAAAGTGGTTGTAGCTAGTAATGGAAATGTGATTGCAGAGGTTGAACCTTTCGGAAGGTTTACATTTACTCTTCCAAGCCTTGAGGGATTAACGGAATTACAGGTTTGGGCAGAATCAAAACTGGGGATAAAAAGCAACACGATTACCGTACCAATTTATAAAACGGAAAAGCCCCAGATGCCAAATATAGATGATTTTTTCGATCAAAATGAATATATTACAGGAAAAGCAGAGCCTAATACGACTATTTATGTTACTGCTGAAAGAAAAGATGGATTGTTTCGGGACCAATCCCAGAAGGTGAATGCTGACGGGACATTTAAGTTCTATACCGGAAAGCTGCCAGGTGGTTATTCTCTTGTTTTTTTCACGAAAAATAAGGAAGGACGAGAGAGCGATTATATCAGTTCGTCTGTACGTGATATTACGCCGCCTGCGGTACCGGCTTTTGATTCTGTGACAAGTGATTCAAAGGAAATTAGTGGTAAAACAGAAGCCAATGCAAAAGTAACAATCAATAAAATGTCTAGGTATATTGGGGACACTTTCGCAGATCAGAATGGCGTTTTCAAGTACTCGATTCCGGCTCCAAGCCCAGGAGATATCTTTACGGCTATTGCTGAGGATAAACATAAAAATAAAAGCAAGGAAGGAAGAATTGTTGTTACTTTGCCTATAAGGGAAGAAATTAAACCACGAAAGCCTGTCTTTTGGAAAGGTTTGGAGCTGAAAAAAGGCCAAAGTGGACTCATTACCATTACGAAAAGGATCAATCTTTGGAAGCGCGAAGGCGATAAGCTGGTCTTCGAACGTGTGTTAAAACCTGGAGAAGTATATCGAGTCTACCGGTATGACAGCAAGTATGGCGGACAACATGGCGTAGGGGGAAGCCTCTTCATCACCAACATAAAGGGTTATGTGAAATACGAAACACCATCAAAGGCAGTGCTTACACAAGTAAAGTAGTGGTCTGGCTACACTTCTTTTTTAATTATACAGTTTCCATGGTCTTTGATTAAATTTATATAGCAGAAATATAAAAAAGCCTATATCTATGATTAATGTAATCATAGATATAGGCTCTTTTAAAAAATTTCCTTCTTCAACTAAAGCACCCGTTAGTTGAATAAGAAATCATTTTTTACTTTTGCAAAGTCAGTCCATAATTCAGTTTCATTTACATCATATTTTTCTTTTTTTAATCTTGTAACCATAAGTCGCAATGCTTCTTCTAAATGATTTATGAGATATGATTTAATTTCAATCTGGCTGACAAATTCCCATCTTGCACGTGGCATACCAATATGAATTTCGATATAACGATGTTTCTTACTTAGAAGTAACCTTTGAAACCCCTCAAAATCCCAATGCCATAAGTCTCCGTCTACAAAAATAGCTGGCGCCATCTCATCTATTTCATTGCAATAAACCTTATTACAATACTTTTGAAGTAACTTACTTATTTCAGGAAGTTGTAACCCGACTGCTTTATCAGACTTAGGGTCTCCCATTTGACCACCAAAGGTAATATATTGCGATTCCATTTGTATACACCTACTTTTACGTATAATTATAAAACAACATTACTTGTTCAACTAAACTGCCGCGTTAGTTTAAGTGCAACATTTCACAATGGACTTCTGAGAATTACTTGATATTTTGGACGTAAAAATAGACCATCGAAAGGATGGTCTTAATTAACTAAAGCACCCGTTAGTTTAAGTACACCACTTCACAAACTATATGAATCAAGTAAAGTTGGTTGACGCCTTCAGGATATATATAAATCTAATTTTAGTGTTAACTCTTTTTGTTGTCTTCTATTTTTCCATATTTATTAAGAATTTCATTAACACTTAAACCTTCATCTTTTCCTTCAAGTAATTTCCCAACTATTGAATTGTTAATTCCTTTAGTAACTGCTGCCTGAATTACATAATATAATACAAGCAATCCAATAATCATAAACACAATACTTATATACCCTTCCATAACTAAAATACCCTCCCAAATAAATATATTTATATAAGAAAAAGTCTCTACTTCTACTAAAGTAAAGCAGCCGTTAGCTTAAGTACATTATTTCACAAACTCTAGATTTCCTTTCAGTTCTTACAGGAATGCTGCTCTTAGCGAAATAACAAAAAGGACTCTTATAATTAAGAAAACCCCATAAAAGACACTGATAAGAGCTTTTTTTATAGCTATTGGTTTTTTAATACTTTTTTCATTTACTTTATCATTTAATCAATCGTTTTTAAGGGGAAACTAACAGTTTACACCTTGCAACTATGCGGTTCTTTAGTTTTTTAGTGCAAATATATATACTGAGGATAGGAGTTGATCATATGTATTTTCCTTCAAAAATAAAAGAAGAACGTCAAAAGCATAATATGTCACAACAACAGCTTGGAGAAAAACTTAATATTAGTAGACAATCTATTTCCAAATGGGAACGTGGAGAAAGTTACCCTAGTATTGAATTGCTAATTAAGATAAGTGACATATTTGATATTTCTCTTGACGAATTAGTAAAGGACGATAATTCATTGAAAGAGAAAATCATAAAAGATAGCCAAAAATTAGCCTTTCCAAGATGGAAATTGTTTTTTGATATTCTTCTAATAATTGGATTTTTTATCATACTAGCTAAGATATCCATTGTAATAGGTAATAAGTTATTTGATTTAAATATTGTGTTCTTACAGGATTCTCTGTTATTTCAAATTGGACCATTTTTTATGTCTATCATTGGAGCGATTGGCAGCGAATCTCTAGCCAAAAAATACAAATAATCATTTTGGATTTAGATTTACACACTAATTACATAGGAAAGTCCCCTCAAACTATCTGAAGGGACTTTTTTTCAGTATATATCTTCTTCAACAAAACTAGGGTTATATCAAGAGTAAAGTGAAAAAAACATTATGACAGCAACCTCTTTGCTTTGACTACGTGTCTTCAAAGTCGGCATAATTAAATTACTTATTTTATGAAAAACAGGTAAAAAGAACGAAAGATCAAGTTGCATTTATACAGCTTTTTAGGGTCTTTATTTTAAGTTATATACAAAAACCATGCTTTAGACATCGTCTAAAGCATGGTAATTATTTAAACTAATATTAAACTGCTAAGTTGATTTTTTTGCTCATCTACTTATTGAGTCCATTAACTGGAAATAATATTCGGGTTTATGAGTCTTATTTAGGTTATACCATGAATGTAATGCATCTGGTGTAAATACATCTATTTTTTTCAGTACCTCCATTGCAAATTCCAGAGGAGCTATTCCTGATGCAGTAACTAAATTCGCATCAGATACCGCAGATCCCAACTCATAGAACTTTTCTCCTTTATAGTTAGGACATACCATTTTAGTATATTCTAAGTTATTACTTGTATGCTTTCTAGTATCTAAGTATCCCATATTCGCGAGGCCATCAGTTGCACCACAAATTGCAGCAACAATAGTGCCAAGCTTTAAAGCTTGGCCAATTCTTTCCAAGATAGGTTGATGAATTTCTTCACTCCAAGTAGTCCCTCCTGGTAAAATTAAAAGATCTTTACTCTCAAGAGTACATTCATCAAGGGAAATATCTGGTTTTATGCTCAGTCCTCCCATAGTAGTAATCATTTCTTTATTAGCTCCTACTGTAATTACTTTTAAAGGTGCTAAATCTTTTTTGAAATATCTTCCTGAGTTTAGTTCAGCAATTAAATATCCATATTCCCAGTCCGACATTGTATTAAATACATATAGAAAAACTTTTTTTGTTTGCATCCAATAACACTCCAATCACAATTGATATAGCTATTATAATATAACTTCCCTGACAGTTAACGTCAGGGAAGTTATCATACTTGATGAAATTTTATTAATTCCGACAGAACTTCAATAAGTCTTTTCTTAAGACTTATTGGCTCAATAACTTTAATAGATTTATTGTACGGTAAAAGTAAATAAGGTACATATGTATGAATCATATCTTTTTCAAGAAGAAAAACTGCTTGATTTGAAGTCCGTTCTTGTAAATAATGTCCTAAAAACCAATGTTGGCAAATATCAGCCAATACACTTTTATCCCCATTAATAACCAAAGAAATAATCCCTTCCTTATCTTCTATAGTTGGAAGAAGATTTTTTATAAAAAAGTCACGTGCTGAAAAATTTTCTGGCCGGTTAAACTTATTTTCGGTTAGCATTAGACTTTCAATTCGATCTACTCTAAAACTACGGATATCATTCCTAAGATGACAAAATCCAATCACATACCACTTATTATTCCAAAAGATAATTCTGTACGGATCGACCAATCTATAATTTAATTGCTTTTCGCCACTTTTATGGTAAAGAATTTTTACTGAGTACCCGTCAGCTACGGCCTGCTCCAACTCCTTCAAAAAAGGTTCTATAGAGAGTGAACTTAATCGACTTATTACTTCAAGACTGGTTAAATGTTGTTTTATCTTTGTTTCCTGCCCTTGATTTGAATACTTGGTTAGCTTTGAAATAGCCCTATTTAGTGCTTCACCACCATAATATCCGGCTTCTTCTGCAAAAACAGCAGCATGATAAAGTGAGGTTTGCTCTTCAAAATCAAAAAATAGAGGAGCCTCAATAAAATTGTTCAATAAAGTGTATCCACCGTTATGTCCTGGTTCTGAAATTATAGGTACGCCACTTGTTGAAAGTGTATCAATATAACGATACACAGTCCTTATATTCATCTCTAACTTTTCTGAAATTTGTTTTGCAGTAATTTTTTCACCTGAACGAAGCATCCATAGAATTGCTAACATATTGTCAATTTTAGGCATATAATTCCACCTCTATATGAAATTTATTTTCTATTATATATTTACGATTTTTGGTATAACTCATCAACTGTTCCTTACCGATAGCTTTCTATATAATGAGGCCCTAGACACATTTGTAATTTCACAAATTTGATTTACAAGCTTTACTCCTTCTTGAAGTAGAGCACCCGTTAGTTTAATAAGAAAGATTGAAAGATTGAGTTGTAAATGTAATTACAATACAAACATCCAAGTTATACTAAATATGATAAAGGTAGCTGAAATGGTCATCAAAAATGTATTTTTGGTTGTACTAATATTACTATCTCTACTAACATTTTTGATTAGTGTTACTAAATTTAAGCAAAATACTATTGCTAAAATTGGAAAAGAGTGCTGCTTCAAGTAAAAATTCCATGTTGTCACCCCTTATTTGTAAAAGAAAATCCTCAAAAATACACATATATACAAATTCGTCATTCTTCTAATAATACCTTCTAATTGTACTAAACTACCCCTTTAGTTCTATAAGAAAAATGCTTTACTCCTTCTTGAAGTAAAGCACCCTTTAGTTGAATTTATTCTCCATTCTTCTACTCTTTGTAGTCATCCCTATTGACCTATAAAATTTAATGGTAGATGTATTTTTCTCGGATACTCCCAATTCAATACTATCAACTCTGAGGTTCCTCCCAAAATTAAAAACGTATGTAGTTAGTTTTTTTCCGATACCCTTCTTTCTATGCGTTTCGGCAACGCATAAACTGTTTATAAATAATACTTTCCTCGCTTTAATAAAAGAATTTTCAGTTGTTTCTTCTTCCTTCGTCACTATAACTCCGACTATATCGTTGCCTATGGTAGCCACAAAAATATGCTGTTTGCTATCAATCAACTGGCTTTCAAAGAACTCTTGCTCGACTGGAATTGAATTCTCTTTGTACAAATCTGGTCTTGCAAAAACATGGAATTCATGAACCTGCCTAAACAAAGGCAACAATGACTCATAATCGTTTTGCTCGGCGTTTCGAATAGATATATCCATTCTTTTCTACCCCTCAATAATTATTTAATTGGTATTTTACCACTTTTCACTCTTTCCTAGAAATGCTTTCCTAAACTAAACTGCGACTTTAGTTGAACAAGCAATTTACTAAAGCACCCGTTAGTTAAAAGTATTAAATGTATAGAAGCTAACAAAAAGAGCAAACGCAGATGCAAGAAAAGATATTATTGCACTTGTTCTTCGATCTACCTTTAATTCAGAAACCCCAATAACTACCCCCATTAAACCTAAGAAAAACAACATATACGGCATTACCTGGTATTTATTAGTTATCAATGCGTACATTGCAAAACAAATAGCAATCGCTGCAAAGATAACCCTCAGAGTCATTAACAAATAATCCACCCTCCAATTTCAAATAAGATTCTATCTCATTAATTATTTATAAACCATCACCTTATTGTACTAACCTGCACCTTTAGTTCAACAAGAAAAAGGCTTTACTCCTTCTTGAAGTAAAGCACCCGTTAGTTTAAGTAGATTTCTTCACAATCTCCTTTAAAAATATGTAAGGTAACTCCCAATCAGACACCCAAGCCCAATCAAAAAATAAATTGTTTTTGTAAACCAATATGGTAATTTATCTGTCCAACTCGTTATAAATTCAAAAGTGACAGAACCACTTGGACCAGAACCTTCTTCATTGTGAATATTTTTATTGTGTCTAATCCCAAAAGCAATAAATCCTACACCAAAAATTAATAATAAAATACTTTCCATTTAAAATTCCTTTCTAAGTTAAATCCCAGCTACGGTTTTAAAAATCATGAGTCGGTTCTTGAACTAACCTGGTGCTTTATGTTCAACAAGAAAGAAAGAGTCGCCTAAGCAAACCCTTTATATTTATTGCTACCCGGTAGAACTTTAATTGCATTCCAAGCTTTAATTGCATCTTCTCTTTTTTTACCATTGTTTTTAGGATCTGCAAAATAATCTCTGGTAAATTGATTGTATTCGAATTGTGAACCTATTTGTTTTTTATACGATGGATCTTTTTTTCTTTCCTCTTCCTCATACCATGCATCAACAACGTCCCTATATGTTTTTCCAACGTTTTCTTTAAAATAATTTTGAATATAAGTGGAGAAATGAAATTTCGGAATTACCAATGCAAAGAAAGCCCTAACTACCTGACTACAACGATGATTTTCAGTAATAACCGTATCTAAATTTAACTCTTCCAATTCTATTTCTTTCGAGGAAGGACTTTTTTTCCTCATTGGCTTCTGTATTTTTCCTGTTTCAAGAAATATTGCTATCCTATCCGTAATTTCTATTTTGGAACCAGAAGCACTTATCTCATTTTCCCTACAAAAAGTTTGCAATTCCTCTTTTAACCAATAAAAATTGCGAAAATCGTTTACATTCAAATCTCTTGTTATTTCAGGTCTCAATTATTCTCTCTCCATTCAAAGCAACCATTACAATTATTTATACACTTATTTCTGTTATTTTCTTATTAAGATATTCTTCTACTTTTTATTCAATTAAATGGCCCAATTGTTGAACACAAGTTAACAACACTCTTCAACTAACCTGCCGCGTTAGTTTAAGTGCAATATTTCACAATAGAATCTAAAATACATTTAACTTTTTCTTTTATGGAAAATAGTTCATACTACTAACTAAGACCTAGTTAGAAGGAGAATAAGCCTATGGAACTCTTAACAAAGGAACTCAATCGATTGGTATTTGACTATGAGAAGTGTCCTAATGAATCAATAAAAAAACAAATTCTTCAAGATATAAATCTCCTTCGTGAAGCACTGGCTCTTTTAACAGACGAGAAGGAAACTAAAAATCTTTAAAGACAAGTAACCTATAAGGACGTAATGCTTTTAAAGCAAATAATTAAAATTCGCTATAAATAGCAACCGCATAGTTTTCAGGTATTAATTTAATTTCTTCATTTAACAATCCGTTAGCGTCATCATCAATTGGTTCAACTATTTTGTCTCTGCTTCTCTTGTTCAACTAACCTGCTGCGTTAGTTGAAGTGTAACATTTCACAATGGATTTCCGAGATCTGCTTGATGTTTTGGATAAAAAAATAGATCATCAAAATGAAGATCTTGTTTAACTAAAGCACCCGTTAGTTTAATAAGCTAAATCCATCTATCTAATGTCCATCCCTCAGCTAATCTTTGTTTAAGTAAGGTGTCATTCCAAGTTCCCCAAGGTGACAGTTGCTTTTGTTCCTCAGTCAATCTTTCGGCTTTTTCTCTTTTCCAAGTGTCATAATCAATGATATGCCAACAAATCAATTCACCATCTACCATATGTTCACTTCTGTATTTTTTAGGTAAAATAAAATCTTGTGGGATTGGATAACTACCCTTGTTAGTTACTAACTTTTGATTTAGTGCTGTTCCTAAAGGGAAATGAATAAGATATAATTCCTTCTTTTTCACTAATTCATCTTCTATAACAAAACCCTCCTCAAATAAGCAGGGTAATATACGGATTAACTCTCCAATGGTTTCGTCTTTATGAACATATTGAAATAATCCTATTCCATTTGTTGTAACTATCTCAAAAACATCACCAATTTTTAAACGTGCCACTCAAATCATTCCCTAGTATTTTTCTGTATTTTAACATACGCTTCTTGAACTAAACTGCTGCGTTAGTTCAATAAGAAAAAGCTACCTCTCAAGGCAGCCTCTTGCTCTGCTAAAGCACCCGTTAGTAAAAAATTATTTCTTTCTATTATAGCGATAAAGTAGGAATATTACTGCCATACCAACTAAAACACTTGCACTAACATATAAGAAAAGATATGACTTATTATTCTGAATATTGTTATCGGTATCAAATTTTGTTTCAACTGTTTTTTCTGGTTGTAATTTTAGAAAATCTTCGAAAAAAGTCCTTCTTTCATCATTTGTACCTTCAACTTTTCCGTTGTGAACTTGAATCATACCGTTTGGACCTCCAACTGGTATTAGGAAATCAGCATCCTTACTTTTTTCTAAAAATAAGAGGAATTCTCCCTCTTCATTTTGAAATTCCTCAGCCCATCCTACATCATTATAGTCAATCCCTGCTGTAATAATTTGTTCAGAAATAGCTCCTTTATAAACATTTTTAACATTGAATTCTAAACCTTGAAAAACAAATCCACTGGGCTTTGGCTTACTTGTAAAATCATATTTACCAGTAATAATAACTTCAGCTCTATCAACAACCTCTTGTGGTTTTAATTCAACCCAACTTGTAGCTGAAACTGTAATGCTTATTATCATTATTGATATAAAGAAGCTAGCAAATAAAAGTATATTACATGATTTTCTCATTGTGTTTCCCCCCTCTATTTATTGATTAGACGTTAATGAATAGGAAAAATTACAACCTACCCTTCTTCAACTAAACTGCCGCTTTAGTTAGTTCAAAAAGAAAAAAGGCTTTACTCCTTCTTGAAGTAAAGCACCCGTTAGTTGAAGAAGAACTTGAAATACTAACTTACATTAGTTAGAGAATAGAAAGCAATAATACTCACTACTAGAAAGAGTTGAATGATAAACCCGACAACGCTACAAATTAAACCAGAGGTAGCTAATCCACTGCCACCTTCATCTGTTTTTACAATTTCTTTTGTCGCTCTTCTTGAAACTACAACTCCTATAACACCAAGTATCAATCCGATGTATGGTATTAGGATTGAAAGAATACCAAGTGTTAAAGAAATTACCGATTTACTGTTGTTTGTTTGAGTTTTTTCAACCATTTTTTATTTCCACCTCGATTCTTTACCTGTCCAATACTTGAATAATTTTCCCATATAACAAATACTTCTACTTCTTTTCAAAAATTCTCTGCTTATTGAACTAATCTGCACCTTTAGTTTAACAAGAAAAAAGGCTTTACTCCTTTTTGAAGTAAAGCACCCGTTAGTTGAATGAGAAAAATGCCTTACTCCTTTGTTGAAGCAAAGCACTCGTGAATAAATATATGTAGTCCCTCTTATAAAGCAATTAATCCTCTAGAGAATTGATTAATAGCTCTGATAAAAATCTCCAAAGTTCTCTGCAATCATTTCAAATGGTTGTTCCTTTATCGGAAGTCCACTGATATACGAAACAACAGGTCCATCGTCATCATTATTACTTCGTACTTTGGAGCAATCTAGACAGAAATATTCGCCATCATCAGCGAAATAAAAGCAAATTAGATTATTAGGCAAATTTTCTTTTTCCCTTAATTCTTTGGTAATCCAAATCATATTCGGGATTCCCGTTTCATCTGTTCCTAGACCATAAATTTCTTGTCCAAAAATATCTCCCAAACCATATTTCTTTAGAAACTCTCTATAACTTTTAGGAAATTTCACCCTTAATTTATTTTCTGCATCAATAATTGTTTGTTCATCAATTTCACCAATAAAATCAGCTTCTTCTTGGTTCGCTTCTATAATTTCTAGAGCTTTATTTATCGACATTTATTCTCCTCCGAGCAATCCGTTTTTACATTTATTTTACCACTATTCCTTATTAAACTAACCTGCTGCGTTAGCTTAATAAAAATTTCCGCAAATAAGGCGGTTAACCCTACCTGGATAGACGCAGCCGTTAGCTTAATATCCTACTCCAAAACCTGGGTCTGAAATTATAAATGCTATGTACAATAGCACAAGTGTAATAATTGTTAGTAATACTAATTTGTATTTTTCCATTTAAGAACCTCCTTTTAAATTTCCTATTTAAGATTACTGCCACGGTAGTTTAAGTGTAACATTTCACAATGGATTTCTGAGATCTACTTGATGTTTTGGATAAAAAATTGACCATCGAAATGATGGTCTTGTCTTACTAAAGCACCCGTTAGTTGAAGAAGAAAAGCGAAGTTTATAAAGTATTTTTAAGACGATGAAATGATTTTGTTTGAGCAAATGTTTCAAATCCAATAGACTTGTAAAATTCATGTGTTTTAGGGGAAGTACAAACAACAACTGCCGTTTTTGCCCCCTTATCACGCAACGCATTGAGAGCAAGCTTACAGACTGAACTGGCTAACCCCATTCTCCTAAATCTCGGATCCGTTCCAACAGGTTCCAGTAACCCCACCTTGTTATCTTCATCAAACCAAATTAAACAAGATGCTACGAACTCACCATTTGGGGATTCTATTACCCAATCAAGAGAAGAATCATAAGGATAGGTATTCATAACGTTCAAGTAACTTTCTTCTGTGACTCTGGATCCATGAAATGCAGCCTTATGTACTGCCACACGATTTGTTAAATCCTCAGAACCCTTGATATGGCGACCTTTAAACTTATCTGGCAATTGAACAGGGAATGAACAACTATCCAATGATATTTTTGTGAGGACTTCTGGATTTTCTGCTAATGGGTTGAATAAAGAATCTTCTAAGGCTGAAATAAGATGCGACTCCGTTTCTAGGACAATCACTTTTTGCTCATTGGTTTTAGTTATTTTATCAAACCAGTCAATGACATCCTTGGCCACCTCAGGAAAATCAGGATCAACTTGACATATTAACTCACCAGGTTTTTGAATCCATCCCCAAGCAACGGGCTTCCCATCCATTTCCCAAATTGCAGTATCCCAATCATCCTCGCGTCCAGCGTGTCGGTGGCGTTGCCAAGCTAGATCGCCTATATGGTAATTAGGTTCCAGTGACCATATAGCTTGTGTAAGTTTCTGCATTCGTTTTAAATCACTTGAATCTTTATAAGTTCGAATTACAGGTTTACTCATTTATTTAATCTCCTCGATTCTTCTTGATATTTGTAACTAGCTTTTTGATATTCTTCCTATGGCCTCCCCTTATATTTAATCATCATAAACTAACCGCTATGACTCTCCCTAAAATTGAACTCTCCCTTTTTTCCATCAAACATTCAATTATCACTATTGAACCCTCCTATTCATATTCAATAAAGATTTAATTATTCCTTCTTCAACTAAACTGCCCCGTTAGTTGAATTTACAAATTATGGTCGAAATGCGCAACTAGTGCGATATAACCAGCATAATAAAAGTTATTTTTACTTGACAATTTTTTCATTTATGCTATAATTTACAATTAAATAAATTCTGTTTTATAATAAGATTCTCCTGGCCAGGGGGAATCTTATTTTTCTATATACGGGAGGTAAAATAATGAAACAGAATGAATCCAGTCTCACTTCTTTGATATCAGCTTTCGGTCGAGCATATCACAGTAAATTTGATAACCCTAAAATTTTCGATGATTTTATTGCAAAAGATCTAATTTCTCAAAAAGAGTTTTCGGACATCAGTAAGAATATGATTCAAGGAATACAGTTTTTCAATAAAGATATTGCACAAATGTTTAAAGATGATCCAGATGAAATTTTAAAATGGATTACTCAAGTGCAGCTTTCTCCAATTACCTTGGCACGTACAGCATATTGCGAAAAAGTATTAATAAACGAAATTGAATTAGGGTTAAAGCAGTAAGTTATTCTTGGTGCTGGAATGGATACATTTTGTTTTCGTCATGATCAATTTAATAAAAGCCTAGAAATATTTGAAATTGACTATCCATCCACGCAGGAGTTTAAAAAAGAACGGCTAGCAAATGCTCAACTCGAAATTCCAAATAATCTTCACTTTGTCCCCATGGATTTCACCAAACAATTTTCTGAAGAGATATTGTTTAAAAATGGATTTAAAAACCAAAAAACTTTTTTTAGCCTTTTAGGAGTTTCATATTATTTATCTAAAGATGAGATCATAAATTTAATTAAGAATTTTTTTACTAATGTCCCATCAGGTAGTTCCATCGTGTTTGATTACGCAGACGAAAAGTTATTTCACGAAAAAGGTTTATCCAACAGGGTGGAAAACATGTTGAAATTGGCATCTATCAGTGGAGAACCGATGAAATCGTGCTTCACCTATTATGAGATCGAGAGCTTATTAGATGATCTAGGATTACTCATTTATGATCACTTATCTCCGGATAATATAAATGACCTTTTCTTTAGTAATCGAACCGATTATTTGACCGCATTTGAAACGATTCATCATATCCACGCTGTAAAAAAATAGTATATCTTTAAGCATCCCGCTCATTCATTGCTATGAATAGAGCGGTTTTTAATTATTCTACTTATTACACATTTTGTGTCAAATTCGACATAAAAACTCCCATTCTCATCTTCAACTAACCTGCTTCGTTAGTTTAAGTGTAACATTTCACAAATGAATTTCTGAGATCTACTTGATGTTTTGGATAAAAAAATAGACCATCGAATGATGGTCTTGTTTAACTAAAGCACCCGTTAGCTTAAGAAGGATTATTGATTTCTTGCAATAATAATTCTAAATCAAATTTCAAGTTACTTCTTGTCTCTATATCAAATTCTCCTTTTACTTCTTGTATAGGGTATTTTTGTTTATGGATTATATAATGTTTTAGTTTTAAAAAAGTGGTTAAAGGAAAATCAAAATCATACCACTCTTCTCTGTAACCAATTATTCCGTGTCTCTTTATTAGTGCATCTATTTCTTTTAACACAATCATAATAAAATCATCATAAGGGTATTCCGTTTTTATTAGTGTTTTAGTTTTGTCTTTACTAAATTCATCTTCATAATACACGGCTTTTATGTTCAGTATATTTTTTTCTTTTAATTCGAAAGACCAAATAATACCCTCTGGTTCACCCTCCCATTCACACTCAGTTTCTTTTTTTATCTCATCTTTCGGTACACAAAAAGAATTTAAATGCATTAGTGACCTTAGAAAATCAGATAAACAATCTGTTATATAACTAGCTGTAAATTCTAATTTCTGTCCATTAACTTCAACAATATAAGTAGCCCATCCTATTCCACTAAAATAATATTTAAACTTCACTTCCATCTCTCCTACTTCGATAGTTATCACTATTCCTTGTTCAACTAAACTGATGCGTTAGTTGAGGATTAGTCATTTTATTTCTTCCTCAAAAGGATAGCTAATTTGACACCTAAATAAGCAACTATTAAAATTAGTATATTTTTTATTCCATAGTCTCCTGTAATAACCCCAATATCCCCCAAGAAACTATCAAACCTAAAAGAAACAAAAAGATTGATTTCAATATATTTTCCTCCGTTTGAGTGTACAATTTTTTACTTGTCCTTCTTAAACTAAACTGCCCCGTTAGTTGAAAAAAAAAGAGGCTGCCTAAACAACCCTTGGTCTTTAACTAAAGCACCCGTTAGTTGAATAAGAGAAATTAGTTTTGCTAGCAAGTCTAACGTTAATGAAAGCCCAACTGTAAATAACTAACTATCGAATTGAGCCTGAAAATTCAATCTGCTTCCTATCTAATTTTTTTACCCATTCACTATCATTCCAAATATTTGGGTTGTCAATCGTTAGATTTTCTCCACGCACCAAGAAATCATAACTATCCTTTCCACCACTATACCAGTCAACAATGACTAACTTACCGTTTACATTACGTACAAGAAATTCAGTAACTTCATCACGACTACCAACAGTCTTATTAATTTCCACAGGTAATTTTAAATAGAGAAAATCTCCATCCACATTATCCGTATACTCCACTTCCCAATCGCCTACCTCAATATTTTGCACCTCATCATTAGAATCAGTAAATGCTGAATACAAATCATGCTGGTATTGAATTTTCTTTTGCGTATACTGTTTAAGGTTTTTGTTATCGATAAATGTATCCAATTCAATATCCGAGCCATTCCAGACCGCTTTATAATAGTCAGTCATCGCTCTCACACACATTTCATAAGCCATATCAGAATCCTGAACTGATAGTTCCCCCTCATTCTTAGCTACATATTCGGGGGAATCTTTTAATACATTCTGTTCCGTGCTGGGCGTAATTTCTGTGTTTATAGCAACGTTGCTATCTTCCGAGACTACAGGAGTATTTTTTTCGTTATTACCATTTGTTTTATCTGGACTACACCCAACTAATAAAAGTCCAATTGCGATAAAAAACATAATAAACCTTGTCATAACATCAGCTCCTTTCCTATAAGACAATAATTACTTAACGGAAGTTACAATCCCTTTCTCAATCATTCAGCTTATCTTTATTCTTATACGACTAATAAATTATTTGGTCCTATTATTCAACACAAGTTAAACAACACTCTTAAACTAAACTGCCCCGTTAGTTTAAGTGTAACATTTCACAATGGATTTCTGAGATCTACTTGTTGTTTTGGATAAATAAATAGACCATCGAAATGATGGTCTTGTTTTTACTAAAGCACCCGTTAGTTGAATAAGAAAGTCGTTAAATTGCCCAACCCCATTCACCTTTTAAGACATTTTCTCTTTCATCATTATCAATATCTGTGAAATCCCATTCCTTCCGTATACACTTACGACAAGGAAATGGATAATTTTTATCTTCATCACATTCAAATATTGTTGAAAAACTTCGTTCCAAATCATTGGGGTCATAGAACAAAGTACAATGTTCAAAGTCGTGAATATATTGGCATTTACAGAAATCACACTCTACAAACCTAAAGTCAGAGTAATCATCTAGTATGCCACCTGTTTTAAAATTGTTTGCACTTATCATTACTTTCTCCTTTTATTAAATCAATAGCTTTAACGTATTATACAACATTATTCTTGTTCCACTAACCTGCTGCGTTAGTTCAATAATAAAAAGGCTGTACTCCTTCTTGAAGTAAAGCACCCGTTAGTTGAACAAGACGAACACAACCTTTTTGCTATTTTGTTGAAGACTTTGGCATATAAGTACCTCCACCTGCTAACATTTCTTTTGTTTCAACATCATAAATTGCATATCTACCTCTAAATTCTTTTTCTGTGTCTTTAAAGGAATAAAAGAAATAAACTTGCCTATCAGGGCTAACAGCTGATGGTAGTTAATATCTATATCAGGGTAAGGACGAAGAATATTTCCATCAGAAGTTATATAGTTTAATCCTTCTACCTTATTAAATAATAACTTTCCCCTAATATTTACAGATGCATTAGGCATTTCTTTAAAAAGAACAGTATCCAAATGTCTTTGCTGTTGCCTTGGCTTCAGCATATATCTTTGATAAAGTTCCTGATGAACAGGATATTTTATGTCTCTTAATGCCTGGTAAAATTCATCTACAGTTTCATCAAAAATTTTTTCCTTATTTGCAGGATATAAATATTCAATTTTATCTGAAGGTGTAGTTTGTGAATAGACAGGATTTCCTAATAACATGGAAAGACTACACGAAAATATAAACATATACAAACTAATTAAGAATGGATTTTTCATTTAGGTTACTCCTTTTTAAAAGTAACGTACCCTAAATGTTCTTTAACTATCCTGCCCCGTTAGTTTAAGTGTAACATTTCACAATGGAACACCGAAATCTTCTTGATATTTTGGACGTAAAAATAGACCATCGAAAATGATGGTCTTGTTTCACTAAAGCACCCGTTAGTTAAAAAAATCATTCTTAACTTTTTCAATCACTTCTATCTTTCCACTTATCCAGTCATCGGTTGGAACTAAATTTTCACCGTTCCCAATAAATAAAGTGAAAACAATAACACTTATTAAAGATGTAACTTTCATGTAACGAATTGTACTATACGGTATTTCAACCTTTTCTTTGTACAACCATTTTTTCCCCCATAATATACTTTCTTTTTGGTAGAAATAACTCCAAATTAACGTATAATGGCATAAGTAAAATAAAAGCCAAAATTATATTATCCATCTTTACCATCCCCCTTATATGTAATAAAGTCTTCCATATTGCTTATTCCACTAACCCTCTAATGAAAAAGCGTCAATTCTTAATGCATAATCGCTCTAATCTGCTCAATTCGAACAAAGCTATCTACGTTACTAAATTCGATTTTTCATTTTAATATCTTTAAATTATCTAGAGGTAAAAATACTATTTTTGCGGCACCCAATATTGTATCCTCCGAAACAAATCCAACACGAGGGTCCCTGCTATCTGTGCTGTTACGACGATTATCTCCTAGTACAAAAAAGTGTCCATCTGGCACGGTTAATTCACCTAAATTTTCCTCTAATGTAAAGTCTCCAGTAAGAGTACCATTGTCTATCAAAGCTTTTTTATATTCCTCTAAGTAGGGTTCTTCGTACCTCTCACCATTAATAAAAAGTTCATCATTTTCATAAGCGATTCGGTCACCAGGAATACCAATAATACGTTTGATATAATTAGTATCTTCTTTTGCTTCAAATACAATCACATCAAATCTTTCATACTCCATCAATTGTACTCCGATTTTATTCACTACTACTCTGTCACCATTTTCAAATGTGGGCATCATAGAAGCACCGTCAACCACAATAGGTGTAAATAGGAAAAATCGAATACCACATGCAAATAAAATAGCAATTCCTATTGCTTTTGCCGATTCCAATAATTCATTTTTTTCTTTTGCTTTTTTCACGTTCAATACCCCTTTCTCTTTTGAACACTTAGCATTTACTTGAATAACTCATTAAATTAACTTATTCGACCTCCCTTTAATAATACCTGCTTGTTCAACTAAACTGCTTCGTTAGTTCAATAAGAAAAGTTACCCTTACAGGTAGCCACTTGTTTAACTAAAGCATTCGTTAGTTTAATAAAAATTAGTTTTCTACTTTTGCAAAATCATTCCATAATCTATTTTCATTTATCTTGTATTTTTCTTTTTTAATCTTTTAACCATTAACTCTAGCGCTTTTTTAGGTTATCAATAAGATAATTTCTAATATCTTTTGCATTAATTCCTTCCCTCCTTGAGCGTGGCATACCAACATCAATTGTAATATATCGATACTTTTTGCTAAGTCGTAATTTCGCACAACCTTCAATTTCCCAATAAGCCAAGTCACCATCTACACGGAGAATTGTAGTTTTATAAAAAAGATTGATCATTTAAAACAAAGTTCGATTATTTAAAATAAAGATTGATAATTTATTATAAAATTTTGACTAAAAATTCTTTTTTGCAGAATTTTTTTCTTTAACTATATAGGCAGGTTAGTTATTCTCAATTTACACTTTACATATACTCACTTTTATGTTAGATTACTAAATAATAAATTTGACAAAGGGAGGTGCAAGCAATGTTAACTATTTTTAGAATTCTGTTTGGTAAAAATGTAAAAATTGGAAATGATTTCGCGGGCAAAGGGAGTAGTCTGTCCTTTTTTATTCTATCTAACCATACAAAAACAGTTATCGGAGCTTTGCCTCTATGGCAAATAAATTACAAAGCAATGACATAGTGTCCTTGTTTATTTATTTGTACATATTTTTTTTAAAAGTTAGCATCGATAATTCTATTGGTGCTTTTTTTGCGTTTATTTTTAACTAAAGGGATAGACAACTCCTTTCTATTTACTCATATAAAACTAGAGAGTCTTATGGAAGGATGAGAAAGATGCAAATAAAACTAAGCAATAAGTATAGAAGAATAAAAGAATTCTTATGGGAACATAATTACCCTAATTTTAGAATGAAACAAATATTAAATGCCATTTTTAAAGATAGAATAAATAAATTCAACGAAATTATTGTACTTCCAAAATCGTTAAGAGAAATTTTAGTTAAGGAATTTGGAGAGTCTATTTTAGATGTTGTTCTCTTAAAGGAACAACATTCTGAGCAAGTCACTAAAGTCTTATTTGAAATTTCAGGAAATGAAAAAATAGAAACGGTAAATATGAAATATAAAGCTGGGTGGGAATCATTTTGTATATCTTCTCAGTGCGGATGTAATTTTGGGTGTAAATTTTGTGCAACAGGTGACATTGGATTAAAAAGAAATTTGACTTCAGATGAAATAACTGATCAAATCCTCCATTTTTACTTACAAGGTCACTCAATTGATAGTATTTCTTTTATGGGGATGGGAGAAGCGTTAGCCAATGTACAAGTTTTTGATGCCTTAGATGTACTTACTGATCCTACGTTGTTTGCTTTAAGCCCTCGTAGGTTATCTATTTCAACTATTGGTATTATACCAAGTATAAAAAAAATGACTCTGAATTATCCGCAAGTCAATTTGACATTTTCTTTACATTCTCCTTTTAATGAACAACGAAGTAAATTGATGCCGATTAATGATAGGTATCCATTATTAGATGTAATGGACACATTAGATGAGCATATACGAGTAACATCAAGAAAGGTATACATTGCTTATATTATGTTACCTGGAGTGAATGATTCTATTGACCATGCTAAAGAAGTAGTAAGTCTATTAAAAGGTCGATATAAAGAAGGACGTTTATATCATGTAAATTTAATTAGATATAACCCAACCTTCAGTTCTCCTTTAAGGTTCGGTGAAGTTGATGAAGGTCATGTTGTTAATTTTTACAAAAAATTAAAATCATCAGGTATTAATGTGACCATTAGAAGTCAATTTGGAATTGATATAGATGCTGCTTGTGGTCAATTGTATGGAAATTATCAAAAGAGTAACAAGCAGTAATTTGAGGTGAAGATGATGCCGAATTGTATTCCATAAAAAAATTTGTTAATATAAAAATACAATTATGAGAGGACTGATGGATGGACAATGATTAACTAATCTATATTTTTATTTGAAATAAATAACTTCAAACTACAAAATATAGGGTTAGTCTGTCCATTTTTATAAATCAGTTTAAACTTTATTTGTCATGATTCCAATGGCAAAAAAGAACTTATTTAATATAAGTGAAAGACTAATCCTTCCAACTACAAATTGGGAGGATTTTTTATTCTCTCATAGTTAAGATTGATATTTTTTTATCTGTAACTTTAATCTAATAAATAAAGGAGAGAGAGAAATGAGCAATTCAGACACTATTGTTACGCATGTAATACTCCGTATAAGTCGTTAATATCCATCAAACTTATAAGGAGAAAATTAGAATAGATGGATGTGCCGACTTTGTATAAAAAGTAAAAAGTGTTGATATACAAAGGAGGAATTATCATGTCAATGATAAAAGTTCAAGACTTAACTTTTTCTTATCCAGGTAGCTTTGACAATATTTTTGAAGGTGTAAATTTTCAAATAGATACGGATTGGAAACTTGGATTTATCGGTAGAAATGGACGAGGTAAAACAACATTCTTTAATTTATTATTAGGGAATTATGAGTATAGTGGGAAAATCATGTCTTTGGTTGAATTTAATTACTTCCCTTATCCAGTTTCGGATAAAAACAAGTATACTCATGAAATCTTTGAAGAAATTTGCCCCCAAGCAGAAGATTGGGAATTTCTTCGTGAAATATCCTATCTAAATGTTGATGCCGAGGTCATGTACCGACCATTTAAAACATTATCAAATGGAGAACAAACAAAGGTGTTGCTTGCTGCACTTTTTTTGACTGAGGGTCAATTTCTATTAATTGATGAGCCAACCAATCATCTAGACACTGATGCACGAAAGGTTGTCTCTGATTATCTAAGGAAGAAAAAAGGGTTTATTTTAATTTCACATGACAGAATCTTTTTAGATGGATGCGTTGACCATATCTTATCTATAAATAGGGCAAATATTGAAGTTCAAAGTGGTAACTATTCTTCTTGGAAGTTAAATTTTGATAGACAGCAGGAACACGAAGAGGCAACAAATCAGCATCTACAAAAAGACATAGAGAGATTAAAACAGTCTTCAAAGCGTTCAACAGGCTGGTCTAATCAAGTGGAAGCTTCCAAAAATGGGACAACGAATTCGGGTTCTAAGTTGGACAAGGGTTTTGTAGGACATAAAGCGGCAAAGATGATGAAGAGAGCAAAGAATCTTGAATCAAGGCAACAAAAAACTATTGAAGAAAAGTCAAAATTGCTAAAAAATGTGGAAAAAACTGAGTCATTAAAATTAGAACCATTGGATTTTCAGTCAAATGATTTGATTGTTTTGGCTGATGTGTCTGTTAAATACGATGACCAAATAGTGAATAAGCCAATTAGCTTTAAAGTTGAACAAGGTGACCGAATTGTACTTGATGGAAAGAATGGAAGTGGAAAAAGTAGTATCCTAAAACTAATTCTAGGAACTCCGATACAGCATACAGGCTCAATGAATTTAGGTTCAGGCCTCATTATTTCCTATGTACAACAAGATACTTCTCATTTGAAGGGGCTGTTATCGGACTTTATTGAAGAGCATGAGATTGATGAAACGTTATTTAAATCCATCCTACGTAAGATGGATTTTGACCGAATTCAATTTGAGAAAGATATATCTCATTATTCTGGTGGACAAAAGAAAAAGCTGCTTATAGCCAAAAGTTTATGTGAAAAAGCTCATTTATATATTTGGGATGAACCGTTAAATTTTATTGATATTTATTCGCGCATGCAGATTGAAGAGCTTATTCAAAGTTTTAATCCCACAATGGTTATTGTTGAGCATGATCAGGCATTTCAACAAACAGTTGCAACAAAAATTATATATATGTAGTTAAATATGAAAAATTGAAGTTATAATCAGTAAATCAGGTCATTAAACTCTATGGTGCTTTAGTTGAAGAACGTAGCTAAAATGATCAAAGTTTTTTTTGAAGACTAAACATAAATTTGTTAGAGAAGAATCCATTTTGTTATCTTTTTTCAAAATGGATTCTTTTATTTATCGTAAAATTCTGATTTATGAGGTGTTTTTGAACAAACTTTATTTTAAAGCAACAAGAATCTCCAAAGGTTATATAATAATTATCGTTGCTCTCCATTAGTTCACCTTCATACTTTACCTTCTTAATATAATGATAACAGCTCGTCCCCTTGTTGTACTAACCTGCTTCGTTAGTTCAACAAGACCTGATTAAGAGCTAGCAAGTATTGTAATAGTTAAAACAATATAGGCTAAAGATAAACTAACAATTATAGTATTAGTAGATGTATCTTCATTGTTTTTTACTTTATCCATAATAGTAACTAAATTTACGCATATTATTATCGCAAGAATTGGATTAATGAAAATTCCTAATTCTGCAAAGCGAATTACAACATTCACTTCCTTCCATTTTTCTTATTGAACTAAACTGCTGCGTTAGTTCAATAAGAAAAAAGAGTTGCCTAAGCAACCCATAATCTTTAACTAAAACACCTGCCAAAGTAACACCATGTTCTTTAAGTAAAGCACCCGTATATAGCTCAACTTTGTGAATAAATTATAAAATAATTGCGAGGTTAATCACTACCCTCAATTGGATAATATTCCTCGTTTTAAACACCCTTTTGCTGCCTATACTTTATTGACTAGAACCAAATCAGTCGGGAAAGTCTGATGTTGGTTCTAGTCTTTTTTGTTCTATACAAACCTGCCCCTTTTTTTTATGTTGAGTAATCTTTAATTTAAAAGAATATAACTTATAGCTTCTCTTTCAACTTATTTTCTAAGAACAGAACTATTTTATTCTACCATTTTTGTAAATGTTGGCGATTTTATAAAAAAACACAATATAAATGCTATCACTATTAGAATGAAAGCAGACATAAAGCCATTATTAAGTTCCTTCAACAATGGAGATAAAGAAATACCCTCATAATTATTAGAATATCTAGTAACTGTAGCCGACATTACCCCTACCATTATTGCAGCTCCTAGTGAAGCAAACAATTGACGAACTGTATTATTAATTGCAGAACCGTGACTTATTAAATCATTAGGCAATGCATTTATCCCTGCTGTTGCTAACGGCATCATTACAAATCCCATACCTAACATCCTTAATTAATAAAGACAAACAATCCACCAAGTAGATGTTTCCTTAGTGAGCAATAAGAAAGGAAATGATGCTACAGCTAGAATAAACATTCCAATCATTGCTATTTTCTTGACACCATACTTATCAAATAGTTTCCCCGCAATTGGTGAAATAACACCTAAAACAAGTGCACCCGGAAGTAATATTAGTCCTGATTGAAGTGCTGAATATCCCTTTATTGATTGTGTATAAATAGGTAAGAGAATTTCTGATCCAATCATTGTCATAAAAATAATAGCGACAATAATTGTAGACAAAGTAAAAGTTCTGCTTTTAAATACTCTTAACTCCAAAAATGGTTGTGCTATTTTTAATTGACGACTGGAAAATATTATTATGACTACAATACCTAGAATGCAAGAAATCCACGTAATCTTATTTTGCCATCCTACATTTCCTGCAACACTTATCCCATAAAGAAGTGAACCTAAACCTAGGCTACTAAGTAATAGAGAGAAAAAATCAAGCTTATGCTTTGTTAATTGAATAATATTTTTCATATAAAAGAATGCTAGCAAGATATTAACCCCAACAATTGGAAGAATTATATAAAATAAGTAACGCCAATTATAATAATCAACAATCCAACCGGATACAGTTGGAGCGATTGCAGGAGAAAATGCTATAACAATTCCTACTAAACCCATGGCTTCCCCTCGCCGTTCAGCTGGATATACCAAAAACATTAGCGTTTGCATTAAAGGAATCATTAATCCTGAACCAATAGCTTGAATGATACGCCCTAAAAGTAGTGTATTAAATGTCATGACTTTCTGTACAGGTAAACTGTATCATTATTCAGAATATTAAATAAAAAATTCGTGCTAATATAATAACTTCAGCAAATCAAAATCATGCACTGAAAGAAAGCCGATTTTAACTATCCAAGAGAAAATCAGCCAGAATCAGTTAAATCGTGCCCCGTTTTGCAAAACTCCGCAAACCATAAAGCAGTAAAACTACGAAGGTTCCAATTAGTAGTGCATAAAATAAGAAATAAGATTGAATAGGGGATTCATCTTCAGGTGACATCGCCAACATAGGCTGCGTCCATGGATAAATCTGCCCTAATGGTGTACTCGGTAATAAAAGCCGATACATCCTTAACGCAGGAAAAATCGGCTTTCTTTATGTCGAAATTTGCTTAGCGTATGTTTTTCGCTTTTTGTTGGTAGAACCCCTAAAAGTACAACATTTCGTTTTGTGGGTATATAAAATTTTAACTTGATGGCGAAGGGGTCACCTCATGAAACGGAAAAAATCGACGCTAAGCAATTCATTACATGAAAAAACCGGACCCTATATTCTACAAAGGAATCCGGTTTTCGTAATCGGGTAGCTAGAACTCGTTGAACTAACGATACCCGTTAGTTCAACGACATGACGATACATTTTTAGCGAACCATGGAGGTTTCTCTTTTTTCTAAATAATTGATGATAACTTAGAGTTTTCCTTTCGGTTTATCTCCTAATAAACCCAACAAAAACATTTGCGAAAAAGCAAACCCTTTGGACGTATTGGAGACAATTGAAGGAATTGTCAAGTTAAGGTCTAAGTAGATTGATATGATTAGATCTGTGAATTCCTTTTGATTCGTTAAGGAATATTCTTGCAATCGCTGTGCAAACTCCTTACTCACCTTATCTCTCCCTCCAAACGCTTGCTGAAGCTGGTATCCTGCCAAGTACAAATCAGCTGCTAAGTCTTCACCAGATTTCTGATGTTCAGCTACATAGCTGGAAATCCAGTCTCTCACTAAAGATGAGGTATCTTTATTGTTTTCCTTGGCGATCTGTTGAAAAAGTTCTTTTAGCTCTTTTGACATGCGTATGTGCAAATTAGCATCCATCTAACTAACGCCTCCTGGTAATACGAATAAGCTAATTATACATCATCCGTAAACATATTGTCAACACATTGTGGTTACATCGTTTACACAAAAAATCAACTCGCCTTAGATTTTTTCCGTTTCGTGAAGTGACCCATGCCCATCAAGCTAAGTTAAAAAGATACTTGCTGAAAATAACTAAATCTAATAGTTCCTCTTTAACCCTTATATAACCATAAAATATAAGAATCCATTTTGAAAACAGATTGTTCAAAATGGATTCTTTCGTGATTTAGTATTCAGTCTCATAAAAAGCAAAATTATTTTAGTGTTCCTACTTAAACTAAAGCACCCGTTAGTTGAATAAGCACCTTCTCTTTTATTACACATTATATTCGAAGTGTGCAATTAAACATTAACCTTTTACAATTTTCCATTATTTAATTTATAATAATAGTAAGGAGTTGATTTTCAATTAATAATATAAGTACATCCATTTCTGAAGATATTATTATTACTAATTTAACAGGTTACATAACCACTACCGATGTAAATACTTGGTTTAATTCATTTGAAAAAACATGCCATTCCTTTATTAATCAAGAAAAAAAATATAAGTTGCTCGTTAATCGTAAAGGTTATACCCCAGAACATTTTTCTGTACAAAAATTGTGGAAAGATAAATTTTTTTCTGAAATTATATTAGAGAACACTATTGCAATCGCTTTTTTATTAGAAGAAGGGGATATTATAAATCACCTTGAAAATTCTAATACCAAGGACAACGTAGTATTCTCAAGTAACTATGATCAACTAATTGACTGGCTTATTACTTATAGATAATCGATTCCTTTGTCTATGGTGCTGAAAGATAACTCTTTTAGTCCACATTTTGCGTTGATATTTTGGACGTAAAAATAGACCATCGAAATGATGGTCTTGTTAAACTAAAGCACCCGTTAGTTGAAGAAGAAAAAAGAACTGCTTATAGGAACTCATGAGATTAAACTAAACATTTATTAATATAATTTTTCGATTTATTTTGCTTTAAGTTCTCTCATACTTCACTAAAAATGGAGAAAACATAGAACCTATAATAGCAATGCTGATACTTATCATTATTGTTGCAAATCCATTGAATGGCGTCAAAAAATAAGCGAATATAAACATTGGTAAAATAGTTAGACCTACTACTATTAATCTAGAGGTAAAAGTTATTTTATGTTCGGTACTACATTTAATGCATTGAATAGGTTTATAACCATTTAACAATGACAAATAAATAACTTTCCATTTAAAATTGGTATTACAAGAATCACATTTTTGAATACTCATCTTTACCTCCTATAAAACAATTTACTCTTGAAGTACAATCATTCACATACTCTTATCATTACTATGCATGTTCTGGTTCAATTCCACTTTCTTCTACCGATGTGCTACTTCTTGTTTTCTATGATAACTTGCAATGAATTAGCTACCCAAAAAAGTATTGTAATGATAGCAATAATAAATATGTTTGGTTCTATATTTGAAATAATAGTATATAAAATCAAAAACCCAAGAAACATAGTCATACTACTAATATTTGTACTTGTAAAAAGTTTAGAAAAAACTTTCAATAACAACACTCCACTCTAGTGATTTACTTGATGTTGACTTTAACTTTTTATTCAACTAACCAGTTACTTGAATAGCTTTTCTTATATTAACTACTTCGATGTCCTTCCAAATTCACCTTCTTGTTGAACTAAACTGATTCGTTAGTTTAAGTACATTTCTTCACAATCTTATTCACATATTAACTTAAATATCCAATTAGATTGGATTTATTAAACAAATATTAAATATGGTGCAGGTTTCGTAATATCATAATACGATAAATCAACCTTTTCCTTTAACATTGAATAACAAAAAACCACCTTCCGAATTGTGAACTGCCCCGTGAAAGTTAGACACAAAATCTAACTATTACGGGGAGTTTTTTTATGGCTAAATTTACAACAGAAGAAAAAATTAGAATCGTTTTACGTTATCTTGATGGTAAAGAAAGTATGGTACAAATCGGGCAAGAAGAAGGCGTAAATCAACCTGAATTAAGAACATGGATTGGGTTATATAAGCAGCACGGTCTAGAAGGACTCATGAAATCCTATACAAGTTATTCCTTAGAGTTTAAGATGGAGGTACTAAACTTAATGAGCGAAACAGGTATGTCCTCCATTGAAGCTGCTATCCATTTCAATATTTCTTCTTCCAAAACAATTAGAACATGGAGTAATCAATTTGAAACAGGTGGATTTACTGCTCTCGTATCGAAGAAAAAGGGGCGCCCATCTGTGAAGAAAGAAAAGAAACTTACAATGAAATCACTACCAGCTGAAGGTTCCGTGGAAGCACTTGAAGCACGTATTAAACAACTTGAAATGGAGAATGCATACTTAAAAAAGTTGAACACTTTAGTTCACATGCAGGAAAAATTACAAACAAAATCAAAGCGCAAGTAATTTTTGAACTAAAGGAACACTATGAGGTCGTGGATTTAGTTAAAGTCGCTGACATTCCACGCAGTACGTATTACTACTGGGAAAAACGATTAAATAAAGCAGATAAATATGAGGCTGTTAAAGAAGCAATCAAGGTAATTTATCACGAACATAAAGGCCGTTATGGTTACCGTCGTATATCAAAAGAATTGAAGAAATACGGATTTAAGCATGATTCGAAAACAATTAATCGCTTGATGAATGAAATTGGCTTAAAATGTATGGTCCGTATGAAAAAGTATCGTTCTTACAAAGGGAATGTCGGAAAAATTGCCCCAAATGTATTACAACGTGATTTTAAATCGGAAAAAATGAATCAAAAATGGGTAACAGACGTGACCGAATTCCATCTTTTTGGGGAAAAACGTTATCTATCGCCTGTTCTTGATTTATGTAATGGCGAAATTATCGCCTATAAGATTATGCGTCGCCCTACCTATAAACTCGTTGGAGATATGTTAGAAGAAGCTATTCAACACCTTCAGCCTGGAGATAAAGTCATTCTCCATTCAGATCAAGGTTGGCATTATCAAATGAGACAGTATCAAAAAACTTTAGAACAGCACCAAATCACACAGAGCATGTCTCGCAAGGGTAACTGTTTAGACAACGCAGTCATTGAGAATTTCTTTGGCTTATTAAAATCCGAACTTCTTTATCTACAGGAGTTTGATAGTATGGAGCATTTTGAAAAAGAATTGAAAGATTATATTCATTATTACAATCACCAAAGAATGAAGGCAAAATTAAAAGACCTAAGTCCGGTAGAGTACCGAACTCAGGTCCTAGCAGCCTAAAATATTTGTCTAACTTTATAGGGTCAGATCAATTAACGGTTGGTGGTTTCTCTTTCATCTAGCATCCGACAATATTCTGCCAGCTCATCAAATTTTACATTTGGCATATTGATTTATTTTTGATTCAGCATTAACTTTAGCAATTTCACTAAGCCTAGAAAAGTAACAATTTACAAAGCTGATGGGATGAAGTTAAGGGTTAATTTATCTCCTGCCAAGAATAGCATTTCAGAAATAGGGGTTACTCAACAGCTATTCTGAGGAATATGGAAATGATTGTACTCCATCAAATCCTCTTATATCATATTCTATATTTCCATAGTTATCTATTTGCTTAATATCAATTATAAGAACGATTTTATTTGGTTGAGGAGGATTAAAGTATAACAAATTTTCTTGTATTTCAAAACCATTTAAAAGCTTATAGTTCATGTAAATGCTTATATCCCTCCCTTCATTATTTAATATTTTATTTTTTTTTGTTTTTATTATTGAGGTATTCTCAGGTTTAAATCGTTCTATATTGCCTATTTCCTTATAGGCTGTATTCTCTGCATAACCGTATGAAAAATTAAGATTGGCTAGGTCACTTCCACTTAAATTATTTATCTCTATTGTAACGCCTTCTTCATAATTTTTATAAATATCAGGCTCAAGTAAAGTAGGTAAAAATATAACTACCACAGATAAAAGAAAAAATCCTAATAAACAAAATAGAACTGTTTTATATTTCAAAACCAACAGCCTCCCATAATTCGACAATACCTACTCCTTAAGTTCAATAAGAAAAAAGAGTTACCTAAGTAACCTATGTTCTTAAACTAAAGCACCCGTTAGTTGAATAAGGTTAACGAAGTTTCACACTGTAAAACCTCATTGCTTTTGGAATACCTTCTATTTCAAAGACTCCATTCATTATTAAATGTCTCACTCTATATTCAACAAACTGGTCGCCAATATATTGATTTAAATTCCCAATGACTTCACCGATTACTCTCGCTGATTTCATAAAATCTTTATTCTTTAGCTCGTTATGTAAGTTTCTTACTGTATTAATTATATAGTCATCGTAAAAGTCTTGATCAACGCTGCATATTTCTGTATTTGTCCATATTCTAAGTACTTCATGTTTAGTAGATAGCTCTTCCCATTGATCCTCAAACTTTTTCCTTTCCTCTTGAGACAAAGGTTTAACCGCACTATTTTTTTCGTAGATTAATCTTAACTTCTCAGGTGTAATTTCTCCTGTGTGTAAAGGGAAGTATTCTACCTCTGGTATATGAAATAGATTTTTATAATTTGTAGTTGTGTCTATTAAAGTTATATTGTTTGTTTTTTCTCTTAATAAATATAAAACGTACCTTAAAGCAGTTTGTTCATGAGAATTATCACCTATCCAAATTATTATTGGTACATTTTGAGGAATAGCATTAATCTTTAAGGTTGTATTATTAAAATTAACTTGATACTTGTCCATAACTTCTTCATCAATATTAATATGATTTTTTAACCATTCATACCTTTTGGTAAAACCTATCTCTTCATGCAATTTCCAAACTGGACCAATAGAAAATAAATCCGAAAAGGAGATAACCTTTTCCGTGATTTGTAATTCCATATCTCTTAGTACCATTTTTAAACTACCTGCAGGTGAATCACCGAATACAATATGTACAACCTTATAGTCATCCTCATTAGTTATTTTCGTGGATTTATAATTTAGAAAATCTTTATATATCTTTTTCAGGTCTTCTGTAAACTGCTTTTCTGAATATTTTGTTTCCTCAACCATATTAATTCTAAATAGAATTTGAAATAAAAGAGATTTCACTTCATCTTCACTTAATTTTTTCACTAATTCCTTTAATTCGTTCATCAATTTAATCAGCCCCTTCTATGCAATATCCTAACATAAAATTCCAAATTCTTCTTGAACTAACCTTCCCCTTTAGTTCAATATAAAAAAGAGTTGCCTTAGCAACCCACGAGCTTCAACTCAAGCTCACCGAAAGTTTAAGTATTTTGCAACCATAAATTCATTATATAATGTTCACCTTTAGGACCAATTTTTATCTTACCTGTATCTTTAAAACCTACTTTTAAGTACAGTCGTTGTGCAGGAAGATTTTTATGGTTTACATATAAAACGACTTCATCACAGTTAGGAATTTCAGATTTAACAAAATCGCTTAGCAAGAGCATACCTTGTTTAGCATAACCTTTTCCTTGCTTCTCATGATTAACAGATAAAGCAGTTAACAACATAGCTTTCGGATTATCTGAATACTCCTTTACTCGTTCAGTTGAATGCAATAAAAAGAAACCTACAGGTTCATTCTCACTTAAAATAACAATCCGATGTTGTCCTTCTGTCGCCTCTAAGATCTTGCTTGGTAATGCAGTGAACTGCACTTGTTCTTCAGGAAGTTCAAAATAATTTAATACATCTAAATATTCATTCGAAAAATGTTTTAACTCAACGTACTCAACTTTTTCCATAGACGTTGTTACTCCTTTGTTTTTATTACATATTACTATAAGAACATACATTCAAGAATTATTTTTATTAAACCTCTTTAGTTAAAGAAGCTTGTTCAACAATATGGCTCAATTGTTGAACAAAGAACAAACAGCACTCTTTAACTTACCTGCCCCGTTAGTTCAAAAAGAAAAAAGAGCTGTCTTAGCAGCTCAATGTTCTTTAACTAAAGCACCCGTTAGCTGAATAAAAAAATTAAACTTATTTAACATTTTTGTTATATAGATTAAGCCCTGTAACACCTACAACTAAAGTAATAATCATTATTACATAGATTATTTCTTTAAAGTCACCACCATCTACAAAATCAATATATAACCAGAAAATTTCAATAAACAAAATAATAACCTAAGCAAAAAAAGCCGATAATACTCTCAATTTTTTTCACCCCGTTCCACTACGTAACTACTTCGACAAGATTTCAAAAATGCCTTTCTTCTTATTAAACTAACCTGCCCCGTTAGTTTAAGTGTAACATTTCACAATAGATATCTGAGATCTACTTGATGATTTGGATAAATAAATAGACCATCGAAATGATGGTCAGGTTTAACTAAAGCACCCGTTAGTTTAACAAGAAAACTAAAAGTAACCTTAGTTAAGAATTTATTTGTGCTATTACAACAACTATTAAAATTGAAAAGCCAATTAGCCACAACAACACAGCCCAAGTACGAGAACTAAAAAGATTAAACAATTGAATAGACATTATATCAAATACAAAGTCGGTTAAAACCTCCCAAAAGGGTACTTTCGGGTCTCCTTTTTTCCATAAGTATGATGCTAGTAAGATTAATATTATTCCTAGTAAAAAAAATATGATTCTAATCATTTAAGTCGATTCTACCTCACAGTAATTCTTATTTTAAAACGATATTAACTTCCCTCGGATTGACTTGTCACTGGTAAGTATAGGTAGGATTTGTTATTCAACTAACCTGCCCAGTTAGTTTAAGTACATTCTTTCACAATCTTTATAGTGATAGTAACATAAATTTCCATTGAGCTACACTTTATTCAGGTACAACTCGAAGGAAAACAACCGATTTCTAGTCATTTTTGCGTTAATCCTTCTATCCTTAATCTTATTGGAAAACAAAACAGCCAAAACCCTTGTCATATAAGGATTTTGGCTGTTACAAGTGCATCTGGTTATTTGCGTTAATTACGACATTATGAGATCGCTCGGGCATGAACGGTTAGAGACAACGGAAATCTATTTAGAGAAAGTATTTGAAAAAGAAAACCATGCTATTCATAGTTGGAAACCGGAGTTGTTTGGAGAGTATATATAATAGAAGAGATTGAAAGACATATCCTGAAAAAACTAAATTTAAAAGTTCTTCTTTAACCCTTATATAACGAAAAATATAAGAATCCATTTTGAAAAAAGATTGTTCAAAATGGATGTTTTCGTTCTGATTTATTATTCAGTCTCATAAAAGGTCAGTTGAGGATGTCTGGTCTTGTTTTTTGTTCTATTAGGTACTTTGCTTATTATACTTAGAATAAGCTATTAAACAACTGAGAGATAGCTACTACTACCTCTTTGTTCTATCTCCTGTTAAGCAGGTTCATTTTTATTCACCAAGCCAAGGTCTTTGCACCTTGGCTTTAGGCCGTTCTTATGTTAATATGCGACATATATTCCCCACTTCTCTTATTGAACTAACCTGCTCTGTTTGTTCATAATTTTCGAATTTTAGCCACCAATAACAATAATAAAGGAAGAAATAGTCCATAAGTGGCGACATAAGGAAGCCAAGTTTCGTTGTTGTATTTATAAGAATGAACTATGTTAGGATGTACTATTAGAGAAAGGACAACTAAAATCATGCCTAATGGTAGTACTAGAGAGCGACAATCTTTGATCTTGATTATTTGACCTAGTCCGATAACTGTCGCATAAAAATAGATTAACGTTTTAAACAAGATAGTCATAATCCACATAAAAGTCATAATTGCCTCAACTCTTTCGAAAAAAGTCCCTATAGAAATTCTCTTAGCTAAAGCATAGCTAGGAAATGAACTGTGTGCTGTATTTTCCGCACCAAGAACCAAAATAGCCAAAGTTATTACAATGATTAAGACAATTCCGCCAGTAATGGTACCAATGTAAAATGCTTTTTGCGCCACCACCTGTTCATTGATAGAAACAGGAAATATCATTAATAAAACAACCAAAGGGAAAGACATTGTACCTAAGAAAATTAAAGTACTGAATATTAGGGGTTTTGCTCCAGTTTCTAATACAGGTTGTATATGGTGAACATCTATTTGAGGAGAAATGGTAACAATAAAAATAATAAATAGGAGAACAAAGAAAGGGAATAGAAGTTCTGCGGAACGAGCAATGTTCTCTAATCCTAAATAAGTACCATAGACGATGATTAGAGCAAAAAGTATATTAAAAGCAATAGCAGGTGTTTCAGGCATGATTTCTGTCAGCATGAAATTGCTGACAAAATATACTAGTTCTGAACCAGTTAGAAGGGAGAAGATTATAAAGGCAAGAGACACCAGCATACCGAACCATTTACCTAAAATCTTTTCATTTAACTCTACTAAAGACATATTCGGTGCTAGATTTCCTACAACAATATACAATTTCACTAACAACAAACTTATTACAACGCCTAAAATAGCAGTTATCCAAGCATCTTGCTTAACAATTTCTGCAATGGGTCCAGGGATAATTAGTATAGCTGTACCTATGGAAAAAAGAATAACTATTATTTTAAATTGGCGAACGCTTATTACAAACTTCTCCACTATTCATTTACCTCTTTTTTTGTTAAATTATTTAATCCAACTCATAATAGTTCTCAAAAACAGTCTTACTTAAAGGTACTCATTATAAAATCACTGAAGGGCCGATAAACATAGGTAACCCAATCCAACGGATTAGAAAGCTTCACTTGAAAAGCCATCGCAATACTCAAACCTGTTCCGAATAATAGTAATATAGAAAAAATCCAAATATCCTTGGTGTAACCATTTTTCAAGAGATTGGGTATTTCAATAAGAAAAATGGCAGTAGAAATCACTAATATTCCTATACTTATAAGCACTAATGTTTACTCCTTGGAATCATGTAGGGTAGAATTTAGCTTTGTTCCTAATCCTCGAGTATGAACATCTACAGATACGTTTACCTTTAAATCAGGAAATAATTGAACCCAATCATTCTTTATTTTTCTCCATTCTTTATAATCAGCACGATGAATGACTTCATCAAATTCTAGAACATCTGCTTTATAATCTTTTTGAAGGGTATCAAGGGTCTTTTGAATCTTTTTTTTAATCAATTCACTCGCTTCTTTATCTATTTGCTCAATTATCTCCTCTTTAGTTAAGTCAATATTGCAATCGACTTCTGCAACATTTTGAGTGACTTTAACTGAGATATCTATTAATGGGACACCATTTTTGATTTTTCCTTTTATCTTTGTTTTCGCATTAATTAATTCTGTCGATAGCTCTCCTCCATCAGGACAAGAAATGACTTCTATAGTACTTTTTACTTTATCTTTTAGAAAGTTATATCCTTTGCTTTCGTCCTCATTTAATAAGCCAATAAGCTTGTCTTGTTTAAATACCGCTATTCCAAGATATTGCAATTTGACTGGAGAATCGATTTTTTCAATATTCATTTGATCTACGCCAATATCTGGATTTCCTTGTATTGTAATGGTAGACAATACTGAGCTTTTTTCTTTTTTGCCAAGACTATTTACTAATTCATCTAAATCGACAGTATTTGTTGATGCCCATGCTGTTTCTGAACTTTCCAGGCTATTATACATTTTGTTTGCAGGGACTTTTTCTATAGGGGTTATAATGCCTAATATTTCTTTAGCTGTTGATTCATTAGAAACGACAATATAAAAATCTTTTCTAATCTCATGATCTCTTGCAAAAAAATCTAATGTTTCACTGATTCCTGCCTCTGCTAAATCTTCTCCTATAATCATTACTTGAATATGAGAGAAGTAAATCTTCCTAGGAGTTACCGTTGTCATACGTCTTATTGCTTCGAAAATGCTTTTCCCCTTAGCATGATATGTGCTGACTGGTGTACGATTGGTACTAGGTTGCTTTGAAGCTATTTCACTTGGATTGACTACCTGAACAGACACCTCGTATTGATCGCCGACTTTATCAACTCCTATTGCTACTGCTATTGCAAGTTCATTTAGTTCACGTTTGCTCCAACAGCCGCCTAATAATAGGGTAAGCGAAAGAAATAAAGGGAATGATATTTTCTTTTTCAAGTCGAACATCCCCTTATCCAGAGTTGTTTTTTATTTTCGAGTGTTCGTTTTTTTATTTGAAGGTTTTATTGCTTTAATAATATTTTTTTGATTTATTAGACGTGGACGAGTTAATAGAGCCCAACGTGGAAAACGAAGAATTGCATCTTTTTGATCCGATGGTATATATGGTGCTAAAGGACTCATATATGGAACTCCAAATGAACGGAGGCTACATAGATGAAAGACTAGTGTAATGATGCCAATCATGATACCGAACAAGCCAAACATACCAGCTAACAACATTAATGGAAAACGCAATACACGAATAGCGTTAGAGAGTGCATAAGCAGGAAAAAGAAAACTACAAATGGCTGTTAAAGATACAACGATGACCATTGCTGCTGAAACAATGCCAGCTTCTACTGCCGCTTGCCCAATAACAATTGTGCCAACAATTGAGACTGCCGGGCCAATTGTTCTTGGCATACGAAGCCCGGCTTCTCTCAAAATCTCAAAGGCGAGCTCCATTATTATTGCCTCTACAAAAGCAGGAAATGGAACACCCTCTCGTTGGGCAGCTAAACTAATTAGCATAGGTGTTGGCAGCATTTCTTGGTGGAATGTGGTGATTGCGATATAAAGAGATGGACCTACTAAAGAAATACCGATTCCAATATACCGTAAAATTCGAATAAGACTACTTATATCTGAACGTTGATAATGATCTTCTGCAGATTGTAAAAAAGTAGTAAACACAGCAGGGACTGTAAGAACAAAAGGTGTACCATCCACAAAGATAGCCACTCTACCTTCTAATAGTTCTGATGCAATGACATCTGGGCGCTCAGAGTTATAGACAGTTGGAAAAAGTGTAAATGTAGTGTCTTGTATCAACTCTTCAATATATCCGCTTTCTAAGATTCCATCTATATCAATACGGTCAATACGTGTAAGAACTTCTTCTACGATTTTATCGTTAGCAATTCCGTTAATATACATGATCGCAACGTCCGTCTGAGTCACTCGCCCAACTACCCTCGGTTTTATCCAAAGATTAGGGCTTTTAATCTTCCTACGAAGCAAAGCAGTATTTGTTCGTAAAGTTTCTGTGAATGCTTCACGAGGTCCTCGAATGACAGATTCTGTAGTAGGTTCCGTAACAGCTCTATCCTTAGCACTTTTGGTGCTTGCAGATATCCCATTTGCATGTCCGTCAATCAGTATTACCGTTTCACCAGTTAAAATGGCACTGTAAAATGCTTTAAAATCAGTAATATCTTTCACATCACCAACTGTCAAACAACTGTCTTTTAGAAATTGGATGACATCTGTTGATCGTAAGGTGGGTGAAGCATCCAAATCTAACATTAGCGACTCCAAAATAAAATCAGTAATTATCCCATTATCAGCTAGTCCATCTGTATAAATAATTGCAATTAGCTGTTTTTCTGTTTTACCAACATGCACTTCACGAATAATGATATCGTTACTATTTCCAAGTGTTTCTTTTATCTGTTGAATATTTTCTAGAAGATTGGTATGTAATGGTTCTATAGTAGAGGGAACATCTTTAGATTCGGAAGAGTTAGGAATAGGTTTATTGAAACTCATTAAGAATTCTCCTCCCTTTGTACTTTGAGCCTAGAGGAAGTATGCATTAATTAGCTGTAAAATATACATATAATATTAGAGAAAGTATTTTGAGTGAACTTAATAATAGCCAGTTATATCTCGGGTAATGTGGGGAACTTAACTTGGATATCTAGAGTAACCTTGTTACCTTCACGAATTTTCTTCATATGACATAACCATCTTACTTCACTGATCATTGTAAAATAATAACTAGCTTAAGAGATTGAGGATGCTTTAAGCGACTGTTAGAGGAAGCATATACGATAATATCGGAAACTTTCTAAAAAGTTTCCTGCTGCGTTAGTTTAATAAGAAAAAGAGTTACCTATGACAACCCCAAGTTCTTTTACTAAAGCACCCGTTAGTTTAAGTACATCTTTTCACAAACTAAAAACCTTATACTATTATTTATTCAAATTTTTAAAGAAATCATATAATTCATTAACATTGTATGTTTTAAAAAGAACCTCTTCCTGGTTAAATACAAGAATTGCTGGAAATTGTTCAATATCGAATTCATCTTTATAATCTACAATGTAATCTGGATTGTACTCTACCCATGCAGCTACTGCTCTGTGTTCTGTGCCTTCCAATATGTTCAATACTTCGCCGTAAATTGAATCTTGCATCCCCATAGGTAATGTTTCTCCAACTTCATACATGACAACTATATTAAACCCGTCTATATGCGATAGAAGCCGTGAATATTTTTCCTCGTAAGACATTTCAAGTAAAGTAATTTCATCTGGATGACTTTCAAAATCATTCCCTCTAGGTGGATTAACTAACACTTTTTGCCCCATTTTAATATCATCAATAGATGATTCTGTACCATCCTCGTGGTTAATGACTGTTTCTTCGGTTATCTTTGCTGTATAAGAATAACCTTCATCTGTTGTATTATCCTTTCTATCTCGTTTTTCCCATTCAGAAATATCAACAACAATACTGCCTTCACTTTTCTTAATTCCCATACAGTTCCTATCATTTTATCATCTTCATAATCTCCATAAGGGTATTCTCCATTGTGTCCCAAACTATTTCCACATGCAGAGATTAATAAGACGGTAAATAAGAAAAATACTAAAAATGAAATTCTATTCCCCAAGTAACTCCCCCCTAATTATTAAATTATTGAATAGGCATCTTACTACTAAAAGTTTCATATCTTCTTACACTAAACTGCTTCGTTAGTTGAACAAGAACCTTCGCTTCTAATACGCATTTTGTTCGAAATGTGTATTATCACTCTTTAATCAATCCTTATTAAGGACACCCTTCAATTTAGGTTGTAGTGCCTGCACACTCTCGCTTTTTATTTTAAGGTTCCTTTATTTGTTTACTCACTGTATAATAAAACCAAACTTGAAGGGACTGAACTATGCGTAGATGGCAATATTTTTCATCCAACTGATTAAAAAAATTGGAGGTAAAGTATTGATAAATGAACTACAAACCCAAAGATTGCATTTAAGAAAAATGGAAGTATCAGATTCACATAGCTTATTTAAAATTTGGTCTGATCCAGATGTCACTAAATTCATGAACATCTCTAGCTTTACACATGAAGTTCAAGCAAAAGAAATGATTGAAAAGCTTGAGGAATTGGCTCAAGCTAGTAAAGCTATTCGTTACAGCATGATTGAACAAGAATCCAACGAAATAATTGGTACGTGCGGATTCAATTCTATAGACTTTGAAAATGCAAAGGCCGAAATTGGTTATGATATTGCTAAAGCCTATTGGGGCATGGGTTATGCTACAGAAGGTATCTTCGCATTGCTTAATTATTCTTTCGAAACATTAGAATTAAATAGAATCGAAGCCAAGGTAGAACCTGCAAATGTAAATTCTATCAAGGTATTAAAAAAATTAAATTTCACATTTGAAGGAACACTAAGACAATACGAAAAATCTAAAGGAAACTTTATTGACATCAATATTTATTCACTATTAAAAACAGATTGATGTTGATATCCCCTGCCTATATCTTTAGAGATGTAGGCATTTTTCCTGATTCTCATATTGTTGTCTTACTTTTTTACTCATTAACGGTAGATGCCCATAAGAGAAGGTATATTATTTTTTTACAAGGATGTTTGATGTGCCTTGCATGACCTCCACATAATAAAAACTCTCCTTCTCTTATTCAACTAACCTGCCCCTTTAGTTCAATAAGAAAAAGACTTTACTCCTTCTTGAAGTAAAGCACCCGTTAGTGTCCTTAAACAGTTTTTCTTTTCTTATGATAAATGTTTATGATAGCCCAAATAATGAAAAGCACTACAAAACATGTAAAACCAAAGAACATGGTAAGAAATCCAATGTTACGATAATCAAGAACTTTAATTTCTATAAAACTATTTATATCACCACTTCCGTAATACAAATCACTATACATCAATGAGAAGGTTTGATTTGTACTTTTATTTAATTCGTACACAGGATTTTCTCTATCTTCATTTAGATAAACATTCATTTTTTTTATATAAACGGCATCGTTTAACAACTTTTCTATTTTCTCTTCTGTTGCTTCTGATAATTCTGGGTTACTTTCAACAATATCTCCAATTTCGTAAGCAATTTCTGATTGTTCACTTGTACGTTGGTTTCCAATGCTTAAGAAATAGCTAAATACAATAGTTGAAAGAAGTAAAATAGCTATTCCTATATAAAGAAGCATTTTTCCAAAAACTTTTTGAGTTTCAAATATCTCACTAATAGCAGAACGTAATTCATTTTCTTTACCAAAACGTTTAATGGCAATTTCTACTGCCACCTGTTCTGATTTCCCCTCTAATTTCAACTCGTGAACTGCCTCTAACAAATAACTTTTCATTTCTGCTTTTAATTCTTGTAATTCTTTTTTATTTCCTCCTACATTTTGATATACAGAATCAACGAATCCTTCAATTTGCTTCATATCTTTTTCCTCCTTCCAAAAAGGAATCAATCAATTTTTTAACAAATTCCCACTCCAAACGCTTTTGTTCAAAACCTTCTTCACCTAATCGCGTGAGTTTATAATATTTCCTTCTGCCCCCTGGTCCTTGTTCATCGCCCCAATAAGATTCAATAAATTTATTTTTTTCTAATCGTTTTAAAGATAAATAAAGCGTACCTTCTTTCAATTCAAACTGTTCATCGCTTTTTTCTCGAACCAATTTAGCTAACTCATATCCGTACATATCTCTGATTTGTAGTAACGATAAAATTATCGTATCAATATGACCTTTTAAAACCTCTTTATTTACTTCCAAAATTGTCCACCTCCTATAATGGTTATAATATATATTACTATATAATACAAGGTATTATTTAAAAAAATTTAAGTTCTTATTGAACTAAACTGCCCCGTTAGTTCAATAAGAAAAAGGGCAGCGTAAGCTACCCGATGTTTTTTAAATAAAGCACCCGTAATTTGATTAAGATAACAAAATAATTGGTTCTTCTGAAATTATTTACTATACTCTTTTAGCAACGCTAATTTAGACTTTGAGGGTGTCTCATAATTAACCGTCTTTTGAAGATAAACATGACTACCATCACTTCTATGGCTACTATGGTATGCCCATAAATTATTTCCTAAATCTAAGTGAGTTGCATAAGTAGCTACTTTTATCCCGTATACTCTAAATACTTCTCCTTTTTTAACAACTCTAGCTGGACGAAATTCACCATTCTCATATTTAGATATGGTAAATCCTGATTTTAACATCGTAACCCTACCTATTTGTCCTGTTTTAAGCTCCATGTTATCCCACATAATTTTTGTAGGCATTGCAGCTTCTGTTTTTACAAAAAAAGTAGTAAAGGCTAAGACTAATAATAAGACTGAAGGAATTATCTTTTTCATAATTTCACTCCTTTTTTTCCCAATTATACCACAACATTATTTCAAACCACTAATCTACAGATATCGTATCCTATACCAGCCATACCTCAAATATTTGTTTTTCCATCCAACTATTTTCACTCCAAAGAACTTTCTGGATTACTACATACCTACCTCAACTAAACTGCCGCGTTAGCTCAATAAGAAAAAGCTACCTCTCAAGGCAGCCTCTTGTTCTGCTAAAGCACCCGTTAGTTTAAGTACATTTCTTCACAATCTCTACTTTTAAACATAAGTATCCAAATTATCTTCCAAGTGTTATTAAATTATCTGGCCCAATTCAAAAAGACGCACTTACTCAAGAAATGCGCCCTATTGTTGAAAAAAGGTTTATTTGTCTAATCATTAGAATAACGATCTGAGAGTTTCTTTTTATGTGACTGAAACACTTCTTCTAGTGGGATATTGTACTTGTTTGCAATCACAATTAAATTACCCAGTACATCTCCTAACTCTTCAGTTAACTCCTGTTTATTTTCCTCATAAGAGCCCCTTATTTCATCAGGCCTATCCCTACCAATCTCAAGAGCTCTTATAGCTCGTGCAACCTCGCCCGTTTCTTCTGCTAAAAAGCCAATACGAATAAATATGTCTAACTCAGACCAGCCCCTACTTTCATAATAATCCTTTACCCATTGTTGAAATTCAGTTACATTCATTTTCATCTAACCTCCAATTCAATACTTTAAGTTTAACAAAAAAAATGAAAGTATTATATAATCTTTAATGGTGTGATTCTTTAGGAGGCGAATATATTGAAAAAGTTAGCCGTATTTTGTGGATCGAGTAACGGAGCATCTGATGTCTATCTAGAAGGTGCGAAAAAACTTGGTAAAGAACTAGCTAAACGAAATATTGCACTTGTTTATGGTGGAGCGAGTGTTGGAATTATGGGTGCTGTTGCAGATTCAGTTCTGAATGAGGGAGGATACGTAATTGGTGTTATGCCAAGTTTTCTAGATAATAGAGAGATAGCTCATAAAAACTTGTCAGAGCTGATCATCGTAGATTCAATGCATGAGAGAAAAGCGAAAATGGCAGAGCTTGCTGATGGATTTATAGCTTTGCCTGGTGGGCCAGGAACTTTAGAAGAGTTCTTTGAAATTTTTACTTGGGCTCAGTTAGGGCTCCATCATAAACCATGTGGTCTCTTAAATATAAATCATTATTATGATCCTCTTATTGCGTTATTTAATCATATGTCAGAGGAACAGTTTTTACATGAAAAGTACCGTAACATGGCATTAGTCGATAGTGAACCAAAAGGGATCCTTGATAAATTCAATACATATGAACCACCAACTGTAAAAACTTACATTACTGAAAAACAGATCTGATAGTTAAAAAAACAGACCGAGTCATTATGAACTGCACCCCATTTGTTAGACACCATCTAACAATTGGAGGTGCATTTTTTCTATGACAAAATATAGTTCAGAATTAAAATTACAGGCAGTTTTAACCTATCTAAAGGGAACAGATTCATTTAAAACTATAGCTGATCAATTTAATATTAGCTTAAGTCCGTTAAAGGATTGGGTAGCCCAGTATAAAGCAAATGGAGTAGAAGCTTTTCGTTCTTCCTATACAAATTATGATTTGAACTTTAAAATTGGTGTACTAAACTTTATAAATGATTTTGGAGTAACTCCTAATGAAGCAGCTGCGATTTTTAACATCCCATCCCCATCAACGGTACATAAATGGGTTAAATTGTTCAACACAGTTGGTATTGACGCTCTGAAATCAAAGGAAAAGGGGCGTCCATCTATGAAAAAAGAGTCAAATAAACAATCAAAACGAGTTCCAGTTGAAGGGTCATTCGAAGCGCTTGAAGCACGCATTAAGCAACTTGAAATGGAAAACGAGTATTTAAAAAAGTTGAATGCCTTAGTTCAAAACAAGGAAAAATCACCAAACAAGACAAAATACAAGTAGTCTATGAATTAAGGCATAAATATCCGGTGAAGGAGCTCGTTGAGCTCGCTGGCATTCCACGAAGCACATATTATGATTTAGTGAAGCGAATGAACCGTCCAGATTCAGATGCCGATTTAAAAGCTGAAATTAAAGCGATTTATGAAGAGCATGAAGGTCGTTACGGATACCGTCGTATTCGCGATGAGCTAGCGAACCGTGGGCAAAAAGTAAATCATAAGAAGGTTCAACGCATTATGAAAGAGCTAGGTCTAAAGTGTGTTGTGCGTATGAAAAAATATAGGTCTTATAAAGGTACTGTTGGTAAGATGGCACCAAACATTTTAGACCGCCATTTTACTGCAGATACCCCCAATCAGAAATGGGTAACGGATATTACGGAGTTTAAACTACTTGGCGAGAAGCTTTACTTATCGCCTGTTTTAGATTTATTTAACGGAGAAATTATTACGTATACAATCGGCTCTAGACCAACGTATTCACTTGTTTCAGAAATGTTAGAGAAAGCTTTAGAACGCTTACCTGAGGACCACCAACTACTGATGCATTCAGACCAAGGCTGGCATTATCAAATGAAGCAATATCGTCACGCATTAGAATGTAGGGGTATTGTACAAAGTATGTCTCGTAAAGGAAACTGTTACGACAACTCTGTGATGGAGAATTTCTTCGGCATTATGAAATCGGAATTCCTCTACTTAAAGGAGTTTGAAAGTGTGGAGCATTTTAAAATCGAATTAGAAAAGTATATTATGTATTACAACACGAAACGGATGAAGGCAAAATTAAAAATGAGTCCGGTGCAATACCGAACTCATTTTTACCAAGCTGCCTAATGAAATAACCGTGTCTAACTTTTAGGGGTCACTTCATTACCCTTGGTCTGTTTCCCTATTTAAAATGAGTTTTTCCTTAAATCCATTTCCTATTCTGGTCAAAAAGTAAAAGACACATTCCTAAAGGAAAGCGCCCGATTATTGAAGATCATTGCAAAGCATTGTTGAACAAATACTTCCGTTAGTTAAAGAAGGTATAATTAAAATTTTTACTATTTTACTAAACGAACGAAAATTCGTTAACTGATTTTGCTTTCCCATTTATCCAACTTTTTACTAATTAACTCGTGTAATTCTTTATCGTTCTCGGATAATTTGTAAAACATAGCTAAGGCTACTAAAATAACATCAATACATTCTTCTTTTACATCTTCGATTCCTAATTGTTTGTACTCACTTCCACTTGCTTTTATGTAAGATAGTACAGCTTGAGAGGTTTCGCCAACTTCCTCTGATAGCTTTAATGCCATTTGCTCTAACGTTTTTGGTTCTTTTTCACTGAGTAACTTAATTTCTTTTAGCAGCTGTTCCAAGATTTCTTCCTCTTTCTTTAATTATTTCTGAAGTTATTTTAATTTTATTATTACCATTTATGTATATAGGTACTTTTGTAATCCTTAAGTTTTTTTACTAACTCTTTTGAATTATTGTCAATGACTATTAAATCTTTATACTCCGATTTTACAAATCCTTGGTCGATCATATGATCAAAAAGAGATAAAATTGGTGTGTAGTAATTGTTGATATTGAGTAATGCACAAGGTTTATTGTGGTATCCTAGTTGAGCCCAAGTAAATACTTCAAACCATTCCTCTAAAGTCCCAGAACCGCCAGGCAATGCAATAAACCCATCAGCATACTCTGCCATTAATGCCTTTCTTTCATGCATAGTGTTAACGACATGAAGTTCAGATAGTTTTTGATGTGCTATTTCAACATTTTTTAACTTCTCAGGTATAACGCCAATTACCTTTCCACCTGCTTCCATCACAGCATCAGCAACTGCACCCATTCAACCAACTGTTGCTCCTCCATAGACAAGGTTTAATCCATTATTCACCAAAACTTCCCTAAATTTCTTGCTTCCTTCATATAGTTGGGATCATTTCCCGTACTAGAACCACAGTAAACTGCAATTGTTTTCATATATATACTTCCCCCAAAAAATAAACTAAAGACTACGTATACAACATTATTTATTCTAACACCATTTTCCACAAACTAAAGAAAAAAGCTCCATATGAAGATGAAAAATACATTTAATTTCAATATTTATTCTGCCTCGTTAGTTCAATAAGAAAAAAGAGTTGCCTAAGCAACCCAGTTTATTTAACTAAAGCACCCGTTAGTTGAATAAGATTTATCTGTATTGGTCTTAAGTAATATTGCCACAATTAATTGAATAAGTCTCACGGTTTTTATTACAGTTTTTTGTATCGTTCACTATCCTTACTACTCTAAAAAAGTTTAAAAATAATTGATCAATAGATATATACCTTCCAAAAAAAGGAGTATATTTTAGTCGGTTAGTGAAAAATCCTTTTTGATTTGCTCAATGCTCCTATTTGTTATTTCTGCAATATATTTCAATAAATCATCATGTTTTTCTCGATTATTTAGTTTTTTAAATTTCTCAACAAGACCCTCAAAACCTTTAAAATATTCACTATGATAACTTGGGTTGTTATAAATTTTAATAAATTCAAGATAATCTTTTGTATACATTTTATCTTTAATTTGAATAAGAATATCATTCCAATTTTTAATTCTTTTTTTATGAATAGGCTTTTTTACTCCCAATTCCTTATTTTCTTCATTTTTAATCTGTTGAATAAATTGTTTTACTTCAAGTATATATTGAAAAAGCTCATTCCTGTTTTGGCTATCCAATTCCATTAGTATTTTAATTTTATAATGATCATAACGCCCTTTCCTATGATGCAATTTTCCTTCAGTTTTGTTTGATTCTTTTTTCTTAACAGTATTTTCTTTTATTACCTTTCCTGCAGCACTCAATAAACCTAATACTGCCATAATTTCTTTGCGGTTTTCTTTAATTATTTTACCTGCTTTTTTTCCACCTTCAATAATTGGTCCAGTTGGAATTCTACCCATATGCCCCACCTTAATTTAAGAGTTAGTTTTTATGTAATTAAATTCGACGTTGTAAAGACCGTTTCCTTCTTAAACTAAATTGCTTCGTTAGTTTAAGTGTAACATTTCACAATGCATTTCTGAGATCTACCTGATGTTTTGGATGAAAAATAGACCATCGAAATGATGATCTTGTTTTTCTAACGCACATCTTGTTGAAGAAGCATAGATTCAAAACGTTTACTTTTTTTCTCGATTATCACTAATAACACATAGTTCACCAGCTATCTCTTGTACCCTTTCAATGGTTACCCCATTTCTATATTCCACTGCTAAGGGATGGTCGGTTGGTTCGAGTTCAATATAAGGTCTAATTCCATTTGGTCTAAAATGAACCCTTGCTTTTAAATTCACAGTATCAGGATAACAAGGCAAAGCGGTGGATAACCAACCTAACATTGGTTCCAACAATTCTTGTTTGTCCCAGATTGCACTTGTTTTATTAAAATTAGCTTCGCTTAATGATACCCATACACCCCAAATTAAATGTTCATCTGTACTGATAATAGGAATTTCAATCCATCCACGAATAAAGAAATGTTCATTATCCATAATGCATAAGTCATCATCTAATTTAAACCTGTCTTTACGTTCTTCAGGTGCAACATCATCATAATAAACTGGTGCAGGGCTTCCATAACTTGTAGGAAGTTCTTCATGATATTTCCCACAGCAGTTACAAGTGTATCCCGTAATACTTGTCATTTTGCACCTCCATTATTTAAAAAATTATTTCTAAATAGATTAAGTTTTATCTCTTACCTTGAAACTTTTTAATTATCTCAAAATATTAAAACTTATGCATTGGTAACTCGTTCCTTATTTAACTAAACTGCTGCGTTAGTTTAAGTGTAACATTTCACAATGGATCGCCGAAATATACTTGATGTTTTGGACGTAAAAATAGACCACCGAAATATGATGGTCTTGATTAACTAAAGCACCCTTTAGTTATAGTACAATATTTCACAATCTCTTCTTTGCAACATGAACTACAAGGTGCATGTATAATTTCATGTATCCTTTTACCATGATATTTGAAAGGTCTTTCTTAATTCATCTGCAACACGAACTAACTTTACCTTTAATTCATCAAACCAATGTGGAGTATCATTAATTTCTTCATAATCCATAGATCTTAATAATTTGGAGAACTTATATAAGTTTGCATATCTTTGGTATTGTGGAAATTGAGCCACTACATCATTTTCTAGGACCATTTTGGAACGATATCCGTTCAAAAAAGACTGAATCATTAATTTTGAATGAGGATTGTCATCGTCAATAAAATCATCAAGGGCTGTAACGATATCAAGTGCATACCAGTGGTACATTGCATCATCAAAGTCGATTACATTGAAACTATGATTCTTATTCTCTTCAAAAAAGATATTATCTAATTGGAAATCATAATGTATCAATCCGTACACATCATTTCCAGTAGGTATCGATTGAAGCCAAGCGGTAACCCTGTCTAGCTCCTCTAGGGCAATAAGTTCCGTTGGATGCTTTTGAAATACACTTTCCATGAACTGTACTGTGTCCAACCAACTTTTTCTTCTTTCAGATCCAGGCTCGAATTTTTTTGCCAAACAATGTAATGAGCCTAGTGATTTTCCCCATTCCTCCATCTGTTTATCGGTAATTGTATCGGAATTCAAATTAATTCCGTTAGCTGCACTAAAGACAACAGCAATATACGTTCCTTCAGGAGTCATTAGTGTTTCAATAAGTTCTCCACTTATTGATTGAATTGGTGTTACAGTTGGAAATCCATTTAAGTGTAGATATTGCATATACTCTAACTCAGCTTTTAATTGTTCAATAGATTTATCTTGCTCAAAACTAAATCTCAAAAAATATTGAACTTGATTACGTTCAAAAGCATACACAAAGTTTGAACTTGCACGCCACAGTTCCAGTGTTCCCTCGTCGTATTCCCAGAATTGAATGAGTCTCTGGGCGACAGTATCGGAAGCTAATACTTGTACCATGTTTTCTAATTTCATCATCTCTTATTTTTCCTCCCATTACCTTTGAGAGGATTATACCTTAGTTAAGAAGTAATCCCTCTCATTAGCATGCTATTTTGAAATTCTTTCATTTTCAATATGTCACCCCTTCCATAAGTTTCGGCTATAAAAAAAATCAATAGCCAGACATATTCTAATTCTACATAAAATTACAAATCCCTCTTTTGTAATTTCTGCCCTGATAGGTCAATAAGGCTTGCTGCAATAAGAGAAAGAGCTGCCGAACCATGTTTATTCAACAACTCTTGCACCGGTTGTTTAAAAATTATTAATTATAAACCCTACATCGTTTCAATGTATATTTTCTGCGTTTATAAAAATAACCCCTTTGTTCAACTAAACTGCTACGTTAGTTTAAGTGTAATATTTCAAAATGGATTTATGAAATCTACTTGGTGTTTTGGATAAAAAAACAGACCATCGAAATGATGGTCTTGTGTAACTAAAGCACCCGTTAGTTGAAGAATATCATTAATTTCAACTTCCTTCTCAAAAATTCCTTCTGATTTTTACCAATACGACCCAATTACTGAACAGAATTAATTAGTTTCTTAACACACTAATACTCCCTATGTCTTTTCAATTAAATTCATAGCGCATTGTATGGCTCACATCTATAAATCCTTGCTTTTCATATAAAGTAATAGCACCAATATTTTCAGACAGTACATTCAACTCTAAGTAATCTAATTTTCGATTTTCAGCCCATTTTTTTGCTTCTAATAACAAAGCTGAACCAATTCCTTGAGATTGATATTTGGTTCCAACAATTATATCTGGAATAAATGCGTATTTATGTTCAACCAAACAAGTATATGATGGTGTGATTAGTTCTTGAATAAGTAAAAAACCTATAGTACAGTTATCAATTTCAGCTAATAAAATATCCGAATCCTTTTCATTGATTGTTTTCCTTATAAACTCTACATCCTGCTTTGCAGGCTTTATATATTTGGGCTGAAAGTTTGACATTTTTAAAAAAAGCTCTTGATATAAAATTTCTATTTGATTAACTTGCTCTAGCGTAGCTAACTTTATATTCATATTGTTCCTCCAAAGTTCTTTTAAAATTATTTAAAGCAATATACTCTAATGTGAAATAATAACATATTTCTAAATTTAAAATTAACTATTCAAAATCTGATATTTATTAAGCTAACCTGCTGCGTTAGTTCAATAAGGAAAAATACTTTTCCTTCTTGAAGTAAAGCACCCGTTAGTTGAACAAGCACTATATAATATTCAAATATTTTTCATAGCAAACACATTCATGAATTCGTTGATTGGATGTTTTAAATTGCTCAATCTCTTCTCCTACGTAATGTGTGAATGAATTGACTAAGTAGAGTTTAGGAATGGTACTTTGAATTCTATTTTTCATTTCATTTCCTTCAAAGTAAATATGGTAGTATGAATCTTCCTTATTAAACAACATTTTTTCATACCAGTTCTGTACCCAACGGTCGTCTCTAGTCCACGCTTCAAAACGATTTAAACCTAAACTGATTGCTCGCTTTTCCGCTTCTTGAAGAAGTTTCTCGCCAATTCCTTGTCGATAATAATCTGGATGAACTGCAATATGCCAAATCATTCCTCCTAAACCTTCTCCTCTTGAACAAACTGTCTTTTCTTCCTTTTCATACTCTACATCAATGAGACCAACAATTTGTCCGTTTAATTCTGCAACTAGTTCGATTGCAGGATTTTCATAGCTTTCCTTTTTATTTAGAACATTATCAAAATAAGCTGTATTTAAGAATGATAGCGTTCTACATCGTACCCAACCTTTTTCATCAGTATCTGTATATTCACGAATAATCAATTTATCTTTTCTCCCCTTAATACTAAATTTAAGAACTTGTTGGTTTAAGTCAAAACCAAGACCTCTTAAATTATTCGATTTAGAAAATAAAAATCCTCTTTATTTGCGCTTATCTCTTATTCAACTAACCTGCTTCGTTAGTTTAAGTATATTTCTTCACAATCTTATTCAAATATTAACATAAATATCCAATTAACTTGAGCTTATTATTAAAAAAATATTAGACATGGTGCAGGTGTCGTCATATCATATTACGATAAATCAACCTTTCCCTTTAATATTGCCTAATAATAAACCACCCTCCGAGTTATCGGTTGGTGGCTTCTCTTTCATCTAGTATCCGACAATATTCTGCCAATTCATCAAATTTTTCATTTGGCATATTGATTTATTTTAGAGTGTTATACAGCATCAACTTTAGCGATTTCACTAAGCCTAGAAAAGTAGCAATTTACAAAGCTGATGGGATGAAGTTAAGGGTTAATTTATCTCCTGGCAAGAATAGCATTTCAAAAAAGAAATAGGGTTTACTCGACAGCTATTCTTAGTAAGATGGAAATGATCGTACTCCATCAAAGCCTCTTATATCATAATCTATATTTCCATAGCTATCTATTTGATTAATATTAATTATAAGAACGATTTTATCTGGTTGAGGAGGATTAAAGTATACCAAATTTTCATTTATTTCAAAACCATTTAAAAGCTTATAGTTCATGTAAATGCTTGTATCCCTTCCTCTATTATTTAAATTTTTATTTTTTTTTGTTTTTATTATTGAGGTATTCCCAGGTTTTAATCGTTCTATATTGCCTATTTCTTTATAGACTGTGACTGTATCCTCTACATAACCGTATGAAAAATTAAGATTGGCTAGGTCACTTCCACTTAAATTATTTATCTCTATCGTAACGCCTTCTTCATAATTTTGATAAACATCAGGCTCTTGTAAAAAAGGTAGTAACATAACTAATATAAATAAAAGAACAAATACTAATAAACAGAATAGAACTGTTTTATATTTCAAATCCTATAGCCTCCTAATATTCGACAGTACCTACTTCGTAATAAGAAAAAAGAACCGCTTATCAGTTCGTGTTTTCAACCTAAAGCACCCGCTAGTTAGTTTAACATCTTACTATTGAATAATAAATTCATTATTCAATAGTTAATTTCATCTGGCCCATATTTATCCCAGCCATTATAACCTCTATATTCATACTTTAAAAATCCATGAGGTTTTACTTCATGGATATTTAAAACAATGACAGCTTTTGTAGGTTCCGCAGTATAAAAATAAGCTAAACTATCCACTGCTTTTCCACCATTATTAATGTAATAATGCAAATATAAGCTTGTATCACTTGATTTTATCTCTTTGCTGCTTCCAGTTATTTGGGTTACTTCTCCAGCTTTTAGACTTTTTATAGTTCCTACCTCTTTATAATCCTTCTTATTGACGCTATATGAAAATATCAGATCAGGTAGACTTTGATTACTCAAATTATTTACCTCAACAGTAACCCCTTTATCATATTTCCTATACTCTCCTTGAGCTTTCATTTCCCAAAAGTAAAAAAACAAATATACACATATTACATTCATAACTAATGCCAATTCAATAAGAAGAGCTATATATTTTTTCTTCAAAATAACACCTCCTCCTTATAAAGATTACAACAAAAAACAACCAAAGTTATTACTTAGCCTTCTTAAACTAAACTGCACCGTTAGTTTAAGTGTAACATTTCACACTTGATCACCGAATTTTACTTTGTTTTGGACATAAAAATAGACCATCGAATTGATGGTCTTGTTTAACTAAAGCACCCGTTAGTTGAATAACACAATATAACAATTCATTTGAAAATAAAATCATTTAGATAAAAATGTCTTACGAGTTAAATTAATAAATTCCTCCAAAGGAGGTGTAATGCGTTTATCCTTGTGCCAAGCAACCTGCGTAAAAAGTGGAGATGTAGAAGTATTCCATGGTAATTCCTTCATTCTTCCCTCTTTAATGTCTTTTTCAACTACCATCTCCGGTAATAGTGCCACGCCTAGTCCTGCTAATACACATTGTTTAATTGCTTCTATGCTACCAAATTCTATTTTATCTAACGGATATACTCCTTTTGAGTTTAAAGAGTCTTCCAATATTCTTCGATATGAACAACCAGCTTCTGTAAACAAAAGTGTTTCATGCTTAAGATCTGATAACGATAGCACATTTTTTGCATTGTTTGGTGAGGTCACCATTTTCAACTCCTCCTCGATAAGCTTCTCTACTCTTAAAGATTCTTCTGGCCTACTTGTGTCCATAATAAAAGCAACATCTAAAATACCTTCCATTAACTGCCTTCTTGCCATCTCGTCAGAATTTGCGGGTCTAAAAACAAGCTTAACTTTTGGGAATTTAGCCTTGAACTCTTTGAGAATTGGAGGTAATCGGTATGTACACTGGCTTTCCTGTGCCCCTATTGTAAGAGTACCTACTGATTCATCTTCTCCATTTGCTATCATTACTGCTTCTTCACTTAGTATGATCATCTTTTCAGCATATAATTTAAACTGCTGCCCGGCTTCAGTCAAAATTAACCGTTTTCCTAAACGCTCAAATAATGGCTTACCTATTTCACCCTCAAGAGATTTTATTTGGGCTGTTACACTTGATTGTGCAAAATTTAAAATTTTTGCTGTCTGTGTAAAATTCAAATTTTCTGCTGCAGTTTTAAAAGTAATCAATTGTTTGATTTCCATAAAATACACCTCATGTTAATCGTTTAATTCGATTGATTCAATCGGAATAATCATCTTTTTCGTTTTATAATTTTATTATAAGATACAAGTAATTAGGAAACAAATTAGATATTAGAAAAGGAGAGGTTTTTCATGACCATCGCGATAATTTATGGGGGAACTAGACAAAATGGAAATACAGATATACTGACAGAACATGTAATTCACGGCATAGATACAGAGAAAATATACTTAAGGGATTATAATATCCTGCCAATTATAGACATGAGACATTCCGAAAATGGATTTCAAGATAGAAATGATGATTATAATTTAATTATAAATCGTATTCTGCAGCATGATATCTTAATATTTTCTACTCCAATTTATTGGTACAGCATGTCAGGAATTATGAAAAACTTTATTGATAGATGGTCCCAGACTTTAAAAGACTCTAAATATCCTAATTTCAAAGATAATATGGCAAGAAAAAAAGCATTTGTGATTGCAGTCGGAGGAGATGAACCATTCATAAAAGGACTGCCTATGATTCAACAGTTTAAGTATATTTTTGATTTTATAGGAATCGAATTTACGGGGTATATTCTTGGAAATGGGAACAAACCCGAAGACATCTATCAAGATGCAGAAGCATTATTAACTGCGGAGGAACTACGGAAAAAATTAATTTAATGACTATGTTAGGAATGAGCTATGGGATAATAAGAAGATTGGATTGTAGTTAATGAGTTATCAAACAAAAGCTAATATTATGATGGTAGTCGTAAATATTTTTTGGGGATTATCTTATGTTTTTATGAAAATGGGGCTTATGTCTCTTCAGACTTTCAACATCATTTCTCTTAGATTTTTAATTGCTTTTTTAATTGCAGGAATTCTATTTTATAAACGGCTAATGAAGGTCACTAAACAAGCGTTTATTTCCTCATTTATGTTAGGAGCTGTATTGTTCGGAGTTTTTACATTCATTACATTTGGTGTGAGTAAGACTACCGCATCTAATGCTGGATTTCTTGTAAGTCTTACCGTTATTTTTGTACCGTTAATTAATTGTATATTAATTAAACGTTTACCGTCTTGTCAACTTCTTGTCGGTTTAGTATTTACTCTGACTGGTATTGGGTTATTGACATTAAAGCAACCATTCAGTATAAATATTGGAGACCTTTTATGTATAATCGGTGCATTTTGTTATGCAATACACATAATTTTAACAGGAAAACTAACTAAGCAAGATGATCCCATGACTCTTGGTATCTTACAATTAGGCTTTGCTGGGCTTATGGGATTGATTTGTAGTGTCATCTTAGAAAATCCTTCTCTACCATTTACATTAAACTCTTGGATTGCAATCTTAGGACTAGGAATACTTTGTAGTGCTGTAGGATTTATTTGTCAAAGTATAGCTCAAAAATACACAACTCCAACACATATTGGATTAATTTTTGCTCTGGAACCGATCTTTGCTGCTTTGTTTGCTGTTCTTTTTATAGGGGAGCTTTTTATCCTTAGTGATGTTATTGGTTGTTGTATCGTTATTCTTGGCATTTTTATAGCTCAGATTGATATGACATCAATATCTAAAAAAATGAATATAGTTAAAAATTGGGTTAAATAAACTTTATTTTAGACATTCTTTCTTGAACTAACCTGCTGCGTTAGTTCAAGAAAAAAGTTCCGCCCTATACTTGAAGTAAAGCACTCTTTTGTTCAATAATTTACATATATTAACTTATTCAACACAATCGCGAAAAAACCTTCTTCTTCAACTAAACTGCTTCGTTAGTTCAAGAAAAAAGTGCCACCCACAGACTTGAAGTAAAGCACCCCTTTTGTTCATAATTTACATATATTAACTTATTCAACACAATCGCAAAAAAACCTTCTTCTTCAACTAAACTGCCCCGTTAGTTTAGGTGTAACATTTCACAATGGATCACCTAAATATACTTGATGTTTTGGACGTAAAAAAAAAGACCTTCGAAAGAAGGTCTTTCTTAACTTAAGCACCCGTTAGTTGAATTAGGATTTTTTAATCTTTTTAAATCCCCGAATAGCTCCTATTATCGCTTGAATTGATATTAAAATAGAAAGAAAAAGTGAAAACCAAATATGAGGTGTAGGTTCAGTATTTGAGTTCTTCAAACTGTTAAATGCCCAAATAAAAACGAATAATAAGAAAATTGGAATGAGAAGTAGCATGTACTTTGCCATAAGAATCCTCCAACATGAAAAATCAATCATGTATTAATTAATTCTATATGTTTCTAAAAACTCCTGCTTCTTCAACTAACCTGCTGCGTTAGTTCAATAAGAAAAAAACTTTACTCCTTCTTGAAGTAAAGCACCCGTTACTTTAAGTTCATTCCTTCACAAACTAACATATAAAATATCATCATGTATCTGAGGAAATAAAATTAATTATTTCAAAAGGCAATAGTTTATAGTCACCCCTTTTTATTTCATTCGTATGGCTCGTAATGCTTTAATTTATCTGTTGAAAGAATCGTAGAATCTATTGAATTATAATCATACTGTCCAATCCGTACATTATCGTGAGCAAAATAAATATACACAATATTTGGTTCATCTGAAAAAATGACGTTAACCCAATAACTTGGCAACCCTGCAAGATGCCATTTACCTTCAATGGACTGTATATCTTCCTTAACGTATGACATCTCTTCTGTCAGGAAGTGTTCAATTTTATTTTCGTACGAGCGTTTTTTTGTTTGTACAATATAAATCGGAACAAGAAATAAAATTACCAACCCAATTATTAGAAATTTTTTCATTCAATACACCCCAATACGTAATCTGTCCCTTGTTTAACTAATCGACTATCAAAACACTCTTTTTAAAGGAATATCCAAATTATAGAAGTTATTCTAATTCAACTAACCTGCCCCGTTAGTTCAATAAGAAAAAAGGCTTTACCCCTTCTTGAAGTAAAGCACCCGTTAGTTGAAGAAGAAAAGAGTTGCTTATTAAACAATAGCGCCAAATTGGAAGAAAACATGGTTCCCCTGTTCTTAAACAAAATTTACTTGTTAGTTAACATGCTCAATTATAGGTTACAGTGGAGTTGGAGTATTAATTTGCTCGTCAAAGTTTATTTCTAAAAGTTGTCCAGCGTGAACCAAACCAGATCCAAAACCGTACATGAGAACTCGATCTCCATTTTTGACTTTTCCCTCACGGATTCCAAGATCAAGAGCTAAAGGAATTGTAGCAGCAGAGGTATTTCCAAAGTTCACTAAGCTATAAAGGGTTTTTTCCATTGGGTATTCTAATTTTTCACAAATTGGCTCTATCAATCTTAAATTAGCACTATGAGGTATAAACCAATCAACTTGATCTAAACTCATTTGTGATTTTTCTAAAAGCTCTCTTATGTTGGTGGGAACATTCCTTGCAACCCATCGAAAAACTTCTCTACCATTTTGTACAAGATATTGAGTATCGATTAACTCAATTCCATTGACCATTTTTGATAGTCCTGAACGATATACATGTTGTGCTCCTCTCCCATCGCTTCCTAGATGGAATCCAATAAAACTTTTTGATTGTTCATCTCTTTCAACTAATACCGCACCAGCCCCATCACCAAATAAAATACATGTGCTTCTATCGGTATAATCTGTAATTTTTGAGATTGTATCTGCTCCAAGCACTAATATCTTTTTGTGGAGCCCAGAAGAAATTAAACTGTGTGCTGTATGCAAGGCATAAACAAATCCTGCACATGCTGCATTTAAATCGATAGCACCTGTTTGAGATATATTTAATTGGTTTTGTATGATACTTGAGACAGATGGAAAAGGAAAGTCTGGTGTGCTTGTTGCTACAATAATCATATCTACATCTTCAACTTTTTTATTATATCTGCGCATTAAATCCTTTACAGCAGATATACATAAATTGCTTGTAAATTCTTCGGAAAGGCTAATTCTACGTTCATGAATTCCTGTTCTTTGAATAATCCACTCATTATTTGTTTCGACCAATTGCTCAAGTTCAAAATTTGTTAATCTCTTTTCAGGTACATATGTCCCAATAGCTGTTATTCTCGCACCTATCATTCGCTCCACCCCACATTTAAATTATAAGTTAGTATTAATACCTGGTGCTAATTATAACAAATTAAATTATTTAAAATCAAGGAGTTTTCAGGATCTTTCCTAAAGAATATGGACCGATAGATAAAGAAATAGCGCAAATTCACACTTGGAATTGCGCCCTTTAATGGAATAACTAAAATATGGCCACTGTCCTTAAATCACTTAGTAAGTAGGTCTAAAACTCGGTCTCATAAAAGAAATTTTAGATTGTAACTTGAAGAAAATAATCTACTTAATTAAATAAATTATCTTCAGTTTAAGTACATCTTTTCACAAACTGAAGTGATATTAACATAAATATCCAATAAAAAATCACCTCTAAGTAAAAAGAGGTGATTTTAATCAATCTTTATTATAAATAATCAAACTTTAATACAAATTATCAATCTTTTCTACAAAGCTACAACAATACAGTCTAATTTTTCCTTTTCGTTTCAGTAACCTGTAAATTAGAATAGGGCAGTAAGGATAGCAGACCTAATGCGGCTAATATGGCGCCAATCCATAAAGGTGAGTGAAGGCCATAACCCCCACTGATGGCTACTCCTCCTAATGAGGAACCAATGACTACCCCAAGAGTAATAAAAGATGAGTGGACGGTGTTAATCATTGTCCCGCTACCTGCGGTTTTCATCACTCGTGTAGCCATGGCTGGATTCAATGAAACCCCAGTCAAGCCAATCAATAGAATAGCAATAATGGCAATCCATTTGGTTTCGGCGCCAATTGCAAATAACATCATTGCCGCGAATAAAATCATGAGTCCCACAAAAAGTATTCTCATTGTAAAACGATCGGCATAGCGTCCAATAAGAATATTTCCAATCACAGTAGCGCCGCCATATAGGGAAAGCAAAAGAGGAACGCTTGATTCAGAAAATCCAGATATGTCCGTAAATATGGAAGTGAAAAAACTAAAGCCAGCGAAAGTGCCGCCGATGATAAGCGTACTAGTTACATAGGCCGCCCATAGATGGCGATTGCGAAATGGCTCCAACTCTTTCTTAAACAGGATAGGGCCGGGTGCTGGAGAGGAAGGCAATTTCGATAAAATGATAATGCCTGCTACAAATACTAGCAATGCAACCGCCCAAAAACTGACGCGCCAGCCCAATTCTTGAGAAATGAAGGTCGTTACAGGCAGCCCTACAACCATGGAAATCATTAATCCTGCAAGAACCACTGATACGGCTCTTCCTCTTAATTCAGAGCCAACTAACGATGCAGAAAGCGAAATGGCAATGCCAAAGGTTGCGGAAGATGCGGTCCCTGTAATAATACGAGCAACCATCATCACTTCGTAGTTCCAAGAAAGCGCGCCAAGTGTCTGACCAATAAAAAAAACAATTATAAGAACTAGAATCGCTTGTTTGCTACGGATTTTAAGCAATATAGCTGTTAAAATCGGTCCTCCTAGGACCATTGACGCTGCAAACGCAGTTATTAGAAAACCAATGCTGGATATGGATACACTAAAAGCTTCTGCTAACTCAGGCATCATACCAGCCACCATAAACTCAGATGTTGTCATTGAAAAAATTGCAAAAGCCAATACATATATAACTGCTGGCATATAATCACTCCTAATTTTGTAATGTTCAGTACATAAATAAGGTAAAAAAAAGCACACTAGATGCTAAAGATAGACTCAATTACTCCAGTGGCTATTTGATTCGACAGGTCTCGATTTTTCATAGAAGCATTCAGCACACGCAATCCATAATAACTGCTCAAAAACAGGCTTGCCAGCTCCTCAGCTGAACTGCCTTTAGAAATTTCCTTCGTTTGAAGGCCTTCTTCCATTACGCTAACGAGAGCTTCTCTCAGCTTTTCAACATGTTTGCTTACGAAACCCTCTACCATCTGGTCTTGTGGTCGTTCTAAACTCACATTAATCAGCAAGCATCCGTTCTGATCAGCTTGTTCAAAATCCTCGGTCATCGCCCACGCTAAAAGGCTGTGCAAACGTGTCTTCACAGATATCGGTCCTTGTAGCAAGGCTAATTGGTCTCGAATTCCATTGGCTTGATACCGCTCCAACACTTGTCTAAACAGTTCATGCTTACTTCCAAACGTATTGTATAAACTGCCTTTGCCAAGACCAGTATCCTTGCACAGGTCTTGTGTGGAGCATGCTTCATATCCATTTTTCCAAAATGTCTTCATAGCTGCATCGATAATGTTGTCGTATTTAAAGTCTCTTGGCCTACCCCGTTTGCTCATGAGTGTCTCCTTTCCATACCACTTTACTTTATATAAGTATATAATTATTGTACCGATTGGTCAATAAAAGATTTTTTCTGCATTGCGGAGGCGAGAATGGTGATAAAAGTGCTTCTTAATGTAGCTTTAGCCGAAATCTTCCTGATGTTTTGGACGTAAAAATGGACCATCGAAATAAAGGTCTTGTTTAACTAAAGCACCTCGTTAGTTGAATAAGAATTTACTAATTTAATGTAGTGTTCTACAGTGCCATCTTAGTTTATAAATGATAACTCATAATTATAAGTTCTCCTTTTTTCCCCATCTTTCTTGCACCTTCATCAATATATCCACACTTCTTGTATAATCCTTGTGCGACTTCATTCTTTAAATTCACGGCCAATACAATTTCATTAATATCTCTAAAATTTTTCTTCACAAAATCAGGTAGTAGCATTAAAGCTTTTTTGGCATATCCCTTACCTTGATGACGATAATCTGTTGAAAAAGCTCTTATTAAAATTGATTTATCATTATCGGTGTATGGTTTTACACCATCATTTCTATGTAGTACAAAGAAAGTAACGAGCTTATCATTTTCTAAAGCTAAAATTGAATGACGATTTAAATCCTCATTAGAAAGTTTAATACATTCATTAGGTGTACCTGTAAATCGGAGTTGTTCTTCAGTTAATTTATATTGTTCAATTAAATGATTGAAGCTATCATCATAAAAATATAGTTGCATTATTTACCCTCCAAAAAAAGAATGTTTGTTCTAATATTATCAATATTTGAAGTTGGGTTCAATATTAAAAGTACAAATATACACCTTATTAATCTAAACTGCTTCGTTTTTTGCAATAAGAAAAAGAGTTGCCTAAGCAACCCATTATCATTTTCTATGTAAAATGAATTGTGATTTACTGTACTTAAAGTTATTTTTTTGTAAAAGATTTACATTTCTTCTTTCACTAACCTACCCTTTACTTTCATACGTTCGAAATGAAGTTCCAATTTTAAGTTATTTTTACATTTTTTCTTATTGAACTAAACCGCTGCTTTAGTTCAATAAGAAAAAAGCTTTACCTCTTCTTGAAGTAAAGCACCCGTTAGCTTAATAAGGTTATCTATTTTTATTCCATTCATCTGCTAACAATCCATAAACGATGTGGTCAACAAAATGGTCATATAACCATTCTGCTTGCCTGATACTTCCTTCATTTACAAAACCTAATCTTTCGGGAATGCTTCTACTTTTTTTATTCTCTAAAGCTGCCCTAATTTCTACCTTATTTAAGTTTAGATGGCTAAACGCATAATCAGTTAATGCCTTAGCAACTTTGGTCATAATTCCTTTTCCTTGATATTCTTCACTAAGCCAATAGCCTATATATGCTGTTTTGTTTGACCAGTTAATACTGTTGAAGGCTGCCACACCAACGATTTTCCCTTTGAATAAAATAACGGTATTTATACTTTTATTCTCAGCATAACTTTTTAAACTGTTTTGGATAAACTCTTTTGAATCCTCGACTCTTGTAGTGAAGTCAAGCCAAGGTAGCCACTCTCTTAAATAGTTTCTTGATTTATCGGTAAGTTCAAAAATTCTTTCAGCATCATTCAATTCAATTAATTTTAAAGATACATCTTCATCAATTTTATGTATAAACATTATTTTTCCCCCTTTATGTTTAGTATGTATTTTAACACACCATATTTTATATGAATTATTATTTTCCCTCTTGCACTAACCTGCTGCGTTAGTTGAATAAGAAAAATACATTAATCCCAATTGAAGTAAAGCACCCGTTAGTTCATTAAGAAAAGCGATTCTTATTAAAGAAACACGCCCTTTAATGGAATAACAAAGGTGTGTTCTCAATCTTAAAATAACTTAATTCTTCTACAACTAAAACTACACGTTACTCTATTTAGTTAGATAAGTTATTCATTGGAAAGGTCATCAATTGCTTGAACAGCTAGTTCCAATGCTTTAATTCTTCTTTCTAAAAGCGTTCTTTGGGGACTACCTGCCTTTGACTTAGCATAAATATTCTCAATTGATGGAAATAAACCAGTAAGAACATTGCGAGCTTCTGCTAAATCTTCATGGGTGTAATGATGGGGTCTTTGATTCCAAACGTTTTCTAGCATGGCTAAGCCGATGTAAATAGCTTTGAGTCGTTTCTTTACTAAGGTAGTATTTGCGCCTTTCTTAGTCATCTGGGACAAGGCATTTTCGAGTTTACTGATTGTCGATTGTAAGGATTTTATTGATTCCAATTTATCTACATTTGATACGTTTTCCATGTTAGTGCTGTCCTTTCTTCGTTTCTGAATTATTTTGCTTGATACTTGATAAAATCGTTAAGAACCTGATTTCACTCGTAATATACTAACATAAATAAACAACTCTCTTTAAGAGGGATCTTCAACAATCTGGCCCAATTAATAAATAAATATCAAACAGCGACTCTTCAACTAACCTGCGGCGTTAGTTTAAGTGTAATTTTTCACAATCTTATAGAAATTCTAACATAAATATCCAATTAAAATCACTTCTAAGATAACTAGAGAAGTGATTTAATCGACTTTTATATTTCCTATCTCATTTAACACCATTATATAACATTCCGACTACTGTTTAGAGATGCAAATAAAAAAGACAGAATCAACATCAAGTTGTGATTCTGTCCCAAAAATCAAATAGAATGTTAAACATTCTACTTTAAAAACTGATATTACTATTAAAATTAATTAATCCTTGACTTTTAATAAAAAACAACTAGAGAGGTGATTTTTATCAAACTCAAGCATTGGAAAAAAATGTCCAGTGACATTATAGTTGGTAACTCCAAAATTCAATAGCGGCAACGAAATACGTATGTCTTAAAAGATTTTAATTTACATTATAGTTTGTAACCCATCCGAACTTACTTTTAGGTTTTTACATTATAGTTAGTAACCAAATGTTATGGTTTTAACTTTAAAATCCGAAGTAATTTTATTGATTATTTCGGGAATTGAATATTTAACTAACGCACCCGTTAGTTGAATTAGAAAAACTTTAAATCAGTCATTTAAGCAGTGTTTTAAAGCTTCCACAATATCTCTTTCTAGGTCATTTTTTGATAAATCATATAGCGTCCCTGAACCTTCGGAGTAACCACCAAAGTAGTACCATAATTCAATTGTAACTGCATAAAAATCATCATCATACTTTGGACCGTCGTAATCTATTGCTATTTGAGACCGATACTCTTTTTCTAGACAACGTTCCGAAGTCAAGTCTTCTTTTTCATCTCCATCAATGTCCCTGCACACCCAAATTCTTAGGTTTTGTTTTCCTTGGCTTTCAAATGTATTTCCAAATTTTCTTTGAAGAACCTTACTCCATTCTTCTCCTAATCTTTCTAGTTCAACTATGTTTCTTTTTAACTTTTCGTTTATCTCACTCTCTGGAACAAAAACATACTTGTCGTCAATTTCTTCTTGCTTCTCTTTCTTAAAAAACTTTTTGAATTTATCTAGCAAGTTTTTACCTCCTATTAGATAAACAGTTATTTAAGTCGTTGAATAAAGAAAAACCACAAACTTCTACTCAAATTCAAAAAATATTCCATTTTTCATATTCTTATTACCTTCTAGTATTATTTCAAAAAGGAAAGTTTTAAGGTCTTCATAAGTTTGTATAATTTTCTTTGTTCTAAAATCCACTTCTAATATTCTTTCATCCATATCAATAACATAATAAGTGTTTTTTACAATGGAATCAGCAAAGATAAAATGAGTCTTCGGTGTACGCTTTCTTAAGTATGAGTATTGCATATATTCCAAGTGAAAAGGGGAGTTTACTTGTTCTTCAATACTCAAGCCTTTAAATGTATCAGGTTTTTTTCCTGCTACTCTTAATAAATCAAATAAGTAACAACCATTGTATACTGATAAGAAGACTCAATAGATAATGGTGGTTGAAGTTGGGTATGCCATCTACCTTCTCCTAAATTTCCATAAAGGATAGTATTGGTTCGTAATTTTTTCTTATCCTCTCCGTATAGGTCATTTAGTTCTTTACTTAGAAATTGAAACATAATTATCACCTTCATTCAAAATTTTGTTCTAGGTTCTTATTCAACTAAACTGCTGCGTTAGTTTAAGTCTAACATTTCACAATGGATCCCCAAAATTTACTTGATGTTTTGGACATAAAAATAGACCATCGAAATGATGGTCATGTTTAACTAAAGCACCCGTTAGCATAATAAGAATAAAGGAATTGCAGCAGCAATCCCTTTATCTCCAATCAAAATAGTTTATTTTTTACTTCAAGTTAAAAATTCCCTTACCAGTTTCCATATTTATAGGCAATGATGAATGTTCATGAGCTATGACCCAAGATTCATTCACTTTTTTTAAACCATATGTGAACCGATTTGTCATTTGACGAAGTTTCTCACCAGATTCTTCTTGGTGAGCGGCAAATGTTACAGCACAATGTACAAATGCGAGATATGAATTTTCTTCAACTACTAGGTCATTAAAATCAACTTTAAGTAAAACACCATCCTCACTCAATCCATTAAACCACTCTACTATACTTTTCTTCCATGAAGGAATTCCCTTGCTCTCCCAGTCCCCCCAGCAATCATAAATATGCATTTCGGGAGCATACATGGATAAGAATTTTTCAACATCTTTTTCGTAAACTGCTGTTTTGTAATTTTCAAGTACATCTTGAACTCTGAAAAAACCCTCCGTCATTAAGTGCATCCCCTTTACTAATTCAAAAATGTAAGAATGTTACTATAGATGAATTCTATACTCTAACATTTTTTCCTTCTTCAATTAACCTGCAGCGTTAGTTTAAGTGTAACATTTCACATTGTACATAAAAATAGACCATCGAAATGATGGTCTTGTTTCACTAAAGCACCCGTTAGCCATCCATGCAGCCAAAAAAAGCTGCACCACAGAGAATGAAAATGTTTCAGAGCGGGTATAGATTGATACGGCTGGCGAAGAAGGTCGATGAACTATGGTGCCATAGAGCCCATCCGTTAGTCTGACTCCAACGACCACGGTGCATCACAGACTGTCGCACTCTATACGAGTAGCACTCATGGGAGATTAATCCTACTCTGGTTATTGCACCAGCCTTGCCTTTATTCTAACAAGAATGGAGTTGCTTTGATTTAACTTTCAGCTTAATATAATCATTCTGAAGGCTCAGCCTTTTTTTAAAAAAGTAATTTCTGAGTCTCTTTTGTTATGCAATTTTATAGATTTTGAGCATTTTTTAATTTTCATGGGAGTTGAAGAAGGATGAAGCATTACCCTTCTTTTAGACCTTCTTCTCGATAAAAGCTCTTTTTATTTGGCTTTAATACTGAAATAGAAAAAATAAAAGATGAAAGCAACATGACAAGTGATAAAGTGACGATTGTAAATCGTAAGGAAACAAGATCTGCCACAACGCCAAAAACTAAAATAAATATTACTTGAATAGCACTTTGGATTAACTGATAAATGCTAGTAACCCTTCCCATTACATCAATAGGAACGTTGTTTTGATAGAAGGTCATGATTCCTGCATTTAAAAACACATTAAAGAAACCTAAGATTACAAAACCAACAACAATCGATGTAAAAGACCATGAAAATGCATAGATGACATAGCCAAACGTCATCATGATTAAACCAATAGTGATCATATATCTAAGTGAAATCTTATTTGAAAATATCGACAATAAAAAAGCTCCTACAACAGAACCAATTCCAGTTATACTAATCAATAAGCTATAATCAAATTCGGTAAGACCTACTACTTGTTGAGTAAAGACGATTTCCTGTGCATCCATGGCAAAAGAAAAAATCATAATCATAATAAAACCAAGATACACAAAAGATACATATTTATTCTTTTGCATGAATTTCCGTACGACCGAAAAGTCTCGAATCACTTGTGCAATAGTCAATGTCGGAATCGTTTCTTTATCAATGTTTTCTTTTTCAGGAAGAAATAATAATAAAACTGCTGAAATCAAAAAGAATATTGAATTAAGCCATAATGTTGCTTCAACAGATATTAATAATATAAGTGATCCACCAATTGCGGGTCCGACTATAAATGCTCCAGAACTCGCAAATGAATGAATCGAGTTAAAGCGTTTTCTTTTTTCTTTTGGAACAAGAATAGCAACATACGTCATTGAAGATGGATTAAAAAATGCTTTTGCCACACTTAGGACAACCAAACTTCCATAAATAACTGCCATGTTTGGTGCAAATGGAATCAAGAAGATGAAGATGGCTCTTATTAAGTACGTTACTACCATTACTTTTCTCTTACTCCGATAATCAATAAAACTACCAGTCCAAAATTTAGTTACAATATTCGTTAATGGTCCGATGATCCAAAGACCAGCGACTGCCGTTGCTGAACCTGTAAATTGAAATACAATAATATTAATCGCAACTAAGTAAATGAAGTCGCCGATATTTGAAATTCCAATCGAAGACAATAACAATATTGGGTCTTTCCAATTTTTTATGTTTCTTATCATACACAACCCCTTATGGTGTCTTTTCAATCTTTCAAACATAATTTTTGACTAAACTGGCTTGTTATTTAATAAATTCTACAAAAAAGTGCTTCTCCCTGCACGGTTGCACTAACCTTCGTTTATTCCTCTTATTCAACTAAACTGCTGCGTTAGTTTAAGTGTAACATTTCACATTGTACATAAAAATAGACCATCGAAATGATGGTCTTGTTTCACTAAAGCACCCGTTAGTTGAATAAGGAAGGAAATGTAAAATGATATATGTTATAAAAACTAATTAACTCTCAAGTTAACTTTTTCCTCATATTCACCTGTATTAGTCCGCCATTTAATTTCTATATAAGCATTATTTAACGATTTAATTGCATTATCTATAGTTGGAGGATTATTACCTACGCCCGTACCAAAGGATATAGCAGTTTGATTTTCTTGAGGTTCCCTTTCTCCATCAAGTCCGCCTTCGTCAGTAACTAACGAATAAGCGACATATAGAAGTTCCTCATCTCCTGTATATTTTATTCCACCTCTATTATAGAGTTCGGAATCGGTCACTTCGTATATTACATGTGCTTCCCAAAAGTCTCCTTCACCATCAGCTCGAATAGTTTCTTGATGGGAACAAGCTATTAATAGAATAATTGTAAATAGTAAAATAGATATCTTTCTCAACATAACTCCCCCTCAAATGTGGATTGAATTGCCCCTATGTAATAACTATTTCGACAATTGTATATAAATACCTCTTATTAAACTAAACTGCCCCTTTAGTTCAATAAGAAAAAAATGCTTTACTCCATCTTGAAGTAAAGCACTCGTTAGTTGAATACAGTATTATTTCTTCTGGACATATATTGGTCTTTATTCTTAACTATTTATTACAAAAACAGAGATTTTTTTAGCAATTTTTTCATCAGCTTCTTTATTTTCTACCCATACTTCCACATTGTCTCCCACTTCTAATTCACCGAAGCCATCTTTTGTTCCTTCAAACACTGTATCATCATTAATAAAAATTTCATAAGCAGGATACTCAGCTTCTGGGTCATCTCCGAATACTTCAATTTTTATGCTATTTTCCCCGATTTTATAAATACTACCTTCGATATCGTTTGAATTAAAGGGGTTACAACCGCTCAATGCAAATAACGTAATTAAAAGAGTGATAACAAACCTTTTCATCCAAGAAATCTTCTTCATTTCAACATCCCCCCCTTTTTTGTCTTTTTTCTTATTCAACTAACCTGCACCGTTAGTTTAAGTGTACCATCTCACAATGGATTCCTGAGATCTACTTGATGTTTTGAAGAAAAAAACAGACCATCGAACTGATGGTCTTGTCTAACTAAAGCACCCGTTAGTTCAATATCCTTTATTTTTTTTGAACCATTTAATCAATGATACAATTATGACCATAATGAATGTAATTGTTATAGAGTATTCCAAAATCTTAAAGAGAAAATCTGGATAAGGAATTTCCCAACCCGATTGCATTTCATTAACATCCTCTGATGTTCCCGTTCTATCAACCAATACAAACAATGCCGAAAAAGAAATAATAAAAGAATATATAGCCGTTTTTACTAAAGTTTTTTCCACGTTCCAAACCCCTTTAATCTTTTTCTCCACCTTACCATAAAACCCCATTATTGTGCTAAACTGCTTCGTTAGTTTAAGTGCAACATTTCACAATGGATCTCCGAAGTCTTCTTGATGTATTGGACATAAAAATAGACCATCGGAAAGATGGTCTTGTTTAACTAAAGCACCCGTTAGTTGAATAAGAATTCGCCTTCTACTTTTGCAAAATCATTCCATAATTCATCTTCTTTTACATTGTATTTTTCTTTTTCTAATCTTTTAACCATTAACTCTAACGCTTTTTTTAGGTTATCAATAAGATAATTTCTAATATCTTTTGCACTAATTCCTTCCCACCTTGAACGTGGCATACCAACGTCAATTGTAATATATCGATACTTTTTGCTAAGTCGTAATTTCTCACAACCCTCAAATTCCCAATAAGCCAAGTCCCCATCTACACGGAGAATCGGTGCAATTTCATCTATTTCTTTACAGTATATTTTATTGCAAAATTTATATAGTAATTTTCTTAATTCAATAAGATGGGGTCCAACAGCTTTATCAGCTTTTGGGTCTCCAATTTGGGCACCAAAAGTAATATAATCCTTACTTTCCATCAGTTCACCTTCATTCTTTAATTCTTAATATAATGATAACAGTTTGTTCCCTTATTCAACTAAACTATGGCGTTAGTTAAATAAGAAAAAAAGGCTTTACTCCTTCTTAAAGTAAAGCACCCGTTAGTACAATAAGTTCAATAAAAAAGACCATCAAAAATGATGGTCCTAATTCACAAACTATCATACAGTCATTAAAAACAAAGGAAATTTTAGTTAATAAAATCCTTCATCTTTAATTTTATTGTTCCATAACATTTCTAACAAACAAGTGCTTATTTTTATGAGCAATTGTACTTACTATCGCAAGTAATAGCCCCGAAATGACGAATACAATTCTAATTCCTAACAAATCTGCTAATACTCCCATAACAAGAGAGCCAACGCCAAAAATCCCAGTTCCGATAGCACCTAATGAGGTATAAACAGTTGACAACTGTTCTTTTGAAACACTAGTTTGTATTACCGTTTGTTGAGGAATGTATTTTATTTGTCCAAAAAGTCCTACACAGAGCGATAAAAGTAAGGAAATGATTGGAATGCTGTTTAGGCTAAATAATAATGTGAATAAGAAACTTGCGAATGAACCGACAAAAATAAAGGTTCCTAATTTCTTTTCAACAAAAGAAGAAAATTTAATACAATAAACACTTCCTAAAATCAGACCTAAAAAGAAAGCTCCATTGATAAATCCCCACCATTTTTCATCAACGTTCAATGCATCGTTTACAAACACATATAAAATAGCAGCTATCCAAACCGTTCCTGCAATTTTTTCCAAAAATTCTATCCAAGCAATCCTTCTTAATACCGGAGTGTTAGATAAAGTTTTCCAACCTTCTTTAATCTTTTCTAGTTTCCCTTTTAGCTCGGTTGTTTCAAGGTTGTTTACTCTTTCTAAAAGGCAAAGTAATATGCTTGCAATTACAAATAAACATCCAACTAACCAAATAAGTTGTTGAGAACTCATAATAATTAGCAATGAACTTCCTACGAACCACATACCTGCTTGGATGACCTGCGTAATAGTTTCCGAAATTCCATTAGCTTGAATAAGATGTTCAGGTTTAACATAGTATGGAGTCAATGTCTGTCTTATTGGATTTGCACATCCGTCAAAAAAAGCAATCAATCCTATTATTAAAAAGATAAAATAATAATTAGCTGCTGTTAAACCAATTAACATAAACCCTAGAATAAAGAGTAAAATCGTTTTTGCAATTTGTGACCCAGCAAGTAACCATTTAAGATTTAATTTTTCAACCAAAAGAGGTGTCAGCAGACTGGATATAAACATAGAAGAAGCGATCGTAAATGGCACAAACGATGCTGCAATTGCAGAACCTGTTAATACAAAAATTGTACTTATAACACTGACTATATATAATACATCGCCTATATTAGCGAGTGACTGACCTATTAGTAATAAAGAAAAATTTCTATTAAATTTCATTATATATCCCCCGATATTTCATATGAATTTTGGCTTAATAGGGGAATATTAGATTGGACTATTCATTAAAATTCAACTCCTATCATTTATCGGACAAATCTGGGGGATTTAGATTTATCACAAGTTTTGTATCATCAATAAATATTTATTTGAATTATAGCATTGCTTTTCAATATATTACACTCCACAGTAATTAATAACCATATATTCTTTTCCTTACCATTCTTTTATTTTTATTTAGTATATTCTCCATAAAAATAAAACAACCCTACTTCCGCTAAACTGCTGCGTTAGTTCAATAAGAAAAAGCTACCCATACAGGTAGCCACTTGTTCAACTAAAGCACCCGTTAGCTGAATAAGGATTCTTACGTTTTACAGTTACTTTAACTCATGTGAATGTCTGTTCCAAATTGAAGCAATTTTAGTTTTTTTGCCACAGATTGGGATGCGTAATTATCCCACGAAGTACTATATAGAGCAATTCGTCCTTGTTTTTGTACTGCTGCTGCCCAAGCATTTGTAACATCTATACCGTATCCTCTTCCACGGTAATCTTCATGTGTGAAAACACTTGCTTCGTCTGCTTTTGTAGTCTTCCTTGCACTACAACAAATCGAAACAGGAATATTGTCTTCAACTATTACAAAACAAGGTTGCTTATACTCAAAATCCTCAAATGTATATGGAAAATTAGACTTTAAAAGTTCTTTATTTTCATGAGATACTTGTATTCCTTGTGTATGAGCCGTGTCCCTTTCATTAGGAAACACATACGCAAGTCCAATCCATAAATTACTTAATGGACGGTATATGCTTAAAACATTGATTACTTCTCCTAGATTAGCACCAGGATCTGTACCTATAACCTGTTCTAACTTCTCTATAAGACTCTCATCCAGCGTATTTGAATACCTTACAACACTTCCTAGGTTGGTGGCACCAACGAAAATTCTAGGTGCATCATCATACGGTGGTTCATTTACGACTGTTACTCGATTTTCAGTATCGTGTTTAAATAACATGATGTTCCATCAATTCTAAATCAGATAACATAAACATTCCTCCATAATTTTAACGTATCAATCTAGGCGTCGTTTTTATCTTATGCTGTATTAACCTTCTGCGTTAGATTAAGTGTAACATTTCACAGTGTACATAAAAATAGACCATCGAAATGATGGTCTTGTTCTGCTAAAGCACCCGTTAGTTCAATAAGAAACAAGCTTTTAATTTAGGATTTACTTTCACTTGAAAATATTAAAAATGCACCAATAATAAAGACAAAGATAAATACTATTAAAGCGAGACCGAAAACATAAGGTTTTAAGAAAATGCTTATAAGAACAAAAGGGGTACCAACAATAGCATCAATAAGAAAAAGATACCCTTATAGGCAGCTACTTGTTCAACTAAAGCACCCGTAGTTCAATAAGAACCTCTAAATAAAGTATAAAGAAATTATTTATCTTGTGCAGAAATAATAAAGATGTTTAATTTACAATAAAGTCATTTAAAAATAATATAGTTGTTTAAAAATCCTTATTCCACGAACAGATCAGGTTAGTGGAAGCAATAGTAATTAGGTTTGACTGAAAAAATTGTCGATGAAATTAAAAAAGACACCGAAGTGTCTTATGTTTTTCAAATTAAGCATACCGATAAATTGAAATTTAATTACTTAACATTATGCTTATCTTGGGAGCGAGGTATTCTATCGGTGAGTGTATACAAACCATGTAATGCTTGCTGTTAATAATGCTGACGAAATCAAAGCTGTAAGAACGCTATATGTTCGCCAAATAAGTATCGTTGACCAATCGAAAGCACAGCACAGTATACCCTGGGCAATCGTAGCGAGCAGGAAAATAACTGTTACGATTATTCTCTTTTTTGTCATTGGCTGCCGCTCATTCGTTTTCCTTCTGCGTAATCCTAAGAGAATTAGCAAAAGGGCCAATAGGCAAAGAATAATTGTGATAGACGACAAAATGATATCCAAAAGCTGTGTGCCGCTTATTTCATATGACTGAGTTAGATTGCCGTCTAATATATCTTTAACTTTTAGTACCAGGTTTATATTGGTATTTGCGCCGTTGCTCAGCAAGCAGATGGCTGTTCTTTCATTTAGCAGTATGGCTACTTGGGTTCTGAAATTTGGATTGCCCCCAGTGTGTTCTATAATCGTTTGGTCGGCGTTTACCGACCAGCCTGCCGCATAATACATATCGTTGACAGCCGAAACAGACATATCACCCCTATGTGATTTTTCGATAACCGAGTGAAATATTTCGGGTATGTCCTGCACGATACCCATCTGTATGCCCATCCAACGCGCCATATCTTTTGTATTAGAAATGATGTAGGCTGCTGGTTTATTCCCAGCATAATCCGGAGCTTTAAATGGAGTTGTCATAAAAAAGGAAGAACGGTAGCCCTGTGCCAACTGTCCAGTGGCTTGAGCATCTTCTTTATAAACATACGTCTGGTGAAGACCTAACGGCTGAAATACCTGTTCCCTCATAAAATCTTCATAGCTTTGTAGCGAGACAATCTCAATAACCAAACCCAATACGTCATAATTAACGGTTCCATAGTTATACTGTTCACCGGGAGGGAACGCCAATTCAGCATCTACGAGCATTTCCACAGTCTTTTCCAACATATCCGGTGTATTGCCTTGTGGAATATTTTGAATATGCCTAATATTTGTTAGACCACTGGTATGGTGAAGAAAGTTATTTAGTGTAAGACTTTGCATATCAACAGGTTTCCCTTGATACTTTAAAGTAAACCAAGGTAAATATTTTTGGACAGGGTCAGTCATTGAGAGCAGCCCTTGCTCTTCCAACAGCATAATACCCATACCGGTAAAAGCTTTACTGACCGAGGCTAACTCATAGAGTGTATTTTCACTTGCAGACAACCCCTTTTCACGGTCTGCATACCCTGAAGAAAAGTAGAACACTTCATCATCAGCAAGTATTGATATTGACATTCCCGGCACACCTGATATACGACGGGCATCATCTAGCAACGCTTGTATTGCCGCAGATTTCGAATCTGATAGCGCATAACTTTGTGTTGCGAATCCTGAGAATAATATAAATATCATTAATATAAAAACAATAATCTTTTTCATAAACTCTCCTTTTTGAAAAATTATAAGAGAATCATATAAATAATCTACTTTTACAACTACTAAACTAAATATTAATTTATCTTTCAATTCACCTATATAATATCAAGTAATTGTGAAGAGTTACTCTTAAACGAAAAGATGCGTTAGTTCAATAAGAAGTAAATAACTTTATTATTCATTTTTTAAGTAATATATAAACAGATGGAAGTAATTTGAAACTACTTTAAAGAGCCTTGCTACGTAGAATGTAGTAAGGCTCTTAGCTTTTATTAATCAAAATTCAATAACTTTATTATCATTATACATATCTTTATCTTTTCGCTGACTATCCTTTACTGTTTTTGCCATAGCAAAAAAAACAATTATTATAGATATTGTAAAGAATGCAATGAGAGAAGACATATACTATCATTCCTTTCATTCCTACTATCCTTTGAAGTATTCTACCATATAGGAAAAATTGCTTCTTCAACTAACCTGCTGCTTTAGTTAAAGTATTCAACAAATAAGGGCCTTAATCCTTTTATGGATTAACGCCCTCGTAAGTACAACAACAATGTTATGTATTTAAATCTATTTCATCCCATTCTTTTTCAGGGGTAATAACCCAGTCAAGTGCTCTTCTCCTTTCCATAATTGTTCCTTCATCAAACTTACTGGAGTTTACCCCCTTTAGCCTTGTATCTATACAATACCAATGAACTCTATAATATAAATCAGCTTGTTCATAAATTTCCTTCTCGCTTAGCATTAAGGTATTGGCTTTTAATGTAGAATAATTCTGTTTTTTTCTTACATCAGGAACCATTTGTATTAAATCATTGCCTACTGATTCATCAATTTTAAAGTTCCTGTTAATACCTAACACCCAAGCTAAAGCCCAAAGGCTTTCAACGTACCATTTCAACTTCAAAATTTCTACTGATGTTAATTCTCCTTCATTTTTTTCTAAAATAACTTTTTCGAACTCTGTGATATATTGATATAAACCCTGTCCTTCAATCCATTTCCTAATTACTAATGGCGGGGCTTGATGTGCAATATAAACCATACCAGCCATAATGGTTACTCTTTTAATAATTTCATCGTTATTTCGCACACCTTGATAATCAAGTATAGGTAATTGTGGGTTAATATTTGCTCCATATTTTTTAATTATTTCATTAGATTTTCTCTTTATATGGTTAAATTGAAGTACCACAATCGTCCTCCTTATTTCCATTTTCTTATTCAACTAAACTGCCGCGTTAGTTTAAGTGTACCATTTCACAATGTTTTTTCTGAGAACTACTTGGTGTTTCGGATAAAAAAATAGACCATCGAATTGATGGTCAAGTTTAACTAAAGCACCCGTTAATTTAAGAAGCAAATGTTAGACGGTCTCTCTACTGAATTTATTTGTTTTTTCTATCTTGTTTGCTACTTTCTTTTTAGTTTCGTGTTGTATTGTACTTATTATTGCCACTTGGACTAATAGTGCAACTATGAGAAAAAACAAATGAGTAGTCTGATAGTTTGTTAATAATGACAAGACAAAGAAAATTGGGATTGCAGACAATGCGGAAACATAATCACTTTTAGTTAAAAGAAATATTATCGTAGAAAGACAAGAAGTGACTAACAAAAGTTCAAGAATCATCCAAAAAGAATCAATACTTATATAATGTGGTAGTTGATAAACATAAGCCATTTAATAAACCTCCCTTTTTATATCTTTCAACATTTTTGTTAAACTAACCTTCACTATTAGTTTAACAAAAAACTAAATTTTGTGAAATCTTTCTAGTCTAACAATATTTCTTCTTAAACTAAACTGCACCTTTAGTTCAACGAGAATAAAGGCTTTACTCCTTCTTGAAGTAAAGCACCCGTTAGTCTGAATAAAAAAAACTTTTGATTCGATTCAATAATCATTAGAATTAGCTCATCTAAGAACAAGTTTTCTCGTATAGGAGTTCTCTTAATGGCTCTAACAACAATTATATAATGATTTTCAGATGATAAATCACTGGTAAACTCTACTTCAAATAAGCCATTGGTGTCGCCTTCTTGCTCCATTTTTTAATATAAAAACACAATCTGATTTTAAATATCTGATTGTGCCAATAAAAGTTAACTCATGAAGTAGGTAAAAACACTGCAGTTACCATATCCTCTGCTATTTTCCGTAATTCTTCTGGTTTTACCCAATATTCATCGTTAAAATCCTCAATAGGTACCAGTGTTAAATCAGCATCGTCATACCTGTTATTTACTTCTTCTATAATTTCAAGATATTCTTCATAATAAATTTCTTTCTCATGTTCAGATAAAACTAAAGGTACAGTTTGTTTTTCAGCTTGTACGATCTTGTCAACTTTTCCATCATCTTTTACTTCTTGATTTACACATCCGGTTAGAGTAAAGATTCCTAATAAAATTAAAGGATATATATATTTCAAATCTAAACCTCATTTCAAGATTTTATATTAATAATACCAAAAAATCTATATTTAGCATATTATTCTAAATACATATTTACTTTTATTTTTATTGAACTAAACTGCTGCGTTAGTTCTTGCGTTAGTTCTATAATAAAAAAGGCTTTACTCCTTCTTGAAGTAAAGCACCCGTTAGTTTAAGTGTAATGTTTCACAAACTTTTATAACGAATTGTTTCTGTTTACTGTTTTATAGGTCTTTCAAAAATCAATTCATAGTATGACCCTACTGCAACTCCTGAAGTTGCAAAGTCAGGGGAGAAAATTTGAACAAAACGCCAGCCTTGATTTGCGTGATTTTTAATTACTTCTCGATAGTCTTCATTAGGTTTACTAGATAATTTTTTAAACTCAATTTTTACAAACTTGTATTCATGCATTTATTTTTCCTCCTTTTGATTGTGTGTCGTAAACAGAATAAGAATGTGTTTAATTTAACTATATGTACGATTTGAATTGGAAAAGGTTTCAACTTTGGAACAACTTTATCTTGAAGTAAAGCACCCGTTAGTTTAAGTACATCCTTTCACAAACTCTCATGATTTTTTGGAATTAATTTTATTTTGCTGAATTAAAAACAAAAAAACACCTATCAGGACAAAGAAACCACCAACAATTTGTAAGGTTATAATAGGTTCACCTAAAAGAAGTACTGCTAAAATGGTTGCTCCAATTGGCTCACCTAAGATACTCATAGATATAGTTGTTGTGTTTAGTTCAATAAAAATATTATAAATAACGTGCGCAATTATTTTTGAGAGTTATACAGCATTAACTTTAGCGATTTCACTATGCTTAGAAAAGTAGCAATTTACAAAGCTGATGGGATGAAGTTAAGGGTTTAATTTATCTCCTGCCAAGAATAGCATTTCAAAAAAGAAAAAGGGGTTACTCGACAGCTATTCTTAGTAAGATGGAAATGATCGTACTCCATCAAAGCCTCTTATATCATAATCTATATTTCCATAGCTATCTATTTGATTAATATTAATTATAAGAACGATTTTATCTGGTTGAGGAGGATTAAAGTATACCAAATTTTCATTTATTTCAAAACCATTTAAAAGCTTATAGTTCATGTAAATGCTTGTATCCCTTCCTCTATTATTTAAATTTTTATTTTTTTTTGTTTTTATTATTGAGGTATTCCCAGGTTTTAATCGTTCTATATTGCCTATTTCTTTATAGAATGTGTCTGTATCCTCTACATAACCGTATGAAAAATTAAGATTGGCTAGGTCACTTCCACTTAAATTATTTATCTCTATTGTAACGCCTTTTTCATAATTTTGATAAACATCAGGCTCTTGTAAAAAAGGTAGTAACATAGCTAATATAAATAAAAGAACAAATACTAATAAACAGAATAGAACTGTTTTATATTTCAAATCCAACAGCCTCCCATTATTCGACAGTACCTACTCCGACAGTTCAATAAGAAAAAAACCGCTAAAGCAGTTCGTGTTCTTCAACTAAAGCACCCGTTAGTAAAAAATCTCCACTTTGGTTTACTAAACACCAAACTGTTTTAAATGATGATCAAGGTGCTTATAAATTCCTTTTCCCCATTCCTCGGAAGTAAGTTTACCGAAAAAAGGATGTGGATGATTTGTACACTTCTGAGGACCATTACTTTGAAATGTTATAATTTTTTGTTTTAATTTTTTCTTTTCTGTTTCAAATTCTTTTTCATCTACAATCAAAATAGTAGGGATTGTTGACATGTTTTTTGCTAAGGGCTTGTCATTATAAAAAATTGGTTTCACAAACTTCCCAATTAATATCCCTAACCAACCTCTCGGAGGATAAGCATTTCCCATTGCAATGTCTTGAAAGGATGAACAATGTGCCAGCATTTTGGCAACATCCATTTTACCCCATTGCGGTTTTGAATTTCGGCTTAAATTGTCAATTCGGTTTAAAATTTCCTCTGCGTGCGATTGATTAAAAATATCCTTCATTTTTGTGCACCCCTTTGCATATTTGTTACCACATATCCCTAATTGATTTTGAACTAAACTGCACCTTTAGTTCAACAAGAAAAAGGTTTTACTCCTTCTTGAAATAAAGCACCCGTTAGTTTAAGTGAAACCTTTCACAAACCCTATCATATTTACTGAACTTCAACTTGCACCATTTACTTTAATTATAATCCTTCACAATAAAAAAAGAATTTCAAGCTTATATCTCTTCTGTATACCATTTAGGTTTTAATTTACTAAAGTAATCATGATCTTCTAAAAAAGTGTAAACTTTACCTAACATATCATTTATGTTGTCTGGAACAGTTTTTAAGGTCCATATTACAGTAGAGAAGACACACATTGCTAGATAAAGTGAATATAGCCTCCAAAAATATTCATCGGGTTCAGTATTATTAAAATAACCCCTTATTTGTCCAATTGAAAAAGGAATGCTTACTTCCCGACTGAAGATACCAATTTTAAGAAATTCATGAATAGGATCGCCCCAATCATACCGGTTAAAATCTATAACTCCCGCGAATTTTTTATTATTTACAATGATATTTCCAACATGAAAATCATCATGTTGAAACACGTTCGGACGTTCTTTCATGAGGTGTATATTTTCTTCAATAAAATTCATTATTTTATGGTCATTTTCAACTCTAATTCCACACGCTAAATAAGCATCAATATAATTCTTATGTTTTTCCTCTTTCCTTGAATGCCACGAAGTGACATGACTTGGAGCCGCAAACTGATGGATTTTCCTCAATTCTTTCCCAGCTTCAAAGCCAATATTAAATTGCTCTTGTTCTGAGTATTTTTGGATTTCTTCCTCGGCATCTTTACCCTCGATGTATGATGTGATTATGTACCCCCGACTCCCTACCTGTCCCATAGAAATCGGCTGTGAACAAGTAACGTTATATTCCTGCATCTTTTCTAGAATAGAATATTCTTTCTTTTTCGATTCAATCTCTTCTAACTTAAAAGTTCTAAGAAGTAACTTTTGGTTTCCATCATTCATATGTATTAGATATTTTTCATCTGGGGAAAACCCTTTTTTAATTTGAATAACGTCCTTACAATTGCTTATTACAGGAATCTGCTTTAATAGTGTTTCAATCATTTTCTCGCCTCTGTTCATTAAATTTTGAGAACAAATCATTGATTTATTATAGATTTATATTTCTTCTTTCACTAACCTGCTCCTTTAGTTCAACAAGAAAAAGGCTTTTCTCCTTCTTGAAATAAAGCACCAGTTAGTTGAATAAGCATCTTGTATAGTCAAGATATTTACTATACAGTTAAATTAACAAATATTAGGTGGTGTCTTAATGGAAAATTATCTTGTTTATATTGCTTTTGGCTTTGCTGTAGCTGGACTTGGTTCTTCTGTCGGCAATGAATATAGACTGAAAAAATTACAAAAAAGAATAGAAGAACTTGAAAAGAAATAGTTCCTGGCCTTACATTTGATGTAGGGTTTTTTATTACTCTTTTTGTGTCAAATGCGACATAAAAACTCCTATTCTCTTCTTAAACTAACCTGCTGCGTTAGTAAAATCACTCATTATGTCTATAATTCTATTAAGTCGGCAATAATCCCTTTAATATTTGTTGAATAATGGAGCTCCTATTGAAGTCATACAAAGTCTAATGGGGCATGAGAAAAGTGAAACCACAAGGATCTATGCTTTATTAAGCAGGAGGCGAAGGAAAGAGTATTATCAGAAGTACTTTTAAATGTAAATAGAGCAACGTCTTAAAAACGTTGCTCTATTTGACTAACGCACGACGTTTGTTTAAGTACATTTGAAACAACAGTTATCCAAAGTAATTATGAAAACACCAAACAATAAGAATCATACTCACTATTCCCCAAGCTGTGGTACTCACTATCCACCAAATTATGGATTTAGCTTTTGTTGAACTTTCCTCGCCTTCCATATTTGCTGTTATAAAAGCAAGCTTACTTTCCATACCTTTTTTCATAGAAATGAGAACAACAAATCCGGTTATTATGAAAGCAATAGTTATCCAGAGTAATAAGTCCACCTTTTATACCTCCCTTTTTTTGTGAATTACTTTCCTTTCAATCTTCTTTATTCAATTATTTGCCGCGTTAATTCAATAAGAAAAAATGCTTTAATCCTTCTTGAAGTAAAGCACCCGTTAGTTGAACAAGACTTATATTAATCTTTTTATAGCCTCTACAAATTCATTCCTTGTAATTAACAATTTATTTTTTACATTTTCATTGTTTAAAGGTACTTTTAAGTAGAAGTCAGCAAATGACTGATGTTTTACCTAGGTACTACGTGCATATGAAAATGAGTTAGTTCGCTAAATATTCCACCATTTTGACATATTGTTACCCCATCAGGTTTATATAGTGCCCTTATAACCTTTGAAAGTAATCTTGCTGCCTGCATAACTGCATTTGCAGTTTCTATATCCAGTTCATCAACATCTTCAAAATGCTCTATTGGGATTATCATAACGTGTCCTTCATTAAATGGGTCGTGGTCTAAAATGCAACAAATAAAATCATTCTCGTAGACTACATTCACAGGTGCAATTTTATTAGATAAACTACACCCTACACATTTTATATTATCTTTCACATTATCACCTCTCCGTTGTATTTCATTCTAGTTATGCAAAATTCATATTCTTCACTGCCTCTTTAGTTCAATAAGAAAAAAGCTTTACTCCTTCTTGAAGTAAAGCACCCGTTAGTTGAAGAAGAATTTCCAACTTTAACTAACATAATTGCTTTGACCATTAAAACTTAACGAGAAATCACTATGCTAAATTTTGCTTTTGGAATCCATATCTATATAAACCTAGCAATAGAGGATACATAATAATAAACGTGAAAACCGTAACAAAAATAATTCCTTCTATTCCTAGTTCAGCATCTTGAAACCCATAATAAAGTGAAGATACAATTGCATCTATTACAGTAACTATGAATATGATTTTCCAAAAAGATTGCGAATAGAATTGTTTCTTGTATACATAACCATAAAATCCCACTGTGTTAATAATGGCAATAATCGTACTCACAATTCTTAATACAGTTTCTCCCCAACCATATTCATTTTCTAAAAACATTGACACTATCAACAAAACTAACATTATCCAAAAATAAATTTTCCAAAGCATCTTTGTACCTCACGTTTCTTCATTTTCACCACTTCTTACTAATTTTTCCCATAGAATACTTGACTTTTCAAATCTTAACAATATATTCCCATGATTTATATATGTAATTTTTTCCTTATTGAACTAACCCGCTGCGTTAGTTCAACAAGTAAAAGAGTTGCCTAAGCAACCCTATAATCTTTACTAAAGCACCCGTTAGATTCAATTTATATATGGAGTAAAACTAAAACTTGGATACTTGTTAACTAAACTGCCCCTTACTTGAAGAACTATAATGCTTTTCTTCTGACAGCATTATTTAACCAAAGAACCCCTTATGGTTGTTTAAAACCATATAAACCCGCAAAAGTTATAAAGGTCCAAAAGCACAGAATAATTATATTCGCGAAGACTAGTGAAATTCTTACATTACCTTTAACTCCTATTACACCAAATAACAGTCCAAGGAAGCCCCAAATAATAGGTAAGTAAAAACTTATATTCCAAATAAATTCAAGATATGCATCACTCCTTTGTCCTAAAAAAGATATTGCTATTAAAGGGGAAACCATTAATATTAGGAATAATGCAGATAGGAAGGAATAAATCTTTTTTTTCAATATTTTCACTCCTTTACTGTTTAAACTAGTTATTTCATCAAGTAGTCATGTTAAGGTTTAAAAACTTACCTGCTGCTATAATTTAATAACAATATAGGCTGTTTATTGACAAGGTTCTGCTAAGGTGCCTGTTAGTTTAATTATGGTATATGGAATTGGAATTATTCTATTATATATTTATCAATTTCACTTAAAGGATCATAATTTTTTAATTTAGATTTATTAATGTTCATCTCTATTGCTTTATTTGTGAGAATATAATCAAATTGTATCACCTCAGCATGAGCAAAATAGATATATCTTACATAGGGTTCATCTTCAAAAATTACAACTACATAATATGGAGGCAACTTTACTCCATATATTCCATCAACAGATTTTATATCTTTCTTATCATATCCCTTTTCATCCACTAGATAACTAGTCACTCTCTTTTCATATTCAGTTTTAGTGTTTTCTATTTTTAGAAACGCTCCAAAGAAAACCACACAAATAAGCACAATAAATATGATTAAAATTCTAGTTACTTTCTTACTCAAAATCTCACCGTTTTTTTTAACATAAAAACACCTCTTGTCTTGTACCATTCTTCATTTCATTCATTATTTCCTTCTTAAACTACCTGCCCCGTTAGTTCAACAAGAAAAAGAGCCGTCTTAGCAGCTCAATGTTCTTTAACTAAAGCACCCGTTAGTTTAAGTAGCATACTTCACAAACTTTAGTTTTATTTTCTGTTCAATATAATAACTTCAGAATTGCCGTCCCACTCTATATTTGCTTCCATCTGTTCATCTTCTTCAATAATTACTGCACAACTTTCATTGTTTAATGGGGGTCCTGTACACTCACTATTACCAGAATTAATATTTTTACCGTGTTGGTTGAATCTTTCTTCTTTACTTGTAATTTCAAACCATGAACTCTTTAAGTTATACCCAAATACCGCTGGTACTGGTTCTTTACCGATATATTCAAATGATACATCTGCCCATTCTCTTTCATTACTTATTTCAGTTTCGTACTTAACAATCCAGTTGTTACTTTTTCCATGAAATTTATATTCTTTCCCTTCTTGTGAACAAGCACTTAAGATCAGAGACAAAAAAATAAACATAATACCTAAAATCTTATTTAACCTCACAGTTACGCCCCCTAAATACTATACATTTCCAATATTAACATTTTTATGCAATGTAATCTAATGCTTGTTCAACTAAACTACTGCTTTAGTTAAATAAGAAAAAAGAGTTGCATAAGCAACCCCATGAATTTTAACTAAAGCACCCGTTAGCCATCCATGAAGCCCTGCTTCACCACAGAATATGAAAGAAAATTAGGTTCTTCCATGGTAGTGAAATAGCGATTGCTTTATTGAACAATCGCCCCCGGTAGTCCATATGAATTATGGGCCTTAAATTATTTTTTAATCTGAAGAGTAACTTGGATGGAGTCTGTTATTTATTCCATTCAACTACCATAATTTTATCTTAATAAGAATTAACACTATATAACTTTTAACTTGTTGTTTTCCGAAATACATTCCATCTAGAAAACATAGGGATTTTCACTATTATTTTTATAATGAAATAACCTATTGTACTACCCATTGTATTTAAAATTATATCGTCTATATCGAACTGACCAATTTGAAGGAAAAATTGTAATAACTCAATAGAAATACTAAATAGCATGGCAAATACAAAAACTTGTGAAAATGTTTTATATTTCTTAAATAAAATAGGCAGAAAAATACCAAGCGGAACGAAAAGTAAAATATTCCCTATTGTATTATTCATAATAATATCGAAGTTGTATCTGTCACTACCCATTATATAACCATAAGTACTTTTAAATGGTATTACATTGGAATTACGTATCCAAGTATCTATATCAAAAAATGTAGAGCCTTCTGGGTAGTAAAAGTACCTATTAAATGATGAGTTATAATTAATTATTCTCCATAAAATCCTTATGAATAGCAAATTAGTAAGTAAGAATATAGAATACAATCCAAATAAAAACCAATTTACTTTCTTGAAAATTTTGTAATATGGAAAAAGGGAATGTTGAAATCCTTCTTTTATAGTTTTATTGCTACCAAAAATTTGTATTGCTTTTTTTGTAGCATCTTCGTCTGAAAAGCCTTCCAAAATATACTCACCCTTCAGTAAAATTAAATGACTTTTCATTTCTTCTGCTATTTCACTTTTTTCTTTTTCTTCACAGTCTAGTTCTTCTACAATTTGTTTGATATAGGTTTCAATGATTTTATCCATGCCATTCCCTCCGAACAAGTTTTAATTAAATTACTTACCTTCTGCCATTCTTGTAATTTTCTCTCTAACTCCTTTTTTCCAGCATCAGTAATTCTATAGTATTTTCTTCTTGCTCCTGATTCAGGATAATCCCAATAAGACTGAAGCCACTCTTTATTTTCTAGCCTTTTCAAAGCAGGATATAAGGTTCCCTCGCCCATATTGTAAAGCTCACCACTATTTTGCTTTAATGTTTTGACCATTTCATATCCATACATATCTCTACTACTAATAATTGAAAGAAGTAAAATATCAATACTTCCTTTCATAATCTCCTTATCCACAAACTCACCTCACCAAATAAAATATTTATTATTATTGTAACACTACATACATCGTGATACTAGGTTACTTTCCATAAAAAAATTCACTTTTATGAAAATTCCTTATTCAACTAACCTGCTGCGTTAGTTTAAGTGTAACATTTCACATTGATCGCCGAAATCAATCATGGTATTTTGGATGTAAAAATAGACCATCTAATGATGGTCTTGTTTAACTAAAGCACCCGTTAGTTGAATAAGATAATTTCGATTTATGTAGTTCTAATCCCAATAATTAAAGATTATCTCTCCAATTCTTTCAGGCTTCCAATAAGCTATTTGTTCCAATTCATCACTATTTAATTCATTGTCATTTTGTACAATACTCTTTTTAGAACCTAACCTTAGTAGTACAGGGGCATTCAGTTCAATAGTATTAAGGACATTATAAAAAGGGCTAAACTGTTTAAATAACTCAGGTTCATCAATAAAAGTAATCTTTCCATATTCCACATCAAAAGCAAAAGCCATAAAAGGATAATGTACATTAAGCAATATATGCAAATGTTTATTAAAAACTTTAGCTTCAACATCAAAAAAATTAGTGGCTACCTGTGGTTCTTTAAAATCCAACACTTCTCCACCATTACTGCTAATGAGACTAAAACATATCTGTTTAAATTGTTTTTCATCAATTGTTGGTGGTTTATTATGTTTTGCACTATAAAAACCAGTTACTCCATTAGGAAGCTTCATTAAGTAACCCACCCTCAATTAGTATTTTTATAACCTATATTATCCATTCATTATTGAACTAACCTGCTTCGTTACTTCAATAAGAAAAAGCTACCCTTAAAGGCAGCCTCTTGTTCTACTAAAGCACCCGTTAGTGATCTAAGAAACTTCAGCACTGTTTCTAATTCAGATATTAGCTTAAAAGGTAGCCAACGGTATATATTATCAACTGTAAATAAAGGCTATTCACTTGTTAATATTAGCTCTCGCGAATTGACATCATAAATTTTATAATCAATTTCAAACTCATGGTCTTTTGTAACTGTCACCTCACAATAGTAAGGGATAGACTCTCCATAAGCATCAAGTGCAGGAATATAGTTAAAAGTAAACATATCGCCTGTATCAAGCATTTCAAAGGTCGATTATGGTGCAGTCCCCGCTGACAACATCATATTCCTTTAGTAGTATGTATTTTAGACTTGGGAGAGTAGTCACTAAAAGTAATACACCAAATAGAAAGGCTCCAACGGTATTAACTACATTTAGTAATGTAAAGTCTTTGTCAACATACATAAAACCAAATATAAATACAGCCATCAGAACTGACAAAATTCCTAATATGGTAGAGGTGACTCTACAAATGTAGAATCACCTCTATTTCATTTGTTGTATTTCTAGAGCCGCATCTAGAATAAGTACTGCTTTTATGAATAAATTGATTTATTCCATTGATGATAAAATGTACTAATCGTTTTAAAACGCTCTGAAGGATTATTTTCCAATGCTTTTGTACATATATTATATAGCTTTTTTGATGCTTCCCACTTTTCAAAGCTTTTATCACTTCTTCCGCCAATAAAAGCAAAAGCCAATACTGCTAAAGTATATACATTTGTAGCACTTGTAATTTCAGCATTTAATTGATACTCTTCAGGTGCTTTATAACGACTCGAACCCCAAAATTTCTCACCAATATCATTGACAATAGGTGCTTTTCTGAAAAAATCTATATCACAAATATATAATTCACCATTTATGAAATCATACAATATGCTACCATCATAAAAATCAACCATCACGTATCCCTTAGCTTATACAAAAGCTGCAAATTCATATATTTGGGTCAATATAGAAATGCGTCTTTGTAAGGGTAAATTTCTCAATTTAACAAAAGGAGAATCAGGTGAATTATACTTTTCAAAAGGCGTAAAATCCCAATGATTATGCATACATTCTCCAACCACCCATTTAAATTTTAAACCGTAACCTTGTTCTGTTTGAAACTCTCCTAAAAAATGAATTAATAATGGATGATTAATCTGTTGATAAACTTTTTCTGCATCTTTTAAACGTTGAATCGCTTCTTGTAAATCTCCGGTATATTCCAAATTTCTTGCACCAGCATACTTAATGAAATATCTTTCACCATTTTCTATTATCCCAAAACTGATATTTCCTGAATCTTGCTGATTGAAAAGAGTAAATACTTCTACTTTACTTAGCCAGTTGAAATTGTGATATTCCTTTAGTTCTAATGATATTTTATTATTTCCAATGGATACTTTTACCAAATTATACTCCTTCTATTTGAGTTTACGCAGTTTATAGAGGGATGATACGCCCACTCAATAATAATATACCTCTAAGCATCTTTGTGAATTTTTCATTTAACATCACACCTTTCGATATTCTACCTGTATATTTATCAAAGTCATTTTTCCTTTGTCCTATTATAACTTCTGCAAAAGGATTAAGAATCCTTCTTCAACTTACCTGCTGCGTTAGTTTAAGTGTAACATTTCACATTGTATCGCCGAAATCTTCTTAATGTTTTGGAGGTAAAAATAGACCATCTAAATTTTTCTAAAGGACACGTTAGTTGAATAAGTACATCAAATTAATTAAAACTTTCCTTTGTTACCCAACCTACTACACCATCTTTTTTAATTAAATTATATCCACTACAGGTATCGTCAATTATTGAAATTATATCTCCTTTGTTTACGTTTATTTGTGAACAAGACAAATCTGTTTTAACAGAATAAGTACCATTATCATTTTGATTAATATATTCATTTTTCACATAAAGTAATTGGTTTGTTTTTATTTGTTTACATAAGGTAAAATGACTATTTTTTTCAACTGGTTGTATTTCAAAATGTGGGTAACTAACAGAACCGACCATCATTTGATCTGCATAAAAATCTTTAATCACCTTACTTTCGGAAAACTTATCAATATAAAAATGCAGAAATTTTTCTTTAGAAGAATCCCTGTTTATGATAAATGCATTTAATTGTCCAGTTTGTTTAATGACATTTCCACCGTCAATTGCAATAATTTTTTTAGAATTTTCTATTATTGGATTGTGTGAAAATACTTTTTCAGAATAGTTTACAACTGGCCAATGTCCGACAATAACATATTTATTAGCACAATGTTTTCTTTCTAAAAAAGAGGAGAGTCTAATTGCTGTAGTTCGATCTGTGTCTTTCCAATTTTTTATGTTTGCTAAACCAGCATGAACAAAAAAATATAGTCCTCTGTTTCGATAGCTGTTGGTAATTCTGTTAGCCATTTAATTTCTTCAGAAAAATTATGTATTAATTCTTCTTTTATATATTGTACTTTCGTTTCTTCATTTATATAAATACCTAAGTCTTCAAGCCATTCATTTAATAATGATTTTTTTCTAGTAATTAAATATTTTATTAATTTCGGATTTTCATTCAATAAATCTTCAACTATTGTATCGCAATTACCTTCTGTAACATGAACATTACGATTATTAGCGGAAAGAGTCATTATGTATTTTACTACGCCTTTACTGTTACTACCCTTCTCACAAAGATCACCATTTATTATTAAGTAATCCTCCTCGTTGTAGCTAACATTTTCTAAGAGCTTTTTAAAGAGTTCTAATTCTCCATGAATATCAGATATTACAATGATTCTTGAATTACTAGGAATTGATAAGTCTCTAATTTTATACAATATAATAACCCCTTAAACAGTTCTAAAATTGCTCTAATTATATACTAGGAAATCAATAAAATGGATAATATTAATTCTTAAACTAAACTGCTGCTTTAGTTTAAATGTAACATCACACTCGATCTCCGAAATCTACTTGATGTTGTTTTGGACGTAAAACAAAACATCGAAATGATGTCTTGTCTAACTAAAGCACCTGTTAGTTGAATAAGGTTATTCCACCAAACAAGACCATTCAATCTTTAATTGATTAACTGACCCTATAAACACAGATTGTTCATTTGGATTATTAATATAATGTTTTAGCATATATTTAACTGTCAAAGGCATTTCTAAGCTTAAAATTTTCGAAAGGTCTATCCAATGAAGAGTACCTTCATCTGAATTTAGAAAATTATTCTTTAATGTATTTCCAAAATAAATATAGTGTTGTCGAATTTCATTTTTGCTTCTACGCATTAATATATAACGAAGTTCAAGTTTCTCTATTTCATTCTCTCTTATTCCCGTCTCTTCGAAAATTTCTCGAAAACAAGATTCTTCAGGACTATTATGTTCATTGGCCTCGACATGTCCGCCAATTCCAGTCCATAAATTAGATGCTAATGTTCTTTCTTTGGAGCGTTTCAACATCAAGAGTTTATTATCAAAAAAAAGATAAGCTCCCGTCATTATTCGCATTCTTATCATAAACACCCGTCCTTCTGTTTCCTTGTTTACTAGTTTATTTCTTGGTTTCTGTAACAAACTCCTTCTTTAACTAAACTGCCGCGTTAGTTTAAGTGTAACATTACACAATGGATCGCATATGGACGTAAAAATAGACCATCGAAATAATGGTTTTGTTTAACTAAAGCACCCGTTAGTTTAAGAAGAACAGAGACGCTTCTTAAACAATCGAGCCCGTTAATAATATACAAGGGCTTTATTTAAGATTTACTTTTACCTGTAAATATAATAACCGCACCAGCAACAAAGACAATCATAAACGCCATTAAAGCAAGACCGAAAACAGACTGTTTTAAGAAGTAGCTAAAAATAACGATAGGGGTACCAATCATAGCGACAATTGATGCAAATTTCATATAACGGACAACGTTTGGAGAAACCTCGGGTTCCTCTTGGTACTTCCAACGTATTCCAAATAAAAAACTATCTTCAGGATAATTATAGGTCCAAATAAAGAATGCATAAAGTGGAATCATAAAAATTACTGCTATAACGATTTCGCCTATCATATTTCTCCCACCTTTAAAATCTTTTCATTGGATTGAAAAAACCTTCCCAAAATGAAAATCCAATTAATACTGATACGTTTTTGAAGGCTAAAGGTTACAAAAAACGTTTGTTAAACAACACTCTTCAACTAACCTGCTGCGTTAGTTTTAGTGTAACATTTCACAATGGATTTCTGAGTACTACTTGATGTTTCGGATAAAAAAATAGACCATCAAATGATGGTCTTGTTTAACTAAAGCACCCGTTTGTTTAAGTGTATTTATTCACATAGAACTATCCAAAATAGTTCTATGTATGCAAGTTCTAATAATCTAACTGCTTTAAGCTCAATAATAAACCATCATCTGTAATCTTTTTAACCTTGAATGAATTTAACTTTCTGTCAATTTTTTTATCCATTTTATCTGCATTACTGAATGAATTTCTTACTGCATCTATTGCATAATTAAGAATTGATAACACACCTGCACTTCCTAATGCCACTCCTATACTTTCGTTCTCTGGAAGATGAGTATCCATAATCTTTCTTACTTCTTTATAATAGTCTCCTTTAATAAGGATATATTCAGATTTTGTCTCTAAACCTGCTAATAACTCAGTTCGATTATGTGCTTCATAAGCTTCTATACCATTCACTTTGTACATAAAAAATCCACCTTTCAAGTGTCATAATAATCAACTCATAATAATTATATGAATATAAACAAACTAAAGTACCGCTTTTTTCTAATTTTATTTATTCGACTAAACTGCCCCGTTAGTTGAATAAGAGTTATTTGGTTTACATATCCCTATATACCTATTTGTCCTTCTTCCTGTTAGAGTAAAATATTTTACTTTTAATCCTAAATTTTGAAATAGAGGAAAACATGTTATAATTTTATAATATCAAAATATACATTAACGATAGGAGAAATTTTCTGGTGACAAAAAAATATTCGATATTTATAATACTTATCTTAATGACATTTACTATTGTATTTTTTATGAATAGAACTCCAGATATCAATAATCTTAAGGGCGAGGAAACAGTTGGAATCTCTAGTAACAATTCAGTTGTAGCTGATACTTTGAAAGACTCATACATGAAATTATTTGATAAGAACGGGCAAATGATTAAATCCTATTCTGAGGAAGAAATTAAAAATCAATTAATCGAAACAAATCTCTATAAATCAGCAGAAGCTGAAAATGGAAAACCATTTGCTAATTTTTTCGATGAAAATGGGTTGATTATGAATCCTTCCGAAGAAATCAAGGCTGAAGTAAAAGAACTTTCACAATCAAATAAATTTAAACTTTATGTTTTCCATAGATTTTCATTTTCTAGCAATATACTTGTAGGTCAAAATAGTATTGCTACATTTAGTAAACCTCAAAGTATAATTATTGAGCCAATAGAAAAGTTTGAATCTATGTCTATTATCTTGCAAAACTCAGCAGGCAATAGAGTCGGAAGGATTGAAATCGGAAATTACTTAGGGGGGTTAAGTGTCCCATTAGATGATTTTGAATTAGATGATTCATATTCCATTCAATTAATTAACAATAATCAAGAAATACCAATTTATCTACATGGCGGAGTAATTATTTACAAATATTAAAAGTTTCCTTATTCAACTAACCTGCCCCTTTAGTTCAATAAGAAAAAAGCTTTACTCCTTCTTGAAGTAAAGCACCCGTTAGTTGAACACGATTTATATTATTTTTTTGATAATCTCTACAAATTCATTCCTTGTATTTAACAAATTACTTTTTACAGTTTCATTGTTTAAAGGTTCTTCTAAATAGAAGTCAGCAAATGACTGATGTTTATACCTCGGTATAACGTGCATATGAAAATGAGTTAGTTCGCTAAATAATCCACCATTTTGACATATTGTTATCCCATCAGGTTTATATAGTACCTTTATAACTTTTGAAAGTAATCTTGCTGCCTGTATAACCCCATTTGCGGTATCAGGATCCAGTTCATCAACATCTTCAAAGTGCTTTTTTGGTATTATCATAACGTGTGATAAATTACACCCTACACAATTTATATTTTCATTCACATTATCACCTCTCTGTTAGTTTTCTGTAAGTTTCATGTTCTTCAATTAAACTGACTCTTTAGGGAAAAAGCGTCTCCACTTCTTCAACTAAAGCACCCGTTAGTTGAATAGCCGAGTGCTATGAGGAAATAAAAAAGCATCTAGTTTGAGATGCTTAAATAGAATTTTTTTTAAATGTTTTTTTCAATATGTCAGAGAAACCACTAAACAAAAGAAATAGTGAAATTGCAATTTGTTGTTCTAAATCTAAATCGTTTAAATAAAAATAAAAGATAATGCACGAGACTAATTAATATAGCTAACATTTTAAACCTTTTATTCTTATTATCTTCATCTAACATAAATAATAATATTGGAAAAATATATAGATAAGGGATAGTTGGATACCAAATAAAAACCAAATAAGATAGTAATTGTACCATACGAAAAAGTAAGTTTGATTTAGAATCCAGCTTCATAGCAAATTGCTCCTTACATTCTTATGTCTACTCTAAAAAGCAGTATCTTTATCCTACAGGTAGCCACTTGTAAATATTCCGCTAATTTTCTTTGTTGATGTGGATGAAGATGTGCTTCAGATTCTTCAATACAGAAAATAGAAACTTCGTCAGGTTGTCCATCTTTAATAGAAATTTGATTTAAAGCAGACCACAAAGCAATAAAAGCCTGGTTCTTTCTTACTTCACCCCCCAATTGAAAAGTGTGTTCTCAAACCAGCTGCGTTAGTTCAAGAAGAAAAAGAGTTGCCTAAGAAACCCATGTTCTTCAACTTAAGCACCCGTTAGTTGAATAAGAAAATGTTAATTTAGTATCCATTTACGAACAACATCTATTGAATTTTTAGTAGTATTGGAACCGTTTATGATTATATCTGCGTACCATTTTGTAGGTTCAACAAACTCATTATAACGATGTCTAACTATATCAAGATATTCGGAAGAAATTTCATCAAAGCTTTCTTCGTTTTTATCTCGTTTTAATCTCCTGACTAATCTCTCATCTGATGGGCAATCAACAAATATCTTCAAATCAAGTTTCTCTCGAATTTCTTCAAAATACAAGACCATTAAGCCTTCAACAATAACAACATTAACCATTTTAGATGATATTAAATGATTTATATCTCTATTTAGCTTGTCAATATCCACAGAAGTAGGATGGTCATAATCATCATATTGTCTTCCATTGTATGGAGCATTTACTTTCGGCTTTACTTCTTTAAAGTAATCATCGGTAGATATGGTTTTAACTTTCAATGCATCTAAATTCTTCGCCAAATTACTACAATAAGTGGTTTTTCCACTACCTGAACCACCTGTTATTCCAATAACAATACTACGGTCTATTTTTCTCATTATGGTCTCCTTTACTTCTAAGTTCTTCCCAGTCCTTATAAAATTAACCTGCTGCGTTTGTTCAATAAGAAAAAAGAGCTTTCTAAGCAACCCATAATCTAACTAAAGCACCCGTTAGTTGAAGAAGGAATCAATTCTTTTTTGTTCTCGTTCTAGCAATTGACTGTACTCATTAAACTTTGCATTATCATTTAAATGTTTCGCAAAGTACTTTGCATTATAAAATTTATTGAACGAGTTATGTTCTTTTTCAATTTCATTAAAGGCTGTCTCTAAATCTGTATATTTCCTAAACCAATCTAATCCAGAAATTAAGAAAGAATGTTTTATATCGCTTATAACTTCCTCAATGTTCGAACCGTTAGTTTCAATCCACCAAATATCTTTTCGGTCTACTTCAGCAGGATTATCAAAATGGCGGGTGTAATTAGCTTGGTCGATATTACAGTTTAACTCGTTCGGCAGTTGACATTGATGTGCTTTTGGTAGTAATTCACCTTTAGTTCCCGTTTTGATATCACTGTTTTCAGTTGGAACGAAGTCATAATATATCCCTAGCTCCACGTGAATAGACATAGGAGACCATCCCGTCACTTCTGAAAAATACTTGCCCACAGCAGTAATATCTACCACCCAGATACAATGATCGATGCTGGCCCAATTATGCCTCGTATTAACTTTATTAAATCCATTTTCCTTTAATGTTGGTGTTAGAATCTTTCTGATCACTTTATTTATTTCGGGAGATCCTATCATTATTATCCCACCTCACTTTTATAAAAAATTTCTTCTTCAACTAAACTGCCGCGTTAGTTTAAGTGTAACATTTCACAATGGATTGCAGAAATCTACTTGATGTTTTGGACATAAAAATAGACCATCCAAATGATGGTCTTGTTTAACTAAAGCATCCGTTAGTTGAAGAAAGAATAATTGTATTTGCACTGTTTTTATATCTAGAGTTACTTTGAGTCACAGCCATTTAAAGTTATTAGTATGAGATAAATAACGGGTGTAATTATAATTTGTTTGGTTTTTTAAAAAGGAAAATCTTTTCCGTTCTTGTCTTGGACAATTAGCTCATATTTTTGATTCTCTGTCATTGTTTTTACTTCTTCGCTATCCAGAAACTCAGTAATTTCTTTTCGGATTTTGGTTACCGTCTCTTTAGTATCTACTTCCGATAGTTTCATGTTCGTCATGATGGTAATAGACACTTTTTCTGGCTTGTAGGAATAGCTAATGTCAGCTACCCGGTACTCTTTTTTTAGGAAAAACTCTTCTTCTATGCTTCTCATGACCGGCATCCACTTATCCTTAAGTTCCTCTTCCGAAACGTCTCGAGTTATAATCTGTACCTGTGACGGTGTATCGTTTGCTTTCAAAAGTTCAATCGCGGCCTTGTAAATTTCTACTTTCTTAGCTTCATCGGCAATCGGGATGTACACGTTTACTACAGGGCCATATGCGTTAACATTCATAATCGAGTAGCCTGCACCCTGCAAGTCCGACATCAACTTTTCGCCTAGTTCCTCCCTTTGATTACCTATCTCTTTTAGCACGGGAGATACCTCATTCGTGTCAGAAACCGTTAACTCGTAGTTATCATACCCCTTTTTTTCCAAAATTTCAGTCAAAATAGTCAAAACTTTGCCCTCTTCTTGCTTGACGTATTCTTCCGTTCCCTCCAGCGATATGTCAAAGTGTGGCTTCTGTCTCCAGATCCCCATGCCGATACTTGTTGGTTGATACCCTTCTTTCACCAACGCTTCCGTAATTACTTCATGTATAGGTTTATGGAATATTTGTCCAATATAAGGGATTTTCGATGCCATTTCCGCCATGGTTGGATTCAGGAATGCGGAACCCGTTAGGACGACAATACTGATAACCGCTGCAACTACAAACTGGGATTTTCTCCAACCTCTTTTTCTTCCTGTCGCTTTTTCAAAATCCGCTCTTTTTTCCGATTCTTCCTTAATGTTTTTAGCAAATTCGTACATGGAAGATGGTACCTGGATTTTTTCCATCTCTTCTTTAATTTCTTTCTTCATTGATTCATCAATTTTCATTGTGAATTCACCCCTATAAATTGATTTTCGATCAATCTTTTTTTCAGAGTGTTCCTTGCTCTTCGAAGGTGGGATTTGACCGTCGAACTTTTCAGTCCCAACAAATCTGAAATTTCTTGGATTGCTTGCTCTTGGTAATAGTAGAGGATTAGGACGTTCCGGTAGTCCCTGTTATCGAGGGATAATATACCCCTTTTAATCTCGTTCTCGGTTTCCTCTTTTAGCACGCTTTCCATCACGCTATGTTTGTCTGTCACCGCATCGATTTCAAGCGGAGATTCCTTCAGGCGGTCATTCTTTCTCCAAGCATCGATTGAGCGGTGGGTGACCAATTTATAGAACCAGGTGTTGAAATAGGTGATATCCTTTCCACTCATAATATTCCTATATGCCTCAATCAACGCATTTTGGACAACCTCTTCTGCCTGATCCCTCGACTTGAGGATACTGAAACTGGTCCTGTACCCCTTTTCAATCAAGGGGTTGACTAGTTGAGCAAAAGCTTCGTCCTCGCCGTTCCGGATCCGTGTCATCAGTATTTCCTGTTCCATGAGGAAACCCCCCTTTTTTGTTTCTACCTTTTAGGCGACGGTGAGGCTGGTTAGGATGCACAATTCGAAAAGATAAAATGGTAAAGGAGTTGAATTTACTTCCAACTCTAGTAAAGTTTAATAAAAAGCAGTAAATTTATTATACCTGATTTCCCGAAAATTCAGATCCATTATTCATGATGACATTTGTTAATAAAAAAATAACCCAGTTCAATGAACTCGGCTAATACCTTGTTTTTTTTAATAATTATTGAACTAAACTGCTGCGTTAGTTTAATAAGAAAAAAGGCTTTAGCCCTTCTTGAAGTAAAGACCCGTTAGTTAAATAAAGATTTTTATTATTCATCTTCAGTATCAAGTAATTAACCAACAAATTCTTCGTGTAATGCAACTTCTTTTTGTAGTGACTCATTTGTCTCCCTATCCACTAAATCAATGAAATAATTCTCAGCAAGTTCATCGCCACTATCAATCATAACTAAAATTGAGTGAATTATACCTTGAATAACTTCACTTTGAACTTTATGAAAAGCATTTAATTCTACCTGTGATGCGAGTTTTGTTTGAAGAATTTTATATTCGTCTTCATAATCAGACCAGATTAAATCTGTATTAGAATTTAAGCCATCAACGGCTGTTTTCGTCCAGTAATCCTTTATATTTATTAGGTTCTGTAAAAGTAGCTTTTGTTTTTCATTCATATGTAATTTCCCACTTGAAAATGGTAAAACCCATTATTATTTCTAATCCCTTCTTCAACTAACCTGCCCCGTTAGTTTAAGTGAAATGTTTCACAAACTCCCCTAACAAATGGTTTCTGATTACCTATTTATAGGTCTTTCTAAAATCAATTTCATTGTATTTTGATCTATTAGTATAATAAGTTCAACAAAACGATGTTAATCCCTTCCTTCCAGAATTAACGCTCCTATTTATTTCATCCGATTTCTCCAGCTCTTTTTCAGGTTCCACTTGTTCAAAACAACTAATCCTTCCTTTTTTTTCTTGTTCATTGCTCGATTTTCGGTCGTTTTTGCGTTAATCCTTCTTATAACAACCCCACCGTAGTTTACCTTTGCTACACTCTTCTTTATTATTCAAAACAGTTATATGTTAAGGATTAAATTCCATAAACACATAATTCTAGCTTCCACTATATATGAGATAATGAAAGTTAAGGAATATGTCACCAAGCAGAGAGAGTGATTCAATTGACTTATGAGCAAAAACCTATCAACTCGCAATACCGTAACATGCGAATACTTTATTTGATAGCTATTGCTATCACTATTTTGTTAGGCATTGCCTCTAGAAAATGGGGTCTTCTACTTATGCCATTTTTAGCTTTGAACGCAGGAGACGTTCTATGGGCAATGATGGTCTATTTCGGATTTCGTTTTCTTTTAGCTCATAAGAGAACCCTTACGGTCGTTATGCTCAGTTTTTTGTTTAGCTTCTGCGTTGAATTTAGTCAGTTGTATCAGGAAGATTGGATTAATCAGATTCGTGGGACATCTCTCGGGGCTTTAATACTTGGCAAAGGTTTTCTTACGGAGGATTTGATTCGATATACAGCAGGGATAATATTCGCTACTGTATTAGATAAGATGGCAATTAAGTTTATCCTTCGAAGTTAAATGAACAATTTATTATTTAGTTTTTTTAAATATCTCATAGACACCATCTACTTCTGTTTGAACAAGGATAACGTCACTATCTTCCTCAACAGAATAAATTAATGTACCTTCGTCTAAATAATTAGATACTAAATTGTCTTTTGGGAGAACTTCTGGAGGTACTCTTTTCTTAACTTTGCCTATTTCGTCACTTAGTGTATACTCTCCTTTATTTTTAGTACCGACAGATCTATATTCAGCCCCGTTTATTCTCAACAAAGCAGCATATGAACCAACTTCTTCTCCTGAACTACTGTGTTTATTTGTAACTTGTGTACCTGAAGTACAACCAGTTAATACCATCGAAACTAAAAGTACCAAACTTAAATAATATCTCACGTTTTTCCCCTTCCGTTGAAAAAGTTAATAATGATCCTTACAACTTTATTAAATTTTTAAATCCCCAATCTTCTGACCAATATCTTTTACTCTTTTATTCCTAAGAAACTCATCTATACACCAGAAGAGACTTGAAGAAAGAATAGAGGTAATTAAAAAGAAATATATAAACGAGCTCTTAAAGTCAGAAAATAAAATCTCTCTTTCCTCTTCTGAAAAGATAAAGGGTATTAAAACGAATAAACATGCAAGCAATAAGTGAACCAATAATGCTAAAAACCCTCTATACATACCTTTAGATTTTTTTGTAACATAATCAGAAAATATAGATGCCGGGATTCCATAAAACAAAAGTATAGGGAGTAAAAACATACCTAAGATGATAACAAACCCCGTCTGCTCTATTATGAAGTAAATTATCATAACTAACCCACAAGTCACTATCGCAGAAACTAGTTTTCTAATAATTATCTGAACTACCCCCTATTTCTTGTTAAACTAACCTACGTTTTAGTTCAGGAAGATTAATATAAATTCTTTTTTATAAAAACCCAATTTCATTTACACCTTTGTAATTAAGATATATTTTAAAGTTGCGTTCTTTATTTAATTCTTCGAGTTCTTCTATGGAATAATCCCTGTATATTGTTTCAAACGAAAGAGTATATAAGTATCCATCACGAGTGTCTGTTAAATGCAAAGGCTGTATCTGCCCTAATGATTCCTTTAAGGAAGAATCAGTTACAATCTCAAAATTAAAAGATGTTCTATCGTCAATTGATATTTCTTTTTCTGACATTAATGACACTTCATATCTAACCCCTTTAAGAGGTATTTCTGAAGCACTGTCGTTCATGTTAACAATTACACTTTTAATTTGGCTAATTTTGAATGGCACTTTATAGTCTTCAATCGTTTCAACATATAAAGGTTCGCTTTCTTTTATTTCCTCCGTCTTTACGAATGGTTTCACTTTATTGTCGAATTGATTATCGGTACATCCTGCTAAAAGACACAGTCCGAGTAAAGCAAACAAACTAACATAGAAATCTTTCATTATACTCCCCCTATGATTTGGTGCCCAGTTAGTTCAATAAGAAAAAAGAGCTGCCTTTGGCAACCCCATATTCACTAAAGTCTCCGTTTGTAATGGCCCAACAATTCATTTAAGATAAAAACTATAATGCATGGTACCTCTATCCTTTTTATATCCAATAGATTCATACAGTCGTTGAGCATTAAGATTATCAATAGCAGTTTCTAAGACTAATCCTTTTGAATTTGTTTGAATTGCATATTCTTTTGCTTTTTCTAATAAAAGTTTCGCTACACCTAAACGTCTTGCTGATTGGTCCACATATAAATCGTTCAATATCCACAGTCTCTCCATGGATACCGAGGAGAATGAGGGAAATAGTTGAACAAATCCCAATGGTAGCACATCATTTACTTGTTCCTGTGTAACTAGGAAGATGACAGATTGCTTCTCTTTCATCCTTTCTTCAATAAATTTTCTTCCCGCCTCTAAGTTGGATTCTTGGTTATAGAACACTCTGTATTTATCAAATAATGTTGTAACCAAATCCAATTCATTTAACCCTGCTACCATTACATTAATTTCATCGACCGAATTCATATTCATACCTCCATTTAGATATTTCACTTAAGATTACTTGTTTAACTTTTCTGCTCCGTTCTTCAATAAGTTCTACAAAAAAATCGTTATTCCTGCTTGGATCTATAGCCCGGTTACATTTAGTACAATACTGCAAAATCTTCTAATTCATATCAATGCTCTCACAAGGAACATCCGCTCTATATTTCATTATGAACGACTGTTCTTGTTAATTTATTTTATATCTACCTTTACATCCTCTTCAATCCAAGATGGATAAGAATCCAATTCAAGTCTTAATGGATTGGTGAATCTTTCCCAAGGTAAATCAAATTCAAGTTTCATTTCCTCATTAGAAACTTTAACTAATGAGCCTCTCACATAATTTGCAGTAGATGGAAAAAGTCCTTTATAATAAATTATAAAATCTCTTCCAGTAGCATCTGTAAATCTAGGAAAATAAACAAAATCATTGTTATTATCAGCTTCAATTGTAAAACTAACTTTTTCATTCTCCACTTTTAGATTAGAGAATAACGATTCTGAAGGTTGTTTCAAAAATGCCTTGGATTCGGTATCTATTAAAATATAAGCCTGGTCTTTATCCATTGCTGCAATTTTCCCAAATGTTAAGCTCAATTTATTCGGTTCATAAAAGTAAAAGCTTTCCTTAAGTGGTACATCCCATACATCACCGTTTAAAAGTGGTTTATATGAATTTCCAGGTAACGCCGACCATGTCCTTCCTAATTCGTCTTTCAGCTCCAATTCATCAAAAGCACGAGCAAGAAGTTTCTTTGAGTTATGTGGATTTTCTTCTAACCTAACAACAGTACGGATTGGATCGACTATCAATTCTTTTACTTTAATACGTTGGCCATCAATCGTTACTTCTTTATTCACAACAATATTCTTACTCTCTACATCCATCTTCTTATATGAAAATGGAATTTTAAAATGCTCTATTTTTTCTCCGTTTTTCAAACCTATCGCCCAGGATAGTTCTTCTTCGAGTTTACTGCTTTCTATATGCTCGGTAGAACTAAAAAACTGTGAATCCTTTCTTTCTGTCAAAGGTAGAACGGAATCATTTAAATCAAATCTATAGCGGGAATTCATGCCTGACCATAATTGAATATACTTTAATTCAAGAGAGCTGACATCCATTTGATTCGTTTGAACGGAGTAAAAAATCACCATACCTTTTTTGTCAGCAATTACTCCATCGAGTGTCACGGTAATACCGTTCTTTTCTTGCGTTAAATTTATAGGCTGATAAAAATCATTCTCAATCGCTGCAGTCAAGCCTCTATCTTGCTTAATGAGCGCCACAATTTTATCCATACCTGGTATTAATGCAACTTTGCTTGCGAATACTGGGGACACAGTAATAGAAGTGACAAATGAGATAAGAAGAATTACAGCTACGACAATTGACCATGTACTCCGTTTTCGAATAATATTTCTTTTTAATGCTCTTTCATTTTTTGCTTTCTCGAATCCCTGTCGTACGGCAAAATGTAATTTGTCCTCTGGTATTTTCACTTGATCAATCGCATTCTTTCGCTGCTCCAATTTATTTTCTTCTTCCTTAAACACGCTTTACATCTCCTTTCTCATCAAAATTGTTCCGAAGTGCACGCAATGCTTTATGTAATCGAGTTTTAATAGTTCCTTCTGGAGTATTCCACATAACAGCAATATCTTTTATTTTGACCCCTTCAAAATATTTCAAGTGCAATAATTCTCTTTCATAATCTGATAGAGTTAAAAGTGCCTCTTCTACTTCCATATAAGTGAAATCTTCACTTACACCCGTCCTATTAATCAGACTCTCTTCAACTATTTCCCTATTACTTCTCTTCAGCACATCTTGGCAATAGTTCATCATAATCCGAATGAGCCATGTCTTAAAGTAGGCAGGCTCTTTCACTGTTTTTATGCTACGATAAGCCCTATACGTCACCTCTTGAACCGCTTCCAATGCATCTTCTTCATTTTTTACATACGATATTGCAGTTCGATATAACGCTTCTTGATATGAATGCATGAGTTCTAAAAATGCTTCTTCATCGCCTTTAATAGCCCTCTTAACAAGACTCTTTCCACTCAAGATTTCACCTCATTTCATTGTTCTTATTTATTAGACATACAACTACGATAAAAGTTTTGAAAAAATAAAATAAATTAAAACCTCTTAGGAATAGTGTCCTAAGAGGCCTAGTATAATAATACTTATTTCACTATAAAGTCGACTTCACAAATGCTTGAAATTTTTCCTCTTCTTCCGAAAATGGATTGTGATTACTTTGTTCAAATGTTGTAAACATTGCATTAGGAATTAAATTCGCGATTTCTACACCGAATTTATGAGGGCATTGTGCATCGTATTTACCTGCATATATATAACTAGGGACTGTCACATATAATAATTCTTTTCGTAAATCATATGTAGTACATTCTTTTTTTCTAAAGTAATCTAAACGATCGCCAACTGTCTTACCACTATTTGGTTTTTTTAATGCTTCTTTCAATTTATCTTCGGAATAATATGACAATAAAGCCCATTCATAGCCTAATTTCTGCCTAGTTTCAACTGATGTGGAATGATCATTAAATTTGTTCATAATGTCATTAATTCGATTGAAGTTAGGATTTTCAGAGCAATATATACTGTCAGGATCATAGCCATATTCTATACTTGCTGCCGCTCCTCCAGCAATAATCTTTGTAAGTGATGAAGGCATGAGGATTGCATACTTAAGTGCAAGCATGCCTCCTGTAGAATGACCAGCAAAACCCCACCGTTCCAATTGTAGAGCGATACGAATTGCTTCCAAATCTCTTACGGTTTCGTCCATACTATACTGACTGTCATTTTCAGCTTAGACCGAATTTCCACAACCACGAAGGTTTATTAAATATACGTGATAATCTAATGTAAACGAATTTGCAAAAGAATTTCCTCGCTCATCATAAGCACTATATAAATGTGTAACGGCTAAAGGCTCTCCATCACCATTTTCAAACAGTTCAAATGTTCCTCTTTCCGTATTGATAAATCGTTGAATCCACATAATTTAGCATGCTCTCCTCACTTTATCATTTGATCTTTTAAAGCAGAATTCCAAGCAAAATAGAATTCTTCTACATTGGCATACCTTTTACTCCTGTCTTCTTCAATAGCCCTGGTTGCTACTTTATACAGTTCAGCACTTGCATCCCATTTTAAATATGAACGGTCTAGTTCTCCTCCAAGAAGGCAGAATGCTGTGGCCCCCATGTTAAATACGTTTGTTCTTTCATCAATTGGAGCGCCTAATGTAAATTCTTCTGGCGACATAAACCTAGAGGAGCCCCAGAGTCTTCCCATCTTATTGATAAATGGTTTTTCCATATACAAATCAATATCACATATTTTTGTGCTGTTATTATCAAAATCATATAGGATACTCCCGTCATAAAAATCAACGGCTACATAATTTTTCTTTTCCATATGTACATGGAATTCAAATATACTTGTTAAAGATCTTAAGCGGAATTCTATAGGTAATTGTTTAAAACGATAAAAAGGAGAAGCGGGATGATTGTACTTCTTCGGTGGAGGAAAAGACCAATGAGAATGGAGAGACTCCCCATTGATCCAGTCAAACACTAGAACATACCCCTTCTCAACCTCAAAATGATCAAGTAGATTTACCAGGTGTGGATGGGACAGATTGTTGTAAATTTTAACTGAGTCTTTTAATCTTGCTACCGCATCTTCTGGATGCCCCTTATACTCTAAAGTTTTTGCTCCAGCATACTTCACAAACTTTTTTGAACCGTTTTTTTCTACACCGAAACTAATGTTCCCAGAATCTTGTTTATCAAAAACGCAAAAAACTTCACCTAAACTATGAATCCATTTAAAATCATGCTTCTCTAATAATTGAAAAGTAACACTGTCTAAGATAAATTCTTGTGAACTGTACATAAAAACCTCCAGTTTGTCTTAAAGGTATTTAATCTATTTGCTTTATTATCTTTGCCGGATTTCCTCCTACCACAACATTCGCAGGGACATCTTTTGTGACAACTGAACCCGAAGCAATGACGACATTATTTCCTATAGTGACCCCTGGGTTAATAACGGAATTACCACCAATCCAAACATTGTCCCCAATTTTTACCGGTATTCCGTACTCTACACCAGATACTCTTTCTTCAGCATTTAATGGATGGGTTGCTGTATAAATGTGGACTCCAGGAGCAATAAAACAGTTATCTCCTATCCGTATTTCACAAACGTCTAAGAACACGCAGTCAAAATTAGCATAGAAATTCTCACCAACATGAATGTTGTAGCCATAATCACAACGTAAAGTAGGTTCTATACTTAAGCTTTTACCTGTTGAACCAAACAGTTCTTTTAAAAGTTCTGTTCTTTTGTCCTCCTCCGTTTCTAATGTTTGATTGTATAATCTAGTCAGCCTTCGGGCAGTTAACTTTTCTTTCAGTAATTCTGGATCTGTTGGATTATAAAGCTCACCGAGTAACATTTTTTCTTTTTCACTTTTCATGCATTCAAACTCCTATGTTAAACTATCAACTCAAAATCCAAGACAAGTCTAGATAGCTTAATATTTTGTGTAATGTAACTCTGCAAATTGTTTATAACGTCTCACATCGACCAAAGTTAAATCCTTTTCATAGTTACCTGGCACGAAGAGTGGTATACCACGACCAATTATGGACGGGGCAATTTGAATGATAAATTCATCTATAATGTTTGCTTTAAGAAGCGGTTGCAACACCTCTCCTCCACCTACAAGCCAAATCCTTTTGCCTTCTTGTTCTTTCAACGATTTAGTGAAGCCTATTATATCCTCATTAATGAATTCTACATACTTATTGGAGCCAGTTAATGTACTGGAAAATATATAGCACTTTTTATTTTTATATGGAAACTCCTCTGGAGAAAGAATCAATATTTGTTCGTATGTGTTTCTTCCCATAAGAATTGTATCAACTGTTTCATAGAATTCAGAAAAACCTGTGTCTTCCTCACCTTCCGTTCCAATTAACCAATCCAACGAATGGTTTTCCCTAGCTAGGTAACCATCCAAACTTATAGCTCCGTAAAAAAGGACAGTACTCTTTTGCATACTTTAACCCCTTGTCAGTATATTTATTTATCATATCCAACTCAGATTTTTTGCCCGCTCTTCTGCCATTTTTAAAATCTGAACTCTTTTGTCGTTATTAGATTCAATTTTGGAGACTATTTGCTTAGCCGTTTCAAAATTAAAAATAACATAGCCTGTTTTCTCAAAATCAAATGAATAGGCTAAAATTTTTTCGACTCTTACTAAAAACCATACAGTATATGTATCAGTTGATTGCCAGTACCAAGAAGCAAACGGAATTCTATTGGAATCTAGAATAATTCCCACTTCTTCCATAGCTTCACGTTCTAGTGCTTTATCCAAACTTTCATTTTCTTCGATTCTTCCACCAATAGTAGTTAGTATAAGTTCATCCTTGTCCCATGCCATCAAAATTGAACCATTGTCTGTTATAGGAATACAATGAACTCCAGCAATTCTTTTATCCTTTGGTAGGGTAGTTATCCTAGTTAACACAATTATATCCCCTATCTCTACTCATATAAATTGCCAACCCTTCCATCTTCTCCATTAGATATTGAAATCCCTTTATTTTATTACTCAAAATGTTAAAGTAAACGCACTGTGCGAATCCTTAAGAGATTAAAACAAACCTACCAATAAATAAATAGCAGTACCCCATATAAAAATAGCTGATAATTTATTAAATAAGATAAATACTTTATTCGATATTTGTATTTTTTTCAAGAAAACTCCTGTAGTTGCTAATAACAAAAACCATAGCCAAGAAACGATGATACAAGCAATCATAAACAATCCTTGATCTTGTCCTTCATATTTAACCGCACTTGTCCCGATCACACCTATCGTATCGAGCAAAGCATGTGGATTGAGTAAGGATACTGAAAGTGCAAAAAGAATTTGCTTTTTTAAAGGCAATGCTTCTTTCCCTTCTAAACTAGCTGCATCTGAAAGCCAAATCACTTTTCCCATGTACAGCAAAAATAGAATTCCACCAATAAGTAATATCAGACGAATCCACTCAAATTGTAGAACAATCATAGATAATCCTAAAATCGCTAAAATGATTAAAATTGTATCACAAATGGCTGCAGTAATCGCCGCAGGAAGCGCTAGAATCAGACTTGGTTGTGTGACACCTTGAGTAAAGACAAAGACGTTTTGCACCCCTAAAGGTAAAATAAGTCCAAATGCTAAAATGATACCATGAATAATCGGTTCCATCTTTTCAACCCCTTTCCTCTCTATCGTAGCTATGTTATAACTAAAGAAAAAGGTCCAATTGGTTGGTTTTTTAACCATCCAATTTTCAAGGAGAGTTGCTGTATGAATTGAAAGCCAAATCGTTCACTTCCAATGAGTTTATCGAAACAAATAATTGAATGGATGACCGAACAAATTAGTACTGGACAATGGCCGAACGGGACAAAGCTTCCTGCTCAACGACAACTGGCACTTACACTTGGTGTTAATAGGAGTACATTACAAGAAGCAATAGACGAATTAAAAGCTGATGGGATTTTATCTTCAAAGGTTGGTTCAAGTACATATGTATCCAACGATTCTTGGAGTATGCTTTTGAAACAAAAGCAACCAAATTGGCAAAAGTATATTGAAGCAAGTATTCACAAGCCTAACTTTCAAACGATTCAACTTATTAATGAGTTTGAACAAGATGAATCCATCATCCGACTCAGCACAGGTGAGCTAGCCCCTAGCTTGTTACCTACAGCTGAAATTCAAGCGTCATTGCAAAAGCTTCAATTAGAAGGAAAATCTATTGGTTACTCCTCGCCTCAAGGGAGCCTTAAATTACGAGTTGCACTTTGCGATTATTTAAAAAAACGAGGAATTACGACTTCACCTGAGAATATTTGCATCGTATCAGGCGGCTTGCAAGCACTGCAATTAATTGCTGTAGGTTTACTAGAAACTGGTTCTGTTGTGTTTCAAGATGAATTTTCATATTTGAATTCCATTCATCCCTTCCAGTCTTTTGGTATGCAAATGCAGAGCGTTGACTCTAATATCCAAGACGGCAAGATTATTCAAATGCGTCGCGGGAAACGTCAAGGCATTCATTATGCGATTCCTACATTGCATAACCCAACTGGTAGGATATGGTCATTAGAAGAAAAGGAATCATTTTATGCCATGTGTCAATCTTTGCAGCTACCGATTATTGAAGACGATGTTTATTTTGAATTATCGTTTGATGCTCTAACTCCTTCCTTAAAGTCAATCGACACAACAGGACGAGTACTTTATCTCGGAAGCGTTTCAAAAACACTTAGCCCTGGGTTACGAATTGGATGGATTGTAGCACCATCACCTGTTATTAAACGCTTGGCTGATATTAAAATGCAGATGGATTACGGTTCTAGTGCCTTTTCTCAAGAGATTGTCTCCTACTGGTTAACATCTGGTTTATATGAAAGTCACATTGAAAAATTAAAAGAAGAATTAAAACGACGAGCTGTTTTAATGGAACATTTATTAGAGAAATATTTTAAGGAAATCGCTTCATGGGAATCATCCAAGGGGGGATTTTATATTTGGATAAAATTTAATGAACCTATTGTCACAACTGATTTTTTTATGAATTTATTGAATCAAAAGGTACTCATTAATCCCGGTTATATATATGAACCGAAAGATACGTATCATATCCGCTTATCATACTCCTATATTTCTGATAAAGAATTAATTGAAGGGCTTCAGACTCTTTATTCTGAAGCAATAAAAAAGAACCGTGAATTCAATTGAATCTCGGTTCTTTTTATTAATCAGATATTATTATTACTACTGATGGTTTTCCACTCTCTTTTTCATCACTTCTGCCATTTGTTGAGAAGTCAGATTTTCTTCAACCGACAGTTGATCAACGATGTTAAGATAATCTTCCTCATTACGATTCTGACTTAATTTATAGGCTGCTTGGATCTCTTTTACTTTTATTTTAAATCCAACAATCCCTTTTAGTTCTTGATTTATTAACTGAGGAGAAAGCTTCTCCCACAAAACTGGATCCTTCCGATGCTTTTCGTATTTATGAAGCAGTGAAGCAAGGTCTTCTTTTAGCTCTTCTTCATTCAAAACGTTAGCTTCTCCATATATGTGAACTGCTTGATAATTCCATGTTGGAACATTTTCATGTGTGTACCAAGAGGAAGAGATATATGCATGCGGTCCTTGATACATAACAAGTACATCTTCGTTCGTATCGAGGGTTCTCCATTGTGGATTTCCATACGCCATGTGTCCGGTTATATAGTAATCGTCTCCATTTTTATGCAATTCTAAGGGCAAGTGCGTAGCAATAGGTTTACCTTGTTTAGTAGTTACAATCGTTCCAAATGAGTTCATTTGGACAAATTCTTTAATTTCATCTATATTTGTGACTTTAAAGTATTTAGGAATATACATCAGATTTCTCCTAACGCTATTTTTTATTGTTATCATTTTTACTAAAATAATTACTTAAACTAAACAGAAGCTTGAGCAAATTTAGCTCTATATAATTCTATAACTCGGCTAAAAAAAGATGCCAGTACTTGTTGAAATAGCATGCCGAAGACAACTGGCAGCACAACCTTCGGAGGGAAGTAGGCACTTGCCACAACCACTCCCATCGAAATATTGCGCATTCCACCTGTAAACACAATTGTCGTTACAATATCAACATCTTTCCAAAGAAAATGCCCTAACAGGAAACACATTACGTATCCAAAAAATGCGAGAATAAATACAATGACAATAACACTAACAAGCTCCCATGTAATACTTTTAATATACGGTGCAATAACGCCACTGTTAATCAGCACTATAAAAAACAAGCTCATTTTCGAAAACGGCGCAAGTTTTTTTCCTAGTGTCTTCTCAATACTGCCTTTCGTCAATTCATTTAATAACATTCCTACTATGGATGGCAATACAATCATCCATAATAAATCAAGCATAAGAGCGGCTGTATCCATTTCAATTGTTTGTCCAATAACTAGATGCAGTAAAAATGGCATGACGATCGGTGACATGAGTGTATTGATTAAAATAATTGATAGGCACAGTGCTAGATTTCCTCGACAAACCGACACCCAAATAAAACTAGTCACCCCTGTTGGTACAGCAACGGACAAGATGAAACCAATCGTCAGTAAATGATCATCAAATAGCAAAGTTGCCACAAGATATGCGCAAATGGGCATGACAATATGTAAAAATGCAATCGTTAATAAAATGACATATGGATACTTTGTAAAGCTCTGCAACCCTTTAAAGTTTAAGCTCAAACTACCCGCAAACGTCATAAATGCAAACAACCAAGGAACTAAAAATAATAAATGCCCCCCCAGATCATCGAGCCATACACCGATAATCAAGCTAAGCGGTGTTAATATAGGCATCAATGTCTGGAGGCGCTTATTCAAACTTTCCAACATCGAACTGCCTTCTTTCCATTTTTTTATCGAACTTCTGTCATATAGCGATTATATAAATCATTAGATTTTTGGATACATTCCAAATACAATTGTCTAATTTCGAATACTGAAGAAAGTTTTAAATATCTTTCATCTTCTAATATCTTAATAATTGGTTTGACCTCATGATAATAACTATAATGTTGATTTGCCTTAAATAAAATAGTTTTATATTTTTCTAAAATAGATACATAAGTATCGTCGATTAATCTGTAGTCACACTTTGATCTCTCTTGCTTGTAAAATGTATTAATCTCACTTGCAAAAAATTTTCCATCCATAAAGAAACAAGAATTTACTGGCGAAAAAAAACGGTTTTCATTTTGATAAGCTCTCTTACTAAAAATCAGGTGATGCCAATTTTTAACTTCGTTATATTTTTCCCCTAATGCACTAGACTCGTTTGATATGGTTTTTACATTAAGATTCAATATATATTGAAATATAGAAGAATTGGTATCATAATCATTAATAGCAGTTATAGAACACCAACATATATAGTTATTATCTAGTTTAGCTATTATACAGACCTGTTGGTTAGGACTTATGTATATGTCAAATGAGATTTCTTTATCATCTAAACTATAATTTGGTGTAACGATATTATATTGCTTAATTAGATTAATTTTTTCCATTTTTATTCCTTTCATATCCATTAATATATTATTTCCTGTATATGAAAAGGAATTCCAACATTCTCTAACTCGTCCAGTCAAGGTGTGTTATATACTGCATTAGATACATTAGGAGGAATTTATCATGATAAGACCTATTCAAGAGAAAGATTTACAGGATATTTTAGATATATATAATGATGCGATTTTAAATACGACTGCTGTGTATACATACGAACCTCAAACGCTCGAAAATAGGCAACAATGGTACCAACAAAAAATGAACGAAGGGTATCCGATATTAGTATTTGAACAAGATAACAGGGTAGCAGGTTTTGCAACTTTCGGTCCATTTAGAGCATGGCCAGCATACAAATATTCCATTGAACATTCTATCTATGTAAGTAAGGAATTTAGAAAAAAAGGAATCGCAACTTCTTTAATGAAAGAATTAATAGCGCTTGCTGATGAAAGAGAGTATCGTACATTAATTGCTGGAATTGATGCAACAAATGAAAAAAGTATTGCGATGCATAAAAATTTTGGGTTCGAATACTCTGGTACTATTAAAAAAGCAGGTTTTAAATTCAATAGATGGCTTGACTTAGCTTTTTATCAATTAGATCTTAGCGGCCCCAAAAACCCAGTAGAAGAATAGAAGAATAGAAATCACATATAAGAAAAGGCATTTTAGATTGTAGAGATGCCTTTTCTTCCTTAATAACACTATTTTGATGCCTAAATTTCAGTTAGGCACTTTTCAATAGTAGTTTGAAGAGATAGTAAACTTGTATTTTTCTTTACCTCTATGTAAAAACTTTTTAAAAATACCTTACAGTTAGCTACTAAAAACCAATAATTTTCCTCATCTAGCTCCTTTTTTAGTATCAAAAGTTCATCAGGTATTCTTTGTATTAAATTTTCAATTACTCCAAGTTTCAACCCTTTATTGAGCATTTCCAAAATTGGTATTAGCAATCTCTCGTCTTCATCGTGGACATAAACACTATCTGACACAAATATCTTTTTCCATAATGGCATTAAAATTTGTTTATATAATTCTTTATCTATATGATTGTTTTTTATTAGTTCATCAAAAGCATCGGCAACATGCGCAATACTATGAGCCCACCCTTTACCTGAAACAAATCCCCTTAAATCTTTTTCCAAGCTTATATATTCAACTAACTGATCTTTAATAGTAGTAATCATCTCTTGTGTAAGAAAGTTATCTTCGTTATCTCTGTATAATATTAGTGCGATTAATAGAGTAGTAAATGATCTTGTAAAAACTGTATCGGTACCAGTTTCTCCGATTCCTTTAAACAATCGTTCATTTAAACAAAAATCTAAGACTTCCTTTAATAAATCATGCTCAATTAGATTTTTCTCTATTATCAGTTGATAAAAAGAGGTGTATATCAATTGATCTCTAAGGCGACTATCTGTAGAGCCAATATGTTCAACCATTGATTTGAGGAGAAAAACTTTATCCTCATCATCCCAATTCCTTACTCCACTTCTTACTTCCTCTAAAATTATTTTTAGGTCATTTGCATTCATTGGAGCTGTATTTATAAAATTTGATTGAACCTTTTCCATTTTTCTCATCCCTTTTTTAAATTAATTTTACCTTTGTTAATACATAAAAAATAACGATTTAATTTCACATAATTTCTAAAGCTTGATATGGTACAAAAACGGCTATTTGTTCTATCATAGCAGCCATCTTCTCTAACGTGTATATAGCTTGCATCTTCAAACCAGTGTTGTATTATATCAACATGAGCAAATACAATAATGAAATTCCCTTACTTTGCTCTTATAGAGTTAAACTCAATAGAGTATTTTTTAAAGGTTAAAAATTAACAAAAATAGTTTCTCATGCGAATCTCACTGAAAACTGTTAAAGTTAGATTGAGTTGCACGAGAAATCCATTGAGCAATGGCAATAGTCTAATATCCTGTTTTTATAATAACCATACGTTTCAAGGGAGTGAGTAGATTGAATGAAGAAATAGCACATATTGATTACCGTGAAATAATGGAATATTCACTTGATCCATTAATAATCCATACAAACCTTCGGATAATTGATGTTAATCACGTGGCAGAAAAGTTTTTTGGAGCACCCAAAGAAAATATTATTGGTGCAAGTCCTTTAGATATATTCCAAGAAACATCCAAAGTAGCAATAGAAAAAAGAATCCTATCCGCATATCAACAACCAGCTAAGGTTATAGAGGAAACAATTTTTCGTATGGATGGCACAACAGTAGATGTTGAATTGTATTGTCACCCTGTTCAAATAGGGGATACAAAAGCCATTCAAACATATGTAAAAGATATTACGGGTAGAAAAGAATCAGAAACAAAACAAAAAGAAATTATAAAGGAAATTAATGATCTTTCTGCTACAGTTGTTCCTATTCTAAATGGGATAGCTATACTTCCTTTAGTTGGATCAATTGATGAAGACAGAGCAATACAGATTTTGGAAAATGTACCTTTAAAGGTTAAAAACCAAAGTATTGAATGTTTAATCATCGACTTTTCTGGAATCTACAATTTAGACAGCCTTGTTACAGATTATCTCTTTAAGTTAAATAGCGTATTATCATTACTTGGTGTGCGTTCTATTATCACGGGGTTAAGACCTTCATTAGCACTAGCTGCGATACAGTTAGATTATAAAATAGAAACAATACCGACAATGTCCAGTGTTAAAGATGCATTAGTTTCTTTAGGCATATATCAAAAATAAAAACACAACCATGATAAATGAAATAAATTTTACATATTAAATTATATGGACCGAAAAAGGTCCTTTAATTTTTTATTAAATAAATGATATATGTTGGCGACCAATTATTTCCATCATTATTAATAATATAAAAGGCTTACTCCCATTCGAAGGTAACCCCCCTCTTCAATAATATTCTAAGATTTGATCCAATATTTATCCATTAATGAAATGGACCATTCTGGCTGCTTTACTTCCCCTTTTGGTAGAAACTCTTTCATTACAGGCTTAATATCAATAATTGGGGTGCCGTTAATTGCATCTAATCCTTTAACAATTAATTTTCTTTGTTTAAGTTCTACAAGTTCAACAATTGTTACCCCTAACTTATTGGGTCTATTTTTACCTCTTTGCGAAAAAATTCCAACTTTAGGGTACTCTTTGTTGTTTCTTGGATGCCTTGCTTCATATTGAATTTTATCATCAGAAACCTTATCAAAATAAAATATGATTTCTAAGTGAGAGAATTCATTAATACCAGCCAAAGAAGATTCAGTCATATTTTCAGTGAGCTCAATTGTAGAAATGATTGATCCCCAGTTATCATCCTCTATATCTAATCTATTATTATTAACAAATGCTATTGGTTCAATTGTATATTGCATAATTATCTCTCCTTAAAACCAACTTTAAACAATGTTTTTGATTTAAAAACATTTCATGACAGTATCACCGAATTCTCGAATATTAACTAAATAATCATAGTTATGAGTGGAACCAAAACTATTAAACATTCGAACTACGACAATATCTTTATTAGGTATTACGAGTACTGCAACATTGGTATATCCCAAAATTTGAAATGATTCTTTCGACACAAGTTCACCTATTTCAGATTTTTTAGCTGGGAGATCTTTAACAAACCATAAAAAACCGTTTTGGGGCAGATCCTTATTCATTAAGTTAGGACTCTGAAGGCTAGTAGAACTATTAATAATGTCTCTTGAAACAACTTGCTTACCATTAATCAAACCTTGCTTTAAATGGATATACCCCCAATAAGCAAGCTCTCTCGTAGAAACATACATATTTTTCTTATCACCATCTCTACCCCCGTCATTTGACCAAAGAGAATCATTAGATTTTCTTATAACCTCCACTAATTTTGTATTGGAGTCATCATGCCAACCTGTTTCCTGAAAGTCTAAAGGATAAAAGACCTCTTCAAAAAGAATCTCAGCTATAGTTTTACCTGTTGTCAGTTTGATAATTTGTGTCAATAAATCAACACCAATATCTCGATAAGCCCAACTTTGCCCTGGGGGAAACTCTCTAACTATATTGCTATCTTGTAAATTCAACCCATGTGTATGTGTTAGCAAATGTCTTATAGTTGTTTTATTGTACAGGTCCATATTCGGTACTGGTAAATATTTATTCACTTCATCATCAATCGATTTAATGTAACCATTATGTATCGCGTAGGAAGCAGCAAAACCAATATAACTTTTACGAACTGATGCAACATGAAATTGCGAATCTTCTTGAATTGGCCTCGCACCACTTGCCTTTGAATGTTTTCCCCAATATTCCTCCGTTACAATTTTATCTTTATGTATAATGAGTACACTCGCGCCAGAGCAGTCAACTTCTTCAGAAGTTTTTTTTACATGCATTACAACTGAATCAAAAACATCGTTCAACTCTTTTTTTATTCTCAACTATTAAAACCTACTTTCTATTAAAGGTAATGCTTAAAATGAACCCTCCACAATCTGCTTAATACGCTCTTTTTCTTCTTTTTTATCCAGATACTCAAAGAACCCTAGTTGATTCCCCCATGGGTCTGTGAAAGTTCCCCATTTGGCAGATACCTCTTCTCTAGAATGTATCTCAAAGCGATCAATTCCTAACTCCTTAACAAGTCTCTCTCTTTCAGCAATTATATTAGTGACACCTAAACGTAAAGGTCCACTAGCTTTTGATGGGATTCCTTCAGCAACTTGCAACCAACAACCAGGTAGAATTTCCCATTCAATAAAACCAGAATGTGGTTGTAAATCTGGTTTTTTGTTTAGTACTACTTCATACCACTTATGACCTTCCTTAATATCAGAAACACGAACTTGAAAAGTAACCTCAAAAATCATTTTTATCCCTCCTTGAATGGCCATATTACTTTGTATTCTAGAAGTTGGGATAATACTCCTTCTTGTTTAACTAACTTTATCTATTAGCACAAAAAGGAAAAAGAGCTGGCGATCAATTATTTGATCACCAACTCTGCAAAGATTAACACTTATTTCATCCATTCCATTAAAGTTAAATCATTTTGAAGTTCTTTCATTTTTTTAAAACCGCACTTCTCATAGCTAGAGATTGCTCTGACATTAGTATTTTTTACTTCCAACACAACTCGTGATACACTTTTATGTATGCTCAAATAATTTACCATCATAGAAATCATGGATGTACCTATTCCTTTTCCCCATAACTGAGTTTCTCCAATAAATTGATCAATACCATAAATAATTTCATTTTGTGGATAGCCATATTTTATTAATTCATTTTCTTGTATTGGATAGAACTGTATATATCCAATTGTTTCATTTTGAAATTCTATCATACAAGGATTTACATAGTGTTTTCCCTCCACTCTAGGTCCATATTTATTTACCACTTTATCGTAGTTAGTAGGAGACTCTTCGTAGAATTCCAAAACCTTTGGGTCATTTAGCCATTTAACCATTAATTCAAAGTCATTCTGTTTCATTTTTCTGATAAGTATTTTGTTACTGAATATCATAATTTATTTCCACCTACCATATGTGTCTCGTAAAGGAATTATGAAATGTTTCTATATATTAATTTTGAAATAACCATTGTTTTACACTTTCTTCAAAACCTTTTTCCTTCCATGCAATCACAGCATTTATTTCGCCTAGATTTTCAATTTGATGTTGAAAGAACATATCTCCAACAAAGTATCCTAATCTGCTATAACCAAACCGATTTTCCCCATTTATTGAAAACCACTTTTTAAATAATAATTCATCAGTCAAATTGGAATAATCCTCTGAGAATACTCTTTTTATTTCTTTTCTATTTTTTGTTGAAAATGCTAACCAGTCTTCTCCTTCATCGTTATATGAAAAATAAATGGAAGAATTTAGATTTATTGCTGTACGACGAGAAAAGTGTGTGGCTGCACCTTCCTGATTCAGCCATGTAAGGGGACTTTTCTACTGGACTTCTGTCCAATCTATTCCTGCTTCTTCAGACATGATATTCTGTGCTGCATGACCAAACTCATGCGCAACAATCGTTCTCAAATGCTCCGTTTTTGGAGACAATTTCTCTAAAGAAAAAGTTATGTCCGGTATAAACTGTCTATGCGTATATGCATTTGATCCAAATCCACCTACAATCAAATTAACATCAATAGGAAATGAAATTTGAAATAACTTAAAGTACTCTTCTTCTGTTTCTTCTATAATAGGTAAGATGTTATGATGAACTTCTTTTATACGTTCTATATATTCTTGATACTTTTTAAGAGATTCCATATGTCGCTCTTCCGTGTCTTTACAGTGAAAAGTGAAATATTCTTTAAATACATCTGGATATACACTATAGTAAGTTCTTAAAAAATTGATAGAGGATTTATAGTTATATAAAAAATATGGGACTGTATCAATAATTCTCATACTATATTACTCTCCTAATATCATTTATTTGTACTAAGCGAAACAAATATCTGAAAAGACACAACAGAAACAATTATAATGAAGGGTTTTATTTTAATTGGATTTCGAGTCGGAAGCTAAATTTGTTTTTCTCTTTAATAGAAAAATACTTTCAACAAATATTGTAAGAATGTAACCAATCAATAGAACTAACGATAAATTTGTTGTAAGTTCATAACTAGAATGGAACAATTCTTGAGACCAATAATCGTCTGGTAATATAAAACTAGATAAAAAATTGGATACGCCGATTCCATCATTAGCTTCCGATAATAAACTCTGTGTATAATTTTGAGACAAAGCAACATTGGACAATATGGAAAAGAATAATAATGGCAGCAAAGCTGTAGAAATTTTTATAGAATTTTTGATTATAAGAAATACAACGATAATGAAATATAATAAAATAATCAAAAACACCATGATCTCACTCTCCTTACAATAATCTTAAGGTCAACTATTACTTTCAATTTTATAAAATAACGTTTCCGTTGAAACTGCGATACCAGGCATTTTCAACTAATTATGTAATTGACCTCTATGGTGATCTAAATGTCTAATAGAAATATAAGTAAATTAATTACCCTTTTTTTCTTCCAATATAAAGTAAGTGAGATGAAATTCCAAGAATATGTGGGTCGTCAGCTTTTTCAATAAGCATTTTCAGGAGTTTTTCAAGTTCTGCTTCCCCTTTGTTTCTCCAGTAATTCCAATTATCATTATTTAATATTGCACCTATATTAGAACCTATCAATTCTATACTTTCAAATCCCTGTGCTTCCATAAACGGTTTGATTTCATCAATATTAAAATAATAAGCACCAGTAAAGCGTCCTTCATCTTGATGATTAAAACAACCTGTTTGTGAAAATTGTTGAATCTCATCTATGTTATCATTGGGTTTCCAATTTTCAGGATATAATAGTGAAGTCAGTATATGCCTGATTCTTGGCATAAACGCAACAAAAACAACACCGTTATTTTTAGTAACTCTATGTAACTCTCTAATTGCTTGGATACGTTCATTTTCATCCTGTATATGATACATTGGGCCGAGCATTAATGACGCGTCAAACTCTTCATCATTAATCATTTTAAGTTCTCTAGCATTTGCTGCAAAAAAACCATTAAAGTGTTTTTCTAAATTAAGTGCCTGTACTTTATTTCTAGCAAATTCAACAAGTCTCGGCGTTAAATCTGTTAAGGTCACTTTATAACCGTCTTGAGCAAGTTTTATAGAATATTTCCCTGGTCCAGCACCATTATCTAACACGTATCCTGTTGGAGGCAGATATTTTTTTATATAATGCAAATTAACTTGGAATTCAATCGGTTCTCTTTCTAAACGTCCCCATTCATCAAACTTATTATAATAATTAATGATATTACTCATTCCCACACCTACATTCTATTATTTTATGTTCGAAAAAACCTTTACATACTTCTATAAAAGCATGGATGTTCCTACTTATTTCTTCTAGTATTTTTAACATCATCGTTCATTGAACAACCAATGATGAAAAATAATGAAAACACGATTATTTCTACATGGAATAATTTATTTTTCACTATTTTTCACCTCTTTATTTAAAAAAGTTATAAGAACTTCAGAATAACTAATCGCACATTATTCAGCTGTTGCATCCTCAATAATCCAATCCACAGCACTAATTAGGTCAGGGAAAACGGCATCTGCAAGTGGATCACTCTTTCCTAGAAATACAGCTTTTGTTCCTGCCTTCTTCCCTGCAATGATGTCTGTATCAGTATCTCCTACCATATAGGACTGGGATAATTCAATATCATATTTTTCACCCAAATCGACAATTAATTTGCTATTTGGTTTTCGGCAAGCACAACCTGCTTTTGGTTTATGAGGACAATAAGCAACATCATGAATTGTTGCACCTTCCTTCTTTAATTCAGCAACCATATGTTCATGTATTTTGTTGAGCTGAGCTTCTTTCATAAACCCTAAACCAACACCCCCTTGATTAGTTACAACAAAAACAAAATCAAAAAAAGTATTCAATTTTTTAATTGCTTCTGGAACACCCGGTAAGAAATACAACTCATGTGGTTTATTCACAAATTTAACTCGATCACTTAGCACTTCATTTATTACTCCATCACGATCCAAAAAGACTGCCTTCTTCATTTACTGATCCCCCTAATGTATTGTAGTTTAAATTTTTTTAAAAATAGTTTGCCCTTGTTGTAAGAAAATAAACTGCAAATTTAGTAGGGTATTTGGATAGTATTTTATTTAAATAGAAATCTGCTTATTTTCATTTAAGGTTATTTTACTTCATCTACACTATTGAAGGATTCATCTCATTAGACCTATAATTTTAAAGACATAAACAACGCCGGATTTAATTCTTCACTTTCTATTACTATTGCTGTCAATCCATTATCTGATTTAGTTTCATGCCATTCATCTTTCTCCCAAAATACAGCATCACCAGGTAGAACTTTAAAATATTTATCATCACCATTCCGTACATATCCTTCTCCAGTCAAAATTAACAAAAGCTGAGGTACAGTTGCCTGATGATAGCCAATAATTCCGTTTTTTTCTAAATACATACAACCTATTTGAGCTTCCTTTTGCGTGTGGATAATACGAGACATGATAAAATCCGAATTGAAATTCGGAATCTTTTTCCCTCTATTTTTATTGAAAGTATAAAACTCCATTTGATACCCCCTAATACTACGGTTATAGTTGAACATATAATTTACAAGGTAGGAATTACAACTGCATTACACGCTTTTTCATAAAATTCTATCGGACCTGCTCCACCTATAATTGCATACTCATAACCAATCTCACTCATATCTTTTAAACAATGATGAAGTAAAGAATAACCGATCCCTGAAACCCTATTGGACAACGCTACACCCATTGGACCGAAATAGCATTTCCTATTCTTATATACATCATAAGCAGCAAAACCTACTATATCTCCATTGTTGTCTAAAGCTATATAAATCGTAGGTTCACTTAATGAGAATGCTTCCCTTATTGTATGTGACCACTCGATTGAAAAATTGTTCTCTACAAAATAAATTAAGGGCTGAAAATCGTATTTATTCACTTTGCGGACAACACAACAACTTAAATCAGGGAAAGTGTAATTACCGAGATGAGTAATCATATCTCTTGAAGTAGTCCCTAGATTTAAGAGAATCTCCCTATTTTCATCAGATAAATACTGATCAATTACATTAGTTGTTATTAATGCTTTTAATAAATGGCCTTCGTTTACATAGACTTGCTTATACTTTTTCATATAATGAATTACAACTTCCATTACATTTGCTACTTCCTTCGTAATAGTAATATTGAAATAAACACTGTTTATCTTTTGTTGATCTGAAGTTTCCTCATATTCATCCAATAGAACTCTTAAAGAACACTTATCTAATGAACATTTCATTGAAATTTCACCAAGTGCTCCTGTCTTTTCTTCTAAACATCCTATAAGTAAATGTATAGGCTGTAAAATATTGAATTTTGAAAGTTGGGCTTCTTTTTCAGCGTTTTCAATTATCCTACGCATTCTAGTTGTGAAATAAATATTTAAATTATCCAATGTTAACTGCACCTTTCAAGAGATTCGATTTCTCCTACAAAATCTTTCTTAAAATCTCTATATTCTCGTTAAGAAATGCTTGGTGCTTGTCTACTCCCCGTAAACGACACCAGCCAATAGAGTTAAAGGCATCATAAAAAGAATAAAAAGAAAGTATACTATCTAGATTCAAAATTGGACGAATCGACTCATATCCAGAGATATAAGCATCCCTAGTTCCTTCATATTTACACCAAACATCACGATTTATCTTTGCGAAATCAATTTCTGTAGACCCAACTCGAGCACTCTCAAAATCTATAATTCCACTAACTTTATTGTCATGTATTAATATATTACCTGGTCGAAAATCCATATGAATAATACAAGGACCATCAGGAGCAGGTAGTGTAGGAAAAATGAGTTCAAAATGTCGGATTGATTTTTCGTATAAATCATTAGGTAGTTCAAGCCTTGTATGTTTTTCGAACTTAATAAAAGTCTGTTGAATGAAATTTCTCCAATCGTTATTTTCTAATGGTTTAAATCCATTCTCGGTTTCTGCACCATATACAGGCATTGATAAAGCATGAAGCATTGCATGATTCACTCCAATTTGGAAAGCTAACTGGAAATCTATTCTTCCTAAACAGGGGACACCGATAATTTCCTCTAACAACAATGCACCTGTTACTGTTTCATCCCCCTCCCAATAATCTAGAACTGTTGGTACCGACATATAATTTTTTAGCTTAATCAACATTTTATACTCACGAAAAAGTTTGTCTTTGCTGAATGGAATCTTTATATATACATTCTTTTTGTTTATTAATTGAATTTTATAAACTTCTGAACTAAAAGACTCTGGAACGGTATCAATCGACAATATAGGAAGTTTGAATTGTTTAATTACCTTTTGTATATTCTCCACTTAGGGTCTCCTTAGAATAACTAGAATCTATAATTTACCAATTATACATAAAATGGTTCTACTAGTATATATCATCATATTATTTTATTTCCCTATCAAATCCATTAATCCTTTAATTTCTAACAAAAAAAACACCCAAATGGGCGTTGTGTTCACACGAAATTATTGTAATTTTTTTCCTATATTCTTTCGCTAATGATTATTTGAAATCTTTAAAATCACTTTATGAGAATATATATGTTTAATCACACTCTAACACTTACATATCATCAATTGATTACCATCAGGGTCTTTAAAATTGAAATAATGATTATGTTCAATTGGAGTTATTAAATCAACATTTTTAATTTCCATAAACCTATATGCTTCCTCGATATCATTTGTATTGAAATGGAAGGAAGGAGTTTTAAAAATATTTCCCTCCGAATAAATCTTACTATCCAATACAATGCCAGTCCCATTCATTGGAATAACAAACAAATGTCCAAATTGTATTTCTCCGTCAGCGGCAACCCTAATATATCGCAATACCAATCCCTGGCTTTTTCTATATTACGAACAGGGATAAACACTGTTCCAATCTGATTTAAAATTGGGCTATTCAATATAACACCTCTACTTTACAGTTGTCCTCAACATTGCTAAACATTTTACATTTAATATACATATTGCTACTATCCTGTTATTTCTACATATACTTCAAAATACCTTCTAACAACTATTTTTTTTGTATAGAAATTTCAACCTCTTTTTGAATTTTGTTAAAGGCAACATGATCCTTTAATCGCGTTACCTTCTAGGATTTAGCCAGTTTAACGTAATTACTTAGCTCTCTTCTTGTATGAACTTAACAACATCATAATTGCAATTATTACAGACCATTAAATGAGGGCAAATTTGATCTTTAGCTGTATTAGGATAGCCATCGCCCATTTTCACTGTTTCTTCATCATTATAATGACCATAAGGATCTAAAAAATCGGAAACCTTGCCAGAGTCGTCTAATTGAGAACTACATTTTGGGCAATATATTTCTAACCGTTTTAATCCGTTACATAAAGGACACACTGCCAAAATTATCACTCCTTTTTCATTTCAAATTTAGTATCCTTTATTTGATCAATACTATGTAAGAAAATAATTGAAGATAGTTGGTTGGAACCTGGTGTGATTATTGTTTTAAGAATTTTAATAAAGGGATAGCAAACATCCTAATTTTATTCATCTTTCAGTACCTCAGTTAATTTTTTTAAGAATCCTGTACTTTTGCCTTCATATCCATTACTTTTATAAAAAAGATGCGCAGTTTGACGCTCTTCTCGATTACCACTATTTAAAGTTATTGCTACTGCTCCTTGCTGAAGTGCCCATTCTTCACAAGCTTTTAGTAGCTTTGTACCAACTCCTTGCTTACGTTGTTTTGAACTTACAACAAACGCAAGTAATCGTACGTACAAACCCGAAAATTCAAAAGTGAAGGCCTTACATAAACCTGCAAAACCAATTATTTGATTATCTTTTACAGCTACCAATGACTGATAATCTTCATGTTTTTGTATTGTCTCAAACCGTTCAGTTAAATCTACTAATGTTGTAGGATATCCTAATTCGCTCATCAATTCTACTAAATCTATATAATCTGTTGGTAGTACCTCTCTAACTTCAATTGTCATTAAATATACGAACCTCCCATGAAATTACTTGCACTTTTAGTGAATAATCTCCTAATTGCCAAACTTGTTCAAAACCTAGTGCATATTCATATATCGATTAGCTTTTTTAGCCATATCAAAGTGTTCACCATGCCATTTTTCTACTTCATCGATATTATAAAAGCCGATTTCCAAACTCTCAAATGAAGCCTTTAATTCTCCGTCCTTTATTTCACAAGCATATAGAGGATGATAGGAAGTGTGAGGCTGGCCAAAATCTCCTGGCTTTCTTGTAAATATATCAATGAGACTATTAACCTTAATTACTAGACCAGTTTCTTCTAAAAATTCTCTTTTTAATGATTCTTCGGGACTTTCTCCTGTTTCACACCATCCACCGATAATTCCCCACGTTCCATCATCAGCTCGATGTTCTAAAAGCATTTTTCCATCTGAAGAAAAAATAACTCCATTCACCCCGACTTTTGGTGTTACATGTCCAAGCTCTTTCTTAAACTTTTCAATAATTATGCTTTCCTTAACTTCAGTGATCTCCGAGTACTCTTTACTAGCTAATAAAAGCAATTTTTCGTATCTTTCTATATCATATGGGTTCACTGCATAATGTAAGCCGAGTTGTGCAATTGAACGTACGTTTTCTAATAATGACAATCTATTCTCCAATTACCTAGCCTCACCTTCAATTAAAATTCATTATTTTTACTAATTTGTTCCTATGTATTATTAGTATGGGCAATACTAATAATTTTTTTAATTATGTACGGAAATTCATTCTCGCTTTTGATCAAAAATAAATGGTCCGCTTCGCCTTTGCTTGGAGGTATAACATCGCTTTTATTAGACTCATTTTGCTGTCGAATAAGCACTTCTTCAAAAGTTGAAGCTGTTCTTAAAATAGTTGTACTTCGCTGACTAATGGCAACACGTTCTTTAACAACATGTTCTGGGATTTCAAAATTCACAAGGATAGTGATAAATCCTTGTTTGTGATAATGTTCAAGTAGTTTCAAACGATTTTTCCGATTGCGATTGGAGTTACAAAGAATAAGATGGCAATTAGTCTCATTAACTACATAATTAACAATAGTTTGTGTGAGTGCATACTTGATCACATTTGGACCTTGTTTTGGTAGTAATGATTCGTAATAAGTGTGTAGGAACTCCGCGTGGTTATCCTGGTCAATCACAACTGAGTTATGCAGCTCTTTTTCTAATGCTTTTGCGAACGTAGTTTTACCACTATGGGTTATACCGACTGTCATAATTACTAACCTATTCATGAGCTTAACTCCATTCTGATAATTTTTGGATTAACAACAAATTGCTGCATTACTAGTTTAGACAGCGAAAATACATACACATACCCTAGATATCTCATGCTAATAAACTTGTAATAGCACCATTCAGTCTTGTAAATTTTAGGAAAATGCTAAAGAAAATTAAAATGTATCAAACGTTATTATCCAATTTGACCAGGTTCTTTTTCATTAATGTAAAAATTACTGGATGTCCATAAAATTCGCCATCAATCTCTTTAATCACCTTGAATCCTTCTCTTTCGTAAAATGAAATATTAGGATTTCCTTTGTACACTGTTAATGATAAAGAATTCGGATCTTTGAATCTTGAAAGTCCAGTTATCAATAAATGTTTTCCAACCCCTTTTCCTTGATGGTTAGGGTGAACATACAAAGACTCTAAGAACACGTCTTTATCTGACAAAGCCCCTTTGAAAAAGGCATATCCAACTATCCCCTCATCATTTTCAGCAATCAAATTTAGAGAGGATTTAAAACGATTATCCATCTCATCATTAGAGTAAGCGTCCTTTAAAACTTTATCTTGAATAGGTTCTGGAATAAACCCAATATACGTTTCTCTCCAAGTAGCAAATGCAATAGATCTGACTCTGTCGATATCTGATAAGTTCATATCTCTGATTAACATAGCTCATCTCCTAAATTCATCTGAACACAACTTATTATCTAATTCTTCATTCTTTTGTAAAAACCTTCTTCAACTAATTTACATACTAATTGCTCGTCTCTATGTAACACGTTTAAATACAGAATAGTTTATGCAGAAATTCGAGTTAATTAATTTTTTTAGTCTTATTCTTAGAAAATCTTAATAACGATATCCCAATTGATGATATCCCAATAAATATAAAACTGTAGAAAAATATTTTTAAGCCGTATGTTGGAGAATTTGAAAATAAACCACCTAATATCAAGAACAAAACCCCAATACATGTTAGGAAATACGAAAACTTCTTATTGTTCTGTTTGAGTAAAGAATAACCTATAAGAATTAAAAGGTAAGTTCCACTAAGTAACATAAGCAATGGGAAAGTAGGGAAAAATTTAGCGGCAAATATGAAATAATCAATAGTTAAAATATCACTTGCTTGTTTCACTGGACCGTTTAGCATTTCAGAAAAAATAGTAGTATATTTCCACTCCCAAGAAACATTTCTTATTTGGCTTCCCTCATACCACGCAACAAGAGTAGATATTATAAAAACCATTAGAGCTACAAATAATTGAACAATAATTCTAAAAGACATTTTCCACCTCATATAGTCCTTTCTCGTTCTGATAATTCATACTGATCAATACATAATATTACTTATATAACTCTTAAAATAAATGGATTATTTTTCATTAATTGTAACATTAAATCCATCTAAATATTCAAATTTCCTTCAACTAATCTGTTCCATTAAAAAAGAGTTGCCTAAGCAACCCAACATCTATTAAAATACAACACATTTGTTCAAAAAGAATTTTATGAAATACCCTTCCCGCCCCTTGTTTTTAGGGTGCTGATTCTCTCAACTCCAGTAATGATTGGTTTTGCACGCTTTATTAATGTTTGTGTAGCTTCCAGTTCAAGAGACGCTTTATGGGCATTTTCATTGCTCCACACTTCATAAACATAAACAGAATTTGGTTCGTTTTCAGAAGTATTCACAAGATATATCTCACACTCATCCAATTTCTTCATTGATTCTGCTGCTTCCAGCAAAATATCTACCATTTTGTTAAGTTCACCTTCTTGTACTAGAAACTTGCCAAACAAACTAAACTTATTCATATTTTCCTCCTTAATTTTGGACACCTGTTAATAATTTCTACACCGAAGACCGATATTCCTATGATTCCCATACATAAAAATTAAACTTATTCCATTAGATAATCCTTTTAATTTTGAAAAGATCCTATATAGGGTTGTAAACTACACCGTTAATAAACAAGAAATAAGTTGAACAAATGCACTATAATTTAAACTCTTTTTTAATTATTTGAGCGACCTCTTCCGCACTCAAGTATGTATTATCAATTCTTATATAATTCTCCTTTTCAATTTCACCCTTCTTAGAATTCAATCTATTACTTTCTAAGGTACCAATTAAATGTTGTTCCGATTGTTCAATATTTCTTTTAGTTGGTTTATATTCAAGTCTATGTGGTGTTTTGTTTCGTTTTAACCTCTCTTCTACGTTGGCTTCTAATTCAACGAAATAAATATCTGCACCATGTGTAGATACTGTTTGACACATATTTTCTATATCTTCCCAATCCTCTTTTTGATCGAAGTACCATACCTTAGTAAAAATCATTCCATCATTAGTACTTTTAGAAAATGCATTAAATATTTCCTTCCGAAATAGGTGTGTTAATCTCCACATTTCTGGACTAAATCCGAATAACGGCTCTAGTAAATCAATAGTCATGTGGTTATGGAATAACTTTAAGCCTGTTACCTTTGCAAGTTCTTGCCCGACAGTCATTTTTCCAACTGCTTGTGGCCCAAATATAAAAACAAACTTTTTCAAAATACATTCCTCCAAACAATAATGAAATAAATGCTATTGTAATATTTCTTCTATTTCTTCTATAAAACTATCATTATTTATAACTTTATAAGACTTAATATTTTTCTTAGGGAATACAATTACATTTTCTTCAACAAATATATAAATTTGGTCCACTTTAGTATATATTTTATATTCAGCATCCAAAGGCGAATACTGTTCTTTAGCCTCATTCAATTCTGCATTTTCAAACAGTGAAATTAACTCTTTCTTCTTGTGATCTGGAAGATTGATTTCTTCGAAGTTTACACCATTTATACTTTCGACAATAATATTCGTATCATCATACAAGAATTCTTCTGTTAATAAATCTTCAATTTTAATAGTTTTTGATAATTGTAAACTTGTAACAATAATTAGAAGTAGTAACGTTACAATTATAATACATAATGTTTTCTTATTTCTCATAATTCCCCACCGTTTTGTAACTCCCATCATACGATTTAAATCCTTAATGCTATTAGTCAGAATTTAACGTTAATTAAACCTGCGCCTTAGGCAAACAGCATTTGGTCTATTTATTTTGACACGTAAACTTCGCCCTCCTTTCTAATACGACTTAAACAAATATAAGTTTCTTATATTATGAAATTTTCCATTCGAATCAAAACATATGAAAGATTGAACTAGCTGTAGTTAAACAATCGTGACAATTGAGAAAAATAATATTTTACATTTTAATGCTTGTATATTTCCAGAATATTAAATAATTTGAAACCTTTAATATCTCTTAACGTATTGTAATACAAAAGATAGAGGAGGAAAGATATTGAAGAAGATAATAGCCCTATTATTTTTTTGCATCGCTTTAATCCTTCTATTAGTCGCATGCTCGGAAGAAACAAATGAATCTAAATTTATTGCTAAAGCTAGTGATTTTGAAGATTCAGGCTTTACAAGTCGGAGAGGCCAGCTAATAGTAGTTATCGGGGATGAATTAATGATTAGCGCTAATTATGATCCACAGTCAAAAGAGAAAAGTAGTATAGATAAGATTTTGGAATCCGAACAGGTCAAGAGTGGTAATCATTTTTTAAAAAATTTTAAAAATGTGAACATCTCGACAAAAGATGACAAGTATTATATTTCTGCTGACGGTGGGGTATCATTGGAGTTTCAAAAAATTGGTGAACGTATTATTGTGGATGGAGAAGGTATGGAGTATTACACCCAAGAGTATTCCAAAGAATAATGTTCATTATATATGTAATAGTATTCTTATTGAGAGATAAGTGCCTATATTCCAACAAGGATTTGAATAAACGGATATATTCATTCCCCTATTTTTATTCCATCTAATTTTCTGTAACTTGTATTATAAAAAAGCTATACTTCCAATGAAGTATAGCTTTTTTATATATTCAATGAATATTATTCTTTTTGAAGTTACCGCCCTTTACCTCGGCTACTTCATAGACTGTGATAAAAGCATTCACGTCAATATCATTAATGATTTCTTTCATTTTACTTTCTTCTAGTCGGTTAATAACACATGTTATTTCTTTGAATTGTTCATTTGAATATCCACCGTGCACTATATTATACGTTGCTCCACGACCAAGTCGGTCACGAATTGTCTCTACCATTAGTTCGGGTTGATTTGTAATGATTTTAAAAGTTTTTGAACCGCTCAAACCTACTTCTACGATATGAATTACTTTTGAAGCAATAAAATAAGCTATTGCAGATAAGATAGCCCCTTGTAGACCGAAAACTGTTGAAACAACAATAAATACAAACGTGTTTAAGAAAAGAATTAGATCACTTGTACCAAAAGGTAATTTTCGAGAAAGAAGAACTGCTAGCATATCTATGCCATCTAATGCCCCACCATTACGTAAAGCTAACCCCATACCAAAACCAATGATAATACCACCAACAACCGTTACTAACAATGTATCCCCATTGATAATCGTATGTACATGGTGCATAAGACTAGTGCCAACTGCTAGTGAAGCAATACCGATTACTGAATAAATTGCAAAACTCTTACCAATTTGTTTATATCCTAAAAAAATGAATGGAATATTTAATAATGCAATTAGAAATCCTAAAGGTATTCCGAATAATTGAGATCCAACGATGCTTAGTCCCGTTACCCCACCATCAGATACATTATTTGGAATTAATACTGCTTCTAAACCATATGCAGCTATAAAACCCCCAATAATAACCATTAATGCTTTAAATAACATTTTGCCTAAATTGGGCTTTTGCTTACTGTTTGTGCTCATTATAATTCCCCGTTTAATCAATTATTTGATTGATACATATTCAAAAGATTTATGTACTTTTTATAAACCCTTTTTCAACCTATTGTTTATTATATAAGTATATTACTTTTTCGCAAAACCATAAACATTATTAATACTTAATTGACTCTTACAAAGGACTCTATATCCTTATTAAGAAAGGATTCTTTACAATTTGAATTAACCCATTATTGTCAGAGTGTTCATTTTTCAAATTTCAAAATTTGTTATAAAAAATATGGTATAATTAGAAAAAATTGTTTGAGGGGGTTTATAATGAATGTTATTTTTGCTCTTATTCCTATATTTTTAATTTTGTTAGGAGTAATTTCTTTCTCCTTGTTAATACGAAGACTAATAATAAATTCAAGCCTACGGAATATTCATTCTAAAGAAATTGAAACAAAACTAGATAAAATCATCTATTTGCTAGAAAAAGATCGTTCAAATTCATAAGACGCTGCACTTTAGGGAAAGTTAATTTAAATAAAGGATACTAAAAACACATTGGATTTACCAATGTGTTATTAAAATTCCTTATTTAACTTAATCCTTTGTTAGCAAAAAAAAGTTTAAAAATTTTAAAGAATTACACCTGCAAAATTTCCTTTTAATACTTCTTTTTCATGCTGATTTTTACATAAAAAGGATGCAATAATAGTTGTTCTATTATTTTCTTGCCTTTCGTATTTTTCAATTTTAACTTCGCAAATTATTATATCCCCTGTATACACAGGTCTTAAAAACTCAAAATTCATTGTACGCGCCAGTACATTGTTATCTCCACCAATTTTTGTTGGTAGCGTTGCAGTTAATAAGCCTTGAATTACAAGTCTTCCCTGTTCATCTAAGGTTCTATGATGAATACCTTCATCACCTGAAATTTCTGTAAATAATTCAACATCCCTTATCGTAAAAGCCCGTTCAAACTTAATTATATCTCCTACTTTTAACGGCATAGTAATCTCCCCCTTAAAAATAATTTTAACTATAAATGTATTTCACAAATTGTTTTGGTAATTTGTCCTTTAAATGTATAAGAAAATCTTATATTTTCCATTCTTTTGGTTTTATATTTTTATCCATCCATTCCTTTTCCAGTGCATGGTATGGGGCTGTGGCGATTAAGTGATTATCGTGCCAGATTGCAGCTCCGGAACGAATCATTTCATCGAGCAGAATTTGAATAAATTCTATAGGCTGAAGTTGGAAAGAGTAGCGCGCATAATCTTGAAACCAACCACAATTAAGTAGGTAGCTATTGATTTCTTCTTTCGCTAATCCGTTTTTAATGATTAATGTAAATGAAAAAATCCTCTTGCAGGCATTCCAAGAAACTTTTTCTGGCATCTTAAGCCACTTTTCAAACCGTTTCCTTGCTGTTTCAATGGCAGCTTGAGGATTCTCTATTTGAGGACCATGTCCTGAATATGCCTGCTTTATCCGGAGCGTGGACAATCGTTCCAAACTTTCTAAAGATCTTTGAATAGATGTAACTCCCTCTCGAAAGATATTTAACCATCCAATATCATTTTGGTGAAAGAGATCCCCGCATATTAATATCTCTTCTTCGGGTTCAAATAAAGAAATATGCCCTAACGTATGTCCCGGTGTGTGCAAGACCTTCAAGGTTCTACTTCCTGTATTAATCTCATCGTTATCAGCAAGCTTCCTATCTACTCGATAAGGTTCTACAGGCTGATCTAACCATTCTGCACTACAGGCTTCAGGGTCACAAAAATTAATTAAATCGGCTTCCCATTTATGAGTAGCAATTGGCACACCATAATTTTTTTGAAGATGAAAATTACCTCCTACATGGTCACTATGGTAGTGCGTATTCACAATAAGGTGTAATTCTTCAGGAGAAACACCTGCTTCTTTAATTAATTTCTCTGTATCTTTCACTTCACTTCCAAAACCAGTATCAATAAGGATGGCGTACTCATCCTTAATAAGAATCATGTTTGCACTTGGAAATTGTCTTTCAAAGAAAATAATGCTGGACTTTTTCAGAAGCTATTCCTCCTTAAATCAATGTCTAAACAATTATGAGCGAACGTTTGCTCAATTAATTTGCAAATAAGACATCATACAATTACTACTTCAACAAACTCTCAAAAATACCTCCTTATTGAACTAATCTCCAAGTTAGTTTTAATACATATTATTTAGCAATTGTAATAACAATTGTCTAGTTTATAAAATGCAGTTCAACTATCATTGTTCTTTAACAAAACAAATTTAATTCAGTAGATATTAGTCTTTTTACATTATTAAAGTAATATACCGAGTCCTTTTTCATTTGTTCCTTACTGTCTGGGAGGGTATGAAAACAGGATTTTTCTATATAAATATCCTGAAAACTTAAGTATTAAGTATAGATACTATTTCTTATACCTATCCTATATATGAAGTTAAAAATGAGAGGAGTATAATGGCCCACATGAAATTTAAACTACCTTTCGTAAATAAGAAGTCTTCGATCGAAAAAGGGAAAGTAACAGAAACCAGATTAGAAACGATTTCTCCCTTAAAGAATGTATTTATACAGCAGATAAGAGAAGTAACAAACAATCCATCAGATTTGATTGTAAAAGATATTCCTCCCACTGTTGTGATCGTTTATATAGATAATCTTGTAGATGGACAGACATTAAATGAACATATCATTCGAGACTTATATCAAAAAAAGTTGGATTCACCAGTAAGCATTAAAGCTAATCTATCCATACCTGAAGTAAAAATGACAAATAATTTTGATGAAGCTATTGTTTCAATGGTGAATGGAACAGTACTAATTCATGTTGAAGGACACTCTCAAGTTGTATTAGCAACTATCCCTAAAAGGGAGTCGCGAAGTTTGTCAGCACCGGAAAATGAATCTCAAGTAATAGGTTCTCAAGTTGGATTCAATGAAAGCCTTTCTACAAATGTATCTCTTGTCCGAAGATACATAATGAGTCCAGATCTTAGTTTGGAAAAATTCAAAATAGGCAAACGTACAAACACAACAGTTACTCTACTATACATGAATGGAATAGCCTCAGATCATATAATCAATTCGTTAAGACAGAGAATTACAAGCCTCGAATTAGATACATTAATAGATAGTGCCGTTTTAGCAGAAATGATTGATGATAATTCTATGTCAATCTTTCCTCAAATGCTTCTTACTGAAAGACCTGATAGGTTTTGCGATTCACTATTAATCGGAAAAGTAGGAGTAATTGTTGACGGTAGTTCCATGGCAATCATTTGCCCTCAATCGTTTATAGAGTTCTTTCAAAGTAGAGAGGATCAAAATCTTAGATGGCAAATTGCAACTTTTTTTCGATTATTAAGGTTTAGTGCCGTCTTTTTATCCATTTTTTTGACTCCAATATACGTTGCTGCATTGACTTTTCATTACGAAGTTATTCCGCAAGCATTTTTGGTTCCACTAAGTGAGTCAAGAGCTTTGGTACCCTTCCCTCCCATATTTGAAGCATTATTGTTAGAACTTATTATTGAATTACTGAGAGAAGCTGGCGGGCGACTTCCGACAAAGATTGGGCAAACAATTGGTATCGTTGGTGGTATTGTCATTGGAACTGCAGCTGTACAAGCTGGAATTACCAGTAATATATTAATCATTATTATTGCATTAAGTGCATTGGCTTCTTTTACAACTCCTAGTTACATGATGGGTAATGTTATTAGAGTCCTTAGATTTCCAATAATAATATTAGCAGGATTTTGGGGATTTATTGGTATAATGCTAGCTTATTGTTTTATCCTCATTCATCTTTTACGCCAATCCAGCTTGGGTACTCCATATACTGCACCTTTCTATCCTCCTCGTTTAAAAGACTGGAGAGATAGTATTATCCGTATGCCTATACCATTTACATCCAAAAGGCCTACCAGTACAAGAGCAGAGGATACAGAAAAATTCGATCCAGAGCCTATAAATCCTGAAAAAAGGTGAAATGAATGAAAAGTTCCATACAAGTCAGTCCTAAAGATATGCTTAATGCTTATTTACTTTTCTTTGTTATTCATAGCGCTCAAATTGGTGTTGGGATACAGGGTTTTCAACGTATAGTTTATCAAGATGCAAGACATGATGCTTGGATTTCTGTTCTTATTGCAGGATTCGCCACACATATTGTCATTTTTTTCATGATAAAAACGTTAGAATTGTACGGTTCCAATGACCTCTATGGAATCCATCAAGATGTTTTTGGGAAGTTTTTTGGAAATTTATTGAATGCTACCTATATTCTTTACTGTGCCATGGCATTCTTTTCCATACTGCGTAACTATATTGAAGTAATTCATGCATGGATTTTCCCGGGTTTAAGTACGTGGTTCATTTCCTCCACGTTGCTGTTAATCATAATTTACGCCTTTACGGGTGGACTCCGTGTAATTGTGGGAGTTTCTTTTTTTAGCATCATACTGTCTATATGGCTTCTCCCAATGTTGATATTCCCTCTTGAATTTTCAACAGCTGCTAACCTATTGCCAATTTTGGAAACAAAAATAAGTTCTATTTTAAATGGAGCACGTTCCATGACTTTCACTATTATTGGATTCGAAATTCTCAATATTATTTATCCTTATATAAAGGAAAAAGAAAAGGTTAAGAAGCATGCTCATCTAGCTTTATTAGCCACTACATTTGTTTATCTTTCTGTTATGTTGGTTTCGCTTACATACTATAGCGAAGGAAAGTTACTTAAAACAGTTTGGGCAACTTTAACCCTGTTTAGTTTTATCAGTTTTCCATTTATTGAACGTTTTGAATTTGCTGCGGTTTGTTACTGGATGTTGATCATTATACCGAATCTATGTCTTTACCTATGGGCTGCTTATAGAGGGGTCACACGTATAGTAAAAATAAGTGGAAATAAATTCGTTTGGTTGTTTTCCTTTATTATTCTTATAGGCACTTTAGTTGTTCAAAGTAGAATTCAAATCAACATGATTAACAATCAGTTTGCCAAAGTCGCTTTTTATATTGTATTTGTCTACCCTATTTTCTTATACTTGGTCGCTGTGGTGAAAAAGAAATTCACAACAAAAAAGGAGCAAGAGGAATGAAAAAGTTGAGCTTCTATATTATTACACTGCTTCTATTCATTACTTTGGTCGGGTGTGCAGAGACAAATATTCTCGATAGAGTTGGGTTAACCACTTTAGTGGGCTATGATTTGGGCAGTGAAGATAATAAAATGAAAACTACCGCAGTTATTCGTGAAGTAAATCCAGAATTTCAAAGTAATGTTGAAGTTGTTACCACTGAAGACGAAACAAGTAAAGGTGCACGTGCAAAAACCAATCGCAAGCTATCAAAAAAAATTATGGTCGGTCAGATGAGAGTTGTTTTATTCAGCGAAGAGCTAGCAAAGAATGATATTCATCATTACATTGATTCACACTTAGAAAACCCTAGTGTTAGTAATGGTATTTATATGGCAGTCGTCGAAGGTCCAATGACCTCCTTACTTGAATATCAATATGAAAATATCGAGGATATTGGTCAACATATATTTAGATTATTAGCACAAAACATTGAATCTGAACACATGATTTCATCAACCCTCCATGAAGTAGCACGTGATTATTATTCATCCGGTAGAAACATTGTTATGCCAATTATCAAAAAAGAGGAGGAATTCGTTGAAATATCGGGAATAGCTCTCTTTAAAGATGGTAATATGGCTGGCAGACTCTCAGCTGAAGATAGTTTTTATGTAAAGATGATAAGAGACAATTACGAACATGGAATTTTTGAAACTAAGTTACAAGAAGAAGATATTCCAACTTCTTTAAGGAAGAACACTATTAGTGAGATTCCTTTAGCATTTGATACAGTTAAGACGAACAGAAAATTGAAACTAGTTAATTCGAATACTCCTGAATTCGACTTGCACATTACCATTAAAGCAAGATTATTAGAAATTAAGTCAGATCTAAACATAGGAGATTCGAAAATAGTGGCAGAACTTGAACAAGCTATAAGTAAGAATTTATCTCGTGAAATGTCAAGAGTAATAAAATACGGACAAAAAATTAATTCAGATGTTTTTGGTTTTGGGGAATCATATAGAAGCTCTGTTAGAAACTCTAAACTTACTCAAGAAAAGTGGCACGAGTTGTTTAAAGAAATGAAAGTAAATATCAAAGTAGATTTTACGATACTTAGAAACGGAGTATTTGAATAATCGGATTAAAAATCAAAGGAAATTATCTACCCTTTAAGTCCAAAGAAAAACAGCAGTACATCTATTAACAAGATAACCATCATCCTCTATGTAGGTTGGTGGTTTCTTCTTAATAGACTCCTCCTACCGAACGTCTATTAAGAAAGTAGATGTCTACATATTCTTAATCCTATATGATATGAACTTTTAGGGTCTTGTATATCTGAATTTCCTGTGAGGATAGTTGTTCCGTTCACTTTCGTATTAGATCCTGTCCTTTTACTTCAATAAAAGTTTAAACTAATAAAGTAAGTATTTTACATCTTTTTCACTATTCTTTCTATAAAGTTCTCTTCTTGGACCTCACTCTTATCAGCAACCAAAAAAGTCTGGAATAACGCGAACAGCTCTTTTATTTCTTTTTCATGATTAATGATATTTATACTTTTTATGTATTCTTCTTCATCTTTATATCTAGCAATCTCTACCCATTTAGTGACATCTACTTGACTATTTAAAAACATAATATGTACATCTAAATATCTCTCATATATTGCAGTCGCCTTTTGCTGCATGTATAAATACTCTTCTGCTTTATCTTTTTGAATATAATATTGATAAATTTTTACATACACTTATTTTGTCCCCCATTTTTATCTCAAATATAAAGACACCTTTAGTATATTGGATTAACTATAAGGTTAATAACATCCCCGGGTTTATCTTCTAAAACTAAAAAAGGAAGAATGGCTGTATGCTATTCCTATAGGAATAAAAATAATCACTTTTCCTTAAATGTTTTATTATTTGTTTTTACCAATGAATACAAATCTCTACCAAATGCAAAATAACCAATCAACAACAATATAATCCATACATATGCGCGCCAAGATAATTCCTCAAATATATAATCTCGTTGAGCAATGATAATATAATGTAACATTATTAATAAAATCATTTCATAGATTACCGTAATAATTTTTTTATGTTTACGGAGAAACAAATAAAATACAAAATATAATAACACCATAATAGACCAGAACTCTACTATATTTACAAAAAAATATATGAATTCCGAATCTGACTTGAAATCAATAGCTTGAATGGTTTCTTGATTAGAAGTCCCTGTTAATAATCCGAAACTTAATAAAAATAATAAATTTATTTTATACATAATATCCTCTTTCTATCACCTAGATCTAAAAAATTGTTACCGCTTCTTTGGTCAACATAGCCGCTATTTTAAAAATAACAATTATTTAACTAACATCAGCTTTAGTTTCTTTTTCAGATTTTGTTTTAGAATATAGATAACCTATCAACGAAAACGAAGCCACTATTATAGAAAAAATTAACAGCACATACATTGCCCCTATCATCATAAAAGGACTTAATACAAGAATAGTTATGGATGATCCAATTAATACCACAAGGAAAAATTGATTCGTTCCCTTTCTTTTCTCAATTGGCAAAAAATAAAATATAGGATATAAAATAATTGCACTGACAAACATAACGATACATATCAAGACTAAAATAAAGACTAAAAACATATATTCCCCCTATTTATATATCCTCTTTAACTAAAATGGTTTTTTTTACATTAATTGTAACATTTGATCTATCTTAATGCACTTCATCTTCTATAATGAATAAATAAGTTTTTTCATCAAATTTGGTTCACTGATAGATTACAAGTCCCATTTAATAATTATTACTCTGAGGACTCTTTGTACTTCTTATGTTCTTCCCTAACAAAGACAATTGCCTTCTCAACAGTTAATAAATTTTTTTCAATCCAATATTCACCCATTTCTTTAATCAATGGGTGAATGAGTCCAATTTTACTAACAACTACAACGTAACTTAGTAAAACATTTATCACGTCATCATTTAATCCTAACTCCTGCAAATCCTTAACAAGCTTTACATCTTCCTCTGTAATTGTACTGTTCTGTATTTTAAAATAGTCAATTGGTGATGATGATTTAACCTGTTTTATATACCAATCATTGGTTGTCATTCCCATTTTAGCTTTGAATTGTTCTTCGTGCCATTCCTCTATTGTCATTCCGTTTATTTCTTGAAATCGTTCTTCTGGTGTCTTCCCATGTATTACTTTCCCTTGTTCTTTTTTCCTTCGTTTTTTATCTATTATCTTCCCTGTTTTAACCTTATTTTTTTCTTCAAGTTTTGCATTCCATGCTTCTGTTGTCATTTCCATTACTTCTTCATATCGTTCTTCGTTTGCTATACGGTATATTTTTATATGTCGTTTTTTATCTTTAGTCATTCCTTTCCTCCTTTAATCCAGTTGTATTATCTCATAATCCAGTAAATCCTCTTATTGACCTAACCTGCTCCATTAGTTGACGAAGTAATAATAGCATGCTCTAGTTACATAAAATAATTATAGTAATAGCTATAGATATTTGACGGCTTAACTTGTTAATACAGCTATAATCGAATGATTTTATATAAATATCGATTAAAGTGGGGAGTGCAACATGGGGGCTATTAATGGAAAAGATTTCATTAACAGATTAAATCAGCTAAACAATGAAATTTGGTATGACGGTGAAAAAATGGAGGGGTTGCTATCTGAACAACCTGTCTTCAAGGGACTAATTCAGTCCAAAGCGAATCTTTATGATTTGCAACATGACCCAAAAATAAAAGATGAGATGACTTTTATTTCCCCAGTATCAGGAGAGCTTATTGGTCTTTCCTATTTGCAACCAAAAACGAAAGATGACTTAATAAGAAGACGAAAGATGATTAAACATTGGGCTAGGTATTCAGGGGGAATCATGGGAAGAAGCCCAGATTATTTGAACACTGTTTTAATGAGCTTCGCCTCTTCCGTATCCTTTTTAAATAATAAGGACAAATGTTTTCCAAACAATCTGCAAACATTTTATGAATTTGCTAGGGAAAATGATCTGTCGTTTGCACATACCTTTATTTCTCCACAAGTGAATCGTTCTTATATCTACTATGAAAATACGGATGAGCCAATCGCAGCAAAAGTAATTGATCAAAATGAAGAAGGAATTATCGTTAAAGGTGCCCGTCTTCTTGCTACACAAGGTGGATTAACAGATGAAGTATTAGTTTTTAGCGTAGGTAAATTTCTATTTAATGAAGATGAAGCTTTTGCTTTTTCGATCCCTTCTAACACAAAAGGATTAAAGTTTATTTGTAGGGACACGTTCATCGGCGGACAATCTTCTTTTAATTATCCATTAAGTTCGCGGTTCGAAGAAATGGATTCTATCGTTGTCTTTGACAATGTGTTAGTACCTTGGAATAGAGTATTTTATTACAACAATGCAGAAGTAGCTGAGCAATTCCCAATTCAAAGCTCTTTCCATCCCTTTACTAAGCACCAAGTATTGATTAGACAAATTGTAAAAACAGAGTTTATCTTAGGTATTGCTGAGCTTCTTATCGAAACGATTAATATTAGCGAGTATCAACATATTCAAGAAAAGATGTCAGAAATCATCATTGGTCTAGAGACGATGAAAGCCTTGTTAGAAAAATCAGAGAATAACGCAAAATTAGATGAATGGGGATATATGCGTCCAGAAATTTTCCCGCTTCAAGTTGCTGGTAACATTTTTCCTAAAATTTATCCTCGTTTCACTGAAATTATCCAGTTAATTGGAGCTAGTGGAATGATTACATTGCCAACCGAAAAAGCATTCCATTCTATTGTTAGAAATGACTTAGATTTTTATCTTCAAGGAGCAACTAAGACCGCTGAGGAACGTGTAAAAATATTTCGTTTAGCTTGGGATCTAACAATGAGTGCATTCGGAACAAGACAAACCCAATATGAGCGATACTTTTTTGGTGACCCAATTCGATTAGCTAGCGATCTATATAAGAAATATCCCAAAAATGAATATGTAAAGGTAATTAGTAATTTCTTAAATTTAAAAAATGAAGAGTAACAGTAATTCATTATTGACTTAAAGGACCATTCCAAATGAGGAATGGTCCTTCTTTATTACAAAAAAAATTTGTCCATGTTTTTGGTGAAAATATCTCCTATAACACTTATTCTTTCATTAAAAAGCTCCTTGAATACTTTTATAAAATTCAAAAAGAAATTTTATACCAAATCCTATTAATACAAGTCCAGTTAAAATAGAAACCCATTTGATATATGTAGGATTTAGTACCTTTCTCGTACCTGCAACAATTGTCATTAAAACTATGTCATGAATAAGAATTCCTGTAAGTATTCCTGCACCAACAATAAGGAATTTAAAGGTATTGGATGAATCGAACGAGTCCGCTAATACTGTACCAAAAATACTTACCCAAAAGACTAAATTACCAGGTGATATAGCTACAAGTAACCCATTAAAGTAAGAAGACTTCAGTGATTTTGTTGACTTTTCTCCTGCTACTGAGATATTATGGTCAGCAGTTTTTATGCTATCATAGCCAATAAAAAATAAGAATAAAGCACCTACCAACCACATCGTAATTTGAACAATGGGCATGGATAGTACAGAAGCTAAGCCGAAATAAAGAAGTAAAATCAAACCTAAATCAATCGTCATTCCTCCAAGACCGACAATCCATCCATGCATAAATCCGTTTTTAAGACCTTGTTTTGTCATTTCTATTGTAACTGTACCAATAGGGAGAGCAATAGAAAGTCCAAGTAAAACATATGTCAAAAATAGTACAAACAAATAAAACCCTCATTAACTTTTACTTTCTTTTATTTTTCCGTTTTATTCTCCGTTTAATTCTACTATTATATTACTAAATGTAATAATATTCAATCTATTCAAGGGGTTATATCTCCTTGTATAACTAACCTGTCCCGTTAGTTGAACAAGAAAATAACTAACTGGCTACATTCATATTTCGAATCATTATATAAGCTTATTTTCTAACAAATGTCATCCTATCTTTATAAACTATTTATAGTATTTGTTATTTCTTCAATTATTTCTTTGTGAACGTATATATCCCAAATAATAAAGGTGATAAGGAATAAAAAATATAATGCAATATACATTTTCAAGTTTTTCTTCGGTCTCAAAGGTTTCAAAAATAATACAAAAAAGACTGTTATAAAAAGCGAGAGTAAATAAATGTTAAGTTTCCACATCTCATTTGCTTGGTTAATTGGTAACATAACTTTTATAGCTTGAATTGCAGTACCTTGCACATTGTACTTTTCTTTTTTTACAAACCCTTCTTCAATCGTTAGTATCATCGATTCTTCATTCAAGTAGTAATTATAACCAGTCAAATTGAAGTTGGTTTTCAGTGTTAAAAGTAAAAGTATTGTTATTAAACAAAAATAAATCAATAACGAAAACGTTAAATTTCTACTATTGATTTGGAAAATAGCTAACCCTCCTTTATGGCTTACTTGGATAATAAACCATCATTAGTTAGTAAATTTATATATATTATTTCTTATAATATTTACCGCATAATAAATACTTCATCACTCTTTCCAAATATACCTGCATATTGTACTAAATTGTCCCTTTAATTGATTAAGAGAAAAGAGCTGCATTGCAAATCACTGTTCTTCAACTAAAGCACCCGTTAGTTCAAGTGTCATTTTTCTTTTCTTGAAGAAATTTATTTTCATGGTAGTTTAATAATCAATGAATTAATTAATTATATATTTATAATAGGATTCTGTTTTGGCCTTTATTGAACACTTATTTTTTAAAAATACTTTCTGCATTTTTTTATTGGTCTCATGTGTAATTCCTATGTAATAGTTCGCTCCCATTTGCTTTAATAAATTCATGGACTGATAGTGTATATGTATACTATGTCCTTTCCCTCGCTCTTCAGGTAAAATTCCGAAATAATATAACCTTCCTTCATATACAGTGCCACTTTCTATGTGAGGGATAGATATACCAATGAGTTTGTCTTCCAAGTAAATGACATTACAAGATTTACTCCAATTCTCCCCTATTTCATTTTTCAAAGAGTCTAGATGTTCATCCATTGTAAATGAAGTTGGAGAGTTTTCAGACCCATACATACATTTCTCCCAAATCCTCTTAAATTCATCTTCAGATATTTTATAGTCACTTAATGAATACCATTCATATCCCTTTTTATTGTTATTAATATCTTTTAAGTCTCTTAATACTTCAACTTTTGAAGCATACTTTTCAAATCCGAAGTTAATTAGCATTTGTGAAAGACTCAAATAGTGTTCCGAAGATCTATTAATTAAAGCACTAATTCTGTTAAGCTTATGCTTTATAGCAAAGTCATTTAAAGTATTTATCTTATCTTTCCAGTTATTATGGTTATATTCTGTTTTCTCTCTCTCTTCTATCCCAATATATTGAGGCATGCCATTAATTACTTTAAATGAATCTTTTAAAAGGTTTTCCACCATCGAAATTTGAGACAATATACAATCACCCTTTCAATCTGCATATTTATTAGTTCTCTATAAATACCTTTCTCAACTAACCTGACCCGTTAGCCATCCATGCAGCACAATATATTTGCTGCACCTCAGAGAATGAAAATGGTAAAGACGTGACAATACTAAAATTGACCTTAATCCAATCTACTGAAATTAACGCTCTCCTCTTTTTTTACCGTTTGAGTAGGGTCTTTTTTTATATTGTCATTTTTCTTTTTTTGAAGAACCTTCTTTTCATGGTATTTAAATCAGGTTAGTTTGTAATTTCATTCTTAAAATTTTTAATGGTATTTTGGATAAGCTGTTGTTCACTTAGCAATTCTAACAAATTCACCCGATTTCTATCTAAGTGAATTCCTCTTATCCCAACTCGTTCGGCTCCTTCAATATTTTCAATTTTGTCATCTATAAATATACTTTCTTCTTTTATCGCTTTTGCATGATTAAGCGCGATATTATAGATTGCTTCTCCTGGTTTTTCTTCTTTTACAAAGGCAGAAAGAATAATAGAATCAAAATATTTACGAATTCCTAACCTATCAAATATCCAGTCCATACTTGGCATTGCATTCGAAATAACAGCTAATCTGTACTCTTTACTTAATTCCTCAAGCAACCCTTTTACTTCTGGAAACAGCTCACAGTGACCAGCAAAATGGGTAAATAAGAATAATTCATTTGTTAGTTCAATTTCTCCAAGCTCTTTTGCAATAGTTCCATAATAACGCTTATAGTATTGTTCTTCCTCATTCCAATTCGAAATGAAAGTCAGTTTAATTTGTTTTGCCTTCATAATAGCAACATCAATTTTTGATTTTTGATAACCTCTTTCCAGCAATATATACCTTATTCTGTCATCTCCTTTTAAAAAAGTATCAAAAAGAACACCACCAGCATCAAAGAAAATTACTTTCACTTCATTTTTTGTTTGATTCATTTTAATCCTCCTTTATAAGCGATATTATTTTTTTCTGTATTTTGATATTTTATTTAAAAAACTTATACAACAAACCTGTCCCATTAGTTCAATAAGTTCAACAAAAAGAGCCTCAATCCCTTCTTGGATCAACGCCCTCCGATTGTTAATATTAAACTTAATATATCATACGTACTGTATTAAGAATATGACCAGCAAAAAGATCTTAAAGTCACATCACAACAAAAATGAAATTACAATAATACTAAATAAATTAGCAATAAAATGCGAAATAGCACTTATCCACGCATTGTTTGTTTTATAAAATATCACACCATATAAAACACTATTTATAAAGATAAAGAAAATATCATAAGCGACTACAATACTACTCCCCTCCACAATGTGAGCAAATGCAAATATTATGGATGTAACAATTAAAGTAGGTATTATTGGTAGTGCTTTACTCAATTGCTTTTGAAAAAAAGCCCTCCAAGCAATTTCTTCACCCAATGCTAAAATGGCAAGTTGGAAGACGAGAAACATTATCTTATCTAACGAAACTACAAACTCCGTTCTTCCATAAAGATGTTCTATGTATTCGGGCAAAATTAATTTTGCCAACACAATACAAACAACATTCAAAATCAGTGGTAAAACAATCCAAAAATAAATTGTTTTGTTTTTCAGACACTTTCCTATTGATTTTGCATTTAGTCCAGTGTCAGTAGAAACATTTTTTTCCAAATTACTATTAATAAAGAAAAACGCAATACCAATAATAACTGATATCCCAGCAATACTAAATCCTAAAAAATTTGCAAATGAAACAGCAGTCATAACTATCATTGCAATTAAACATATTTTTTTTATATTTACCAGTTTTAACTCTCCTGTCCTAATTATCTCTCTATTACATAGAATATTTTTAGACTCCCCCCTTTAGTTGAATAAAATTAAAGGAACTACTTTTAATGTACTCTCTCAGATTATCATTCAGTTTGTATCTAATTCTATATGGATACAGAAATATCCTTCTTCAACTAAACTGCTACGTTAGTTCAATAAGAATAAAGAGTTGCATACGCAACCCGATCTATAGCTAGTTGTAAATGAATTACTTTAGGACTAAAGCATAATCAAGAATTTCTTGATAAAGTTCGTTCCAATCATGATAGTATTCTATTACTTCACCCGGATTTATAAGAATTCTTTCAGCTGACTCAAACTGTGCTTGAAAATCATGTAATCGATCAATGTCCATACGGTAAAAAACTTGATATCCTACCTTTGGATAATTGCTACTTGCATCCCATTTTATGTTTTCAGTGTGGTCAACTATAATATGACCTAAAAGAAAGATACTTCCCGTTACATATCCCTCTTCATACGCTTCACGATTTAAACAATCTTCAGGGTTTTCTTCAAGTTCAATATGACCGCCAGGAAAATCCCACCCTCTATGATTTAGATTAACCAAAAGTAGTTTTTCTTCTTGTAAACAAATGCCGTGAACGCTTGTAATTAACTTTCTTGGAGGAAGTTGTGGATCACGCTTCCAGGTTAGTTTTACTTTTGAATCTCCCCAATTCACATATTTGGTTGTCAATTTTTCACTCTCCCTTTCTTCGATTTCTTATTACACTAACCTGCCCCGTTAGTTTAAGTGTAAAATTTCACACTTGATCACAGAAATTTACATGGTGTTTTATATATTAAACTAGTCCATCGAAGTGATGTTCTAGTTTAACTAAAGCGCCCACTAGTTGAAGTACTATTCATTATTTTTTCTAACAACATAAGTTATTGCGTTGGTTTTTGACAATACAGGTTTTCCATTTCGAATAATGCTGTATTCTAATGGTTTTACTTCTGATTTGAATAGTTCCCATCATGTATAGAAGCTACTGATTTTTTTAATCATATCTTCTGTTGAAAGATTTACTTCCATAAGTGCATCTAACTTCTCGTTAGTTTCTTCATCAATTTCTGTAACTTCAGAGTTCACGATAATACCATTTACTCCGTTGTTTTGAGTACCATCTGCCATCTGCTGTATAATTTTATTTAAAGCAACTTCTGATTGAACGTGTTCTAAACTTGAAATGGCAACTATTAAATCATATTCGTTTGTTTTGATTTCATAGTTACCTATATCAGCTTTTTCCGTGAGAATTACTTCTTCAACCTTATATTCTTTACTATATTGTCTTAATTTTAGTAATGCCGAATCAAGTAAATCAACACAGACAACTTTACCGTTTTTGGACTTGATTGCTTCAGCAATCGGAATACTATTTCTGCCGACTCCACAACCTAAGTCTAGAACTTTTACATTCTCTTTATCATCAAATAAATGTAATAAATCGGTTACCGTTTTTACAGGTTTGTATAACCAAGAACCTTCTTCAAATAATTTATAGTTATCGTAACAATAATCGTGATATTTCTTCTCTTCATTTCGAATAAATTCAATTCTAGTCAATGTTTTCACCCCTTACATCAAATTCTTTATTGAATGTTGAAATACCTTCTTCAACTAACCTATCCCGGTAGATGAATAAGAGAGTTTAGTTATCAATTACCTCTATTTCGAATTTCATATGGTCCAAATCCCAAACATCTACATCAGTATTCGAAAAGACTGTTACTTCCAGTTTTTGTCCGACGTTGTACCTTTCAACTTTGTCAACTGGGATTTCATATACATTTCCTTCTTTTCTACTTTCAGGTGCATCGTATTCTTTCATTACCAGTATTTTATCTTCAACAACTATCTCCTCAACAGTTCCTGTGAAAGTGAAGTCTTCTTGATACTCGGAACAACCGACAAAGAATAGCAAACTTATAAATAAAAAAGATAAACCGAGTATTTTTTTATTTTTCACGATGTACTCCTCCTAGGCTTAATAACACTCTAAATTAACTGTTTCCAATCAGGGTCTACTACATCTTTCTCGTTCGGCTTTCTCACAAATTCGATTGAGCCTTCTTGGCATGCCCCAAACATAATGTAGTTTAGTTGTGCTTGTCTTAACGAAACATCATTTGCCCCACCTTCATAATCAGCGTCTCTAAATTGAACACCATCATCTTCCCAAAAACATATTTCACAAATTTCATAAGTGTTTGGCGGTTCTTCATCTAATGTTTTATAGCCACAGCAAGGACAAGTGTATTTCATACAATCACCTCAATATTTTTTTTGATTTTACCATACTTTCTTGTTCAACTAACCTTCTCTTTTACTTCAATGAATAAGAGCCAGGTAAGCAGCTCAACACTCTTCAAGTGAAGCACCGTTTGTTTAATATAAAATTAACGATTAGTGTAATATACTTTTGGATTTGTTATTCCATTTTTGATTATAATTACAGCTTCTGATTTAATATTTTCAATTTAGTTTCTCTTTTAAAAGGTTTTGTTAATTGAGCAATTCCTCTATTACCTTTGTTTTGTTATTTTGATCATTCACAATTACAGACAAATGTAATTTATCATTATATTTTACTACCCCTGTGACAGTTTTTCTCTAAATCTAAATTTGTGTAATTATGTCGATTCTTAAAGGTACATAGGTACTGTATTAATAGCAAGAAAACGGAATAAATAATCAGAAAAACCCTTTAGAACAAATTCTAAAGGGTTTTTCATTGCATAAAATAGCATAGTCTCCTATAAAGATGCTATTGACTTTTTTCTTAATGGCGCACAATTGGCATTGAACAACATCGGAATGATCCACCTGATTTAATGATTTCCGAGAAATCGACCTCCAACACTTGATATCCATGCTGTCTCAGCTGATGATTCACGTCACGATTTATTGGTAAACTAAACACTCGATTATGACCAATAGACAACACATTCGTACCCATTGAGAACTGCTCACTTTCGCTCACTTCGATTAAATGATACATGCTCGATAAACGGTCCACGATTTTTGGATCGAGCGCATCGGGATAAATCAACGCATCTTTTGTGGAAAGAATATTGAACACACAGTCTAGATGCAAATAATTTGGTTTAAAAGGTATAGGTAGAATCTCAAAATCAGGTAATTCATTTTGCAAAGCTTGAATAGCTTTCATACATGTACGATGGCTAATTCCAATAAATACACGATTGCCATCTACGATTACATCGCCACCTTCAATGGGATGCGTTGAAAGCTTCTTATACGAAATGTCATGTTCATTCATCCAATGAGCTAATACTTTCTCTTCGCCTTTACGAATCGGATTCGCCATTTCGGAAATAAATAAACGATTACCCAAAGTAAAACCAATATCTCTAGTGAAGACTTGTTCAGGGTGGTCTTTACTTGGTCGTAGTTTAATCACTTCCACACCTTCGTTCCGTAATGTTTGTTCAAATATCTGATGCTGCGAAATAGCAAGTGAACGGTCAATATTATCATTTATATATTTTTTTTGAACATCATTAATCACTTCTTTAATTTCCATATATTGAGGTTCACATAATACGACTTTTTTAAGTGTTCCATATTCGCTTTGACAATTTATTTTAGATTGATTTTGAATTATTTTCACCATAAGTCATCCTCCAATTTCTTAATTCATTCCTTTTTTATTCCCTTGATTTTTCATTTCATAACCTATTTGTGAATTTTTTTCATTTGAACTTCGTTGTTTCAGGAAATTTAGGATGGGGTAAAGACTAGACATAACGAGATGTGTGAATAAAGATAGTGGAGGCGATTGTATGATTACGAAGGAACGAGCTTTATTAACAAAAGAAGATTTTCATACTAGAAAAGACTTGCCGAGTTGGCTCTATAAAGAATACGAAACCTTTCATAACACGGTAACGGATAAAACGTTTCCATGTTTTTTTGGAATGAGTGGCGAACTGAAAGGCGAGCTCCGCTATGCATATATCAATCAAGACGACTGGAGTAATCTACCGCTTGCACTAGAAGGCTTTCTAGATTTATTTAAACTACCAAACTATAAGAGACACGGTCTTTTTGTATTTGTAGAGCCTTTTGAGCAAGAGGGTTCTCTCGCAGATTATCGAAAGCAATTTTGGGAGATTCTCCAATACATACATGAGGTCGATGAAATTGAATGGCCGGAAGACAGCCCTCGCGACCCTGAACACTATTTATGGGATTTCCGATTCAATGGAGAGCCAATCTTCGTGTTCGGAAATGCTCCTGCATATAAGAAGCGAAAGACACGTCATTTAGGAAATGCGATGGTTCTTGGATTCCAGCCTCGCAAGATATTTGAAGGATTAGAAGGAACTGAAAAAGGCGGTATAATGTCACGTGAAAAAGTTCGTAAACGTGTAGAAGCTTGGGATCAGCTGCCTAAACATCCAGATATCGGTCACTTCGGCGACCCGACGCATAATGAATGGAAGCAATTCTTTATTGGTGATGATATTGAGCCAATTCAAGGAAAATGTCCATTCCACCATAAATCACAAGCATAAAAGCAAGTCCCCATTTTCATAGGGGATTTTTTTGTGGAAAATAAAATGGAGAAAAGACAAGTTAAAATAGAGAATACGCTGCTTAAAGTGCTCACTTTTTGAACGAGTGGGGGAGAACAATTTTCCATATATCATTTTCTTTTTTTAATTCCATTAATGTTGAAGCTGTGAACCTTCCATAACTAACCGTTAATTCAACTAATAATCCATTACTGTCTTCTTGTTTTATTTTGATTGTGTCATAATATCTGAAATCTAAAGCCATTTCCAAGTTGGATATGTTAAGATTTTGGTAATATATTCTTTTAAAAGTATCGAAATCAGGTAACTCCCCATCAATATAAACCAACGAATAGATTGCTTCTATATCATCTATAACTGCTGAATGAATGTATATAAGCATAATCTTTTCTGGTGAAAAACCTTTTATATAATTTGTATCATATTCCTGGGTAAATAATTTATAAGACTTTAATTCTTCTTCCGATAAGTCGGTTAAATAAGAAAACTCTTCTTCTGAGTCATCAATTTTTAAAACTTTCTCGTCTAATATACTGATTACATTTTCATTATTTGTATCATATGTTTGTACGGAATTACTTAGCGTACAACCAGTGATAAATAATAGTGAAGTTAAAAATACAAAGATAAGAATATTAGATTTCAAATGAAATACCCCTTTCATTCCTTCCCCCTATGCTAAGGAAAAAAATCGATTGAACAACTCTATAACTTGTCAATATGACCATGTACTAAAATTTTTAATAGTGTTTCTGTTCAAAATAATAATCCTTACACTTTATATTCTATATTTCCCTAATTATCCCTTCATCAGCTAAGCTGCCCCTTTAGTTCAATAAGAAAAAAGAGCTGCATATAGCAACTCTATGATCTTTCACTAAAGCACTCGTTAGTTGAATAAGAAAAATATTAATATCCTAAAATTGTCCATTATAATCCCCCGGTACAATAGTTATTAATTTGTATCTTTTTGTTTTTTTCATTAAATCATAAACTATAGTGTAATTTTGATTTTCTTCAATTAAAGCCCATATACTAAAATCTTCTATGTAGATCTTATTATTATTTGAAAGGACTATCCACTTTTCTTCAGAAGTTTTACCTTTACTAATTACTTGAATGTTTTCGGTTTTAGATTCAATAACAGCGTTTTGATTTAAAAAATAGAATAAGATAAAAAAACCAATTAAAGCAGTAACAATAATTAATAAGAAATTACGAGATTTTTTCATACATTTACTCCTTTTAGGAAAACCTTAATGGATTGGGTGTACCCAAAATTAATCAACACACTTAAACTAACGACCCGTCCGTGAAAAAAAAGTCTCCAATTTTTGTAGAAAAAACACTCTTGTTTACTAAGATCACTTCTTTCCTAATAGCTCTACTTATGTTGAAGTCTTTTTATAGTAGTCACTGCTAACCGAATAAATAAAATGTAAATAAAGCATTGGCAAAAACTTAGACATAAGACAAACACATATAGCCCAAAATCTTCTAGTTCAGTTACACCATAGTGTTGCAAATCCCAATCAAAAAAAATATTATAGTAACTCACCCCTAAGAAGATAGGAATCAATATGACCCAATAAATCTTAGGCATACTGACAATATGACCTTTAACTAACATTGATTCACTTCCATTTCTAATTTACCTACTCGACACTTGTATAATTTTCCATATAATAAGTACTTCTACTTCTTTTCAAAAATCCCTGCCTCTTCCACTAACTTGTCCCGTTAGCTCAATAATAAAAAGAGTTGCCTTAGCAACCCTTGATTACAAAAATTCCTTAACTAGTCCGTTTAAAAATATTATCTTCAAATGAATCTTTTCCAATTTCATTAAGCATTGTAAAGAACTATTCATTTTGAATAAGACCATCTTTACAGAGCACATTAAACTCTAGGAGGTGACGATACCATGACAAAGAAAAGTAAACCAAACTTTAAAAAGAAAGAACCTAATTCAAGAAAAAACAATCGGGAAGAATTCGCGGAAGAACAAGATTTAAATCAAACTAAACGTAAAAACGTACAAAATAATAACCAACAAAATTGCTAATACAACTATTAACATACATGCAACTATAGTATGATTTAATACTCAGTAATAACTTCTTGTTCATTTAAATTATGATATGGTCAAACGCTATGTATATTAAACTGACAACTCCATCATTATTGAAACTCAATTGTAAAAAGAGATACACCTTGAAATAAGGTAGTATCTCTTTCTGTATTAAAATATATTACTCATTGCGAATATTCCATATTTACGAACTTAGTTTTTCCCTTTGAAATTTCATCAAATATTTTAATTCGACAAGTTAGAGCTCCATTCTTTAATTCCAATAGTTCTATATAATTTCTTTTAGGAAGTCAGTTTCAACCCAATTACTGCAGCTACGATCATGCCTATAAATGCAATTCGTTTCCAATCCTTAGATTCTCCATAAATAAACATTCCTACAAGTGTTCCCCCTACTGTTCCTATACCTGTCCAAACTGCATACGATAGTCCCATAGGGAGAGTTTTCATTGCTAATGCCAGAAAACTAAAACTTAATATAAAACCAACAATTAAGATTACATATGATTGAATGTTCTTGTATTTAATGACTCTGTTCAAACCTATAACTCCTATAACTTCAAGACATCCAGCTAAAATAAGGTATACCCAATCCATTTATGCTACACCATCTTTCTCGCTTGAATCGGTGGTGATCAATTTTAAACCAATTACACCAGCTAATAGCAAAAGTATAAAAAATATTTTAGTCCAACTAAATGGTTCTCCGAATACAATCATCTCTACCACAACGGTTCCAGCTGTACCAATTCCAGTGAAGACAGCATACGCCGAGGCAACTGGTACGGTTTGTAAAGCTTTTAGTAACACGACAAACGATAAATATATTAGGAAGGCAATCACAAGCCAAGAAATCCAGTTATCTGAATACTTCAAACCCATTGCCCAAAAAATTTCAATAACACCAGCAATAATTACAAGTGCCCAATTTCGATTCATATAGTTTCCCTCCGTAAAGCTTCTTAATCCTTCGATAATCCACGCCAATAAAGATACCAAGAAGCATCTAATCTTTTATTCGAACGCTCAGGGCCACCATATAACATTTCTACAAAAATTCCATCTAATACCCCTAAGAATGCTACTGTAGCTTTCTTAGCTTCAATTGAAGAGCTAATTTCCTTTTTTATGATTGCTTCTTCTAAAATTGGAACTAGTAGTTCTTCTACCTTGTCTAAGTATTCATATACATATTTCATGACTTCATTATAGAGATGAGTAGGAGGAAAAAACGTTATACGAAGCCAAAATTTAGTATAACCATTTTTTTCATATTGCTCTTTATAATGCAACAGAAAATTAAATAAGAAATCCTTAATAGGAAGCTTCTTGTTACCGTCAATAAAATTGGTAACAATTCTTAATTCATTAGCAAACACGTCGTTACAAACATCAAGAAAAAGCTCGTCTTTTCCTTTAAAGTATGTGTAAATAGATTGTTTTTTTATCCCTACCTCATCAGCAATGTGAGCCATTGATGTTCCATCATATCCATTCTGGGCAAATCGGTTAAGCGCAACTTCTTTTATTCTATTTATTGTCATACTATCACCCTTCCGAACGTTCGTCAGTTAAAAATAACAAACATTTTAAATCCTGTCAACAAATTCTTCTTTTAGTACCTATAAAAGATTCGTAAAATGAAAAAAATGAAGTGACCTCATTTCTGAGATTCACAGTCATTTTGAGAACTACACTATAAGCAATATAAATATTAACATAATAACTGATATAATCTCCTCTATGTAACTAATACAGATCCAAATTCTAAATTCCCAATGAGTCTATCATGGTTAAATTGGACATCCTATTCAAAAGACTTTAAGGATTTAACTTCACCCTTGGCAAAGTCAATTAAAGTAAATTTGTTTAAATCTGTTGGTTATGAGGTACCTATTAAACATGAGAAACTCAATATGATGGAGTTATATAAAGAAAGGATATACAGAAATGATTATATTAGAACGAGAACAAAGCTATGTAATGGTTACTCAGAATGATCATGCCAAAATTGCAGGGAAAATCGCCCAAAATTGTAAGAAGGATTATTTTTTTGAGCTTGAACGAACACCAGAAGTGCTACTGGCGATCAAAGAACATGATAGAGGATGGATAGAGTTAGATACTTCTCCAGTATGGAATGATAAAACAGATAAGCCCTACTCATTTATTGACTACCCGACTGAGCTTAAAATCCCTTTTTATAAAAAGGGACTGGATGAGGTTGAAAAAATGAGCAAGTATGCAGGCTTGTTATGTAGTTTACACTATTCCTCATTACTTCAGGACGCTACCCAATCCGTAGTTAAGGAGTTTTGGAATGAAGAAAAGCAAAGAAATAAGCGACTTTCAAAGGAACTGGGATTGAAGGAAAATGCGGATAAGAATGAAACCTTAATGTACCAATTGGATTTGCTAAAATTTAGTGATTATCTTTCTCTTTATATTAGTTTAAATGAACCTGGTGATAATAAAAGGAATCATCCCTTTTTTCAAAACGGATTTCCACAATTGTTTCTTTTTGTTACGGACAAACCCATCGTTGCTCATTGGGAAAATCTAGAAACCGTTTCACTTTCCTTCTCTCCTTTAAAGAATGAATTGGAAGTACAACTACCATACAAGGAAGTATTAAAAGATCAAATTGAAAAGAAAGGCATTCTAGAGGCATACAAGGACACAACTCTTTCCATAAGAAAGGTAACTTTTAAATAAAATAAAACAAGATTAGAAAGAAAGTAATATCACAATAATTCGGCATTTTGATTTTATTTTTATCTTCTTTTAGAAGCGTCCCCCTTAGTTAATTTTAGTTTTATTATTTTTTAGTATTTCCTTCAATGTTGAATGAATATTATTTAGAGCTATTAAAATAATACCCAACATAACGAAAGTAACAACTTCCCGGGTTATAAAAGATATAACTCCAAGAACTATAAAATACAAAGTATACAACCAGTTTTTCATTCTCTTCCCACCCTTCCCTAATAGTAAATAACAATTTATTGGTTGTATCACTAAGAAATGTTGCATGTTTCACTAGCATGCCCTGTAGCAATTTCTCTAAAAAAGTAAACTAGTTACAGCAATGCTTCTATCAAAAAAGTCCAATTTATCAGCCCTTACGAATACATAAAGAAGTTATATGAGCAAGATGGTGTTGACCATGCCAAGCATAAATGCCAATATTTTTTCCAATTGAAATTTCACCTGAATCTGGATGAACAAAGGTCTTCTCTAAATCCGTAAGGGTTAGGCTTTTTAATAGTTTAACCCATCTTATATGTAAGGCTTTAAGAAGAGATATGGAAGTCTCAACCGGCAGTTCGTAATCAGGAAGTTCTGCCCAATCACCTTCGTTATAAGGCTTGATTACTGGAGTTTCTTCTGTGATTGCTAATTTAAATCGAATATATGCATTCATATGGCTATCCGCAAGATGATGAACTACTTGACGAACTGTCCACCCTCCTAAACGATAAGCTGTATCCATTTGTTGGTCATTCAAGTCACTTACAGCAACTGCTAATAATTCAGGCAAATCTTCAATCTGCTTAATCAATTCCTCAATCTCATTCCTAGTAATTTTTCCATCAAATTCAAACTCACCTATCGGGTATCTTTCATTCATATTAAGCCCTCCTTTATTCAGTTTTTCTATCGCTTTACATCTCTTTTTTACTCAATTTTTCTGAAAAAAATCGAACATCTTGTTAAATGCTTTTTGTGCTGATTTTTCATGATATTTATGAGAAAATGGGTCACTAAACCCGTGGTGGCCGTTAAATTTATGTACCTTTATATTCTTTTCTTCTAAACGTTGGATTAACTCGTTCACAATAAACGATTTCTCTATTTCTGGAAAAAAAAGCAATGAAGGACATAAGGGTTCTATCTCTATATAGCTTCTTATACGAGAACCATAAAATCCGACAATTCCATCGACATCATTTTCCTCACTACACAACCAAGCAATCGTAGCCCCCACACTAAATCCAACTATATATACTTTCTCATATCTATCTTTCATGTCAGAGAATACACATTTGATTTTTTTAGAAGCATTTGTAAAACCTACGTTCTCCATAAAATGCTGATAAGCAACTTCCTCTTGAATGTATTCAAATGATGTTTCACGTTCGTATAAACTAGGACAAATGACATCAAAATCTTTTTCTGATAATGTACGACAAATATAATTCATATGCTGATTAATTCCGTAAATTTCATGAACTACAATAATTAAAGCATTTGATCTATTTTGTATGTAAATCTAATACATCTCCCTTCGAGACTAAAATTAGCTGTAGCATCTTTTACAAACTCTATTAAATATTTTAGTAGTAGTTCTCCTTAAACCAAACAAAATCTTTCTTCTTGCAGTAATCTTCTTAAGACTTTTTTCTATCCTACCAATATTATAGAATATTTGCGATAATATGAAATAATAGTTTAAGAGTAGGAGGTAAGAAAGTGCTTGAGATGTTTTTGTATAATTGGCAAATAAGGAATGATTGGTTTGAATGGTGTCTCGAATTATCTTTTGAAGAGCTAACAAAAAAACGTATAGGTGGGATGGGTAGTATTTTACATAATTTATACCATGTAATAGATTGTGAACAACTATGGATCAATCAAATGAATGGTACACCTGTTATAGAGAGTAATATTGACTTAATTACCAACCTTGAAGAAGTAATTAATTTTTCGAATGAAACAAAGCAAAATACTTATAATTTTATCCAAAAGTGGATTTCTAATCAGGACAAGTATTAAAAATTACTAGTAAAAAAGGTATTACTTATTCATTTTCTTACGATAAAATTTTGCAACATATCATTTCACACGAAACGCATCATATAGGACAATTATCTATTTGGTCTAGGGAAATCGGTATTAAACCTGTATCTAGCGATATATTATTTAGAGAACCAAACTATTGATATGGACCTCTTCTTTGACTCACTTTTTAAAGAAGAGGAATTACTAGATCTATATTTTCCTGTTTAACTTCTGTACAAAATCTGGTTTTGTTACATATTCCATATAATTTACAGTCCCATTAAAATCTAAATAAGCTTGGTAACGTGCAAGTATAGCTGGAGCAGTAATTAAATCTAACACTTTATTTTTTGCCACCCAGCCACTTTCTGTTGTTTCATCAGAAGTACAAAGTTCTCCGCCAGTTTGCTTGCACAAAAAATCTACTATCAATTTAGTAGCGACATCCGTTTTATTGTCATACCATTTATGAATACCAGTATTTGAATAAATACCAATCATGCGAGAAACAACTATATCTATTCCGCTTTCTTCTTTTATTTCTCTACATAAGGCATCCATTAGATTTTCGCCTATTTCCACTTGACCGCCAGGAAAAACCCATCCCCCATGAAGTGTTTTCACTAACAGAATATCTCTCTTTTCGTTCTCTACTATTCCCCCAACTGCTAATATATGTGTTGGCATTTTCATTTTAAATTCCTCCTAAAATTTAATATGCTGTAAAAAAACTGTAGACTAAAGCCTACAGTTTTGTTGATTTTTGTTTTTCAGTTTGATGTAGCAAACGCAACTTTTCTTTTAACTGTCGTTGATTCCATTCAATTGTGTCATCCGAAACAAATACAGCTTTTCTTCGTTTTGGAATGATTACTTGCCCACTCACTGCTCGCGTATAGCCCTCGATCATAGTGGCAACAGCTAATATAACGAGTGCGAAACAGATTGCTGGAGCAAGGGGCAGCCATGGAACACCTTGTAAATATCGAAACGAAGAACCAAATAGTCCAGCCCATTCATACGCAATCGATTTAGGTGGATCTCCAAACATCGGATCATAGCTCACATTTGTCCCCCCAATAAATAATTGAAGAAGTCCTAAATGTGTAAAAACAACTAATGTTTCAACCACTTGCTGACCATAAAGTACAAACAATTTTTCCCGCATCATTGGAAAGAGATGTCTCGTTATTATTCTTCGACGACTCGCTCCAAGTGTTCTTGCAGCTAAAATGTATTCCTGCTGATAAAGTAAATTCGCTTCATTCCCAATTAAAGCGGACACAATAGGCACGGTTATAATAGCCATTAACACAACTTGAATAACAATACGTTCCCATACCGTTGTTGAGAACCCTTCCATCGGCTCCCATAATACGGGAAACAACATGAGATAGGAAAATATGGTCATTGGCACATAATGTAGCGGATCAATAAAACTATTCAATAATGAACGTTTCTTTTGCCAATACGTACCTATGACAAAACCTAGGGGTACTGCAATAAACATACGGACTGCAGCAACTCCCATTGCAGCAATAATAGTATATTTTGCACCTAGCATAATTTTTGCAAACATATCATAACCGAACTGGTCTGTCCCAAAAGGATTAGCCCAACTAGGTGAAAGTGGGGCTGCTTCTACTAATTTACCTTTTTCGTATATAAAAAATGTTTGCTTAGGATCCGGTCCATTAATCCATTCGAATACAAAACTTCCTATTAAAAAGAATGCAAGAATGATAAATCCAAAAACAAAATAAGGTTGCTTCCAAACAGACTTCATAAGATAGCACCTCCCCGATTCAAACGGCGTAAAAAGTACCACTCACCAAAGCTGTACAGTATGAAAACAGGTAAAAAGAAACTGCAAACTGTAATTAAAAAAAGCTCGCCAGACATGTTTTGGCTCAAGTGAAACATAATACCTGGCATATTGAACATTCGTTCTAAAATAAATAAATTAGAAAGCATAAACCACATCGTCTTTTTCGATTGAAAAAATATACTAACAATTGCATTCCTAAATATATGTATAATTAAAATAATTAATTTACTAAAACCAAGCGACTTTGAAAGTTCTACATACATTTTACGTTCCTCTGCCTCAAATGTCAGCATGCTTAAGCGATACAGCTGTACCATCGGTAAAATCATCAAACAAAAAACAGGAAGCATATAAATCTTTTCTCCACCAGTGACGGCTATTTTAGAAAGAAAAATACCTGTATTTCTATGAATCATAATTACCGTTAACTGAACAAGCAAGATCACTAATATGTCTGGAAAGGATTCCAAAAAGAAAAAGATCGTTTTAATTCGCTGTCTTGTTCGTTCTTTAAACAGCATTGTTAGAATCGTAAATAATAGTGCTAAAAAAATTGCAACTACTAATGCCAAAAATAATATCTCTAAGGAATAGGTAATATACTCCCCTATATGTGGACCATAGTATTGATCCATAAAATTAGAAATTGGAAATAGTGCAAGTATATGTTGCGAATATTCCTTTCCCCTAAACTCCCCTTGTTGTATACCTGTGATCAATATAGGTAAGCCACTTATCAGTAAAATACCTATAAAAGCTACCGTCAATTGAAGCAACCATTTTGATAATTTCTTCACAAAAAATCCCCCTGCTGTCCGAAAACTAAGATGAAAATATCATAACATAGTAAAATATAAAAAAAAGAGAATTTTAAGTAATTTGAGACATTTCTCCATTTAATCCAATTTTCAGCCCTCTTAAATCGATTGGAACAAGCGAATATAAAAAAACAGGCTAATGATAGCCTGTTTTTTATGTCTATTAAAATAAACGGCTTAAATTCGCCATTTCAATTGCAGATACTGCCGCATCATAACCTTTGTTACCAGCTTTTGTACCAGAACGTTCAATAGCTTGCTCGATTGTTTCCGTTGTCACAATGCCGAACATAACTGGCACACCTGTTGTTAACCCCACACTTGCAATACCTTTTGCTGTTTCGTTACATACATAATCGTAATGTGTAGTAGAGCCTCGAATAACAGTTCCTAAGCCGATAATTGCGTCATATTTTTTTGTTTCCGCCATTTTTTTCGCTAAAAATGGTACTTCAAATGCTCCAGGTACCCATGCTACATCTACATTATCCAAAGAAACACCGTGACGTTTCAAGCCGTCCATTGCACCATCTAATAATTTACCATTGATAAACTCATTAAATCTACCAACTACAATACCTATTTTCAAATCTGTTCCGATTAATTGTGCTTCAAATATTTGTCCCATTCTTTATCTCTCCTAAATTTATAATTTTATAAGTTAATATTTCCTCTGAATTAAAGCTATTCTCCCATCACTAATTTTTCATGTGCATTTCGATAATTTACTAATGCTTCAATAGTGACAAATTTCAAACCATGAAGATTTGCTATTTCTTTTAATTCTGGTACTCTAGCCATTTCCCCATTTTCACTCATAATTTCGCAAATGACACCAGCGGGTGTAACTCCGCAAAGTTTTGCAAAATCAACAGCTGCTTCCGTATGACCCGGACGTTCAAGTACACCATTGTCTTTTGCTATTAGAGGGAACACATGACCAGGTCGACGGAAGTCAGAGCCTACCGACTCAGCATTCAAAAGTTGTAATATCGTTTCAGAACGTTCAAATGCACTAATACCGGTCTCTGTAGTTTTATAATCTATACTAACAGTAAAGGCTGTTTGATGGTTATCCGTATTATTTTCGACCATAGGAGATAAATTTAGATAATCAGCTAAATTCTTCGTAATAGGTGTGCATATTAATCCACGACCATACGTTGCCATAAAGTTAATATTTTCGGGTGTAGCGTAATCTGCCAATACTAGAAAGTCTCCTTCATTTTCTCGACTTTCGTCATCCACTACAATAATGACTTTACCTTTTTTTAAATCATCTATAGCTTCCTCAATTGTATGAAACATAGTAAAAGCCCCTTTATTAAAATCCATTTTGTCTTAAGAAATCCATCGTTATTGTTGAGTTCGTTGATTTCTCTTGTTTTTGATCTAATTGTTGAATAACATATTTCCCCAATAAATCATTTTCAATATTTACAATGTCTTGCTCTCTTTTAATACCTAAGATTGTCTCGCTAAATGTATGTGGAATAAGCGATACTGTTATTTGTGTGGGCTGCACTTCGAAAATAGTTAAACTAATTCCATCGATCGCTACCGAACCTTTTAGCATGCAATATTTACTGAGTTCTCTATCAATACCGATATCTACGTACACCGCATTTTCCAGTTTTCTTTTTCTTAAGATGACACCCGTTCCATCCGCATGACCAGAAACAAAATGTCCACCAAACCTTCCATTTGCCGCCATCGCTCTTTCTAAATTGACTACATGGCCAATTTGCAGTGAACGAATATTTGTTGACTTTACAGTTTCTGGCATTATTTCTACAGTGAAATGATTATTAGAATAAGCAATAACTGTTAAACAAACACCATTAACAGCAATACTGTCACCTAAATGAATGTCTTCAACTATTTTAGAAGATTCCAATGTTAACTTCATACTGTTCGCACCACTTTTAAGGGCCTTAACTTTACCTAAGTCTTCTATAATTCCAGTAAACAACATAAACACCTCTATTCAGAAATATTTTATTTAATTCAGAAAACCTCCTGTCTTGACAACAAAATTCTCTGATAAACAAAAGAAAACCCCTTAGAAATTAAGGGGTTTTGGGATTATGTAATTTAAGCAATACTTAATAAACCTATCTAAATCCAGAAAATTTAAAAGGCTTCTTGCTCTTACATCCTTCTCCCATCCAGACTTTAACTGTCGGCTTTGGATTCGCACCAAATCCTGCCTTAAAAAAGGCTCACGGGCTTAGAATTTCTTCATCACCGTCGATTGGGAATTTCACCCGACCCCGAAGGAATATAATATAAAGTTGTAATTGGTTTTTCATTTTTACAAAAAGAAAAACCCATAGAGAATCTCTACGGGGTCGTTAGAAAAGTTATTTTCATCAACAAATAAACCTATAGAAGAAGTTTTTCTCCATAAGTAAATAAAGTTGTTCAAACGTCCTTCTCCCATCCAGACTATACTGTCGGCTTTGGATTCGCACCAAATCCTGCCTTAAAAAGGCTCACGGGCTTAGAATTTCTTCATCACCGTCGATTGGGAATTTCACCCGACCCCGAAGGACTATTCATCTATGCAATTATAATACCACGTAAAGAATAATTATACACGTAAATTGTCTTTCCTATATTTGTTAATATATCAGATTGCTCAATCAGTCAAGTATACACAAGTGTATATTCTGTATTATATCTACTTTAATACCAGTAGAGAATTACTCTATAAGTTGTGTTTTAAGCAGTTTCTTATTGGTCTATTTTTTTAAATATTTAAAGAAGGGATATATTTTTTATTTAAAGAATAATATAAAAGGATTCTGTACATTTACTTCCACTTTACTTATGAGTATTAAAGAAATTAATAATAGCAACATTTTGTATCAGATCTTAGAAAGGAGACCTTATGAAAATGTATAAATCTATAATTTTAGAAAAGGTTTTTAATAAAACTATGGTTAATAAGCGCATTCATGAAGGAATTGTTTATATGGAAGATACAAGAGGTGAATTTTCTTGGTACAAAGGATATGGTGGTAAGGAATTAGATTCACCATTGCTTATGGCAAGCATAACAAAGCTTTTGACCACTGCTTGTATTTTAATTTTGAAAGAACAAGGAAAGCTATCTTTGAAGAATAAAATATCTGAATTTATTGACCAAGAACATTTAAGCGGACTGCATATTTACAAGTCAAAGGAATATTCATTTGACTTACTTTTATACGACTTGTTGTTTCAAATTAGCGGATTACCTGATAAATTTGAAGAGAAGAAGAGTTCGACTAAAAGAAAAGTTATTAATCAAGATTTCAGCTTTTCTTTTCATGAACTTTTAAATTGGACAAAAGAACTTAAACCACATTTCATTCCGCGTACTAATGGAAAAGCCTATTATTCTGATCTCAACTTTGATTTACTTGGTGAAATTATTGAAAAGGTAAATGGAACGACACTAGCAGAAGCCTACCAGCAATTAATTTTTATTCCACTAGAGCTTAAGAATACTTATCTTCCACAAAGTGAAAATGATTTTATACCACATATTTACTACAAGGATAAAGTATTGAACCGCCCTATGTTTATTTGTAGTTGTCGTGCGAGTGGCGGTGCTGTTACTACTGCTAGAGAAATGATGATATTTATTAAAGCATTTTTTGGCGGTAAGTTGTTTAATAAAATTGTATTTAATGAACTAGCTAATTATAACAAGCTTCAAATCACAATGGGACCGATTAGCTATGGGGGAGGATATATGAGAATTACTCTTGGTGGATTATTAATGCCGTTTATGGAAAAGGGAGAATTACTGGGTCACTCCGGCTCATCTGGTTCCTTTGCATTTTACTATCCCCAGAAGGACATTTTTTTCGTCGGGGATGTTAATCAATTTGCTAACCCTAGTCTGCCGATTCGTCTTTCTATAAAGTTAGCAATGGGAGTAAAGTAAGATATTTCACGCACTGATATGCTTAAAAACCAATAAACTGTAGAAAACTCACAAGAATGTGAGTGGTTTCTACAGTTATTATTATGCTAAACGATTTTTAGCTTTATTAATTTGTATTTTAACTTGCTCAAATCCAGTTCCACCTATTGAATTTCTTCTTTTTACGGCCGCTAATGGTGATAAGACATCGTAAATATCAGACTCGATTAGATTGCTTGCTTCTTGTAAATCTTCTAGTGGAAGATCCAATAAGAAATAGTCTCGTTGGATACATAGGAAAACCAACTTTCCTGTCACCTCATGTGCTTCTCTGAATGGAAGCCCTTTTGAAGCAAGATAATCAGCAAGTTCTGTTGCGTTAGAAAAATCTTTATGAACAGTGTCGTGAAGTCGCTCTGTATGAACTGTCATTGTTCGAACCATACCTTCAAAAATTTTCAACGATCCAACAATTGTATGAACTGTATCGAACATACCTTCCTTATCTTCTTGCATGTCTTTGTTATAAGCAAGGGGTAATCCTTTAATTACGGTCAGCAAGCCCATAAGATTTCCATACACACGACCTGTTTTTCCACGAATTAATTCGGCCATATCTGGATTTTTCTTTTGAGGCATAATACTAGAACCGGTAGAGAACGAATCATCAAGTTCAATAAAATTGAATTCTGAACTAGACCATAGAATAATTTCTTCGGCAAATCTTGATAGGTGTGCCATTAGCATCGAGGAGTTACTAAGGAATTCCACGATAAAATCTCGGTCACTTACGGCATCCATACTGTTAGCATATACATTTGAAAAGCCTAAATAATCAGCGGCCAATTTTCGGTCGATTGGAAAGGTAGTACCTGCTAGTGCACCTGCTCCTAGCGGAGAGATATCGATACGTTTAATCGAGTCATGAAAACGATCTTTATCGCGTTCTAGCATCCAGAAATAAGCCATTAAATGATGTGCAAACGAAATTGGTTGCGCTCGTTGTAAATGGGTGTAACCTGGTGCAAGAGTCTCCACATGTTTTTCTGCTTGTTCCACCAGTGTTTTTTGGAAGAGGTCAATTAACTCAATGACTTCACTTACTCTATTTTTCAGGAATAGATGCATATCAGTAGCTACTTGATCGTTACGACTACGGCCAGTGTGTAGCTTACCACCAACTGGACCAATTAGATCAATTAGCATTTTTTCTAAGTTTAAATGAATATCTTCATTTGCAACAGAAAACTCTAACTCGTTTTCTGCTGCACGTTTTTTTAACTCTTCTAGACCAACCAATATTTGTTGGACATCTTTAGAAGGAAGGATTTTGCAATCTCCAAGCATTTTAACATGCGCGATACTGCCATCTAAGTCTTCCATTACTAGTGTTTGGTCAAAGCCAATGGAAGCACCAAATTCATCTACCCATTGCTCGGCAGATTTTTGGAATCTTCCGCCCCACAATTTGGTCATGATTGCACCTTCTCTGCTCCCTTATTCACCATAGCGTGAACTTTAGTTGGAAGACCCCAAAGTTCGATAAATCCAACTGCAGAAGCATGGTTAAATTCATCATCTTTTGTATATGTTGCAAGCTTTTCATTGTATAGAGAGTTTGGAGATTTACGCCCTTCGACAATTGCATGGCCTTTGAAAAGCTTCACGCGAACTGTACCATTTACATATACTTGTGTTTCTTTTAAGAAAGCCTCAAGAGCAGTTCTTAGTGGAGAAAACCAAAGACCTTCATAAATAAGCTCAGTTAATTTTTTCTCCATTACTGGTTTAAAGTGTGCCAATTCTTTTACTAGAGTAATATCTTCTAGCTCTTTATGGGCAAGTAATAGAGTGTGAGCTCCTGGAATTTCATATACTTCACGTGATTTAATCCCAACTAATCGGTTTTCTACATGATCAATACGTCCAACACCATGTTTACCAGCTAAATCATTTAATTTTAAGATTAACTCAAATAATTTATATTCCACACCATCAAGCGCTACTGGGACGCCATTTTTAAAATCGATTTCAATAATATCCGGAGTATCAGGAGCATCTTCTAATGCAACGGTTAAATCATATGCATCTACTGGAGGTGCTGCCCACGGATCTTCTAGAATTCCACATTCATTTGAACGCCCCCAAAGGTTTTGGTCAATAGAAAATGGACTGTCTAAGTTAATAGGAATAGGAATATTTTTCGTCTTTGCATATTCAATTTCTTCCTCACGACTCCAGCTCCATTCACGAACTGGTGCAATTACCTCTAAACTTGGATTCAAAGCTTTAATCGAAACCTCGAAACGTACTTGGTCATTCCCTTTACCTGTACAGCCGTGAGCTACTGCAGTTGCACCTGTTTGTTCTGCAATTTCTACTAATTTTTTCGAAATTAACGGACGCGATAAAGCAGAAACAAGTGGGTATTTATTTTCATACCATGTATGAGCTTGAAGTGCTATCAGAGCGTATTCATTTGCAAATTCTTCTCTTGCATCGATCATATAGCTCTCGATAGCTCCAACTTGTAGGGCTTTGTTTTTAACAAACTCTAAATCTTTTCCTTCACCAACATCTAGACAAACAGCAACAACATCATATCCTTCATCCTTTAACCATGTGATTGCTACAGATGTGTCCAAACCACCTGAATAAGCTAAAACGACTTTTTTATTCATTTTATATTCCTCCATGTATGTTTATACGTTTTTTTAGTATTAATATACATAATGTAACATGCTTAATGTATAAATACAACTAATATTTTATGATTATGAGGAATATATTTCATTTTTTTATTTTACTAGAGTATCTTCTATTGTAGGTTTCTCTACTTTATTCTTGATCATATATCAAATAAAAGTATATATGATTTCTGTTGTATTAAGCTGTCTTTCAATTTCGTCAATTGTATTCTTTATAACTTCTACCTGTGTATGCTAAATAAACTTTTGGATAGCATCTTTATTACCTTCATTTGTAATAGAGCGGTTATTTCATCTCAAAGTGAATACCCTAGGTTTAGGAAATGATAGTATTTTGTATACCCCTAACTTTCCCCTCCAACTGGATATATTAAAATTTAAAAGCACATGATTTGATTACCAGAGAAGAAACAAAGATAATAATATGAAAGGAGTGTGTTAGAATGAGTCATTTATTTTCACCTATAAAACTAAAAGGGCTTGAAATAAAAAATAGAGTTGTAATGCCACCAATGTGTCAATATTCCGTTGAAGCTAAGGACGGCATTCCAAATGATTGGCATTTTGTTCACTATGTTTCTAGAGCTGTCGGTGGGTCAGGTTTAATAATAGTTGAAATGACTGATGTGGAGCCTGATGGAAGAATTACGGACAATGATTTAGGACTGTGGTCTGATGAACAGATTCCTGCTTATGAAAGACTTGTCTCAGAAGTACATAAATATGGCTCGAAAATAGGTATTCAAATTGCTCATGCTGGCAGAAAAGCAACAGACGCCAAAGAACCTGTTAGTTCATCCGATATTCCAGTAGATAGTAACTGGAAAAAACCGAGAGCTCTTTCAACTGATGAAGTGAAAGAAATGGTCAATAAGTTTAAAGATGCAGCAAAACGAGCAATTGTAGCCGGTTTCGATACAATTGAAATTCATGGGGCACATGGTTACCTAATTCATCAATTCCATTCACCTGCTATTAACAATAGATCAGATGATTATGGAAAAGATTTATCTAAATTTGGCGTAGAAGTTATTCAAGCAATTCGAAGTGTTATGCCTGATGGAATGCCGTTAATCATGAGAATTTCTGCTGTTGAATATATGGATAATGGATATGGTCTACAACATTCTCTAGAACTTGCTAAAAAATATAAAGAAGCTGGTGTTGATGTTTTCCACGTTTCAAGTGGAGGTGAGGCACCACCTGGTAAAGTAAAACCTGCAAATACACCAGGCTATCAAGTTCCATTTGCTCGTGCATTTAAACAAGCACTGGATTTACCAGTCATTGCTGTAGGTATATTAGAAGATGTTAATCTAGCGGAAAAAGTTATCGAAGAAGGCGATGCAGAATTAGTAGCCATAGGCCGTGGAATGTTGAAGGACCCTTATTGGGCACTTCACGCAGAAGAGTCAATCACAGGGAAAGTCGAGCCTCCTACACCTTATAAAAGAGGTTTTTAAATTGGCTATCTTATAGAACAGAATTAGAACCTCCCTTTGCATATACATAGTGGAGGTTCTTTCATTTTCATCTTATTTTTTTCTCATTAAGTTGCTGCCATTAACATCTGTTGAAAATCCCCACTTCTCATAATAGGAAACTAATCGATCAGGACAATAAAGTTCGACTCTATCAACATCTCGTACAAGTGGATGGCTTAAAATAGAATCCATCAAAATCTTGCCAATACCACTATTTCTGTATTCTTCTTTTGCAATTACATCGAATATAAAAGCTCGGTAAACAGTATCTGTAATAACTCTTGCAAAACCAACCAATTCATCCGTTTCTTCATGAAGAAGCCCAATAACTACATTACTATTTTCTAGCATTTTTTTTATATCTATAGCTTGTCTATTTTTCGTCCACCATTCATTTTTAAACAAAGCTAGTAAATGATTAAGCTGGTTTTCATTTAATTTTTCAATCACTTTATATGTCATCTTTATTCTTCTCCCGACTCTACTTAAATTAATTAATAAAAGAATTCCATAGGTTCTTTACAAAGTTTATATCCATTCCTTTCGTAGTAATTTCTGCTGGCATCACTTGGCCATACGATAATGAATTCATATTTATTTTGTTTAACCCATTCATGTATTGTCTTCATCAATTTACTTCCGATTCCTTTGCTTCTGTATTCTTTAATCGTATATACATTCGTCATATAAGCAAATGGAAAAGTGATTCTTCCGGGACGAGGTACTTTTTGAATTAGTTCGATGTAAATATGGGATACGATTTTTTCGTCCTCCTCAGCGACCCAAATAAACCAATTCCCACTATTCATCGCATTTTCTAAAAATGTTTGACACTCCAATTTAAACGAATCCATCTCGTTTTCACCGAAAGATTTCGTTTCATAATCTTCAATTGTAAAATCCCATCTCATTTGTATTAATTGGTCAAAGTCTTTTCTCTCTGCAAGTCTTATGTTCATAAGTAAACTCCTTCCACTAACCACACTATTATGCATTCGTAACTATATAATCTATTAACCATGTACCTTCAACGTTGATAAATTCAAAATATATGGTACTATGCCCTTCCAAAAAATATTTAGCGAATCCTATAGTCATCTTGTCATCCTCTAAATCATAAAATCGATACTCTAAGTTTTCTAAATTATGTACAGTTTTATCGGTAAGTTCGAGCCTATAGTTTTGTTGATCAAATAAAATAGAACTGTCTTGTTCATCAATTTGAACATTTGATGAAGCGATGGAGGAAATATATATAAAATCTTTTTTCTCCATAGCTGTTAAAAGTTTAAATGTTAAATTCATTGTCGTCCTTAAAGAATCTCTCTCTTCATCAAGAATCTTTTGCATTTCCGTTACTTGATCTTTCAACTGCTTCTTTTCTATTTCAAGCTGAGCTATTTGCGATTGCAAATCTTTTTCTATTCCATTAACTTCATTAACTTTAGTAGAATCATCCTTACATCCTGATAACAACAGTAAAAAAAGGAGAAGGATAACTAATTTATTCATCCATTTATACCTCCTGTAACAATTTTCCTATCCTCTCTTTAATAATATGTTCTTAACATAAAAGGACTCTACTAATTTTATTGACATGCCCTTTTTATATTAAGCACTTACTGTTTTTGAAAAATATACCTGTATTTCATAATATTCTTCATCAAGATAACTTAATCCTTCATCTAAAACATGTAAAACAATTACAAATTAAAAAAAGCACTTCTATACTATAAGAAGATGCTTCATTCATGGAGTTCCTTCTTTTATTTAAGAACTTAATTCACTAAGTGATTTGTGCAATTATAAAGAGAACAATTCCATTCGTTTTTCATGTGTGTCAGTAAAGTAATCGATGCATTTTCAATATAAGTTGTTGTAAATTTCTCAGGAAGTAAATGTTGTAATGTGAGACCAATTAACGCACCATGACTTACAACTAAAATATGCTTATTTTTATATGTAGTCACTAATTCATCTAAAAATAACGACCCTCGAACAGAAACTTCTTCAAATTTCTCCATTCCGAGCTCCTGTTCTCTCCAATTGTTCCCCCATTTTTTTATCCTTTCTTCTTCCGTAGTTCCTTCGATATCTCCACAGTTAATTTCACGAATTCTTTCGTCAAAAATGCATGTAAGAGCATCTAATTTGCGAGAAATAATTTGAGCAGTTTCCTTAGCACGAAGTAAATCACTTGATACAATTATGTCCCATTTGCCTTCCATAGATAGTCTATCTGCTAGTGCATATGCTTGGTTTTCACCGGATAAATTTAAAGGGATATCAGTTATTCCATGGGCTTTTCCTAATACATTCCATTCTGTCATTCCATGCCTAATTAGTGCAACAGTAGTCAAATTAATCGTCTCCTTTAATTAGACTATACGTCCCAATTTTTTCATCACTTGTTCTAGTGATTCTTGTTTCATGGAATTCAAATGATAATCATGATTATTAAATGGTAGATTACTAGTCACATCATTTGGAACTATCACACATCTTATTCCTGCTTTTTTTGCTGCAGTTAATCCATTTAATGAGTCTTCAAAAGCAATAGTCTCTGTCGGTAACAGCTCACAGTCCTTTAAGGTTTTTACATATAACTCAGGATGGGGCTTAACTTTGTTGACATCATCTCTTGTATTAATCACATCAAAATATTGTATAATACCTAGTTGTTCTAAATAAGTAGTTACCCATTGTTTGGATGAACTTGAAGCTAAGCCAATTATTAAGTTGTGGCTTTTTGCTTCCTCCAAATATTCTTTCACACCTTCTCTAAGAACTGGTTCTTGCATTTTATTTGTATATATTAATAATGCATCGTTTTCTATTTGCTCACAGTCTACTGTATTTCCAACCAGCTCACGAAAATGTTTATATAAAACTTCATTACCAGTCCCTATACAATTAGCGTACCCTGGTAGCCCTAATTCAACAGAATGACTATTAAACAAAGCTTCTTTAAAAGCCTCATACCAGACTGTCTCTGTATCTACAATTAAACCATCAAAATCAAATATAATCCCTCTGAACATTTACATAACCTCTCTTCACTTCAATATAATTCTTATAAATTTTTTAATCCAATTCTTTCGTTTAAGTATGCCTTAAACATATAGAAAGCACTAGCAGTAAAAAGTTGATTAATTTCACCATTTGTAATCATAGAGTGCATATGATTGATGTCGACTAACTCCACATCTATAAACTCAGTGGTGTCTAGCTCTTGACCAAATGCTTTATATGTATCTTCTAATAAAAACGTCACTACTTTATTCGTTTGAGTAGCTGGATTCACATAAAACTCTCCAATTAAAATAGGCTTTTTATCCGTAATATAGCCTGTCTCTTCTCGTACTTCCCTTACTATAGCTTGCTCATATTTTTCCTCCCCCTCTGGTTTACCTGCAGGAATTTCTAAGAAGAAGTCTTCAGCAGCATACCTATATTGCTTAACAAGAATAATCTTATTCTCTTTTGTAAGAACGATGGCATTGACCCAATCCGCATATTCATTCACGTAATAATTGTTTATGATTTGCCCATCAGGTAATTCACATTGATCCGCTCGTAAATTTCCAAATTCTGTTTTATATACATATTGTGATTTTAACTTTTTCCATTTTTTCATGATAATCTCCTTGAAACCTGTATTTTATTCTTTCATCTTATCGTTCTACCTATTGCTCTGTTTTCTTCTCGCCTCATGAAATGTATACGTTTATACGGGAAAATTGTTTCATTTACATTTCAGATTTCCAAAATTTTCACTTCTTCGACTTTTATACATATAACTTATGACAAATTTGTGAACTTTCATTATTTTTCCACAATACGACAAATTTTTTAATTTGGATATTATACAATGTACTAGTTGCTTCCCTACATACTAGAAAAACTCGTCAAGAAATGAAGCGAAATATACTTTATGGAGGAAGAATTGTGAAAACTTTGTTGAAAGGTAATACATTATTAGTTCAGATTGAGATGAAAAGGAAAGTTATGTACAATATGGCTAAGAAGTTCGGATATAGCCATCCACTTGTCGTCTCCTGTAGTCAAGAACTAGACGTGTTACTCAATAAGTATTTTGAAAAAGTGTCTTAAAAACATATATACTATTTTAAAGACAGACGCTCATGTGTAATGTTTAGCAAGCGCACATCCATGGTCTACTTTATAAGTTGCTTATACACAATAATCAGTGCTTTAAAAATCATTTATTAAAACTGATCCGTACTTATTTTGAAATACGGATCAGTTTTGTCATTACTTACTGATAAACGTAGCTTTAGATTCAAAAATTATAAACCAGGAAATGATAGTTGTACTATCTCATGCATAAACATGATCTGGGTTTTCTGATTTCACAAACGCTTTACTTATTCTGTTCATGATTAATCCAAAGGTCATTGCATCTTTGAAGTTCATGTCTACAAGCATAGATCGAATAAAATGCAAAAAAGCCTACCATCCCATAAAGAGACGATAGGCTTTCCCTAACGAACGTGATCACTCTTCTTAACCTATGAAATAATAAGCCCACTTCTAATTTCTTGCTTACTGAAGTCAGCCGTTTAAACTTACATGTCAGTCTAACCATTGTCCAGAAGACTACTCGTAAGCACATTGATTAGTGAATAATTTTTTCTAAATCGGCCCAGTTCTTCAACCTAGGTAGTTCCACCTGTTGGTTATAAGACTGGTCCATTATATACACTTTGGAAGCTACCCCACTTAGGGTTTCCAATACAGCTGGTTTATCATCAAAATAAAAGTCTAGTTCAAGTTCTTGAATTGTTGCTATTTTTTCTGCATCTTGCATTCCACAATAAAAATGCCCATCTTCCACTGGAAAACCTTTAGCTTTCATCCATTCTCGTGTTTGCAGACAGTATTTTTTGGGGCGTGAAGTAATATAAAAAATTTCATGTCCATCTTTTTTTAGTTGCTGTAATGTTTCTAGAGCTCCTTCATAGGCAGGACAATCAGTAAAATAAATTTCTTCCAATAAGTTATTCCACATAGTATTTCCTGCTTCTTTTTCCATCCCAAACGCTTCATGTATTTCCACAGTTTTCAATGCTTGAAATACATCCAAAGCTATATTTTGATTCAATTTTTTGTTATATAAATGAAAGGCATGCTCTCTTAGATTAATTAATGTATCGTCAATATCAAAACCAAACTTCACGAATATCCTCCTAAATTAAGCCAAAACGACAAATTGTGAGGCAAATGATTGTTCTTTCTCAATTTGAATCGCTTGAATCTTTTCAACTTCTTTTTTTCTTTGCGTAGCACAACTTGTAAAATCAAGCTGAGATATATAATTTTCATCAATGAGAGATGCGAGTAAATCAGCATCTTTTAATGCACTATTTAAACCAAATGCACCGGTTGGTGTCATCGTGTGAACAGCGTCACCGATCAACACTACGCCTTCTTTACCCCAATTCTCACTTTTACTACTATACACATCTAATAAGACGAAGTCCTGCCAAGATTGAATATGCTGATGAACAGTTTCCTTAAGCTGCGGAAATGCCAGAATAAGCTGTTCAATAAAAGGAGTAAATGGTTGTTTTCTAAGTGAAGAAAAAGAACCTTCCTCAATATTCCACCCAATTTGTATATATCCCTGCGCTTGAGTAAAGAGAGAAAGTTGTTTGTCACCAATAAGTGCCATTTTTATCGACGGCTCCCAGCTAGTTGGAGCAGGTATTTTAGCCCAAAGCAAATCATATCCATGTTTACGAAGAGTTGCATCAATTCCCGCTTTTTTTCTCACGGTTGAGTATCGGCCATCTGCTCCAACTACTAATTGACTCTCTATGATAACTTCTTCCCCATCTTTTGTTGCTTTGACACCACAAAAAATTCCTGAATCATCTTTTAATAGCTCCAGTACTTTAGTATTCATCATACAGTTAAAAGCTGGATATTGCTGTGCAGCCTGTAATAAAACAGTTAAAAGATGACTTTGAGGAACATGAATACCAAGATGTCCCACTTGTGGGTCTGGTAGTATTGTTTTAAATGGTTTTCCATCATGCCAATACTCTAGCTTTTCCATTCGAAGTAATCCTAATTGTTCCACTGCATCAAAAAGACCGTGTTCTTTTAAAATTGCTTCGCCTTCTTCATTTAAATGTTCACCTCGAAATGCTTTTCCAACTTCGTGTGATCTTTCCAAAAGCACTACCGAAACATTTTTCTTCGCCAGTAAATAGGCAAGCAGCGCACCTCCAGGACCTGCCCCAACTATACAAACATCTACTTTATAATTCACTTCTGATCAACACCCTGATTTGGATACGCAGTAATCCTAATATCTTCCCCAAAGATTTGCACTTCATCAAAAGATAAAAGGTTTGCCGCATTCATTGAATCTATATTACTTCCCGCAAAGGGTGTTAGCGAATTTCTTCCGCCTAACACTTTTGGCGCTATATAAACAAAGTATTTATCGATTAAACCTGCTCTTAAAAAAGAAGCATTAACCTCGCCTCCTCCTTCTACGAGCACGTCCGTAATTCCTCTTTCAAAAAGCTTTTTTAACATCTCCAGAATGTTCAATCCTTTGTCATCTTTTGATACAAAAATGAAGGAAACACCTTTTTCTTTATACGGTTTTACTGTTTCTAAATCTACACTATTGGATGTTACAATAATTGTATCAGCCTCATCAGTTTGTAAAACATGTGCATCTAATGGCGTTCTTAATTGACTGTCTAAAACGATACGGATTGGGTTTTTTCCTTGGCCCTCCGGTAATCTAGTTGTTAATGAAGGATTATCTACCAACACAGTTCCAACCCCAACCAAAATAGCATCTACTTCATCGCGGAGCTTGTGTACATCTGCTCTTGCTTCCTCACCAGTAATCCATTTCGAATGACCTGTATGGGTAGCAAGCTTACCGTCTAACGTCATTGCAAATTTTGAAATGACAAAGGGACGTTGTGTAATCATGTTATGAATGAATCGCTCATTAAGTTTTTTTGCCTCTTCTTCTAGTACACCGACTTCTACTTCAATTCCAGCATCACGCAAAAGCTTTATACCTCTACCAGCAACTTCTGGGTTTGGATCCTGCATTGCAACAACTACACGACTTACATCTGATTCCTTTACAAGGTTTGCACAGGGTGGAGTCTTTCCAAAATGAGAGCAAGGCTCTAACGTTACATAAAGTGTGGCTCCTTTTGAATGCTCACCAGCCATATTAAATGCATGTACTTCCGCATGCGGCTCCCCTGCTTTACGATGTAATCCTGTTCCGACTATGACACCATTCTTCACAATCACAGCTCCGACAATTGGATTTGGGTTCGTATTACCTTTTGCACTTGCAGCTAAATTAAGTGCTAGGCGCATATAATCTTGATCGGTATTCATCGCCATGCACTCCTTAACTATTTATAGTAGATTCTTTGATATGACCTGATTTTTGGACTTTTGTTTCCAAATAAAAACGATTTGTATCTGTCATTCCACCCCATAAAGGTACATGATGATCTGCTAATAACCCGTGAGCTTTTAGTGCGTCAAGCTTCTTAGGATTGTTCGTAATAAGCGTAACTGGCTTTTCTCTTAAAGCTTCTAATACTCGAATAGCCTCTTCATAGGAACGAGTATCATCCTCAAACCCTAAAGCTTGATTTGCTTCCACTGTGTCATACCCATTCTCTTGTAAAAGGTAAGCCAAAGATTTAGAAAAAAGACCAATCCCACGTCCTTCGTGATCCGCCAAATAAAATATCGCCCCACAACCATGTTCTACGATCATCTTCATTGATTCATGTAACTGGTATCCACAATCACAACGCTGGCTTCCAAAAATGTCTCCTGTATGACAAATGCTATGCATACGAATGAGTACATCGTCTTCATTTGCAAAATCACCATACACTAATGCAGAAGATTGCTGACCAAAAGCTAACCGGGAGTTTGTAATGGAAGCAATAACTTCTTCCTTCGACTCCATCGCATCTACTTTTAGCCAAGAGTACCAATTAAAAGTTGCAGAAAAATCACCTTGTTTAATAGGTAATTTAACAGGACCAACTAAACATAAATTCTCTTGGTCCGAAATTTTTATCATATCCATTTTATCTTGCAAAACATTTAAAGTATCATTTAATATCGTCATTTCGATCTCACCATTCTTATAGATTAAACATAAGTACATGCTTTACAGTACTGTCTGTTTCATATTTGTCTTTATAAATTTTTTCTAACTACACTTACCTATCGTAACCTAGTATATAATTACAAGTAACGAGAGTCAAATATTAACTATCATATGCCAAATACGAACAAATTAAAAGGCGCTTCGAATAAAGGGATTCGAAACACCAATGTTCATCCTTTCATAACCTATTTACCCTTTTTTTAGAATGCTTTGTTTGCCATAGCAATCTGTATAACAAATGGAAAGCACATTCTTTGCAGAGTAACTCAATACTAATGTTTCATCTATTATTGTCGTTTTCATCGTTAATTTGTTTTTTTCCTGTCTAATAGGAATAAGCCCAAACTTATAAACCACACCGTAATCTTTTGGAACTGAAAGGAATAAGCCTTTTTCTTGTGTGATGTGCAATGACAAATGGCCATTATCGCTTTGATAGGTACCGCATATGAAATCCATATTAAATATGTTTATTTGGTTTAATAGTTGAGCAAGTTCAATTGGTTGTTCAAAAATTTTCTTAGCAATATCTCTTGTCAGCTTTTTAACAGGAACAATATTCATATTGGATAAAAAAATAATCATGAGGTCTTCTTCAAAACAGAGTATTTCATTTACATAACCACTTATATCACCAAAATGAAAGTAGCAATCTCTTTCTGCTACTTGTTTTCTAAACCAACCACAAGCATAGGAGTCCTGATAAGCAGTTAGCATGATTTTAGTGGCTTCCTCACTTATTAATGTAGAAAATCTAATAGCTCTATCCCATATTAGTAGATCACCTGTTGTTGAATAAAGACCATAAGCGCCTAAGGGAAAAGAAAGATCTGCATATGGGGCGTGAACTGGCTTACCATTGTATGAATATCCCGCTGCAAGGTTTGGTACGATTTCTATTCCATTATCACAGCCAGTATTATACATTCCAAGTGGATTCAATATGTTTTCCTTTAAATATTCAGCATACTTAACTCCAGTAACTTCTTCAATAATTGCGGTTAATAACAAATAGCCTGAATTGCTATAATCAAATTGTGAGCCAGGCTCGAATTCTAACGGCTCATTTTTAAAAGAATTAATTATCTCCTCTAAACTGGAAGAAAGGCGCATCGTATTACTCCAAAAATCAGGATAACTTGTGAAATTCGTTATCCCTGCTGTATGTGTTAAGCATTGATAAACAGTGATTTTGTCTCCATTTGGGAAATATGGCAAGTAATTATTTATTGTATTATGTATATTAATCCTGTTTTCCTCATGTAATTGGAAAATAGCCAATGCAGTAAAACTTTTAGTAATAGAACCAATTCTAAATTTGGTTTCAGATGTATTAACTATATCATGTTCAAAGTTTGCCATCCCATACCCATTGTTTAATAACATTTCTCCTTTATATGCAACCAACAATGATCCATGGAGATAATTATTCTGCATGTAAGCTTTTTCCCAATCCTTCAAAAGCTGTTGTAAATAATCTGTCATCATCAGAATTCCTCCAAAAACCTTCTAGCATTATAAGGAATAATCATAAATTGATTGAAAGCATTCTTCAATACTTTATTTATTCTGACTTAAACTTTTTATTAGGTTTTCCATGATTTCTATATTGTTAAAATATAAAATTGTAATTGCGATCATCATGAAAATAGAAATAACACACATAATTATAAAAATCCCTTTAGATTTCTGCACATAGTTAAAAGCAAGAGAAAGTAGCAATAGTGGAAAAATGATTAATAATATTATGCATATTGTCTTAAATTCTTTCAAAACCGATTTTAACAACACGATTGTTAATTCATTTGCTTCCGTAACCTCTACAGTAAATTCATTACGCAAGATGCCGTTTTCTGAAATCGTAACCTTTCCGTTACCATCTTCTTGTAAAGAATAACCGAAAGGAAAAAACATAAAAAGGATGATAATTATAAATATACCTGATATAGCAGCTACAAGAGCCTTTTTTGGTACTAACCCATTTCGTTTAATCACCAGCTATCTCCTTTCCTTTTAGCAGTTGTTGTATACATCCACTCTATGAGTAAAATAGAATTCATATTAATTTTTCATTTGTTATATTTTTTAGAATTTTTACTTTTATTACAATTATATTAAATAGAACCATTCCTACACAACTAGACAAATTTCGCAATTTATCTATCGTACAATTGGACAAGTTGCTTCATTACTCGTAAAAAATTACCCTCTTGGTGGAAGCTAAATATAAAATATTATTTGGAGGAAGAATAGTGAAAAGTAAATTGGATAAGAAGGCTTTAATGGTTCGAATCGATATTAAGCGGAAAGACATGTATAGAAAAGCAAAAAAATTAGGATTATCGCATCCCCTTGTTGTATCCGTTAGCCAAGAGCTAGATCAACTACTTAATAGATATCAAGAAAAATATAATAATCAGAATTTAAATTCATTAAAAAACCGATTAGTCTCCTAATAAGGGAACTAATCGGTTTCAATATGTATTTTAAAATTTTTTTCTTTCAATATAAATCATCCCTGGATCTCAGTTATACTTCTTCCACCTAAATAAGCATGTCCCGTTTTGAGCTTTTCTACTGTTTTAAATCCGTATCTTTGATATACTTTTTCAACTCTTTCGTTGATTGGAAAGACCCATAGGTTTTCATAACATCTTTTTTCTATTTCAGTTTGAATAAAATGAATTAGCTCCCCAATCAATCCCCTACCTCTAAACTCTTCTAAAGTTGCTACACTCTCCATACGAGCTTGTTTATCATTTACAAAAATACAGGCAGTGGCACAGGCAATCCCATTATATCGAAGTATATAGTGTTCAAAACTTGGATGATTAAACTCTAGCTCAAATGCTTTTTCTCTCACTTCTTTACCTCCAAGCTCTTTTATACTACATTCAATTTGAAGGGCTTCAAAATAATTATGTTTATCGACACGTTCAATCACTATATTCTCGTTTTTCTCTTTTTCTAAAAGCTTTTTATCCCATAATTGAACTGGACTAATTAACTCCTCATATCCAAAGCTATTCTCAAGTAAAATAGAAATTAGCTCTTTTTGTAGATCTAAATTGTGTAGATAAAATCTTGGTATAATTTTTTTACTATTATAAAATTTCACTACTTCTTCCATTATGAAGGATGGATTTTCACTAAATTCACTAATATGTGCATGATTTGCATCATAATATGATGGCTGATTCTCATTATAAAATAATGATCCCCATTTTCTATCCTTACGCATTGAAAAAGTTTCTAAATAAGCAAAATCCAAACTAATAATATCTTGTAAATTCATCTCGTTTTCCTCCAGGATTATAAACATAAAAGCTACTTTTTATTAAAAAACCCTTTTCCTAGAGTCTCCACGCTTTTTGGAAAAACTGCATATAGCTTACTAGTCAGACCCATATACGAAGGCAAGTTAACTTCTCGCACAGGATAATCTATTGTTTTAATAATAGAAGTCACTACTTTTTCTGGTTGTAGTAGATGTTTACTAAGCTTCCCTCTATAAATGCCTGTCTGATCGGCTAAATCGAGGAATGGTGTATCAATTGGACCGGGATTGATCGTAGTTACGTGTATACCGAAATCTTTAAGCTCCATACGAATGGCATTGGCAAAACCGAGTATGGCATGTTTGGAAGCAGCATAAACAGAGGCTTTTGGTGTGGCAACCTTCCCAGCTTGAGATGCGATAAAAATAAAATGGCCGCTACCCTTTTCTTTCATTTTATCTGCAAAGTATTTTGTAAGTAACATCGGAGCAGTAACATTTACATTCATCATTTGTATCATGTTTTTCTCTTCTAAATCAGTTAAATATGCAAATGTTCCAACACCGGCACAATATATGATTGTATCAGGTGTCTCCATTTCCTGAAAAAGCTCCTTAAAAGATTGTTCTTTAGTTAAATCTGCATAGATGGAATGAATTCCAAGTTGATCTAATTCCTCCAGAACATCCATGTTTCGACCAGTTGCCCAAACGTCGTGACCATCAGCTTTCAGTTTTTTTGTGAGTAACAACCCAACCCCACTTGTTGCCCCGGTTATGAAAATTTTTTTAGGCTTGCTCATATAACAATATACCTTTCTCATTTTTTTGTTCCTTGATGTAACCCTCTTCCAATAAATAATCAATTTGACCAATTGTCTCTGACAAAGTCCAACCAAGTTCTTTTTCATATACTTTTGGAAACAGCTGTTGAGTAAGTTCAAAAATAGTTTTTTCTTCCTCTTTCATCATATCTAAAACTTTTAATGCTCTTTCTCTTTGTTTTTCAAGTCTATCCGTAATAAGTTGATGCACGTTAAATACCTCATTTCCGTGACCACTAAAAATCTTTTCAACAGGTAAATCTTGAATTCGTTTTAATGAAGCATTGTATTGGATCATTGATTTTGATCGTTCCGAAACTTTATCAAGGGGTGGTTCAATTAATGGATTGGAAGAAATCTTTTCAAGCACTAAATCACCTCCGATTAATACTCTATATTTCTCCGACCAAAAGGAGAGATGGCTTTGGGCGTGCCCTAATGTCTCTAAAATTGTGAAATCAGGATGACCTGGAAGAGAATCACCTTCTCTTAAAATCTTTTGTAGAGGTCGATTTCCAATAAAGTGTAAAGGTCTTTTCATTTTTTCAACCCATTGAAAGTAACTTTCTGGAACACCCTCTTCCTTTAAACATTGTAGATAAAAATCATCATGAAAGTGAAAGAATTCTTCATCTCTCGTTAGCCATGGTTCGTTATAAGCATGCCCTAATAATGTTGCTTGTTCAAATGCTTCTACCCAACCCGAGTGATCTGGATGATGATGGGTTAGCAATACTTGCTCGACATCTGAAAGCGAATATCCCGCTTCTTTAATTCCAGCCTTAATGGCTACTAATGCTTCTTCTGTTTTTGGACCCACATCTATTAAGGTGAGTGCATCGCCTTTTAATAAATATGCATTAACATCACCTACAGCAAATGGCGTAGGAACAATAATTTTATGTATAGTCATATGTAAACTCCTTCTAAATGAATGATGATTCATTATAATTGTACATTTTTTTAAAGAAGACGTCACTAAATTCAAGTTGACTTTTTATTGGAAGAGCCATATAATTTCATTAATTCAGAAAATAAAAGCTAAGATGAAGAATAGTACATATATGATGGAGTCAAGAGAGTGAAATGACCTGCTGCAATTTTCACCTCCCGCTCATATATCGAACCTACTTCGGAGCTACTATGCAAACATAGTCGTGACCTTCACGATATGAAGGGATAAGCTGTGCCGCATTGCGGCAAATCTAGGTGGTACCGCGGAGACATGCGTTTTCGTCCTTATTTATTAGGGACGGGAACGCTTTTTTTATTTTATAAGGAGGAGTTTTTATGACGAAAATTGTATTTGTCGGTGCTGGATCAATGGCAGAGGCTATCATTAATGGACTAACGAAGGAAGAAAAAGTTGCTCCAGAATTCATACATGTAATGAATAAATCAGATGTAGATCAGCTTCAGTTATTAAAAAAAACATACAATGTACAAATTGTATGTGAAGAGAAAAAAGCCCTTACGGATGCAAATATAGTTTTTTTAGCAATGAAACCAAAAGATGCAAAAGTTGCGTTTACTGAAATTGCTCCTTTTATTAATAAAAATGCAACAATTATTTCAGTTATAGCTGGTGTAACCATCCAAACTATTACAAATTATTTAGGGAGACGTCCGATTGCACGTGTAATGCCAAATACATCTGCAGCTGTTGGCTTGAGTGCAACCGCCATATGTTGGAATGACTTAGTTACCGAGGAAGAAAAAATATCCATCATACATTTATTAGAATCTATAGGAACAGTAAAAGCTGTCGATGAAGAGGATTTACATGTAGTTACTGCACTATCAGGAAGTGGTCCTGCCTACTTTTACTACTTTGCAGAACAATTTGAAGCTGCAGCAATAAAGCATGGTATGGATAAATCGGACGCGCGTCATTTATTTGTTCAAACGATGGAAGGCGCTGCTCAAATGCTTAAAACTGGTAATGCAGAACCTTTAGAATTACGGCGAAGAGTAACTAGCCCAGGTGGTACTACTGAAGCTGGTTTAGAACAATTGATACAGCATAATGTAAAAGACGCTATTTTTGCTTGTATCGATGCAGCTCAAAATAAATCCAGAGTGCTAGGAAAACAATATGAATAAGATAAAGAAAGATTCCGATTGATTATTGTAATCACTCGGAATCTTTTATTTTTATTAAGGAACCATTTTGCCATTCATATTCAGAAAAATCATCTGCGATAAATACTGGAAAAGGAAAATGATCAACCTGTGCCAACATTTCTTTTATATCTGATGGCATAAATCGTGCACTAATATGATTGATGATTAAATGCTTAGCATTCGCTTCCTTACATACATTTGCAGCATCCAAGATAGTTGAGTGACCATATTCCCTTGCAAGATTAGCCGTTTCATGATCAAACGTTCCTTCATGAATGATAATATCAGAACCATTACTTAGCAAAATAGAATTATCACAAAACCTTGTATCCCCCAAAACAGTTACCTGAAAACCATTCTTTGGTGTACCTGTCACTTCTGCACTCTTCACTATTCGACCATCTTCAAGTTCAATATCTAATCCTGCTTTTAATAACTTTAATAATGGTCCTCTTGGTACACGAAGCGCATCCGTTTTACTGATAAGTAGCTCGGGTGGTAGAGGCTTTTGAGTAATTTTATAACCGAAGCATGGAATGACATGCTCTAGTAATTTTGCTTCCACGATGAATTGCTCGTCCTCAAATACAATCCCTTCCTCTATCTCTATTATCGTTAGTGGATATTTGATATATGTTTTGGACGTGGTGAGTGTTAACTCTATCCATGCTTTGATACCTGATGGACCATAAATAGTGAGTTCTTCTTCTCCACCAAGGAAAGATCGAGACCCTAGCAACCCTGGGAGTCCATAAATATGGTCACCATGCAAGTGAGTAATAAAGAGTTTCTCTAGTTTTCTCGGTTTAAGAGTAGTTCGTAGAATTTGATGTTGAGTCGCTTCCCCACAATCAAACATCCAAAAAGCTCCTCTTTCTTCTAATAGTTTTAAAACAGTTGATGTTGTGTTGCGTTGTTTAGAGGGCATTCCTGCACCTGTTCCTAAAAATAATAATTTCATCTATCTCCACCTCAACTTCTATTCCATTCATCATAATGTTTGAATAAAATAACTGCAAACTTTTCCAGCTTTATTAAGTTTTCGTTACATTAAGCTATATCCATAACTTTTTAATCTTATTTCTGTATACTGTTTATTATTATACATATACAAATTATTCGAAAATTTGTACAAGCGACTTAAGAAAAATGAGAATAAGCTACATTATTACTATTGTTAATGCATGTATTTTTTATTTCAGCTAACAATAAATAGACACCTAGAAGGAGCGAACCACCTTTATGAATTTAGATTTATTGTTACAGCCATTAGGTATTTCTGTAAGCGACAAGGATAAATCTTTAGTAATAAATGGATTGTCTTTTGATTCTTCCAAGATCGATAAACATTTCATATTTATAGCAATTGCTGGCACGAATACGGATGGTCACCTTTTTATAAATGATGCTATAAAAAACGGCGCGGCTGCAATAATAGGGGAACAAGATATACAAGATTTAGATGTACCATACTTTAAAGTCCCTAATGCAAGGAAAGCGTTAGCAGTTTTAGCTAGTACTTTTCACCATAATCCAACTCAAAATAAAATAATGATAGGTGTAACTGGTACAAATGGAAAGACAACGACCTCTTATATGCTCAAGCATATTCTTGAATCACATGGTATATCCTGTGCGTTGTTTGGAAGTGTATCAACTGTAATAAATGGATTCGAAAACACGTCTACTCATACGACTTTAGATCCTTTAACTTTTCACCAACTATTATCCTTTAGCCATGATGAAATTGTGATTATGGAAGTGTCATCCCATGGCTTAACACAACACAGAGTTGAAGGCATAGAATTTGACTATTGTATTTTTACTAACTTAGAACCTGAACACCTTGATTATCACCAAAACATGGAGTCTTACTATTTAGCAAAACAATCACTATTTGATCATTTGAAATTAAATGGTGTCGCTATCGTAAATTCTGTTACTGAATGGGGCGAAAGATTAAGTTCCTATGTTTTATCAAAAAACAAAAACGTAGTAAAAGTTAATGGCAAAGACTCCGCTTATTTTACATCTGAAGAAGAGCTAATAACAACTTCAAATTCGGAGACAATATCCTACCCTCTTACAACATGTATGAGAGGCCAGCATAATGTTGAAAATGCCTCTTTAGCTTTTTTAACTTCTATTTCATTAGGTCTTGAACCTTCCTCTATTGTCGAAGCGCTTACTAATTTTGAAGGAGTCCCAGGAAGATTTCAGTTATTCTCTCACCCTTCAGGTGCTAATTTTGTAATAGACTACGCACATACAAGCAATGCTTTTTATCATATTCTGGATACTGTTCATTCTTATAAGCCTCGAAAAATTATACATGTATTTGGATTCAGAGGGAATCGAGATGTTCAGAAGAGAAAAAATATGATTGACATTTCAACAAGCAATTGTGATGTAAGTATACTTACATTCGATGATCTAAATGGTTTAACTCCTGACCAAATGATAAATGAACTAACTCAACTCAATTTAAAGAATAAATGCATCGTAATCCCTGATCGTACATTAGCTATTCAACATGCATGGGAACTAGCACATGACCAGGATTGGGTAGTGATTACAGGGAAAGGCATAGAAGATTACCAACAAACGTTCTCTTTACCAACTAAGTCTGATATGGACACACTACATTTTCTAAATCATTCTTTATCCTTCCAAAAGGAGCATTTATAGAATGCTCCTTTACAATTTATGATCATCTAAAAAGTCTTTACTAAAGCTTGTTTTCGATTCTAAAGAAGGATTCTTTTTTAATTTAATTCCTCTCTTGATTGTGTCTTTTCCGAACTTTTCCTGTAGCTGTTCAACTAGCTTCAAGATTGGTTCTTCTTTAGCATGTTCTTCAAAGTTGAAAATCGATAATTGTTCTACATAATCACCTTTATCATGTACATTATTCACTGTCACACCTAAAAGTCGTATAGCCTCTCCATTCCAAGTAGAGTGAAATAAGGACTTTGCTAACTGATATATCTCACGTTCTTCGAATAGACGGTTCTGTACAGTTTTGCTTCTCGTCTTATTTTTCCAATCAGCATCGCGAATATGAATGTTAATAGACTGTCCAGCAAGATTTTTAGCCTCTAGACGGGAAGCCACTTTTTTGGAGAGTTTCAAAATTACCTTGTTTAGCTCGTCCGGATTGGTTTCATCATAAGGTAGGGTAGTGGAATTGCCAACGCTTTTTGTATCAAAAACGGAGGTTGGATCTACATCGCGATTATCTACACCATTTGCTCTTTCCAAAAGTCGCAAACCAACTTTACCTAATCTTTCTTTAATAACTCCAGTTTCGATAGTAGCCAAATCACCAATGGTTTTAATGCCTAACTCTGCAAGTTTGTTTGACGTGCTTTCACCTACCCCATGCATTTCAATAACAGGAAGAGGCCATAGCTTTTCAGCAACTTCTCGTTTTCGCAGAACGGTAATTCCCATTGGCTTTTTCATATTAGAAGCAGTTTTTGCTAAAAATTTATTGGGAGCTATTCCGATTGAGCTAGGTAAATCCAATTCACTTACCAATCTATTTTGAATAGATTCTGCCAAACTTACTGCGTTTCCTGAAAGATTTAATTCACTTACATCCATATACCCTTCATCGATCGATACAGGTTCCACAAGAGGTGTATATGAACGTAATATATCAAACATAGCTTTAGAAGCAATACGATATCTTTCAAAGTTGGGAGGAAGTAAAATAATCTCCGGGCATTTACGTTTCGCTTCCCAAACAGACATTGTCGTATAAACACCTTTAGCCCTTGCCTCATAAGAGCAAGTTACAAGGATGCCTCTGCGTTCCTTTGGGTTTCCAGCAATTGCGATTGCTTTTCCTTTTAATGAGGGATCATACGCCTGTTCAACAGAAGCATAGAAACTATTCATATCTATATGAAAAATTATTCTATTTTTTCTCTTCAACTAAATACCCCCTTTAAGGAAAAAAGGCAGCTATAATTAGCTACCTCAGACTGTAGACAAACTCGAATTTATATAGGATAGATCAGATTTTCCGAAACTTTCTGCTCGCTTTTCGCTGGCGAGCGCCGATCCGCTTGGTCGCTCTACACTGAGGGCACTGAAAAAGTCCTCTATGAGATTTCATAACAGTATGTTGGACCCGTTAATTTCCGTTCCAGGCGGACGCTTTCCGCCGGCATGGCTTCAGCCGCTTCCCTCGCTACGCTCTGTCCAGGGTCTTCAGCTCATGCTATTCCGGCTGGAGTCGTCGCCTTCCACTCCAATCAACTATTTTCCGCTTTTGAATTAGAAAACTCTTATGTCATTAATAGAGAAGTTTTAATCAATAAAATCTATTCAAATAGTATTAATAGAAAATCGTTGAAAAAGGCGACACTCCTGCGGGAATTGAGTTAGCCGAAGACCCCGCAGCGTAGCGAGGAGGCTAAGGCAACGCCCGCGGAAAGGGAGCCGTTTCAACGATTTTCTAATTTGTCGGACGATTTTATTTAGTGTAAAGTCAAATTCTATAGACTTTTCAGTGCCTTCGCTATGCTCCTGAAGGGTATCGTCTGTCTCGCTTTTCCCGCAGGAGTCGAGCGGAGGATTCTCCAAACTTATAGACAAAAATCAAAATAATGAATACCAATTAGCCAACTGCCTTTTAACTTCAATCTGAAGTAGCTATAATTAGCTACCTACTTCCTCTTTTTTTGCTGATTCTAAATAGGACTGAATATCTTTGATCCCGTCCAATGTTCGAACTAAAATGGATGGTTCAACAATCGTAATCATTCGATTTTCTAAATTTGCAACACCAGTAAAATACTGCGTTTTTGTATAGTTTACTAAACCAATTTGCTTAATATCTACTGATGGTATATCTAGTATTTCTTTGGCTTCCTTCACTAGAAGTCCAATGGACATATCTTGTGTATGCATCGTTATAACTCGTGAAGATTCAAAATCTGCACCATTACGATTATATAAAATTTGCTCAAAATCGATAATTGGCACAAGTTCGCCTCGGATTTTCATTAATCCAATTAAATAATTTGGTAAATGTGGTATTGGATTAATATGCTCTAATTTTTCAATAGAAATAACATGTTCAATAGGTACAGCATAATCTTCATTCCCACATTGAAAGACAACTACTTTCTCACTACTCAATAATAGACACCTCCTGTAAGAATTATTCTGCAGCTACTCTTACAATTTCGACAAGTAAATCTGCAAGCTTTTCTAGCTCTTCTACTGGCATACGCTCGTTAGTTGTATGAATTTCTTCATAACCAACCGACAGTATAACCGTTGGAATACCAAAACCAGCAATTACATTAGCGTCACTACCTCCGCCACTTCTCTTAATATCGGCAGTTCTTCCTATTCTTTCAACTGCTCGTTTCGCAACCTGTACTACATGATGATCTTCCTCAAAGTGGAATCCAGGATACATTAACTGGGTTTCAGTCTCAGCCGAACCACCGTTATTAGCTGCAATCTCAGCAAAAATTTGAACCATATGTGCTACTTGAACATCAAGTTTTTCTTTGTTGATGGAGCGTGCCTCGGATAAAATGTGAACTTCATCACAAACGATATTAGTAGCTTGTCCACCTTCAAAACGCCCAATGTTAGCAGTGGTTTCTTCATCGATACGACCTAGCTTCATTGCTGAAATTGCCTTGGAAGCTAGTGTGATTGCTGATATTCCTTTTTCTGGAGCTACTCCTGCATGTGCAGTTCTACCCTTTATAGTCGTCCAAAGTTTCGATTGGAACGGTGCTGCTGTTACGATACCACCGACAGTTCCATCGCTATCAATTGCATAGCCATATTTGGCTGTTATCATGGATGGATCCAATTCTTTTGCACCAACTAAACCGCTTTCTTCTCCAGCAGTAATAACTACTTGAATATCTCCGTGTGCGATGTTTTCCTCTTTTAATCGTTTGATTGCTTCAAATAGAGCAGCGATTCCTGCTTTGTCATCAGCCCCTAAAATCGTAGTTCCATCTGAATAGATATAGCCATCTTCTTTTAAAACTGGTTGAATTCCTTTACCAGGTACAACTGTATCCATATGAACGGTGAAATATATACTATCTACTTCTGATTTTTGACCTTTTAAAGTTGCTATTAAATTTCCTGCACCGTGTCCATTTCTAGTGTGGGCATCGTCTTGGACAACGGAAAATCCAAGTTTCTCTAATTTATCAATTAAAACAGGTGCTATAATTTCTTCGTGTTTTGTTTCTGAGTCAATTTTAACTAGTTCAAAAAATTCTTCTATTAAACGATTCATCTTGTATTTAGACTCCTTTATAATGGTATATTTCCATGCTTTTTCTTCGGTCTAGTTTCTTTTTTATTTCGCATCATTTCTAATGCTTGAATAAGTTTAATACGAGTTTCACGAGGATCAATTACATCATCTACCATTCCCATCGATGCCGCAACATATGGATTCGCAAATTTGGAACGATATTCCTCTATTTTCTCTGCGCGAACTTGTTCTGGATCTTTGCTATTTGCAATTTCCCTAGCAAAAATAATATTTGCTGCTCCCTGTGGCCCCATAACTGCAATTTCAGCATTTGGCCACGCATACACTACATCTGCACCAATTGATTTGGAGTTTAACGCAACATAAGCACCACCATAAGCTTTACGTAGAATAACTGTCATTTTCGGGACAGTTGCTTCTGAATAAGCAAAGAGTATTTTAGCACCGTGACGTATTATCCCACCATGCTCTTGTTTAATGCCTGGGAAAAACCCTGTCACATCTTCGAAGGTAATAATCGGAATATTAAATGCATCACAGAAACGAATAAAGCGTGCTGCTTTATCAGATGAATCTATATCCAGACCACCAGCCATTACTTTTGGTTGGTTACAAACAAGACCAACTACTTCCCCTTTAATACGAGCTAAACCGACTACGATATTTTTAGCAAATTCTTTTTGAACCTCTAAAAAAGAGTCAGTATCTACTACTTGCTCAATCACTTTTCGAATATCATATGGACGAATTGCTTCAAATGGGACGATATCAGCTAAATCAGGTCTGTCATCATTTTCACTAGTTACTTCCACTATTGCTGGTTTCTCTTCAAAATTTTGCGGTAAATAACTTAGAAGTAAACGGACACTTTCTAATACTTCTTCTTCCGTTTTCCCACGGAAATGCGCATTACCACTAATTGTATTATGTACTTTAGAACCTCCAAGATTTTCTGCTGAAATCTTTTCACCGGTAACCGTTTCAATCACTTTTGGCCCTGTAATAAACATTTGACTTGTTTCATCCGTCATGAAAACAAAGTCTGTAATTGCTGGAGAGTATACTGCTCCACCTGCACACGGGCCAAGAATAACGGAAATTTGAGGGATTACACCAGAATAAATAGCATTCCGATAAAAGATTTGTCCATATCCATCTAAGGAAACAACACCTTCTTGAATACGAGCTCCACCTGAATCGTTTAGACCAATAAACGGCGCACCATTTTTTGCAGCTAAATCCATTACATTCGCAATTTTTAATGCATGCATTTCTCCGAGTGCCCCACCGAAAACAGTAAAGTCTTGGGAGAATAAATAAACTGGTCGACCATTAACTTTTCCATAGCCAGTAACTACCCCATCACCTGGGCCTTCCAGCTTGTCCATACCAAAATCAACCGTTCTGTGTTGTATAAAAGGATTTAACTCCACAAAAGAATCTTTATCAACGAGTAAGTCTATTCGTTCTCTTGCAGTGAGTTTCCCTTTTTCGTGTTGCTTTTTAATGCGAGCGTCTCCGCCACCTAATTCAATTTTTCGTTTGCGATCATATAAATCATTAATTTTATCATAAATATCCATATCTTTATTTCGCTCCCCCTGTTTTATCACATAATTCATATAAAACGCCACTTGAAGCTTTCGGATGTATAAAAGCTACTTGTGCCCCATGAGCACCGGCTTTAGGTGTTTCTTGAATGAGCCTTACCCCTTTTTCTTTTAGCTCATTTAAACGTTCTTGAATATTGGATACACCGAAAGCAATGTGATGTATTCCTTCTCCTTTTTTCTCAATAAAGGAATGAATTGTGCTTGTTTCATCTAATGGTTGAAGTAATTCTAGATTTACATTACCACTATCAATGAAAGCAACACGAACCTTTTCAGTAGGAACTTCTTCAATATGTAATAGTTTTAACCCCAGTGTTTCTGTATAATATGGTAGAGTTGCTTCTATACTCTTAACAGCAATACCAATATGATCTACTTTTTCCATTGTCTCACACCCCATATTTTGACTATATAATCTATTGTACATATTTCAATAAGAAAAGCGCAAGCGCATATGTTGCTCCGACAAGCAACGTTCTTCTGCTACGAGCTTTGCTCAGAACAAATGATGAATGGGGAGGAGGAAGCTTATCAACCACCATTGCCTATTAAGATTTTACCTCGAGGGGCAATGTGCTGAAGACTGGACATTTAATAAATAGAAAAGTTTTGCCTTCTCATCGGTAAATTAAACGCTACCTCTTGTGATTTTTTTCGAATTTGTTAAAATAAAAGTAATTGTAAAAGGAGAGAAGTTCATGCGTAATCAAACATTTCGTAAAATCGTAATCTATTTAATGATCTTTGCAATGGTCGCTTCATCACTACTTTTTGGATTAAGTTTTATCTTATAATGTTCATAAAAAAGAGCGGAGGCAATCAATTGCTCCGCTCTTTTCGATGACATTATTAAATTTCTTCGCAGTGCTCTTCAAACAATGCTTGAATATGAGTGATAACTGACATTGGATCATGTCCTTCTATTTCATGGCGACCTACTTCAGCTACTGCCTGACCATCTTTTAATAAAACAAACGATGGAGAAGATGGTAAATGATCTTCACCAAATAGATTGCGGGCTTGTTGAGTTGCTAATTTATCTTGTCCTGCAAAAACTGTTACTAAATGATCCGGTCTTTTATCGTAATGAATTGCGTTTGCTGCTGCAGGACGAGCGATACCTCCAGCACATCCACAAACCGAATTCACCATAACTAGAGTTGTTCCTGGGCGCGCAAAAGCAGAATCAACTTCTTCTGGAGAAGTTAGTTGCTCATATCCACTAGCTTCCATTTCTCCACGAGCCTGCTGAACCATATCATTCATTAATAAATTAAAATCCATCATATTCATATCAAAACACTCCTTTTCAATTAATTTTATATTAGCAGATTATTGCTTAGAATTCGAGGAAAATAACTCTTCAACTGCTTGCGAAACTGTTACTTGCCCATCCCTTACTAAACCTTCTAATTTAGCCATATTTTGTTTTTTATCGGTAGAAGAAAAAAAGTCATCATATAATCGATCCACAATCATTGTTTTAAACCAAGCGACTGTTTGTTCTTTTCTACGATTTTGCCAAACATTATTCGAAAGCATTTCTTTCTTAAACGTTTGGATGGTTTCCCAAACTGTTTCTAAGCCTGTTTTGTACAACGAAGAGACTGCTAAAGCTGGTGTCGTCCAGTTAGGTGAAGCTGGTGCTAAAAAATGCAGGATTTGTTTATATTCCGCTACAGTCTTTTTAGCTAGTTTTTCATTTGACCCATCTGCCTTATTTACTACAATGGCATCAGCCAGCTCCATTATTCCTTTTTTCATCCCTTGCAACTCATCACCAGCACCAGTTAATGCAAGTAGTAAAAAGAAATCTACCATCCCTCGAACGATTGTCTCGCTTTGACCAACACCTACTGTTTCTACTAAAATTACATCGTATCCTGCAGCCTCACATATTAACATCGTTTCTCTAGATTTCTTATGAACCCCTCCCAATGTACCAGCAGATGGAGAAGGACGAATAAAGGCATTTGGATGTTTTGCAAGCTCTTCCATTCTAGTTTTATCTCCCAGTATACTACCTCCTGTTAAAGAGGAACTTGGATCAATAGCTAGCACGGCGACTTTATATCCTTGGTCACATAGCATTTTTCCAAAAGCTTCGATAAATGTACTCTTCCCTGCACCAGGCACACCTGTAATACCTATACGAATCGTATTTCCCGTATAGGGGAGTAGTTCTTTCAAAATCTGTTGTCCTATTGTTTGTTGGTCAGACACAGTGCTTTCAATGAGAGTAATCGTTTTTGCTAAATGTAATCTGGAGCCATTTAGAACTTCTTGAACATATTCTGCTTGATCTATAACAAAAGGTTTCTTCTTTGAAAATTTTTTTACAGAAGCTTTTCCCATTCCATCGTGCTGTGACTTTATACCACCCATCACATGCATTGCCGATTGGTTTGTCTTATCCGTTTCAGCCATTAGCCCTCCACTTCCTCATAACCCAATCTTTTATAGATTTCTTCAATTACTTTTTGAGCAGCAACTGGAATTACAGTACCTGGTCCAAAAATAGCTGAAGCTCCGTTTTCACGTAAGAATGCATAGTCCTGTGCAGGTATTACGCCTCCTACTACGATCAATATATCTTCCCGACCAAGCTTAGCAAGTTCCTCTTTCAAAGCAGGAACTAACGTCATATGGCCAGCTGCCAATGAGCTAACGCCAACTACATGGACATCATTTTCAACTGCTTGTTGCGCAGTTTCAGCTGGAGTTTGAAATAAAGGACTAATATCTACATCAAATCCTAAATCAGCAAATGCAGTAGCTATAACTTTTGCACCTCGGTCATGTCCATCTTGACCCATTTTTGCGATTAAAATTCGAGGTCGTCTTCCTTCATTTTCTCGGAAATCTTCAGCCATTTGTTTAACAGCTTCAATTTCCTCGGCATCATTAAAGTTTGCACTATATACACCACTCACGGAACGGATCACCGCCTTATGTCTTCCTGCTACAACTTCTATGGCATCTGAAATTTCTCCAATTGTTGCACGATATCTAGCAGCAATTACCGCGGAAGCTAGCAAGTTATCGTTTCCAGTTCGAGCAGCTTCGGTTAATGCCAAAAGTGCCTCTTTTACAGCATTTTCGTCACGTTTTTCTTTTAACTGAGCAAGTCGTTCCATTTGCTTTTGGCGTACGACTGTATTATCAATGTTTAATATGTCGATTGCATCTTCTTGTTCTAATCTATATTTGTTAACGCCAATAATTATTTCTTTGGAAGAATCTATTTGTGCTTGTTTTTTTGCTGCTGCTTCTTCTATTTTCATTTTAGGTAGGCCAGTTTCAATAGCTTTTGCCATTCCACCAAGCTCTTCTATTTCTTCAATTAGTGCCCAAGCTTTTTCCATCAGTTCATTTGTCAATTTTTCCACATAGTAAGAACCGCCCCAAGGGTCTATAACTTTGGTCATATTCGTTTCTTCTTGTAAGAATAGCTGAGTATTACGCGCTATCCGTGCTGAGAAATCAGTTGGAAGTGCAATCGCTTCATCTAATGCATTCGTGTGTAGGGACTGTGTATGTCCCATTGCTGCAGCATTTGCTTCTACTAATGTTCTTGTTACATTATTAAATGGATCTTGTTCAGTTAAACTCCATCCAGAAGTCTGAGAATGTGTACGTAATGCTAAAGATTTCGGGTTTTTCGGATCAAAACTCGACATCATTTGTGCCCAAATTCTACGTGCTGCTCGCATTTTAGCCACTTCCATAAAATAATTCATCCCAATAGCCCAAAAGAATGAGAGTCTAGGTGCGAAAGCATCAATGTCTATTCCTGCATTCAGGCCCGTTCTTACATACTCCAAACCATCAGCTAAAGTATAGGCAAGTTCAATATCCGCAGTAGCTCCCGCCTCTTGCATATGATAACCAGAAATAGAAATGGAATTGAACTTTGGCATGTTTTTAGCAGTGTAAGAAAAGATATCTGCAATTATTTTCATCGACATTTCAGGTGTATAAATGTATGTGTTACGAACCATATATTCTTTTAAAATGTCATTTTGAATTGTGCCTGCAAGTTGTTCTGGTGTTACCCCTTGCTCCTCTGCTGTTACGATATAAAAAGCTAATATTGGCAGTACTGCACCATTCATTGTCATAGAAACAGACATCTGATCAAGCGGAATTCCGTCAAACAATATCTTCATATCTTCTACTGAATCTATAGCAACCCCAGCTTTCCCAACGTCACCTGTTACTCGTTCATGGTCAGAATCATAACCGCGATGCGTAGCCAAATCAAATGCAACTGATAATCCTTTTTGCCCCATTGCCAAGTTACGTCTATAAAAAGCGTTACTTTCTTCTGCTGTAGAAAACCCTGCATATTGGCGTACTGTCCATGGTTTCGCTACATACATCGTTGGATAAGGTCCACGTGTATTCGGAGCTATCCCCGGAAGATCTTGAATGTGCACTAAATTTTCTATATCTGATTCATTATAAGTTTGTTTTAATTCAATACCTTCGTTCGTCAAAAAGGATATTGATTCATTTTTAAATTGCTTCGTTGTTCTTTCTAGAACTTTTACGATGTTCACATCTGAGTATTTAGGCATTTTCATGTGAAACCTCCTGTTTAGCAAGTGCTAACAATTCATTACCTTTTTCCAGTAGTGATTGTCCAGCATAAATTCTTCCGAAGAGTCCTACTTCTAACCAATCTTCATATTCTTCAAATTTTCCTGCAACATCGATAGGAACAGATAACTTCTCTTTTAATAATGCTGGAACTAGACCAGTAGTTTGCTCATCGTTTCCTACAAATACAACATAATCTATGTTCTGTTCATCAATCCACTTTTGCAAATCGAATGGTTTTAAGTTTTCCGGTGCTATCAAAGGTGAAATACCAATTGCTATTAAAAATCCACTTACAAAATCCATTCGAGCTTTGTATTCCTTGAGGATTCCGTATGGGATAATTGCTGTTTTCAAACTGTTTTGAAGGAAAGCTTTTCTCAATAATTCGAAAGGCTCTGCTAGGCGTAAATAATCCGTAGGTTTAATTGGATATATCAATGAATCATCTGGATTAGCATACACGTTTGTTCCAATGAGAGATTTTTTGCGAGTAGATAAGTTTTCTATTTGCTGATCCCATTTAGCCTCCGCTCTTTCTTTTAACTTTTGATTTCTTTCATTTAATGTATTTTCAGACATTAGCTCTAGAAAGTATGCCCAGCTTTTTTCTACTAGTTCATGCGTAAGCTTTTCTATAAAGTAAGAGCCTCCTGAAGCATCTAATACTCGATTAATGTGAGTCTCTTCTTTTAGAACTAATTGCATATTACGTGCAATACGTTTTGACGTTGATTTTGCACCAGTCAAATAATCATGTGGATAAGTAGTAATACTGTCTGAACCTCCAAGAACTGCAGAAAGTGCACTATTTCCTACCCGAAGAATGTTCACATTAGAATCTAATGCCGAAAATGAACGTAGAGAAGTTTCGGAATGAATAGGAATTGGATCGATATCTAAAATTCCATGTGCTTCTCCAAAGGCTTTCCAAAGAATACGAAATGCACGAAGTTTTGCAATTTCCATAAAGAAATTTGTATCCACAGAAAATTGGACAAAAGCTTTTTCGCTAAGTTTATCTATGTCTATTGAGGCTACAAATGTATCTGCTTGTACTAGAACACTCGCAAGCTCACTTATAGCATCTCCACCTTGTTTGTGAACAGTAGAGGCATCCAAAAAATAAGTTCGAGCATTTGGAAAATCTTTTTCTTTTCCATCTGCACCTTTAATCATTCCATTTAAATCAGTAAAGTTATGTAAAAAAGATGGATTGCTCGTAACATCGAGTAAAACAGTATGTTCCTTAAACAAGAGCTTTAGTTCCTCTAGTTCTGAACCTTCCCAACTATGTTGAGTATCTACTGTATAAAAAATTATTTCATTACCCTTTGAGATCGACTCTTTCAGGTCCTCTAGTATCTCCTTACTCGTATTACCTGTAACTGCTTGTGCAATCAGCCAGTCAGAGGAACTCTTAGAATCTCTTATTATAGAAGTTTGATTTGAAGGAATATTAGTTAAATCAGCTAAAGTATAAAGCGGTTTCAAAATGATATCTTCCAACGTTTTAGTTGATAAAGATTCAAATGGTTTATTTTTTAATGTTTTAATTGCTGCTTGTTCCCAATCCGTAATTGTAGCAGGATTAAATGTAGTTTCTTTCATTTTTTGTATTGTCATATAATCGCTTACGCTTCCCCCTTTGCAATCTAAACATTGCTATATATATTTTAACTGACTACCAGGGCATTATAAAGAAGAACTTCCTTAGTGATCACAAAACAGCTCTTCTCTATAGAAGAGCTGAAGTAAATCACTCGATTGTTCCTGTACTTTTTAATGCGACATCAACAGTTACATCAAAAGGTAATGTGGGATAAGCCTCTACCCACTTTTTAAATGTATCTTTATGGTTTAGCTGCATTGTTCTATACCTCAGGCCAAATCCAAAAGGATCTAGCTTTTCTTTTTGAAGAGTAGTAAATAATTTCTCTAGTTCCTTTTTTATTTCTTTCGCAGCCAATTTATTATAGTTGTCTAAATTTTTTAGAGATAAATTTTTATTTGACTGGCTTATTACACCGGACATTTTAACATTAATCTTAATAGAAGTAGGTTGTCCATTTTCCTTCATTATTTTATATTTCATCTTAGTGGTACCCATATTTAATACTAAATTTAAACCGTCAGTAGTTATTTTAAAACTATATCCAGGAATACTGTTTGCAAGTGAATTGAAATCTCTTGTTAAGCTTGATGGCAATTCTAATGGCTTAGTTTTTTCTTTTACTATCACTGATTTATTTACTATTAGTTGAGTACCTGTTTCGTTTGCTTCTACTACTGGCAAAATTGGATCAACACCTTTTCCATGATAATCCCTTCTAAATTCATAAAGATAAGTTGAGACAATATAGGGACTTTCGGTGCCAGTATTACCGAAAAACTTTGTAAGGGGAGATGCTACCGGAGCTTCCCCTTTTGGCTCTGTTCGAAGAATTGCTTCTGCAGAAGGTTTAGCTGCCGCTATCCAAGCGATGAATTGTATATCACCTCTTCTAACTAAATAGTCCATAAAATCCTTTAATTCCTCTTCTAAGAGTGACTCATTTATTAATATTATTTTAGCGTGTCCAAACTCTAAAACTTTATCAGTATGTGTTTCTAATATTCGAATCGCTTCTTCTAGATTTTCACCATCATGAACTAAATATTGATAGCTTGGTTCTTTTTCTTGTTTAATTTGAGAAACAGGAATAGCTAATTTTAGTGTGATTCTATATTTACCATTTTCTTTCTCGGAAGGGTCAATTCCAATCCCAGTTACAAATATTCGATTATCAATATCTTTAAAACCGCAGCCTGAAAGAAAGATTGTAAAGACAAATATTATTGCTAGAAATTTTATATGTGCCATTAAGAATTTGACCTCCGTTTAGCAAATAGCAAAATACTGATTAAAATGACATAAAAAATTGGTAAAGTATTATAATAATAACTGGAGTATTTAAATAATTGATATTCATTTATTTGCCGTGTGGAAATGATTCCCATCACACCAAACAAAAAAACAAATAAATAGGATGTAAGGTTCTTGCTTTTCCATTTTAACTTTTTAAAATGAAATATACTCTCAAACAATTTAAGAGAAACATGCCAGTGAATCAATAGGCTGATAAAAGCAACGCCTAAAAATACAATGACAAACACGAAAATCACTCGTTCAATTATTCCATATCTCAAACGTATAGAATCACTAGTAGATACCCAAGGAAAAGTAAGATTTTCGATTTGTTCGAAGCCATTAAAACCAATAGGAATAAAATACGTAGTAAATAAACTAAAAATACCGACCAAGCCTAAAAATATTACTTGTTTTATGCCAATTCTTTGGGTGATATTCATAAACTTGTTAAAAATTATTATATTCACTGCCCCTATAAAAACATATGTAGACGCTGAAAAAGCACTATAACTTGGTTTTTGATCGATGTGCATGATAGCTACTTTTACAAAATCCCATTCTAACTGAGGGTCTGAATAAGCTTTTATTAACAATATGAAAATGACAGGTAAAAATAAGACCAATACGAGCTCAGTTGTATAAAGAACGCTTTTTTCTTTCATTAATACACCAAAAGAGGCAATCAATATGAATGCAAGAGTGGTAATTGTAATTGAAGTTTCAAATGACAAAAACGTATTGAACAAAAACACATAAGTTACAAGTGTTATGAGTCCAGCTATATACCAAGAAACAGCAAAATAAAATAAAACAGGATAATAAATCCATTTGGAAGTGCTTTGCTTTAATATTTCAGGTAAAGTCATACTAGGAAAATAGCTAAACAAGTTAATTACTACAGTTGTTAAGATAACTCCAGCGATGACCGCAATAATCATAGAGATTATTACTCCATTTTTACTCTCACTCATTAAAATTTTCGGTACAGAGGCAATGATATTCGTAACCATTGTGACAATAATTAAGTAATAGAGATAGCGGCTCATCCAGTAGTATTCACCTCTTTTTCCTTCTTCTCACTCTTCCAATTCATTTTTAAGTAAGGTTCTCCAAAACTTCTTTTGTTTGTCAAAAACATTAAAATCCCAAGAGAGCCTAACATTAACCCTATTGTTCCAAAAAGCGTTGTAAAAATAAGCAACATGTATCTACAGATTCTAATAGAAAAACTCATTTCACTGATTGGAATTACAAAGCTCGTAATAGCAACAGCAGACACAATAATAATCATTATGTTAGAGGTTAATGCAGCTTCTGTAGCAGCAGTACCTAAGATTAATCCACCAACCGTTGTAGCAGTTGCACTAATGGCTTTAGGCAACCGTATACTTGCCTCAACAAGAAACTCCATAAATATAAGCATTAATAATACCTCTATAAAAGACGGATAAGGTATCCCAATTCTACTCCCCGCAACTGTCAGTGCTAATTCGGTTCTCAAAATGTCAGGAGTATACGACGTCACTGCTACATACATGGCAGGCAAGATTAGGCAAGCAATCAAACCAATATATCGGAGAATCGAAGTAAACGTAGTTATCCAAAAAGTATGATAATTATCTTCCATGGAAAGCATAAAATCGAAAAATACTACAGGTGCTATTAAAGCGTGAGGACTCCCATTTACCATAAGAACAACTTTACCCGCAGCAAGATTATAGGATATCCGATCAGGCCGCTCCGTTAAAATGAGTGTTGGAAAAAGGGAAATCTTTGAACCATTTAGGTGTAGCTGTAAATCTCCTGCGGATTGAATAAGAGATACATCTATGCCTTTTAATCTTTTTTGAATATTTTGTAGGACCGATTGATTTACTGTCTTTTCATCATAAATAATTGCTACCGGTTGATGAGATTTATCCTTTAATTGATGTAATTCAAACTTTAAGGAAGGCTCGTGATAACGATGTCTGATAATGTTCAGATTCGTTTCTATATCCTCACTTAGAGCTAATTGAGGACCATAAACAGTTGGCTCCATTAATGTTTGTTGTACAACATTCGAATTAACAAATTTAATATCTAAAAGATAAAAATTATCCTCTATTGCAACTAAAACATGTCCTTTCGTTATTTCAATCATCAGTTCTTCCCCTGATTTCATTTCAATTAAGTCAGGTAAAGATGCAATATACGAATTATAATTTGTACATGATTTAATCTCAAAAAAAGGTTTAATGATCATTTCATGTAGTTTAATTCCATTGACAACTGTTTTTAAATAGAAAATGTATACTATATTTCCTTCCATTTGCAATGGTATTAACATAACATCAATGGAAGGACTAAACTTATCTGATAACTGCTTCATTAACTCTGGCGGATTCGTTTTCTCATTTGTATTCAATTTATACACCTCAATTAATGAGAATCTGTAATACGTATAGGTTATCCGAAAGAACAAAATCCTATCCAAGTTATTAAATTTATTAAAGCAATAAATAGTAAGAAATCGTCGATTTCCGTTTCAGGCGCTACGCTTTCCACGGGCACGGCCTCAACCTTCTCCCTTGCTCCTGAGCAAGCTCGTCGCAGAAAAAAATTGCTCCTGCGCAAGCTCGTCGAAAAAATTAATTTCGATACGCTCAGTCCGGGTGCTTCGGCTCGTGCTGTTCCCGTAGGAGTCTTCGCACCTTCCACTCCAATCGACTAGTGTTGACTAATTTAAAAAGTGTTGAGTTTCTAAATCTTCTAAGACGTTGAGGTGTTGAATATCATTCTGACTAAAAACCAAATTAATGAACGTGAACAACTTGAAAAACGAAGCTGATTCAACGACACATTTAGGAAGGGTATGTGGAGGAAGCGGAACATCTACGTATTATGTGGAAGTAAAAGAGATATATGCTAAACGCAAAGAAACAATTGAACGCGTCTTTGCTGATGTGAAAGAAAAGCATGGTATGCGTTGGACAACCTTTCGGGCCCTTAAAAAATTGTCTATGCAAGCGATACTTACTTTTGTGCGATGAATTTGAAAAAGCTCGCCACTTGGACATGGAAGCTGCCTAATGCGAGTTGAAAACGTCTCGTAGCGATGACTCACACATAAAATTCAGGGGAAATTTGAACTTAAACCTTCAAAATTGACAAAGTACCCCTAAAGAACTCTCGGGGTACTTTGTATACAGTCTGAACCCACTTCGATTAAAATGGGTTAGTAATATATAGTTCTCAACAAATCTAATTTAAGTTTTTCTCATAAATAATCCTGCGTATACTAACAGAGTTCCAAACATAATTAAAATGCCAATATATACAGACATCATGGTAGGTATTAAAAACGCCCCTATGATTATTGTGGAACGGGCAATCAGATCTGCACCGCTAAAAGAAAAGTTCGTGAACGCAGAATAAGAACCTCTTTTGTCTGATGGAATCATATTCGCTTGCTCAGCGTTTCTAACTGGAGAATAGATTAATTCTCCCATAGTTGCTATCAAATTAAACAAGATTAGCACATAAAAAGTATTAGCTGAAGTAACTGTTACATAACCGATACCATATATGATCAAGCCAATCAATAAAACGTTTTTATTACTAAATTTATCCGTTAGTTTATTGATTAGAAACGTAAAACATACGACAAGAAGCATATTCTCAATATTAAGTATGCTTAACATTCGAACACCAGCAATCTCAAAGTTTCCTATATGTACAGATTCAAACGTCTCTGCTAATCGAACACCTATATAACTGTTTAACGAAAACTCCGCTGCAAAAATGAACATGGATCCTATAACTACTTTCACAAAGGGTCTGTCTTGAAAAGCAACTTTGTAGTTTTGAATTAAATCCAAAAACACATTTTGATGTTGCTTTTCTCTTCTAATGGTATGCTCATCAATTAACCAAATTTGATAAGCAATTGGTAATATCGTTGAAGTAATCGTTAGCAATACAAATAATTCTATTTGATGATGCAAATATAACAAACCGCCTAATGCAGCACCTATAGCCATTGATAAATTTACGAGCCAGTAATCGAGTGCATACACCTCTTTTCTGTTTTCAGGAGTGGTCGAATCGATAATTATCGCGTGCATCGCTGGACGTCCAAGGCTACTTGTCACTATGTATAATGTGTAAGCAAAGGCAAAAATCGAAATGATGTTGTCTCTAGGATATAAACTAATTGTCATCAACAAAAAAAGGAATGCACTAATAGATGAAGTTAGTACTAATACTCTTTTTCGTGGAAAACGATCCGAAATATAGCCCCCGATAAGATTCACAAAAAAACTAATGATTACAGTAAAAACTAGAAAGAGTCCTGCCCATACCTTATTCATTTCTTGTGCAAAAAATAGTGCCATAAAAGGCATTACTGCGGAGGATACCGCGCGATTAAAAAATGAAGTAATGAGACGAACCTTAATATTTTGCGGATAGTTCTTCCAACCCATGTTGTTCCCCTCCTCTGTCTTTAGTATATTAAACTAGACTAAGAAAAATAAAAACGGACAAATAATTAATCTATGTCCACTTTAATAGGAGGATAGAATGGATAAGAATTTATTAAAGCTTTGGCATTCAGTGTCTTCAGGACCAATAAAACAAGAAGAATTAGCAGATGTCCTCCAATTAAGCACAAAACAAACCACACGTAATATACAGAAATGGTCTAAAGAAGGCTGGCTCACTTATACTTCTGGACGTGGACGTGGCAAGGTATCTAACCTACAATGGCTAAAAGATGTGGAAAGTATTTTTGAAGAACATGCTATGAAGATCATTGATGAGGAAGCCGTTGATATAAGTAGCAAATATTTGTTATTCGAATGGTCATTGGAAAGTAAACTGCGGTTAATGAATAAATTTCGGTCAAATTTCGGTTATGTTCAAAATACAAATGACAAACTTGTCGTCCCAAGAAAATTTCCATTTTTAACAAAGCATCCTCTTGAAGCTGCTGATGTACATAGCGCAAATATTGTCGCAACGATTTATAACCGATTAGTTTTTGTGGATGAAGAAGGAATTGTATACCCGGAACTAGCTCACAGCTGGGACATAGGTGAAACTAAGCTTCGAATATATTTAAAAAAAGATATTAAATTCCATGATGGTTCCATATTAACTGCAGAAGATGTTACAGACTGTTTGGAAAGGATACGAAAGCATGATTGTTATAAAGATTTGTGGGAGCCAGTACAAAAAATTGTTGTAGCTGCTCCATTAGTTGTAGATATACATTTTCCGAGAGGTTGCAGCTATTGTTTACAAATGCTCGGTACAATGAATGCTAGTATTTATAAAGAAATCAAAGGAAACGTAATAGGGACTGGTTGCTTTTATCTCGAGGAGAACAATGATTACAAAACAAAATTAGTCGCGTTTAAAGAGTTTTACGGAGAAAGACCTTTATTAGACATAATTGAGTTTGTCCAATTACCAGTCGGATTTGAGATAGTGTATCGTTCTTCAACAGAAAATCAGCCTACATTTCAAGTGGAAAGTGATTCTGGCTTTGGATTGGTTGTCATGAATGTAAACCGTAACTCTGCTATTCAAAGAAAAGAAGTACGTGATTATTTACATTTTATAATCGCAAAGTATAGACATACAATTGGTAAGGTGGATCAGAGAATTCTACCTAATCCTCATGGCTGCCTTATTGGTCATAGTAAGAAATACATGTTGTCAGAAGTGGAACGCCCATCATTTTCAGAATCACTTATAATAAAGTTAGTAAATTACACGGAAAATACTACTAATTGGTTGAAAACTATATTTGAAAGAGAAGGAGTTCCAGTTCATATAAAATGGGTCTCTTTTAAAGATACGATAGCAAATAATGTGAAGAACGAAGAAGTAGATCTCTTTATTCATGGTGAAGTTTTTGAAATGAATCAAAACTTTTCATTCTTTTATTTCTTAAGAAATGGTTTTTCTCCATTAGCATCTGTTTTGAAAGAAAATAATAAATGGATGGACTATTTAGAGGAATACATAAACACTCCATTTGAAGATTGGACATCATTAAATTTAAAGGTAGAGAAAGCATTGATTGACGAATCTATTTTTGTTCCACTTTATTATGCGAAACGTCAAATTCCTTTCTCCGCAGATTTAATGAATATTAATATAAAACATTTTGGGTATGTAGACTTTTCAAAGCTTTGGGTTAGACCTACTTGTAATTAAATTTATAGCACCGAATTTTCGGTGCTATACACAATATTTTTTGGGAAGTTACTTTTTAAAGTGCCTGACACATTTAATTTCTTAACTCGATGTTTATAAGCTCCCTTAAATCATCAATGACTATATCTGCTTTTTCTAATTCAATCGATTGAGCAAAATCAAAATTCACTCCTATAGAAACTAACCCGTTGTCCTTGGCTGCGTTAATATCCGATAAACGGTCACCAACAACTGATCCAGTACTAATATTATTTTCCTGTAGTACCTTCTTTACTAAATCAGATTTATGTCCTGAAGGTATTGACTGAATACTGTATATCTTTTTAATATACTTGTCTAATGTATATGTATGAACAATTGCTTGTAAGTAATCTTCTTGTCCATTGCTAGCTATGTAGAGATTATACTTCTTACTTAACAATTCCAGCACCATTTCCGAATAAGGATATAATGAACCCTTTCCTTTTTTAATTAATTCAATTAACTTTTCTTGGAAGAACTCATTGCTTTTTTCTCTTATCTCAATAGAGTGGTTTGGACATAATGTTTTCCAAACCTCTGGTAACGGCACACCCATAATTTCACGATACTTATTAATAGGTGTTTCTCCAGTCCATAAATTTTCCTTTCTTAGCATATTAAACGTTTTTTCTAATGCAGGCTCTAAAATTAAATTAGTTCGAAATAATGTACCATCCATATCAAATATAATTGCTTGTTCCATACACACCCACCTTTTAAATATAAGACGATTAGCAAAAGATTAAGTTCTTAGAAAAAATATTTTTCATAAAAAAAGGACCAATAAATGATCCTTTTTCTTCACTCATCCATGTATATATTACTCAATTATATGTTTAATAACTGCCATTTCTTTTCCAAATCTATCACCATGATCAATAAATCCCAAACTGGCATACAAATTATGTGCCCCCAAATTTTCTGGATGATAACCAACTACGATTTTCTTTACATTTGGTAATTTAGCCATCTCATTAATCATTAGCGTAGTTGCAGCTTTACCAATACCTTGACCCTGGAATTGCTTATCCACCATTATTCTATATACCCAATGTCCCTCAAGTTCTTCTGGAACAGAGTTATACATTAAAAAACCAACAACTTTTTCTTCTAAGTAAATACCATATAGCTCTAATGTAGGTTCGAACTTAGACTGAGCTATAGATATGGCATTTGGTTCAATATAATTGCTTTGTTCTTCTGAAATCTCTAATTGACAACATTCATACCAGTTATCTTCATTTAATTCTACCAATCTTACATTATTTGTTCTCATAAAACTTCCCCTTTTTGTTTTGGGGAAACGCGTGTATTTTAAAAAAGCGTAATCCCCTTAATGTCATTCACAATATAGAGTCTTTTGTTTACCATAATGAACGCCCCCCTAGCAATAATACCTATCAACAAAATATAAGAATAATTGAATTTTTAGGCAAAATAAATTATACCATACTATTCCAAAATTAATTTCTCCCTAACAGTTATATTATGTAAATTCAGGACAAACTCGTTGTTTTGTTGCTTGTTCAAAAGCATAAGCAAGCTTTATTAATACGCCCTCACTAAATGCGATACCTGCAAAAGTTACACCAAATGGTCTTCCACTATCTATGTAGCCAGCAGGAACTGCTATAGATGGATAGCCAGCTTTAGCACTTATTGTAGATCCTATATAAGATGGAAAAAGAATTGCGTCAAGGTTATATTTTTTAAAAGTATAGTCGATTCCCATCTCCTGTGAAAAATACAAATCTTCTAATTTTGCATTTAAATATTCAGGGTTTCTTAATGTGTTTGGAAGGCTTTCTCTAAATTCCAACTTATTTTGCCCATACTTTAATGTTTTCTGCTCATTTTGTTTATTGAATTGAATTAATTCGGTATCTGAATGGACTGGTATGTAGTGTGGAAGCTGTGATAAATAATTTCCTAAACTATGCTTCAGTTCATATATAGGAACTCCCCAACTCCAATCCCTTTTAAAAGAAGGAATTTCGATATTTTCAACAATTTCTGCTCCTTCTTCGTTTAATGTCTGAATAACTTTTAAAAACAGTTTTTCATCGTATTCCCCTGATGTATAAAAATCTTCAGATGCATTGTTAAATACTCCGATTCTAGCTCCTTTCAATCCTTTAGAATCTAGGAATACAGTATAATCATGCTTTGAAATACCTTCACTTTTAAGCGTAGCTGCATCCAATTTATCGACTCCTGTCATGGCACCCAATAAAATTGCTGCATCCGTAACTGATCTTGCAAAAGGTCCTGCAGTATCTTGAGAATATGTAAATGGTACGATTCCTGTTCGACTAATTAATCCAACTGTAGGTTTAATTCCAACTACTGAATTTTGAATGGCAGGACTGAGTATAGAAGCATCTGTCTCAGTACCAACAGATACTACCGTAAAATTGGAAGCAACCGCCACAGCAGAACCCGAGCTAGAACCACCGACAAATAGATCACTCCCATATGGATTTAATACTTGTCCACCTCTAGAACTATAACCTGCCCACATAGTAGAGGACATTCCATTAGCCAATTCAGTCATATTTGATTTACCTAAAATAATTGCACCTGATACGCGTAGTTTTTCAACAAGAAATGCGTCATGCTTACTAAGATGATTTTCTAAAGCGAGTGTTCCGGCACTTGTATGCATGAAATCATTTGTTTCAATATTGTCTTTAAGCAATACAGGAATTCCATGTAAAAGCCCTCTAGCTCCTTTTGTCTTTCTTTCATGATCAAGTGCTTCGGCTATAAAAATAGCATCTGGATTTATTTCAAGGACAGAATTTACCATCGGACCTTCTTGGTCAAACTTCGCTATTCTATCAAGGTAATACATAACTAACTCTTTTGAGGTTATTTCCCCTTCTTCTAATGCATCCTGTATTTCATGTATCGTTAATTCTTCTTTAAAAAAATGTTTGAACTTGATCTTCATTTAGATCCCCTTAAATTTCTCTATATTTTTACCTATATTTTTTATGCTGTAAAGCTTCATAAAATACGAATATGTGAGTTCAACAGGTTTAATCAATTTTAACCGTGTCCAATAGCTCTACATCCACATTTTCTGTATAATTCCAACTATGAAATCTCTCTAAATGCCATTTATCCAATTGTCTTTCATACCCGTTTGCTTCCATCCAAGAATGTAAACGTTCGTAAGCATCTCTGATTTTAAGGTTTGGTCCCTTATGTCTCCACACAATATATTTTTGAGGTGGAACAGTTAAAGTAACCATCCCTTCTGGAATCTCCTCATACTCTTTAACCTGCATACATACCCAGTAGCCATCTTGATTTTCGGAAAGACTATCAACAACAAATGCTCCAAATTGTACAAATGGATTTAGAACATTTTTAATCTCACTTAATCGTTCATTTAGATGGTTAGCTACCTTGGGTATTTCGTTTACATATTGAGTACCCTCACATAATATACGAAAGCCAACTAACTTAATTTCATCAAGGCATTCAATAGATGGATTCTGTAAGAATTGTTTTGTCATAAATTTTCCCCCTTATCTATTAACACTCTCTATAAACTTCTACAAACTCTAGAAATATTCCTGTTCATGAAGTAAAACTAAAATTTTTAAGCGCTTTTTCTTCGCGGAAACACCATCGTAATCAGAGCTTAGAAAAGGGTATATATCGAGAACAATTTACACTCATAAAAATTCTATTTACAAGTTAAATTTATAGGAGTATTATTACTTGCAGTTTCATATTTCTAAATCGCTTAATTCATTAGAAACGGGGGAACCATTTGTGGCATTTATGCCGCGTGGGGTGAATCCTATGAATGTAGGTAGGGCTACTCTATTGGCCCAAATCCGACAGCTAACCTCGTAAGCGTTCTGAGAGAGGAATTGGAGCTAGTGAGAATGAAATAATGTCCACTAGGCTATTACCTATGCCTTGTGGACTTTTTTTGTATTTAGCCATTATTTTGTGATGTTATGTAATGCTAAGATTTTCGAGTTTTGTTTCTAAATTTACTCTTTGGGGAGTGTTAGCATGCGTGGAATTAAAAAGAAAAGAATTGTAGTTTCACCTCCTGTTATTATTGCTGGAAGTTTCTTATTTTTAATAATGATTGGGACACTTTGCTTAAAGCTCCCCTTTGCTACTACGACCTATATATCATGGACGGATGCATTATTCGTAGCAACGTCAGCAACTACAGTTACTGGGCTCAGTGTTTTTGACCCTGGTACTACGCTCACTCTGTTTGGGGAAATTGTATTAATGATTTTAATACAATGTGGTGGTATCGGCTTGATGACATTTGCAGTAGCTATACTTATTCTTCTTAAAAAGAAAATTGGGTTACAAAATCGTATTTATATGCAAGAATCTTTTAATCAAGAGTCAATAGGTGGCATTATCAAATTAGTTAAGCTGATATTATCATTTGTTTTATCGGTTCAACTTTTTGCAATAATCATATTGAGCATACACTGGATTCCTACTTTTGGCTTTAAGGATGCCGTGTATATAAGTATTTTCCATGTTATTTCTGCCTTTAATAATGCAGGTTTTTCCTTATTTCCAGATAACTTAATCGAATTTGCAAACGATCCTATTGTGAATATTGTGATAACAGCGCTTTTTATAATTGGTGGTATCGGTTTTACCGTTTTATATGATATTCATCAGAAAAAATCATTCAAGGAATGGTCACTTCATACGAAAATGATGATTATCGGCACAATTATCATTAACGTTGTAGCTGTCTGCATAGTTTTCATACTCGAAAATGATAATCCAGCAACTATCGGCAATATGCCATTATATGAGAAAGTGATGGTTTCCTACTTTCAAGGCGTATCCCCTCGCACTGCAGGGTTTAATACGTTAAATTATGGTGATATGGAAGATCCTACAATTCTTTTGACGATGGTCTTAATGTTTATTGGTGCTGGAAGTGCATCAACAGCATCAGGGATAAAGCTAACAACTTTTATCGTTATTATTCTTGCTACACTGGCATTCTTGCGTCAACGTGGAGAACCAGAATTATTTGGACGATCTATTCGTCTCGATATAGTAATACGATCTTTAGCGATTGCAACAATCGGGTTATTCATCGTCCTTTCATTTATCTTTTTATTAACCATTACCGAAAATATTCCCTTCCTTCCACTTGCGTTTGAAGTGGTATCAGCTTTCGGCACTGTTGGATTGTCAATGGGAATAACAGCTCAACTAAGCGATATAGGTGAAGTCCTTTTATGTATGGTTATGTTCGTAGGAAGAATTGGTCCATTGACTTTATTTTTCTTGCTAATGAAACCTAAAAAGGTTCATTATCGCTATCCATATGACCAAGTATTTACTGGATAAATCACCTTTAGGATTACTATATAAATCATTTTAGTTCCTAACTAACTTTGTGATTGCCAATAAATCGAATAGTATTTTTTTAGATGTCTACAAATGAAAAGAGGAGGTAACAAAATGCCAAAACAAGAGAAACTATTTGCTGTTATTGGATTGGGAAGATTTGGAGGAAGTGTGTGTAGAGAGTTATATACGCTTGGTCATGAAGTGTTGGCAATAGATCGTGACCTAGACAGAGTTGAAAACTTTATACAGTATTCAACCCATGCAATTCATGGAAACTCCACAGACGAGGCTTTTCTTAAGTCGATCGGGATACGGAATTTTGACCATGTTGTAGTAGCAATCGGAGAGAATATTCAAGATAGTGTACTCACGACTCTCAATTTAAAGGAATTTGGGGTTCATACTGTATGGGTCAAAGCCCAAAATACGTACCATCAAAAGGTTTTAGAGAAAATTGGAGCAGATCGTGTTATACATCCTGAAGTGGAAATGGGAATTCGAACTGCTCAATCTATGTCCTCGGATCGATTGTTAGATTATATTAACTTGTCCAAAGAATATAGTGTAGTAGAACTTCGAGCTACAAATCTAATACATAGTCGATCATTGCTTGATTTAGATGTACGGGCAAAATTCGGCATTACAATTCTAGCAATTATTAGAAATGAACAAATTAACGTTTCTCCATTACCTACTGATATTATTCGAGAAAACGATGTACTAGTGGCAATGGGTAATAATAATGACTTAAAACGCTTTGAAGAAAAGATGTTGTAAACTATAGTAATCGAAAAATTTAAAGAGATGATGAGCTTTGTTCTTAAGAAAAATTCAGCAGCTCCCTTAAAATTTTATGTACTTTCTTCTTCAACTAAAACATTCTTTAGTTGAAGAAGAAAGAGCTGTTCTGTCAAAAGCTGAATGCTATCAACTAAACTATATTCTTCATTACTAAAGGGACTATTAGTTTTTTATCATTTTATACTATAAGAATTAATCTATTATTACACTTTTTTGAAATTTACTATGACCGTCTTCTATGCCCACTAGTTCAAAGCCATTGCTCTTATAAAATTTATTTAGTTTTACATTGTCAGCAACACAATCTAGTTTTATACATTCTATATCTCTTCTAATATTCTTTTGAATCCACTCTAAAATACTAGATCCTATTCCTTTGTTCATATAATTGGGCTGGATTGCGAGTCTATGTAAATATAGCGAAGTTGATGTTAGATCATCCCCCCAAATGTGCCTATCCCATTCACTTTGTTTAGATAGAAGAGTAAATGTTGCTACGATTTCATCATCTTTTAAAACAATATATGTGTTTCGATTATTTATGTCTTGCTCAATTTCTTTATCTTCACCGCTATCTAACAGAAATCTCCATTGGTTAATTTCTTTTTTTTTCAGCCATAGAGCAACTTGCTTTAACATGTCAATAATAGTCATGCACTTATCGTTAGTTGCAATTATTATTTTAAACTCTTCCCAGTTAGCGTACTGCATTAAATACCTCCTACCCATACATAAATGTTTGCTATCATTTATAAAAGTATTGGCAAGTATATCTCTACCTCCTCTTCATTATTTTCATTTTGATGATATGTTTCAACAATATAAGATTCTAAATCCCTTTGAAATCCTTGTTCATCTGCCCATTTTAATAATTCATTATGGAGTTTTCCTATATCAGAAATTTTACCTCTCATATTAACGTAGTCCTGGGTAGTTTCAATATATTCCATACCGGTTGGAACTTCATTTAGAGTACCATTAACAATTAACCCCACATAATACTGACCCTCGAGATGGTTATCATTTCTTTTTTGTTCATAAAGTGCAATTTCAGTTTCTGAACTATTTTTTATCTCATTTGCTCGTCTCAGAAATTGCTGTGCAAACTTGGGAACCTCATTCCCATAATCAGCAAAAACACCACTATTTTTCATACCTACTACTTTAAAATTCTTTTTTATCTGTTTGAATTCCATATCCTCTTAGCCCCCTAACTAATGATAAGCTTAACTTCTTACAGTCACTAAATGTAAAAATTTTGGACTCAATTCACTCCAAACATCAAACTTGTTACCGTCCGGATCATAAAATACAAAGTTCCTTCCTGCATGACCTCTGTTTTCAATTCCCCCTACTTTTATCTCTTTTTCTAAAAAGTCTTTATGAATAGTTTCTAAAGCATCTAAACCATTCACTTCAAATGTCATTGAAAAACGTTCTTCCCCGTTAATATCAAGAAAGTTGGAACTTTGGCCATCTTTTGCTCGAACAAGAAATAAACTTTGGTTAGCAAAATTTAGAATTGCTTTATCCTCATCCTTATAGCTAAGCTCTGCACCTAATTTGTTTATATACCATTCTGATGAGAGCTCTACATTTGATACTGGTATATAAGTAGTTCCTACTCTTAACAATTTATTGTTCAAATCATTTGCCTCCCCTTGTTAAATGTCACTAAATATATTCTATGTTTCTATGTTTATATCCTCTTTGAAAACGTTAAAAATTTTAAACATTTCCGAAAAGTTAATACCTTTCAAATGATGGTATTAATAGAAAAGTAATATTTCCCATTTTTTCTTTAAACTGTTTCTATTAATTTGTTTCTTTTTGGACTACATAGGAAAAAATGACTTTGAAAAGGTTCTGGCGAAGTATGAAACGAAGAGATCTTCCAACTGGAATTATTATTGCAGTGTGCAATCTTAGATGATGGACGAAGGTAATGATTTTTTTAGGTGGATATCCTGTTGGTGGCTATGCATGAGAAGTATACAATATGCAAATGCTGGATGATTTTATTCCTACTAAAGGAAGGAAAGCTTGATGTTTACATTTTTCAATATTCATCTCTCCGTACTATTTTTATGTAACCTATTTACTCCCTTATTCTACTGTTCAGCTGAGCTATAGTCTTTTATCCATTATATCTTCCCATAACTACCGTATTGTAAAATTCACCGTCTGAAAGGATTTTGTCATTTTGTAAAATTCCTTCGGTTCTAAAACCATATTTTTTATATAGATTGATCGCTTTTTCGTTTGTTTCCAAAACATTTAAGGTTATTTTTTTTAGTCCATTTGCATCTGCCCAAGCAATAGATTCTTTTAATAGATTTGTTCCAATCTTGAACCCCCAGTAGTCTTTTAATACACAAACCCCAAATTCTACTTTATGTGCAAAGCGTTTCAAGGGATTACCCTCACACCTTGAAAAAGCAACAATCCGATTATTCACCACTCCAACTAAAAAAAGATTACACTTACTTTCTGTATCCGTTTTGATTAAATTTTCAAAACCAAGCGTATCTATGAAAGCTTCCCCTTTTTCTCTGTCCATATTTTCTGTCTCACTATCAATCTGTACTCTTAGTTCTGACAATTCTTGTGCATCCTGAACCATTGCTGATCTAACAATATAATATATCCCATTAACATTAAACTCCTGTTTTTTTATAATCATTGTATATTCCTCCGTAGTAAATAGTTTTTAGAACAATTTAACACTCTACCATTATATTCCTTCAAGTTGAGTAAGAATATGAAACTCATAAATACAACATAAAACATCCCATATTATTATTTCTTTCTATTTTTATAACGAACTCATCTTTCATGCTGATAAAAGTACGATTTGAAGATAGATACCTTCTTTTTATAATAGGATGTATTTTGACAAAGAAAATGCCTACCAAATCTTTTACAATTTGATAGACAATGTGACCGTTATTGGTTCAGGTCGGTATAGTAATGGTAAAAGTTGTTCCTACTCCTTTTTTGCTTTGTACATCAATTTTCCCCTTCATCTTGCTTAGAGTTCCATAGACCATTAACATTCCAAGACCGGTTCCCTCTTTTTTATTTGAAAAATACGGTTTTCCTAATTGAAGAATTTCATCTTTAGTCATTCCTACACCGCAATCTTTTATACAAATGATAATATTACTGCCTTGCTCCATTATTTCAACGTTTAAAATACCACCTTCTCCCTTCATTGCTTCAATTCCATTTTTCATCAAGTTGATAAAACATTGCTTTATTTGATTTTGATCATATTCCTTTTTTAATGTGTTCGAAAATTTAGTGACAATCTCAACTTTATTGTATAGAGCATAAGGACTTAATACATTTTGGACATATTCCAGCTCTTCTTTTAAATTTGAGTAAACCATATGCTCCGATTGTGGTTTAGAAAATGCTAAATAATCATTTATAATATTTTCTGCTCGTAACAATTCTTTTAAAGAGTAATCTATGCATTTCTTATCTTGAGCTGAAATAGTTTTGGAGACATTCAATAACTGAAGAAACCCTTTTGTAACAGTGAGCGGATTACGTATTTCATGGGATACACTTGCAGAAAGTTCGCTCATAACATGTAAACGCTCTGTTCGTAGGAGGTTCTCCCGATTTTTAATGTTGGAAATTATCTTTTCAATCATCAGCATATTTAGCCCCATCACCATAATTGAAGTGATCAACATAAAAAACGCTGATGACCAATATTCATTCGTTAATACATCAAAATAATTAGACAATACAATCAGATATATAATAACATTCAAGGATGCAACCATTATAGCTGTAATAATACGCCTTTTTGGACTATATTCATTGAACTGTTTAGATAATAATGGTATAACAATAAAAGCCAAAGTCGAATGAATTAAAGATTGTAATGTACCTTCTCCTCCAATAATAAATCGATATATATTCAGTACTAGGTAAAGTGGAAATAATCCTCTATATCCACCATAAAGTCCAACAATTATAAATGCAATATATCGCAAATCAATATTAAATCCCAGTTCCAATTCGATCGGATATAGCATGCAAAGAATCATTGATATAGAGAAAGAAAATATAACGAGAGAATAGCTATATTCCTTTTTATAATTATCAAAGAAAATCACAAACAATAGCACAGGAAAAATCATAAATAATATATTTATCAAAAAAGTTTCTAGCAATAGATATCCTCCTCTCTTCTGTATTAGCAGCAAGAGATTCTTAATTCATTAAAAATACTTATTTTAAACGGTAATAATCTATTATACATGATATTACACTTCTAATTAATCTATTTATTCTTTAATTACACTCAATATAAGTTTATAAAATTATTAATGAGGTAGATAAATAGAAAGAACCTAATATTAGGAGGGATAAACAATGAAAAAAAGAACGATTGCATTACCATTAGCACTGTCTTCTATCTTCTTACTCGGAGCATGTGGAGAGGACAAAGATGTAGAAGAAATTGAAGTAAACGATCCTTTATTAGAAGATGACGGCCAAAATGACAGTGGTGTTCCTGATGAGAACAAAAAAAATGAGGATTCTGATACGGAAGACGCTGGATCATAATATATATTAAGCAGAATCATCTCCCCGGTCTGTTACACTAACATTAGAGTAGCAAACGGGGATTTTTTTTCTTTTAATGTTTCAATAGTACCATTTAGAATGAACTAAATTGCATTAAATTTAACTTTGCAATTAGTTTTTTGGACGATCAAATTTTATGTTTTATAATTTTTTTCATCCATTATGTAAAAATGACTCAAAATCGTATCTTACCGATTTTGAGCCTCTTTTGTTAATAAACAGATGTATTTTCTTTAGAAATATTTTCTAAAATTTCTTTTACTCTAGCTAGGAAGCGACCACAAACTAGACCGTCAAGTACACGATGATCTAAAGAAAGGCAAAGGTTTACCATATCACGCGCTGCAATCATACCGCCATCCATTATTACTGGACGTTTCACGATAGATTCTACTTGAAGAATGGCTGCTTGCGGGTAGTTGATGATTCCCATCGACTGAACAGAACCAAATGACCCTGTGTTGTTTACAGTGAATGTACCACCTTGCATTTCCTCTGATTTTAATTTGCCAGAACGAACTTTTGAAGCAAGCTCGTTTACTTCACGAGCTATACCTTTAATCGTTTTTTCATCTGCATTTTTAATAACAGGAACGAAAAGAGCATCTTCAGTTGCTACGGCAATTGATATGTTGATATCTTTTTTCTGTACAATTTTATCTCCTGCCCACATTGAATTCATCATAGGGAATTCTTTTAGCGCTTGTGCAACTGCTTTTACGAAGAACGCAAAATAGGTAACGTTAAAGCCTTCTTTTTGCTTGAACTCATTTTTAATGGAGTCACGGTAGTTAACTAAACTTGTCACATCCACTTCAATCATTGTCCAAGCATGTGGGGCTTCGTGTTTACTACGAAGCATATTTGCAGCGATAGCTTTACGAACGCCTGTCACAGGAATCTCTATATCACCAACTGCTACAGGAATATTAGCTGGAGCTGATTTTGGGGCTGAAGTAGTTTGCACTGTTTCATGTACCTTTTCTTCTTTAGAGATTTCAGGAGCTGCAACTGGGATATCTCCACTCTCAATAATTTTCAGTAAATCTTTACGAGTTATACGACCTTCATTACCAGTACCATTTACTAGTGAGAGATCAATACCATGTTCTTGTGATAGTTTTAAAACAGCAGGTGAATAGCGTGCTTTTGCACCTTTTTCACGGTGAACTGGTGCAGGAGTATCAAGCTTTTGTAATTCAGCCAGTTTAACTGTTTCAGCAGTAGGCTGTTCAGGAGCTGCTTCATTTACTTCTTCTGAAGAGCCACCTTCTGTTTCAATTGTACAGACTACTTCTCCAACAGCAAGTGTATCTCCCTCGTTGGCGATAAGCTCTTTAATAACACCTGTAAAGGAAGAAGGTACTTCAGCTGTTACTTTGTCTGTATTTACTTCTGCAAGTGCATCGTATTTGTTTACGTGATCCCCTGGCTTTACTAACCACTTTTCAATCGTTCCCTCGGTCACACTCTCACCAAGCTGGGGCATTTTAATTTGTTCTAGAGCCATATGAATTACTCCTTCCTGTTAATATTCCGCTAGCTCGCGCATTGCTTTTTCGACTTTGTCTGGATTGATCATGAAGAATTTTTCCATCGTTGGTGCATATGGCATAGCAGGAACATCAGGACCAGCAAGACGCATAATCGGAGCATCTAAATCAAATAAGCAGTTTTCTGCAATGATTGCAGCAACCTCACTGATGATACTACCTTCTTTGTTATCTTCTGTAACAAGTAATACTTTTCCTGTTTTAGATGCGGCTTCTATAATCGCTTCTTTATCTAAAGGATAAATCGTACGTAAATCTAGAATATGGGCAGAAATTCCGTCTTTTTCTAATCGTTCAGCTGCTTGGAGTGCAAAGTGAACAGCTAGACCATACGTAATAACCGTAATATCTTCCCCTTCACGTTTTACATCTGCTTTACCAATTTCAATTGTATAATCGTCTTCTGGCACTTCACCTTTAATTAGACGATATGCACGCTTATGCTCAAAGAACATAACTGGGTCCTCATCACGAATAGCTGCTTTTAGTAATCCCTTTGCATCATATGGAGTAGAAGGAATTACAATTTTTAAACCAGGTTGGTTTGCAAAAACTGCCTCTACTGATTGGGAATGATAGAGTGCACCATGAATACCGCCACCAAAAGGAGCACGAATAACAATTGGACAGGTCCAATCATTATTAGAACGGTAACGAATACGGGATGCTTCGGAAATAATTTGGTTCACTGCTGGCATGATAAAGTCAGCAAATTGCATTTCTGCAATCGGACGTAAACCATACATAGCGGCACCAATTCCAACTCCAGCAATCGCAGATTCAGCAAGTGGTGTATCAAGGACACGGTATTCCCCAAACTCATCATATAGTCCATTTGTTGCTTTGAATACGCCACCTTTACGACCTACGTCTTCACCTAAGATGAAGACGCGCTCATCACGAGTCATTTCTTCTTTCATTGCAAGTGTGATTGCATCGATATAAGACATAACTGCCATTATGCATTCCCCCCATCTTTTTCAGCATATACATGCTTCAATGCATCTTCGGGAGCAGCATAAGGCGCATTTTCTGCATAGTCAGTAGCTTCATTTACTTCTTTCATCACACGGTCGTTTATTTCTTTTTCTAAATCCGTTGATAAAATATCAAGATCTCTTAAATATTTAGCAAATGTAATAAGTGGGTCTAGGGCTTTACCTTCTGCTATATCTTCTGCTGTACGATATTGGCGGTCATCATCATCTGAAGAATGGGCTGTCAAACGGTATGTTACCGCTTCAATTAAGCTAGGTCCTCCACCATTACGAGCACGATCCGCTGCTTCTTTTACTACTTTATACACTTCAATAGGATCTTTACCATCTACTGTAACACCAGGCATTCCATAACTAATAGCACGGTCTGCTACATTTTTACTTGCCACTTGGCGTTCAAATGGGACAGAAATTGCATATTTGTTGTTCTCAACCATAGTTATACAAGGTAATTGGTGTACTCCTGCAAAGTTCAAGCCTTCGTGAAAGTCTCCTTGGTTCGAAGAGCCTTCTCCAAGAGTTACGAATGTAATAAAATCTTTTTTCTCAATTTTAGCAGCTAATGCTACGCCTACCGCATGTGGTAATTGAGTAGTAACTGGTGATGAGCCAGTTAAAATTCTATTTTTCTTTTGACCAAAATGACCTGGCATCTGACGACCACCAGAGTTTGGATCCTCTGCTTTTGCAAAAGCAGATAACATTAAATCTCTAGGTGTCATACCAAAGTGTAATACTACACCCATATCACGATAATATGGTGCGATATAGTCTTTTGTATTATCAAGCGCATACGCAGCGCCTACTTGTGCAGCTTCTTGACCTTGGCAGGAAATAACGAATGGAATTTTCCCTGCTCGGTTTAATAACCACATACGTTCATCAATACGACGAGCCATTAACATCGTTTCAAACATTTTTAGCACATCTTCATTTGTTAAACCTAATTCTTCATGACGATTTGTTGTCATCAGAACTCCTCCTTTTACATATGAATAGCTTTTCCGTCAACAGCTAATGCCGCTTCACCAATTACTTCGCTAAGCGTTGGGTGTGGATGAATCGTATGTGCAATTTCCCATGGTGTTGCATCAAGAACCATAGCAAGACCAGCTTCAGATATCATATCCGTCACGTGTGGACCAATCATATGAACTCCTAAAATATCATTTGTTTCTTTATCCGCAACAATTTTAACGAAACCATCTGATTCCCCATAAACTAGTGCTTTCCCAATTGCTTTAAATGAGAATTTTCCTATTTTAACATCAAAGCCTTGTTCTTTTGCTTGTTGTTCTGTAATACCAACACTTGAAGCCTCTGGGCTAGAATAGATACAACGCGAAACTAATTTATAGTCGATAGGTAATGTGTGGTTGCCGGCAATATGTTCAATTGCATTAATACCTTCATGACTTGCAACATGGGCCAGCTGAAGCCCACCAATTACATCCCCAATCGCATAAATATGAGATTCTTTCGTTTGAAAAGTTTCAGATACTTGGATAAATCCATTTTCAACAATTATATCCGTATTCTCAATTCCGATGCCCTCAACATTTGCTTGACGTCCGACTGATACAAGCATTTTTTCAGCAGTAAAAGTTTTAGTTTCTCCATTAAGTTCAGCAGAAATAGTCACCTGATTATCCGCTGTTTGAAGTGTCTCTGGAAGAACCTTAGCACTTGTGGCAAAGGTTACCCCTTTTTTAGATAGAAGTTTTTGCATTTCTTTTGAAATATCTTTATCTTCTGTAGGAATAATACGATCGGCATATTCGATAACCGTCACTTCTACACCAAAATCATTTAACATAGAAGCCCACTCGATTCCAATTACTCCTCCACCAACTATTAAAATTGACTTCGGCAATTCTGTCATAGCTAATGCTTCATCAGAGCTCATAACATATTCCCCATCAATTGTTAATCCTGGTAGGGTACGCGGTCTAGAGCCAGTAGCGATTACTACATTTTTAGGGATAAGCATCTCATTTTCATCGCCGCTATTCATCTCCACTGAGATAGTTCCGCCTGGAGAAGGTGAGAAAATAGATGGCCCTAGCATTCTTCCTGTACCCTCATAGACATCAATTTTCCCTTTTTTCATCAAGCCTTGCACACCTTGATGTAATTGGCTGACAATCGATTCTTTTCTAGATTGAACTCGATTAAAATCAAGCGTAACTTCTGAGGTATTTACACCAAATTCTGCAGCATGATTTTTCGTTGTGGCGTATACTTCAGCACTTCGGAGTAAAGCTTTACTTGGTATACACCCTTTGTGCAAGCAAGTACCACCTAAATTTCCTTTTTCTACAATTGCTGTTTTCAAACCTAATTGAGCTGAACGAATAGCGGCTACATAACCACCAGTACCGCCACCAATAATGACTACATCATATTCTTTTGCCAACTTTTACATCCCCTTATTAATCCATCTTGAAGGCCGCTTCACTGTTAAGAAAAACGGCCATTCTGTTATTGGATGAATTTAGTTGTTCGACTTATCTTCCTGTGATGATATGTTTTCCGTTTTGTAAGAATTGGCTACGTGATTTGCTTACGCGTGCAATACGCTCTTCTGCTAAACGGTCAGCCGCAACGTAAGTTGGAATACCATCACGTTTAGAAATTTCAAAAATTCGTTCGATTTTATCATAAATACCTGCAACTCGGTTCATTGCACGGTCATGATTATAGCCATATAATTCATCTGCAACATTGATCACTCCACCAGAGTTGATAACATAATCAGGTGCATATGCAATTCCCATTTCGTGGATCAAATCACCGTGCTTTGTATCTTTTAATTGGTTATTTGCAGAACCTGCAATAACTTTAGCTTTTAGCTGTGGAATTGTAGAATCGTTAATAATTGCTCCAAGTGCACATGGTGCAAAAATATCTGCTTCTTGTGAATATATCTCATCCACGCCAACTTGAACTGCTCCAAATGCATTTACAGCACGATCAACCGAAGCTTGGTTGATGTCCGCTATAATTAGTTTAGCACCTTCATTGTGTAAATACTCACATAAAGTGTATGCTACGTTTCCTACACCTTGTACCGCAACTGTTTTTCCTGCTAATGAATCTGAACCAAATGCTTCTTTTGCTGCAGCTTTCATTCCAACATACACACCATAAGCTGTAACTGGAGAAGGATTACCTGACGAACCAAACGCTTCAGAAATTCCAGTCACATAGTTTGTTTCTTCATGAATTAAATCCATATCTGCTACTGTTGTACCAACATCTTCCGCAGTAATATATCGTCCGTTTAAACCTTGAATGAATCGACCAAATGCACGGAACATTTCTTCATTTTTATCTTTCAATGGATCTCCAATAATAACAGTTTTTCCGCCACCTAAGTTTAAGCCCGCAGCTGCATTTTTATAAGTCATTCCCTTTGCCAATCGTAGTGCATCTTCAATCGCTTCTTCTTCTGTTGCGTAGTTCCACATGCGAGTACCTCCAAGAGCAGGTCCTAATGTAGTATCATGAATAGCGATAATCGCTTTTAATCCGGATGTTTTGTCTTGGCAAAATACCAATTGCTCATAATCGTAAGTCTCCATATATTTGAAAATTTCCATCTGTAGTTCCTCCTAGTAGTTAAGTTATTATTTATTTTTTCGAAAATATTATTTTCGTAAAATACATCCCCATGTAATTTTATGTTTGAAACCCCTTTGAAAAAATATCAATGGACATTCCTTTGATTTTACATCCCCATGTAAAATACCTCATTAATCTAGATTATATTTTTCTAATTTGTAATATAAAGTACGCAATGAAATATTCAGCTTTTTTGCAGTTTGAGATTTATTTCCTCCACAAACTCGGAGAGCATTCAGTAGTACTTTTTTCTCCATAACATCCATTTGCTCTGCAAGTGTACCTATCTGTACTTCATCCTGTGCGTCATCTGAAATAGACAATATCGATTTAGGTAAATGATGTTCTTCTATTATTCGATCTTGCGCTTCCAGAAAAATCATTGCTCGACTAATAACATTTTCAAGCTCACGTATATTTCCTGGCCAATCATATAACAACAAGCTTTCCATTGCGGATTTTGTAAATCCTTCGATATTTCGACCGAATTCCTTATTTAATTTCACAAGTAAATGATCCGCAATATCTGGTAGGTCTTGTTTTCTCTCTCTTAAAGATGGTACATGGATCGGCATACGGCTTAACTGAAAATAAAAGTCCTCTCGAAATGTACTTTCACGCATTAACTTCTCCAGATTAAAATAACTCGCTGCTATTATTCGGACATCGACTGGAATAGGTGTGGTACCACCTACTCTTACAATTGCATTTTCTCTAAGTACACGGAGTAACTTCGCTTGTGTTCTAATAGTTAACTCACCGACTTCGTCTAAGAAAATGGTACCCATATTTGCTTCATCAAAAAGGCCAGGATAGCTAACTTCACCATCATCATAACCAAATAATTCACGCTCTAATAAGTGTTCTTCCTGAGAGCTACAATTTACTCGGATGAATTGCTTAAATTTTCTATTACTGGCACTATGAATTGCATGTGCGAACAATTCTTTACCCGAACCGACTTCTCCCCTTAAAAGCACGGTTACCGGAACGCTTGCAGCAAGCTTTGCTTGATTGACTGCAAATTGAATGATTTCAGATTTACCGACAATATCTTCAAATGAAAAGCTAAACTCCAAGTTTCGAATGAGTGTACGTGCTTGATCGAGCTCTTTCATGAGAGATCTCATTTCGGTCATATCGTGTATAACACCTACACTACCTTTAAGTCGGTCATTGACAACAATTGGAGCAACGTTCACAATAACATCTTTTTTCTCCTTACCTACTCTTATATTAACTCCTCGAATAGGCTTGCGTGTTTGGAGAACTTTTAAATGTATACTCTCTCCTTCAGAAATATCCGCTGTCGCAGGTTTCCCTATTACTTCTTCTTCCTTCAATCCAGTAATCCGCGAATATGCAGGATTAATAAGTATCCCTTTTCCATCCTCATCTACTACGGAAATAGCATCATCGCTAGACTGGATAATTGCTTCCAGCATCGTTTGTATTTCTGTTAAATTGGTGATTTCTTCTGCAAGTTGGACAACTTCTGTTATATCTTTAAAAACAGCAAATGCACCAATCTTTTGTCCTTCCTCATTAATCATCGGATATCTTGAGGTGACTATTTTGGTACCGCTTTCAAGAATTAGTTCTTTATTTAACTCAGTCTGTCCTGTATCGAATACTCTTGGTAACTCACTTTGAGAAATAACATTATAAATATGCTCTCCTATGGCATCCTCTATAGAGACATTAGTCATTTTTGAGGCGCTTTTATTAAAAAAGTTCACGATGCCATTTTCATCAATACCAATCATACCTTCTTCAACTGAATTAAAAATTAGTTCTTGTATTGTATTTTTGTTATCTAAAATTTGAATAAATTTATTTTTCTCTTCTAATAATGTGACGATTAAATTTGCAATTTCACCTGGAATTAAAACTGCCGTTGCCGGTCTATCTGCTAGAAGTTCTAAAAAAACTTCTTTTTTTCCAGTGACGTCAATAATTATTTGGATATCACCTTTTATAAGATCCTTCCAATCGGTATATGTAGGAATTTGCTGTTTTTTTGCATATTGCATGCCAAGAGCATTTTCGTCAATATCAACTACTGCTTTCACTTGAAGGTAGTCTGCCTCTTCAAATAACTTCAAAAGTGCATATCCGCCTTTACCTGCTCCAACGATTAATATGTTTTGCAAAAATATGCACACCCCCATTTAAACTCTGCAAGTAATTGCACTTCTTCATAATCATAACGTAAGTTCCATGAGTTGACAATAATTTTCTCACATGTAATATTAAATTATAAGTAGAAATGCGGAAGGCGTCTGTCTTAAGGCGACTTTAAATTTTGGACGGCGCATGAAGCTTATAAGATACAGGAGTGATAATGTTGGCTCGTTTAGCTGCTTTGATCGTATTATTGATTCCTGGAATTTTAGCTGCATTTGGGATTAAATTAATGAGAGATACCTTTTTCGGAATACATATTCTCCCTTTTGGTGCTTTATGGTTTCAATTTATTTGCGGAATAGTTTTTACTGTTTTAGGTCTTGGTTTCTTCGCAGGCTTTTTGTTGAACAGAGATCGAAAAAATGGAAAAGTAGCTCCTCGCTTTGAGAAGAAGAAGGACTAGCAATACAAAAAAGACGATGATTAAACAGATCATCGTCTTTTTTGTATGTTTAATACTTTTTCTGGATAGTCAGTAATCCAACCAATAACACATTCATATGGATTTTGTAGGTATTTTTCATTTCCTTTTATATTGTAAAACCGCATAGGATAACCTTCATTCCAAATGGTGTTCATCAACTTAGTTCCATAGAACTTTTTGTTCAAATGAATTGCGTTAAACTTTTTTATAGAAAGGACATAATCCCAATCAGAATTTTTTTTCCCAATAAAAGCAGTTTGCACATCTAAATTCATAGCGTGTATCGTTTCTAAAATACTAAATTCAAAAGATGAAAAATGAACATCATTTACTGCCATGCTCTTTTCGACAACTTCACGAATCTTTTCACTTTTTCCTAGAAAGGATTCTTTCAATTCAATATTAAGCTTCATGCCTGTCGGAATGATAAATTGTAGGAATTGATCAAAGGTTAAGACTCTACTTCCGAAAAACTTTCGAAAAAAACTACTTCCTAGTTTCAGTTGTAAAACCTCTTCTGCAAGCATGTCCGTAATTCTTCGTTTATTGCCAGCTAAACGGAAAAAATCGATATCATGCGTAACAAATGCAACGCCGTCAGCAGATAATTGCAAATCTAACTCAATGCCATCTACACGAACATCTACAGCTTTTTTAAAAGCATTCAAAGAATTTTCTACTGATTTATTGGAAACACCTCTATGCGCATAAACCGGTATGTTATACATTTAATTCCCCATTTTCAAGCTTAAATTTACCTTTTGTTGATTTTGTTAATAACGATGACTTATTGCTAATTTGAATAATAGTACCTGGACTTGCTTCTTTTGTAATATTAATATAATAGTCAGTTGTTTGACGAAGCATCTTCAATATACGCTGAATCTCTATATCCAAATCCTTCATATTTGCTTGCAACACATTGTACTTTTGTTTTGTCTGTTCATAGACAGCAATTTGCTCTTTAGACATTGTATCTTTAAATTGGTGTAGCTGACTAACGGTAGCATTTAATTTTGTGGACTCATTTTGTAGCTTCATTAACTCTTCTGCTTTTATCTTTGCATTTTCTGTTAATATTTTTCGATCTATCCCTTGCACAATAAGTTCCGTTTTTCTCTCCAAATTGTTTCCTGAGTATGCAGTAGTGATGGAATTAATAGCAATTGCTTTTCCACCAATGATTTTGCCTTTTCTATCGTCTAAAATAATTTCATTCCCGAAAACAGTGGAACCTAAACTATAAAGTCCAATATGAACGTTTTCCTTTGCTTCTAAAGAACATTCATTTGCATGTTTGATGAATATATTTCTAAATGCCTCTACTTTCGTGACATCTTTTCCAAAAATACCACCTTTGATAAAGACATCACCTTCAGTAGACTTAATAAGCTCTGCGGCATTTACCCCATCTTTTGCTTCAATAGAAATGTCTCCGGAAGCGACAATCGAATAACCCGGCATCACAGTTCCTTTCACCTGAATCGAACCATCAAATTTTAAGTTTCCGGTTTCTAAACCGACATCTCCATCAATAACTAGATGCTTCTGAACGGTGAGTGCTCCATTTACTTCTCCAATTACTCCATTTGTTTTGGAACGCAAAACGGTCTTCCCAATTTCTTCGACTTCATATGCAGTTTGCGGATCATATTTTAATGGTAGATCTTCACCCATACTCGCAGCTATTTCTTGTCCAAATATATTTATACCATCTATACCTTTACGTGGTGGAATTTTTTCTCCTAGCCATGATCCTTCTTTTATTTCGACTAAAAAGTTCATATCAAAGTAATCTGCTTTTCCGTCTTCCTTTATTTCAGGTTTCTTTTCTGCCTGTTGTAAGTATGTTATTTGCGCATCTGCACCTTTTTTTGGGTGCAAGCCTGTTGCAACTATGTAGGGTTTTCCTGTCATAACTTTTTGAAAATCAATTGGTACTTGTCCATAAATAATTTGATGATCAGCTAGAAGTTTATGAATTATCGTTTGAATTTCTTGTGTATGCTCTTGAATATAACTTTGGGATTCATAAATTGTTACCAATGCTTGCATTTTATCAGGACTTATTTCCAGTTCAACACTATCAATCCAACTACCAATTTCTATCTGTTCGAGTGACTTTTTATCAACTGCTTTTTTTAAGGCCATAAAATTTGAAATTCTTAATCGAGCATATTTACGAGTCATTTGATCAAACTTTTTCAAATTAAAACTATTATTTTTTATCTCGATGAAAACCCTTCCATTTTCTTCTGAAAGAATAATTTCATCCGTTTCTTCTATTATCATAAATGCTTCACATCCTTTCTCTTACTATTATACTCACTTTTCAAAATATAAGGGCAACAATATAAAAAGTATCTTCATTTATTATAGCAAAGGAAGATACTTTGTAATGTATAACTTTTCAGTTAATTTATGAATTTCAGCTAGCCATATTCTCCATACGAATCTTGTCTGCAATCATTGCGATGAATTCGCTATTAGTTGGCTTGCTTTTCAGATGATGTACCGTATAACCAAACATTTTAGAAATAGTTTCGTAATTTCCGCGGTTCCATGCTACTTCGATGGCATGACGAATCGCTCTTTCTACACGAGATGGCGTTGTTTGGAACTTTTTCGCGATTTCTGGATAAAGAACTTTTGTAATAGAACCAAGTAACTCAATATCCGTGTATACCATTTGAATTGCCTCTCTTAAATATGAATAACCTTTTATATGTGCAGGAACACCAATTTCTTTTATAACATTTGTGATGATGTTGTCAATAACTCGTTTATTTTGCATTGCTTCTCTTTCCGGATTTGCTTTTGCTGGTACTTCTTGTATGCTTTCTTTTCTACCAGCCACTTGTTTGATCTGAGTAACTAAACGGTCAAATTCAAAAGGCTTCAGCATAAAATAAGATGCTCCAAGTTCAGCTGCTTGTTTCATTACATCCTCTTGACCAAAGGCAGTTAACATAATGACTTGAAGATTATTGATTTTGTCATTTTTTTGCAAACTATCCAATACAGCAATACCATCTAAATGAGGCATTATTATATCTAATAGTAGTACGTCAGGTTCAACTGTTTCGAGTAATTCTAAACAAAGTTTCCCATTGACAGCTGTACCAACTACTTCTATTTCCGAATGTTTGTCAAAATATGAATCCATTGTCCGAATTAAATCTTTATTGTCATCCACTATTACAATTTTTATTTTTTCCATTTTGCCTCATCCACCTTTTGTAATTTTTCACTTAGATAGTATTCGCTCTTTTTTGACTTCTTCCTTTATTTTTATTAAAAATAAGTCTTTACTAATACGATTTCTTTGTATTACGACAATATGGTAATGGTTTCTACCCTTTTGTCGAATTTTCTTTATTTCATTGTATATGTTGTCAGCAAAAAAGGCTACACCTAATTACGGTGTAGCCTTTTACATTTTTATCATGGATTTTTTTTCATCATTTCTTTTATGGACAAAGCTGCACCGTTTTTTGGTTTATCTACATACATATGCGTGACAACACCGATTAGCTTATCTTGCTGTATAATAGGACTTCCACTCATGCCTTGGAGAATTCCTCCTGTTTTTTCTATGAGCGTTTTATCAATTACTGTAAACTGAAAAAGATAATCCTCAACAGTTGTAATTTCTATTGAAAAGTCCTGTACTTTTTCGCCATCGATTGAAGTTCGCATAATTGCTTTACCTGTCGTTATTGCTTCCTTGTCAGCTACTTCTACTTCTTGCATCGGAATATTTTCAATCGCATTTTTTTCAAGTTTTCCAAAAATACCGTACACATTGTTTTCATTTACTCCTCCGATGGGAGAAGTGTTATTTTGATGTGAGGTAATTTTGTATCCTGGCTTACCTGGAATACTTTTCTTTATTTGAAGTATGGAAGACAAGTATATCGAGCCTTCCGAAAAACTTGGTGTTAAACCGGATGGATGATCCACAATTTGATGTCCTAAGGCACCAAATTCATTCGTTTCCAAATCAAAATACGTTAATGTACCGATTCCTTCTGTAGCATCTTTCAAAAATGGAAGAAGTTTCAGTATTTGGTCAGAAGTGATTTCTTTTGTATACATTTTTTTATTTCGCTCATAATGAATAGTGATTTGTTCTTTATCTTTTATATGGGTTTTAACGTCTTCCATCGTTCGAACATTTTCGGAATTGACCTGTTTAATTGCGTCACCTGTTCGCAACCAATAATCATCGGTTAGTAAGACATCATTGCCAAGTACCACAGCTCCGTACTGTAGGTCAATTTGAATGGATTGTCCTAATGGGACAACTGAGGAAGTAGTATTTTGTGCAAAAGTGGAGTTGACTGCAAAGAATAAAGTAAAGAAAAGTATTGTAATTAGCGACCATATACGATAGCTTGGCTTCATATTTCACCTCCTATACAAATACTATATCCTGTTGAATAAAGTCTATGTGAGGTAAATAATTGATAAAAAAAGAAGACCTCTTTTAGAAAGGTCTTCACGCATGTCTTAACATTTTTTTTCTTTCATTTGCCAATTTAAGCAGTTCTTTTGAATGCTGCAATGTAGTGCTTGTAATTTCAGCTCCTGACATCATGCGACTTAATTCCTCCGCTCGCTGATCATCAACTACTTCTTCCAGATTCGTGTATGTTCTGTTTCTTGAAACAATCTTTTTTATCATTAAATGCTGATCGGCCATTGCTGCAACTTGTGGTAAGTGCGAAATGCATAATACTTGTGAATCTGTTGCAATTCCTGCAATCTTTTCTGCAATCGCTTGGGCTACTCGTCCACTTACACCAGTATCTACCTCATCAAATATAATGGACGTTATTCCTTGGTGCTTGGAGAAAATGCTTTTTAATGCAAGCATCATCCTCGATAATTCTCCACCAGATGCGATTTTAGTTAACGCTTTAAGTGGTTCACCTACATTTGTTGATATATAAAATGATAAATCGTCTATACCATTTTCGTTATACGTTGTATTGGCTTGCTCATGAAACATAACAGAAAAAGTCGCTTTTTCCATATAGAGTTCTTTTAATTGTTCCATAATAGCTTTACTTAGTTGCTTTGCAGCTATTTTTCGTTTATCCGTTAAATCTTTAGCTTCTAATTCTAAATCTTTTTCTATTTGTTTTATCTTTTCTGCAGTTTTTTGAATTTGCTCATCTCTGTTGACTAACTGCTCGAGACTATTTGATATTTTATTTTTATATTCTAAAATATCTTCAATCGATTGGCCATACTTCCTTTTTAAGGATTGAATAAATGCTAGTCGGTCTTCTACAATTTGAAGTTGATTGCTGTCGTACTCCATTTCGTCTAATTCACTTTTTAATTGGTATGCAGCATCTTGTAAAATGTAAAATGCGGATGATACATTTTCACTTAACTCGAGCATATTTTTATCAATATCGGAAATATCCTGTAAGTCTGCCATAGCAGTTCCGATATAATCTAACCCTTTAGATTCGGATAGTATCGCTTCATAAGCGCTACTCATTTTGTCAAATACCTTATGAAAATTTTGGAGCTTCTTTTTTTCTTCTTGAAGTTGTTCCTCTTCCCCAACAATTAAATTGGCATCATTTATTTCATCTACTTGAAATGTAAACAGGTCTATTTTATGAGCGATTTGCTGTTCATTCTCAGTTAAAGTCGCTAAATCTTTTTTCAACTTTTTATATTTTGTAAAAAGTTCTTTATATGACTCTTTTACAAGTCTTATTTTTTCCCCTGCAAACTGATCTAATAAATAAATATGTGCTTTTTCATCCATTAATTCTTGGCTCTCGTGCTGACCATGTATATCAATGAGAGAGGCTCCAATCTCACGTAATATACCAATGGTTACTAGCTTACCGTTTATTCGACAAACACTTTTTCCAGAGTCATTAATATCTCTTCTTAAAATGATGGTTTCTTCATCTAAATCTATACCTACATCCGCCATTTTGTTAAAAACTACATGTTTAGGATTCGTAATTATGAATAACCCTTCTAATTCTGCTTTCTTTGTTCCATGTCTTATAAATTCTTGCGAACCTCTTCCACCACACAATAAATGTACAGCATCAATTATTATCGATTTTCCTGCACCTGTCTCTCCAGTTAACACTGTAAGTCCTTCTTCAAAGCTAACTGTTAATTCGTCTATAATTGCAAAATTTTTAATCGATAATTCTTTTAACACTAGCTTTCACCTCATTATAAAATTAACTTTAGGATACACCTCATATTAAAAAATACGAGCTACGCTAAAGACATTATATTATAGCATTTCAAGTAATCGGTTTTTTACTTCTTCTGTCTCCGATTCTTGTCTACATAAGATTAAACACGTGTCATCCCCACAAATCGTTCCTAATATTTCAGACCAATCTAAATAATCGATCAAAGATCCGATAGCATGTGCATTACCTGGTAACGTTTTCATGACTAAAAAATGACTTGCTCCATCAATACTGACAAATGCATCCGTTAATGCACGGCGTAATTTTTGAGTTGGATTGAATCTTTGATCAGCTGGTAAACTGTATTTATAACTTCCATTAGGTAGAGGTACTTTCACTAAATGCAATTCTTTTATATCTCTAGAGACAGTTGCTTGTGTGACATTGTATCCAGCATTTTTTAAAGAATCTACTAAATCATCTTGCGTTTCTATTTCATTATTAGCAATAATATCGCGTATTCTAATATGTCTTTGTCCTTTATTCATTTCTTTCACCTCTTCGTATAATTATACCGGTTAATTAATACATTAGCATTTCATTCTAAAAGGCACAAGAAAAAACGCGACTCTAATTATGAGTCGCGCTCACCTATAATAGAGAATGCGCTTCGTTCACTAGCTGTTTAAAATCTATTTGATGAGGAATTACTTCACCTTCATTAACATTTACTAAATGAAATAGGAATTCAATATTTCCTTCTCCACCGGTTATAGGAGAATAGGAAGCGTCTTTCAGTTGGTAATGTTGACTTTCTGCAAAATCTGCAATATCATTCAACACATCAATATGAACAGATTTGTCACGAACAACCCCTTTTTTACCAACTCGATCTTTTCCAGCTTCAAACTGAGGCTTGACTAGCGCAATAACATCACCATTTGGAACAAGAATAGTTTTTAAAGTAGGAAAGATTAGTTTAAGAGATATAAAAGAAACATCGATTGATGCAAAGGAAGGTAATCCTTCATGGAAATCAGCAGGCGTTGAGTACCGGAAATTTGTCTTTTCCATCACAGTAACTCGTGAATCTTGACGAATTTTCCATGCAAGCTGGTTACTACCAACATCAAGTGCATAAGCATGTTTAACACCATTTTGTAATCCACAATCAGTAAAACCACCTGTAGAAGAGCCAATATCTAACATGATTTTGTCTTGAATTGTCAGTTCAAATTGTTCTAATGCCTTTTCAAGCTTCAGACCGCCTCTACTGACATATTTCAATACTTGACCCTTCACAGATAAAATAGAGTTAACATCTATTTTTTCGCCTGGTTTATCTATACGTTCTTCTTTAAGATAAATTTGCCCTGCCATTATGGCGCGCTTTGCTTTTTCTCGAGTTTCAAATAAGCCTTGTTCAACTAATAATATATCTACTCGTTCTTTTGAAGACTTCGTCATGATGATATATACCTGTTATTTGACGCGACTGATTTTTCTACTAATTCAACTATATCATCACTCGTGATATTAATTTCTTCTAATAATTGATTGACGTCACCGTGTTCGATAAACATATCTGGAATACCAATACGATTAACATTTGCTTGTAAATTGTTGTCATTGAAGAATTCAAGAACTGCACTTCCGAAACCACCTTCGAGCATGCTTTCTTCTACAGTAATAATTGGTATATTACGTTGTTGTAAAGAACGAAGCATCTCTTCATCTAAAGGCTTAATGAAACGAGCATTGATCACTTTTACTGAAATATTTGATTGTTCAAGTCGTTCTGCAGCTTGAAGCGCCATTGGAATTGTTGTACCAAAAGTTAAAATCGAAGCTTGAGTGCCTTCTTTCAATACTTCCCAAGTACCTATAGGAATTGACTTTAAATCCTCATCCATTGGTACTCCTAGTCCATTTCCTCGAGGATATCGAAGCGCTATTGGTCCATCTGCATATTCAAATGCAGTTTTAACCATATGCTGCCCTTCATTTTCGTCTTTTGGCATCATTAATACCATATTAGGCATATGACGTAAAAATGGAATATCAAATACACCTTGATGGGTCTCTCCATCTGCACCGACTAATCCTGCCCGATCAATACCAATGACCACATTTAAGTTTTGGCGACAAATATCGTGCAGTACTTGATCATAAGCACGTTGTAGAAATGTGGAATAAATGACTAAGAACGGTTTCATACCGTCTACTGCAAGACCCGCAGCCATTGTAGTTGCATGTTGTTCTGCAATACCTACATCAATCATACGATCAGGAAATTCCGAAGCAAATCCCTCGAGTTTAGATCCAACTGGCATCGCAGGTGTAATAGCAACGATACGCTTATCATCCCTTGCCAATTTACGTGCGGTCTCAGCGATTAAACCACTCCAAGATGGTGCTTTTGATGAGGATTTGATAAGGTCACCTGTTTCCATTTTATATGGACCAGTTCCATGCCAAGTTCCTATTTTATCATTTTCAGCAGGTTTGTAGCCTTTACCTTTTTTCGTTATCACATGAAGAAGGACAGGGCCTTTCATCTTTTTGGCATTTTTAAGATTTTCTTCTAATGCTTCAAAGTTATGCCCGTCTATTGGACCTAGATACGTAAATCCTAGTTCTTCAAAAAAGACACCAGATACAAGTAAATATTTTAAACTATCTTTTACACGTTCTGCTGTTCCTGCTAACTTTCCACCTACTGCAGGTATTTTTTTTAATAAATATTCTAAATCATCTTTAGCTCTGTTATACGTACCATGGGTGCGTAATTTTCCAAGTATATTATGAAGCGCCCCAACGTTTGGAGCTATAGACATTTCATTATCATTTAAAATAACAATCATATCTGTTTTTTCATGCCCAATGTGGTTTAGCGCCTCAAGAGCCATGCCGCCAGTAAGTGCTCCGTCCCCAATAATCGGAATAACGAAATTAGATTTTTTTTGTAAATCACGAGACTTTGCCATTCCCATCGCAGCAGAAAGAGACGTAGAACTATGACCTGCTTCCCACACGTCATGTTCGCTTTCTATACGCTTTGGAAATCCACACAATCCTTTAAATTGGCGTAGTGTATCAAACTGATCTGCTCTGCCAGTTAAAATTTTGTGCACATATGCTTGATGTCCTACATCCCACAATAGTTTATCTACCGGACTGTTAAATGCACGATGAAGTGCAATAGTGAGCTCTACTACTCCAAGATTTGGGCCGATATGCCCACCTGTTACAGATAACTTTTCTATTAAAAACGATCGGATGTCTTCACTTAATTCCTTTAATTGTTCGTTATTTAAACTTTTCAAAAAGGATGGGCTAGAAATTGAAGTTAAATCCATTGCCATCACACACCTTCTTTTAGATTTCCTTCGTAATACGTTAGGTAATATCATACCAATAAACTGTTATAAAACAAAATTATTCGCTATCAATTGGCCCTTTTCGTTATATAATTTGCAAGTTCCACTAATAGACCTTGATGTAAATTAACTTCCTGAAGAGCTTGAATAGCCATATTATATTGGTTTTGCAACTCTTCTTTTGCCCCTTCTAGTGTTAAGATAGATGGGTATGTATTTTTCTCACTCAAAATATCTTTTCCAGCAGTTTTGCCTAATTGTTCAGAAGTTCCTTCTATATCCAGAATATCGTCTTGTATTTGAAATGCTAATCCTATATGGTATGCATAGTTCATTAATGCTTCCATTATTTCATCGCTTGCATTAGCTATGATGCCTCCTGCTAAAATACTTATTGTAAGGAGTGCACCAGTTTTATTTACATGAACTTTTTCTAATTCCGCTAGTGTTAAAGATCTTCCTTCTCCTAGCATATCTAGAACCTGCCCACCGACCATTCCTTCTGCACCAGCTGAAAAACTTAACTTGTCAATCAATTTTACTTTTTGTTCTGCAGTAAGATTCGGAAGTCGTGCAATTATCCCGAAAGAAAATGTCACAAGTGCGTCACCTGCTAATATTGCAAGTGCTTCTCCAAAGACTACATGATTCGTCGGTTTACCACGGCGAAGATCATCGTTGTCCATTGCCGGTAGATCATCGTGTATCAGTGAATAAGTATGAATCATTTCAATCGCACTGGCAACAACAAGAGCATCCTCATTATTTGTTTGCAGTTCTTTTAAAACTGCTAATGTGAATAACGGTCTTATTCTTTTACCCCCTGCTTGTAAAGAGTAATCCATTGCATCTTTCAGTTCCTGGGGTGCTTTAAGGTCATTTATTAATATAGACATCTTTTGCTCAATAGTTGGTAAATTTGAATCGATAAAAGAATGCAATAAATTATTCATTACTATTACCTTCTTTTTCCGTATTATCCCCTATATAAGAGACTAGCTGTTTTTCAGCACTTTGTAATTTTTCACTACATAATTTTGATAACTCCATCCCTTTTTGATAGAGTTCGATTGCATTTTCAAGTGGTACGTCGCCTTGCTCCAATTGACGAACGATATTTTCTAATTGCAACATCGCCTCATCAAACGGGATTTCTTTTTTAGCCATGAAAATTAGTCCCCTTTCCCTCTCTTCTCAGCATCTTTTACAATCGCTTCAACTTGGCCATCCGGGAGTGTAACAAATATGGAATCTCCTTTAGCTACTTCTTCCACCGATTTAACCACTTTTCCATTTTTATACGTAATACTATAACCACGATCTATTATTTTCAATGGGTTCAAAGCTTCTAACGTACGAATCGACCCATGAAAATGCTGTCGATGTTTTTCGTAGGTAGAAACAGTTGCTTGATTTAGTTGATTAGTTAAGACTTGGACTGACTTATACTGCAAATCAATCAATTTTTTTGGTGAAAGTTGGAGCATTCTTTTTTCTACTTGCATAAAGTTTCGTTCTTTTTCACGATACAAGCGATTAGTTTCTCTTTGTAATTGCTGCTCCACACGTACATATCTTTCTATAAAAGGACGATATAGTTTCTCAGGAGTTGCAAGTACAGGAGATTGTATAGCTCGGTTATATCTATTTTTTTCATCCTGTAGCTTCTTAGAAACAAAATTCAAGCAAGCGGATTGGAAGGAAAAAATATTTTTTAATAAATTTTCTTTACTAGGAACAGCCATTTCAGCAGCTGCAGTTGGTGTTGGTGCTCGTAAATCGGCAACAAAATCGGCAATTGTTGTATCCGTCTCATGCCCAACAGCACTTATAATAGGAATAGTACTATTGGAAATAGCCCTTGCTACCGCTTCCTCGTTAAATGCCCATAAATCTTCGATAGATCCTCCACCTCGACCAACAATTAAGACATCAATGTTTTGCATATTATTTGCTTGCTCAATTGACTTTACAATGGATGGGGCAGCTTGAGGTCCTTGGACAATAGTTGGAAAAACGACTACCTCACTTATTGGATATCTACGTTCTAACGTTGTCAAAACATCACGAATAGCTGCACCGGTTTTAGAAGTAACTACACCTATCATTTTAGGAAATATAGGAATCTGTTTTTTACGACTAGGATGGAATAATCCTTCCTGCTCCAGTTTCTTTTTTAATTGTTCAAATGCTAAAAAAAGCTCCCCAATACCATCCGGTTGAATAGTGGAAGCGTATAATTGGTATTGCCCAGCAGCTTCAAAAACGTTAATATCACCACGAACGAGTACATTCATCCCGCTTTCTGGTTTAAACTTTAACGATCTTGCGTGCATGGCAAACATAACGGATGTTAAACGTGCAGTATCGTCTTTTAAAGTGAAGTAAATATGTCCACTACTGTGAACCTTCACATTTGATAGTTCCCCTTTTACGTATACGTCTCGTAAGTGAGTATCTGCGTCAAATTTACGTTTTATGTATTTAGTTAAAGCTTTTACCGTTAAGTATGTATGTGTTTGTGCAGTCACAAGAACAACTCCATTATGATCACAAGGTAAAAGCTGCCTTTCTAAACAGATTACAAAGTAGTTATACTTTACTTTTTACCTGTCTAGGCTTCGGCGCCTATGTCCTCTCAAGAAGAAGACATAAGTCACTTTCGCTTTTCTAGAAAAACAGCTTATAGCTTATTAATTTTTAGATGTATTTTCGGCTGCTAGGCATGTGTTTTCCATTAGCATAGCAATCGTCATTGGACCTACTCCACCCGGTACTGGGGTAATTTTAGATGCGACTTCTTTTACAGAAGCAAAATTTACATCCCCACATAATTTGTTATTTTCATCTCGGTTAATACCTACATCAATTACAACTGCACCTTCTTTTACATAGCTAGCATCGATCATTTTAGCACGACCAGTTGCCACTACTAAAATATCCGCTTGTTTTGTAAATGCATGTAGGTCTTTTGTTCTGGAATGACAATATGTAACAGTTGCATCTTTTTGGAGTAAAAGTTGTCCCATTGGCTTACCTACAATATTACTTCTACCAATAATTACAGCATGTTTTCCTGCAACATCAATATTACTGTATTCTAATAATTTTAAAATACCAAATGGGGTACATGGAAGGAAGGTTTGTTGTCCGATCATCATTTTACCAACACTTTCGGGGTGAAAACCATCAACATCTTTAAGTGGTGAGATTTTTGCGATCACTCGATCTTCATCAATTTGTTTTGGTAAAGGTAGTTGAACTAGGATTCCATGGATTTTTTCATCGTTGTTTAATAGCTCCACTTGTTTCAATAATTCAGCTTCTGAAACATCCTCGTCCAATTGGATAAGGATAGAATACATCCCTAATCTCTCACAAGTTTTAGTTTTGTTATTTACATATGTTTGAGAAGCGGGATTATTTCCAACTAACACAACAGCCAATCCAGGTGTAATACCTTTTGCTTTTAAAGCTTCTACTCTTTTTTGGACTTTTTCTGTAACTTGTCCAGCAATTTGTTTACCATCAATTAAATTGTCTAACACCATTAACTCTCCTTCACTCCGGACCATTATTGATCTGTATATTTAGATAACACACCATTTACAAATCGGCTAGATTTCTCATCTCCGAAAACCTTACAAATTTCTAAAGCCTCGTTAATAGCTACTTTTGCAGGGGTTTCTTCTGTAAACATTAGTTCAAAAACAGCAATACGTAGAACTGTGCGTTCAATTTTTGGTAGTCGAGAAAGCGACCAATTTTCTAGCTTTTCTGTTAATGAAGCATCAATCTGCTCTTTATGCTCAATCACACCACTAACTAACATTGTTAGAAAAGTATCTTGTTCATCTGTAACATGACCAATTGCTTCCTCTATAGAAATTTCATGATTATCTAACTGAAATAGCGCTTGTAATGCTAGCTCTCTTGCTTTTCTTCGTTTCATTATTTAGTTCTCCTTTAAATGTAACTATCTAAACAATCATAGCATATTTCTCTTTAGATTGCGTACTAGAAAGCAGAAAATATAAAGAAAATGCATGGAGAATAGATACTAAATATAAAAAGAGCCATCCATGGATGACTCTTTCTATTTATTCGGCTGAATCGAATTGTACACCTGTAATATGAACATTCACTTCTTTTGGCACTAAACTAGTCATATTTTCAATTGCTTGTCGGATTTGAGATTGCACTTCTCTAGCAACCGTGGGAACGGAAGCACCGTATTTTACAAGGCAATATACATCGATAAACAAACCATCAGCTGTTATTTCTGTCTTAATACCTTTGCCATGCACTTTTTTACCCAGACGCTCTACAACTCCCGAAGCAAGGTTTCCGCGTGTTCCAGCGATACCATCTACTTCATTTGTTGCAATGCCTGCGATTACAGTAATAACTTCAGGTGCAATTTCAATTGTCCCTAAGTCATCTTTTCCTTCAGGAGTCATTTGAACAAATTTTTGTTCGTTTGTTTCTGACATTTTTTTCACTCCTTTTATGAATTGATTACATCGTACTTCTCTAAAAATTTTGTGTCAAAATCTCCAGAAACAAACACTTCGTGATTCATCAATTTTTCGTGGAATAAAATAGTCGTTTCCACACCATCTATGACAAATTCACCTAATGCGCGTTTCATTTTTGCAATTGCTTCTTCACGAGTATCTCCAAACGTAATTAGTTTAGCTACCATCGAATCATAAAATGGTGGAATACTATAACCTGGATACATTGCAGAATCAACACGAACACCATACCCACCTGGAGCAAGATACATGTCAATTTTCCCTGGAGATGGCATGAAATTTTTAGCTGGATTTTCTGCATTGATACGACATTCGATTGCCCATCCCTTAATTTGAATATCTTTTTGTTCAAAAGCTAATTTTTCTCCAGAAGCAATTTTTAACTGTTGTTGAATCAAATCAATACCAGTAACCATTTCAGTAACTGGATGCTCTACTTGAATACGCGTATTCATTTCCATAAAGTAAAATTTTTGATTGATATGATCAAATATAAATTCTACTGTTCCAGCACTCTTATAGTCTACAGCAAGCGCAGCTTTTACAGCTGCCTCTCCCATTGCAGAACGAATTTCTTCAGATAATGCTGGAGACGGTGCTTCTTCCACGAGCTTCTGCATTCTACGTTGAATAGAACAATCACGCTCACCTAAGTGTATAGCATTTCCTTGTCCATCTGCCAATACTTGGATTTCAACATGTCTAAATTCTTCTATAAATTTCTCTAAGTAAACTCCTGGATTACCAAATGCAGCAGCGGCTTCTTTTTGAGTAATTTTAATTCCTTTTACTAGTTCTTCTTCATCCCTAGCAACACGAATTCCTTTACCGCCGCCTCCAGCAGTTGCTTTAATGATTACTGGAAAACCAATCTCATTAGCAATTTTCAAACCCTCTTCTTCATCTGCGACAATTCCAACAGAACCTGGTACTACTGGTACTCCAGCTTTTCTCATTGTTTCTCTTGCAACGTCCTTAGTACCCATACTTGAGATGGCAGATGAGGATGGTCCGATAAATGTGATAGCACATTCTTCACATAACTCTGCAAAGCTTGCATTTTCTGCCAAAAATCCGTACCCAGGATGAATTCCATCACAACCAGTTAGTTTAGCAACACTAATAATATTAGAAAAATTTAAATAAGAATCCTTCGATAATCTCGGACCGATACAATAAGCTTCATCCGCTATCTGAACATGTAACGCGTCGCGATCTGCTTCTGAATATACTGCAACTGTCTCTATATCCATTTCTTTGCAAGCTCGAATGATACGAACCGCAATTTCTCCACGATTGGCTATTAATACTTTTTTCATCAATCTTGCCCCTTCCTCCGTAATTAAAAAGCAAATTTTTTCATTAAACCGAATCTACCTTGTTGAAGATAGCGTCTGCTTTTTAAACTTCTTTTACAAGGAACAAAGGCTGACCATATTCTACTAATTGTCCATCTTTTACAAGGATCTCAACCACTTCTCCATTTACTTCTGCTTCAATTTCATTGAATAACTTCATTGCTTCTACAATGCACACAACAGAATCAGTCGAAATCTTCGTCCCAACTTGAACGTATGCATCAGCATCAGGAGATGATGATTGATAGAAAGTACCTACCATAGGTGATGTGATTTTATGTAATGAAGTTTCTTCTACAACTTCTTCCACTTTTTCCTCCACTTTTTCTTTAGGAGTTTCACTTACCTGTACTTGTTTTTCTTCCACTACTATAGGTTGTTCTGAAACAACAGAACTTTCTAATGCGAATCCAGTAGAAGTTACAGAACCTTTATCATTCTTTTTTAATTTGATTTTAGTTCCTTCTGATTCATATAAAAATTCATCTAGTGTGGACTGATCAATTAATTTAATAATTTCTCTAATTTCTTGGATTTTCATTTTACCTGTCTCCCTTTTGTATACATAATTATACTTACTCTTCTCATTTTAGACGTTTTTATGATAATTTTAAATAGCTAGAGGATAAAACTTCGGAAATAATAAAAAAAAGCGCCAGTATGGCACTTTTTTTGACAGAACCTATAATATATGTTATTGACCGTCAAACTTAACTTCTACCTTATAAGCTTGTGGCCACTCTCTTTTTACAGCATAAATGATCTCATCCGCTTTTTGAGAGGACTGCTCATTTGACACAACATCTATTAATACAGATTCATTTTCAATTCTTACTAGCGCATCATCATAACCTAATGATTTGATAATTAGCTCCAGCATTGCCTCTGTTGAATCTATTTTCACTAATTCTTCAATTTGGTTATATGCTTCATCTTTTTCTTCTGCAGTGAAATCGTTACTACCTACTTTAGTCGTTAATTGCTCACGAAGTTGACTTCTTTTCCCTTGAACTTCCATTCTCATTTCTTCAAAGGCATTGCTACTTGAAGTAAATGACTGTTCGTTTGTGGAAGAGGTTTCAACTAGGTCTACATCTTCAATTGTATCATTTGAGAATAATGCTATTCCATCGAAAGGCGATGGTCGATCTGTTACATAAAAAACAGTAATAACAGCTACTAAACTAATTAAAGTTAAAAACCAAATAGATCTCTTTTTTACATTCATGTTATTATTCCTCCAATTCCATTTCTTCAATCACAATTCTATGTGGGGATATTTGTAAAACAGATGAAAGTGTTATTACAAGCTTGTTTTGAATGCGTTTATCGCTCGCTCCTTCCGCCACAACTAATACTCCAATTAGCTCCTCCTTGTCCCTTTTGCTGTCACTTGTCCATTGGAAAAATGATACATCACTCTCCGTAGCTTCCTCAGATCCATTTGAATAATGATAATAAACAGCTACTCGACCAACGCCTCTAATTCTTTCAAGAACAGAAGCTAACTCATCTGGTGTTTGAAGTTCTTCTACATTCGTTTCTGTTTTACCAACATTATCCATATTGAGAAGACCTGAAAAAAGTAGACTTATGAAAAGTACTGCTCCTCCTATAACAACAAAACGAAAAGTGGGTTTTTGTTTAAGTGTGATAGTGCTTCACCCTTCTTTTCATTATGGATATAATACTTTATGCATCAAAAACTATTTATATGAAGAGATTAGACAGAATCCAAAATATTATCGCAATTTTTACTATAAAGCTCGATTTCTCTTTATCTACATGTTCTAATAGAATTGAAATAAGCTCCCCAATTACGACAATGATTAATATGCCAAATAAAATTGTTTGAATGATGAGAGTTATCCTTTCCCACTAACTAATAGTTTTGCAAAGAGCATCGTTAATATAATCGTGAAAAAGAACGCAAAAGCAATCAATACCGAAATAATAGATAGTACAAAAAGTGTTCTTCCAATATCATCTAGAAGCCCACTTATCCCTGAATCTAAAAACGGTTCCAAAATTGCAGCTAATAGTCTATATAAAAAAGCAATTAATATTGTTTGAATCGTTGGAATCGAAACTAACACTAATACGGAGATTAGTAATGAATTTCCAGTTATAACCGAGGCTGATGAAGAATATGTTTTCATCGTGCTAATACTTTCGGTTAATAATGACCCTACAAATGGGATAGAGTTTTGTATTAATCGTTTAACAGATTCATTAACCGCTCCTCCTACCGTCCATGTAATCACACCATTGACTGTTATGAAGAAGCTGTATAATACAAGGATTACTGACGTAATACCAATTAATGTCATCCTAATAAGATCTGACAGTTTCGAAAAAGAGGTCGCTGGATGTATTCGACTGATCAAATCTAGAAGAAATGCAGCCATAATTGATGGTATCAATACTTTCTCTGCCATAAATGCTGTAAACGTTGAAAAGAATACTACCGCTGGATTCCATAAAGTTACTAGCAACGCTCCACCAGAAACAGCAATACCTGCGGTCAGTACTGGATACATTCCTAAAAAGACTGTAACTAACTGGCTAGTAAGGGTTTGAATCATTTCTAGCGTTCGATAAGCAGGTTCTAAACATAAGAAGCAAATAAGATAAATAAATAATAACTTTAACAATCTTTTGCTCTTAGGAATGAACCATTCTAAGCAAAGAAAAATAAAACCAAATAGCAGGATATACGTAAATGTTTGAATGACTTCTTTTACTGGGAGTAGCAAATTCGTGAGCATTTCATCCATTTTGATTCATTCCTTCAAGAAAGTAGTCCCATTATGGAAAAGAATTTAGAGTAAAATTGTTTCATATGATCGAGCCAGGCAAGTAGCAATATTGCTTTTGTTGTAAAAGTTAGTATAGTTGCAAGGCTTGTATACTCATAATCCGTCAAAAGTTCCTCAATTATTTGAGAAACTATTAAAAGAATGACAGAGAACATAAGTAGCTTAAATACTGGTAAGAGATTAGTTGGTATAACGGAGATAAATTGATTTGTATTAGGGATAATATAAGTCATTAATAAGTATGTTAAGAATAAAAATATAAAAATTGTATAAATAATAGAGTGAAGTCGTGGATAAGTTTCATCAATAAATTGCAGCAAAATGAATGCGATTATAATCGTTATGTATACTATCATTTGCTAACTCGACATAATAAGCCATTCAAGGAATGTGGATATTTCATAAAAAAACACCCTCAGTAAACGAAGCAGCTCAATGGTCATATAAATATATCCTACAAAAAATAAAAAAAAGGCAAACTCTTTTTTTCCGGTTGATTCAAAAAACAAATGAAGTATAGCAATTAATAACCCTATACCAGCAACTCGAAGTACATCGTGAAGTTCCACAATGCCTCCCCCTTCCATATCTTCAGCATATGATACAAGTTCTTCAAATATGAAAAAGAGTCACGCATTTTGCGTGACTCTTTTATCTTTAGATAAACCTGAAGTTTATTGTTTCTTTTGCATTAAAAATTGAAACTATTGATTTTCGTTCCAGGCGGACGCTTTCCGCGGGCTTGGCTTCAGCCTCCTCGGAGCTATCGCTCCTGCGGGGTCTTCAGCTCAAGCTAATCCCGCAGGAGTCGCCGCCTTCCGCTCCAATCAACGTAATAGAACTCTATATAAGTGAATATTCGTGTTTTTAGTTACAAGAAGCAATTATGAAATTTATTCATTAAGATATAATTATATGATACAGCAAAAAAGGCAGTTAGAATGAAATCATTCCAACTGCCTCTATTTCTTAATAAGGAGTCACATTTTTGCATGACTCTTTAATGAAATTAAACTATATAACTATTTTTAAATTAAGCTCTTGATACGTATGATCCTTCATCTGTGTTGATAATTAGTCGATCTCCAACATTGATGAAAAGTGGAACAGTTACGACTAAACCAGTTTCAAGAGTTGCAGTTTTAGAACCACCGCCAGAAGTATCCCCTTTAATACCAGGTTCAGTTTCAGTCACTTCCAGTTCAACTGATTTTGGTAATTCCACTCCAAGTGTTTCTCCTTGGTACTGAATAACATGAATTTCCATGTTTTCACGTAAGTATTTTAATTCGTATTCGATTTGTGTTTCGTTTAATTCAAGTTGCTCATAAGAATCTGTATCCATGAAAATGTGTTGATCTCCACTTGCATATAGATATTGCATTTTTCTGTTATCAATTTGAGCTTTCTCTACTTTTTCACCAGCACGGAAAGTTTTCTCATTTACTGAACCATTTCTAAGGTTTCTAAGTTTAGAGCGAACAAACGCTGCTCCTTTACCTGGTTTAACGTGTTGGAAATCCAGTACACGATAAAGTACTCCATCTACTACTATTGTTAAACCTGTTTTAAAATCATTTACAGAAATCATTATTTTTCCTCCAAATATTAAGATAAAATGAGTAATTCTTTTGTCGAATGCGTAAGTTTTTCTAGACCATTTTCAGTTACAATTGCATCGTCCTCTATACGAACTCCACCGATATTCGGTAAGTAAATTCCCGGCTCAATTGTAATAATCATCCCTGGTTCTAGTGTAATATCAGATCGGAAAGAAAGCCCTGGACCTTCATGTACTTCAAGTCCAATTCCGTGACCTAAAGAGTGACCAAATGCTTCCCCATATCCTTTTGAAGCAATATAGTCTCGTGCAATTGCGTCTGCTTCTTTACCTGTCATTCCTGGTTTTATTTTTTCCAATGAAAGTAATTGTGCATCTAAAACTACTTGATAAATCTCTTTTAATTGGTCACTCGGTTCCCCAACAGCAATTGTTCGAGTTGTATCTGAAATATACCCATTATAAAGTGCACCGAAGTCAAGTGTTACAAAGTCCCCTACTTCAATGACTTTGCTAGTTGCAACGCCATGAGGTAGTGCAGATCTTACACCAGAAGCAACGATCGTATCAAAAGATGAAGACGAGGCACCAAGTTTTCTCATGAAGAATTCAAGCTCATTTGACACTTCAAGCTCTGTCATCCCCGGTTTTATGTATGTAACAATATGGTTAAAAGCCTCATCCGCAATACGACAAGCCGACTTTATAATACTAATCTCTTCCTCGGTCTTAATCAAGCGAATTTTTTCCACTAGTCCTGACAGTGGCACTAAATCTGCTTGGATAGCTTGTTTATACAATTCATAGCCACTATACGTTAAATCGTCTTTTTCAAATCCAATAGAATTAATGCCCATTTCTGTCACTTGGTTAGCAATTTCTTCTATTAAAGTTTTTGTATGCTGTACAATACGGTAGTCCTTTATCTGACTAGCTGCTTGCTCTGTGTAACGAAAATCTGTAATGAATACTGCATCGTTTTTGGACACAATTGCTACACCAGCTGTACCAGTAAAACCAGTCATATAACGTCTACTATAACCGTTTGTAATCAGTAAAGCATCCACACCTTGTTCTTCTAAAGCAGCACGTAACTTCTCAAGTTTCATCATTATACCCCATCTCATTTTCTATTTATATCTTCACTTTATTTTATCATAGGAAGAGACGCGGGTAAATTTTTCATTTACTAAGAGGATTATCCTGTGCATGAAAAATAGCAGATTCCATCATAAACCTTACTAACATTACAACGATACAAATAAATGGAATCGACAAATGTTTAATTGTTTTCGCAAGCGTATCCTTATCTAAAAATATCCATTCCATAATAATTGCAAGAATGATTCCAAGTGCCAAGCTAGTAATAGAGGTAGGAATTTTAATAAAAATCAGACTTATATAATAAAATACAAAACAAATAAACCATACTACAATAAAAAGAATGACCCATTTCCCTAGAGCACGGACTGATTCGAACATTTGTAATTTTTCTGCATAACCAATTGGACTCCACTTGATCCAATGAAACAAATCGATCACTTTAAGCAATAAAGTGCAAATTAATGCAGCTACAAAACTAGTACTAACTGATAATCCCTTTTCTTTCATAATCATCTCTCCTTTTTGCTTCAGTTTGATGCTGAAAGATGAATATTAAACAAAAAGGAATAAAACTTCTAAAAAACAAAAAAACACATACCGAGGAGTTACTCTCGAGCATGTGTTTTTTTGCGCATTTATTTTATAATCCGCACTTTAATTGCGCATTACAATTTGTACATGTGTTACATCCGCCCATTTCTTCCACTGTTCCTTTTCGGCAAACTGGACAAGTATTACCAACTTCAGAACCGATTGTAACATTTGTTGAACGCAAATCCTGAATCGTATCAATTAAAACGATTGGTCGTTTTTCAAATACTTTTTCTTCTTGTCTTTGATCGTCAAGCGTATTTTCTTCTGCTTTCAATGTTAGAACTTGAGAATCTCGACTTCCATCAACATAAACAGTTCCACCTTTAGCTCCGCCACGGTATAGACGTTCATATACACCTTCTACTTGTTCAACCGTATAGCCTCTTGGTGCATTAACTGTTTTAGAGATTGAACTATCAATCCAGCGTTGAATAATACATTGAACATCCGCATGAGCTTCTGGCGCTAACTCCATTGCAGTAACAAACCATTCAGGTAAGTTGTTTTCATCTGCATCATTGTTTGCTTGCAAGTACTCTTGAACGATATCCGCTTTTACTTCAATGAACTTTCCTAAACGTCCACTTCTATAATAAGTGAAAGAATAATAAGGTTCTAAACCAGTAGAGACTCCTACCATAGTTCCAGTAGATCCTGTTGGAGCAACTGTTAGTAGATGTGAGTTTCTAATTCCATTTTCAACGATAGAATTTCTGATTTCCTCTGGCATAGATTGCATAAAACCAGTCTCTGTAAATGCTTTACGTAGACGATTTGTTTCTTCTTCTGTTTCTGCAGTTAAAAATGGGAAACTTCCTCGTTCAATTGCTAAGTTCGCTGAAGTTTCATAAGCAGCAATTGCAATCGTTTTAAATACCTCGTCAACGAGAATATTGCCTTCCTCAGATCCGTACTCTTTTTCGCAGTAGATTAAAAGATCTGCTAATCCCATAACTCCAAGACCTACGCGTCTTTCACCTAAAGCTTGTACTTTATTTTCTTCTAAGAAATATGGAGTTGCATCTATTACATTATCCTGCATACGAACCCCAACACTCACTGTTTCTTTTAGAGCTTCAAAGTTAACCGTTTTAGTTTCCTTGTTAGCAAATTGAGCTAAATTAACAGCTGCAAGGTTACAAACTGAATATGGAGCAAGCGGCTGTTCCCCACATGGATTCGTAGCAACTACTTTTTGTCCATATGCTTTTGCATTCGTTTTTTCATTCGCATTATCAATAAAGAAAATACCTGGCTCAGCAGAATAAGTAGCACAAATATTAATTAAATTCCATAACTCTTTTGCTTTTACAGTGCGATATGTTCGAACAGCATAACCCATTTTCTCCCATTCACGAACATCTCCAACTTCATGCCAATGTTTGTTATAAAATACCATCTCTTCTGGAGAATAGGTTTCAATTGCCGGGAAACGTAGTTCGAAGTCTGCATCCTCTTCGACTGCTTTCATAAAGTCATCTGTCAACGTCACAGAAATATTTGCACCTGTTAAAAATTCAGGATTGTGAACAGTAAAATTACCACCATCACGAAGTTTTGTTTCTGCTTCACGAATGATATCATCGCTGAAGCCACCTAATCCAGGAATCGCTTTATAATTTACTATTCCCTGGTACATTGCTTCTTCTTGATTGGATAAAGGGGTAAATTTAAGCTTGTCCTTAGCTAATTGTTTAATCGTCTCATCATTCGTATTTTCAATTAAAAAACGAAGAATTCGAGGGTTTTGCATTTTAGAAATGATAAATTCCGCAATATCCGGGTGCCAGTCAGCAAGCATTATCATTTGTGCTCCTCTTCGGGAACCACCTTGCTCAACTAAGTGAGTTAGTTTAGCAATATCATCTAGCCATGATACCGAACCAGAAGATTTACCATTTACACCTCTAGCTAATGTATTACGCGGGCGAAGCGTCGAACCGTTCGTTCCAACACCACCACCACGACTCATAATTTCCATCACTTGCTTACGATGGTCACTAATTCCCTCGCGTGAATCGGGAACAAATGGCATTACGTAGCAGTTAAAGTAAGTTACGTCTGTACCTGTACCCGCTCCATAAAGAACTCGTCCAGCTGGAATAAATTTTAAAGAAACTAATTGTTGGTAGAACTTCTCAAACCATTCCTTGCGTTTTTCCTCTGTTTTTTCAACTGAAGCAAGTCCAGTAGCATTGCGTTTGGCAATTTGCTCATAATACACTTCCAACGGTTTCTCAATAACATTAAGAGAACGTTTTACAATTCCTGATTCAAGTTCATCTTGATCATCAATTGCACTTCTATAGTCTTCTTCAATAAGCACTTCTGCAGTTTTTGTCGATTGGTCGATTGAAACGATATGACCTAAACCGCGTGCAGGAAATTTCGGGTCAGCTTTTACAGTAAGAACGACAAAATCTCCTGCTTTTAGCGTTTTCTTTTCCGTATCTTTAAATGAATAACGGTCAATCATTACTAGTCGGGAAACACCTTTGTGCGTCAATTTCATGTCTTCTGTAATTGGGTGTACTTGTGGAAATAGTTGAATGTCTTTGTTTAACTGATCAATGTTAATGGTTGCATTATTGTTCTGAGATGCTAATACCATCATATTGCCTCCCTTTTATTTAAAAATAAAACACACCATATATGGTGTATGGTTATTTTTAAACCATACTATATGTTGTGTTTTTTTGCAAATATATGAATTTCGTCAAAAGTCATATGTAGCAATGGTCAATGGACTTATTTCCTAAAAAAATAAATTTTATTTTTTAAAATTCCATTGATTATTATCATAACGCTTTTTTTCAAGCGCATTTACGTATAATTCTTGTTCTTCTGATAGGGCAAATTCTACTAATTCAATCTGCAACGAATCTTCAAATCCTTTTTTGAATGCTTTTTTGCACTCGTCGATTGTTACAGGATTTTGACTAATTTTGTTGATGGCCACAGCTTTTTTAGATAAACTTGCTTTTACTCTCTCACGTAGCGCTTCAGAAGAAAATTTAAACGTCTGGATAAGTTTATCTTCATCCAGATCTAATAAGATTGCACCATGCTGTAAAATAACACCTTTTTGACGTGTTTGGGCACTTCCTGCAACTTTCTTTCCTTCTACTACTAATTCATACCAACTTGGCGAATCAAAGCAGACAGCAGTTTTAGGCTTCTTTAGATTTTGCTTTTTCTCTTCTGTGTCTGGAATAGAAAAGTATGCATCTAAACCTAGATTTTGAAATCCAAGCAATAACCCTTCACTTATCACACGATAAGCTTCTGTCACGGTTGCTGGCATATCAGGATAACTTTCAGTCACAATCACGCTATATGTTAGTTCATGCTCATGTAGTACTCCTCTTCCCCCAGTAGGTCTACGAACAAACCCCAGACCTAAACGATTTACTGCATCTAAATCTATTTCTTTTTCAACAGATTGAAAATAACCGATCGATAGAGTCGCTGGATTCCATTCATAAAAACGAATTACTGGTGGAATCAGCCCTTCACTGTGCCAATCTAGCAAAGCCTCATCAAGCGCCATGTTATAAGATGGACTACAAGGTCCAGAATTAATAAAGTACCATTTTTTCTTTTCCATCAAATCTTCCCCCTAACAACCTTATTCATTTTATCAAATAGATTGAATTGTATCTAGTGAATCTTTTATAATGAATATGGAAACATAGAAAGGGGAAAGACCGTGTTAAATATTTTATACACTCTACTTGTAGTAATTATTGTTTTACTAGTTTATGCTGGTATCCAAGCTCTCCGTTTAAAGAAGACCGTTACAAACCTTAATCAGGAGCAATTTATCGAAGGCTATCGTAAGGCACAATTAATTGATGTGAGAGAACCTAAGGAGTTTGATTCAGGTCATATTCTTGGCGCAAGAAATATCCCTTCCACACAGCTTCGTCAACGTTATAAAGAAATTCGTCCAGATAAACCAGTTTATCTATATGATCAAAACGGCGCAAGAAGTGCACGTGCAGCAATGTTCCTAAAGAAAAAAGGATATACACAATTAAACCAACTTCAAGGCGGATTTAAAACTTGGACAGGTAAAATTAAATCTAAATAATACATAAAGGTTCTTCTTATCGTTAGAGGAACCTTTTTTATTTCAACACTCACTAAATTTTCTGGAGGTATGGAATGAAAGAGAAAACGTTATTTTCACATCACGAGGATTTTAGAAATACTCTTCCTAATTATGAGGACTTTGCGCTTGTTTCAAAAAGGATCATTTGGGCCTTAAATGAAAGAAAACAAGGTGATTGGAAAAATATCTCAATTGGAGAAACAATATCTCAACTTGATGCAAACTTATTAGAAATGATGGAGAAAAAATTATTAGCTTATGAAACACTGAGCTATATTTTCGAAACACAGCCTCTAGGTAAAATTATGAGTAAATCTACTTTAAATTTAGGGACAGGTTTAGAAATTACGGAAACCTTTGAAAATAAATTGATCTACTTTCCAGAATATGATGTAGGAATGACATTGTCTTTTAACTATTCTTCTAGTCATAGTTGGCCGGAATATCGTTTCTTTTCTACGTCAGCAGAAAAAGCGTTACTATTTTTAAACGATATCAACGAAAAGTTAAGACAATTACTTATGCAATCGATTACTTATTTAGTTGATACAGAAAATGGAGTCCAACGAAGAAATTATGGCGAGCAAGCTGTTGTGAATCGTGAGGACGTATTATTAGCACATAGCATAAAGCAAGATATATTTCGTTCTATTGATGAATTTTTTAAAGAGGACGGTCATTTTTTCAAAGAATATGGCCTACCCTATAAACGAGGAATTTTACTATATGGCAGTCCTGGGAATGGGAAAACAACTTTAGTTAAGTCCATCACAGGCTCAACGAAAGCACCTGTTGTTTATTGGCAAATTACCGAATTTACTGGAAGTCATTCTATTCAAGAAGTATTCGGTATCGTGACAAGACTTGCTCCTGCAATTCTCGTTATTGAAGATATTGATTCGATGCCTGAATATACGAGATCCGTTTTTTTAAACACTCTAGACGGTGTTCAATCTCGAGAAGGGTTATTTATCATCGGAACGACAAACTACCCGGAAAAAATAGATCCAGCGCTTATCAATCGTGCAGGTCGGTTTGACCGTGCATACGAGATACCATCTCCTTCGGATAAAGTTCGAGAGCAGTACTTACGAAAGTTAGATATTAGACATATTTTTACGGACGAACAATTTACAGATATGGCGAAACGTTCAAAAGGGTTATCTATGTCCCAGCTTAACGAATTGTATATGTCGGTTGCATTAAATTGGCATTATGATGGGAAACTGGCATATGAAGAGCGTATTGAAGAGTTGTTAAAACAAAATAAAAGATCTATGAAAAAAGAATGGGAGAATGACGAACATTCTATTGGCTTTTGAATCGAAGAAGTGAATAGCTTCTATTGGCTATTTTAGACTGTGGACAAACGCGAAGAATATCGAGGTTGCCCTACGGTCTGGACAGAATTTTCATCTAAACATTTTTAGATTCTATTACCGCTGATTTTCAACTGCGGACGGACGCTTTCCGCGGGCGGTCCGTGAGCCTCCTCAGGCCGACAGGATGTTGGTCATGAAGGCGTTGCCACACGAAGTGGCGTCCTTAGCCTTCGTTCCTTTGTTAGCTCCTGTGGGGTCTCACAAGGACACGCTGTTCCCGCTGGAGTCGTCGTCCTCCGTATCAATCTACTGATGGCTCCATATACCTGGACACGCATTTCCTACTGGATTCGCGCTCCTCCGTTTCAGTACATGAATAATACAAACTACTCTAACTATAGAAATGAATAAACAGTCCTTTCGATTTGAGATATCTTAATGTTGAAAACCAAGTTAAACGATAGACAACTTTACGAGGTTTAAAAAAATGTACCCGCAAACAATGCTTACTTTTACTCTCGCTACATGTACAAGGTAAGATTCCCCTGTATAAGTAGCATCCTCAGCTTTTCTATTAAAATCAAAAAAATGACAAAAGGTACCGAGAGGACATCCTCTTGATACCTTTTGTCTATAATTAGAAATGCGATTATCTCGAATCTCTTTTCAAGTTTTATGCTTTTGTATAGCGCAATACTGGATGACGAGCAGCTTTTGTTTCGTCTAAGCGATTGATTACTGTCGTATGTGGTGCGTGTTGAACGATTTCTGGATTTTCTTCTACTTCTTTTGCAATTTGAATCATTGCATCACAGAAAGCATCTAATGTTTCTTTTGATTCTGTTTCTGTTGGTTCGATCATCATACCTTCTTCTACATTTAATGGGAAGTAGATTGTTGGTGGATGATATCCGAAGTCAAGCAGACGTTTTGACATATCAAGTGTACGGACACCTAATTTCTTTTGACGACGACCGCTAAGTACGAATTCGTGCTTGCAATGGCGGTTATATGGTAAATCAAAATATGCTTCTAAACGTCTCATCATATAGTTTGCATTTAGAACTGCGTATTCAGTTACAGCTTTTAGACCATCTGGACCCATTGAACGAATGTATGTGTATGCACGTACGTTAATTCCAAAGTTTCCGTAGAATGGTTTCACACGTCCAATTGTTTGAGGACGATTATAGTCAAATTTATATTGATCATTTTCTTTTACAAGAACTGGGCTTGGTAAGAAAGGAATTAGATCTGCTTTAACTCCAACCGGACCTGAACCTGGACCACCGCCACCATGAGGACCTGTAAATGTTTTATGCAAGTTTAAATGAACACAGTCAAAGCCCATATCTCCAGGGCGTGCTTTAGACATAACCGCATTTAAGTTAGCGCCATCATAGTATAGTTTTCCACCTACACCGTGAATGATTTCCGCTAATTCTAAAATACTTTCCTCAAATAAACCAAGCGTATTTGGATTTGTAAGCATTAAAGCTGCTGTATCTTGACCAGCAACGCGACGAAGATCCTCTAAATCTACTAAACCATTTTCGTCTGATTTTACTGTAATCGTTTCAAAACCTGCAACTGTAGCTGATGCTGGATTTGTACCATGTGCGGAGTCAGGAACAATTACTTTTGTACGCTGAGTATCTCCATTTGCCTCATGGAATGCACGAATCATCATTAATGCAGTCCATTCACCATGGGCACCAGCTGCTGGTTGTAGTGTTACTTCATCCATTCCAGTAATTTCTACTAAATGTTGTTGTAGATCATACATTAATTCCATAGCACCTTGCACAGAAGACTCATCTTGTAATGGGTGAATATTTGCAAATCCAGGGAAACGTGCTACTGATTCATTAATTTTTGGATTGTACTTCATCGTACAAGATCCAAGTGGATAGAAACCAGTATCTACTCCATGGTTACGATTCGATAGAGCTGTATAGTGACGCATAATATCAAGCTCTGATACTTCTGGTAGCTCCGCTTCTTCTTCTCGAAGTAAGCCCTGTGGCAACAAAGAATTAATATCTACTTCTGGAACATCGAGCTCAGGTAGACTATATCCTACTCTACCTTCCTTTGTAATTTCAAAAACTAGTGGTTGATTATCCTTATGCATAAAGAGCCCCCATTTCTTGCACGAGTGCATCTATTTCTTCTTTTGTACGTTGCTCTGTAACGGCAATTAATACATGATTTTTAAGGTCAGAGATAACACGACCTAGGTCGAAACCTCCAATAATTCCTTTTTCAAGAAGTGCTTTGTTTGCATCTGCTACAGATCCATTTACTTTAACTACAATTTCATTGAAGTGAGGTCCTTGGAAAGGAACTTCAAATCCAGCTTTTTCAAATGCTTGTTTTGCATAATGAGTCTTTGTGATATTTTGAATTGCCATTTCTTTTACACCTTTTTTACCAAGAGCAGTCATTGCTACTGATGCGGCAAGTGCATTTAACGCTTGGTTTGAACAGATATTTGAAGTTGCCTTGTCACGACGAATATGTTGTTCACGAGCTTGTAATGTTAAAACATACCCACGTCGACCTTCTTCATCTGTTGTTTCCCCTACTAAACGTCCTGGAACTTTACGCATAAGCTTAGAAGATACAGCAAAGAAACCACAATGAGGTCCACCAAATGCTTCTGAGATACCAAAAGGTTGAGCATCCCCAACTGTAATATCTGCACCAAACTTTCCTGGAGGAGTTAAAGCTCCAAGAGCAAGTGGATTTGCAGATACAACAAATAATGCTTTTTGAGCATGTGTTAGTTGCTCCACTTTTGCTAAATCTTCAATTTGACCGAAGAAATTAGGATATTGGACTAAAACAGCTGCTGTTTCTTCATCTACTAACTCTTCTAATTTCGCTAAATCAGTTACACCATTGTTAGTAGGAATCGTCACAACTTGAACGTTTTGACCTTTTGCATACATTTTTACTACATCAATATACTCTGGGTGAACAGCTTCCGAAACTAATAGTTTTTTTCTACGCGTGTGACCAGCTGCCAAGTTACCAGCTTCCGCAAGTGCAGTACCACCGTCATACATAGAAGAGTTTGCTAGATCCATTCCAGTAAGCTCACAGATCATTGTTTGAAATTCAAAAATAGCTTGTAGTTCACCTTGAGAGATCTCCGGTTGATAAGGTGTATAAGCAGTGTAAAATTCAGATCTTGAAATAACGTGATCTACGATTATCGGTTTAAAATGATCGTAAACTCCTGCACCAAGAAAGGAAGCATACTTTTTACTATGTGCATTTTTATCAGCAAGTACAGATAATTCTTTTAACAAAGCAGACTCCGCTTTAGCAGGTTTAATATTATACTCACCTTTAAAACGCACTTTCTCCGGAATGTCTGCAAACAATTCATCAACGGAAGAAATGCCTATAACATCTAGCATTTCCTTTTGATCTTGTTCAGTCATTGGTAAATAACGATGCTTTATCAAATGGACAACCTCTTTCTGCGATTATTTTTGTTTTTTATAAAATGGCGTAGCTACTGTGACAGCTTTCAAACGCTTATTTCTAATTTCAACTTCTAATTGCGTGCCGATTTCTGTAAAGTCGGCATCGATCAGTGCAAGGCCAATATTCTTTTTAAGAGTAGGAGATTGCGTTCCAGTAGTTACAAATCCAATTTGTTTTTCACCAGCGAAAACTGGATACCCTGTACGAGGAATTCCTTTATCAATCATTTCAATACCAACGCTTTTTCTCGGTACACCATTCTCTTTTTGTTCAACTAGTACAGATTTACCGTTGAAGTCTTGCTCTTTTTTGAGCTTCACAACAAATCCGATTCCAGCTTCTAATGGAGAAATATCTTTTGAAAGCTCTTGCCCGTATAAAGGAAGACATGCTTCAAAACGTAAAGTATCGCGTGCTCCAAGTCCACAAGGAAGTAAACCTTCCTCTTTACCAGCATTTAAAATGCTGCTCCATAATTCGGAAAGATCCGTACTAGCTGCATAAAGTTCAAATCCATCCTCACCTGTATAACCAGTACGAGAAACAAGAACCGATTTTCCAGCTACTTCGACATGATCTGCAAATCGGAAAAATCCAATTTCCTCTAGATTTTTGGAAGTTAACTTTTGTAAAATACTTTGTGCGAGTGGTCCTTGTAACGCTAACAGTCCATAATCATCTGATTTATTGACAAGTTCTACATCACCAGATGCATTTTGCTTCAGCCATTCAAAATCTTTTTCAATATTAGATGCATTTACGACTAAAAGATAGTGGTTATCTTCCATCTTGTAAACTAATAAATCATCTACTATACCACCGTCTTCATAACACATAGCAGTATACTGAGCTTGGTTATTTACAAGTTTAGAAACATCATTCGTCATCACTTTTTGTAAAAAAGACTCGCTTTGCGAACCGGTTACAAAGATTTCTCCCATATGAGAGACATCAAAAAGTCCTGCTTTCGTTCTTACCGCTTCATGTTCTTCCTTAATACTAGAAAATTGCACGGGTAATTCCCATCCACCAAAATCAATGGTTTTCCCACCATAATTGGCATAGTCTTCATATAGAGGTGTACGCTTCAACTGTTCTGACACAAAATTCTCCCCCTTTATAATTTTCACACAAAAAAAGACAGAGTGACCCCTTTAAAAAAACAGGGGTTCTCTGTCCTGGCACCTGAAAGTTTACCGAAAACGGCTTTCCTCTTTGGTGGCTTTGCGTGATACTCAACGAAAGCACTCTCCAGAGTTGCGTCCTATACGAGTTCTTTTGCCTGAGAGATTCATAAATTTCTTTACTTGCTCCTTCGGCGACGCACTTTAGGCGTTCTCTCCCCGTATCCTCATCCGCTAAATCTGTAATTATCACTCGCTTTGTCTATATCCTAACATTGAACGCAAAAGTAAGCAATCCTTTTTAATAAATTAGTTTAAAGACGAACATTTTGTATCAATTATTTAAAATCATTCGCCTTTCAGCCTATTTACTTGATAACCAGCATATTCTGTCACTTGTCGTAAATGACGATTTTCCGTAAGAATTGTAATGTGTGCAGCTTTCTTATAATTTTTACGTCTTTTTATATATAGTTGCTCCAATTCTTCCCTAGTACTACTTTGAACGACAGGTCTGTTTTTATCATTCTTCACTCTCATCCAAATATCTTGAAAAGTAGCATCTAAATATAAAACCAGTCCCGTCTTACGCATTATTCGAATATTTTCCTCATTCATCGCAACGCCGCCACCAGTGGAAATAATGCAGGACTCATTACGAAAATTTTGAAGAAACTCTGTTTCAATCTTACGAAAATAGGACTCTCCCTCCTGCTCAAATATTTCAGGAATCGTCCTTTTTTCTTTTTTTACAAGCTCTTTATCCATATCATAATAGGGCATCTTCAATAAATAGCTCAGTCTTCTGCCGACCGCACTTTTTCCACTACCCATAAAACCGACTAAATATACTTTGTACACGATTCACCAACTCACTACTACCAGAATTATTGTTCGATTGTATTAAAAATTTCTATTCTTTTGATAGTAGCATTAATATTGCTCAATTCCAACGAATCATATGTTCGATATTTCGATTGATAAGCAGTAGTGATAGATAAAATAGTTAGAGAAACAAATAACAGAAGTAAAATTGAAGCCGGCAATAGTACACCTCTCTCACTCTGAATTATACGTAACATAAAATGTATGCTCCTTATCTATCCCATTCTCAAATTCTACAGAAAAATATAACAGTCGACCTTCCATGCTTACATTTATAGATTTCACATGGAGTAACATTTGCTCATGTCCTAACCTATTTTTTTGTTTTCGAATCAGATTTTGATAAATTTCTATATCAAACTCATCTTCATCCTTAATAAAACGAATACCAGTGTTTCTTGTTTGTACCATTATCGTATCTAAATCGTTCAAATAGTTTTCTACATCTTCTATAAACAAAGCCCACTCTATTTCGGTAGGATTAGTCACCTGAACTTCCACCAAACTCAACCAACCAATAGTTACAGCGAATATATGAGAAAATATTAGAAGTACAGAGAGTTGAAATACTGATTCGATCAAGGTATATCCTTGTTCATTATTTTTGTTCAATAAGATATAGGTAGGCAATTCATTTTCTCCTCACTCATCCCTTCATAATTTACACATATTTGTTGATTTTCAATTGTAAACGTATATTCTATCTTATCAATCCACAAGGAACCATGTAGCAAACGTTCTGCAAAGTACATTTTTACACCTTCATTTATTACAATCGAGGAATGATATTGCCTTTTCTTCTCTTCTAGTTGAACTACCATATTACTTAAAATAGGCAGTAACATAGTTGCTATTAGAAATATTACACTTAAAGACACGATAGTCTCTGGCCAGGAAAACCCCTTGCTATTATTCATATTTTAATTTTCCTTTACCTATATAAACGTAAACTTCCTTTAATCCATTGTCTGTTTCAAACAATAGAGTTCCAAATTCTTTGACAGTTCCATTTGGGTGAAAGACTATTTCTTTCAAGTAACTATTTTGAGATAATCGAATTCCTTTCGGCAATTCATATTCCATATATATTTCATTTGAATGTCTTGCTTTATATTTTGTTCCATTCTCAAAAAAGTTTAAATTAGTATAAATTCCTTCTGCCAAAGCAGTACTTTGAAGACTTTGTACATCCAAGTGAAACTGTTTGAAAAAACGCTTCTCTTCCATCTTCTCAAACTTAGAAGAGGTCACAAAAATTATAGAGGCAGACACTACCATTACTATAGCAAGAACAAGAAGCATTTCGATAAAAGTAAATCCTTTTTCATGTAAGAGATATCGTTTCATTTCTAGCAGCTACGTCTCCAGTAATTGTTACACTTCCATCATTCTCATCAATGATGATGTCTGTGCCATTAGGGCAACTCTCAATTCCTTTAAGATATCCCTCTTTTGTTAAATCCTCTACTTTTGGAATCTTTTTAAACTCTATTTTGTACGCTTGAATTTGTCCTTCCACCATTTTAGCAAAAGCCTTGCAACCCTTATCATCTATGGAGGCTGAATGCTTCGTCACATTTGGTATTGTTATTAAAATCAGAATAGAAATAATTAGTAACACTATCATCATTTCTATCAAAGTAAATCCTTTGTTGTTCCGTATCAGTTTTATCAATAGTTCCTTCTCCTTTTATACAATATTGATCATTTTATAAATTGGTAACAAGATTGCCAAGTATGCTCCAATGATAAAAATAGCTAGTATTAAGAAAAGTGTAGGTTGAAGAATACTTAAGTATTTGGATAGCTTTTCTTCTATTCTTTCTGTTACGAATTCGCTATACAAGCTCAACTCTCTACCTAGGTAACCACTTATTTCCCCGTGAATAACAAATTGATGGAAGTCTTTAGTAAAATGATTTAGCAACAATAAAGCATCTGAAAAAGACTCTCCATGTATTATTTTCTCTTTCATTTGAATCGAGATATATTGAAGAGTTTTATGTTCTTCCTGTTTGATCAACGAATCAAATGCTTGCTGAAGTGACATGCCGCTATCTATCAGCACTCCCATTTCTCTAGAAAATACTCTTGTCAAAAAAAGTCGATACCATTTATTTACTAACGGAACTTTTAAATAGAAAGCTATCTGAAACTCTATTTTCTTATTACGTATCATTTTTATAAGAACTAACATAGCAAAACAAAGAAATAGGAAACCAATCAAGAAATAATTAGGTAATTGCAGTAGTATACTCGTCCAAATTAAAGAATTGTCAGTATCTCCAGAAGATCTTGTATGTAGCAACGATTCCATATTTGGCAGGAAATAAATCTTAAATACAGTAAAAAGTAGGAAAATTACTACAAACAAAAATAATGGATACATCAATAAACTATTTAATCTTTTTCTAGCCCTTTCAAAAATAGCCGCTTGGACACTTAGAACAAATATAGTATCTTGAAGTTTCCCGTGGTTTGTTGCCAAATCGATTGGAAGCAATAGCCTATTAGGAAAGCCTAATAATCTAAAAACTTCCGTAACACTTAAACCGTTTTTGTGCACTTCCGTCATTTTTATAATTACCAAATCAGAATTTTTCACATGAAATGGTAGCAACATAGAAACAGATTCATGAAAGGTATAACCTTCTTGTAATAGTTCGCTAAGTCTTTTTAAGAAGGAAGGTTGTATATGCGATGGGATCGTTTCCCGTTTACGCGTACAATAGTCATTAATTTTTTTGAATAACACCTTCACGCACACCTCTCTCTATTTGATAAGAAAGTGTTAACGAATGAGGAATCGTAAAATCCGTTCCAGATATTAATGAGTTTAACGCTTCCATCAAAAGGTCTTCCGAAATAATTTCAAATATTGCCGATAAATCGGGCTGTTTAGTAAAGGAAACCGTCACGAGTCTTTGGGCAACAATACCAATAACTGTTTGCTTTAATTCCTCAGCCGATACTCCAAGATCCATCAACCGATATAATGAACCTACAGCATTTTTGGCATGAATAGTTGAAACAACCAAATGTCCTGTCAAAGCAGCTTGAATCGCAGCTTTTGCAGTATCTTCATCACGTATCTCGCCGATCATAATGACGTCTGGTGAATGCCTTAATATCGCTTTCAATCCTGCTGCATACGTGACGCCTGAGCGTTCATTCACTTGAATTTGCAATAAGTGAGATTGACTATTTTCAACAGGATCTTCTAGCGAGATTACATGTCGATTCAAATTCTCCGAACAATACTTAGTGAGTGAATACATAGTTGTAGATTTGCCTGAACCAGTAGGACCAACAAAAAGGACTAATCCTTGACGATTAGTAGCAAGCTCCACTATTTTGTCGGAAGCATCTTGAAATAAGGATAAGGAATGCAATAGTTTCGCATTATCATGTTGTTGGAGTCGAATAACTAATGACTCTCTTCCGAAAATGGATGGTAATGTAGAAACACGAAATGAAAATTTTTGAGAGTTAAAAATTTGTTGAAAGGAACCACTTTGTGGTTTTCTTTTTTCGCTGATATCAAGAGAGGATAAAAATTTGAAGAATGAAATAAACCGTTCTCCCATGTTTAGGGGAAGCTTCCCTGCTTCAAACATTTGAGAATTTTTCTTAAAGTAGTAATAGTAATTTTCTTCGTTTGGAATCATGTGCAAGTCTGAAGCACCAAAACCATGAGCCTTCTTAAGTAACTGAAAGCATTTTTGTTCAATAATATTTTCTAATTGCTGCATGCATCTTTCCTTTCTCCAGGTACAAGTTGTGACCGCAAAACAGCTTGTACAAAACTAGTATACTTGGAAATTAATTAAAAAGATAGATATATTATAGAATTTTCTAATAATTATATCGAATTAGTGAAACTCCTTTGGTAATTACAAAAGATTTATTATAATATAGACAACATGTAGAAAAGAGGGAAAAAGATGCCGAATACATTACAGCTTACTAGTACGTTAGCCGATGAAACAAGGTATTCTATTTATCAATATATAGTAAAAGAAGCAAAAGTAGTTTCGGTACAGGAAATAGCCGATCAATTTGGTATACATCCGAATGTTGCGAGATTGCATCTATCTAAACTAAATGATTCCAATTTTTTGCGTTCTGAGCTTATCAAGAACAGGAAAGGTGGAAGACCTGCAAGAATTTATAGTCTTGCTGAAAATCCTGTATATTTAAGCTTTCCAAAGCAAGAGGATCACCTTCTTTTACAGTGGTTAATAGATCTTGTAAGTTCTCTTGGTGAGCAAGCTATTGTAAAAGGAAAAGAAATTGCATATGAAAATGGGAAACAGCTAACGAGCAGTAAACTCACTTCTCCAGCGTCCTTTGAGGAAAAAATACAAATATTAACGGCAAATGCGGCATCTATCGGTTATTTTCCGACTATACAAGAGAAAAATCATAAAAAAGTGATTACGTTCGCCATTTATAATTGCCCCTACAAAAATCATTTGAAAAGTCAATCCGATTTAATTTGTGCATTACATGAATCCTTTTTAAGAGGACAATTTGATGCATTATTTCCAACAAATGATTTTATTCAATTGGAAAGCATGCAAGATCAATGTCAAAATTGCTTATATCACATAGAAGTTTTATAATGAGAATTAATGAACGAACATGTAACACTCAAAGTTACTTCTTTTAAAAACTTATAAATGGAACATATTTGTGACAAAATAAAGTGGAATACAAAGAAGAAATATTTTATACGGTTTACATGCGCGAACACTTTCATTTATAATGAATATGAGAATATTTGTGTCGTTGCAAAAGGAGGGACTACAAATGGGCAATATGTATAAAGTAATGGCTTTCTGGACAGGGATTTTTGCAGTTATGTTTTATTTAGGTGATATGACAGAAGCTTCTTTACTATTTTTAGCAAATACGGGGATTTTCCTTCTTTTAGGGTTCTTAAACCTTTCTGAACGTATGTATATGTACATCTTTGGAGCTTACCTAATGTTCTTCTTCGCTGGTTTTACATACTACACAACGTTTATTCACGTACCAGGAGCTGGACATTAATAATGTTCACAAAAAGGCAGTTAGAATGATTTCATTCTAACTGCCTTTTAATATTGATTTTGCTTATGGTTTACCATTAACTTGTTGGAGCGTTCCCTCGACTCCTTAGGAGTTCATGTAATAAAGGGTAAGAAGCCACATCCTCATGCTATACAACATCGTGTTTGCCCCAGTGGCTCCGCGTCGCCCACGGAAAGCGAGTAGCTTCGAAACTGTCTACTTCTCAATTGTTTCAGTCAAAAACCATTTAAAAATGGATTGGATTCCATTTCATTTTCTGGAGTTGTCTCTGGACCATGACCAGGGTATAAAATCGTTGTTTCTGGCAAGGTTAATAATTTTGTATGAATAGACTTCATTAATTCTGCGTTGTTTCCTCCGGCCAAGTCCGTTCTTCCTACACTATTTTGAAAGAGTGTATCGCCTACAATTGCAAAAGACTCACTTTCAAAATAATACGTTAAACTACCTGGTGAATGGCCAGGTGTATGAAAAAGCTGAATGGAGAAATCCTCTATTTCTAAAATGGATTCGTTTGACAATATAACATCCGCTTCTTTGCATGTAATAGATGGAATTTCAGCATATTTACCAGAACCGTTTTTGGAAGGGTCCATTAACCATTTCTTTTCAGCATTATGTATATAGACAGGAACCTTAAAAGCATCTCTTACAGGGTCTACCGCACCTATATGATCAAAATGGGCGTGTGTTAACAAAATTGCGACTGGTTTTAAATTCAATCGTTTCAGTTCACTTATTAATTTTTCCGCATCACCACCAGGATCAAATATTAAGCAATGCTTTGATGCGTTTGATACGATATAACAGTTTGTTTGTATATATCCTAATGGATAAGATCTAACATTTAATATAATAATCACCTCTTCCCTATTCTAATCGTTTCTAATTCTTTGTTCAATTATTCGCCACTTTTATCTCTCGACAAAAATGGCGAATACAATTACAATAGAAGAGGAATATGTAAAGCGACATTCATTTTCTGATGTCGAAAGGAGTGTCTTTCATGAACTTATTAATGGTTATTTTTGGACTCGTTACAGTTTTAGCTGTAATCGGCACTTTCCAAGCTTTCAAAGAAAAGAATGTGCTAGGAGTTCTATTTAACTTTGGTACATTTGCTGTTTTTGGCTTCTTTACAGTCATGACAATCGTGAACCAAGGTTTTCCACCAAGCTTACACTAAAATGTTATGAAAAAAGCTGTTGTACAAGTTGTACAGCAGCTTTTTTCTATTCTTCTAGTTGTAACCATCGCTGTTCTTTAAAAGGATTTGTCTGAATCCAATGATCTTTCTCGTATCCTGCAAGACAGGTTTCTCCGTTTGGCGAACAATCAATTGGTTGAGCGTTTACCTCTCCCAATTCTTTCTCGCCTTCCAATGAATAAATTGAAAGAACTCCTCTTTGATCAATCTCATCCATATTCCCTGCTTCCACCGGTTTAATAAGAAATAATGAATTTGTATCTACAATAGAAATGGTTGGAATAACCCATTCCGAATAATTGCTAATAGCAGGCGTTGTCCATTCAAAGGAATTTTCATGATTCTTATCTTGCAAGCGATATTCAAATATATTTTTCGGTTCATTGATTTGAATATATAACATACTTTCACCTAAATTTTGAACATCCACTAAATGAGTTTCCCCTGTTTCTTTCAGTGTCTTCTCTTGAACAGAATATAGCATTAATTCATATCCATCTAAACCACTTTCAGACACTCTAAACACCATCAAATGCTCATCATCATACCATTTAACGAATGGATTTTCTACCTCAATTGATTGTAATTGTTGAGTAGACCCATCATAAACAAATGTATTAAACGTCCAATCATCATAAAAAGCCGTGAATACTATTAGATCTTGATTTGTTGGATGCCAATCCATATATAATTCATCTGATTCAAAAGTTAAACTTTGTACTAAGAAACCATTCTTATGTATAATTTGCACTTCTGCTGAAGAAGAATTATTTGATGTATGTAATAATATCAATTCTTTGTTTGGATGTATGGTTGCTTGAATAATTGGTAGTGTAGAAGTATAAATAACCTTCCATGTATTTTTTGAAACTGAATAAGATTGCACAGTCCATTTTCCTTTATCTATAAGTACAAAAGCAATCTCGTCATTAGAAAGCCAACCAATCACACTGTGAAAGTTTGAGGAAGCCATTGAAATGGAAGGGATTTCTTGAGAAGGTGATTTGGACGTATTTTCTGGAACTGAAATTTCATCTGTAACCGGGGTCTTAACTTCTTCTCCCCCAGGAATATTGATCTCTGTACAAGCTTGAAGCAATAGAACAAAAACAATAAGAATACCGATTCTCTTCAACTGACTCCCCCTTTCACCTTTATAATATTAGACGCACGAGTTGCCCTTTTGTTTCATACGAAAAGCACAGACTTTAATTTGTCTGTGCTTCTTTACTACTGCTCTTCTTTTTCAGCTTCATCAATTAATAGGTTTCCTGTTTTTAGATCGTAGAAACGGAGTAAATCTCCATTAATAATTTGATCAGAATAGCCTAGTTCTTGTGTTGCTCGATCTATATAAGGCTGGCAGCTAGCCATATCAGTTTCTTCTCCTGTTTCATTGTCAAAACAAGTGTTTCCAGCGTAAACCAATTTATCTGTAACAAATCCACCGTCTCGGAAAATAACAAAATCCTCATGGTCGTCAGAGAATACATCTGCTCCTAATTGCATATCTTTAGCAGTTTCTACACCAAGTAAATGTAATACTGTAGGTCTAATATCAATTTGACCAGCTGTTTCTGTTACTTCTTTTCCAACTCCACTATTAGGAATATGAACAAAGAATGGAACTCTTTGAAGTTTTGCAGATTCATATGGTGTAATTTCTTTTCCTAAATATTGAGACATTGCAGCATTATGGTTTTCAGAAATACCATAATGATCCCCATACATTACAATGATAGAATTGTCATACAATCCTTGTGCTTTTAAATCTTCAAAGAACAACTTCAACGCTTCATCCATGTAACGTACGGATTGGAAATACTTGTTCAATGTACGTGAATTAGAATTATATGGAGGGATGAGTTGATCCTCTTCATCTAAATCAAATGGATGATGGTTTGTTAATGTAATTAGTCTAGAATAGAACGGCTGTGGCATTTGTGCCATATGATCAACTGATTGTTCAAAGAATGGAATATCCTTCATACCCCAGTTAACAGCATCGCCTTCTTTTACTTCATAACTATTTACATCATAAAATTTTTGAATAGAAAGTGCTTGATACATCATATCGCGATTCCAGAAGCTTTTGTTATTAGGATGCATTACGTTTGTGTAATAGCCTTCTTCGTTTAAGCTTTCTGCCATGGAATGAAACTTATTTCCTCCATGGGTAAAGAATACAGCTCCACCACCAAGTCCGTAGAGTGAATTCTCCACAATAAACTCTGAGTCTGATGTTTTACCTAGACCAGTTTGATGATAAAAGTTAGAGAAGTAAAACGTATCTTTATCTTTAGTCAAAGAATTTAAGAATGGTGTAACTTCATATCCATTCATATCATTATTAATAACAAAGTTTTGTAATGACTCCATGGAGACTACGATTAAATTACGACCATCTGCAAGCCCAAACATTTCAGCCTTAGGTTCTGCTTGGTTAGATCGTACATAGTTATTTACTTCTACGAGTTCACTACCATCAGCAAGTGCTCGCTGTGCATGAGACTTAGACTGAATATATATATCATACAAATGATAATTGTAAGGTCCTAGATTTTTCACTAACATTTCACGGTCAAAGCTTCTTGTAAGAAGCTGAGGTCTTTCTATTTCAGCTAATCCCAAATTTAAAAACAACACTGCAGCAGAAAGTACAAAGTATGCTTTTCTTTGTGCAGGTTTTACAATCGATATTTTGTCACCAATTTTCAACCATTTTAAAGCAGCTATAATGATTACCACATCTGTAAAGAAGAATATATCTGTTATGTAGATACTTTCCATAGCAGATGAACCTAAATCACCAAAATTACTTGTTTGGAATAATACTGGTAACGTTATAAAGTCTGTAAAGAAACGATAGAATACAGCGTTTGCATACAGAACGATTGCAAGTATTAAATTTGTAATGACAATATATCTATTTCTTGCTTTTGGACTTTTAAAGAAAAGTGATAGCCCATATACAAATAAAAGAAAACTTAACGGGCTTATAAATAGTATCGCTTGTTGCATCATATTCTCGATTTTCATATCAAAGCTAGTATGGTAAACCACATATGTTTTAATCCATGTTGCCACAATAGCTATAACAAGAATAGAATGTGTCGGCCAATTTTTTTTCTTCATGCCTACATCCTCCCCTTTTGTACTCTTAATAGTAGGAATAAAAGTAACAAAATATATCTTAATCCTTTCTTAACAATAAATCAATATAAATGATATCTACATTTGATATAATTTTATAGGTCCATAATTTTGCTACCCTCTATTAAACGTATTAAAACCAAAAAAGTTTCCTTTTTTAGTAAAAGAATATAAAAAAGCGATTAATTTACGAAAATTAATCGGCTTTATTTCTGTCTATTATGTTCTTGTCGAAGTATGAGCAGTGCAAGTTGAAAGTCTTGTGCCTCAATCATTTGCATTTTATATAGTTCTTTTATTTCGTCTTCCATTAGTTCAAGATCTGCCAATCGATCTTTTGTATAAATGTACGTACCGAATCGTTTTAATAACTGCATAACATCATATACTGTCTTCAAATTGTCCATCCTCATCCCGGTTTAAATGACATTGTATCATTTGCTCATTAGTAATAATCAAGTCTACTGGGAGGTCAAAATGCTCCTTTTCCAAGTCATCCCTTAATTGAAAATCAAACGCTAACGAAATTTTATGCCCTTTATAATTCATTAAAAAGCGATCATAATATCCTCCACCATATCCTATTCGATAACCAGATGGGCTATAAACAATTCCAGGAACAACTAAAAGATCAATGTTATTTGGAGCTACTGGAGTTGTTAACAATGGATTTGGCTCTAATAATTGCATATACACGGTTTCTAATTGATCGAAGTTCTCTATCTTATAAAAGGTCATTGTCCGATCTTTTGGGGAGCATTTTGGCACAACAACGGTTTTACCCTTTTCCCATAATGCACGGATAATCCCTTCGGTATCCACTTCTGGAAAAGCCGAGATGGTTATTCCTATAGTGGATGCTTGTTGTACAGTTCCTAGTGTGAAAAAGCGACTCATGATTTGCTCTGATAATGTATGATAGGAGGACTGCTCTAAAGACGAAAGCTGTTGTTTCATTTCTTCTCTTAACTCTTTCTTTTTCATGTCATTTCGCTCCCATTTCACATAGAAAAAAACCAAAACCGAAGTTGGTTTTGGCTTAGGTTATTATTTAGTTTCTCTATGAAGAGTCATTTTCTTTTCACGTGAGCAATATTTTTTAAGTTCAAGACGTTCTGGATTGTTACGCTTGTTTTTCTTAGAAATATAGTTGCGCTCTCCGCAATCTGTACAAGCTAATGTAATATTAACGCGCATGGTTGTCCCTCCCACTCTTTTACAGGATGAAATATAAATTCTGAGCATGATTTATACGACTAACCCATTATAGCATATTATCCAAGAAAATCTACTATTTAATAAAAGAATTAATTCAAAGTTTTTTGGTATATGTTAGTATTATAAGAAGAAGTAATTATTTTGAGGTGAATTAGATGAGCTATACAATTATTATCATGATTATTGGAATTTTACTAATCATCGTTTCCTTTTTTCTTAAGGATTCCACGAAAAAAATGGAGTCAGAAGTAGAGGAACTCTCCATTACATTATATCAAGAAACAAGCGCTATTAAACGGAGACTAAAAATAGTAGAAGAGGAATTATTACTAGAAGGTTCTAAAATAACGGTTCCCAAAAAGCAAAAAACAAAACCTGTTATACACGAAATCATTAGAAGCCAAGTGCTTGAGCTGCATAAACAGGGCTATTCTCTACCAGAAATAAGTAAAAGGTCATCCCTATCTATAGAAGATGTTAAATATGTAATTGGCGGTGGAAAATAAGATGAAAAGGTCATCCATCCGTTCATTTGGTATCGGTTTGTTTATAGCAGGTGCTGTTCTCCAAATACAACATTTAACGCAAGAGGATGAAATCACATCGAAGCGCTCCATCACGGAGGAAGCATATGAAAAGTCACAAACAGAACTAAAAAATGTAAAGCAGCAATTAGCACAACTTCAGATGGACTTAGAGAATGCCCAAAAAGGACAACCTGTTACAGACGAATCGAAAGAAGTTGAAACAGGAAAAGAGGAAGCAACGGAGAGCGAGACTTCTAACAGTAGTCCTCCATATACTTTAATCGTTCAATCAGGCATGAATTCTAAAGAAATTAGTTCTCTATTAGAAGAAGCAGGAATTGTCCAAAATAAGCAAGATTTTGAAGATTATTTGGTCTCTAAAGATTTAGCAGGGCGTATTCAAATTGGTGAGTATGAGCTCGACTCCTCTATGACACTGAAACAGATTGCTGAAAAATTAACAGGAAAATAGAAAATGAAAGAGGTCGTCCAGAAGGTTTAATTTCTAGGCGACCTCTTTTGTTAATTATTTAGTTCGTAATGCTTCCCTTTTAATAAAAACAATAATCGTTCTGCCATATTTGTAGCGTGATCAGCAGATCTTTCAAGATAGCGACATACAAATGACAACTGCGTTACTTGACTTAGTTGTGCAGGTTGTTCTACCCCTACTGAAAGAAGTGTCTTAATTGCGTGACCATACAATTCATCTACCTCATCATCAAGTTTTGCGATATTCTTAGCTTCTTCAATGTCTTCATTTCTAAAAGCATCTAAAATTGATTTTAACATTGCGATCGTTTTGTCACGCATCTCTTCTAATAAATGAATTGGAGCGATATGTTCATCTTTTCCTATACGAATCGTTTCTTTTGCAATGTTTACTGCATAATCACCTATACGCTCCATATCGGATGCAGCCTTAACAAGCACCATTAATCTACGTAAATCTGTTGCAACAGGCTGTTGCTTAGCGATTAGTAAAATTACACGGTCATTAATTTCTTCTTCCATACGATTAATATGAATATCATTATTAATGATTGTTAGTGCACCTTCAATGTCATTTGAAAACAAATAATCCATTGCAGAATTCAAGGTATTAATCGCCGTATCACATAATTCATACATTAAATTTTGTACTTGTTGTAATTCCGCATCAAATTTCTCTCTTCCTACCATCCCTAACTACCCCTTTCCTCACCCGAAACGTCCTGAAATATAGTCCTCTGTGCGCTTATCTTCTGGAGTTGAAAAAATTACATCTGTATTATCAAACTCTACCACTTCTCCGTTTAAGAAGAAAGCAGTTTTGTCCGAAATACGAGCTGCTTGTTGCATATTATGTGTAACAATGATGATAGAATAATCGTTTTTCAATTCTTGAATAAGTTCCTCCACTTTTAATGTAGAAATTGGATCTAACGCTGAAGTAGGCTCATCCATTAAAATAACGTCTGGTTCAATTGCAAGACAGCGAGCTATACAAATACGTTGTTGCTGTCCACCAGAGAGGCTATACGCATTCGTAGATAAGCGATCTTTTACCTCATCCCAAATTGCTGCACCACGTAAACTTTTTTCTACGATTTCATCCAGAATTTTTTTGTTTTTAATTCCATGTATTCTCGGACCATATGCAATATTATCATAGATGGATTTTGGAAATGGGTTTGGTTTTTGGAAAACCATTCCAACTTTCGTACGTAATTCTTCTACTCCATAATCTGCATCAAAAATATTGCGGTCACGATACAAAATTTTACCTGATGTTTTTACTGTTGGAACTAATTCTACCATACGGTTTAAAGTTTTAATGTACGTAGATTTACCGCAACCAGAAGGTCCAATAATTGCTGTTACTTCATTTTCTTTAATTTCAAGGTCAATATTTTTTAAAGCATGATGATTACCATACCATAAGTTTAATTGTTGCGTGTTATACACAATATTTGAAGTTGAATTATTTACTGATGTATCGTTATTTAAAGATTGTACCATCATTACTTCCCCCTAATCACAAATTAGCTTAGTACCTTTTTTGAAATTTATTTCGAATAAATATAGCGATGGAATTCATGATCAATAAGAATACCATTAGAACAAGAATCCCTGCTGATGCGACATATTGAAATTCTGCCTGTGGTCTTTTAGCCCAATCGTAGATTTGCATTGGTAGAGCAGTAAACTGACTAAGTAAATTTTCAGGTAAAAACTGAATAATTACAGGAACACCAATTACTACTAATGGTGCCGTTTCACCGACTGCACGGGAAAGAGCTAAAATTGCACCAGTAAGAATACCTGGAATAGCCGAAGGTAGGACAACTTTAACAATTGTTTGCCACTTTGTCGCGCCCATTCCATATGAAGCTTCTCGAACATCTTGAGGTACAGCACGAATTGCTTCCTGAGAACCAACGATAATAACAGGTAATATTAACAAACTCATCGTAAATCCTGCAGCCAAAATACTATTTCCTAAAGCTAAAGCCCGAACAAAAATTGTTAATCCCAGCAAACCAAATACTACTGAAGGAACACCTGCTAAGTTGGAAATGTTCATTCGAATAAAATCATTTAATTTATTTTTTTTAGCATATTCTTCTAAATAAATTGCTGTACCTACTCCTAAAATTAATGATATAGGTGCAACTACACACATTAACCAAATTGACCCTATTAACGCAGCCTTTATTCCGGCTTTAGCAGGGAAACGAGATCCATAGTTTTGGAAGAATTCTGGTGTAAGATATCCAACACCTTGAGTAATGATTCGATAAAACAAGATTCCAAGAGCAACTAAAGCAAACAATGTAGCAAAAAGGAATATTACTTTAAAAACACGATTTACATTTAATCGACTATTCATTTTTTTTATGACTGATTCTTGATTAACATATTTCATATTAATATTCCTCCCGGAATTTTTTCGAAATCGCGTGAGCAATAAAATTCATCAATAATGTAAATAGGAAAAGAGTAAATCCTACTGCATAGATGGAATAATAAATCGTTGTTCCATATCCCGCATCACCTGATGAAACTTGTACAATATATGCAGTCATAGTTTGAATAGAGTCCGTTACATTTAAATCGAATTTAGGAGTAGATCCTCCTGCTAAAGAAACTATCATCGTTTCTCCAATTGCACGAGACAATGCTAGTACTACGGACGCAATAATTCCTGATAGAGCAGCGGGTAGTACAACTTTGATCGCTACTTCTAATTTTGTTGAACCCATAGCCAAGGCACCTTCACGTATTGAATTAGGTACAGAGCTCATTGCATCTTCTGATAAGGATGCGATCATTGGTAAAATCATAATACCTACAACAATACCCGGGCTCAATGCATTAAAGATTTTCAAGTCAGGAATAAATTGTTGTAAAAGCGGTGTTACAAAAGTTAATGCAAAGAAACCATAAACAATTGTTGGTATACCTGCTAATACTTCTAATATAGGTTTAATAATTCTTCGAGCGTTATCACTTGCATATTCACTTAAAAATATAGCAGAACCAATACCAAATGGAACTGCTACAATAGCAGCTATTAAAGTTACTTTTAATGTACCCGCTATTAATGGAAGAATTCCATATAACTGTTCCGTATTAGCAAATGGAAACCATTCTTTTCCGAATAAAAAATCTAATATCGGTACACGAGTGAAAAATATTCCTGTTTCTATAATAAGAGTAAAGACAATACCCAAAGTAGTTAATACTGAAACACATGCAATTAGTAGGAGAATAATTGGAATTATTTTTTCTACTATTTTTTTCTGTTTCTTGCTACTTGATTTTGCAATTAGCTCTTGTACTGATGGATGACCAGTCGCATTCTTTTGAGCCATAGTGAATCCCCCTTTTACCAAACGCAAGAAAAGAGTAGCAAGCCCTGCTACTCGTCTCTTACTTTTTAGATCAACCTATTATTTTAATGCTTCTAAATCAGCTAAACCTTTGTCGTAATTTTCTTGTGGAAGACTTACATATCCAACTGCTTCAGCCATTTCTCCTGCATTTTCAAGTGTATATTTCATGAAATCATAAAATGCTGGATTTTCTTTAAGCGCACTATTTTTTGCATATACGAACAATGGACGAGAAAGTGGTGAATATTCACCTGATTCAATTGTTTCGTTTGTAGGTTCTACACCGTTAACTTTAACAACTTTTAAAGTATCTTGGTTAGCTAAATAGTATGCATAACCGAAGAATGCTATTGCATTTTTATCGCCTTGTACACCTTGAACCAATACGTTATCATCTTCAGATAGAGTTGCAGATTTTACTAAGTCAGCTTCATCAAGAATTACTTCATCAAAGTAGTCATATGTTCCAGAATCAGTACCTGGTGAATAGAATACGATTTCTTCAGCTGGCCATTCTGGATTAATGTCAGACCATTTTTTTGTTGTTCCATCTTCAATCCACATTTTCTTTAGATCTTCAACTGTTAAATCTTCAACCCAATCATTGTCTTTGTTAACTACTACTGATAAACCATCATTAGCTACTTGGAATTCAGTAAAGTCAATTCCAGCTTCTTCAAGTTTTGTTTTTTCTTCGTCTTTAATTGGACGAGATGCATTAGCGAAATCTGTTTCACCTGCGATGAATTTTTCGAACCCGCCACCAGTACCGGACACACCAACTGATACTTGTACTTTATTTTGAACGCCTGCATATTCTTCAACAAGTGCTTCCGTAATTGGAGCAACTGTACTAGATCCATCTCCAGCAACTTGACCTTCTAGAACTGCCTCATCTTGTGTATCACCAGCAGTTTCTGTTTCTGTTTCTTCTGTTGGTTCTGAACTTGTATCGTCTCCACAAGCTCCAAGTACTAATGCTGATCCTACCATTGTTGTCATTAATAAGTACTTCCAGTTCTTCATCAGGTAAATCCCCCTAAAGTTTTGTTTTCTATTTTTCTTACAATGTTTACTATAAAGGCTTCATGTTGAGTCGATATGAATGCATTGTAAAGCTTTTGTAAATAAGAAACTAAAGAATTCCAATGTTATTTACATAAAAAAAACAGGTCTCCTAAATGGTTTCTTTAGGTTGACCTGTTTTGAATTAGTTGTTCGTTTCTTCTTCATCAATTTTTTCATTTGTAAAGGCTGGTTTTATAGTTGGAATCGGCATTGCCTCTTCACTATCCTTTAATGCACCATTTTTAAGTTGTATTTCAAAATACTTATCTACTAGCTGACGTGCAATACCAGTAGAAACATTCGTTTTGTAACTGGACTCTAAGGATGCATGAGGAATAACAAGAGCATATGCAATCTCTGGATTATCATATGGCGCAAATCCTATATGAGTTAAATTAACTGTTCTAATATTGCGTTCTTTAGGATTTTTTATAGTAGCATCATAAAAGAATGATTGAGCTGTACCTGTTTTTCCAGCGCCATTAAACGGTGCTGTACCAAAGGCTGAACGAGCTGTTCCTTTCGCTCCGGAATATACTCTTTGCATACCTTGACGCATACGATTGATTTCCTCTTGCGAATTATCAACTGTATTTAAAACATTTGGTTGAAACTCTTTTACTACTTTCCCCATTTTCACACCATCCGCAGATGGTTCTCTAATTTCTTTTACAACACGTGGTTGTATACGTTTGCCCCCGTTTGCAATAGTGGAGACAAATTGTGCAAGTTGTAATGGTGTATACGTATCGTATTGCCCAATACTTAAGTCAAGTAATTTCCCATCTTCTACTCCACCAATTACACCAGTCACTTCTCCAGGTAAATCTATTCCTGTCGGGACACCCAATCCTAATTGTGCATAACCATTGCGCATTTTTTGAAATGCCTCTGGACCAAAACTAATAGATTGATTTTCCTTATAAGTCCGTCCTGCTAAACCATATGCAGTCTTAAACATATAAACATTGGATGAACGTTCAATCGCTTCTAGATCATTTAATGGGATTCTACCAGAACGGTTGAAGACAGAACTTTTTGGCGCAGAATCTTTTATGCGAATCGGTTCATCTACTAATACATCCCCAGGTGAAATAACATTTTCACGATATCCTGTAAGCAATGTTCCAGGCTTTACTGTAGACCCTACTTCATACGCTGTTGTAAATGATCCGAAAGCATAATCCTTTATTTCGTACTTTCCTGTTTTAGCGTTTTTTTCTACCCTCTTACCAACCATGGATAGAACTTCTCCCGTGTTAGGGTCCATCATGATAAAGAAAGCCCTATCTAAATACTTTGCAGATGCTCCATTTCCTGTTTTTAATTCAAGTAGTTTTTGCCCTAAAATTTCTTCTTGCGCTAATTGAACTTCACTATCCATGGATAAAACTAAATCTTTTCCTGGTTCCCCATCATAGACAGTTTTAATATCAATTACTCGCCCTTTACCATCTGTGATATTCTTTACTACACTTTTTTGACCTTGTAAAACATCCTCATATTGCTGTTCAATATAGCTTTTTCCTACCCGGTCATTTCTAGAGTAGTCTCTTGATAAGTAATAATCTAATCGGTCTTTTGGTATACCCTCTTTCGGCAATGATGCAGTTCCTAGTATAGCAAGAGAAGATGTTTTTACTCTACGCCAATCAGTTGTTGTATTAACGCCGTTTAGATCCCCTAGCCTTTCGGAAACTCTTGCAAATTCCTCATCTGTCACATCTTCCCCTTTAATAATTTGAGGAGACAGTGCGTATCCTGATGCCATTTCACGATAGATAGCAATAATTTCTAATTCTTCTGGAGTGAATGCCTCTAGTTGCTCCTCAGGTATCCGACTTCGAGTTAGTCGGTTAATCTCAGCATTTATTTCTTTCTCTTCAAGCTCTTCATTTTTCTCTATTTTGTTTCGTTCTTCTTCGGAGACTAACTTTAAAGCTTCCTTTGGATATTTACGAAGCCAAAAATCTTGTAAATCGCTTTTTGTAATTCCATCTGCTTTCTTTTCAATTAATAAACTAAGCTCTTTCGCAATTTCGAACATTTCTTCTGACTTGGTCGTCTGCATTTTCGTATAGGTAATCGCAAGTTGAGGCTCATTGTCTACCATGATACGACCTTGACTATCAAAAATACGACCACGAGGAACGCTTGTGTTTACAGGAACTTCCTCCGTTCGTTCTATTGCCCTTGTATAATCTTCTCCTTTGACAATTTGCAAATAGCCTAATCGCAAGATTAATAATGTAAATAGCAGGAAAATAGAAAAGAAAAGAATGTTCATGCGAAATGTAATATTGGCCCTTTGTTTAGCCTTTACACTTTGTGCACGTTTATTAGGAATTTTTCGCATGAGTTTCACCTACTTTTTTGAATTCTAATTGGCTTTAGCTGCCAAGATTTGCATTTAAAAAATTTGATTTTATGACCATAGGCACTAATATCATTTAAATACAGTAAATAATTTAATCTACCTATTAGTGTAACATAAAAAGCACACACTTTTAGACGAAAAAGTGTGTGCCAGGTTTCTTTTTTTATTAAGTTCTCAAAAAGAATTATTTTGCTGCAGCGTAGCGTTTTGAAACTTCATCCCAATTTACTACATTCCAGAAAGAGCCGATGTAGTCTGGACGACGATTTTGGTAGTTCAAGTAGTAAGCATGTTCCCATACATCTAAGCCTAATAATGGAGTTTTACCTTCCATGATTGGAGAGTCTTGGTTTGCTGTAGAAGAAACTTCTAATTCTCCATTAGCAACTGATAACCAAGCCCAGCCAGACCCAAAACGAGTTGTAGCAGCTTTAGCGAATTCTTCTTTGAATGCATCAAAGCTTCCAAATTTAGAATCGATTGCTTCTGCTAATTCACCAGATGGATTTCCCCCACCGTTAGGAGAAAGAAGTTGCCAGAATAATGAATGGTTAGCATGTCCACCACCATTATTACGTACTGCAGTTTTGATATCTTCTGGTAATGCATCTAAGTTAGCAATTAACTCCTCAACCGATTTGTTCTCTAAGTCGGATTTGCCTGAAACCGCATTGTTTAAATTAGTAACGTACGTGTTGTGATGTTTAGTGTGATGAATATTCATCGTTTCTTTGTCAATGTGTGGTTCTAGTGCGTCATACGCGTAAGGTAGTTCTGGTAATTCGTAAGCCATTTTTTGTTTCCTCCTAAAGAATATTTTAGAAAATTCTTTCCACGTATTAGCGTATCAAATTAATGAAAAACGTTCAATTAAAAACGACTCGATTACTTTTCATACTTTTGACTGAGACTAAACAAAAATAAGAAAAATGAACAACATCACCACAAGAATGATAATCTTGACTATGGATGAAGTAAGGAAACCAATAAGAGAGCCTATCCCTGATTTAGTAGCTTGTTTTATCCCTTCTCGTGTAACAATTAGTTCCGCTAACACCGCTCCAAGGAAAGGTCCAACTAATATTCCTGCTACGGGAATAACAAATGGACCAACAATTAAACCAATAGTACTTCCCCATAAACCCGCTTTTGTTCCACCAAACTTCTTTACTCCAAAAGCGTTCGCAACCATATCTGCACTAAACAATAAGACGACAAACAATAATTGAATTACCCAAAACAGCCATGTTAGTTCTGAAAAAGAGAAGAATAACCCATAAATAATATATCCTAATATCATAAATACAACAGAAGGAATAATAGGATAAAAAGTTCCGATAAACGCAATAATGAAACTAGCTATTATTAAAATCCATCCAATAATTTCAATCATACTCGTTTCCCCAATATGGCATCTGCAATATTTACTGCATGATCACCAACTCTTTCTAAATTACTTAACATATCAACAAAAATTACACCAGCATGACCTGTGCATAGACCTTCATTTAATCGTATAAAATGATTTTTTCTAAATTTACGTTCCATCCTGTCTATTACATTCTCTTGTTCTGCAACCTCTCTAGCTAACTGGTCACTATTTAAATCTAAAGCTTCTATTGCTTTTTTAACTGTACTTATCGTTAGTTCAAACATCTCAGATATATCCTCCAATGCATCCTCGGTTAGTTGGAAATGATGTTCGTCTTGGTAATCAATTAGCTCGATGATATTTTCAAAGTGATCTCCTATCCTCTCAATATCACGAACAGTTGCCATTAACATTAGATGCCTATTCGAATCCAGACTGGATAGCGGTTGGCTAGAAATTTTTACTAAATAATTAATAATTTTTGTATCTAAATGATTAATTGCGTCTTCTATTTGATTTGCCTCGTCTGCATCATTCTTATTTCTATCTTTGAGATAATAGAATGTTTTCTCTAAACCTTGTACACTTAAATCACCCATACGTAGAATTTCCTCTTTCGCTTGCCCAATAGCTATGGATGGGGATTCTTCTATAAAATCTTCCTCTAAATGTTTCGGTTTATACTTCGTATTGAAATCTTCCCCTGGAATTAATTTGGTTAATAGAAATACCCATGCTCCTATAAGAGGAAACTGAAGGATTACATTTACTACATTAAAAGTTCCATGCGCTAGAGCAATTTGCATTTTGTTTTCAATTGAAAGAGCTTCTGAGATCCATTCAATATATAAAGTAAATGGGGTTAATAAGATAAGAAAGACAAGTGTTCCTACTACATTAAAAAGAACATGTGAAAAAGCTGCTCTTTTAGCACCTGCAGATGCCCCTAAAGAGGCAAGGATTGCGGTAATGGTTGTCCCAATATTATCACCAAACAAGATGGGTAAAGCACCTTTTAAAGAAATTAAATGTTCTGCGTAGAATCCCTGTAATATTGCTACAGAGGCACTAGAACTTTGTAGAAATAAGGTCATTACAGTTCCCGCTATGACTCCTAAAAGAGGATGATTACTTACACTCAATGTGATATCCGTAAAAGATGAAAGCTGTTGCAAAGGACTCATACCACTCATCATTAAATCTAGACCTAAAAACAGTCCTCCAAATCCAAATAGGACTTCTCCTACATTTTGTAATATTTTTCGTTTGAAAAAAAAGATTAAAAATGCTCCTGTCGCCATAATTGGCAGAGAATAATCACCTATTTCAAATCCTATAATAAATGCTTTAATCGTAGTACCAATATTAGCTCCCATAATTACACCTATTGATTGGCGTAATGTCATAAAACCTGCACTTACTAAGCCAATGACGATAACGATTGTTCCCGCACTAGATTGGATTAAAACAGTAAATAGTATACCAGCTAACACACCCATAAGTGGATTTGTAGTATAACGATCCAGTAAATCTCTTAATCTATCCCCGGCCGTTTTCTGTAGGGCATCCCCCATATATTTAATGGCAAATAGGAAGATTCCTAATCCGCCAAAAAATTCGAACAGCATTTCTTGCCAATTGAGATTCACCTTTAGTCAACTCCTATTTCGACATATTTCACATATCTATTATGGTTAATATATAAAGGAATTGTAAAGAGAATAAAATCATTCTTTCATTTTTTTTAATTTAAGCCCCGTATTACTTTGTTTTTCTTTCTGAAGAGGTGATAAAATGTAAATGAAAGGGTGAATTTAATGAATTTGTTACAGCTGTTTAAAGCAAGCTTGCATAGTCCTAAAAAAATTGCAGCATTCCGACTGATTCCAATTGGAAAGGTTATGCAATACATATTTATATACATACTACTCATTACATCTATTTCATTTGTTCAGTTTATAAATGGAATTTCGATTCAACAAGCTAATATGGAAGGTCTCTTAGAGTATTTTCAAGAGATACAATGGTTGCTTTATCCATTTTCTTTTATATTTTTATTTGTTTTAAACACTTTGCTTATATTTGTACGGATTAGTATTTTTGCTTATGTGGGAGTGATTATCCTCTCACTTTTAAAAAGAAAAGGAGAATATAGACATTTGTGGAGAAGTACACTTTTTGCCAGTACTATTCCAATGCTAATTTCAGTTGTGGTTGCTTTTTTCAATATATCAACTGGGTACATACAATTCTTCATCTATTTCGTTACGCTCGTTTATCTGTTTTTAGCATGTAAATATTATCCTATCAAACGGTAATCATAATTCCTCCTTGCGCACATATAGTGGGACAAGGAGGTTTTTATATGAAAATATTCGTAGCAACGATCACCATTCTAATCACACTTTATATTATCAAAGTAGATATGTTCGAAGGAACGATTCCTCTTGCATTTTATCCACCAGAAGAATGTGTGGAAACAATGGATTATGTAGCAGTAAAAAAACACCCGGGAGATACTTTATATACTCTTTTTTCCATGTACCCTGCTGAAAAGGATATTACCTTTTCTGAAAGAGAAATGGACTTTTATGCTTTAAATCCACATCTGATCAATCAAACCATTATAGACGGCGAACTGATTTTTTTACCGATATACACATCATCTGAATCTTGCAAAAATGAAAGATAGAGGTTTCCTCCTTGTCATTTCAATCCTATCACTGATAAAATGAATGATAGTGATGGCATAAAGCCTCAAGAAGGAGAGAATTTCATGAGTGAAATAATTCATCGTTCCAAAACTCGTCCAGTTCGAGTTGGAAACTTAACAATAGGTGGAAGTAACGAGCTATTCATCCAAAGTATGACTACGACCAAAACCCATGATGTAGAAGCAACTGTAGCCGAGATTCTGCGACTGGAAGAAGCAGGTTGCCAAATCGTACGTGTTGCATGTCCAGATGAACGAGCGGCTTATTCTATTGGTGAAATAAAAAAACGTATTAATATACCACTTGTAGTGGATATTCATTTTGATTATAAGCTTGCTCTTATAGCAATTGAGCAAGGTGCAGATAAAATTCGTATTAACCCAGGTAATATTGGGCGCAAAGAAAAAGTAGAGGCTGTTGTAAATGCTGCAAAAGCAAAAGGTATTCCAATTCGTATTGGTGTAAACGCAGGTTCGCTTGAAAAGAAAATCCTAGAGAAATATGGTTATCCAACTGCTGATGGTATGGTTGAAAGTGCATTACACCATATTAAAATTCTCGAAGATTTGGATTTTCACGACATCATTGTTTCTATGAAGGCTTCGGATGTAAATTTAGCTATTGAAGCATATACAAAAGCTTCTCAAGCATTTGACTATCCTCTTCATTTAGGAATCACAGAATCAGGAACGTTATTTGCTGGATCGATTAAAAGTGCAGCAGGACTTGGAACTTTACTAAGCATGGGTATAGGAAATACATTGCGTGTATCGCTAAGTGCAGATCCTGTTGAGGAAATTAAAGTTGCTCGCGAATTGTTAAAAGTATTTGGTCTTTCATCTAACGCTGCAACGTTAATCTCTTGTCCGACATGTGGACGAATTGAAATTGACTTAATCTCAATCGCAAATGAAGTAGAAGAATATATTTCTCATATTAAAGCGCCAATTAAAGTTGCAGTATTAGGATGTGCTGTTAACGGACCTGGTGAGGCCCGTGAAGCGGATATCGGAATTGCCGGAGCACGAGGAGAAGGTCTGCTATTTAGAAAAGGTAAAACTGTACGAAAAGTTCCAGAAGAAACAATGGTAGAAGAACTCAAAATTGAAATTGATAAAATTGCAGCTGAATACTTTGCTCAACAAGAACTAGAGAAGCAAGAAATAGAAAAACAAGAAGTGTAAGGAGTAATGCAAGATGGTAATTGCTAGATTCGGAATTGATATTGACGGGACAGTAACATGTCCTACTTCTTTACTTCCACATATTAATAGTGCCTTTAATTGTAACTTGCAATTGGATGACATTAAAGAATATGACTTAACAAAAGCTTTTTCTGTAGATGAGAAAGAATTTTATGAGTGGTTTAAAAAAACAGAATCTACCATTTATGCTTCATCCCCTATTCAATCTGATGCACATGCTGTATTGTCTGCTTGGAAGGAAAAATATGAGCTATATTTTATTTCTGCCAGAGGAGAAAATGTGCGGGATGTTACGCTTAACTGGTTCAAAGAACAAGAATTACTGTACGATCATATTGAATTGATTGGAACACATAACAAAATTGAAACGGCTCGAAAACATGGTGTGCATGCTTTTTTTGAGGATAAGCACGACAATGCCGTAGAAATTCATGAAGAGCTAGATATCCCAGTAATTCTGTTTAACACACCTTATAACCAACAGCCAGCTCCAAAAGGAGTTATTCGTGTTAACAATTGGATTGAAGCAAATGATTGGATTGAAAAAGAATTTGCATTGCAACGAACGTGAAGAGTAATCTTCACGTTTTTTTTTGTGGTAAATTATAGTCAGAAAATCGAGTTCGGGAAAAGCCACTCTCTTTCAGCGGACTAATTAACGGGCCCTCACCCTTCGCTACGCTGAGGGTCTTCGGCAAACGCTATTCCCACAGGAGTGTCGCTATTTACAACGATTTTCTATAAATACTGAATTTAAGTGATACAAACTTGCTCTATTAATGGCATGATAGTTTACTAATTGGGAAGCGGCTGAAGCCTTGTCGACAGAACGCGTCCGCCTGGAATGGAAAGATGAAGCACTTATTGGAGGTTCGCTCTTTTGTTTATAATATAACTAAAAAAGAAAATCCTGCCAAAGGTTAATTTGGCAGGAAATATTAATGACATTCTGGACATTTACCGTAAATTTCAAATTTATGGCTATCAATTTGATAAGCTGGAATAGCATTTTGAAGTACTTCCATAGGACAATAATTTATTTCTTTTATGTTACCACATGACATACAAATAAAATGATGATGATGGTGATCCATTTCACATTGCATACGAAAATGTTTCTCTCCACTTAACTCTGTCTCTTCTAAAATTCCAAGGTCCACGAAAGTACTCAAGTTACGATAAATAGTATCGTAGCTCATCCCTGGATGTTCCACCATCATAACATTCAAAATATCTCGAGCTGTAATATACTTCTCTGTTTTCGAAAAAATATCTAATATCTGCTCTCGCTTATCTGTTTTTTTATACCCTTCATTTTTGAGAATATCCCATGCTCTTTCAATGTTCATTGTGAAGTTACTCCCTTCATCGATATCTTTTTCAATGTAATAGTAAGTAGTAAGATAACTATTGACGTAACAACAATTGTTCCACCTGGAGCTATATTTAAATAAAATGCACTTACCAATCCAATGATGACGGCAAGCTCTCCAAATAGTACTGAAAGTATTATTGCTTGCTTAAAACCTTTCGCTATTCTCATAGCAGCAGCCACGGGCAAAGTCATTAGGGATGAGACTAAAAGAATACCAACTATACGCATAGAACCTGCAATAACTAAAGCCGTAACAATCATAAACAAAATATGAATCCATTTTGCAGGTAATCCAGAGGCTTTTGCATATTCCTCATCAAAAGATAGAACAAATAATTCCTTGTAAAATAAAGATAAAAATACAACAACAACAATTGCAATACTGATTACGATATAAAGATCCTGACGACTTACAGCAGAAACGGAACCAAATAAATAACTAAAAAGGTCGGAGCTAAATCCTTCTGCAAGTGACACAAAAATAGCACTAAAACCAAGCCCAGCAGACATGATTATAGGAATCGCAAGCTCTTCATAATGTTTATAAAGTCTTCTTAATCTCTCAATAAATAGTGAACCCGTCACAGAAGCCACTATTCCTAAATATAACGGGTTAAGAAGTGCCAAAGCACCAACCGATTGACTTAAGTAAAGACTACCTGCTATTCCAGCTAAGGTTACATGACTAAGAGCATCTGCTATTAAAGAAAGCCGTCTAACAACAATAAATACTCCTAGCAATGGAGCAATAACCCCAATTATTAAACCGGAAGTAAATGCATTTTGTAAAAATTGATATTGGAATATTGATTCAATCATAATTGACCCTCGTTTCGGTGGTTCACTTTACGAACGGAGTGACCATACCAAGCTTCTAATTGCTCATCACTCATCGAATCCATTTCGTTTTTATAACCATGAAAATGAATTGTTTGATTGAGGCATGCAACATGGCTAATGCTCTTCGATACAGCATCTACATCATGTGTAACTAATACAATCGTAATTTGATGTTCCCGATTTAAATGAGATAACATATGATAAAACGAGCGAACATTTTTACTATCCACACCTACAGTCGGTTCATCTAAAATAAGGATTTTTGGATCGCTAACTAAAGCCCTAGCTATAAATACACGTTGTTGCTGTCCACCTGATAAATCTCCAATATTTTTTTTTGCAAACTTTTCCATACCTACAGAAGTAAGTGCTTCCTTCACCTTATTTTGCACATTTTTAGGGTAAGAACGAAAAAGTCCTGCCTTTTTTACTAACCCACTTTGCACTACTTCTTCGACTGTTGCAGGAAAACCAGTATTAAATGCGTTGGATTTTTGAGAAACATAGCCTATTAATTCTTTTTCCTTAAACAAAGGAACCGGTTTGCCAAAAAGTAATACCTTTCCTTTAGTAGGCTTTAAGAGTCCAAGAATTATCTTAAGAAGTGTTGACTTTCCTGATCCATTAGGTCCAATAATCGCTAAAAAATCCCCTTCTTCAATTTTTATAGAAATATTTTTTAGTGCTTCTGTTTGTTCATATTGATAATAAACATTTTGTAACTGAATTAAGGGTTTACCCATCATTTTTCCTCTATTCTAATTAATAATCATTACGATTTACAAAGTTAAAGTATAGAGGAAAATATAGAAAGTGTAAATAATTTTAACTTGAGAGGATGTTCAGATGGATATCGCACGGTTTATTAATGAATTACAAACTTGTTCGATAAAAGATTTTAAAAAAATACTTAGAGGGTTTGATATTAAGTTATCAGATAAAGAGATTAAAGAAGTATATCCACTTCTACAAGAAATCTCGTTAAGTTGGCTATTACTTGGTGTCCCTATGGCAATACAGCAAAAATTAATTAGTATATTAGGTGAGCAAAGAGCAGTAGACTTATTTTATCAATTAAAAGAAAAAGCCCCCTCATTTTTACGTGAAAACTGAGGGAGCTACTTATTTAGTATAATATTTTATCTTAAAGCATCTATTGCTTCTGCTGTAAAAGTATTTGAACGAAGCATTTCAATTTCTATTTTATATGGTGCTTGTTTTGATTTTGCATCTACCCCTACAAATGGAGTTTCCAGTATTTTAGGTAAATGCATTAATTGAGGATGGTGCACAATATACTGCAGTGCCTCGAAGCCAATTTCTCCAAAGCCAATATTTTCGTGTCTGTCTTTTGCAGCTCCACGAACATTTTTACTATCATTGATATGAAGTACTTTTAGACGGTCTAATCCAATAATTTTATCAAATTCATTCAAAACACCATCAAAATCATTCACAATATCATATCCTGCATCATGAATATGGCAAGTGTCCAAACATATTGAAATACGGTGATTGTTAACCACCCCATCAATTATTTGTGCTAATTCATCAAAAGTTCGACCGCACTCTGACCCTTTTCCAGCCATCGTTTCGAGTGCAATTTGTACCGATTCTTCTTGAGTCAATACCTCGTTTAAACCCTCTACTATTTTAGCAATGCCTGCATCTGCTCCTGCTCCAACATGAGCACCAGGGTGCAATACGATTTGTGTTGCACCTATTGCAGCAGTTCTCGTCACTTCTTTTTGTAGAAAATCTACGCCTAAAGCAAATGTCTCAGGTTTTGTCGTATTACCTAAATTAATAATATATGGAGCATGAACAACAATATTGGATATATCATTTTCTTTCATATGTTCTAATCCAGCTTCAATATTCAATTCTTCAATTGGTTTTCTACGTGTATTTTGAGGTGCGCCTGTGTAAATCATAAATGTATTTGCACCGTATGATGCTGCTTCTTTGCTAGAAGCAAGAAGCATTTCTTTCCCACTCATGGAAACATGTGAACCTAAAAGCAACGAAAAAGCCCCCTTATTTTTTACGATTTTTTATACGTCGTTCTCTCTTTTTAATTTTATCCATTTCCCATTTCATATTGCGCTTATAGCCTGGTTTCACTTTTTTAGGCTTGCGAACCATGGATTTCGCTTTTGCATCAATCTCATTTTCATTTTTTGTACGATTTTTACGAGCATGTCTTTCCTTTAAATCTGACCATTCTCCATTTATAACGTCTTTGTGTACTAACGGTATACCCATTTTTTCAATGCGGACTAAAGCATCTTCATCCGAAGGTTCATATAATGTAATTGCAATACCAGTCAATCCAGCACGTGCTGTTCTTCCTACACGATGAACGAAAAACTCTAGATCGTCGGGTATTTCATAGTTAATCACATGACTAACACCAGGAATATCGATTCCACGAGCAGCAAGATCTGTTGCGACGATGTATTGATATTCAAGATCGTGAATCTGTTTCATTACTCGCTTACGATCACGTGGTGATATATCACCATGAATAACTCCTACCTTTACACCGTTTCCTTGTAAATAGTTTGCAACTTCGTCTGCATTTTGCTTTGTGTTAGCGAATATAATAGCTAAGTATGGATTAATTCCTTCCAAAACATCCAATAATCGTTTCTTTCTAGATTTACTACGGACCGGTGTAACAATAAAATCAATACCCTCTGCCACTGGTCGCTTATCACCAATTTTTATATGGATCGGTGAATCCATATACTTTTTCAAAAATGGTTGTAATTTTTCAGGTATCGTAGCTGAGAAAACAAACATCTCTAGTTGTTCTGGCATACGTGAAGCAAATTGATCAATTTCATTGATAAAACCTAAATCAAATGCTAAATCTGCTTCATCTACTACTAAAATGTTAGACGTATGCACTAGCAATGCTTGTTCAACTGTTAAATCACGAATTCGACCTGGAGTACCTACAACAATATGTGGTTGTGTTTTTAGCTTTTCAATAGAACGAGCTTTATCTGTTCCACCAATGAATAATTTAGTTTGGATTTCTGTACCCTCAACTAGCTTATTTAACTCATTATAAATTTGAGTTGCTAGCTCTCTAGTTGGAGATGTAATAATTGCTTGTACATCGTGTTTACTAGCATCTATTTTTTCAACAATTGGGATTAAAAAACTATGTGTTTTTCCTGTTCCTGTATGCGCTTGACCAATCGCACTTTTCCCTTTTAAAACTAAAGGAATCATTTCTTTTTGAATTGGCGTTGGTTCTTGAAAGCCTAGTTTTTCAATTGCATTTTGTAAAAAAGGCTGAAAATTATAATCTGTATATTTGGACATTTGAGTCCCTCCCTCACATTTCTTTATTGTACCACGATTGTACATAAAACGTATAATTTGCATAGAATAGAAGGACTCACTTTGATGAAAGGAGATGATTAAATGCGCTATGAGTCTTTTTATCCGTTCTCACAAACAAGATCAAATTTTAATAGTCCACCACCTGTAAATTCTCCTACCCCAACACAAAATCCATTCGGTTTTGGTATGCCTCCAACTCAACAAGGAGCACAACCAAACAATTTCTTACAAGGAGTTCTCGGAAGCTTCCAGCAAAGAGGATCAGGAGGATTTGGAGGACAGGGTAATTTAGGTGGCCAAGGTGGATTTTCACAAGGCCCGCCTGGAGGAAATAGGACGATGTCGTACTTGCAAACAGCAGATAAATTTTTATCAACAGCTCAACAGCTTACACCTATGGTAAGACAATATGCACCGATGCTCCAAAATGTGCCTGCTCTTTGGAAGCTTTACCGAGGTTTCCAATCTGCTCCTAACTCAACTGCAGCTGCAACAAATGCAAGTTCTGCTGGTCCCCCTTCTATTTCTGGAGCAGCCCGAGCTGCAGCATCTGCAACTACAAATGCAAATCCAACTGGAGCTTCCTTACCTAGAATATTCCAGCCACCAATTTAATGTTTTGAATTCGAGTAAGAGCTCCGTTATAATATGAGTATGCTCGTATTGAAGGGAGTTCTTTCAAAAATGATTGTACAAAAAATTTCGCCAAGAGGATATTGTTATGGGGTTGTTGACGCAATGGTTATTGCACGTAATGCAGCTTTAGATACTTCACTTCCTCGGCCAATATATATTTTAGGAATGATCGTTCATAACAAACATGTAACAGACGCATTTGAACAAGACGGTATTATTACGTTAGATGGTGAAAATCGTTTAGATATTCTCTCCAAAGTGGAAAAAGGAACAGTTATATTTACAGCTCATGGTGTATCTCCAGAAGTTAAAGAGCTAGCACGAAAAAAGGGATTGGTTTCGATTGATGCTACTTGTCCAGATGTGACAGTTACCCATGACTTAATAGAAGAAAAAACGGCTGAAGGCTATGATATTATTTATATAGGAAAAAAAGGTCATCCTGAACCAGAAGGAGCTATTGGAGTAGCACCTACAAAAGTACATCTTGTCCAAACATTGGAGGATATTGAGAACTTACAACTAAAAACAGAGAAACTGCTTGTAACCAATCAAACTACTATGTCTCAATGGGATGTTGTACATTTGATGAAAAAATTAGAAGAAAAATTCCCACATATCGAGGTTCATAAAGAAATTTGCCTTGCTACGCAAGTTAGACAAGAAGCGGTTGCGGAACAAGCTGGAGAAGCAGAGTTATTAATAGTTGTTGGTGATCCAATGAGTAACAACTCTAATAGATTGACTCAAGTTTCGGAGGAGATTGCTGGTACTCCTTCTTACCGTATTGGTGATGTATCAGAACTAAAGCTGGAATGGTTAGAGAATATTAATCACGTGGCAGTGACAGCAGGTGCTTCCACCCCTACTCCAATAGTTAAAGAAGTGATTCAGTTTTTAGAAAAATATGATCCAAATGATCCTTCTACTCACGATACAACAAAGAAGGTATTACCTGAAAAAATTCTACCGAAGATTAAAGTTCCTAAACCAGTAGTTCGTATTGAGCCACACCCAATATCTGAGTAAATATGAAGGGGCTGTCCTGAAAGTCATAAAAAATGACTTTTAAGGGCACCTCTTTCTTCTTAGCTTCTAATTAAAAGTGCGATAGATTTCCGTTCCAGGCGGACGCGTTCCGCCGGCATGGCTTCAGCCGCTTCCCTTGCTCCTGCGCAAAGCTCGTCGCAAAAATTAATTTCGCTACGCTCAGTCCAGGGTCTTCAGCTCATGCACCTGACGCTTCGCTTTCGGTGCAGCAAACATTTGCTATTCCGGCTGGAGTCGCCACCTTCCACTCCACTCAACTATTATCCGCTTTTCATTTAGAAAACCATTATGCCATTAATAGAGAAAGTTTTTATCACTTAAATTTTTTCAATTAGCATTTAAGAAAATCGTTGAAAAAGACGACACTCCTGCGAGAATAGCGTTAGCCGATGACCCCGCAGCACAGCGAGGAGGCTAAGGCAACGCCCGCGGAAAGGGAGCCGTTTCAACGATTTTCTTATTTATCGGACGACATTATTTAGTAAAGATTCTATAGACTTTTTCAGTTTCCTCCTCGGTTTCCCGCAGGGGTCGCCGCCTTTCACTCCAATCAATTACTTCACTCAATCAACAATATTTGATGGAAACACAAAAGCAGAAGGAGAAAAACGAGTCGTTTTTCTCCTTCTGCTTTTATTTTAGAGACTTGTTGGACAGGCCCTTCTATTATATAAGTTGAAATGGTTCGGTCGAAATTTTCGAAGGGATAAATTCAACTAAAAATTGTTTATTTTTACAAACTGTTTTCATATAATCTGAAACACCTGTTTTCATAATTTGCTCTATGTGATGCCCGGGATCAATTACTGCAAGATTGATTGCTTCAGCATCTTGTGCAACATGAAAGTATAAATCACCTGTAATAAATACATCAGCACCAGCTCTTTTGGCAGCGTGAATATATTTATTCCCATCTCCCCCTAGAACAGCAACCTTATGAACATTACTATCTAATTTTCCTACGACACGTACAAATGGAACTTGAAGTTGGACTTTTACCGTTTTAGCATAATCTGCAAGGCTAACTTGCTGTGGTAATTCACCAATTCTTCCTAGACCTTTTTCATTCACCTCTGACTCTAGTTGGAACAAGTCATACGCAGGTTCTTCATACGGATGTGAGGAAAGTAAAGCTTTTAATACTCGGTTTTTTATAGAAATCGGAAATACAACTTCTATTTTATCTTCTTCTACAATCGATAGCTTATTGGCTTGTCCTATATATGGATCTGCATCTTCAGTCGGTTTAAACCTTCCTTCTCCAGCAGATGTAAAACTACAATTTGTATAATCTCCAATTTCTCCTGCCCCTGCATTTCCTAAGGCAACTCTAACTTGTTCAGTAGATTCTTTAGGGGTAAATACAGCTAACTTCATTAAATGTTCCGAAGCTGTTTTTTCTAAAATTTGTACATTTTTTAATTGTAATCTATCAGCTAAAAGATCATTTACTCCTCCCGAGGCTATATCTAAATTAGTGTGTGCTGCATAAACAGCGATATTATGCTTGATCAGCTTTTCTATTAGACTTCCTTGGGGTAAGTCAGTTCGAACATTTTTTAAACTACGATATATTGGCGGGTGATGGGCAATTATCAATTCACATTGTTTTTCAATTGCTTCATCCACTACTTTTGAGTTTACATCTAATGTAACAAGCACCTTGGAAACAGGTTTATTGAGCGTTCCTATTTGTAGACCGATTGAATCGCCTTCAACTGCAAGAGATTTAGGAGCCCATTGTTCAAATAGAGATATTATTTGTTGACCGTTTGTAGGTTTCACGCTTTCAAAGCCTCCTCTACTAACGCTATTTTATGTTCTAATTCTTCTTTTTTCTGTTTCACTTCTGAAGTTATATTAATTTTATTAAATTGATTTAATATTCGACGCCATTCCGCCATCTCGTTTACCCATTTTTTCGTAAATACAATAGACTTATGATGGATTAAAATAGGACCAATTAATAATTCTTCATCGGTGAGAGTCATCTGTCCTCTTTTCAGTACTAAAATTTCATAAATCTTTCCGTGCTCTTCCAATATTGTTTCGTCTACAATTTTCCAATCATTATTAATGGCCCATTCACGTATAGCCTTCGCGTGAATATTCGGCTGTAAGATTAATTTTTCTACAGTATGGAGTTTATCTTTACCCGCTTCTAAAATAGATGCAATGAGTGGCCCCCCCATTCCTGCGATCGTAACGGTTTGGACACCATCTGTCGGTTGAATCACTTCTAATCCATCACCAAATCGTACATCTATGTGTTCCTCTAATCCTTCACTTTTCACTTGTTTTAGAGCTGATTCAAACGGCCCTTTTACTACTTCCCCAGCAATTGCTTGTGTAATTATTCCAGAGTGCACTAAATAACATGGTAAATAAGCATGGTCACTTCCAATATCCGCTACTATAGAATTTTCTTCAACAAATGAAGCTACTGTTTTTAATCGTTCAGATAAATTTTTTGCATTCAATATAAACACCTCTGCCAACCATTATATCAAAAATTGAAAAAGACCTCGATTCTTTTAAAGAATCTGAGGTCTTTTTAAAAATATTATTATTCACCTAAAGATTTAACCCATGCCGCCATAGCGTCAAGATTTTCTTCTGGAACTAGTCCACCAGGCATAGCGCCCTTACCATTAGCTAAAACATCTTTAATCTCATCTTCAGATAATTTTGTAGCTACTAGAGAAGGGAAAGCTCCTTGTCCTTCATAACTGTTACCATGACAACCGATACATTTTCCTTGAGCAAGAGCTTCCGGATCAAAGTTACCAGCTGCTGCTTCCTCGCCACCTTCAGCAGCACCTTCTTCACCGCCTTCAGCATGTTCTGAAGCAATTTCTTCTTTGTTATTTACGCCTTCAATAGATAAGAAGAAAATTAGACCAATACCAAATGCCATTATTAAGATAAATGGAATAATTGGATTCTTTTTCATTAGTTAACCCTCCCTCTTGATACATTCATTCTAATATAGAATTAGTCAACACTAATATTGTACTGCATTCTAAGGAAAACGAAAAGTCTAAAAGAGGAAGTTTTCTTTCTTTGTGACAATTTAGACATAAATTCGACTTAGCAACCAATATGTCTAGCTATAACCATACGCTGAACTTCTGAAGTACCTTCGCCGATTTCTAGAAGTTTTGCATCTCTCATATATCGTTCAACTTCATATTCTTTCATATATCCATAACCACCGTGAATTTGTATTGCTTCGTCTGCTACTTCCATTGCAATTTCCGAAGCATATAATTTACACATAGATGCTTCTTTACTGAATGCTCTACCTTGATCTTTTAACCATGCAGCTTTATGAACCATAGTTCTAGCTAACTCTATTTTCATAGCCATATCTGCTAATTTAAACTGAGTTATTTGAAACTCAGATAATGTTTTACCAAATTGCTTACGTTCTTTTGAATAACGAAGCGCACGATCAAAAGCTGCTTGCGCGATACCTACCGCCATAGCTCCAATTCCAATTCTCCCACCATCAAGTGTAACTAAGAACTGTCTGAAACCATTTCCTCGTTTACCAAGTAAATTCTCTTGTGGAACTCGAACGTTTTCTAAAACTAATTCAGTAGTGTTAGAAGCATTTAATCCCATTTTTTCATAATTATCGATCACGGAGAAGCCCTCAGCATCTGTTGGAACAATAATAGCTGAAATTTCCTTTTTACCATCTTTTACATCAGTAATAGCAGTTAATGCTAGATGTTTCGCATAACTTGCATTTGTGATAAAAGCTTTATTTCCATTAATTACGAAGTCATTACCATCTTCTTTTGCTGTAGTTTGTGTTCCACCAGCATCGGAGCCTGCATTAGGCTCTGTTAAACCAAAAGCACCGAATGATTCGCCAGTACATACTGGAACTAAATATTTTTGCTTTTGCTCATCAGTTCCAAAAAGATTTAAAGGAGCCCCACCTAATGAAATATGAGCTGAATAAGTGATACCTGTAGAAGCGCATGCACGACTTAATTCTTCTGTTACGATGGCAAAACTAACTGTATCTGCTCCTGCCCCTCCATATTCTTCAGGAAACGGTAAGCCCATCATCCCCATGTCGGCTAACTGTTTGAAGATTTCTTTTGGGAACTCTTTTGTTTTGTCTCGCAGGATAGCACCTGGAGCAACAACTTCGTCCGCAAATTCACGTATCGTTTTGCGAATCATTTGTTGTTCTTGTGTTAAATCAAAATTCATTTCTCCATCCCCTTTGTAAATAAAAACGCTTACATTCTTATTATACTAAAAATAAAATAAATTCACACGGAAAATAAAAAATCTACTATTACTTTCCTATAAAAAGGACTGTAACAGTAGATTTCTTAAGGTTTTATACTTTTACATAAATAGACTATGAATCAATACAACTGCAAGACCGACAATAATAGTATGACATATTTATTATTCATAAAAAAATGCCGGCTGGTTTAACATACCAGCTGACATTGTAAATACTAAAAATAATATCGAAACATATAAAACAATATAAATGCAATTCCTATTACTCCAGAAATGCTAAAATACACTAGTTTAAGCAGCAAACCAGAAAAAAGCCAAATCAAACAATTACCAATGATTAAGCCTATTAATACTGAAGGATATTCAACAAAATAGACATCCCATACTTTAAAAGAGGCACCTAACAATAAAAGAGCAGAGCAAACCATTAATATCGGTGTCATAATAGATTTGTTTTTCGCTAATTTAAAACCTATGTATAAAAAAGAAACTATAACAATGCCTGCTAGAATAATAGGGATAAATGCTAATGTCGTAAACAATGTTAAAGAAACTATTAAAATAAAAGTAATTATAGCTAAAGTGGAATAAGCTAGTCGTCTCTTACCTTTTTCTTTTGCTAGTACTGCTTTAGTTGATTTCTCCTTTACTTCCGATTCTCCATCTTCCCCTTGTGCATATAGGGCAGTTAGGAAGTCGCAATAATGTTCAGGAAGCAGTTTATTTTGTTTCCAAAATGCTATTTCATTCAAAATTATTTGCTTACGTTGAAGTGACATTATTCGGCCTCATTTCACATGCAATTATTTCTATTATAACATTGTCAAAGCCTAGAAAAAAAGACATCCTTTATATAAGGATGTCTTTAAATTATTCTAAGAAATCTTTTAGACGCTTGCTTCTAGATGGATGGCGTAGTTTTCGTAATGCTTTCGCTTCAATTTGACGAATACGCTCTCTCGTAACGCCAAATACTTTCCCTACTTCCTCCAATGTTCTCGTACGGCCATCGTCTAGCCCAAAACGTAAACGTAGAACATTTTCTTCTCTGTCTGTCAGCGTATCTAATACGTCTTCTAATTGCTCTTTTAATAGTTCATACGCTGCATGATCCGAAGGAGATTGAGCATCTGCATCCTCAATAAAATCACCTAAATGTGAATCATCCTCTTCCCCAATAGGAGTTTCTAAGGAAACCGGTTCTTGTGCAATTTTTAATATTTCTCGGACTTTTTCTGGAGGTAAATCCATTTCTTCTCCTATTTCTTCTGGAGATGGTTCACGTCCCAAATCTTGCAGTAATTGACGTTGTACTCGAATCAACTTATTGATCGTTTCCACCATATGCACTGGAATACGAATTGTTCTTGCTTGGTCTGCTATTGCACGTGTAATTGCTTGTCTAATCCACCAAGTAGCATACGTACTAAATTTGAATCCTTTTCTATGGTCAAATTTTTCTACTGCTTTAATAAGACCCATATTTCCTTCTTGGATTAAATCTAAGAATAGCATCCCTCGTCCAACATAACGTTTAGCAATACTAACAACCAGTCGAAGGTTTGCTTCCGCTAGACGTTTTCTAGCTTCTTCATCTCCTTGCTCGATACGTTCAGCAAGTGCTATTTCCTCTGATGCTTTAAGTAGATCCACACGACCAATTTCTTTTAAGTACATACGTACTGGGTCATTGATTTTAACACCAGGAGGAACACTTAAATCGTTTAAGTCGAAAGTTTCTTCTTCTTTCCCCTTCATCAAACGATCTAAATCTTCTTCATCTCCGTCTTTACGACTAAGCTCAATTTCTTTTCCTTCCAAATCATCTATAAATTCTTCAATTTGATCGGATTCTAATTCGAAGTGAGCGAGCTTCTCAGCGATATCATGATAGGTTAATTCACCATTTTTTTTACCTAATTCAATTAGTTGTTTTTTTGCTTCTTCTAATGAGATTTCAATTTCAGTTTCTTTTGTACGTTCAGACTTGTCCGCCATAAGAATTTCCTCCTTTTGCTACCGGTTTATTTCTCAAAAGCCGCTAATGATTTTTTTAACTGGATAGCTTCCTGAGCAAGTTGTAGAGCCTTGACCATATCAGTCATTTTCTCTGCTTCTTTTGCTTCGTGTAGCTTTTGTTCTATTTGCTGCTCTACCCGGTATTTTCTAATATGGCGCAAACAGTCCATGACTTCCTCTTTTTCATGATCTGGATCACGTTCTGAGAGCGCTGCTTCCATAACTATATTTCTAATATCTGCATCATTTATTACTTCTAAAAATCGTTGAAAATCTCCTTCTGGATAATCTTCATAAAATCCTGTTAACCTTACATAAGCAGCCTCATACACATCTCGAATGAAGCATTGCTCACCATTTATACTTCGAGCAATATCAAGTACTTGTGAATTATGAAGCATATGGGAAAGTAAAATTCTTTCCGCTCGTTCATCCGCTGATAAAGTTTTTTTCTTTTTCTTCATCTCTGGATTCACTTGAAGAGATACAGGATGTTGATCTTTCGATTGCTTTGCTTTATTACCTTGTAGTTTTCTAAGATGTTGATAAATTGCTTCCTCAGAAACGTTCGTTTCCTGCGAAAGCTGTCGAATATATAAATCACGTTCTACAGAAGAATTTCTTTCACTCAGTATTTCCAAAATTTCTTGAATATACTGCAAAGTATCATTTTCATTATTAAAGTTCTTGTCTCTTTTGGAGACAATCATCATAAAAGATAAGTAGGAATGCGGTTTTTCTATAATTTTCGTTCTGAATGCTTCTTCCCCATAGTTTTTAATATAATCGTCTGGATCCATAGCATCAGGAATTATTGCGACTTCCGTTTGAATATTTTGAGCTTGTAAAGCAGATGCTGCTCTTTTAGCTGCCTCCATACCAGCTTTGTCGCCGTCATAACAAAGCGTCACATTGGATGTTAATCTATTTAGCTTTAATATATGTTGTGACGTCAAAGCAGTACCCATTGTTGCAACACCATTAGTTATACCCGCTTTTGATGCAGCTATAACATCTAAAAATCCTTCAAAGACAATAACATTGCGCTGCTTTCTTATATCTAGTCTGGCTTTATCTAAATTATAAAGTACTTGGCTTTTTTGAAATATGGGAGACTCAGGACTATTTAAATATTTTGCTTCATTTTCTGATTTATGAAGAACTCTCCCAGAGAAAGCAATAACATTACCACCTTCATCAAACACTGGAAACATAATTCTCCCTCGAAAACGATCAAAATACTTTAGTTCATTTTCTTTTCGGATAATGAGCCCAGTTTTCTCAATTTCTTGTAAATCCATACCTTTACGTTCTAAAAGCGTAGTAAGAGCATCCCAACTTGTAAGGGACCAGCCAATTTTGTACTTTTCAATGATTTCCTTTGAAAACCCTCTTTCCTCTAGGTAATTTAATGCATCTTCCCCTTCCACGGTATGAAGTAATAAATGATGAAAATAATCACTTGCAAACTCATGTGCTTTTTTCATAATTGTTACTTCTTTTGAGACTGGGGCTTTTACTTCTGAACTATCAGAGGAACTTTCTTCTATCGTTAATCCAATTCGACTTCCGAGTTTACTTACTGCATCCTGGAACGATAGATTTTCGATATCCATTACAAAAGTTATAACATTACCACCTGCACCACATCCAAAACAGTGAAATATTTGTTTTTCCTGTGTTACAGAGAAAGATGGTGTTTGTTCGCCATGAAAAGGACATAACCCAAAATAGTTTCTCCCTCTTTTCGTAAGCTGAACATATTCGCTTACTACATCGACAATATCATTGTTATTCCTAACTTGTTCGATAATCTCTTCTTCTATACGATTTGTCATTATTTCACCATCTTTACTTGCTATTTAACTTAATTCGAGAGAATCAATAAAATTCCTGCAAGAATCGACAAAATAATTCATAAAAAAAGTTTCATAGAGAATTAATTCTTTTTTCCACAAATAACAATTATAAAACAATTATTCATATTTATCTATTACTTTATTCGATAGACAATACAAAAAAACCTTTTCACAAAACGTGAATCGGTTTTATTTCTTATAATTTATTTTTGTTGAGTATGATTAATGACTTCATTTGCTGTTTCTTCTACAGCTCTATTCGTAACATCAATCACTCTGCAGCCTATTTTTTTAACAATCTTCTCAAAATGTTTTATTTCTTCATTTATACGTTCTATTTTAGCATAACTAGCATCATCATTTAAACCAATTGCGATTAATCTTTCTTTTCGAATGGTATTTAACTTCTCAGGTGTAATTACCAAACCAAAGCATTTATTTGGATCAACTAAAAATAATTCTTCTGGTGGCTCTACTTCAGGAACTAGCGGAACATTTGCCACTTTGTATCTTTTATGTGCTAGATATTGAGATAAAGGTGTTTTAGAAGTTCTTGAAACGCCTATCAAAACTATATCTGCTTGTAATAAGCCTCTCGGGTCTCTTCCATCGTCGTACTTCACTGCAAACTCAATAGCTTCAATTTTTTTAAAGTAGTCCTCATCTAGTTTCCTAACTAACCCTGGCTCTTCAAAAGGTTTTTCGTTCAGGTTTTTTTCCAGTAATTGAATAACAGGGCCAATTAAATCAACTGAGTCGAGTTGATACTCATTACAATATTGTATCAATGCATCACGCATCTCTTTTTGAACAAGCGTATATAAAATTATCGCATCTTGTTCTTTTGCAAGTTCAGTAATTTCTTTAATATGATCCAATGAATCAATATGAGTAAATCTTTTCAACTTTGTATGTTGAAGGCCAGGCCTAAATTGGCTAACTGCAGCTTTCGCAACTAATTCACCAGTTTCTCCAATAGAATCTGAGATAATAAATAGGTTAAGCATTTTCATAGTTTTCCCCCTCACAGATCATGGTCATCGGCTAATGATAGGAAAGCACGCGTGATATTCGTCTTCGTAATTCTTCCAACTACCTCTAAACCATCTTTTCTTTCTCTTATTACAGGTAAAGAATCAATTTGTCTGCTCATCAATTTTTTTGCTACATCTATAATCGTGTCTTCTTTTAAGCAGTACGTAATATTTGGCATTCTTGTCATAATCATATGTACCGGAATTTTATTTAAATCCTGATTTCCTATACTCGTTCGTAGAAAATCTTTTCTAGAGAGTACCCCAGATAAAAGTGAATTTTTATCTACTACGAATAGGGAACCTACATCTTCTAAAAACATATGACATATCGCATCATATACCGTCATGCTCTCTTCTACTACGACTGGTATGGATTGAAAATCCTTTACAAGCATTTGTGCAATATTATCGGATATAGCTTGACTTGTTTTCTTACCTGAGTAAAAATAACCAACTCGCGGACGAGCATCTAGAAAGCCTGCCATCGTTAAAATTGCAAGGTCCGGTCTTAATGTAGACCGAGTTAAATGAAGTCTTTCTGCAATTTGTTCACCTGTAATGGGGCCGTTTCCTTTTACAATGTCCAAAATCTCGTTTTGCCGTTTGTTGAGTTCGATTGGACTCACCGCCTCAAAGTGTTATACTTAATACTTATTAATTATATACGATAATGTCTTTTATTGCGAAGAAAACTGGCTCATGTTACAATATCAACAAATAATAAAGCGTTGAAGAGCATTATAAGTACTGTAGAGATAGCGAGTGGTGATGGTGAAAGTCCACAATACAGGAAAAGGCAGCTTGGAGCTTATGCTTTTAAAGAGGATTGTAATTACAATCAATCGGGGTGGAACCGCGGGTATAAAACTCGTCCCCGGGCTATAATGGCCCGGAGACGAGTTTTTTTGCATTTACACCAAAAAAGCATTAAGAAAAATGGAGGTTATGAAATGGCATTTTCAATGGAAGAAGTAGTAAGCTTAGCTAAGCAAAGAGGGTTTGTATTTCCCGGATCAGAAATTTACGGTGGACTTGCAAACACTTGGGATTACGGTCCACTCGGTGTTGAGCTTAAAAACAACATTAAAAAAGCTTGGTGGAAGAAATTTGTCCAAGAATCACCTTACAATGTAGGATTAGATGCAGCTATATTAATGAATCCAAAAACTTGGGTAGCTTCAGGTCATATTGGTAACTTTAATGACCCGATGATTGACTGTAAAAAATGTAAATCACGTCATCGCGTAGATAAAATTATTGAAGATGCACTTGATAAAAAAGGAATCGAAATGGTTGTAGACGGCCTATCTTTTGAAAAAATGGGAGAAATCATGAAGGAACACGAGATTGTTTGTCCAACATGTGGCGCTTTCGACTATACTGAAATCCGTCAATTCAACTTAATGTTCAAAACGTTCCAAGGTGTGACGGAATCATCTACAAATGAAATCTATTTACGTCCAGAAACAGCACAAGGTATTTTTGTAAATTACAAAAACGTGCAGCGTTCTATGCGTAAAAAAATGCCTTTCGGTATCGCACAAGTAGGTAAAAGTTTCCGTAACGAAATTACACCTGGTAACTTCACTTTCCGTACGAGAGAATTTGAACAAATGGAATTAGAATTCTTCTGTAAACCTGGTGAAGATATGGAATGGTTTGAGTTTTGGCGTAACTACTGCCGTGATTGGTTATTAAATTTAGGTGTGGCTGAAGACAGCATTCGTTTAAGAGACCACTCTGAAGACGAACTTTCTCACTACTCTAACGCGACTACTGATATCGAATATAAATTCCCATTTGGTTGGGGTGAGCTTTGGGGAATCGCTGATAGAACAGACTTCGATTTAAAACAGCATATGGAGCATTCTGGAGAAGATTTTAACTATATTGATCCAATCACGAATGAACGATATGTTCCATATTGTATCGAACCATCTTTAGGAGCAGACCGTGTAACACTTGCGTTCTTATGCGAAGCATTTGATGAGGAGCAATTAGAAGGTGATGATACTCGTACTGTTTTACGATTCCATCCTGCTTTAGCTCCAATTAAAGCAGCGGTTTTACCATTATCTAAAAAATTGTCTGAGGGAGCTACTTCCTTATTCTCAGAATTAAGTAAACACTTCATGGTAGATTATGATGAATCTCAATCAATCGGTAAACGTTACCGCCGCCAAGATGAAATCGGAACACCATTCTGTATCACATATGATTTCGATTCTGAAACAGATGGTCAAGTTACTGTTCGTCACCGCGACTCAATGGAACAAACAAGAATGCCTATTGCAGAAGTTCAATCATATATAGAAAAACAACTACAATTCTAAGTATAAAGAACATTTTTGAAAAGTATAAAATTACCACACGCAAAGAATATAGTTACTAAAAGCCCTACTCTTTAGTAGGGCTTTTTAGGTTTAATACGAAGAACGACGGATCCAGTCGAAAAATCGGGACAGTCATGAGCTTCTACCAGGATCGAAAATCAGCATTGTACAAGAGAAAAAATATTCTTTTATTGACAAGTTGATTTTTGAATTTCATTCATCGTAAAAATACGGATCAATAGAAAATCCAAGTGAAGAAGATTTATTCTTCCTCACTTGGATCTTTTTTTGGTGTATAAAATTCAGGTGTCTTTTCCATTTGGTCCAAGAAGGCCTGTGACTTTAATCGGATGCCTACCTGCTCACTATATATAGTGCGTACAATTTTTTTTATAAATCCCTTGGTCTCTTTTTTAAGCGAAAGCTTCCCGACTTGATCAATTGGTACTGTATAAAAAGTACGGATTAGCTTCACTTGTGAGGGCGTCAGTCTGATAATATAAGGATCGATGGAAAAACAACGATGACATAAAAAACCTATTTGTTGAAATGAAAAGGAAAATTCCCCATCCGTTGCGCCACAATTTGCACATTGATGTAAAACGGGATATATACCAGCTATCGGCAACATCTTCCATTCCACAAATAAACTAATTGCTTCTGGATCATACTCGTCAGAAATGGCTTGTAATGCCTGCTGTAACATGTCAAAAAGTCGTGGTTTTGGTGACTCATCATCGATTAATTTATCCACTAATTCCATTATAAAGCTAGCATAAGCAGTAGTAAAAATGTCTTCTCTTATGGCTCTCATCGAATCGATAATTTCTCCCTGTTGAAGAGTTCCCATTCCCCTACCCTGCTGTACTAGAAAATAAGCATATGTAAAGGGTTGAGAAACGGACGCTAAACGACTAGTAGGCTTTTTAGCTCCACGAGCAAGTGCTGCTCTTTTTCCAAGCTCTCGAGAAAAAATTGTGACGATTTTGTCAGACTCTCCATAAGAAGAAGATCTTAAGACAATCCCTTCAACTTTTTGGAGCAATTGTCTTCCCTTCCTTCTGTGCTTATAAGATTAATTTGATAAAATCAATACTCATCTTCTCTAAAGCCATAATCTCTTAAATGAGTAGATTTATTACGCCAATCTTTTTGTACCTTTACCCATAGTTCTAAGAATACTTTTGTACCTAGTAGCATTTCAATATCGTGACGTGCTCTGGTTCCAACTTCTTTGAGTAAGGCTCCTTTTTTCCCAATGACAATCCCTTTTTGCGAATCTCTTTCCACGATTATCGTTGCCATTACGCGAATCATGTCTTTCTCGGTATCTTCTTCTTTTTTTATTTTATCGATAACTACTGCAATAGAATGCGGAATCTCTTCCCTAGTTAAATGCAGGACCTTTTCTCGAATTAATTCTGAAATAATAAACCGTTCTGGATGATCCGTCACTTGGTCCGCCGGATAATATTGAGGACCTTCAGGTAAATATTTTTGAACCGTTTCAAGTAGTCTTTCTACATTATTTCCTTGTAAGGCGGAGATTGGAATAATCTCTGCAAAGTTGTATTTATCTTTATACGATTCAATAATTGAAATTAATTCGTCTGGATGAACTTGGTCAATCTTATTGATAACTAGAAAAACCGGCGTTTCATTATTTTCTAGCATTTCAATAATAAATTCATCGCCTTTTCCAATTGGTTCCGTTGCATTTACCATAAACATGATCACATCTACTTCACGTAGCGTATTTTTGGCGACTTTCAACATAAAATCTCCAAGTTTGTGTTTTGGCTTATGAATTCCTGGCGTATCAATAAAAATCATCTGACTTTCATCTAACGTCAATACACCCTGTACCTTGTTTCGAGTAGTTTGAGGCTTATCACTCATAATAGCGATCTTTTGGCCGATTACTCTATTTAAAAATGTTGATTTACCTACATTTGGTCTTCCAATAATTGAGATAAACCCTGATTTGTAGCCTTTATTGTTTTGCTCCATATTCCATGTCCTCCGTTGTAAATGCACCCGGTAATAGTTCTGCAACCGTTGTTTCAAGCACATGTCCATTTAAATTTGTTAAATATACAGGCATATCTCTTTCACAGAATTCCACCAGTACTTGTCTGCATGCACCACATGGTGATACAGGGCCTTCGGTATCCGCTACCACTGCAATAGCGGCAAATTTTTTCTTTCCTTCAGAAACAGCTTTGAATACAGCTGTTCTTTCTGCGCAGTTTGTTAGACCGAACGATGCATTTTCAATATTACAGCCATGAATTACTTCACCATCTACTGTTAAAAGCGCTGCTCCAACCGGAAACTTCGAATATGGTACATACGCTTTTTCTCTTGCAGCTTTAGAAGCTTCCATTAACATTTCTTTATTCATTCTTTCACCTCTAGAATAGTATTCCCCACCACTTAGGGACAAATATCATCAACCCGACAACTGCACTACAAACAGCGTAAACTAGGCATGCACCTGCAGCTAAGTCTTTCGCTTGTTTTGCAAGTTCATGATAGGCTGGTGATGCTAAATCGACAACTCGTTCGATTGAAGCGTTTAATAATTCTACCATGAACATGCCACAAATTAACATAATTATGATTATCCATTCATTTTTAGATAATCCAGTTGTTATACTTACTATAAATACTACGATTGCAGCAAATAAATGAAATCGAAAATTTTGTTCACTTTTTAAAACATGTAAAATTCCATTGGAAGCATATATAAATGATTTTATAAATTTACGACTGTCCATGGCCTTCACGTTTCAATCCAAAAGCCTGTAGTATCGTTTCCTGTAAGCCAAACATTTCTTGTTCTTCCTCTCTTGTACCATGATCGTATCCAAGTATATGTAAAAAACCATGGACCGCTAGAAAACATAGTTCTCTCTCAAATGTATGTCCGTAGGAAGCAGCCTGTTCACTTGCACGTTCTACTGAAATAATTATATCACCTAAAAGAGTAGGAATATCGGCATTTTTTATCTCTATCTCTCCTTCACCCATTTCCTCCATCGCAAATGATATAACGTCGGTAGGTACATCTTTATCTCTGTACGTACGATTAATTTCTTGAATAGCATCGTTCGTTACAAACGTTACACTTACTTCGCTTCCAGTCTTTACAGCCTGCTGATCAGCCGCAAATTGCAATACCTTTTCAACCAATTCGACTGTTTGTTCTGATAATGTATTTGTCTCATCCATTAAATCGAGTTCTAGCATAGTCGTTCCACCTTAGTTTTTATTTTGGATATTCTATTCGTGAATGGAATATTCCATTCAAAGTTGTACAAAAGCTTTCTTCCATTTTCTTAATCTCACGCAAAGATAAATCACATTCATCAAATTGTCCATCTTGTAACTTATCTTTAACAATAGATTGTATTAATGCCTGTATTTTATCTGAGTTGGGCTCTTTCATAGACCGGACTGCCGCTTCTACACTATCTGCAACGGAAATAATAGCATTTTCCTTTGTTTGTGGTTTTGGGCCTGAATACCTGAAATCTTCTTCGCTTACCTTATCATTTTGTTCTTTTGCTTTATAATAAAAGAATTTTAGAAGACTTGTCCCATGGTGTTGCTCTGCAACATCAATAATTTCTTTCGGCATCTTATGCTTTCGTAAAATATTTGCCCCATCTATAGCGTGTGCAATAATAATATCACGACTTGCCTCAGGGGGTAAATTATCATGCGGATTATAGCCGTTGATTTGATTTTCTATAAAAAAACCTGGTCTTTTTGTCTTACCAATATCATGATAATAACAACTTACTCTTGCTAGTAAACCATTTGCCCCTATAGCTTCACATGCCGCATCTGCTAAATTGGCAACCATTACACTATGATGATAGGTTCCAGGTGTTTCGGTTAAAATTTTCTTTAGTAGTGGATGGTTCGGATTAGATAGTTCAATTAACTTCATAGTTGATAGAATACCAAATAAGGATTCAAAAAAAGGTAATATCCCTATTGTTAATGCCCCAGATAGTATACCTGATAATATAGCAGCTCCGAAATAAAAGAGTAAATCTCCTATCCCATACGTCGTTTTAGTCATGAGCAAGTAAAAGAGAATAAAAATTAAGTTAACCGAGGCAACGATTAGACTTGAACGTAAGATTTGTGAATTGTTGCTCATTCTTTGTAACGCAAAAATGCCTGCTATTCCACCAAATAAAATATACAAGGATACTTCCATTTGAAATACATTTGTATACCCCTCTTGAAATATGAATCCAGCATATGCAGCTATTATGATAGTAGATATAAAAGCCATTCGTTCATTTACAAGTAGGTAGACTAACATAGATACAATTGCTGTCGGAAAAATAAATGCAATGACAACATCAAAATTATAGGCAACAAACTGCAATACTTTCATCATTAATATGGAAATAAGTAAACTAAACAAAACAACTAATAACGATTTTGAATTTTCTTTCGTTTTTTCTTTTCTATTTACAGTTTGAACATACAAAACCCACATAGTCAAAATGACAAATAATGCCACACCAATAATTGGTTTGTATGAGGATTTGTTTGTTAACATTCCTAGTAATTTTATTTGCCTATAAACTTCTCTATCTATTATTTCTCCTTTTTGTACAAGAATTTGACCTTGTAAAATTCTAATCGGTTCAACACTAGCTTTTGCCTGCTCAATGCGAATTTCTGTTTGTTCTTCATTTTCAATCTCAGTTTCTACAATACTTGACCGAGCCATCGATGACAAAACATTCATATAGTTATTTGAATATTTTAATGAGACCCTTACTTGATCTTCTATTTCTTTTTTCTTATCAGAAACGTTTTCTAATCGAACTGGTTGATCCAACATATCCTTCACAAGGGTGCTAATGGTTTCACTTGATTTTTCAAGAACTGCTGGACTTTGGCCCAATAAAGTTGTTAATGCCTCATCATTTAACTGCACCATACTTGCATTATCAACAATTTTATCTATTTCCTTTTTCAATTTTTCTAGCTGGCTTGTTCTATTTTCTACTTCTCCCTCAGGAATCACTTCTTTTTTGATTTCAATGACACTATCAAATATGGAACTGATGATGGCAGCTTGGTTGTCTGCAGTTTCTTCTTGAAATTGATAATATGGTTGAATCTCTGCTGCTACCCTATCACGTTCCTCTTCTGTTTTAACGGTATCTTCTATCGTTTTAACTGCACGAATAGTTTCTGGAGATAACTGAAACTCTTTAATATCATATGTATTTTCCTTCACATTGCCAATCAATAAAAAAAACATAATTATAGCCGTAATAAAAATAATAACTAATGGGAGATGCTTATAATTACTCCATTCCTTCATTTTTAATAAAATTGAATTCATAACATATTCATCACCCTTCTAAATGGTACATTCATTATACCTTATTTATTGTATGTTTTAAAAATAATTCCAAATTTAAGCATTATGGAAAGTGAACCAATAGATTAATTGTTAGCATTTGGTTGATTAAACGAAGGACGCTGAATCCAGCGGGAACAGCGTGTTCATGTAAGACCTCGCAGGAGCTTGCGATGAGTAGGTTCAAGAAACCGCGCGGAAATCGTCCGGCAGATCTGAAAATCAAAGATATGATATATCAATCAGTCTGTAGACAAACTCAAATTTATTTTATATAGAATGTTTAGGTTTTCCGAAGCTTACCGCTCGCTTTCCGCGGGCGAGCGCCGAGCGGACGCTTTTCCAAACCAATAAAATGCTATCTAATTATTTCTATATACTCAGTAAGAATAATCTTGAGGTAATAGAAAATGATGACACAAAAAATACAATGAAAGAGAACACTTAGTTTACTGCCTTTTCTTCAATCTGAAAGAAATTATATATCTATATATCTTTTAAATGAAAAAATATTTAAGAATTAATGGCAGCCTGCAGTATTAACACGAAATGCTCTTGCTCCTATTCTTTGATAAATAGGAAGCCATCTGTTGATTGAAACGGAGGGCGACGACTCCAGCGGGAACAGCGTGTCCAGGTGAGACCCCACAGGAGCTAACAAAGGAACGAAGGCTAAGAATGCCACCTCGTGTGGCAACGCCTTCGTGACCAACATCGTATTGGCCTGAGGAGGCTCACGGACCGCCCGAGGAAAGCGTCCGCCCGTAGTGAAATCAACTATAATTATTGTAAAAAAAAGACTGTAGTCAAACACGAAAATATTCGTGTTTGTCCACAGTCTGAAGCAACTATTATGGCTGCTGTTCTTCGTATGCTTGTATTATTTTTGCAACTAATGGATGACGGACGACATCCCCTTGTTCCAAATACTGAAAATGAATACCTGAAACATTACTTAAAATTTTCTCTGCAATGATCAATCCTGATTCTGCCCCTCTAGGTAAATCAATTTGGGTTTTGTCTCCAGTGATAACCATTTTAGAACCAAATCCAAGGCGTGTTAAAAACATTTTCATTTGCGCTTTAGTTGTATTTTGAGCTTCATCTAGAATCACAAATGCATCATCAAGGGTTCTTCCTCTCATATATGCAAGAGGCGCTATTTCAATCGTTCCACGCTCGATTAAACGTTCCGTTTGTTCCATTCCAAGAACATCATGTAACGCATCGTATAACGGTCTTAAATAAGGGTCTACCTTCTCTTTTAAATCTCCCGGTAGAAATCCTAAACTTTCACCGGCTTCCACTGCAGGACGTGTTAAAATGATTTTTTTGACGTGCGCATTTTTTAAAGCTTGTGTAGCCATTACAACAGCCAAATAAGTTTTACCAGTACCTGCCGGTCCAATTCCAAATGCCAAATCAAATTTTCGAATACCTTGTATATATTCTCGCTGACCAATAGTTTTTGCCCGAATTGCTTTTCCTTTTGTATTTCTAGCGATTTCTTCATCATACAAGCCAGAAAAATATTCAATAGTTCCATTCATACTCATTTCAATCGCAGAAGAAACGTCACGCAAGTTAATATTAATACCTTTATGAATGACTGATAAAAGTTGCTCCATTAACTTTTTTGCTTCATCTACATTTTTTTCTTCACCAACAATACGAATTGTTTCCCCTCGAGTAATCAATTGTACTTTCAGTTCTTCTTCAATAAGCTTTACATTTTTATCTGATATACCTAGAAGCATTACAGCTTCAGTTGGGTCTTTTAAAATAAGATCTAATTGTGTAATTTCGCTCATGCTTCGTCTCCTTGGGGTATTACTTGTGGAATCGCAATATTTTCATTTATCAAAAATAATACTTTCCCTTTTACTTTATCATTTTGAATGGTCACCTGTAAAATTTTATCCTCCAATATTTGAGTATCGGCAGGTAGCTCGTTAATTATCTTTTGATAAAGTAATGGGCGTATTAATTTTTCCATCGATTGTTCATCCAATAAAAACTTATTTTCTTCCGAAAGTTGCACATAACCTACTTCCAAATATTTTTGTAAAGGTTTAGGTAGAACAACCTCTTTCCAAAAGGTCGTTTTTTTCTCACTCTTTTTTTGTATTACTAGCTTTCGCTCACTGGGTTTAACGATACTTACTTGTTTTGGTAATTCAAATTCAAGCTCAATCCAATAACTTGCAAATACCTTACCTTCTGCACTAGTAATAATTCTTTTATCTCCCTGTGTTACAAAACCATTAACTAAAATGTCTCCTTTTTTTACACTAACATTTTTTTCTATTGCCCTTACCCCTTTTATTAGCTCAAAATCAGTTACGACACCACTTCTTTTTGCTATTAAATGGATAGAGGGAGCATCTTTAATAACACGCTCTGTCTGAGTTGGTGCTAACATCGGCGTTACAGTTAATTTTGATCCTGATTTTGTAAAATGCACCCAAGAGTATTCTTTATGTTTTAGTAATAGTTTTTGCCTAATCTCTTGCTCCGATGGTATTTTAGAAGCAAGCATTCTTTCTTTAATGCTTATTTCCTTTAATTCTTCATAAATCAGTACATTGTTTTCTGGAGATTCAGATTCAATTTGTATAGTCCAAATGAATTGCGCAAGTATAACAGGAATCAATAAAAATATGATCACGCCTACTATTGAGATAGCATATGGTTGAATGATTCCTTTTTTTCTTTCATCTACTAAATAAACAGGAAGCTTTAATGACCTCCTTACTTTACGAAAAACTGGTAAGTCCTTTCTTCGAATAGAAAAATAAAAGTACTTTTCTGTACTGTAGACCTGATACACGACAATATTAACTGAAAATAATCGTTGAAATAATAGATGCTGATCTACTTTAATCGGCATCCTTACTTGAATTAGCTGCTGCATTACATTTTTTCCTTCCTCGTAATTTTGAAATGACTAAGATCTTCTACTTGCAAACATAGTCGCTCCATTGATATTGACTTTATCTTTAAAGTAGTGGCTTGAATTTCTAAAAGGAAATCATCGTATGCACAGACTAAATTATTTTCTTTTAAACGGAGGATGGTAAATTCATTATCTAACGTAATCTCACTGAAATCTTCCATCATAATACTCGCATGGAGTGGAAATAATTTTTTCAAAAAAACACCCCTTTACATGATTTTATGCATGTAAAGGGGTGTTCATGAGTTATCTTCTCGATTTTGGTGGTGCAAGTATTTCAGAGAACACAATTGCTTTAACTAAATCATCTTTGGAATTAGGAATTATATTAATATCCGGTTGTGATACTTTTTGTTCCTTATTTTCCTGATGAACGGAAAGTCTACCCGTAGATCGAGGTTTGCCCTGATTTCTCATAACTTCTCGTTCTACTTTTTCAACAAGGACAGGTGCCTTCTTTACTTCTGGGGACTTTCTATCCAATTGTTTTTTTTGCTCATCCATAAAATCCTTTGCAAAATCGCCAAGATCCTTAAACGGATTATCTTTTACTGGTTTCATTGGTTGTTGAGTTTGTTTGACAGGCTTTTGCTCTGGCTTCTTTTTCTTTCCAACCAAACTACTAATGATCGCCATTATAATGATGACAATAATACTTTCCAAGGAGAAAACCTCCTATTCATTGTTTCTTAGTCTTTCAACTCATCCGTAGAAGTTTTTTCTCCTCCGACTTTACTTATGGAATCTCTCATCGTAGTGTCTGCTTGAATATTTTTATAGTTCATATAGTCCATCACACCAATATTACCTTCGCGCAAAGCTTCAGCCATTGCAAGTGGTACTTCTGCTTCTGCTTCAACTACTTTCGAGCGCATTTCAACTACTTTCGCTTTCATCTCTTGTTCAGAAGCTACAGCCATTGCACGACGTTCTTCTGCTTTAGCTTGTGCAATTTTCTTATCTGCTTCCGCTTGCTCTGTTTGAAGTTCAGCACCGATGTTTTTGCCTATATCAACGTCCGCGATATCGATCGATAGAATTTCAAATGCAGTTCCTGAATCTAATCCTTTAGCTAACACCGTTTGCGAAATTAAATCTGGGTTTTCTAGAACACGTTCATGACTAGTGCTGGAACCGATCGTACTAATAATACCTTCCCCTACACGTGCTACGATTGTTTCTTCCCCAGCTCCCCCGACTAAACGGTCAATGTTTGCTCGCACAGTAATTCGAGCCTTTGCTTTTACCTCGATACCATTCATAGCAACCCCTGCAATAAATGGAGTTTCAATAACTTTTGGATTTACCGACATTTGTACTGCTTCTAAAACATCACGGCCAGCTAAGTCAATTGCAGCCGCTCGTTCAAATGTTAAAGCAATGTTCGCTCGGTGAGCAGCGATTAATGCGTTAACTACACGGTCAACATTACCACCAGCTAAATAGTGACTTTCTAACTGGTTTATCGCAACATTCAAACCTGCTTTATGTGCTTTAATAAGCGGATTTACGATACGAGAAGGTATAACTCGACGTAACCTCATACCTACTAATGTAAATATGCTAATTTTAACTCCAGCAGCAAGTGCTGAAATCCATAATGCGATTGGAAAAAATGTAAAAAATACAGACAGCACTATGAATGCCAGAACGATTACAATTATTAAAGAAATCATACTTCCACTAATCATTCTATTTCCTCCCCTTCAGATATTTCTCGTACAACTATACGAGAACCCTCTACTTTAATAATAACAACTTGTTTGTTTTTTTCTACAAAACTTCCATCAGAAACTGCATCTATTCGCTCATCACCTATACGTATCGTTCCGGCAGGTCTAAGGGGAGTCATTGTTACTGCTACTTTACCAATTAACTCAAGTCTATTTACATTGGAAACATACCCTTGTTCAGTAGTTGTAGCATCCGAGAGAATTACTTTATTTAATACTTTTAATTGTTTACCAAAAAACTTCATTATAATCACCATTCCCACTATAGCTACTGTTAAAGCAATTAAAACAGATATACTCATTTGTACAATATTGCCTCCTGCTAGTATTATACTAGTAATAATAGCAGCTGCCCCTAATATACCACTAATTCCTCCGGGCAAAAAGAATTCAGCAATTAATAAGATTACTCCAATAACAAAAATGATAATCGTTTCGTACCCAGCGAGTCCTGCAACTAAATGTCCAAAAAAGAAAAGTGTTAATGATACAAGTCCCATCGTTCCAGCAACACCGAAACCAGGAGAATACAACTCTACTATTAGTCCTAAGCTTGCAATAGATAAAAGAATAGGTACTATAATTGGGTGAGTAATGAACCTAGCAATTGTTTCAGTAATCGTTTGCTCCGTTTCAATAATCTGTGCATCCGCTAGTTTCGTCACTTCTAGTAATTCTTCCATTGAACTAACTGTTCCATTCGAGTACTTTACTTTTAATGCATCTGCAGAGGTAAGCGTTAACAATTCACCTTTTGGAGCATTAAACTCTGGTAAGTCAACACTTTCATCTGCCATCGCTTGTGCATATATTGGATTTTTTCCTGTTCGGTTAGCTGCGTTGATCATTTTAGCCTTCCATGCACTTCTCGCTTTTACATCTGCAGCATTTCCACTGCCGTCAATTACAGCTGCCGCACCCATCGTCCCATTTGGAGACATGTATATTTCATCTGTATGTAGTGCTAAATATGCTCCCGCTGAAAGTGCTTGTGAATTAATATAAGCTATTTTTCGAATAGAGGTTGAGTCAAGTAAATTCACAATATCTTCCGCAGAATCAACAAATCCTCCAGGAGTATTAATCTCAAAAATAATAGCATCTGCACCTGCTTCTTCCGCATCATTAATGGATCTTTTTAAAAAAGCATATAAACCTTTTTCAACTTCTTTATATACAGGAATTTTATAAACTTTCGGAGCGTCTGCAGTAATAGAAGGAACAATCATGAAAAATGATAAAAGCAATAAGCAAATTGAAGTAATATATCGGAACAATTTCATCCTTAAACCTCCCTTCTTCTATATGTATATAATACTTTACGGAGTAGAATGAAAAAAGTTTCAAAAAAAAATAAACCGAGAAAATAAATTTTCTCGGTTTACATACTTGTAAATTTTAATCATAATGTACGTGTTTTGAACGTAGGGATGGTTGGGATTAATTTACCACTTACGTTTACGTGCAGCTTCTGATTTCTTTTTACGTTTCACGCTTGGCTTCTCATAAAACTCGCGCTTTCTTACCTCTTGAATTGTACCACTTTTAGATACAGTACGTTTGAAGCGGCGAAGAGCATCTTCAAGCGATTCGTTTTTGCGAACGACAGTTTTTGACATCTCTCTTTCCCTCCCTCCGAACACACGTCAAGTACATAACCAGTTGTTATGTACTAAAAAATTATATCGTATTGTTTACAAATGGTCAATACATACAACTAAATTAATAATCAGAATTACTTGTTAGACCTTGCATAATTTCTACTCCTGAACTTGCTCCAATTCTAGAAGCACCTGCATCCACCATAGCTTGTAAATCTTCTAGGCTACGAACACCGCCAGAAGCCTTGACACCAAGGTCTTGACCAACAGTATCTCTCATAAGTTTAACAGCTTCAACTGTTGCTCCACCAGTTGAAAATCCGGTAGAAGTTTTTACAAAGTCTGCTCCAGCTGCTGTAGATATTTCACTTGCTTTTACAATTTCTTCATTTGTTAATAAGCAAGTTTCTAAAATAACTTTCACAATTGCTTTTCCTTTAGCTGCTTCTACCACTGCAGCGATATCTTTTTGGATAAAGTCATAGTCTGCATCTTTTAATGCACCTACATTTATAACCATATCTATTTCTTCTGCACCATTCTCAATTGCATTTTTTGTTTCAAATGCTTTCACTTCAGTAGTGCTTGCACCTAGTGGAAACCCAATCACTGTACATACTTTAACTGGACTATCCTGTAAAAGTTTTGCGCTTAGTTCAACCCAAGTAGGATTTACACATACTGATGCAAATGTATATGTTTTAGCTTCCTCACATAATTTTTCAATCTGTTCTTTTGTAGCATTTTGTTTTAATAATGTATGATCAATTAATGCTGCAATATTTTGTGTCATTTGTATTCCCCTCTCGGCAGTTGTCCGTACCTCTTAATCATAATAGAGATTATGAAAAAAAGCCAGTGAGATAAAATTCACTGACTTTTTTTATTATACTAACTCTTCTATTTGGTCTAGCACACGTACAAATTGTCCTTCGTTATAAGGATAGCCAGCCTTTGTAATTTTCACACGAACTAATTTTCCAATCAAATCTTCAGATCCAGGAATGACAACTTTTAAATAATTATCTGTATAACCTTCATACAAATTTGAATCTGAATCCAATTTATATTTTTCTTCTGGGATAATCTCTAATACTTCACCTTCAAATCGAGAAGCATATTCTACTGCAAGTTGATCATTTAATGTAATTAAACGATGCACACGCTCATTCTTCACTTCTTCTTCTACTTGATCTTCCATTCTTGCAGCAGGTGTACCTGTCCGCTTAGAATACGGGAAAACATGAAGTTCAGAGAATTTTTGGTCACGAATAAAATCATATGTTTCCATAAATTCTTCTTCTGTTTCACCTGGAAAACCTACAATTACATCAGAAGTAATAGCTAAATCAGGTAAAGCCTCTCTTAATCGGTCTAAACGATTTGCGAAAAACTCCATTGTATATTTTCTACGCATTCTTTTTAAAACAGTATCTGAACCGGATTGTATAGGGATATGCAAATGTCTCACAACAATTTTTGAATCTCTCAACACATCAATTACTTCATCCGATAATTGGCTTGCTTCGATTGAACTAATACGAAGACGTTTTAATCCTTTTACATTATTTTCAATGTCTCTTAAAAGCTGTGCCAAATTATAATCTTTTAAATCTTCTCCATATCCACCTGTATGAATGCCTGTTAATACAATTTCTAAATAACCTGCATCCACTAGCTGTTGAGCTTGGTGAACTACTTCTTCTGGGTTACGTGATCTCATGAGGCCACGAGCCCATGGGATAATGCAAAAAGTACAAAAATTATTACAGCCTTCCTGTATTTTAAGGGAAGCACGCGTGCGATCTGTGAATGAAGGGACGTCCAACTCTTCATATACTCGATTCTTCATTATGTTTCCTACTGCATTAATAGGAGTTCGTTCAGACTTATATTGTTCAATATAATCTAGCATTTTTGTTCGTTCTTGTGTTCCCACTACAATATCTACACCAGGAATTGCCATTATCTCTGCTGGTGAAGTTTGTGCATAACAACCAGTAACACAGATTACAGCATCAGGATTTTGACGAATTGCTCGACGTATTACTTGACGACTTTTTTTATCGCCTGTATTAGTTACTGTACAAGTATTGATAACATATACATCTGATTGTTTTTCAAAATCAGTGCGTTCATAACCATTTTCTTTAAATAATTGCCATATAGCCTCTGTTTCGTAATGATTAACTTTACAGCCTAATGTATGGAATGCTACGGATGACATATCCTTACACCTCTTTCATTCATATTCATAGGAAATTGCAGCAAGTGCATATAACGGGGCAGTTTCAGTTCTTAAAATTCTTGGTCCAAGTGAAATTGGTTGAAAATCATTTTCTAGTAAGACTTTTACTTCAGAGCGATCTAATCCACCTTCGGGACCAAATACAATAAGTATCGATTTTTTATCATACACCTTTTTTAATTGCTCAGCAAACTTTTGACGTTGCTCGTGTTTTGCATCTTCTTCATCTGCAACAAACTTCACATCGTATTTTTGGGCAATTTCTAAAAGTTCATTTAAGTTAATAGGGCTATGTATAGTTGGTATTCTAGAACGATGCGATTGTTCAGCTGCTTCTTTCGCAATCTTTTGCAAACGAACGAGCTTCTTTTCGTTTTTTTGTTTGTCCCATTTCACAATTGACCTTTTCGCTTCATATGGATAGAGTGTATGCATTCCAAGTTCTGTTGCTTTTTGAGAAATCAATTCTAACTTATCACCTTTAGGTAAGCCACATACTATGGAAACTTTAATAGGCATTTCGTTTGAACTAGTTTGCTTATCGACTATTTGCAAAACGACTGCCTTTGAAGTCCCCTCTATGATTTTCATCGTATAAGTAAAGTTTTCCGCGACTACATATACTTGATCTCCGGGTGACATGCGCATCACTTGTATCATATGATGCGCATCCTCGCCGGTTATTGTAATCAAATTATTATCATTTATTGGTTCATCCGTAAAATAACGTTGCATAACAATCTCCTTATAGAAGCGGTTTTTTTGAAATGATTGTTACCCAATCTTCCATCATCATCACTTCTTCAATTTCAAAGCCAGATTTTTGCAAAGCATTTTTCACATCTTCTTTTTTGGCAGAGATTATACCTGAGGTAATATACAAGCCTCCATCTTTGACAATAGAAAAGGCGTCATCTGTAAACGTCATAATAATTTCAGCTAAAATATTTGCAACTACAATATCTGCCTGCTCATTTACACTATCAAGTAAATTACCATGCGTTACCTTTACCACATGGTCTACATTATTAATTGTGATATTTTCTTTTGCAGAAGCTACAGCCACTTCGTCCAAATCAAGTGCATGTATAGATGTTGCGCCAAGTTTAGCTGCTCCAATTGAGAGTACCCCAGACCCAGTTCCTACATCTATCACTTTTGAATTCGGTTGGACAGTTTTTTCTAAAGCTTGAAGGCACATAACTGTTGTAGGGTGAGTACCTGTTCCAAAAGCCATTCCTGGATCTAATTCAATTATTAACTCATCTGTACTAACTCGTTCATAATCTTCCCAAGTCGGTACGATTGTAAATCGATTGGATATTTTTACAGGATGATAGTATTTTTTCCAAGCAGTTGCCCAATCTTCCTCATCCACTTCTTGCACAGTAACAATATTGTGTCCAATATCGATATTAAAATTTTGTAAGTTATTAATCGCAAGCTTGATCTCTTCTACCGTTTCTAATAGAAAGCTAGTCTCTGCTAAATAAGCTTTTACACGAACCCCGTCAACAGGGAAATCTTCTGGATTTAAATTATAGATTTCACCGAATCGATCTTCTCTTTCTCTAACTAATTCCTCTGAGTCTTCAATGACTACCCCACTCGCACCAGCTTCATGCAAAATATTACTCACAGCGTCTACTGCTTCAATTGTCGTATGAATAGATAGTTCAGACCATTTCACCCTGCGCACAACTCCTTTATTCACCTTTTATCGTTCTTTTTATTTTATCAAATAACGAACTACCTTGCTCTTCTGGAATGTCCCCACTAATCTCAGCAAATTCACGAAGTAGTTGTTTTTGTTTTTCTGTCAATTTTTTAGGAGTGATTACTTTAACGATAACGTGTTGATCTCCGACTCCGTAACCATGAACATTTTTCACGCCTTTTCCTTTTAAACGGAATTTCGTTTGTGATTGAGTTCCTGTCGGAATCTTTAATTTCACTTTCCCTTGTACAGTAGGCACTTCAATTTCATCACCTAAAGCTGCTTGGGCATAAGTTAATGGTAATTCATAATAAATATCATCGCCATCTCGTTCGAAACGAGGATCAGCTTTAACACGGAATACAATATATAAGTCTCCAGCAGGACCACCATTTACACCTGGTTCCCCTTGACCACTTACGCGAAGTTGTTGACCATCATCAACTCCGGCTGGAATTGTGACTTTAATTTTTTTGCGTTTATTGACAGTACCTTTTCCATGACATGTTGAACATTTATCTTTAATCATCTTACCAGTTCCATGACAGTGATTACATGTGCGTTTAGTTTGTATACGGCCAAATGGTGTATCTTGGGTCACATTCACTTGACCTGCACCATTACAATGCGTACATGTTTCTGGATGTGTTCCTGGTTTTGCCCCAGTACCTGAGCAAGTATCACAATTTTCTTCTTTTGAAATTTCTATTTCTGTTTCTTTACCAAAAACTGCTTCTTCAAACTCGATGGTCATAGAATATTGAAGGTCATTTCCTTTTCTTGGAGCGTTTGGATCACGACGGCGAGAGCCACCCCCTCCAAAAAATGAACTGAAAATATCTTCAAAGCCAAAACCGTCTGCTCCACCACCAAAACCACCAAAGCCTTGGTTTGGACCAGCATGACCAAATTGATCATATTGCGCACGTTTTTGATCATCACTTAACACTTCATAAGCTTCCGAAATCTCTTTAAACTTTTCCTCTGCGTTTGCTTCTTTATTAATATCAGGGTGATATTGTTTGGAAAGCTTACGATATGCTTTTTTAATCTCATCTTGTGAAGCACTTTTTGATAAACCAAGCACTTCATAATAATCACGTTTATTCATAGTTCACTCTCCTGCTCTGTTAACCTACACATAAAGATTATTGTAACATGGACAAAATCCGAATAGCAAAAAACTTATTTGTCGTTTCTAAGCTAAACAGTAAGAAAAGCCAAAGCCGAATTCGGTCTTTGACTTTTCCCCACCACTTACATTACTTGTCTATCTGGTCTTACTTATCTTTATCGTCTTTTACTTCTTCAAATTCAGCATCTACTACACCATCGTCAGCTTGACCGCTATCTGCTTGACCTGCATTAGCAGCTTCTGCTTGTGCTTGTTCGTAAAGTTTCATTGTAAGTTGTTGAACGATTTCGTTTAATTTATCTTTTTTAGTTTTAATGTCTTCTAAGTTACCAGCTTCTAATGCTGCTTTTAACTCTTCTTTTGCATCTTCGGCAGATTTTTTCTCTTCTTCAGATACTTTATCTTCTAGATCTTTTAATGTTTTTTCTGTCATGAATACTAGTTGATCTGCTTCATTTTTAACTTCTGCTTCTTCTTTACGAGCTTTATCTGCTTCTGCATTTGCTTCTGCTTCTTTTACCATACGTTCAATCTCTTCATCGGAAAGTGAAGAATTAGATTGAATTGTAATGTTTTGTTCTTTTTGTGTTCCTAAATCTTTTGCTTTAACATTTACGATACCGTTTTTATCGATATCAAATGTTACTTCAATTTGTGGAACTCCACGTGGTGCTGGTGGAATATCCGCAAGTTGGAATCGACCAAGTGTTTTGTTATCTGTCGCCATTGGACGTTCACCTTGTAAAACATGAATATCAACAGCAGGTTGGTTATCAGCAGCTGTAGAGAAAACTTGAGATTTTGATGTTGGGATTGTTGTATTACGTTCAATTAGTTTTGTGAAAACCCCACCCATTGTTTCAATACCTAATGAAAGAGGTGTAACGTCAAGAAGAACAACGTCTTTCACATCTCCAGTTAATACTCCACCTTGAACAGCAGCACCCATTGCTACTACTTCATCTGGGTTAACACCTTTATGTGGTTCTTTACCAGTTTCTTTTTTAATTGCATCTTGTACAGCAGGAATACGAGTAGAACCACCTACAAGAATAACTTTATCAATTTGAGATGAATTTAGACCAGCATCTTTTAGCGCTTGACGAGTAGGTACCATTGTACGCTCTACTAAATGAGCTGTTAAATCATCAAATTTTGCACGAGTCATTGTTACTTCTAAGTGAAGTGGTCCAGCTTCCCCTGCAGTAATGAAAGGAAGAGAGATTTGTGTAGATGTTACACCTGACAAGTCTTTTTTCGCTTTTTCTGCAGCGTCTTTTAGACGTTGAACAGCCATTTTATCTTGAGATAAGTCAACACCATTATCTTTTTTGAATTCTTGAACTAAATAATCCATTATTACTTGGTCAAAGTCATCCCCACCAAGACGATTATCACCAGCTGTAGCTAATACTTCAAATACTCCATCACCAAGTTCTAGGATAGATACGTCAAATGTACCTCCACCTAAATCGTACACAAGTATTTTTTCATCATGATCCATTTTATCTAGCCCATAAGCTAGCGCTGCAGCAGTTGGTTCGTTAATAATACGTTCAACTTCAAGACCTGCGATACGACCAGCATCTTTTGTAGCTTGACGTTCAGCATCATTAAAATATGCAGGAACTGTAATAACAGCTTTCGTTACTTTTTCACCTAAGTAATCTTCAGCAAAACCTTTTAAGTATTGAAGAATCATTGCAGATACTTCTTGTGGAGTATATTCTTTATCTTCGGCAGTTACTTTTTCATTTGTACCCATTAAACGTTTAACAGATGAAATTGTATTTGGATTTGTAATAGATTGACGTTTAGCTACTTCCCCAACTTGTTTTTCACCATTTTTAAATGCTACAACAGATGGAGTTGTACGATTACCTTCTGGATTCGGAATTACTTTTGGTTCTCCGCCTTCTAGTACAGATACACATGAGTTTGTTGTTCCTAAGTCAATACCAATAATTTTAGACATATATTTTTCCTCCTAATTTATAACTGATATAAGTTAGTATCGATTGTTATTCGTTTACCTTAACCATAGTAGGTCGCAGTATTCTATCTTTTAACTTATACCCTTTTTGTAATTCTTGAAGCACGATTCCTGACTCTTTTGAATCGTCCTTTTCTTGCATTACCGCCTGATGGAAGTTTGGATTGAATGGAATACCTTCTGCCTCAATTACTTCAAGGCCTTCTTTCCCAACTGCATCAAGTAAAGTGCGATATACCATTTCTACACCTTTTACTAAAGACACAGCCTCTTCCGATGTTACGTTAACTGCAAGTGCACGTTCAAAATTATCAAGTACCGGTAAAATATCTGTTAGAACAGATTGAGCGCGGTATTTATAATCTGATTCTTTGTCTAATTGAACTCTTCGTTTATAATTTTCGAAGTCTGCTCTTAAACGGATCGCTTTATCTTGTTCTTCCTCTAATTGTTGTTTAACAAGTGTGAGTTCGTCTACTTCAACTACTTCTTCCACACTTTCTTCGTTAGCTAGTTCTTCGTTATTTTCATTTGATTCTACTTCTAGACTTTCTTCTACGATTTCATCTTTTTGTTTTGACATGTCCACAACTCTCCTTATCCATGATGACCACGTAATATTCTAGATAGTTCTCTTGATAAATCAGTACTCATTACATCCAGTAAAGAAACTACACGCTTATAATCCATACGTGTAGGACCAATAATTGCGATTGATCCCATCTGTTCATCTCCTATTCCATAGGAAGCTGTTATAACGCTACAGTCCTCCATTGCGAGGTGATTATTTTCAGATCCTATTCTTATCTGAATTCCTTTTTTATCAACAGGAAAAATACTAGGTATTTGGTTTACATGATCCATCAAGTACATTATACTACGAGCTTTTTCTAAATCATTAAATTCTGGTTGATTTAACAGTTGCATTTTTCCACCGTAGTATACTTTATCCTTCTGCTCTATCGTCATCGCTTTGTTCAATGAACTAAGGAGATTGTTAAAATGCCCGACTCTTTGTTTTAATAACGTGCTTGTAACAGACTCTAATTTCATAGGAACCTCATGTACATGTACTCCTATTAAGCTGTCATTTAACAAATTAACCATTCGTTCAATGTCCGATGTATTATAGCTTTCAGGAATAGAAAATACTCGATTTTCAACGTGTCCGCTATCTGTGACGATAATGGCAACAGCCGAATCTTCTGAAAGTGGCACAATTGAAAAGCGTTTTACTCGATGCTTTCGAACATCCAACCCTAATAATATGGAGGTGTAATTCGTCAGTTCAGACAAGATATTTGCTGACTTCCGAATGATTTGCTCCGTCTCCACCATTCTTTCTTCAAAGACCGAACGAATTTGCTTAATCTCATCTTTCGATATTCGTTGTGGAGTTAACATATTGTCTACATAGTAACGGTACCCTTTTTCTGACGGTACACGACCAGACGAAGTATGTGTTTTTTCTAAATATCCCATATCTTCAAGATCTGCCATATCATTTCGAATAGTAGCAGGACTATATGGAACTTCCTCCTTTTTCGAAATCTGACGAGATCCAACTGGTTGAGCGGTTTCAATAAAATCATCTACCGTTACTTGCAATATTAATAATTGCCGATTAGTTAGCATGATTATCACCTCTGTTAGCACTCGTTCTATGAGAGTGCTAATACTCATATAAAAGGTATCAAATCTAAAGAAAACTGTCAATGAATATGATTTGGTTTATTGAAGAAAATACTGAAATACTTCATTTCCAACAAATCGTCCACGTCGTGTTAATTTCACATGACCATTTTCAATAATGATGAATCCTTTTTGTTTTAGTTCCTCTATTTCTTTTCCATATACCTTTTGAATTGATTGACTATATCGATGATTAAATCTATCTATCGAAACTCCAGCATTTTTTCGTAAACCTAAAAACATTTCCTCTTCCATCTTTTCGATAGAAGTTACTTCTTTTTGCAACATGATAGGTTTTTCATTTTGTTCGATCATATTCATATATTTTTTTAGTGGACCGTGGTTAGAGTACCGAATGCCATTTGCATAACCATGTGCTCCTGCTCCAAGACCAATGTATTCATCATTATCCCAGTAAATCAAATTATGCTTAGATTCTTTTCCTTCCTTCGCAAAATTACTAATCTCATATTGGTTATACCCTTGTTTCGTCATTTCATCCAACAAATACCCATACATTTTTGCTTCCAGGTCTTCTCCTGGTAATGAAAGTTTGCCTTTTGACATCAAGTTATAAAAAATCGTTTTAGGCTCTACCAATAAAGAATAGGCCGAAATATGTGGAATGTTAAGGCTGTTTGCCAGTTGCAATGAATTTTGCCATTGCTCCATTGTTTGATTTGGCAATCCATACATCAAATCAATACTAATAGACGGAAAATCAATTTTCTTTGCATTTTCTATTACTTCATAGACATGTTCGTTAGAATGAGTTCTTCCAAGGACCTTCAATAATTCTTGATCAAACGTTTGGACACCCATACTTAATCTATTTACTCCAAACTGTCGCATAAGTTGCATTTTCTCAAAAGTTAATTCATCAGGATTAGCTTCTGAAGTAAATTCAATTACTCCATCCATTGGAATGTATTGATGGATGAAAGTAAATAAACGCTCTAATTGAGATTCAGATAAAGAGGTCGGAGTTCCTCCTCCAATAAAAATAGTTTCAATTTGGGATCCATTTAATTGTTCTTCCCATAAGTGCATTTCTTTACCTATGGATTCGATGTATTCATCTACTGGTTGGTTATGAAAGAAAAATTTATTAAAATCGCAATAATTGCATATCTGATGACAGAAAGGAATGTGGAGATAAACGCCACGTACCATAGGATACACCACTTTCTATAAAAGGAAAAAGGAGGCAAAAGCCTCCTTACCTTTGGTATTTATTTGGCTAGTCCATTTAAAAAAGCCATAAATGCTTCATAGACGAGCACTTTCATATTGTATTGTATCGTATTTTATTAAATCTAACAAACCGTAAGAACTAGTGACACGTCATGTTCGTTTGGCGAATGGAATGGATGCCGAACACAAATTGAATGAATGTCATCTTAAATAAGATTACTTGGTCGACACTAGGACGATCGTATTTGGAACTAGTTGGTTAATCGTTAGAAACTGTTAACGTCATAATCCATCACTACTCAAGTATTGTGTGTTTTTAATTAGATCCTTAGCGGAGGCGGCGACTCCAGCGGGAAAAGCGGGACAGTCGAGACCCTGGACTGAGCTTTGCGAAGGAAGCGGCTCGGCCCCGCCCGCGGAAAGCGTCCGCCCGGAGCGGAAATCCTATTACTATTTATGACATTTTTTATTTTAAAAGAAAAAAGACTATAGATAAACTTAAAAACCTTAGAGTTTGTCTACAGTCCGAATGAACCTAATTAGGTCCTTTTTTCAATGCATATGTTTATTTAGTCTAAAATGAAAAAAATTTGCCACCGAAAAATACAAGCGGTGGCAAATTCATTGAAAAATATTAATTTCAAAAGAATTTTATTCTTATCCCTTTAATCAATTACTTATTAGGCTCATCCATCTTCAGAACAGCCATAAATGCTTCCTGTGGTACTTCTACTGAACCTACTTGTTTCATACGTTTTTTACCTTCTTTTTGTTTCTCAAGAAGTTTTCGTTTACGTGAGATATCTCCACCATAACATTTTGCTAAAACGTTTTTGCCGATTGATTTGATCGTTGAACGTGCAACAATCTTTTGACCAATCGCTGCCTGAACTGGAACCTCAAACTGTTGTCTAGGAATAAGCGCTTTTAACTTTTCAACAATTACTTTTCCACGTTCATAAGCAAAATCTTTATGAACGATAAAACTTAATGCGTCGACTTTCTCGCTATTTAAAAGAATGTCCATTTTAACTAGTTTAGATTCTTTGTATCCAATCAGTTCATAATCAAAAGATGCATAACCCTTTGTACTTGATTTTAAAGCATCAAAGAAATCGTATACAATCTCAGATAAAGGAATTTCATAAATAATATTAACCCGAGCTTTAGATAAGAAATCCATCGTGATAAAATTCCCACGTTTTCGTTGACATAACTCCATTACAGATCCCACATAATCTTCAGGGACCATAATAGAAGCTTTAACGTATGGTTCTTCAATTGTATCTACTTTTTGGACATCTGGCATCATAGATGGGTTGTCTACTTTAATCGTTTCTCCATTGGTCAACTTAACATCGTAAATAACACTAGGTGCTGTCGTGATTAAATCTATTTTAAATTCACGCTCAATACGTTCTTGAATAATTTCCATATGAAGCAGTCCTAAGAATCCACAACGATATCCAAATCCAAGTGCTTGTGAAGTTTCTGGTTCAAACTCTAAAGCTGAGTCATTAAGTTGTAATTTTTCTAGGGCATCCCGTAAATCAACATATTTTGCGTTATCAATTGGGTATAAACCACAGAAAACCATAGGATTCATTTTTCGATATCCAGCAAGTGGTTCAGAAGCAGGGTTCGAAGCTAAAGTGATTGTATCCCCTACACTTGAATCGCCAACATGTTTCATGGACGCTGTTAAGAAACCTACGTCCCCAACAGTCAACTCTGAACGCATAGTAGATTTTGGTGTAAAAACCCCTGTTTCAACTACTTCAAATTCTTTACCAGAAGACATCATTTTTATCGTATCTCCTGGTTTTACAGTACCTTCCATAATACGAATATAAACAATTACACCGCGATAAGGGTCGAATAACGAGTCAAAAATAAGCGCTTTTAATGGGGCTGCAGGATCTCCAGATGGTGCTGGCACTTTTTCTACTATTTGCTCCAGAATATCTTCTATACCTATCCCTGCTTTAGCAGAAGCTAGAACAGCTTCGGATGCATCTAATCCTATAACTTCTTCAACTTCATTTCTAACACGCTCAGGATCAGCAGCAGGTAAATCGATTTTATTGATAACCGGTAGAATCTCTAAATCATTGTCTAATGCTAGATACACATTTGCAAGAGTTTGTGCTTCGATACCTTGAGCTGCGTCCACAACTAAGATGGCTCCTTCACAAGCAGCTAAGCTTCTAGAAACCTCGTATGTGAAATCGACATGTCCTGGTGTATCAATTAGATGAAATATATATTCTTCTCCATCTTTTGCATTGTATGTCAGTTGCACCGCATTCAATTTAATCGTTATACCTCTTTCACGCTCCAAATCCATGGAATCGAGTAACTGGTCTTTCATCTCGCGTGAAGTTAAAGTTTGCGTCTTTTCTAAAATACGATCTGCCAAAGTTGATTTTCCGTGGTCAATATGGGCTATAATCGAAAAGTTACGAATCTTTTTTTGTCGATCCATTCTCTGTTCATGATTCATCTTGTTCACTCCTAATTAAACTACTAAGAATTATAACAGACAAAACCTTTTTCGTAACGAATTACAAATATGTCTGTTAAATAATTATGTATTTCTTGTATGTAAACTTTCCAAAGTAAAAATTCTATGGATATGTTACCTTTAAAATTATTTTTGCCAGAATATAATCTTATCAAAAAGCTGTTAGTAAAACAATCAAGTAAAAAAGAGATTAAGCTATAAGCTCAATCTCTTGGTACTTTAAGATGCTATCGGTTCGTAAAACATATTAGAAATAGCTTTCGCTAATATAGCGATGGAACGATTAATTTCTTGTTCATTATTATCGACGCCTCCGAGTTCGACCACAAGAAGATTTTTGGCAAGGTCTTGGTTGTAAACGCCATCTACACCCTTCCCTGATTTAACCAAAACCCCTCGTGATATTCCAGGAACTAATTTATTTAATTGATCAGAGAGATTATTAGCTAACTGCTCATTCCATCGGTAGTTGTCATGCTCCGCTCCAATTACAAAAATAAATTTAGCATAGCTTTCTTCGCCGACCTTAAGAGTCGTTACATTCGCTTTCATTGAGTCTCTGTGAATATCAAGAATAATATCATACTTATTATGAGCTAAGGCATTTTGAACAAATGGGCGAATCGTATGATAGTCTTTTATTTCTTGCTTATTATAGTCATCCAAAAACTCTGATTCTACTTGGTGGAATGCAAATTGAGCTGTGAGTTGTTCTTGAAAGGTAGTTATATTACTTTCAGGATGATAAACTGAAACCTTCTCTCCTTTTGCCGCAAGTATAGGCTGGTATGCTTCTTGGTAATGAGTAAAATACACAAATGCTTTTTTAGGATCAGTAATTTCTGAAACAATTGGTGGTGATTCCAGCTGTGCCGCATAGACAATTGGTGTTTCCTCTTTTTTCTTTTCTTCGGGTTGTTGCGTAACAAGAGGTGTTTGGATTGTAGCGATCACAATGGGAGCTAAAAATAATAGTATTAAAATGCTTGTTAAATTCTTAAGGGAATTAGCCATAATTTCCACTCTCCTCAAACAATCGTATGTTGAGGAGAGTATTTTTAGAACTACTATGCAACTGTAATTAAGAAGATTCCTTAAGAATAAAAGTCGCGCTAATTATCTGCTTGAAATCCAATTTTCAATTCCATTAGATAATAAATAAGCGTACTGCTCAACCCATGCGTCCGTCTCTTTCGGAGTCACAAATAAAGAAGAATTTTTTCCTACGAACACTTCTTCAAACAATTTTCTTTTTTCATCCGTGGACCATGTCACCCATTCTCCAAATATCGGTTGTAAAACCGTTTTATCCAGAGTCGATTTTTTGCTAGACACCATAGGGGTAACAGCAAGTGCTGAGGAAGGTCTACTTTTTTCCTCTACTTTAGATGCAATATAATGTATAACATTTTCCATCGCATCTGCATATAAGACTGGACCATCGACCACCATTGGTATCCCAATTGCAGTTACTGGAACACCATAAACCTCTTCTGATACTTCTTTTCGTTGATTACCGACTCCCGATCCAGGATGAATACCTGTATTCGTCAGCTGAATCGTTTTGCAAAGTCGTTCGCTATTTCTTGCTGCAAGTGCATCTATCACAATTATCAAATCCGGCTGAAATGCTTTGCTAATAGCTTCTATAAAGTCACTTGTCTCAAAACCTGTCTGACCAGTTACTCCTGGAGCATACATTACTACCTTTACGTTTTCTGATTTTTGGGATAGAGAGGAACCTTGTAAGTATTCAATTGCCTTTGGTCCAATAGCATCTGGAGTTATTGTAGAATTTCCTAGTCCAATTATTAACACTTTAGAAGAATTTGATAAATTTAATCCTTGATGCATCTCGTCAAGCTTCTCTAAAAACATTTTTTCCAAGGCTTCAAAACTTTCCTCAACTTCTGGATTCACCGTCAGATCTGTAAGCGTAATATATTTTCCTTTTTTCTTGCCTATTTTTTTCTCACCTTGTTCATTTACTTCTATTGAAGTTATTAAGACTGCGCCGCTTCGACTTTCGTCAAACTTTATTCCTTCTGAATTACTTAATGTCTCTTTTTGAGTTTTCGTTTTGTGTTGTACCATTTCTTCCGTTTCATCTAAAAGATCTGTTCTTCCCCACATATAAATCACCTCCTAAATAGTTTGTACGATGTGTCAAGTAAATATTCTTTGCATTTATATATTGCAATTTGTTTTTTCGTTTGTTAAAATAATGCTTGTTGTATTAGACAGTTTTCAACACATAAAAGTATCATCTCAGACCTTATTAGGAGGTGAAAGGTATGCCAAATATTAAATCTGCTATTAAACGTGTTAAGAAAAACGAGACGTTAAACGCTCAAAATGCAAAAGCAAAATCAGCTATGCGTACTGCTGTAAAAAAAGCTGACACTGCTGCACTTAATAACGACGAAAACGCAAAAGAACTTATTAAAACTGCAATTCAACAAGTTGAAAAAGCAGCTTCTAAAGGTTTAATTCATAAAAACGCAGCTACTCGCAAGAAAGCTCAATTAATGAAAAAAGCGTAAGTAAAAAGACTGGATCCGATTCATCGGCCAGTCTTTCTTTTTTATTTCATCAAAAACATTTCTAAAATTCTATCTCGATTAATATTTAATGTTTTTAGTTGCAAGTCCACTGTTGCAAGATCATTTAAAGTTGAAAGCAATTTTTTTTCATTTTGTAGATTAGGATTATCAAATAATAGCTTCACTCGATAAGGGTGCACTTTTAGTTGATTTGCAATTTGTTGTGCGTGATATCCTCTTTTCTTTAAATGCCCTACTTGTATCATTAAACGTACCTGAGTCGCTATTAGAGCATTTAGCTTAAGTGGGTCTTCTTTTCGTTTTAATAAGTCATGATATATTTCGATTGCTTCCCCTTTGTTTCCCGTTAAATAGGCATTTCCTAAAGAAAAAACATCTTGTTCTAATGTTCTAACGAGAAGCAACTTCACCGTATTAATATCAATTTCTTCCTGTTCCCCTAAGTAAGTCGTAATTTTCATTAATTCTGTTTGTAAATGAACTAAATTTGTTCCACCGATTTCTATTAAACCTTCTACTGCCTCATCGGAGATTGTTTTCCCAAGATTAGAAACCTCATGCAAAATCCAACCTTTTAAGTCATGAGCTTGTAAACTAGAAGCTTCAATTACTTCAGCATGTTGTTTCATCGCTTTTGTTATTTTTTTTCTTTCATCAAGTTTTTCATAAGGCGCAATAAAAACCGTAACTGAAGTAGGAGATGGACTTTGAACCCATTTTTCTAAAACTACTGTATCATGGACAATTTTCTCTTTCCCTTTTTCAGCTGCTTTTAAAAAGAAGGCATTTTTTGCAATTACTAATTTACGATCAGAGAAAAAAGGAATAGTATCTGCTTCATAAATAACTTCTTCTATATTGTTTTCTTCCAGATCAAAATTTATAACTTCTACTTCTCCATTTTCACTTAATTGTCTCTTAAGTTTTTTTAAAGTTTCTTCGATAAAATAGGCTTCCGTTCCATATAATAAATAAACATCCGCTATTTTATTATTTGCTATTTGCATCCATTTTTCTGAAATCATTTTATAAATCCCCTTGTTTAACTTTAATAATTTTATTATACAGTAGAATAAATGAATAATTTGTGACATTATAGCAGTGAATAGAAAATTGACCGTTTCCATGTAGATTTTTTATATATAATACTTTATAATTAGGTGGAAATAGGAGGGGTATCAATGAATCAGTTTGAACAAAATGTACAGTCGAAACGTAACGACGCTATCGACTCAGGCGTAGGTTTCGTAGTCTCCTTTGGATTTTTTACAATAATGTTCGCTATTGCCGTAATTATTGAGTTCATCGCTCGATAAAACAGAGAAGGGTTTTGTCATTCGACAGAACTCTTTTTCTTTTATGGTGTAGAAATCATTATTTTTCCATTCTTTTTTATTTCTACTTGAATCGTCCCATCCTTTCCAGTTTGTAAATAAGGTAGATTTAACCTGTTTAATCTCTCTACTACTTCTGGATGGGGATGTCCATAACGATTATTATATCCAGCTGAGATTATGGAGATGTCAGGCTCAGTCAGCTCTAAGAAAGATTCAATACTAGATGTTTTGCTTCCATGATGTCCTAATTTTAATAAAGTAAGCTGTTTAATTGCGCTTGCATAGCTTGAAATAAGCTCCTCTTCCCCCTCCTTCTCTAAATCACCCATAAACAATCCATGAAAATAGGCATTTTTCATAGACAATACGAGTGAGTCATTATTTCCCTCATACATATTATCAAACGGATAAATATATTGAAGTTGAAAATATTTAGACTCTATGTGATCACCTGCAATCTTTTCAAGCACAGGTATATTTTGTTTCCTTATTTCCTTTATTAAATCATTCATCACTTCTTTTTGAGTGGAATCAGGGGTAATATGAACTTGTTCTATTTTTATTTCTTCTAAGACTTCCTCAGCACCTTCCATGTGATCTGCATCTGCATGCGTTATAACGAGAGTGTCAATCTTTGTTATTCCTCTCCCTTTTAAAAAAGGTACAACAATTTGTCTCCCAACCTCATATTTTTCATCAGTTTCTTTCCAGGAATCCTGTTCGAACCTTAACAGTCCCCCTGTGTCAATCATGATCACTTCTTTTCTGTAGGGCATTTCAATAATAATACAATCCCCTTGTCCAACATTAAGAAAGCTAATCCATGTGGACGAATTCAAATATGGTTTGATATGCATAAAAACTATCGGAATAAGTAGTGTAATTGTTGCAATAATTATTCTCTTTCTCTTTTCAAAACAAACAAAAAAGAAAAACACAGTTAAATAAGCAAAAAACACGATTGTTAGTGAAGGTTTCATTGGATTCCATAATTGAAATGGCAGATGACCAATATATAAGATGAATGTTTCCAACTTAACACGAATAGGCTCGTACATTGAAAACATAAACCCACTAATAGAAGTTGAGAGATAGGTTAAAAATAAGAGGAAGATATTTATTGGTAGAATGAGAAAAGAAAATAAAGGTACAAAAAGTAGATTTGCTAAAAAGGAAGATATCGATACCTCATAAAAATGATAAAGTAGAATAGGATAAACGATTAATTGACATACAGCTGTAATCATGAATGATTGCTTTAAATAAGAGGAGCTAGTATTTAAAAGTACAGATGAATAGATTAGTGAAAAAGCAGCTAAGTATGATAATTGAAAACCAATTTGATATACAACCCAAGGGCTAATGAATACAAATCCGATAATACTTAGCGAAAAAGCATCATCCATAGCAATTTTTTTCCTATATGCCATACTTATTAATACTATTTCAGTAACGGAAACAGATCTCCATACAGATGGTGCTCCTCCAGCTAACAATGCATAAATAGGAAGCACTAAAATTAACAGCCAACTTGCGGATTCTTTTCTAACTCCAATGCGAATGAGTAGTTCGTACAAAATGAGGGTTATTAGTGCAACATGAAGTCCTGAGATAGCAAAAAGATGTGTTATACCCAAGGTTTGATAGGCCACTTGTAAATCTGTTGGCATTTGTTCACCACTTCCGATTAACAATGCTTCCGCTTCAGATTGTAATGAGTGTGGAAATGTCGACTGAATATGTTGTTTCATATCAAATCTTTTTTCCGCCATAAAACTGACAAAGCTTTTCTCATTTCCTACAAGCTGATATTTCTGTACCTCTATTTGTCCGACAGCTCCATTACTTTTTATATATGCTTCCATATCAAAAGCATACATATGAGATAAAGGGGCTTTTAAAATTTCTTGCGACTCAATTAGAAAACTTTTACCAGCAATCGACTCGTTTAAGAATACTTTTTTTTGTTGTTCTGATTTAATTTTTAATTGAACATACCATTTTTGTTGATCATCTCCAAAGGCAAATCCTCGTAAATAGCTACCGTTGATCCTGTAGCTATCTGTCCAGGTAATTTTATTCACAGCAACATTTTCAGAAGGTGCTGGAATGCTGTAAGTAAAGTACATGTAGGAAGAACTACCAAAAATGACAACCAGCACAATTAACAATAATTGTTTTCCTTTATATAGTAGCCAAAATACGATCAGTACTAATAAAAACAAAAGCCTTATCGATTCATACGCTGCTATGGAAGCAACAACTACTGATAAGGCCATATAAATAATATTTCCTTTTATATTTAAAGACCGAATAACTCTGCCACCTTCGTTTCATAAGGTACCAATTCTTCTTTACTCGCTCCTTTCTCACGAAGTTTTGTAAGAAGTTCCATATATAATTCAACTTTTTCGTCACTTAAGAAGTCGATTTTTCGATCATCAAATGGTACATGGATGATTTGTACACCGGATTGCTCTAGAAGCTCTACTGCATATTGGTTATTTTTATAATCCTGTGCATAGTAAAGACGAGAAACCCCAGCTTGAATGATAGATTTCGTACAAGGTAAGCAAGGAAAATGTGTAACATATAAATCTGCCCCATTCACCGAAATACCATACTTAGAACATTGCAAAAGAGCATTCATCTCTGCATGAATAGTTCGAACACAATGATTATCAACTACATAACAACCGTGATCGATACAATGGTCTCCTCCAGAAATCGAGCCATTATAGCCTCCTGCCATAATTCGACGATCTCGAACAATTGTTGCTCCTACTCCTAACCGTGTACATGTACTTCTTAAAGCAAGTAAATGGCTTTGTGCCATAAAAAATTGGTCCCATGTAATACGCTCCATATAACTACCTCCTAAATAATAATACTTCCTTTAGTTTAGTAGTTTGTCCAATCACACGTCAACAACACAAATTTTTACTTTATAGTTATTAAAGACTCTAACTTTTCAAACGTTTTAGTACCAATACCTGTTACTTTCATTAAATCTGCGGTTTCTTTAAAGATTCCTTGTTCATTTCGATAAGCTATAATCGATTCTGCTTTTGCTGGTCCTATACCTGGTAACGTAGTGAGTAAAGCTATATCTGCTGTATTAATGTTTACAAGGTTAGAGGATTCACCAGAAGAACTCAAGAGAGTTTCTACTTCTTCGCCTTCTACCGGAACATAGATAACCATCTCGTCTTCTACTTTTTGCGCATGATTAATACCTTTACTATCACTTGTTGGCAAATAACCTCCTGCAAGCTCAATTGCATTTAATACGCGATCCTCAGGGGCTAGTTCATATACACCAGGCATATTGACTGCTCCTTTTACTTCGACAAATATTCGATTGTCCTCTAAGAACTCAGTTGATGATTCTTGTGGTTGAATTGCTTCATTTATAGGGATAGGTTGAATTGAATCCGCTGTGGAATTAGCGGAGTTAAAGTGGGATTGAATGATAAAAAAAAGGAATGCTAATGCAACTGAAGTTGGGAGCAACAGTTTTTTCTTGTTTTTCTGAAAAATAGAAAGTACCAGAAATATCATCCTCTCATAGGAAGAGGTAAATTATATGGAGTTACCCAAACTATACTAAATTTACCTCTTAAATGAAAGACTTATTTTACAGCGTGGATAAAGAATCTTTCAATCTCATCTTGAGATTGTTCTCCAAATATAGAAGTGGAGTTAGAAATGGAAGAAAAACCAATTTCTTTTAATAGGTTTATATATGTTTCAACCGGAAAGGTTCGTTGGTAATGTGACTCTTCAAATCGTTCGTAATAACCAGCCTCGTCACGAACAAAAAATGTAATATCATGATAAATAGAATGACTCTCTTCGCCAATTTCAGTATTCCAAATATATGCCACTTGCTCATCCTCATATGTAAATGGGCCATTCGGATATATTTCATCCATTTTGAATAGTGAATGGACATCGAAAAATAGTTGTCCACCTTCTACCAAGGAGTGGTAAATATGTTGAAAAGTTTGTTTCACTTCTTCCAGTTTCTCTAAATAATTTATAGAATCAATAGCGATCACTGCAACATCTATACCTTCGAAACCATCCATTTCAGACATAGACTGACAAATAAACGAGACTTGGACATTATTATCCAAACTACGATTTTGAGCAACTGTCAGCATCGATTCTGACAAATCTACACCAATTACATCATATCCTGCTTTTGCAAATTGGACGCTTAATACTCCTGTACCACATCCAATATCAACCAGTTTTTTCCCTGCAGAATGGGGTGCTTTTGTTTGCACCCATTCCGCATACTTTGCATAAGGTATATCTGACATCAATCGATCATATATAAATGCAAACTGATCGTACATAGCCATTATGCATCAAGCCCTACTTCAATCAATGGTGCATCTCCCCAAAGACGCTCTAAATTGTAATAAGTACGCTCATCTTTATGGAACACATGGGCAACAACGTCTCCCATATCAACTAAAATCCAACGTGCTTCATCAAAACCTTCTAAACGTTTTACATTAAACCCAGCTACAGCTGCTTGTTCTGAAAGTTCTTTTGCAATTGCTTGGACTTGACGATCAGAACTTGCGTGGCAAATCAAAAAATAATCTGCAAGTAAAGATATCCCTTGCATATTCAGTACGACAATATCATCTGCACGTTTGTCGTCTGCTGCTTTATAAGCAATTTCTAGTAATTTTGAAGAATTCATTCCTTCACTTTTCCTTTCTATTTAACAAATCATTGTAACAATGAAATGAATCCGGATAAACCGGTTGTTTTTTTTCAATTAAAAATTTTATACTATGTGTCACACAACTGATCATGGCATCTTCTAAATCAATTTCTGCCTTATCACGTAAGACTTCAATGCCTGGGAAACTTCGACTTGGTTCAATCATATCTGCTATATAAATAATTTTTTCCAAATTGGACATACCTGCTCTACCCGTAGTATGAAAGCGTATAGCATGAAGTATGTCTTCGTCTTCAATAAAAAATTCTTTTTTCGCTACGATACTTCCAACAGGACCATGCCATAGTTCATGATGAAACGTTAATAGCATCGGGTCCAGATGTTCAGATAAGATATTGTGTTTCAACCAATCTTTATCCGCAAATTTTACTACGTCGTGTAAGATCCCAGCTATTTCTGCTTTTTCTTTATCTTCCCCGTATTTTTCTGCTAAATGTATTGCCGTTTTAGCTACACCTTTTGTATGTTCAAAACGTTTAGGAGGCATACGATCTTTAATCTTTTCTAGTAGATCAACGTTCTTCATATAACTTCTCCCTTTGAATGAAATCTTTAACAGATTCTGGAAGGAGAAACTTCGTTGTTTTTCCATTCTGTAGACGATTCCTTACAATCGTGGAAGATAATTCGATTTGTGGGATATCCAATTTAATAATAGGATATGCAGTTTCAAATGTAGTATTTGGTCTAGGTACTCCTACAATTTGCACTTTTTTTACTAACTCTTCTACACGGTGCCATTTCGGTAAATATTCAACTTGATCTCCACCAATAATGAAAAAGAATGTAGTCGATGGCTCCCTTTCTTGCAAAAGCTCCATTGTATCAAACGTATAGGAAGTACCACCACGTTCTAATTCAATTGTTTCTACATTCATTTTTGGCATATCCTTTATTGCTAGTTTTACCATCTTCAGTCGATTAGCTTCTGAAACGTGTTCATCTTTCTTTTTATGTGGTGGGGTAGCATTTGGCATGAAACGTATTTCATCTAAGTTCAACGCATGTAACACTTCGTTCGCAATGATTAAATGACCCATATGTGGAGGATTAAAGGTACCACCTAAAATTCCTACTTTTTTACTCATGCACGACTCGCTTTTGGAAGCTCGATTCGCTTATTGTTCTTAGAAGGTTTGTATAATACAACTGTTAAGCCGATTAATTGCACTAATTCTGCATTTGCACCTTTTGCTAGTGCTTCTGCTACTTCATGCTTTTCGTCTTCACAGTTTTGTAAAATACTAATTTTAATCAATTCGCGAACTTCTAGTGCTTCCCCGATTTGTTTTATCATTGCCTCATTTACTCCGCCTTTTCCTACTTGGAAAATAGGTGATAAATGGTGTGCTTCACTTCGTAAAAATCTTTTTTGTTTACCTGTTAACATAATTTCCTCCTAAATTTTCTGTTAAACGATCTATCATATCTTCTGACTTTGGATATACACCATTCCAATAAGAGAACGCGATTGCACCCTGATGTACGAGCATTCCTAACCCATTAATAGTTCTAGCGTTATATTTTGTTGCTTCCTCTAAAAAGGGAGTAACTAAAGGATTATATACAATATCCGCAACAATTGCATGCTCTTTTAATTTATTTAGTTGTATTGGTAATGTATTTGCTTGATTTTTCATCCCTTGCGGAGTTGTTTGTACAACTATATCAAATGAATTCAATTGTGCTTCCGCTTCGTTTAAGGTGATGAAAAGACCAATTTGTAAGTCATGGATCATTTTTTCTGCATTCTTAGCTGTTCTGTTCGCTATTGTAATATTAGTAAATCCACCTTGTTTAAATGCATTTACAATACCTCTAGCAGCCCCTCCAGCACCAATAATTAAAATGTTGTCCTCCAAATTAATGGGACCAAGTGATTTAATAAATCCAAAACCATCTGTATTATAACCAATAAATCGATTATCTCTTGTTTTCACTACAGTGTTAACCGCTCCTATACCCTTTGCAGATTCATCAATATCATCTAGAAATGGAATAATCGCTTCCTTATAAGGAACGGTTACATTCCATCCACTACAACCAAGAAGCTTTAAACCCATTATTGCTTCTTCTAAGTTGTCTTCTTCGACATGAATAGGTATATAAGAAGCGTCTATCTCCAGCTCACTAAGCCATTTTTCATGCATAAATGGGGATAGAGAGTGAGAAATAGGATTCCCTATAACTGCAAACCATTTTTTCATTGTGTTTACACTCCTAAATAAGCGATGGACGGATTGAAACTTCTACACCAGCTGGAGCATGAGCAGCTACAATAGCGTCGCCATGTTGTACCGTTATCCATCCTAAACCAGAAAAAACAATATCTGTTTTCGCATCCTTGATTTTAAATTCATGTCTTACCAATGGAGGTAGCTTGTCCGCAAATTGCTCGGATGGAGGTGACAATAACTTTCCTTTATGCTCTTTATATAAATTATCCGCATTTTCCAATTTTGTGCGATGTATCGGAATATCATTAGCAATATGACATGTAAAAGCAGATCTATCACCCTTAATAAAATCAAAACGAGATAAGCCACCTAAAAATAATGTTTGTTCACTATTCAATTGGAATACTTTCGGTTTTATTTCTTTCTTAGGAGTAATAAATTTAAGTTCAGTTGGATCTAAATAATGCGCCATCTGGTGGTGATTAATAATCCCGGGCGTATCAAATAAAGCTTTTGAATCGTCTAAAGGAATCTCTATCATATCCAGTGTAGTTCCAGGAAAATGAGAAGTTGTAATAACTGCATCTTCTCCCGTTGCATGTTTAATGATTCTGTTTATAAAGGTTGACTTCCCAACATTTGTACAACCGACAACATACACATTTTCCCCTTTACGGTAATGTTCAATTGCTTCGATTGCTTCGGTCATTCCAGTCCCTTTATGCGCACTAACAAAAAGTACATCAATTGGAGAAAGTCCCAACTTCTTCGATTCTTGCTTCATCCAATTTATCACTTTATTTTTCTTTACTGATTTTGGTAGCAAATCAGCTTTGTTTGCTATTAATAGAATTGGATTATTTCCTACAAAGCGATGCAATCCTGGAAGCCAGCTACCATTAAAATCAAATATATCTACTATTTTAACGATTAATCCTTTTTGTTTACCCAGACCGTTTAATATTCTTAAAAAATCATCATCCGTCAAAGATACTGGCTGTAATTCATTGTAGTTTTTTAGACGAAAACAACGCTGACAAATGATAAAATCTTTTTCTAACGAAGATGCAGGTGCATAACCAGGATCCCCAATATTTTCTGTTTGAATAGTTGTACCACAACCGATACATTTTGGTGTTTCTGTCACTCTTCTTCCTCCCATGTAACTTGTCCTTTTTTATCCAAATAACGAAAAATTCTTCGCTCCACTAAACGGTTAAATTTCGTAAAGAAACCATCCGATTTTGCTACAGGAATAACTAATATAGTATGTAGCTTTTGTCTGTTTCCACCAAATACGTCCGTTAATAGTTGATCGCCTATAACTACTACTTCTTCTTTTTTTACAGACATTATTTTCAATGCTAGCTGAAAAGCTTTCCCAAATGGTTTTCTTGCTTTATATATAAAGGGAATTCCAAGCGGATCCGCGAAAGATTGAACTCGCATCTCATTATTATTAGATACAATTGTCACTTGAATACCAGCAGCCTTCATGCTTGCAAACCATTCAATTAGTTTAGGTGTAGCATCTGGACGATCCCATTCTACTAATGTGTTATCTAAATCTGTAATTATGCCTCTAATACCCTTTTCCTTTAGCAACTCAGGCTTAATATGGAAGACGCTTCTTACAAATTCACTCGGTATAAAATTTTGATACAACTACGAACACTCCAATTCGATGCATTTTCTTTATCGATTATAGCATATTTGCTACTAACTCACCCATTCGTATAAAATGACCTTCACGAATCGTCGTTGCAAATTCAATACTTTCTTCTGAAAAGAACATTACAACCGTAGAACCAAAAGAAAAATATCCCACTTCTTCTCCCTTTGACCATTCTTTAGTTTTATTTGTCAATTCAATTGAATTCACAAACATAGCCCCTACTTTAATAAAAAAACATTTTTTATTATTTGGCATTTCTAACTCAGTTAGTAAACGATAGTTTCCGCTAATTGTATTTTTGCCATACATAAGTCCCCACTTGTTTACTGGGTATGATTTTTTTCCAAGAACATACTGGCGAAGTACTTTCCCATTTACAGGCGCATGGATACGATGATATTCTGCCGGACTCAAATATAATACAATATATTTTCCATTCACATACTCTTCTGCTATTTTCTCTGTTCCTAACATATTGTGAAGAGAATAAGTTTTTCCTTTAACATGGAATACTCCATTAGCTGTTATATCTCCTATTTTTTCTACTGTAGCGTCAACAGGGCTTATAATCGCATTTTCAGTGCTCATGATAGGTCTAGATTCATCCTTCACATGACGAATAAAAAAATCATGTAATGAAGAAAAATCATCCATCTTACTAGTTATTTCTTGAATTGATATATTAAAATATTTAATATAAGATGGTATGAGCTTTTTACTAAGTTTGGATTGGGCAAACCCTTTAAGGATGACCGAAGACCATTTTCCATTTGTTAACTCAATCATCGATTGGTATATTTTCTCTTTCATTTTTGTCTCCCTTTGAAAAACTCTTACAATTTTTTCTTATCCGAAGTATAATGAACAAATATATTATTTGTAAAGGAGTGATTTGCAATGTATTTACAAGACGTTATGACAAATACAGTAAAAAAATTGAAATCACATGCAGCAAACATGATTACCATTGGTAATCTTGCTTTTGGTGGAGCAGCAATTATGGCAACAATGAATGAACTATACACATATAGTGTTTTATTTATATTTGTAGCCGGTTTATTGGATCGGTTTGATGGTATGGTAGCAAGAAAACTTCAACTTGAATCTGAATTAGGCAGGCAGTTGGATTCAATGAGTGATATTATATCTTTTGGAGTCGCTCCAGCACTCCTCATTTATTCATTGGTTTTACAGGAATTTAGTGTTGTTGGAATGGTTATTACAGTTATTTATATAGCATGTGGTGCTTTTAGATTAGCACGCTTTAATATTTCAGAGTCCAACGGATATTTTACAGGGCTTCCAATAACAGTAGCAGGAGTAATTCTAACTTTGTCCTATTTTGCTATTAATTATATCCCTTCCGTCTCTTATATGTTTTTATTTATCATTCTAGCATTATTAATGATTAGCACTTTTACTTTAAGAAAAGTATGAAATTAAGCGCCTGCATTTGCAGTCGTTTTTTTTTATGTTCAAACAATGAGCACCTATTGTGTGATAGAGACATGCTATGGCGTATCTTTTCATATTTTGGCTTAATTCGACATATACTAAACTTATCAACAGATGGAGGTGAACACTATCTCTGGTCTTTTCACTGCTTTTATAAGCATGGTCGTTGAACTTCCTCTAGTTCTCGGTTATCTAAAAGGTCAGGCATTCCATCAACCTTTCACACCTGAAGAAGAAAAAGTGATGATAGAACGATTTTTAGCAGGAGATCTATCTGCTAGAGATGAACTAATAGAACGAAACATGCGATTAGTCGCACACGTCGTAAAAAAATTCCACCCAAAACATGAGCTTTTAGATGATTATATTTCAATTGGAACTATTGGGTTGATGAAGGCAGTAAATAGCTATACACCAACAAAAAAAACAAAGCTAGCCACTTATGCAGCTAGATGCATTGAAAATGAAATTCTTATGTATTTACGTTCCTTAAAAAAAGTTCAGAAAGATGTGTCCTTACATGAACCGATTGGTATGGATAAAGACGGACATTCTCTTGAAATTACCGATTTACTACAAGGAATAGAAAAAAGCACAGATGAACAACTTGTTGATCAGGAAGACATGAGTCGACTTTACAAGCACCTAGGCAATTTGGAGAAAAGAGAGTTAGAAATAATTGTTCGACGTTACGGATTATTAGGTCATCTTCCAATGACACAAAAAGAAATTTCAAAACAATTAAAAATTTCTAGGAGTTACGTTTCTCGAATAGAAAAACGTGCACTAGTCAAACTATATCAGTCCTATATCCATGAAAAAAACTCTCTTGATGCTACTAACACCAAAAGAGCTTAGAGGATTAATCTTCGCTAGTCTCCGAAATCATAATAAAACTTAAAACTGCAGTAATCAAAATAGACATGGCCATCAGAAAAATCATATTATCTCCTCCTAATGCATAATGAAATCGTTTATTATGCTTTCATCATACCATAAGAATAAGTAAATATAACTAATTTTTTCATTTATAAGTTGTCAATTTCATGAAGTTTTAAAGTTTTCCAATAACATTCAAAACTATTTCTGTCGAATGTTTTGCTGCTACCGGTAAAAATTCGTCAAAACTAATAGAAGACTCTTTTCCTGCAATATCAGATAAAGCACGGATAACCACGAATGGAACATTGAATTGGTGACATACTTGAGCAACAGCCGCTGCTTCCATTTCACAGGCCTTCATTTGAGGGAAATTCTGACGAACAATCTCTACCTTTTCAGGGTTGTGCATAAAAATATCACCAGTTGCTATTAATCCAGTCGCTGCTTGATGTTCACCAATCTCTTTTACAGCTTCTTCTGCTAGTTGCATTAGGTGAGTATCAGCCTTAAATGCCGGTGGAAGCTGAGGAACCTGACCAATTTCATAACCAAAAGCAGTAACATCTACATCATGATGACGTACTTCATTAGAAATCACAATAGCTCCAACTTCTAAATCGGGATCATACCCTCCTGCAGAACCAGTATTAATCACATAATCCGGTTTAAATTGGTTTAATAAAATCGTAGTGGTCATTGCTGCATTCACTTTTCCAATTCCACTTTTCAATAAAATTACTTCTCGATCTTTATACGTACCAACCGTAAACTCACTATTTGCAATAATCTCCGTTTGAGCATTTTCTATTTCATTTCTTAATAATTCTACTTCCTGTTCCATTGCACCTATTATAGCTATTTTCATTTTATTTTCCACCTCTCTAAAAAAGCACTTATTTAAAAATAAGTTAAGACGCCTCTTACGTCAAGAGGCGTCTTAACTTGATTTTTATTTTGGACCCGCTAATTTCCGTTTCGGGCGGACGCGTTCAACAGGAATGGCTTCAGCCGCTTCCCTTGCTCCTGCGCAAAGCTCGTCGCAAAAATTAATTTCGCTACGCTCATTTCAGGTCTTTTCGCTCATGCATTCCGGCTGGAGTCGCCGCCTGAAACGAAAATCAACTATTGTATGCTTACAATTAAGACTTTTTTCTATCTAATAAAATATCGATTACCTATATAACAAATTAAATAAATACAGGTAGGTGCTCCCCATAATTTCAACACAAGAAACCCCCTATTTAAGACCATACATGTCGATTTAGGAATAGACAAAGAAATAAGGCACTCACTGTTCAAAATTGAACAGAAAGTACCTTATTTATGTTTTAAAAAACAACAACGTCATTTAAAAAGTAAGTTTTTCAGTGCCCTCAAGCTAGATCTGCGAGGAGACTTGTCTCTCGCTCGCGGAAAGCCAATTCTAGAGCAGCGATAAATTTCTCTTAGTGACTATTTGATAGGTATTTAAGTTTCCGACAGTTCTTAACACCTCTTAAGAGGCGTTTCAGATTGACGTTAATGGTATTCTTAAAACGGTTATGAATAAAATAAATCTTCCATAAGAGGTTGCTTTATCCAATTAAAAATAATGATAGTAGATATTATTAGGAATTGTTTATAAGGCAAGTGCCCCCACGAAGACTCCTGTGGCAAAAGCTTGAGCAGAAGAGCCCGCAGGAAAGACACTGGCCGAACTTTATTTGGCCAGTGTCTTTGCAGTAACGAGGAGGCTGAGGCAAAGCCCACTGAAAGCGAAGTGGGAGCCCTTGCCGAATTTAACATCAACTCTATGCACCCAAAATTGAGTTTGTCTACAGTCTGCAACCCTTCTTAAAAGGGGTTTTATAGTGACTTAAGAATTTCTTTTTTAGTTGGCTTCCAACCTTCCCCATCGATCCATTCCAATGAAATTCGATAGATTTCGTTACCATCCTTTGAAGTTACAGTACCGATAGATTTTTGAGGACTACCGCCGTTTCCTAAAAACTTCACATACATATTAGAAGGGTCCAAACCTGCTCCATACGATAAAGCTTGAACTTTTTCTGCCCAATCTACTGACTTGGTATCATAGCTTGACGCGTGTTCACCAGTTTGTGAAGTACCAATAGGTTTCCAGCTTGGATCAATTATTACACTTTCGACATTCGGATCGTTAGAAGCCTCTGTTATGACTTCTGTATTTTCTTCTGTGTTTTCTTCTGTATTGGTTTCTTCATTCTCTTCTGATTGTGTCTCTTCATTTGATTCGGATTTATCTTCCGTTTCTACGGTCTCTGTTGTATTATTTTGGTCAGATTCTGTTTCGTTCTCGTCTGCTACCGTTGACCCGGTTTCTTCATCATTCATCGTTTCTTCAGATACTTCCGTATTTTTTTCTTCCTTCGTTGTTTCCGTGTCATCACTTACTATATTTACAACGACTACGATGATTAAAAGTAAGACAATACCTATTAATATATTTAAAATTCTATTTGCTTTTTTCTTTCTATTTAATCTAGAGTTCGCTCTTCTATTGTTCTCTGACATCTTATCTCACCTCTATAGATTATTATAGTTGTATTAGACGCTAAAAAACTCGAATAGTTTCGATTAAATTAAATAAGAGGTAAACAAATTTGTTTACCTCCTCTAATCTCAACCAAATGTAAGCGTTTTATAACCTCTTTAGATTGAATAAACTATTTCATATTAAGAAATTGAGATAATTTCTACGTCCATTTCTCCACCTGGAGTTACAATTTTAACTTTATCTCCAGTTGATTTACCAAGTAGTCCTTTTGCAATTGGAGAATCATTTGAAATAAGTCCTTCTAGAGGATCTGCTTCAGCTGAACCTACGATTGTATAAGTTTCCTCATCGCCATCAGGAATTTCAATAAACGTTACTGTTTTCCCTAGCGTTACAACGTCATTATTTTGTTCTTCTTCAATAATTACTGCATTTCTGATCATTGATTCGATTGTTGAAATTCTTCCTTCCACAAACGCTTGATCTTCTTTTGCAGAATCATACTCAGAGTTCTCCGATAAATCACCAAAACTTCTGGCAATTTTAATACGTTCTACTACTTCTTTACGTTTAACCGTTTTTAATAGTTCTAGTTCTTCTTCTAATTTCTTTTTACCAGCAACGGTCATTGGATATTGTTTCTCTGTTGACACTCCCATACACTCCTTTAAATACACACTTAAAACATATTCATGTACCATTCATATGTTGAGATTTATAATGATATGAATTTCATGAAATAATTGTCAATCCACAATCATCATATTATACAATAACATCTGTTTCAAGAATAGTTTTTATTTTTGTAACCATTAAATCAATTGCAACTTCATTTTGTCCGCCTTCAGGAATAATTACATCCGCATATCTTTTTGTCGGTTCGATAAACTGATTATGCATAGGACGGACAACGTTAATATATTGCTCTACTACAGAATCAACCGTACGACCTCTTTCGTTTATATCCCGAAGTATTCGACGGATTATTCGTAAATCCGAGTCAGTATCAACGAACAATTTAATATCCATTAAATCTCGAAGACGCTCATCTTCTAATACTAATATTCCTTCTAGAATTATTACATCTTTAGGCTCGATTGTAATTGTTTTTGTAGATCGAGTATGTTGTGCATAATCATACACTGGCTTTTCTATTGCTTTATTATTCAATAAATTACTCACATGTTCAATAAGTAAATCATTATCGAATGCTAAAGGATGATCATAATTGGTGTTCAATCGCTCTTCAAACTTTAAATGACTTTGATCTTTATAATAATAATCTTGCTCGATTACTACTACTGAATGATCTTTAAATACTTCACTAATCGCGTTAGTAACACTTGTTTTACCAGAACCTGATCCACCAGCAATCCCAATAATAAGAGGGGTTCTATTAGACATTATTTCATCCCTTTTCTCATCATATTATTTGGATATAATTTTATAGGACATGTAAATTGAACAACTTCTAAAGGATGTCGTGCAGCATCCAATACTTGTCCTTTACTATTTTTTATCTCACCTATAACAATACGAACATTTTCAATTTCTGGTCCGAAAAACTCTACTTCCTCGCCAGACTTGAAATAATTACGCTGTTGTAATGTTACCATTTGCGTTTCATCGTTATAATCTAAAACTAGTCCTACAAAATCAAATCCTAATTTTTTATCGTGTACCCCATACATCTGTTGTTTAAAACCAGGCTCTCCTTCAAAGAATGCTGTATCCGTTTCTCGATTAGCACACTTATCTAGTTCTTCTAACCATTCTTGCTTCATTTGGAAGTTTTCAGGGTCAGCACAATAAGCATCAATCACTTTTCTATACACACTAACGACTGTTGCTATATAGTGTATGGATTTCATGCGTCCTTCAATTTTTAATGAATCAATCCCCATCTCAATCATTCTAGGAATAGATTCAACAAGCTTTAAATCCTTCGGACTCATAGCAAAAGGAACGTCATTATCGTTAAACAAAGCCTGTTCTTCACCATTTTCCTGTGCATATAAATCATAATCCCAACGGCAGGATTGACAACAACCCCCTCGGTTAGAATCTCGAGCAGTCATATGATTAGAAAGGGTACATCTTCCGCTATAGGCAATACACATGGCTCCGTGGATAAATGTTTCAATTTCAATATCCACCTTTTCTTTCATCAACTGAATTTCATCACCACTTGTCTCACGGGCAAGCACAACGCGATTTAATCCTTCTTCCTTCCAATATTGGACTGCTTTCCAGTTAGATAAAGATTGTTGAGTACTTAAATGTAGTTCTAGTTTGGGAGCATTCTTTCTACAGGTTTCAATTATGAGCGGATCCGCCACAATGATACCAGTTACACCTGCTGCTTCCACTGCTTGTAAATATTCTACTAAGCCATCCATGTTTTCATTATGAGCAAAAATATTGGTTGTCACATAGATTTTAGCCCCATATCGATTAGCAAACTCCACGCCTTCACGCATTTCCTCAATGGAAAAGTTCCCAGCATTGGAACGAAGACCAAACTCTTGACCACCTATGAATACAGCGTCTGCTCCATAATGAACAGCGATTTTCAGTTTTTCTAAGCTACCAGCAGGAGCTAATAATTCAGGTTTTTTTGTAATTACCCGTTTACCATCTATTCGTTCACTAATTTTATCTATTTTCGTAATAGTCATTTGAAACCTTCCCTTTCTTAATAAACTGTTTCCTTAAAGAAAAATCCAGTATCTAATGGTCTTAGTGCAGGTTGTATTTCCTTGATATTGTTAAATAGATCTTTTTTAATATCCTTATAGCTCGATTTTGAATTATAGTAAGCATCAATTGCTTGACGGTAGAAACTAGTAACAAGCGTTACATACGAGGGATCATGTAATACCCCATCAATTTTTAAGCTATCAATTTCAGCATCCAAAAGTTCGTCTAATTCATCAATCATACACATATCGTTTGGACTGAAAATATGAGTTCCATTTTGATCTTCAAAAATTGGATATTTGTTCGAACGTTCCTTGTCATGTAAAAACATGTTTTTGTTCTTAGAGCGATTTTCTATTTCCATTGCTTTGTCTTGAAATAAGAAATAATTACCAAGTAGCGGCCTTTTGGATTGGAAAATGCAGGTCATACCATGTACTTGCACTTCAACTTGGACGTCAGCATTTTCTTTAATCTCAATGACTTCATCCAAACTAAGTTCTCTAGCAAGTACTGCTCTTGAAGCGCCTCGTTTTCCCCAGTAATTTGCTGTGAAATAATTAGTTGCTGTTTGCTCTGTATTCCAATGGAGAGGTATAGTTACACCCGCTTCTCTTCTAGCAATAATAACAGCTGGATCACCAAAAACAATTGCATCTACCCCGATTTGTTGGAGTTTTTGCATGTATGGTGCAAGTAGTTCTACTTTATCATTATGAAAAAGTCCATTCATCGCTACATATATTTTTTTATTATGCGCTTTTGCCAGTTTAGTTGCAACTTCAAGATTCTTCAAATTAAATTCTCCTGCTAAACGCAAACCAAATAATTGCTCACCTACTAAAAATGCATCTGCCCCGGCCTCGATAAGATGTTTCATATGTTCGATACTTTCTGGAGTTACTAATAGCTCTGCCTTACTCATAATCTCACCTCTTAATACTTACTAGCATTCCATCTCCAACTGGAAGAAAAGCCGTGTCATAGTCTGGATGATTCATTAACCATTGTGTGAAATGGTGTTGATTGCGTACCATCGTTCTTTTTCTTCGTGGTACTTCACTCATCGGTAATTCGGACAGACCATTTAACAATAAATTATCACAATAAATAACCCCACGATCATTTAACAATGGAGCGTACTTTTCAAAAAATTTCTTATATTGACCTTTAGCTGCATCAATAAAAATAGCATCAAATTTCTGTTCTTTGAAAATTTCATTTGAAATCTCTAATGCATCCCCGATAATTACTTCGATACGATCCTGAAGCTTTCCTCGTTCAATATAATTTTTAGCTAAGTTTGCTTTATCAACGTCTCTTTCGATTGTAACAATATTTGCGGAAGTTAATTTTGTTGCAATACGCATCGAGGAATAGCCTATAGCAGTACCGAGTTCTAATAGAGTTTTTGGTTTTTGTAAAGAAAGCAAATGAATTAATGATTCCATACCTGCTAATTGCATAATAGGAACGTGATTTTCTTTTGCATATTTCTCCATCTCTAAAAAAATTTCTGCACGAGGTTTTATTAGCTCTTTCAAAAATTCTTCACTTACGTCCATAAAGTGCTACCCCTTTAGATTAAAAATTAGTTAATGATAAATTATGTAAAAAACAAATCTAATAATAACATAGCAGGAGAAGGAATGCGATATCGTTCCTTCTCCTGCCTATTATTTATTTTAAATATTTGTCTACATTTTGAAGATGTTCTTCATATGACTTCGAAAAATGATTTTGTCCCGTTTTATCAGCTAAGAAGTATAAGTAATCCGTTTTAGCGGGATCTAATACAGCATCAATCGAGGATTTCCCTGCATTTGCAATAGGTCCCGGTGGCAAGCCTTGATTTTGATATGTATTGTAAGGATTATCCACTTCTAAATCTTCAAATAGGACACGCTCTTTATGACTGCCAAGGGCATATAGAACAGTCGGGTCTGTTTGCAAAGGCATCTCTGCCTCCAAACGATTGTAGAATACACTTGCAATTGTTTCACGATCTGTTTTAGCAGTTGCTTCTTCTTCTAACAAAGAAGCGAATGTTAATAACCAGTGTACTGATTTCCCTTCAGCTTCTAGAAGTTCATAGTAGCTTGCTATCGATCTATCCGTTGCAGTAATCATTGTTTCTACAATTTCTTCTAGAGTAGGTTTTTCAACATAAAAAGGGTATGTAGCAGGGAATAAATAACCTTCAAGAGCATATCGAACATTTTCACCCTTAATTTCTTCAGTTAAAAGATTTGGATACTTAACAATCATTCTATCAACAAATTCTTCACTTGTTACTAATTTAACAAAGTCATCTGCAGGTTGTCCTGTTTTCTTTTCTACAACAGCACCTATTTGGTCTAATGTTAATCCTTCAGGAACTGTCAGAGTAAATACTGGTTCACGATAAACTTTACCAGTTTTTAAACTTTGTATTATCTCATCTAATGTCATAGCCTTTGTTAAACTATAATCACCTGCTTGAAAATTAGATTCATTATTAAACTTCGCATAGTATTTAAATATTTTAGCATCCTTAATTATACCGCTCTTCTCTAATATAGAAGAAATTGAATCTAGTCCCGAGCCAATTGGTATTTGAACACTAATGGTCTCTTCTGAATTTGGATCTAAAGGTTCCAACGCATTTTTTACATATTTATACGTTATAAACCCACCAATCCCACCAATTAATAGAATGATTAGTGCGATTATGAATACAATTTTTCTAACAACTTTTACTTCTTTTTTCTTGTTTTTCATTCTTTCTAACATTACCTCTTTTTTTGATTCATTATCCACGGGTTCCCCCCCTTTATTTCCATTTTATTATACAAGATAACAAGAAAAGCGCAAGGAATACTAAAGGGATTCCTTCTTTCTTTAGGGAATTCTGCTTGTGGTTAGCCCACAGACCGAAAGACATTTACTTCTCTTTTTATCTAATATATTGGAAGGGTGACAGATGGAAAACGAGATTTTAAACGACAAAAAGAAAAAGGTAGAATGAGTAATCTCCTTCCACCTTTTTCTATTAATTATTCCTCTTCTTCTTCTTCTTCTTCTTCTTCGTTATCAAGGAAAGTATTTAACATTTCCTCAATCATATCCCATTCAGCTTCTGATTCAATTGGAAGTAGATCTCCATCTTCTCCATTTTCATTTGGAGTAAAAGATGATGCATGTATTTCAATTTCTTCATTTTCATCTTCTTCTGCACCTATTGGATAATATAGAACATAAGATTTGCCAAACTCTTCTGATTCAAAAGTAAATAATACGTTACAAAGCTGCTCATTTCCATTTTCATCTACAATTGTGATATTTTCTTGACCGTGGTCCATTTGCAGTCACCTCATCTATTTTTTCTATCAAGATAGCCTTGTAAAATCATTACAGCAGCCATCTTGTCAATCACTTGTTTACGTTTTTTACGGCTAACATCTGCATCTATTAACATACGTTCCGCAGCCATTGTTGTCAATCTTTCATCCCACATGGTGACAGGGAGATTGTATTTATCAGTCAATAACTTCGCATAATGTTCCGATGCTTCTGCACGTGGACCGATAGTGTTGTTCATGTTTTTTGGGAAACCTACAACAAATTCTGTTACAGTATGCTCCTTGACTAATTCATCTATCCGTTCTAAACCGAACTCTAGATTTTCTTCGTTAATTTTTATTGTTTCAATACCTTGGGCAGTCCAACCAAGTGCATCACTTATTGCTACTCCTACTGTTCTTGAACCAACGTCTAAACCCATTATCCGCATACTTAAGCCTCATTATTTTTTTTAATATAGAACTTTACTAATTCCTCTAGAATTTCGTCTCGTTCCAATTTACGTATCATATTTCGCGCATCTTGATGGCGAGGAATATAAGCTGGATCACCAGATAGAAGATAACCTACAATTTGATTGATTGAATTATACCCTTTTTCTTCTAATGCTGAGTGTACTTGTAGCATCACATGTTTTACTTCCTGTTCCATGGATTCTTCAGGAAAGTTAAATTTCATCGTTTTGTCAAATGAACTCATGATCAGCACCTCGCTTTCAATTTTAATAGGCAATCTTACATATCTATCCATAGTATAACCGAATTTGGAAATAGTATCAAATACACATGTTGCATGAATACTGTTTTTGTTTCTTTCATGTGATAAATTTTACCCAAAAATGTGCATGTTGGAATGTCCAATGTCCAACGAAATGAGAATTAAACCGATTTGATATACTCATATACCGAATTTAAAGCAGTTTCAAGCTTGCTACCATCTTTTGCACCAGCCATTGCAAAGTCAGGTCTTCCTCCTCCTTTACCTCCACACTGTTCCGCTACTAATTTGACAATATTTCCTGCGTGGTAGTTCCCGCCAACCAAATCCTTTGTAACGCCAGCAGAGATCATTACTTTATCACCGTCAATTGCACCTAGTACAATAACTGCCTTTTCAAGTTTTTGTTTTAAATCGTCCATCATTTGACGCAATTGATTATTATCTTTTGCATCTACTTTAACCGAAAGAACAGTTATGTCATTTATAGTCTGTGCAGCCGATAATACGGAAGAAGCTTGGCTATTTGCAATTTTTGCAGATAGTGATTCATTTTCTTTTTGTACGTTTTTCAAGTCATTTAATGTTTGGGTTACTTTTGTTACTAAGTCTTTTGGTTGAGCTTTTAACAGATTCGCTGCTTCAACTAATGTTTTTTCCTCTTCTTTTACAACTTCAAAAGCACCTTTTCCTGTCACTGCCTCAATACGTCTAGTACCTGCTCCAATACCGCTTTCGGAAAGGATTTTGAAGAACCCTATTTCGGAAGTTGCATGCACATGAATCCCACCACATAATTCTAATGAGAATTCTCCCATTTGAACTACGCGTACAATCTCACCGTATTTTTCTCCGAATAATGCCATAGCTCCCATATTCTTCGCTTCATCAATATTATGGTAACCTGTAACTACTTGAATATTTTCCCAAATTTTTTCATTTACAATATGTTCTACTTGTTCAAGCTCTTCTTTTGTTACTTGTCCAAAGTGAGAAAAGTCAAATCGAAGTCGATCTGGCCCAACATATGAACCAGCTTGGTTTACATGTGTTCCTAACACATCTTTTAATGCTTGATGAAGTAAATGTGTAGCAGAATGGTTTTTCACCGTATGACCACGTAATGAGCGGTCTACTTTAGCTATAACCTCAGCACCGGTTGTTACCTCTCCTGATTCTACAATGACAGTGTGTAGATTTTGACCATTTGGTGCTTTTTGAACGTCTTTTACAAAGCCTCTAAAAGTATCATTTTCAATAATCCCGTGGTCAGCTATTTGTCCGCCACTCTCTGCATAGAAAGGAGTTTGAGATAGTACTACTTGAATTTCATCCCCTTCACTTGCTGATTTAGCAAGTGCTTCTCCGTGGACGATTGTTGATATATTTGTTGTAACGGATAACGTATCATAACCAACAAATTCACTATCATCGTGAATATTTCCATAAACTTCAGATTGTACTTGCATAGAATCTACATTTTGTCGTGCTGCACGTGCGCGATTACGCTGTGCTTCCATTTCTTCTTTGAATCCTTCATGGTCAACTGTCATATTAGCTTCTTCTGCATATTCTTCCGTTAACTCGATTGGGAATCCATAAGTATCATATAGTGTGAACGTTGTAGTTCCAGGAATGAAAGATTCTCCTTTTTCTCGTTGCTCCACAATTACCTTCTCTAAAATAGCAAGACCATCATGAAGGGTCTCATGGAAACGTACTTCTTCGTTTTTAATTACACGCATAATAAAATCTTGTTTATTTGTTACCTCTGGGTAGAAGTCTTTCATTATTTCACCAACTACTGGCACTAACTCAAATAAAAATGGCTTGTCTATTCCTAATTGTTTCGCAAATCGAACAGCTCGACGAAGTAATCTACGTAACACGTATCCTCTGCCCTCATTAGAAGGAAGAGCCCCGTCTCCGATTGCGAATGCTACGGTACGGATATGGTCTGCAATTACCTTGAAAGCTGTATCATATTCGTTATTCGTACGATAAGATTTTCCTGAAATTTCTTCTGTTTGACGGATGATTGGGATGAATAAATCTGTATCAAAGTTTGTTGGTACATTTTGTACAACACTTGCCATACGTTCTAGTCCCATTCCCGTATCAATATTTTGTTTTGGAAGTGGTGTATACGTATGATCTGGATTATGATTAAATTGTGAAAATACCAAGTTCCAGATTTCTAAGTATCGTTCATTTTCTCCACCTGGATATAATTCAGGATTGTTTAGATCATTACCGTAAGATTCACCGCGATCATAGAAAATTTCAGAGTTTGGACCACTCGGACCTTCTCCTATATCCCAGAAATTCCCTTCCAATCGTATAATACGTTCTTCAGGAATACCTATTTCGTCCTTCCAAATAGTATATGCTTCTTCATCTTCAGGATGAATTGTTATAGATAATTTCTCTGGGTCAAATCCTATCCATTTTTCACTCGTTAAAAACTCCCAAGCAAAATGGATTGCTTCCTTCTTAAAGTAATCGCCGATAGAGAAGTTTCCAAGCATTTCAAAAAATGTATGGTGCCTTGCTGTCTTCCCTACGTTTTCAATATCATTTGTACGTATAGATTTTTGTGCATTCGTAATTCGAGGATTTTCAGGTACTACGCGTCCATCAAAATATTTTTTCAATGTTGCAACACCACTGTTGATCCATAGTAGAGAAGGATCATTGTTCGGTACTAAGGGAGCTGAAGGCTCTTGTGCATGCCCTTTTTCCATAAAAAAATCTAAATACATTTGTCTAATCTGTGCACCAGTTAATTGTTTCATACGTATTTTCCTCCTAAAATAGAAAATTAAAATCGCATTGCCGTATTACAAGCTTTCTCGACAATATAAATCTGGTCAATCGCCGAAGGCTTTCATTTTATTCAACATAATGGATTATCAATATATTTTCCATTTCCCACATCTAAAGAAAATGTAAATAATCTACTGAATAAAATAAAAAAAGCCTTCATCCCTAAAAAAGGGACGAAAGCTATAATTTCGCGGTACCACCCTAGTTACACAATACAAAATTATTGTGTCTCTCAGTAACCTTAACGCGGCTATACGGCAGGTTTTGACTGCACTCAAGAGTAGCTTTCCTACTTGTTAGGATCTGAAGATTCTTTCAGCCAAGGAATCTTTCTCTTTACAGTAAACAAGAGTACTTTCTCTATCATCGATTTGCTTATGCATTTGATTATAAAAAACTATCCTACCAATGTCAATTATCGCCTTCCATAAATTGATAAGGAGTAATACCATTCATTCCGATTAATGGATCGATTTGGTGATAATTGTCCGCTGACAAGTAAGTAGAGTCCGTTTGAATTTCCGCGATTGTCTCTTCTATATTTTCTTCACTTATATTATTTTTTTCCTCACTTAAAGTTAAACGGTTCTTTAAAGTTGTCAATCGTTGAAGGTCATCTTTTCGCTGTACACCAAATTTAAAAACTTCTGGGTCTCCACATAATATTAAGAAGTTTTTTGCTCTTGTTATACCTGTGTATAATAGATTTCTTCTTAGCATTTTCATATAACTTCTCGTTATTGGCATAATAACTGTTTGGAATTCACTACCTTGTGATTTATGAACGGAGCAACAGTAAGCTAATGTAATTTGACTTAAATCATTTTTTTCATATGTTACTTCGTTTCCATCAAATGAAATAACAAGCATTTCTTTCTTTTCAACCGTCTCTGCAGCTTTAAAAATACTTACTACCTCACCCATATCACCATTAAATACATTACTTTCCGGTTGGTTAACTAGTTGAAGTACCTTGTCCCCTATACGGTATATCGTTTCCCCAAATACCATTTCTTTTCGCTTGCCATCCGTATTAGGATTCACCATTTCTTGAATCATTTTATTTAAGGCATCTATTCCAGCTGGGCCTCTATACATAGGGGCCAATACTTGAATATCACGTATAGAAAAACCCTTTGTGAGTGCACTTTTTAATACTTGTTCAACTACTTTTGGGATTTGTTCCGTAGATGCTTTAATAAAAGAGCGGTCCTTCGTCTTTTCCAATAAAGTTTGAGGGACTTGCCCATTTTTCATTTCATGTGCCAACTCTATAATAGAGGATCCTTCCGATTGGCGATAAATATCTTTTAACTCCACGGTTGGAATTCGTTCAGAAGCCAACAAATCTTTTAAGACTTGCCCTGGGCCAACAGGTGGTAATTGGTCTTGGTCACCTACAAAGATAACCTGGGCATTCTTTGGGATAGCTTTTAATAACTGGTGACCTAGCCAAGTGTCAAGCATCGAAGTTTCATCAATAATAATTAATTTCCCTTCGATTTCTTTCCCTTCTGCTTCCGAATCTTCTTGTCCATTAAAGCCTAATAATCGATGAATAGTCATAGCAGGTAATTCTGTAGATTCACTTAAACGCTTTGCAGCTCTACCGGTAGGGGCAGCTAGAACGACAGGAAAAGGCTTTTTGTCTTTTACCCACTCTTTTGGATCTAGGGAAAGTCCATGAAGCTCACCGTACAACTCAACAATTCCTCTTACTACTGTCGTTTTCCCAGTTCCAGGACCACCAGTGAGAAGTGTCATACTTGAATTGAGCGCCGTTTCAATCGCTTGTACTTGCGTCTTAGCATATTGAACCCCAAGTCTTTCTTCTATACCACAGAGATGCTTTTTCATTTCAGATAGAGGAAACTTATGATGTGAATCATTTTCGTTAAGTAATGTTTCAATTTTAGAGCTAATTCCTACTTCTGAAAAATAAAGGGAAGGGATGTAGAATCGATTGATTTCTCCTACAATTCGTTTTTCCTCGGAGAGCTCAATACAACACTTTGTGATTGCTTCATAAGAGATTTCCTCTCTTTGTGCACTTTCCAATAAACTTTTGACAGATTCCAATAATTGTTCCGCATATAAAAAAACGTGACCCTCACTTAGAGAAGCAGTCTGTAATAAGTGGAAAATGGCCGCTTTTATACGATCCGGATGATTACCTTGAATACCAAGTTTATATCCTAGTTCATCCGCTCGAACAAATCCTACTCCCTCAACTTCTTCAATTAGACGATATGGATTTTTGGTTAATACATCTATTGTTTCTTCTCGGTATGCCTGATATATTTTCATCGCAACCTGAGGACCAAAACCCCATTCATTGAGCTGGATCATTACTTTTTCTAGACCTAAGTTTTGTTCCAAAGCAGCTCTTAATGTTTGCTTTTTATCTTCAGCCAGTTTCGGAATTACATCAAGTGCAGTTGGATCATCTAATATTCTATTAATAGCATTTTGACCAAGCATCTTCACTATTTGTTCTGCCGTTTTCCTTCCAATCCCAGGAAACATATCACTAGATAAATAATGAACAATCCCTTGTTCTGTTGCAGGAACTTCCTTCTGAAAAGTTTCTGTTTGAAATTGAACGCCATATTTGGGGTGATTTTTTATAACCCCAGTAAATTTATAGGCTTCTTCCAAAACTAAAGGTGGAAAGTAGCCAGTCACAATTATTTCTTTTTCTTTATATGTAGTGTTAGTAGATTTAATCTTTAATTTAATGATAGAAAATAGGTTTTGGGGATTATGAAAAATAGAAACGATAGGACGACCAGTAATAAATTGTTTTTCATTATTTATTTCCATGGTCATACTACCGCCTCCGATTGTAGTTAATTGCGTAGAGAAATCATATCGTACACATAACGTGCTTGATCATAACTTGGTTGAATGGTATAAGCTTCTTTTAAATGGTGCAGTGCCGCCTCAGTATTTGTAGTGGACACTGCATAAAGCACACCTAGATTATAGTGGGCATCCGCATTTTCTGTATCTGCTAGTAAAATTTCTTTTAAAATTGGTTCCGCCTCTACAAACATTTCAAAACTTGCTAGAGCGATAGCATAAGATAGCTTTATTTGTAAATCGTGTGAGTCTATCTCATATGCCCTTTGAAAGTATGGAAGCGACAACTTTGTTTGACCTAGTTTTTCAAAGCTTTTTCCTAACATAAAATAAGCATCCGGACCTTCAATCCCATTAGCTATTGCTTTTTCGTATAACTTCGCCGCTTCCTCAAATCGATCAGCTTCAAAATATAAATTAGCTAAACTATAATAGGCTGCAGCAGCATGTTCATCTAATACGATAGCCTTTTGAAAGAATCTTTCTGCCCGTTCATTTTCATTCATAGATGCTAGCAAATTTCCAAAATTGATATATCCAATTACTTCATTTGGATTTTCTTCAATCGCCTTCGTGAATAACTCTGCTGCTTTTTCATAGTTTTCTTCTTGAATGGCTTGTATTCCCAATTCATTAAAATTCATTGTATATTCCTCCCAATTAGCCGACGTAATCCAATTGCATACCATCTTTGAACACTTTATCAATCGTTGCTCCACCTAAACACTCGTCTCCTTGATAGAAAACAACTGCTTGTCCTGGTGTAATGGCACGTACCGGCTTATCAAAAGTAACTAAAACCTCATCATTCGGAAGTAATTCCACGTGAACTCCGACATCCTCTTGACGATATCTAAATTTAGCTGTGCAATCAAAACTTTGTGGTTTTTCTATAGTAGTCGTGAAAGAAAGACCTGTAGCTTTTAGGCTTGTAGAAAAAAGTGCATCATTATTAATATTTTGACCAACTAACAATACATTTCTTTCTAAATCCTTACCAATAACAAACCATGGATCACCTGATCCACCGATACCTAAACCATGACGTTGACCGATTGTATAGTACATTAACCCATCATGTTTACCCATTGGTTTACCATCCATCGTTTCCATCACGCCTTGTTGAGCAGGTAAATACTGACCTAAAAACTCTTTAAAGTTTCGTTCTCCAATAAAACAAATACCAGTAGAATCTTTTTTAGTTGCAGTAGCAAGACCTTGTTCAAGAGCAATTTCACGCACTTTTTTCTTTTCTAAGTGACCAATGGGAAACATTACTTTTTCTAATTGGTCTTGGTTTAATTGATTTAGGAAATACGTTTGATCTTTGTTAGCATCTTTTCCGCGGAGCATACGAGTTTGTCCATCTCTTACTTCCACTTGGGCATAATGACCAGTTGCTAAATAATCCGCTCCAAGTGCAAGGGCATGCTCCAAAAATGCTTTGAATTTAATTTCTTTGTTACACATAACATCTGGATTTGGTGTTCTACTTGCTTTATATTCCTCTAGGAAATACGTAAAAACTTTATCCCAATATTGCTTTTCAAAATTTACAGCATAATACGGAATACCGATTTGGTTACATACTTTAATAACATCATCATAGTCTTCCGTAGCTGTACATACTCCAAATTCATCGGTGTCATCCCAATTTTTCATAAATATACCGATTACATCATATCCCTGTTCTTTTAACAAATATGCCGCAACGGATGAATCGACTCCACCAGACATTCCAACTACTACTCGTGTATCCTCTATTTTTTTCACTTTTTACTCACTCATTTCGAATTATTCGTTAAAATCCTAGAATAATTTTACTAATTCTATTTGCTGCTTCAATTACTTGAGACTCCGAATTATTGATTCCAAAGCTAAAGCGTACAGAATTCCTTAGCTCTGGGGATTTCTCACCAAACATTGCGACTAAAACATGTGATGGATCTATAGAACCTGCAGTACAAGCTGAACCGCTAGAAGCATCAATACCTGCTAAATCAAGTTGAACTAAAAACGTTTCTACATCTGTTTTTGGAAAACTAATATTTAATACATGTGGAAGAACATTTACTTTAGATCCATTAATAGAAAAATCAACACCATTGTTTATTAATTGTTGGACAAAAGCGTTTTTTAGACTGTTTAATGCCCTACTATTTTCCTCTAAGTGTTGTTGCTTTAACTCCACAGCTTTCGCAAAACTAACTACTGCAGGAACATTTTCTGTTCCTGCACGTTTCTTTCTTTCTTGTTGACCACCATAAAATAATGGTTTTAAGTATATTCCATTTCGTTGATATAAAAAACCAATACCTTTTGGACCATTAATTTTATGACTAGAAACGCTAAGTAAATCAATATGAAGTTCTTGCACATTAATCGAGATACTACCGTATGCTTGAACTGCATCTGTATGAAAGTAAGCAGGATGATCTTTTAAAAGCTGTCCAATTTCACGAATTGGCTGAACAGAGCCCACCTCATTGTTTCCAAACATGATAGAAACTAATATAGTATCGTCTCGAAGTGAATTTTTCAAGTCATCGACCTTAATGATTCCTTCTTCATTTACAGGTAAATAAGTTACTTCAAATCCTTCACGTTCTAATTGTTCACATGCATGTAAAACAGCATGATGTTCGACTTGTGTTGTAATAATATGTTTTCCTTCTTGCACTCGTGCAAAGGCAGTCCCAAAAATAGCATAATTATCTGCTTCCGTTCCTCCGCTAGTAATGGTAATTTCGTTTACATTTGCCCCTATACTTGAAGCTAGAATTGTTCTTGATTCGTCAAGTTTCTTCCGTGCTCTTCGGCCTGTTTGATGAATGCTCGAAGCATTGCCATATTCATCATTCATTTCATCTGTATAGGTTCTGATCACTTCTACTGCCATTGGTGTTGTTGCGGCGTGATCTAAATATATTCTAGTCATTTCAAACTACTCCTTAAATGTAAAACATATATCCATCATTATTCTTTGGGTCATCTTCTGTATGTTTTGCTAAATCTTCGATTGTAGTCGTCTCTAACACATTTTTCACTGCGTCACGAATACGCATCCAAAGCTCTCGTTGTGGTGGCTCTTCTTCTTCAATACCTTCTACTATTTGAATAGGTCCTTCTAGTACACGAATAACATCACCTGCAGTAATTTCGTTAGGGACTTTCGATAGCATATATCCACCATAAGCGCCTCTGACACTTTTAACTAGTCCTGCATTTCGAAGAGGAGATACAATTTGTTCAAGATAAGCCTCCGATAAATTATGATCCGATGCAATTTGACGAAGTGCCAATGGACCCTCTCCGTACTGTTTACCTAGCGCTATCATAATGGTTAATCCATAACGTCCTTTTGTTGAAAACTTCAATATATTCCACCCCATTAAATATCTAATTAGCCTGTGCATACTCGTAGCCCAGGAATTGAAAAATTCTTTCCCTAGTATAGCATAAATACATCATATAACGACTTCAAAATGACTTTTCAGCTCAACTTCGTTATAATTAAAGAACAGATGTTTGAATAAGGAGAGATCATTTTGAATAATGAACCTTTAGCATATAGAATGAGACCCCAAACAATAGATGAAATAGCTGGACAACAACATGTTATCGGAAAAGATACAGCATTATATAAAATGATAAAAAATGGACATGTTCCTTCTATGCTTTTATATGGAGATCCAGGAGTTGGCAAGACTTCTCTTGCATTTGCAATTGCAGGTACAACTAAACTACCCTTTGTAGCATTAAATGCAACAAAGGCTGGCAAAAAAGATGTAGAAGATGTCGTAGCTGATGCGAGATTAACTGGGAAGGTCATTTTATTTTTAGATGAAATTCATCGTTTCAATAAACTTCAACAGGATACATTATTACCTCACGTAGAAAATGGCTCTATTATATTGATAGGTGCAACAACCGAAAATCCATTTCACGATGTAAACCCTGCAATACGATCCCGTTGTGGAGAAATTAAACAACTAAAACGTCTTACATCAGAGGACGTAGATCTTCTGCTAAAAAGAGCACTTGAAGACTCAGAGAAAGGCCTCGGAAACGTAGCTATTGAAATAAGCAATGAACAAAGAAAAAAAATAGCGGATGGAGCAAATGGAGATGCAAGAAAAGCATTAACCTTATTAGAATCAACCATATTTGCTAGCTTTGAAGAAAACGGCGTTACGAAAGTGGAAGATTCTATATTGAACAGTCTTGTGGATAGAGTTGGTGTTTTTGGAGATAAAAAGGGCTCTCACTTTTATAACCTCTTATCAGCTTTACAAAAGTCCGTACGTGGAAGTGACACAGATGCCGCACTTTACTATTTGGCGCATTTACTTGAAAACGGAGACTTAGTTGCTGTTTCAAGAAGATTGCTTGTTATGAGTTATGAGGATATCGGCCTTGCAAATCCTTCTATTGGTCCACAAGTGCTTGCAGCGATTCAGTCTGCGGAAAGACTAGGACTCCCAGAAGCCCGTATCCCTTTAGCGAACGCTGTAGTATTAATGTGTCTTTCTGAGAAATCCAATTCAGCATATTCAGCTTTAGATGCTGCAATAGCAAGTATACATCAAGGTAAAACAGGAGACATTCCTAGCCATTTAAAAGATACACATTACGCGGGAGCTAAGGACCTAGGTCATGGAGGATATATATATCCGCATGATCATAAAATCGGTACATTCGGAGGATGGGTCAATCAAACCTACTTACCTGATAATCTTATCGGAAGTAAATTCTATACTCCAATTGAAGCTGGAGAAGAAAAACGACTTTCCGCCATATATAATAGGTTAGAAAAGTTTAAAATAGAAAAATAAAAAGCAAAAATCCAGTCATTCCAAACATGACTGGATTTTTACTTTTTTAGTTGTGCTCCTGCGCAAAGCTCGTCGCAGACCATTTAGTTAACGATTCTATATTGTAATACCTTTAAACACCCATCTTGCGTCTAGTATTACTCACTTTCTTCGTCTGTTGGCTCTTCATTTTTTGGTTGGCTGCTGGACCGTTTCCTACTGATTTTCCGCCAGAAGCTTGGTTTTTCTTTTCTTCAAGCTTTTGTTTCACTGCTTCTTGTAATGTCATTTTCTTTTTTGGAGCATCTTGATTATTTAGCTCTGTCATATATGACTTCCTCCTCTTTTGTACACTTTTCTTTTTCTTTAATACTAGTATAGGCTAAAAGGAAAAATTTTCAACAAATTATTGTACTCGATTTATATGAATATCCTTCGTGATATTATTAATGACCCAACTAGCACAAATTAAACCAACAGAAGATGGAACAAAAGCATTGGAAGATGGCGGCATTTTCGCTTTACGAATTGCTGCGTCTGGTTTTCCAACAGTTCCAACTACATCTTCACGAACAATTATTGGGCTTTCATCTGAAAACACGACAGGAATTCCTTTTGTAATATGGTCCTCTTTACGTAATTTAGTTCGAATTATTTTAGCAATAGGATCCGTATGAGTTTTAGAGATATCCGCAATTTTAAAACGAGTTGGATCTGTTTTGTTTGCGGCACCCATACTTGAAATTATTTTAATACCACGTTTTAAGCATTCTTTCATTAGATGGATTTTATAAATAATTGTATCTGATGCATCGATTACATAATCAATTCCCAATTCGAAAAACTGTTCATATGTTTCTTCTGTATAAAACATATGCATGTCAATTACTTCACATTCTGGATTAATATCTGCAATTCTTTCTTTCATCACTTCGGATTTAGAGCGTCCAATCGTAGACATATAAGCTACTAACTGTCGATTGATATTAGTAATATCAACATTGTCTTTATCTACTAATATTATTCGGCCGATACCGCTTCTAGCACATGCTTCAGCTGCAAATGATCCTACTCCACCAACACCTAATATGGCAACAGTTGTATTTTTTAATAATTCGATACCTTCTTGCCCTATTGCTAGTTCATTTCTGGAAAATTGATGTAACATACTAAAACACTCCATTTATAACATATTAGTTGAATATTAAATTCGTCTTATCTCACTTGGGTTCAGCTTATGTACCTCACTTGTAGGTGAAAACTCTAAAATGGAATTCCCAAATTCAAGTTGGGTGAACCATCATTCTAATTATAGCCATGAAAAACCCCCCAGCAATTCTTGCTAGAGGGGATATAAGTAATTTAGGACGAATCCCAATAGTGCCGACAAATAAAGCGTATCGTTTTGAACCCGCATTTAGCAGGTGGGTGTCCTCTTTATTAATCCTGGCGTCCCTATTAAGGGCATGTCATTTATAATAAAAGTTAGACTCCCGACGATATAGTTGTTCGGTCAAAACTGATTAGCACGTTGCGAACACATCAGGATTCGTATTACTTGTATGATAGCACAACACTTTTTAAACTTCAATTATTTTATCGTGATATTTTCTCACTATTCTGAACAATCACATTTAGGCTTAATTCCTCAAGTTGGGCTGAAGCTACAGAACTAGGAGCCTGAGTTAACAAGCAACTAGCGCTTGCTGTTTTCGGAAATGCGATAGTGTCACGAAGATTTGTTCTCCCCGAAAGCAACATAACTAAACGATCTAAACCGAAAGCTACCCCGCCATGTGGAGGCGTTCCGTATTCAAATGCTTCCATTAAGAAACCAAATTGCGCTTTCGCTTCTTCTTCTGAGAAACCAAGAATTTCAAACATTTTCTCTTGAACGTCTCTAGAATAAATACGTAATGACCCTCCACCAAGCTCATATCCGTTTAACACTAAGTCATAAGCTTGTGCTCGCACTTTACTAGGTTCTGAATCCATTAAAGCAAGATCCTCGTCGAAAGGTCTTGTGAAAGGATGATGCGCAGCATAATAACGCCCTTCTTTTTCATCGTATTCAAATAACGGCCAATCAACTACCCATAAGAATTCAAATCTACTTTCATCGATTAGTTGAAGGTCTTTCCCTAACTTCATACGAAGTGCTCCAAGTGCATCAGCTACAACTGATTTTTTATCCGCAACAAATAATAGTAAGTCTCCTGCAGTAGCTTCTAATGTTTCAATTAAGCTTGTTGCAGCATCTCCTTCAAAGAACTTAGCGATAGGTCCTTTCAAACCTTCTTGGTCCACTTTTAACCAAGCAAGACCTTTTGCACCATAAACAGCCGCAAACTCACCTAGAGCGTCAATATCTTTTCTTGAATAGTTATCTGCTGCTCCCTTAACGTTAATTGCTTTAACTTGCCCACCATTCTCAACTGCGGAAGCAAATACTTTAAATGCACTATCTTTCACAATTTCGGACAGGTCTACTAATTCTAAACCAAAACGTACATCTGGTTTATCAGATCCAAAACGATCCATCGCTTCATCATAGTTCATACGATTAAAAGGAATGGTTACGTCGATGCCCTTTACATCTTTCATAATTTTTTTCATCATTCGTTCATTCATTTCCAAAATTTCATCCATCGATAAGAAGCTCATTTCCATGTCGATTTGTGTGAATTCTGGTTGACGGTCCGCACGTAAATCTTCATCACGGAAACATCTAGCTATTTGGTAGTACTTTTCAAAACCGGATACCATTAACATTTGTTTAAATAATTGTGGTGATTGTGGTAATGCATAAAATTCTCCTGGATGTACACGACTAGGAACTAAATAGTCACGAGCACCTTCAGGTGTTGATTTTGTAAGAATCGGTGTTTCTACTTCTAAAAATCCTTCGTCATCTAAGAAACGTCTTACTGTTTTTGTAATATCAGAACGCATTTTAAATGTGTCATACATTACTGGTCTTCTTAAATCTAAATAGCGGTATTTCAAACGAATATCTTCCCCAGCATCCGTTTGATTTTCTATAGGAAATGGTGGAGTTTTAGCTTCGTTTATTATTGTTACTTCCGTTGCATGAACCTCTATTGAGCCAGAAGGAATATTAGGGTTAATTTGATTTTCAGCACGAGCAATCACTGTACCATGAACCTCAATAATGTATTCATTACGAAGTTTGTCCGCTAAATCGATTGCAGATTGTGAAAATTCAGGATTGAATACTACTTGAACTAACCCGGAACGATCTCTAACATCAACAAAAATCAATCCACCCAAGTCTCTTCTTTTTTGTACCCATCCGATTAGCTGGACAGATTCGCCAATATGTTGTTCATTTAATTCACCACTAGTATGTGTTCTTTTCATTTTTCTTCCTCCACTCAAGCTAAAATACTATTTTTCAATTGCTCTACTAACTGAACCCAAGGAACAAGCTGTTGCTCTCCGTTTGATAAATTTTTAAGCATAGCACTTTCTTTTTCCATTTCATCGTCACCGATTAAAAGTACATATTTTGCTTTGAGACGATCTGCTGATTTCATTTGTGTTTTCATTTTTCGATCTAAGTAATCCATTTCAGAAGTGATATTATTTTGACGGAGTTCATACGTAAGTTCTACCGCTTTTTTCTTAGCAGTCTCTCCCATACCAATAACATATACATCTAATGAGGATGAATCAGCCCATTCCTTATTCTCTGCTTCAATAGCAAGTAATAATCTTTCTATACTCATAGCAAATCCAATTCCTGGAGATGCTGGCCCACCTAGTTCTTCTACTAATCCGTTATATCTTCCACCACCAGCAAGCGTCGTAATTGCCCCGAATCCTTCCGCAGCACTCATAATTTCAAATGCTGTGTGATTGTAATAATCTAGTCCACGTACTAAATTTGGATCTAATTCAAATTCGATATTAAGTGCCGTTAAATAATCTTTAACTTTTTCAAAATAAGCTGCTGATTCTTCATTTAAAAAATCTGCTAAAGATGGAGCAGTAGCCATTAATGGGTTGTTACGGTCAACTTTACAATCTAAAATACGAAGGGGATTTTTTTGAAGTCTATTTTGGCAATCTGAACAAAACGCTTCGATATGTGGTTCAAAGTGATTTACTAACGCTTCTTTATGAGCTACTCGACTTTCCGTATCCCCTAGAGAATTGATAACAAGCTTTAATTTTTTTAATCCCGCTTTTTGATAGACTGACATCGCTAATGAAATTACCTCTGCGTCTATTGCAGGATCCGCACTTCCAATTGCTTCAATTCCAAATTGAACAAACTGACGATATCTTCCTGCTTGTTGTCTTTCATATCGGAACATTGGACCCATATAATACAACTTCACAGGTTGATCAGGGTATCCAAACATTTTATGCTCAACAAATGCTCTAACTGCCGAAGCAGTTCCCTCAGGTCTTAATGTCAATGAGCGGTTCCCTCTATCTTGAAATGTATACATTTCTTTTTGGACAATATCCGTTGTATCACCCACACTTCTAGTGAACAATTCAGTATGCTCAAATACAGGAGTTCTAATTTCTTTATATTGATATAGTCGACAAGTTTCTCTGATTAAGTCCTCTACTATTTGCCATTTGCCTGTTTCACTTGGCAAAATGTCCTGTGTTCCTCTTGGCACCTTAATATCCATGGCTATTGCCCCTTTCTTTGACAAATAAAAAAAGCCCCCATCCCTTGCTTAATAGCAAGGGACGAGAGCTAATATTAGCTTCCGCGGTTCCACCCTAGTTGGTCAAATAATTGACCCTCTCATTTCTGGATAACGACCAGCCCCGTTTTTGCCTACTAAAGAATTCTTTTTCGACAAAAAACCTCTCGAATGTTGTTCACTGTTTTCGTCTGTAGGAAAGATTTCAGCCACGTCTCTCCTTCTCTTGTCATCCGTTTATCACAGCTACTTTTTCGGTCACAGGTTTGTTAATTGAATATAATTATACTTTATCTTAATAACAGGAATGAAATAAGTCAACCTTTTTAAACAAAAGGTAGAAATTTCATGACAGAATATTTACAATAAGGATAGGGGGGATACAATGATCGACAAACTAATGCAGAAAATGACATTTATCATTATTTCTATTCTTTTAGTTATACCTGTTTTTCATGTTTATGCACAAGAAAATGATGTGACAGTAAATGTGGAATCACTTAAAGTTCGTTCTGGTCCTGGTCTTACATATAACGTAATAGGTACAGTGGAGCAAGATGATAAGCTCACAGTTATTGGTAAAGAAAATGATTGGCTACAAATCAATTATGGAGAAACAAATGGTTGGGTCGCTAGTTGGTATACAAAAAGCGAAGCAATTGAAATAACAAATAAACAAATTGTTTCAAAAGTAAATAAACTAAATGTCCGTAAAGAACCTTCATTATCGTCTGCAGTAATTGGCCAACTACAAGAAGGAAATCAATTTATTGCCTTAAAATCAGAAGGTGAATGGATTGAGATAGCTTTCAACGACCAAAAGGGTTGGGTACATAGTGAATACGTTTCAATAGTAGACCAAACAAAAGAAGAACAGCCGAAAACAGAAGTCACCTCCAGCGGAGATATGTTTGTGGTTTCAGTAGATATTCTTAATGTTCGTGCGAAGCCAGATCTATCTTCAAGGAAAATCGGACAAGTCGAAAAAAACCAGGCCTTTGAAATTCTTGAAAAAGATCATAATTGGGTTCAAATAAAATTAAAGAACGGTAAAAAGGGATGGGTTTATAGCTTTTATGGTAATTTCGCAGAGCAACCAAAATCATCCGTTCAATCAGCCACGTCCAATGAAACAATTAAAATTCTATACAATGGAACAAATTTACGTTCCGATAGTGCAACTAGTAGTGAAGTGGTTGCCCGGGTGGATGCTGGTGAAACTTTTACTGTAATTGAAAAAATAAATGATTGGTATAAAATTGAGCTACCAGATAAAACGACTGCTTTCGTAGCAAGTTGGGTCGTTTCAACAAATGATTCTGCACCAGTAACTTCTGAAAAACCAAAAGAAAGTCGTAAAAAAGGAACTTTAAATGGTTTAACTCTAGTAATTGATGCTGGACATGGCGGAAATGACCGTGGAACTACCGGAGCATTAGGAACGGATGAAAAAGATATTACGCTATTAACTGCAGAGTTATTATCTACTAAATTGAAATCTGCAGGGGCAAATGTCATCATGACAAGAGAATCTGATGTTTACGTTGATTTACGTAAACGAGTATCTATAAGTCATCAAAACGCTGCAGATGCTTTTATCAGTCTGCATTACGATGCAATAGAAAATAACTCCGTTCGAGGATTGACTACATACTATATGTATGATTACCAAAAAGAATTAGCTTCCTATGTTCATAAAGAACTGAGCGATATGGTTTCTCTGAAAGACAGAGGAACACAACCTGGAAATTATTTAATTCTTCGAGAAAATAAACAGAAAGCTATTTTAATAGAGTTAGGTTATTTGAGTAACGCAAACGAAGAACGTCAAGTAACAACAGAAAAATATAGAGAACAAGCAACACACGGAATTTATAATGGAATCATTAACTATTTTGATGATCAGTTAGAGAAATAGTGAAACCAACTATACCATTATTTATAAGGTGAAATTTTGAAGAGCGGTAAGTGACTGTGAAACTTGCCGCTCCTTTTTTTATTTTCTTATTACATAGTTCTTGTGGAAACAACAAATATATAAAAACTCAAAAAATAAAAAGACAGTATACAACTCCTATTTTTGAGTTTGTTTACTGTCTGAATTATATTGACTTTTTCCACTACCACTTTTTATGCTTCTAACATTATCGTCACAGGTCCATCATTTGTAAAAGTAACATCCATCATAGCACCAAAAATCCCGGTTTCTACAACAAACCCTTTCTCTCGAAGCTTATCATTAAATAACTCCCATAAAGGCTTTGCAATTTCTGGACGTGCTGCATCAATAAAACTCGGTCTTCTTCCTTTTCGAGTATCTGCGTATAACGTAAATTGGGAGACAGAAAGGATAGATCCACCAGCTTCTACAATAGAGTGATTCATCTTTCCTTCTGCATCTTCAAATAAACGTAGTCCAGCAATTTTTTCGGTTAAATAGTTTATTTCTTTTTCACTATCTGTTGAAGTAATGCCGACTAATAATAGATATCCATGACCAATGGAGCCAGTAATTTCCCCATCAACTGTTACAGATGCATTTTTGCAACGCTGTAATAATACTTTCATGAGAAAAGAACCCCTTTAATTTATAATTCGTTGAACCGAATATACATCCGGCAATTGCTTAATACGATCAGCCACTTTATGTAAATGGGCAATATCTGTGATTTTTATTGTCATATTGATCGTTGCAATATCATTTTCTATTTTTCCACTTACAGCAGCGATGTTCGTTTTTGACTCATTTACTACTTGCAGTACTTCGTTTAATAGACCAGCTCGATCAAAAGCAGATACTTCTATATCTACTTGATAGTCTTTTTTCATTGGAGTATCCGATTGCTCCCATTCCACTTCGATTATTCTAGAGTGGGATTCATCACTTTGAACGTTAGGGCAATCTGCTCGGTGAACTGAGACTCCTCTTCCTTTAGTTATAAAACCTACTATTTCATCTCCAGGTACAGGGCTACAACATCTAGAAAGTCGTATTAACAAATTTTCTATGCCTTTTACAACAACACCAGATTCAGTTGACTTTTTAGGTGCCGGAGCTTTCATTTCAGTTGTAATTTTTTCGAGTGCTTCTTCTTGGTCGCGAATTTTCCGCATTTTCTCAGCTAAACGATTTACAACTTGCTGTGCTGTAATTCCATTGAAGCCAACAGCAGCATACAAATCCTCTTCCCCGGCAAATGCATACTTCTCGCATACTCGTTTAATGTTATCAGGAGTTAATACTTCTTTTACATCAAATTCCTGTGCTTTAATTTCTTTTTCAATTTGTTCTTTACCTTTAATAACGTTCTCATCACGAAGCTGCTTTTTAAAAAATTGCTTAATCTTATTTTTTGCTTGTGAGGATTGGGCAATTTTTACCCAATCGCGACTTGGCCCAAAGGATTGCTTAGATGTTAGGACCTCGATGATATCCCCTGTTTTTAGCTTCGTATCTAACGGAACCATTTTGCCGTTCACTTTCGCGCCAATGGTTTTATTACCAACTTCAGAATGGACTCGATATGCAAAATCTATTGGAACTGAACCTGCAGGTAGTTCAATTACATCACCTTTAGGTGTAAATACGTAAACCATATCAGAGAACAAATCGAATTTTAAAGATTCCATAAACTCTTCCGCATTTGAAGATTCTTGTTGAAACTCTAAAATTTCTCTAAACCATGTTAATTTCGAGTCAATATTTTGTTTATTATTTTCAACCTTTTTACCTTCTTTATATGCCCAGTGGGCTGCAACCCCATATTCCGCAATATTATGCATTTCTTCTGTGCGGATTTGCACCTCTAACGGATCACCATTGGGACCAATTACAGTCGTATGGAGTGATTGATATAAGTTTTGTTTCGGCATCGCTATATAGTCTTTAAATCGACCAGGCATTGGTTTCCATAGTGTATGGATAACCCCTAAAACGGCATAACAATCTTTTATGCTGTTGACGATAATTCGCATAGCTAGCAAATCATAAATCTCATTAAATTGTTTGTTCTGAACAACCATTTTACGATAAATACTATATATATGTTTTGGTCTACCCGAAATATCCGCATCTACTTCCATATCATCTAATTGTTTACGAATATCATTCATTACATTTTTTAAATACGCTTCTCGTTCGGTACGCTTCTTTTTCATAAAATTAACAATGCGATAGTATTGTTGGGGATTTAAATAGCGAAGTGCTGTATCCTCAAGTTCCCATTTCACTGCTGATATTCCAAGACGATGGGCAAGTGGAGCAAATATTTCTAATGTTTCATTCGAAATACGTCGCTGTTTTTCTTCCGGTAAATGTTTTAACGTACGCATATTATGTAAACGGTCTGCAAGCTTTATTAAAATAATACGTATATCTTGTGCCATAGCAATGAACATTTTTCGGTGATTTTCCGCTTGCTGCTCTTCTTTTGACATATATTTTATTTTACCTAGTTTTGTAACACCTTCGACTAGTAGTGCAACTTCTTCATTAAATTCACGAACGATATCTTCTCTCGTATATTCAGTATCCTCTACAACATCATGTAAAAAGCCAGCAGCAACGGTTTCGGGATCCATTTGAAGATCAGCAAGAATTCCGGCTACTTGAATAGGATGTAATATGTATGGTTCACCAGAATTTCGGAATTGTTCTCGATGCGCATGCTCTGCTAAATTATATGCTTTTTTGACAAAGGAAACATGCTCTTCATTCATATAAGTAGAGAGTGTTTGGAAAACATCTTCTGCTGTCTTCACTTGATCTTTTGCCATGCTAAGTCACCTGATTTCGTTATATTTCTAGAATAGTATATAAGTTATATTGTATAAAAAAAAAGATGGACTTGTAAAGTCCACCCCTTTGACTGTTGAGAAAAGCTAAGCTTAAGAAAATAAAAGCTCTCAACGCTTTCAAAGAAAGTTTGTTAATGAAGTAATTAGTATTGCATCAATGTGCAAATATCATAGTTATCCAGCTTATTTCTTCCTTCTAAATACGTTAGCTCTATTAAGAAAGCACAACCAACTACAACTCCACCTAGCTCTTCAACTAATTTAATAGTTGCTTCGATTGTACCACCAGTAGCAAGTAAATCATCTACGATAAGAACCTTTTGACCAGGTTTCACGGCATCTTTATGCATCGTTAAAACATCTTTTCCATATTCCAAACCATATTCTGCACGAATTACTTCACGAGGAAGCTTGCCCTCTTTACGAACAGGAGCAAATCCAACACCAAGTGCATAAGCAACAGGACAACCTATTATAAATCCACGTGCTTCAGGTCCTACAATAATATCTGCTTGTACTTTTTTAGCATATTCTACAATTTGGTCAGTAGCATATTTATATGCTTCTCCATTATCCATAATTGTTGTAATATCTTTAAAACTAATACCTGGTTTTGGCCAGTCTTCTACTGTCGTCACATATTGCTTTAAATCCATAAATGCTCCTCCTCAGGAACGGTTTGTACTGCTTTCCGCTCTTCAAACCATTGTTTCAGCTCCATATACGGGGCGTATAATAGCTTTTGTTCAAGTTTTATTTGTTTCTCACGTTGTTTATACGCTGGTGCTTCCGATAAATCTGACTTAGTCAGTTGTTCATTTAACACTAACATCCCATTGTCTATTCTAACAAAATTAAGTTCAAAAAACACCTGTGACATAAAATTAATTGTATTTTGACTCCAGCCTGTATGTTTGGATAGTTCATGAATATTCTTTTTCAATGCAAATGTTTTTCTTTTAGACAAAAATGAAAAATACCATTTGAACTGTTCCCGAGAAGGAAGTCCTTCAAAATAAATAGAATCATTGCCATAAAAATGTGCATAGACTCTTGACCAATTGTGGTATTCTAACAATTTATAAATAGAAGATTCATCATTTGGCAAATCCAATATAGTGACATAATCTGCTTTGATCTGATGATTTATTAGATCAGTAAAAATCCAAATTTTTTCTTTTATAAGAGAGTTAAAATGGGAAACAGTATCTTCGTTAAAAGCAATAAATAAATTTTTTTCTACAGGTATCGTCGGCAACCAACGATTTACTTGACGAATACCACGTATATCAAACAGCTGCCAATCGTTTGACTTGGCATCTTCAATCATTAGCTGAGGCTTTTTCCGACCATTCCATTCATTAATTTGTAAATCTCCAATGAATGAGAGTTTAGCTGTTGGTGAAATCTCATCCGCTAATTCTCCTTTACCAAACCCAATGGCATCCAAAGCTATTCCACCATATTTGAGCTCCATTTTCACATGGTTTTGTGCAGAACCAATTTTTCGTACTGTTGCAACCTCCACATTTTCTATACAGTACACGGGCTTAGCAAAATCCATCCCAAAGGGAGAAAGTTTTTGTAAGGATTCTATTGCTTCCGTTGTGATTTCATTCATTTCCAGTGGTACATCGATTGAAACAACTGGTATTAAATGCTCATCCGTCAAACAAGCTTTCGCTTGGTCTATTAATCTATCTCTTAATTCTCCAACATTATCAAGCGGCAAAGTCATACCTGCTGCCATAGGATGTCCACCAAAGTGAGGTATAATATCACTATTTTTAGCGAGCTCCTTGAACATATGGAAGCCTTCAATACTTCTAGCAGAACCTTTTGCAATTTGTTTTTCTTCATCAAACCCCAATACGATTGCGGGGCGGTAATACTTTTCTACGAGTTTGGAAGCGACAATTCCTAAGACGCCAGGATTCCAATCTTTTTTGCCAACAACAATTACACTAGGTCCTTCTATGTTGCCAGCCTGTTCAATTAACTGAATAGCTTCGTCGGATATCTGTTTCACAATGGCTTGTCTTTCTTTGTTTTTCTCATGTAACATGTTTGCGATTGCGTGTGCATCAGCTGTGTCTTCTGTTAAAAATAATTCAACACCTGGAGCTGCTTCACCTAATCTACCTACTGCGTTTATTCGGGGTCCAAACATAAACCCTACTGTTTCCTCGTTAATGGTAGGCACTTCAATTCCGCTAACTTTTGCCAATGCTTCGATAGCTATCAGATTTGACCCATTCATTTGCTTTATTCCTTGCTGCACAAAGTAGCGGTTCTCTCCTGTTAAGGAAACTAAATCCGCAATTGTTCCAATTGCAACTAAGTAATATAACTCCTTAGGAACCTCACCTAATAAGGCATGTGCTACTTTAAATGCGACACCGACTCCAGCTAAATGTGGAAACGGATAAGATGTATTCTTTAAACCGGGATGTATAATGATATCTGCTACAGGAAGTTCCTCACCTGGTTCATGGTGATCCGTTACAATTACATCCATACCAAGATCTTTTGCAAATTGAATTGGTTTAAGTCCAGAAATTCCATTATCAACGGTAATTATTAATCTAACACCTTCATCGTAAGCTTCTTGGAATAAACGCTCGCTAGGGCCATAGCCATCAATAAATCGATTCGGAATTTTAAAAATCACATCTGCACCCATAGAAAGTAAGGTTTTCATCATTACTGTAGTACTTGTAATTCCATCAGCATCATAATCTCCATATACCATAATCCTTTCTTGTTGATCAATTGCTTTGAAAACACGTGCAACTAGCTCGTCCATCCCATTCAGTAAAAAAGGATTATGTATATGGTCTTTCGTCAAATGTAAAAAGTTATAAGCTTCTTCTACCGTTTGAAAACCTCTTGATACCATTACTTTTGCACAAACACTAGGTATAGAAAGTTCCTTCTCAAAAGTAGATACTAATTGTTCATCTGGTCTTGAAATTTTCCATCTTTTTTGCGATTGAATCATATTTTCACTTCCTTGACCTCTATTATACTACAATTAGAGACGGAGCTTATAGGAAATGCATAAATATAGCGTGCTCTCTTCACGTTCAAGAACTGCTTCCAAATTTGACTTATCTAAATAATGACTTCCGATAAAAAAGAAAATCGTTGAAACGGCTCCCTTTCCGCGGGCGTTGCCTTAGCCTCCTAGGCCAACACGATGTTGGTCATGCAATCGTTGCCGCAGGATGCGGCGAACTTAGATTGCCTTCCCCTCAACTGCGGGGTCTTCGGCTAACGCTATTCCCGCAGGAGTTTCGCCTTTTTCAACGATTTTCTATAAATATTAATTAATAAAATTTAAGTGATAAAAACTTGTACTATTAATGGCATGATGGTTTTCTAATTGAAAAGCGGATAATAGTTAATTGGAGTGGAAGGCGGCGACTCCAGCCGGAATAGCAAATGTTTTCTGCACCGAAAGCGAAGCGGCAGGTGCATGAGCTGAAGACCCTGGACTGAGCGTAGCGAAATTAATTTTTGCGACGAGCTTGCGTAGGAGCAACGTTTTTTCTGCGACGAGCTTGCGCAGGAGCAAGGGAAGCGGCTGAAGTCATGCCGGCGGAAAGCATCCGCCTGGAACGGAAATCTATCGCACTAATAGAAGATACGAAGAAAGAGGCTACCCTTAAAAGTCATTTTCTATGACTTTCAGTACAGCCCCTATGCTCATATTTAATTATTAGTCTTTAATAAAAACCGATTATATTTCGCCAACTGGTTTTATCAGTGTTTTGAAGAATTATCTAGTCGTCCCTCTTCTTGTGCAACTAAATCATTTTGAAGTACACCTATAGAATGATCTTTCTTTTCAAGCTCTCTTTCTAGATTTTTGACCTTACGAGAAAGAACAAATGAGCGATATATTGCAATAGAACCACTCAGGAGAGCACCAAGAAGTGCTGAGCCTAAAATAACTAAAATGAGCGGCCACTGCGCTGTACCAATAACGTAATTTACAGGTACTTTTTCTACATTATTAACAGCAAAAAGAGCAATAATAACGGCAAATATTAATCCAAATAAAAGCGACCATTGTAATTTCATCTATATTCCTCTTTTCAATAAAAAAATAGAACAGAATATATAAAATATACCCTGTTCTATCTTTTATTAACCATTATACGACAGGCTCATCTGAACCCCATTTTTTCTCTTCTTTTTGTACATCGATCCCACCAGTTTTCCGCAGCTCTTTCACTTTTAAATCAAACCAAACTTGAACTGCGATAAAAATGGATGAATATGTTCCTGCAAGTAAACCAATTAGCAATGCGATAGAGAAGTTTCGAATTCCTTCTGCACCAAAGATTAATAATGCAACAACTACTAATACAACAGTCAGTACTGTATTAACGGAACGACCAAGTGTTTGTCTTAATGACTTATTAACAATTATCGCAAGTTCCTCTTCTGTCGTAATCTTTTTACTGCGATGCAAGTTCTCTCGAATACGGTCAAATGTAACGATTGTGTCATTAATTGAATAACCTACGATCGTTAACACTGCGGCTATAAACGTTATATCGACTTCTAAACGTAATATACTAAAAACAGTTACCATTAAGAATGCATCATGTAATAGGGATACGATGGAACCTACACCCATTCTCCATTCAAAACGGAATGCAACATAAATTAAAATACCAAGTGCTGCAATAGAAAGGGCTTTTATTGCATTTTTTGCAAGCTCTTTCCCTACTGTCGGAGATACACTACTTACAGTTGGGTCTATACCAAACTCTTGAGTCATTTCCGTCTTAAGTGTTTTAACTTCCTCTTGGGTAAAGTCTTCTTTGTAGCGAACGACTGCGAGGTCATTATTATCACCTGAAATTACTATATCTTCTGATGAAAGACCAATGTGATCCAGTTTTTCAGCGACAACTTCCTGCGTTAATGGTTGAGTTGATTGGATATCTACTCGTGTACCACTTGAGAAGTCTATTCCAAGATTTAGTTTTAATGTACTTAACACAATAATACCTGCAACGGTCAATACAATAGAAATAGTATAGAATATTTTACGGCTGTGAACAAAATCGTAACGATCGAATTTGGTCGTCAAATCAAGTGTGTCCACATTTTCTTCAGGTGCGTGAATTCGTTTCTTAGGAATACCAAACCAACCTGGTTTATTATCCCAATACCCACTATTTACAAGTAAGCCTAATAATACTCTTGAAGCCCAAACTGCAGTTATGAATACTACTAAAATACTGATGATCAACAATGTAGCGAACCCTTTTACAGAACTTGTACCAAAGTAGAATAACACGATAGCTGCCAAAAGCGTCGTAAGGTTGGCATCTAATATTGCTGTAAATGCCTCTTTTGCTCCAGTATTAAACGCTTTTTTAACAGACTTACCAACACGTAATTCTTCCCTTATACGTTCATAGGTCAAGATGTTCGCGTCTACTGCCATACCTACACCAAGAACAATTGCAGCGATACCAGGAAGCGTTAATACACCATTAATCCAATCAAATATTACAAGGATCAAGAAAATGTAAACGACTAAAGAAATAACTGCTATGAAACCTGGAAGACGATAGTAGAAAATCATAAAAATAAATATTAAGGCTACTCCAATAATACTAGCTAATATTGTACTATTTAATGCTGATTCTCCAAATTGAGCACCAACAGAAGTGGAGAAAATTTCCTCTAAGTGAACAGGTAATGCTCCAGCATTTAAAATACCTGACAAGCTTTTAGTCTCCTCAACAGTAAAGGTACCGGAAATTTCAACACTATCTGAACTAATTCTTTGTGACACTCGAGGAGCTGATGTGAATTTAGGATCAGGTTTTAAAACCTCTTCTTTGTAGGAATCTACACCCTCTTCAAAATCCAACCAAATAACTAATACATTATCTGGTGCTGGTTTAGCAGCGATTTCTTCCGTCACTTGCGCAAACTTATTTGCATCTTTTAACTCAAGCGTAACGATTGGTTGTCCATTTTGATCAAAGGCTGCTTTTGCTCCGCCTTGTTTTAAATCAGTTCCATCCAGCTTGATATTATCATCTGAATCACGGAAAGTTAAATTTGCTTGTGTAGAAAGCAGCTCTCTTGCAGAGTTTTGGTCTTCTACTCCTGCAAGTTGCACACGGATTCGGTTGCCACCTTCGATTTGAATACTAGGTTCACTAACTCCTAATACGTCAATACGGCTAGTTAAAGCGGAAGCGGTATCCGCTACTACATCCTCTGTAATTTTCTGTCCTTCTTTTAATTCTTCTACTTGATAAAGAACTTCAAATCCACCTTGTAAATCTAAGCCTAGTTTAATATTGTTTAGTACTCCACTAACTGTAGGACTTATTGTCCCTGCAAAGATTACAAGAAGTAATAAAAACGCAACTATGCGTCCTCTAGTTTTCATATGTATATTTCCTCCTAAAAAGCTACCAACGTCGTCAGCTACGACAAGCAACAGGCGTCTGATGCTAAACAATTACTATAAGATACATGTTCTACTTCAAAAAACGCAACATATTTATTATGAAACACGATAGGCTCTCTGTCAAATAACGGAATGATTATTCATCATCCTTTTTATGATTTAACAGCAGTTGAAGTTCTTCTTGATTGACTTCAGAAAACCAATTGGATGTTTTAAAATTCTCGATTTGTTCAAAGGTCATAAATTCTGCTGGGGATATCGAGAGAATATCATTAATAATTTGATAAAGCGGAATTTCGGGTACTACTTTTTTACGCCATTTCTTCGTGATACAAAAATTCCAAATATCAATTTCTGTTACTGTTTTATATTGATAAACTTCGAACTCTGTTTTCTTACTTTCTAACGCAGGTAGTACATGTGAATATATTTCTTCGTATGTGATTTTCAAAATACCGCACCCCGTTTAAAGAATAATGTACCTACTAGTTTGCATATTGTAATTGTAAACGATGTTCCTGTATTTGAGAAGGAAGTGTTTATGTGTCTACATTTTTAAGAGGTTCTCTTTTGTTAATGCTCGCCATCTTTTTATCAAAGTTTTTAGGTTTTATTTACCGCATGCAATTTGTTCGTTTAACCGGAGAAGAAGCATATGGCATATATATGACCGCTTACCCAGCTTTCATTTTCTTTCTATCTCTTATTCAGCTTGGGATTCCTATTGCAATGTCAAAGATTATTGCAGAACTAAGAACGAGAAATGCAGTTTCTAGTTATTTCTCCGTCATGCGTACATCCGTTTTTGTAACTGTTATATCTATTCTAGCATTTACTCCTATTTTCCTTTATGTCACACCATTTATTTCTGAAAATTTATTAAAAAATGATGCTATAACAATGACACTATATGTTTCTATTGCTATTGTACCTATAGCGGCAGCAGGCGGAATTTTAAAAGGATTCTTTCAAGGAATAGCAAGAATAGAAGAGACAGCCGTTTCCCAGTTGATGGAACAAATAATACGAATTGTACTTATTAGTTTTTTACTCCCTCTTCTGCTTACATCAGCTTCCCCTAAAGAAGCAGCTGCTTATGCTATGGGAATGTCCTTACTAGGAGAAGTTGCGGCCTTACTTTACCTAAGATGGAAATATGTAAAATGGAAAGCGAAGCAAACAATTAAAAAAGCTTCCAATGCCTATCCACTTTCACCACTCTTTTCAATTGCTTTGCCATCTTCAGGTAGTAAACTATTTGGTTCTTTCACATGGTTTTTAGAACCCATAATCTTTATCAAAGCTCTAGCAATAACAGGTATTACTAGTGTTGCAGCTACGACACTATACGGTGTTATCTCCGGAGTTTTAGTACCATTGTTACTCTTTCCATCTTTCATTCCTTACGCATTGTCTGTCGTGCTTATTCCTGCCGTAAGTGATGCATTTGCAAGACGGAACAATTCACTTTTAAAAGAAAGAATTCATTTATCTTTAAAATTCTCTACCTTAACAGGATGTTACGCTGCTACACTATTTTATTTACACGGTGGAGAACTCGTTTCTGTACTATTTCATGTAGAAAATGCAACTGTTTATATGAAAATTTTGTCACCTATCTTTTTCTTTTATTATATTCAAAGTCCATTGTTTTCTATTTTACAAGCTTTAAACAACTCTAAGGCAGCTTTTTTAAACTCGTTATATGGCGGAGTTGGTAAATTACTCTTACTATTTTTTCTCGCTTCTCAAGCAGCCATCCAAGAAAAAGGAGCAGTCGTTGCGATTGGTTTTGGTGTTTTGATCACTTCCTTTTTACATATTGCTTCTATAAGAGAAAAAAAAGAAGCACAGATCGGCTTCTCGTTTTTCGCACTTCCATATGTCATTTTCTTACTCACAATTGTTTCACGTCCGTTACTTTTTACAATTGGCGAAAGGTCATTATTAATTGATTGTTTTGTAACTCTTCTATATCTAACGATTGGATTAGTTCTTTTTAGACAAATAAAAAGAAAAGAAGTCAGTGTTATTCTACAAATACTTCGAACTTCTAAAAAGAAGTTTTGAGTTGAATATATAAAGAATCATCTTCATAACTACAATAAAAAATCTTATTTACGTCCAATATTGATTTTTTTTCAAGTTCTTCTCTAAGCCATTTCTCGTCTTTTCCAAGTCTTTGTAAGTGATCTATTTGAATCTCGCCATCTATGATTAGAGGTAAGACATATTGTTGTTCCTCTTTTTTAAAGACAGATAAATTGCCAGATGGTTCTAAAAAGGCATAAGAAACGGATTTTATAGAACCTATTTGTTGTTCTCTTAATTGTTGTAATAAATCGTCTAGGTTATAACGTTGTTTTCTCATTTCTTTCTCATTGATGATACCATCTTTCATTATAATGGATGGTTTTCCTTCCATTGCGTCTCGGAAATCCTTACTTTTTAATGAAAAATAAGAAACTCCAACTTGAATAATCAATAATATTACCATTGGTATTACTGCATGAATAAACTTACTTTTTGGATCATCTAAGGCTAAAGCTCCTATTTCTGCAATTAGTAAAAAAACTACTAAATCGAAAATGCTTAGCTCACCGACTTCTCGTTTTCCCATTAATCGAAGAATACCTAGAATAATCCAATATAATAAAAAAGTACGTAAAATAATGATGAGAATATCGTTCATCCTATCACCTCATTACTACTCTGCCCAAATTAAAAGAACTTACTCATAAATAGAGTAAGTTCTTTTTTTTATTGTTCTGAAACAACTCGTCCTACTGCAACACGTTCAAATTGCAACCGTGTTCCATCTGCTACGACTACAAAAATAGTTGTATCATCTACTGCATCTATCTTCCCGTGTAAACCACCAACTGTAATAATTTGATCTCCACGTTTTAGATTATTTTGCATTTGTGCTGTACTTTTTTGACGTTTTTGTGCTGGTCGAATGATAAAAAACCACATCACTGCGAACATAGCAATTATCGGCAATAAGCCTGCTAATGAATCCATATTAAATATCCCCTCCTTTTTTCTCTCTATCTAGTATACAAGAATCAGAAATTTTTTGCATTTGGTTTGTTATACCCATATTCTTCAAAAAACTCTTCTTTGAAATCTAACAAGCGATCTTCACGAATTGCTTGTCGTACATCTTTCATTAGATTCATTAAGAAATGAAGATTATGATATGACGCTAACCTTAACCCAAATGTTTCATCTGCTTTGAAAAGATGGCGAATGTATGCACGTGAGTAGTTCTGACAAGTGTAACAATCACATTTTTCATCAATTGGTCCAAAATCACGTGCAAATGCAGCTCCTTTGATAACTAATCGACCTTTTGATGTGAAAAATGTACCGTTACGGGCAATACGAGTTGGAAGTACACAATCAAACATGTCAACACCACGAATAGAGCCATCGATTAATGAGTCTGGAGAGCCCACTCCCATTAAATATCGTGGTTTGTTTTCTGGCATCATAGGTGTAGTGAAGTCTAGTACACGATTCATAACATCCTTTGGTTCCCCAACGGATAATCCACCAATTGCATACCCAGGAAAATCGAGCGATACTAGATCCTTTGCTGATTGACGACGTAATTCTTCATATTCTCCACCTTGTATAATACCAAATAATCCTTGCTTATTTGTATTTGTATGTTCAGTCAAGCAACGTTCTGCCCAACGAGATGTACGCTCTACTGACGCTTTCATATACTCAAATGTTGCAGGATATGGCGGACATTCATCAAATGCCATCATAATATCGGAGCCTAATGCATTTTGAATCTCCATTGATTTTTCAGGACTTAAAAATAGTTTATCTCCATTCAAGTGATTGCGGAAATGAACTCCTTCTTCTTCGATTTTACGCATATCGCTTAAACTAAATACTTGGAAACCACCAGAATCCGTCAAAATTGCACGATCCCAGTTCATAAATTTATGTAGACCTCCTGCTTCACGAATAATATCATGTCCAGGTCGTAGCCATAAGTGGTACGTATTACTTAAAATAATGCCAGCTTCCATCTCTTTAAGATCTTCTGGTGCCATCGTTTTTACAGTAGCTTGTGTACCTACAGGCATAAATGTTGGTGTTTCAAACGATCCATGGGGTGTGTGAACAATTCCTAGACGAGCGCCAGTTTGTTTATCTTTTTTTATTAACTCATATGTTATTGCAGACATTTAATAATTCCTTCCTTTTATAAACATTGCATCACCAAAGCTGAAAAAGCGGTATTGCCGTTCGATTGCTTCTTTATAGCCGCTTAATATAAATTCTCTAGATGTAAGAGCACTAACTAACATCACAAGTGTTGATTTCGGTAAGTGAAAATTGGTAATCATCCCATCAATACATTTAAATGAATACCCTGGATAAATGAAAATTGATGTCCAACCACTATCTTCTTGTATTGTGCCATCAAACTTTGTAGCAACAGTTTCCAGCGTTCTTGTGGAAGTAGTTCCTACAGCAATAATTTTACCTCCAGCTTTTTTTACCTCATTTATGGTTTTCGCAGTATCCTTTGAAACACGGTAAAATTCTGAATGCATTTCGTGATCATCTATCGAATCCACACTTACTGGACGGAAAGTTCCAAGTCCAACATGTAGTGTTACAAATGCAATTTTAACACCTTTTGAGCGTATTTCATCTAATAACGTTTCGGTAAAATGGAGACCTGCTGTTGGTGCGGCTGCTGACCCTTGTTCTTTAGCGTACACAGTTTGATAACGATCTTTATCATCTAATTTTTCATGAATATACGGAGGGAGTGGCATTTCCCCGAGCTGATCGAGCACTTCAAAAAACACACCTTCATATTCAAAGTTGAACACTCTGCCACCATGTTCTTTTAATTCAGTACATACTGCTGTTAACAAGCCATCGCCAAATGATATTTTCGTTCCTACTTTTACTCGCTTGGCAGGTTTTACAAGCGTTTCCCAATGATTACCTTGTATTTGTGTTAATAACAACACTTCAACATGTGCACCTGTTTCTTCTTTTATTCCCATTAAACGAGCAGGCATAACCTTTGTGTCGTTCAGTACGAGACAATCTCCTTCGTTTAATTCTTCCACGATAGAAGAAAAGGTTTCATGTTTAAATGAATTATTAGGATAATCTGCTATCAGAAGCTTGCTACTTGTTCGTTCTAAAAGTGGCGTTTGTGCAATTAATTCCTCTGGTAATTCAAAATCAAAATCTTCTACTCTCATATTCCTTACTTCCTTTATTAGTTATCTCTTTCAATTGGTAATGGTATACCTAAATGTTCATATGCTAGTGGAGTAACAATTCTACCTCTTGGTGAACGTTGTATAAATCCTATTTGCAATAAGTAGGGCTCATATACATCTTCAATAGTAGTCGATTCTTCCCCAATACTTGCAGCTATAGTGTCCAGACCAACAGGACCTCCTCTAAATCGCTCAATCATCGCTGTAATCAGTTTATGATCAATATGATCCAAACCTCTAGGGTCGATTTGTAGTAGTTCTAATGCTTCGCGGGCAAGTTCAATGGAAATGTGACCATTTCCCCTTACTTGAGCATAATCTCGTACTCGTTTTAACAAGCGATTTGCAATACGTGGGGTTCCTCTTGAACGTCTAGCGATTTCTCCAGCAGACTCATGATCAATTGACGCATTAAATAACTCCGCACTTCTGACAACAATAGACGTTAAAGCCTCTTCGTCATAAAATTCGAGTCTTAGCAACACACCAAAGCGGTCTCGTAGTGGGGCTGATAATGCCCCTGCCCGTGTGGTAGCACCAATTAAAGTAAATGGCGGTAAATCCAAACGAACACTCCTAGCGGAAGGTCCTTTACCAACCACGATGTCTAAACTGAAGTCTTCCATTGCAGGATATAATACTTCTTCAATCGATCGATTTAAACGGTGGATTTCATCAATAAATAAGACATCTCCCGGTTCTAACGAGCTAACAATAGCAGCTAAATCACCTGGTCGTTCGATTGCTGGACCGCTTGTCATGCGTATTTGTACATCCATTTCATTTGCTATAACTGCCGCAAGAGTAGTCTTCCCAAGACCTGGAGGTCCATACAGAAGACAATGATCTAAACTTTCACTTCTCATCCTAGCTGCTTCAATAAAGATTTCTAAATTATGCTTTATTTTATCTTGTCCAATATATTGTGATAATAATTGTGGGCGAAGGGATTGCTCAAACGGCTCATCATAATTAGAAATCTCACTCGAAATAACACGCTCCGTCATAGCTTGAACCTCCTTTCCCTATTTGCCTGAAAATAATAATTGTAAAGCTTTTTTCATAAAATCATCTGTTTTTTGTAAAGATTCATTGCCTTTTAGAATTGGACGAATTTTTGATAGTTCCCGCTCAGAATAACCTAACGCAGCTAATGCTAGCATCGCTTCTTCTAATTCATGAGTCGCTTGTCCATCCTCAAACAGAGTTGGTTCCTCTTGTGTAAAATCAAAATGCTCTATGTCAATTAAGTCATTTAATTTACCCTTTAAGTCAAGAATCATTTGACGAGCAGTTTTCTTCCCTACTCCAGGAAATTTCACTAAATAGGATTCATCTTCACGTTCTATCGCTTGAATAACATGAGTTGGTTCTCCGCTTGCTAATATAGCAAGTGCTCCTTTTGGACCGATACCAGAAACGAGTATTAGTTTTCTAAATAACTCTCTTTGGGGTAAATCTAAAAACCCCATCAAATGCTGAGCATCTTCCCTTACGTGTAAATACGTGTACACTTGAATAATTTCTTCACTTTTACGAAAAGAAAAAGGATTCGGGGTTAATAATTGATACCCAATCCCTTGTTGTTCTATTACAACATACTCAGGTGTAACTCGTGTTACTTGACCTTTTATATAATCATACATATTTTATCCCTCACTATCGACAAACCTATTATAACATAACTAGAAATGTGCACGTATAAGACAGTACACTTTTAGATGTAGAATACAAGAAAAGGTCGCTCTCTATAAAGAGCAACCTTCTCCAAGTCTATTATAATCTGCCTAAATTATAGCATAGCTTTGGCCATTCTGTTAGTGCTTTGTTGGTATACGGTATCAATTGGTCTATAAATTTTTGTTTTCTCTCTAAAGGCAAAGCATACGCATAGAGCCATTCTCTATATAATTCGTTCGGATACATCAAAGCTTCCTTATGCTTTGTTGCGACCTTTTCCAATAGCGGAAACTCACTTAACAATATAAAAATGTCATAGTTAATCGCAGGCAGAACGCGGTGCATCCATAATATTTCTTCCATTTCTTTTGGACCAATGACAGCAAGATCAAAATCGATAATTTTATAAGCTTTTTCATTGGATAAAAAATTATGATGTACTACATCGCCATGCAGTATAGTAGTATCTTTATTATTAAATAATTGCATATTTTTTAGAGCTATATCACCTAAGTGCAGGAGCATCTTTGTTTTTTTTTCACCTAAATAAAATTCCACAAAATAAGAGATTTCTTTCATTTTTAAGGAACGATTCTGCCATTTTGCAAACAAATCAAACGGCTGAAGCAGTTTCTGATTATCCCATTTAATATATTTGTTCGTATCATGTAACTGTTCTAACAGTGAATAAACTTCCAAGCGATCCGTTTTGCTTCCATAATCAACTGGATGTGTACCTTTGAACCAAGGCTGGATGATAAAGTCTTCCTGAGCTGATTCTAATACTGGCAGTATAAAAGATTTATCGAGCTGATGTAATTTATGGTGAATAATTCGAATCTTTTCTGCATGTTCAACAGTTGGATATTTTTTTACAGAAAATAGCCCATTTTCATTTTCCCATTTCCATACATTCTTTTTTATTTGCCGAATGTAATTACTCACTTTTTAAAAGTGATGATACGGATAAGGTGGACAAGCAAAAACGGGTACATAGCAAATATGAACGTATGGATGACCACCCCATGGTTGCATCTGTTGATGATGCATTTCTGGTTGCATTTGTGGTTGCATTTGTGGATACATTTGCTGGTCCATACAACCGCAAGGATTCATTGGCTGATAGTGTTCAAATTGTTGCATTTGTGGGTACTCTTCAAATGGTTCCATCTCCTCAAATTCTGAAGAAACTTCTTCCATGATTGGGCTCACATATTGTGGTTCCATTTTTTGGGGTTGTTCAACATGATATACTGGACTTTCTTCTTTTTCATGGTCATCATTATGAATATTTATATGAATCGATGTAGATTCAATTAGTCTCCACCCTTGAGGTGATGGAGTCATATCTAAATCAGGAACTGGCATTATATGAAACGGCATTGCATATGGCTGTGGTTGTTGGACTTGTTGAATTTGTTGGATATTTTGAATAGGCTGCATAGGTTGAGGTGGTGGGGCTGCTGGAACTTGTTGTATAGGTTGCACTGGTGGTGCCATAGGTACCATTGGAATAGGTTGAAACGGCATAGGCATTGGAACAGGTTGCATCTGTTGTGCTTTACTAATTGGTTGGACTTGCTGTGCCTTACTAACAGGTTGGACTTGTTGCATTTTCATGTTGTTACCGGTTTGCGGCTGGATAATGATTTCCTCCTTATTTACCATTTCTTTTTTTACAGGACGATCATCGCTATATGGATGTCTCATAGACTCCATTTTGCTCTTTTCAGGAATAAAAATCTTCATTCCTGGCACAATGTATTCTGGATTTGCAAGATGTGCATTTAATTTCTTTAATTCATCAAATGATACACCGTAGTTTCTTGATATTTTCCAAAGAGTATCCCCTTTTTGGACAATATGAGTTTGCAAAGACTTCCTCCTTCCTTCCCTTTAAAATATGTACATCAATTTCAAATGGTCACATCTTTTTAAAACATTCTAGCTACCCTTCATGTTAAACTTATGAAAAGACAGTAGGTAGTTATGCAAGTTTGGAGGGTTTATAAATGAAAAAGTTAAAAGGATCAGAGAGAAGAAATTGGATTTTTTCTTATTTAAAAGAGCAAAATCATCCTGTAACAGGAGGGGACTTGGCAAAGCTAGCAAATGTGAGTCGGCAAGTAATTGTAAATGATGTCACTTTGTTAAAAGCTACTAATATTCCTATTGTTTCAACTAGCCAAGGATATATATTGCTACCAGATAAAGAATTGAATGCGTGTGTTTCTAAACGAGTTGCATGTAATCACCAATCTAAAGATTCTGAAGATGAATTACTAACATTAGTAGATGCAGGTGTTACAGTTGAAAATGTGACTGTAGAACATCCCGTTTATGGCGAAATCACTTCTTCCATTATGGTTTCCAATCGTCATGATGTCGAAATGTTTTTAAAGAAGGTAAGAGAAACAGATGCCCCTTTCTTGTTGGAACTAACATCGGGAGTTCATTTACATCTTATATCTGCCCCAACGGAAGAAATATTGAATAGAGGAATTGATGGTATTCGAAAAAAAGGCTACCTGATAGAGGAATAAGCCTTCTCACATAAAAAAAGAAGCCCTTCATTCGGAAGGAGCTTCTTTTTCTGTTTCATATGTATTGTAGGACCCAAGTGATTTTACATCACAACCTAAAGCTTTTAATTCTTCTATAGCACCAATCATCATTGGCATTTTTTCATCTTCTAAAATATCTATTACGAAAAAATATTGTCCCAAGCCGGTTTTAAGAGGTCGAGATTCGATTTTACTTAAATTGAGCTGTCTCCATGCAAAAACGGATAGTACTTGATGCAATGCCCCTGAACGATCATCCTTAGGCAAAGTAATCATGACAGTCGTTTTCATTTGTCCAATATGTCCTGACTCTTGAATACAAAGATTTTTTTTGGAAAGTACGAAGAAGCGTGTATGGTTAAAATGGAAATCGTGAATGTTTTGCTCTACAATTGCTAGATTGTACTCACTTGCTGCAGATGAATTCCCAATTGCTGCAATACATAGCTCTTCATTTTCCGAAACATACTTCGCAGCTGCTGCTGTAGAAGTCGATTGTTCAAGTGGAACTTTCCCAAATCGATAATATAAATATTTATGACACTGTGCTAATGCATGTGGGTGCGAATAGATAGTCGTTATTTCTTCCCAATTCTTTTTATTAGTTGGATGAACCATTAAATGTTGCTCAATTGGAGCTTGTATTTCTGCAATCACATATAGGTTTGCCTCATGAAATAAATAATCAATTGTTAAAGGAACGGTACCTTCTAATGCATTTTCAAGTGGAACGACAGCGATATCTACACTCCCATTTGCAACTGCTTCTATGCATTCTGGAATTGTTCGAGTTGGAACAAGTAATTCATCTTGAAACAAAGCTTTCGAAGCAAGATGTGTAAAAGATGCTTCTGGCCCAAGAAAAGCCACTTTTTTTGTATCCATCGTAAATCCTCCTTACAAAGCACCAGAACTAATAACTTCAGCAGATTCCACAAAGTCTAGTCGCTTCATTTCATTTATAAATTCATCTAATTGCTTTGTCATCTCCGTTACATCAAGAGACAAAGTAACGCTTGCTCTCCCTTGAATAGGGATCGTTTGATGGATCGTTAAAATGTTGATAGACGATTCCGCAACGAGCTGCAAAAGTCTTGCAAGCGTCCCTTCTCTGTCCTCTAGTTGTAAAAATACAGTTAATATTCTTTCCTGGACAATCGAATGGAAAGGAAACACCGCATCACGATATTTATAAAAAGCACTTCTAGATAAATCTACTTCTTTTACCGCATCCCAAATGGAGGATACTTTACCAGATTGGAGAAGATGCTTTGCTTCCAAAGTTTTTTGCATCGCTTCGGTAAGCACATCCTCCCTTACTAAATAGAATCGCTGATGTGTAACATCTTTCATACGGTTTCCTCATTTCCCTATTCGATAAATTCAAACTCAAATTCTAATAGACGTACTGTATCTCCATCTTTTGCACCGCGCTCACGTAAAGCATCATCAATACCCATTCCACGTAATTGTCTAGAAAATCTTCTTATTGAATCTTCACGGCTAAAGTCAGTCATTTTGAATAAACGCTCCACTGTTCCACCAGATAACACAAATGCACCATCATCGTCTCTTGAAATAGTGAAATCGTCTTTTTTCGCTTCGTGTTTGTACATAACAGATGTTTCTGTTTCTTCCTCGGTCAAATCGTGCAGCGGGAATTCAGGAGCTACTTCTAACATATCTGCTATAGCAAATAGTAAATCTTGTAATCCTTGACGTGAAATCGCAGATATAGGGAAAATTTTCACTTCTGGTCCTACTTTTTCTTGAAATGCTATCAAGTTTTCTTCTGATTCTGGCATGTCCATTTTATTTGCAACGATAATTTGAGGTCGTTCCGTTAAACGAAGATTATATTGTTTTAATTCTTCATTGATTGTTAAGTAATCTTCATAAGGATCACGGCCTTCAAGACCAGACATATCAATTACGTGCACAATTACTCTTGTTCGCTCTATATGACGTAGGAATTGATGTCCTAGACCTACACCCTGGTGTGCCCCTTCAATCAGTCCTGGTAAATCAGCCATCGCAAAACTACGATGATCTTCTGTTTCCACCATTCCTAAATTAGGTACGATCGTTGTAAAATGATAGGAAGCAATCTTAGGCTTCGCGGATGAAACCACTGATAATAAAGTAGACTTTCCAACGCTTGGGAATCCTACTAAACCAACATCAGCTAAAACTTTAAGCTCTAAAGTAACAGATAATTCTACTCCTGGCTCTCCTTTTTCAGAAAGCTCTGGTGCAGGGTTTGCTGGCGTAGCAAAACGAGAATTACCTCTTCCTCCACGTCCACCTTTAGCTATAACAGCCTTTTGTCCATGTTCTACTAAGTCAGCGATAACTTGTCCTGTTTCTTCATTCATCACTACTGTTCCCGGAGGAACTTTAACCAATAAATCTTCTGCATTAGCACCGTGCATGTTCTTACTATGACCATGTTCTCCACGAGTTGCTTTAAAATGGCGTTTATAACGGAAATCCATTAATGTGCGTAATCCTTCGTCAACTACGAAAATTACATCGCCACCATTTCCTCCATCACCGCCTGCTGGACCTCCCATAGGCACATACTTTTCACGACGGAATCCTACCATCCCATCTCCGCCGTCTCCACCTTTGACGTACACTTTTACGTGATCTACAAACATTTAATTCACTCCAATCTTTCTCTTGCGATTAATTTAAATTTAATATGGGAATCTGAATTTATTTCTTTCTCCACATCCATTAAACCATTCAAACATTCATCAACCCATGTATAGGTAGACCATTCACCCTTCAGTTCTACTTGTACCTCTAATACATCAGCTGTAAGTATGTAGACATTTAGTGTCTGTTCTTGATAGCCCTTAAGCAATGGATATATCGTCTGTACAAATCGCTCTAAATAATTCTTTACAGGTTCATCGTAATGTCCTGCCCCTACTTTTTGAATGGAGGTTCCAAATTCCAATGTTATTTTATTGTAAGCTAAACTAAACGTTTGTAACCACTCATTTGTAAGAAGTAAACCTGTATTATTCACGTCGAAAAATTGAGTGCACTTTAATGAATACGTTCGTATAAGATTTTTTGCTTCATCATATCTTCCCATATCTAAGTTCATCTGAATTAAATGCAAATTATTTAAATAATCATGCATTGTATGACGCAATACTTCATTAATAGTTTTTTGTTTAGACTCCATTGTATACACGCTCCGTAAGTAAGCTTTCCTTATTTAGTATAACAGGTAATATTTAATTTTTCTCAAGAGAAAAGAAAAAGGACTGCAAAATGCAGTCCTTTTATTTTTTGATTAAGCTTCTTGAGCTACAGGATATACACTTACTTTTTTCTTGTCGCGACCGAAACGCTCAAAGCGTACTACACCGTCAACTTTAGCAAAAAGTGTGTCGTCTCCTCCACGTCCAACGTTTTCACCAGGGTGAATTTTAGTACCGCGTTGGCGATATAAAATAGATCCTCCTGATACGAATTGTCCGTCAGCACGTTTAGCACCTAGACGTTTCGCTTGAGAGTCACGACCATTACGAGTCGAACCTACCCCTTTTTTGGATGCGAAAAACTGAAGATTTAATTTCAACATATGTTCCACCTCCTACTTTTTGAAGGTTATTTTTATATACTTACCATAGTCTTGTTCAATCGTTTGTAAAGATACAATCATCGCTTCAAGAATTAGCTGTATATTTGCAGCTTTTTCAGGATTCGATATACTTGGCACTTCGACATATAAGTAGCCTCCGTCACCCTTTTGCTTAATAATAGGTGTGATTTCAGTAAGAGAGATGACAGCATTCACTGCACCAAATGATACAGCAGAAGCACCTGCACAAACTAAATCTTTCCCATGTTCGGCAAAATCAGCATGTCCTTTCATTTCAAATGAATGAATAAGACCTGATTGATCTTTTGTAACAGTCACTTTAATCATCTTATAAACTAATAGATTCTACTACTAATTTTGTGTATGGTTGACGGTGACCTTGTTTTTTACGATAATTCTTTTTCGCTTTGTATTTGAAAACGATGATTTTTTTAGCTTTGCCGTTTTTTACAACTTTCGCTGTAACTTTAGCACCTTCCACGAATGGAGCACCAACTTTAACATCATTTCCACCTACGAATAAAACTTTGTCAAAAGTTACAACATCATCAGCAGTTACATCTAATTTTTCAATGTAGATTTCTTGCCCTTGTTCAACTTTGATTTGTTTTCCACCTGTTTCAATAATTGCGTACATACCTGCACCTCCTCTTAGACTAAGACTCGCCTTATAAAAGGTGATTCGATTGCTCGAACACTTAAACCTTTTCAGAGCGGTTGTAGCAACGGGTGCTGCTACAAACAATAACATTTAAATATTACTACATCTCCTAAGCTACGTCAAGCACTTCTCGTTATATTATCAAATGCTAGCTTGTACTTTCTAAATCTCCAAAAGGAAATGTTTAGAATAAACAAGTACAAGAAGATAATACTGACGGATAGTAACCTAGGAAAGCAATACAAGCTTGCACAGAAGATCAAAAAGCTTAATCCCAAAGAGAATCCAACAATATCATTATATTTGTTTGGGTTAAATATATATAAGACTCGTCCACCATCCAAAGGAAAAATAGGAAGTAAATTAAGAAATAATATTAAAATTTGTGTTAGAACGATAATATTTTTTTGTGGAATATCAATAAAAGTAGTAAAAGCTAACAACAATAATGTAAATAATGGACCAGAAATCACAATTAATAATTGCTGCGTTTTTTTTAATCTGGAAAACTGCTCAATTCTGATTTCCCCACCGTAAGGTAATATGGTGCACGAAATAACTCTTGCCCCAATGAGCTTTGCCGCCAATAAATGACCAAGCTCATGAAATAGTAATGAACCAAATACGATGGAATACACAGCAACTTCTCCTGATAAATAAAAAAATATAAAAAAAGGTATCATAATGGGATGTACTCTATACATTTTTTTATTCATCTTCAGGTGATAGCCATTCCACTAGTTCGGTTGTATCTAGTATCTCCCCATCTTGTTCTACTTTAACATATAGCAAATTGCTAGCAACAGTTGCAAAAATATCTCCAGTATTAATCGTAGTATAAGGTAATTGATTGAACTCTTCTAAAAAACCAAATGTCGCAGTTTCTCCAGTATCATACAAAATAGAAAGGGTCTTTCCTGTCTTTTTTGTATAACCTGTAAATATGATTAAGCCATTTTCCGCAGCAAAGAGCTCTTGAGAATCATTAATAGATAAAATAGCTCCCTCTTCAAAAGGTTGAATTGATTTATATTCAATTAATGGAGGAGTTGTAACAGGTGAACTAACACTTATTACTTCATCCGGTTGATTTACCCAAGTCATTATTTTTTTATAAACTTCACTTGGCTTTTGTGGTTCCAGTAGTGTAGTAGAGTAATTGGTTGATAGTACATCACTCTTTTCAAATTTAGATAACGCAAAAAATAGTATGACAAATACAAATGCGAGCATCCATTTTTTTCTCGATAGCATAACATTCCCCCTAGTAGGAATGTATGACGGCTAGGACAAATTCATGAACAAAATAAAACCGACTTCCAAATTATTTGGAAGCCGGTCGAATATTATTTAGAAAATATAGATTTTAGTTTAGACATAACACCTTTTTTAGGCATGTCCATAGACATCAAAGGTACAGACTCCCCAAGGATACGGCGGGCAATATTACGGTAACCTAATGCCGCTCTATTTGATGGATCCATTACAACTGGTTCCCCTTTATTGGAAGAAGTGATAACACTTTCATCATCTGCTACAATTCCTAATAAATCAATAGATAAATGCGTAGTTATTTCATTAATATCGAGTGCTTCACCTTTCGTCATTAAATGTTGACGGATGCGGTTAATAATTAGCTTAGGTGGATCAATCGATTCCTCCTGTTCTAATAAACCGATGATTCGATCTGCGTCACGGACTGCAGAAATCTCAGGTGTTGTGACAACTATTGCTTTGTCAGCACCAGCTATTGCATTTTTATATCCTTGTTCAATACCAGCAGGGCAATCAATTAATACATATTCGTAATCTCGTTTCAATTCCGTTACGAGTTCTTTCATCTGCTCAGGTGTTACTGCATTTTTATCAGTTGTTTGGGCAGCTGGCAATAAATATAATTTATCCTCAAAACGTTTGTCTTTCACTAACGCCTGATGAATTTTGCAACGGCCTTCCACAACATCTACTAAATCATAAATAATTCTATTTTCAAGTCCAAGCACAACGTCTAAATTTCTCAAACCGATATCTGTATCCATTAAACAAACTTTTTTCCCTTGAAGAGCCAATGCAGTTCCAAGGTTTGCAGTTGTAGTTGTTTTACCTACCCCACCTTTACCAGAAGTTATTACGATTGCTTCTCCCACATTAGCTTCCTCCTTTAAATGTCGATAGATTCGGTCTTATTAATCTAAGTTCTTGTAAGCGATCTATTGCTATTGATCCATTTGTATGTAAATAAGCACATTCCATTTCTGGTTGCTCCGATAAAACACTTAACTCGTCTGTCATCGTTTCTACTACATTATCAATTATTAAATGCGTGGCCTCTAACCAAGATGCTGCAATGACAGCATCTCTTTTACCATTAGAGCCAGCATGTGCAATTCCTTTTAGTCTACCTAATACAAAGACATTCCCACCAGCAACTACTCTTCCGTTGGGATTAACGTCACCAATTACCACTAAGTCACCTAAAGCAGTAATTACCTGACCAGACCTTACTATACCTACATAAGTTTCTGACTGATTTTCTAGCAATTTTTTATTGCATTCTTCTACAGTCATTACTTCACTTTGAATCTTCGTAACTCGAAGATGTTCTGTTTGTTCTACACAGTTAATAATTTCTTTGGCCTGTTCGTCGTTGCAATAACGATTTCCAAGTTGTAAAAGCACTTCAGCTTGACCTTCAAAACCTTCATCCGAAACCTTTTTGGCTAACTCTTCTAAAAGCTCTGCATATGAACACTGATCGTCTAGCCGTAATACAAGGCCCTCTTTCGTTCCTTTAATCGATATTAACTGCTTTTTTGTCAATCAAGTCACCTCAGATCCACTGTCTACCGAAAAGCTTTATTTTTGCATTAATAACGCCTTTTGATTAAACCGATTTAGAAGAATGTATTTAAACCCCCACCCGAACATTGCTAGGAAAACAAAATTAGCAATCATTGTTGGGAGAAGATTAAATTTATAAAAATCTACAAATGTCATACTTTTTATACCGATAAAAGTATAAAAGAAAAACAATAATAACTCTACAACCGCTACTAGAATTAGCGTTAAAACTGTAGCCACCAATAAATGCTGATGAACATATTTTACAACTAAACTAGCAACTAAACACATTAATGGATAAATAAAAGAATATAATCCAATAATATCAATGAAAAAGACATCGTACAAGAGTCCAAAAAACAATCCAAATAACATGGCACGTTTTCGGTCATAATATATGGATACAAAAATTAAGTACATGATTAAGAAGCGAGGAACCAAAACAAAGAAATCCTCATTTATTTCTATTGGTGAGAAAAGTCCAAAAATCGGTTCCATATAAAATAATAGAACCGAAATGATAATAACTAAAAAACGAATCATGAGCCGTCCCCTGCGCCTTCTGTTAAATCCCTCTCGGTATTTTCTCCATCCGTTCCATCAATTGTAGACATTGAACGCTTAGAAATAATCACGTGGTCTAAAATAGAAAAGTTGGCTGCTGGTTTAATATACGCTAGTTTTGTCAATCCATAATCGTCTGTCGTCACTTCAGTCACTTCTCCGATTAATATACCCTTTGGAAAGATTCCACCAAGTCCAGAAGTTGTAACTTTTTGACCTTTTTTCACATCAAAATCAGAATCTATTCGCTTCAAAATAAGCTCTTTTCGCTTTTCATCATAGCCTTCTATTAATCCAAAAATCTCTTCTTTATCTGATATAACTGCGGACACTCGGTAGTTTGGATTTTGAGTAGATAAAAGTTCAACAGTAGAGGTGTATGGTGTAGTTAAAATAACTTTCCCAATTAATCCTTGAGAAGTCATAACAGCCATGTTCACTTCTATTCCATGTAATTCTCCTCTATCAATAATAATCTTTTCTTCCCATTGGTCCGGATTTCTAGCGATAGCAGTTGCTTGAATTGGATTATAAGCTCGAAGATCCTCTTCTTTATCAACAATATCTCGTAACTTCTGATTTTCATTTTCTAAATCATTGACTTCTGCTTGTAAGGAGGCATAATCCTCTAATCTTGCTTTCAATCGTTTGTTTTCATCATATGTATTAAGTAGTGATTCTACATTATTAAAAACACCAGTAACATACTGAGTCGGCTTGGAAAAAAAGGATTGTCCAAGGCCGACCACATCTTTAATAAGTTGTTCTGGCATTGATGCATGATTCCGATCGCGCAAAGAAAAGCTGATGAGTGCCACAAGAAATATCATCCCTACAAGCAGCAATATTAATCGCTTATTTGAAAAAAATTGTGGCATGGCTCACTTCCCCTTATTATTTCGTTTGTTGACGTTTTAATAATCCCATATGATCAAGTGCTTTACCAGTACCAATAGCAACACAATCTAAAGGATTTTCCGCAATAAATACAGGCATATTGGTCTGTTCACTAATTACTTTATCTAAATTTTTAAGTAGTGCTCCACCACCTGTAAGCATAATACCACGCTCCATTACGTCAGCAGATAATTCTGGAGGTGTTTGTTCAAGTGTTTTCTTCACTCCATCGATAATAGCCGCAATCGATTCACGAAGTGCGTTGGAAATTTCTTTTGAAGAGATATCAATCGTTTTAGGTAAGCCTGTTACGAGGTCTCGTCCACGAATATCCATCGTATCTTCCTCTGTTGTGACTCTAGCAGATCCTATTTCGATTTTTATCGCTTCCGCAGTACGCTCACCAATCGTTAGGTTATACGTTTTACGGACATAACTAGTAATCGCCTGGTCCATTGCATCGCCACCAACTCGAACAGACTCACTCGTCACAATACCACCAAGTGAAATTACAGCTACTTCCGTCGTACCTCCACCTATATCAACGACCATACTTCCAGTAGGTTCCCATACAGGTAAGTTGGATCCTATTGCAGCTGCAAAAGGTTCTTCAATCGTTAATGCATCACGAGCTCCTGCTTGTTTAGCAGCATCTATTACTGCACGTTGTTCCACAGAAGTAATACCATAAGGCACACATATCATCACATTCGGTTTGCTCCAAGACATACCAGATGCTTTCATAGCATTTTTCAAATAATATTCTATCATCGCAGAAGTTGTATCAAAATCTGCGATTACCCCATCTTTCATTGGACGTATAGCTACGATTGAGCCCGGTGTACGGCCGATCATATTTTTCGCATCATTTCCAACTGCAACAATTGCACCATTTTGTACATTTTTAGCAACTACAGAAGGCTCTCTTAACACAATACCCTTCCCTTTAATAAAAACAAGCGTATTCGCTGTTCCTAAATCAATCCCTACATCTCTAGATCCAAATCCAAACACTATTTTTTACTCCCTTTCCATCTAACGCAAGTTTCATTTAAATGATTCAAAGTCATAACTCCCATTATAACGGAAAGAAAGGAAAATGCACAGTGTCACATGTACCCCTTTTCTTTTAAACTAATAAATTGATGATCACCTATAATAACATGATCAAGTAATTCGATACCGATAATCTGTCCAGCCTCTAGCAATCTCTTTGTAACGTCAATATCTTCTGAGGATGGAGATGGATTGCCAGAAGGGTGGAAATGGTTAAGTTTGATTTGGGTATGTTCTTATATTAATTGAACATTATTCATTTGCAGAAACGTCTTAACGATAACACAATTGATATATAAATGTTATTAGTATAAAATTCCATTACAGGGAGGGGCTCATGAATAAACATGTTACTATTATCTAAACAAGCGATGATGATAATTGTATTTCATTTAATTGCCATATTGTAACTATATTGTTTTAATACTTCATGATACAGGAGGAATAGAGTGAATAAAAATAGCGTTGTTATCGAAAATTACATTAACGAAAAATTACTTTCTTACAAGAGATTTATGGATATCGAAAAAGTTCCACAGTTCGAGCTTATTATTAATCAAGAAGAAACAGTTCAAACAGACATAGCAGTTATTGCAGCCCATAACTACAACGTAAAAACCGACACACACACTCTAACTATCACTAAAGATATAACTTTAGGGGAAAAAGACCATATATTATTTCACGAATTTACTCATATGTATGATGTAATAACTTACTCCGAAAAAAATTCTCTACTTTATTTTTCTAATCGTGGATACACAGAGTATCACGCCTCGCAAATAGAATTATTGAAACTATTAGGTGCGGAATCAACTTTTGAAAAATTATCATTCTCACTTAATGACCATATAAAAACTATTTTTGGAGAAACAACTATACTTGATTATATTTTAACTTGTAAAAATGGAGTTCGTAATCTTATTACTGATGCCAAGTTTCCTGATACTTTAAATACATTTATTTCTGCCTTAGGTATGATTTTTAATCATCTCGGTCGTATTTCAATATGTCGAATGTATGCTAATGATTATGACCTATTTAAAGATGACCTTGAAGAACTAACAGTTGAAAAATCATTTTTAGGACAATACTCAACTCAAATAATTTCTGTTGCTGAAGGGTTTTTTACTAAAAATCAAATTGTTCAACTAGGTTTGCTTTTTTCACAGATGGCACAAGAGCTTTTCAATAAATATGAAAAATCTTTTTAATTGTAGTTTGATAAAAAAATGGATTGGTTCAAATAATATACGATTATTTAAAATAAAGAATACTATGCAAGAGTGGAGGAATTTATATGATAAAAAAGCTGGTAATAGAAGATTGGAATCAGTTCGAGCGAATAGATCTTGAACTTCACCCTAGATTGACTATCATTACTGGTGCTAATGGTTCTGGAAAAAGTACAATAATAAGATTAATTAGTAGGTTAATTGGCTGGAGTTATGCTGAAACGGGTGTACCAGCTACTTCACAAAAAGTTAATTCTCCTTTTTTATCTGGGATTAGTTTAGATAGACTATTAGAATCCTTTAAGGAGGACTATCAAAAAGTTAATGGTAATGGTATTAATATCGGTAAATTAGAAACAGAAAACGGTGGCTACAAACTTCTTGTTCCAAAACAAGCATCTCAAGCTTCTTATTCCGTAAACTTCAGTTCTTACGATACACCAGAGGCACTCAAAGGGGTAAGCATACCATCACATCGACTTCCTTTTACATATACAGCTTTAAAGTCAATCCCAGTTAAGCCAGCATCTCAGACAGAAGCCTATATTTTATATGCAGAATCATTAAAGAAAAGAGCAATTCCTGGTAGCTATTATAACCCTAATGAAGATAGTCCAACCCTTCATATGAAATCAACTCTTATGTCCTTAGCTGTGTTTGGAAAAGGTAACGATCATGTAACTAGTAATACAGAAGCTTATAAACTATTTAGAGACTTTGTTAAAATCCTTAGGGTATTATTGCCCGAAACCTTAGGTTTTAACGACATCAATATTAAAGACGGTGAGCTCTTACTTTTAACTAACACAGGAGAGTTTTTGCTAGACTCTGTATCAGGAGGAATTGGCGCTATTATTGATTTAGCATGGCAATTATATATGTTTGGTGATATGGAGAGTAATAAATTTGTTGCACTCATAGATGAAGTGGAAAACCACTTGCACCCTTCTATGCAAAGAAACCTGCTTCCTAAACTTTTAGAGGCATTTCCTGAAGTACAATTTATAGTTACCACGCACAGTCCTTTTATAATTAGCTCAGTAATCGAATCTACAGTATACGCTTTTAAATACAACGAAAATAACAAAGTGGATAGTCATAAACTTGACTTTGAATATAAAGCAGCTAATGCTATGGAGATATTAAGAGATGTCTTAGGAGTACCGGTAACTTTACCTATTTGGATTGAAGAAAAGGTTAACAGCATAATAGACAGATACAGGGGAGTTGAGCTAACACCCGAATCTTATGTACAATTGAAGAATGATTTAAAAGAAGTAGGTCTTAACGAACATATGCCACAGGCTCTTGGTCTTCTACAAGGGGGCAACATGTAAATGATACGACTAAAAAAATTAGAGAAGCCTGACATTCTTGTTCAAAAGGGAGAAGAATGGAAAGATGAATTAATGACTTATGTTAATAGTGGAAAAGATATTCCTAAAAATATTCAAGGGAGATATGCTCATAAAGAAATAAAGAAAACTCTTCTTGAAGAAACGAAAGAAAAATGTGCATACTGTGAGAGTGTTATAACAGGTATAGACTACGGTGATATTGAACATATAGAACCCAAAAAGAGGGTTCCGAAAAAAACCTTTGAATGGATTAATTTAACAATTTCCTGTGGTAAGTGCAATCAGAATAAGGGACAGTATTACAATGAAAACTTATCTTTAATTAACCCATATATAGATAAACCTGAAGAAGAAATAATATTTCTCGGACCCTATCCTTCTGCGAGAAGTGATAGAGCTTTAATGACTGTAAAACAGTTAAAGTTAGATAGGGTAGAATTATTGGAAAGAAGAACCGAGTACATTAAAAAAATTCAACCATTAATAAATTTATATTTAAATACTTATGATAAAGAGTTTCAAAAAATAATTTATCAGGATTTAATTGAATATACAAAAGAAAAACACGAATACAGTTCTATGATGAGATGTATACTGGCTACAATTAAATTACCTTTTGAAATGCAGATAAGTTAACATAGAAATCAAATACTAAATTAAATTTGATATCACTATTATTAGCCGTAAAAGACAAACAAATAAATTCTTTAAACTTTAGTTTTTGTTAAAGTCCTACCTCACTATGATGAAAATCATAAGCCAAAAAGTGAGTATAGAAAATAAAATTTCGACTAACGAGTGCGTTAGTAATGATGTTATTCAATTAAAGGCGCAATTGTAGAGCAACACAGGTAAAAATAATCAAACTTTATTTTAACTCTATATCAATAAAAACAAAAACTCCTTCGATATAAGATCGAAGGAATTATTTTTTGTTTTCGGCTATTTTATATCATCTAGAACTTGTAATTCTAATAATTCTTCACCTATTCTTGCATATCTAGCACTTTGAGTTAAAGATAAGCCGAAGCACTCTTGTAAATACTGTGAACCAAATTTAGCTGAACAATATTGAAATGCTGCGATACGTAAACTTTTTGGTGAATATCTTGTTACCTGTTTTACTTTTTTACAAATTGATTGATTAGAAATTGAAATATCCTTTATTGATTTAAACGCTGGAAATAACTTATTTGATTTTTTTCTACCTAACATTTCTTCACGACTAGTTAAGACCTTTTTTAATAGTATTAAATCCGAATCACTTAGGTAAGCGGGTGGCTTTCCATTAATGTAAATACATTTTACATCTAAATTAATATCCTCTAACTCTAATGATTTAATTTGACTAGTTGTAAGCCCATAAAAGTACACTAGAGATGACAAAAATCTCTCTACGACTAAATTTCCACTTCCATACTCAATCGCCTTAAAAATTGCTTTATGTTGTTTTAAAGACAATGGTGCAACTTCAATCATACTATCTCTTGCTACGAATTGTTCAATAGGAACGACAAAAACGAATCCATGCTTTTTCAAGAACGTGAAAAAATTAAATAATGTTCTTTTTCTAATTTGACCATTCGTAAAATCCATACCTAAAAGATATTTATTAACCATATCTTCCGTAACTTCTGCCCAGCTTGAAACAATATAATCTTTTTTTAAATAATAATAAAAAACCTTTATTTCATCAATATTTTTATATATAGTTGTCCAACTCTTTGTTAAAGATGCATTTTTTTTATTTAAATTCTCTATCTTTTGAGACTCAAATTCAATCAATTTTAATATAGGCTGTTGTAATGAACTTTCAAATTGATTCACTTTCTGTAGAATCTTTATTTTTTCATCTACTGGTCTTTGTTTTAATATTCCTAGACTTTCTAAATAGAATAAAAAAATATCCTTGAACTTATTCTTAGATGAAAACTCCTTTTCAAAATCATACAACCACTCTTCTGAAAGTAGTATATTAAAATACTTGTTTCCATGAACCAATTTATATTTTTGTGTCTGTTCATGTTCTCTAACTGTAAAAGGATACATTTGTAATCCATCTGGAATATAATCTTGTAAAAATACAAAGAATTTTTCCGAATTACTTAAAATGTCTGCGTATGTTTGTACTTTTCTATTTAAGCTAAACATGTAATGGACATAATTAATATATAAACCTTTAATTGATTCATTAGTAAATGTATTGTTTAAATAATCAAATTGCGACCTATTATAAATACTCCTGAACGCTATACAATCATAACAGTAATTATGTTGAGATTTTTCCGTTAGATTTGCGCCACAATCATGACATTTATTTTCGGAATAGAAATACTCTAAAACATCTTGATTCAATCTTCTTTCAGGTCGAATATCCTCAGGGTAAAATGAATTTTCATTTGATATTTCATCAAAAACAATTAAGTTTTTTGAATATAAAAACACTTTTATTGTATAAATAGCCGTAGGAGACTTGATTGAACTTTTTGAAAAATAATCATTAACTATATCAGATTCTATAAGAGGTTGTTTTCCTTCATACCCTTGTAAAACTTTTAAAAAGTCAATTGCCATTCTGTTTAGTTGTCCATATTTCCATGAACTATTTTTTATAAATAAAATAAAGTCGATTAATAAATTTGCTGTAAATTCACTTTTAGCCTTTGAAACTCTATAATAAGAATCTTTTAAATAAGTATTTAATCTGCGTTTACTATCACACTCATTACATGCCCCTGTTAATTTTACAGTTTTTTCCGATACCTTTTGACCACAGATAGGACAGCTTGTATACATTTTTATCTCCTTTTAAATCGGTGGTAATTGACGTTCAACTCCATTTGAAACCTTCATAGTTTGAATTTCATTTCCGTTATTTGTTTCTTTAGATACAATAACCGTAGGTTTATGCGCTAATAAATCATTGGGGCTACAATTAAGCGCCGAACACAATGCATCAAGCGTTGCCATCTTAACTTGTTTTGGAGGTTCATTTATTAATGCTGCTATTGAAGGTGCTGAAAGTTTGTATCCTGTTATTTCTTCCATTCTTCTAGCGAGTTCCGCTCCCGACCATATATCATTTTCAGCCATTATCTTTCGTAATCTCCACTCAAAAGCCAAGTTTATTCACCTTCTTCCCAATCATCCAATTGTTTACGCCAATTTTGTTGACTAACTCTTATACGCCTCTCTAAATGAGTACTACTAGGTTCTAAATAGCCAGCAGTTGTAGATACATTCGCATGACCTAATAATTTGCTCATGGTTAATAAATCTACGCCTAATTCTGACTGATAGGTAGCAAATGCATGTCTTAATTGATGTGCAGAAAACAATTCTTCTTCAGGAATTCCTATACTTTTTTGTCTTCTGTTTAAATTTGACCTCATTGTATCACGAGAAACTCTATGTCCACTTTCAGATAAAAATGCCGCAGTTTTGTCTACATTTTCTTTTTGAAAACTAGGAAGTATTTCATCTAAATACCATTTCAATAAAAGATCTACATCATTTAACATAGGAACCCAACGAGGCTTATAGCCTGACCCTCTACTCCCTTTTCCAAACCTAACGTGAATTTTCCCCTTTTCACCCAAATCAAATCTCAAATCATTTATATCAACTTTAGTCAATTCAAATATTCTTAATCCTGATAACATTAGTACTTTAAAAAACACATAGTCTCTTGCTACAGTATAATATTTTCTACCTTGCTTCATTTCATTTTTCATACCATCGAAAAATGCATCTAAAATTATTTTTTTTGGTGGTACAACTCTAATATCATTATCATCTTTACGATGATAAAATTTATTAAAATCATCTAAAACATCTGGAATCGTAACCCCTAAAACATTAAAAATTTCAAGAGCCTTTCTGTTACTTAAAAAATTATAGAATGTAGAAATATTAGATTGATACTTTCTTCTAGTACTATGCGCTAATCCTTTACCAACTAATGATAAATAAAAATTTTCTACATCATCAGAAGTAATTTCCCAAAAGAATTTATTTGATAATGACAAAAACTCAGTAATATTTCTTAAATTTAATGCAACGGTTTGGATTGTAAACCCTTTTACCAGTTGCTGCCTTTCCCATTCTCCCAAAATTTTTGCTTGATACATCCTTATTTTTTCTATATCTAACATTGGATTGTTTGATTTAACAGTATTATCTATCAACTTAAAGCGTTCCATATGACACCTCACATTTTAGGTAACACCTAATTTTTTTAGGTGTTACCATAATAACATGGAGTGAAATTAAAGTCTAACATAAACATAATCCGATGGTTATGTGCGCTTATAGGTATACTTATAGGCATTAACAATTATAAGTAACATTTTTCATCACCTATCCATTGAAACTACAGTGTTTAACTATTTCGCCCAGATTAAATTTATAAAGGCTAAATTTAGCAATATATATTATTAAAAGTTAATATATAAATAACAACATTTAAGGTAGGTTAATCATATGGAGTTAAGTAAATCTTACAAGTTTATAGCAAAAGAAATCAGAGAGGTTGAAAGCAATAATAAAGTTATATCGATAATGATCCATGACCAAAAAACAAATCTTCAAGTACCTCACCCTATTACAGAGTTTATAACTGTAAAATATGCATATCATGGCAAATCATTGAACTCACAATTAGTACCAGCTCGAGTGGTATGTCGCTTTCTAAATTTTATCCTTAAATCTATAGATAAAAAAGACAAACTGTTTATGCAGCTATCAATTACAGGTTTAAAGAACCTGAATCTATATCATGGTAGTAAATATATTTCTTACCTATCAAGAAAAGGTTTATCAAGAAACACGATTAAATTGTATGAGGGTGCACTCACAAACTTTTTTGTATTTTTAAGCGAAAGTAAATATATTAATGAAAAAATAGAGGTTGAATATTACTATTACAAAGATAGAAGAACAGTTAAATCACTATTTGAAAAAAGTTATCTACAAACCAAATATCCTCCTTCAAGAAAATCAAATTCTATTTTAAAATTAAAAGATTTCGGTAAGAATCGTTATGAGCTTATGGTTTTATTCATACAGGTAGCTAGATCTGTTTCATAAATGCCTAAAGTATCATCTACAGATTAAATCTAACCAATAACTATATTCTGAGTAGGATAATATTACCATCTTTGAATAAAAGGTTGTTTTTTGTATTTTTTTGGATTAAATTATAAAAAAAAGGAGTTGAAGAATATGAAAAATAACTTATTTAAAAGTTTAGTAGTAGTTGTAGCATTATTATTATTTTCCCAAATTTTAACGCCATTTGCATCAGCTAATGAAATATCTAGCTCTGAAAATGAGTTAAATGAAACAACGATTAATAACTTAATTCCAAATGAAACGATTTTAGATGGCATAACAGTTGAAAACAATTTAATGGAAGTACAACCTTTTCACGGAAATCAGGCTGGTGTATTCTCGACTATTCCTGCTGGAATATTTGAATTCAGATGGTTAAATATACACAGTGGAGTGGTAGGTAATATTGGGACTCATCCACATACCAATCTTATAATTAAAAAGAATGGTGTAGATACAAGGAATTTCGCTATAACAGCCTATACAAGTGGGACAAATGTATGTTGGTATATTTATGATGAAACAAAGAAAAGAGAGTATAAAAATTGTCATGGTGTTTTAGATAAGAGTGCAGCTATTGATGAACTTCGGGCTACGCTTGAAAACTTATTGGTAACCTATGTGGAAAATAATATAGTACAAATAGGTATAGTAGTAGGTATAGTAACTATTGCTTGGAGTGTGTGGCCAGGTACAAGAATTGATCTAGTACCTGCTTAAAATATTCAATAAAAAACAGAGTGATTAATAATCACTCTGTTTTTTATTGAAATCATGAAACGTTGCATTCTTTGGCAATACATTTTTAATTATTTCAATTTCATTTTTATCAGGACTCTCTATATTAATTTCAGAACCCCAATGTGATGATTCATATATTAAATTACCATTTTGTTTCAAAAAAACGGAGAACCATTTTATATTCCCAAGTTGATTTAAACTCTCATTTAAAATATAGTCAGTTAATTTTTGATGTATATCGCCTCGAAAACAGACCATTTTAATAGGATATAAACTAACCCTTTCCAGATCCGTTTTCAAACTTAATTCTTCAATAATTTCTACTTCATCATTCCATATATGAAATTCTATAAAGTCTGCAGATTTTATAAAATAATCTATTAAAAAAAACCAATATTTATAATCCAGCGGAATATTAGTTTCTTCAGAATGATTTATATAGATGAAAAAATTATTCTTCATTTAACATCTCCCTCTCCTCTTCAAATAGTATGTGAACCGTATTGAAGCTAGTTAATGGAAAATTAGTATATTATGAGAATTCGATTAAAAACAAAAATCTCTTTTAAATTACATAAGCGTAAAACGGAAACCTCAAATAGAATCTCAAGCACTTCAATGCTAAAAAAGTACTTAGTATATGAAAAACACCCGCATGACTATAAATGGATTGCCGTCCTTTTATACTCATTTACTTCCGTGCTTACCCCACGGTGCGAATTAGCAAGTATTCTCATTATAACTTAATTATAACTTTATGTTTATCGTTATTCTATACGATATAAAACATTATTTCAACCGTTATAACGGAAATACTGCAGATTCAGAGTCGCCTTCAAGCGTCTTGCACCGTACTAAATACGGTGGAGGGCGCTTTTTATGTTCCGATAAACCGGAGGATATGAACACTATGACAATACTAACCGCAACAAATCAACGACCAGACATTCCTTTCGATTGAGATTAAAGCCTCTCGGGAGAAAAGTCGCGACTACTTTTACTGGATTTTGTGGATTTCACGATAAAATGTTGTAGTTGAGACCGTTTCGTTTGAACTCGAGTGTGCTGCTAGATTAGCTGTTTGCTCAGGTTTCTTTCTAGAATACGATCTTAAAGGGAAAAGAGTAAACCAGTTAGCTGACTTTAAAAATGGGATGAAGCTATTGATGGTTAATGTCTTTCCCCAGAACAATCGAACAATCGTATTATTTAGCTGGTTAAAAGAGGATTCTAATACTTACAGTGAATTCCTAGAACAGTTGTTAAGCCTAAATTCTGAAGAGAAAATCCAATTATTGAACAATCTTATTCCTGCATATAGTGAAAATGTAGCTTATAACCCAGACTATATTGACAGCTGGAACGAACATGAAAAGAAAAGTTATCTTCAAGTACTCCAACAATCCATCCACACCCCTGTAGAAAAGAGTAAGAGAAACCTTTTAGGGCAAACACCCTATAACCTATTTCAGTCTATTACCAATGACTAAAATAAGCTCTGCTAGTGTCGTTGTTCCGGATTTTCTTGCTTTTATGCGATATTCAAAAAATAAATTAATAGTAAAAACTGAACATCGATTTGATGTTCAGTTTTACCATTTATCCACTCAATTAAAGAAAAAATTATGACCTCAGTTTTATTCATCTAAATTCGTTTTATTTTGGGAAACTAAATAAAGTCTGTCCTTAACATTCAAACGTAACGTTTCCAAGTTATATTTTCTAAATTTATATCTCATATAACGAGAAGTGTCATCTTCATGTGTAGATAAAAATATTTGTTTATTTCGAAATTCATTACGTAATAACTCTACAAAAGAAACCATATTTATTTCATCCATTGTTTGCACAGGATCATCAATTAACAAAATGTCCATTGTTTTATTACCGTAAACTTTATTTAACGCTAGAGTGAACGCTATAACTAATCCAGATAACTGTCCTGAAGATAGATAATTTACAGCATCGTGATCGGAACTTGAATTAGAAACGAATTTAATACTTTTAGCTCCATCTCCTTCACTTTCTTTAATAAAGAGCCCTAGTCCCCTTTGATAATCCTGAAGTATTTTACCACTATAAATATAAAAAGGTACTTCAACATCTAGTAGAATTTTTTGCCAATGTTGTCTAATACGTTGGTTGTATATTTCTATTATTCTTCTGATTTTTGTAATTCCTAATTTAACAGTTTCTAATCTAGTTTTCAACTCGTCAATTTCACTAGTTAATTTAGTTATAGATTCAGAATTTCTATGATAGTATTGATAATTTATATAATTAGCTTTATTTATAATATTCTCAAGTGTAATTTTTCTGATTTGTTCCTCATCCCCCTGAAATAGTTCTTGATACAAAGAATCAAATGCTAATGATTTTTCATCAAATTCTGTATACCCAGGTTTAACAGGTTGCTTTTGTTTTAATAAATATTTTTCTAATCCTTCTAACTTCTCCTCTAAGTCATCTACAAAATTCAGCTTTGAGTTGGCAAATATCGTTATATCAATATTGTTCTCCGAACACCATTCTGTAAATTTTATAGTACTTTGCTTCCTATTAATACTTTTTGTTAATTGTTCATAAAAATCATCATTTATAATATTCTTACTTTCATTTACATATTCATCAATCCACAGATTTATTGAATCCAAATGTTCAATAAACAAGGAATTTAGCTCTTGTTCAAATTTATTTGAAGAGTCATCATAATATCTTTGAAAAGCTTCCCTTTTAGATTGAACACTTAATAATAATTTTTCATAATTAACCCAATCATGTCCGCAAAGTGGACATTCTTGATCACCTATTCCAAATTGATGTGTTTTATTGAAATGCTCCATTAGCTTATCTCTAGTAATGTTTAGTTCTTGTATAATAGATGAGAGATTAGTTGAATTTTGTTTATAACTTTCCAATAATTCCAACTTTCCCTTAATAGCATTTACGTCTACATTGCTTTCAACAACTTGCTCTAAATCTTTAAAAGGAAATGATTTTATATGATTTTGTAGATTATCTTTAGTGAGTATTTTCTTTATATTACGAAGTTTCTTTTCTTTGTTTTTTAATTCTTTTATCTCATCATATTTACTTAAAAAATTTGAGCTCACTATAGTATCCCTTAACAATATTTTATTCTCTATATAATTTTGGATAACTCTATTTACTTGAGACTTTAAGAACTCATCGAAGTGTTGTACAAAATCATAAAGTTGACGTAAATCTTTTATATACAGATCCTTCGTATCCTTTTGAACAGTTATTTCTTTTTTGTCCCACTCTTTTAGTGGAGAGTCCCCTTGTAATAGTCGAAAATAATTTACTTCAACTAGTTCTTCTTTTTGAACATCTTTAATTCCTTTTGTCAATGTATCTAACAATTGTTGTTTTACAGACAGATCGCCATTATCTCCACTAATTTTTCTCTGCTCTCTATCTAATTCATTTTTTAATTTACTTATTTTCTCCAATTCTTGTTGTTCATTATACGTATCAAAAAGATGCGATATTTCAGCCATACGATCTTTTCCTGATTTTCTAAGAAAATAGGTATTTTCTTCTTGTTGTATATAATAAAACAAACTAAAATAACGACTTAAATTATTCAAACCCAATTTAGAGTAAATTTTTTCTGAATCAATCCTGTATTCTGGCAAGAGAGGACTATCAAAATTATCTAATAAATATAATTCGAACAAATCCCAATTATCAGGTCTGCGTTCGGCAGCTCTTCGAGAAGTTGTATGATCAAATCTCTTAACAACTGTAAATTTTTGTTTTTCTTTATTATAGAACTCTATTCTAATTACTGTATCTTTATTATCTTGGTTTGTAAAAAGTAAATCTTTATATCCATGCCTATTATCGGTTGTATTTGTTATTCTAGAAATTCTTCCACTTACAACAAGCTCAATAGCATCAAACATAGTAGTTTTTCCAAAACCATTTGGTCCGTCAAAAACAATTAAGTCTTTTTTAGAGAAATCTAACTCAGCTTTTTCAACATGTTTAAAATTTTCAATCAAAATCTTTCCAATTTTATAACTCATTTTTTTCACCCTCTAATATCACTTCAAGAATATCATGAATGTTATAAACTCCATCTTTTTCTTCAAGTTTCAGCCATCTGTTTGAATAATTTAGCAAATCCTCTTTATTTAATTCTTTTTTAATTACCTCTGTTAAATTTTCCATCTGCTTCTCGTCTCTCTCAAAAACGATAAATGGAAGTTTAATTAATAATTTCGAACAAAGGTTAAATAGACTATTACTGTAATCATTAGGTTCCTTCTTATATAAGCTAAAAAGTTCAATATTATTGACAATATTATTTAATATGGTTCTTGATTCTTTTATATTATTTTCCTGAAAATATTTTAGTAGTTCTTGATATTGTTCTTCTTTATATGTTAATACATATTTTTTAAAGTAATACGGATCCTCTTCAATTTCGAAAACTTTTTTTACCAATTCCTCTTTTAGTGTCACATCGTCGTTTCGTAAACACACTAACATGGATAAATTTTTATCCATTCTCTCGTCATAGCCTGTCTCTAACCCTTTAATAGCGCTATAATATTCCGAAACTTGTATCTCAAGAAAGTCTTTATCAATGTTATCTATAAACAATACTAGATAAAAATTAAGACAGTCTTCACTAAGATTAACAGCAAATAAAAAGTTTTCAGAAAGCAAAGGAAGTTCCCGTTCCTCAAAATTATAATCATTAAAAATTTTTTTTATAACTTCTTTCATTCATCAATTTCTCCTTTCGCATTCTCTATATCTAACATTCTGATATTTTTAATTTTAGAGATTCGGTTATGATAAATTTCGGTATGGACATCAACTTCACTATCAATTTCATGATCAGGAATATCACTATTAATCTTTTCAGGCTTTAGCCTTGGTAAATTAATATTTTTTGTTATCATTACGTCAATCTCAAGCAATGAATCATCATTTGAATTTTTCAAAATTTTTTCTATAATTCTCCCAGTTCTTTGCTTATGATATGTATCAATAATGGTAGTTGGAAGATACGAAACATTTAACTTTTCTGGCCCTAACTTAATAAATGTGAATTTACCAACATCTATTTGATTTTGTATTCGTTTTAAAATTTCCAAAAATCCATCATTCATATGTGTTTCAGAAATTAATGTAGACAAAGCATTTAGAAGGCTATCAGGATTTTCATCATTCACTTCATGGTTCGGTGTAATCTTCATGCAAAATTTTATAAATTCTTCTTCATCTAACTTTAATACAGAATTTATTACTCTATTAACGTTCATTATGCTTTTTCTATCTATAATCTCATCCTCTACCTCAAGAATTAAATCAGCAAAGTATTCGTTAGTTAGTTTTGTAAATCTTTCTCTTAGTTGGTAAGTAATATATTCTTTACTTGGAAGTTCATAATTTGCGATAATTATCTCATATATTTTTTGAAAATTAATAGTAGCTTTCTCACTTTTATGACCTGCCTGAACATTAATATGCCTATCCCTAATGTGCTTGTCTACTAACCCGAGCAAATGTAGGTATGCTCGATTTAAATGTTCTGGAGTTTTTATATTATCTTTATAAAAGATTGACAGTTGATTTTTTATTTTGTCTTCAACTTCATCCATGTTGCAATGTTGACAGTCATCTTCATATTTATATACTTCAAATTTCGCGAAAACTTCTTTGTATTTCCCTGTACTTTTTACATAATCATGACATTGTCTAGGTGTCCAATATTTTTTATTGTCCTCTTTTTTATTCTTATCTTTTTCATTATCCTCTTCATTTTCTGACCGCTTTGTTTCTTTTTTTGGAGGCTTATATTCGTAAAGGCGTGTTTCGAGATCCTTTAAGTTACTAATTTTACTAGTTGAATGCAAATAACATTTCTTAATATTAGGGAAATCAGTAACCTTAGCCAATAAAAGCCAAATTGCCTCTTTATATTCACTTGGTGCAGTTTTATTGTATGTTTTAACCTGATGTATAGCGATGTAATCATTATCTTTTTTTATAGAAAAATCCTCCAACCACTCAAGCTCCAACTCATAAGAATTACATGCATTTAATGATAACTTTAAATTATTAATCATTGTTAATACGACTAATACTCCTATTCTTCCTTGATGGTTAAAACCGTTCCAGCTAGGACTTGCATCTGTAGTATATTTTTCATCCTGAATAATAATTGAAACCTTACCCATAATATTCACCAACTTCTTCTTAGTCTTTATTATTTCTTTATCTTAAAGATAGTGTCTAGTTCTTTCTCTAGGAAAATCTGTTTGATAAACCAAATGGCTAAGTACTCCTCCTAAGTATAATTATTTAAATTTTCCCCATTATATATTTAATACCATAAATTAGCTAAATACACAAAGTTTATAAGTAATTTATACCAGTAAATATGTACCAAAATTTATTAATAAAAAACGTATACATCTGTATACATTAAGGGGTGATTAATATAGCTGAGACATTCCGCCGTAGTAAAATTGAGGATTATATTAAGAGGTTAGAATTGAGAAAGGAGATTATGATTAAGCAATTATCTCAAAATGAATTAGCATGTATAAGAGAAAATTTAATTGGACAAGTGCAAACAATAGACCTTATCTTAAATGAATTAATAAAAGAATTTAATATTAATTTGTAATAAAGAAGTATACAATCGTATACGTTTTATTAATTTCGCCTAATTTTAATGGGCGAAATTAAAATGTGTACTAAATCACAATAAAATTAAATTTCGCCCTACAAAAAGCTTGCCTATATGAGCGAATATAATAGAAGCAGCTGACCTTTTTACAGCTTCGCGGAAAATCTCTCGTGGATGAACAATTGAAGCATTAAGTGAACCGATGAAGATTGTCTGTTTATGGAGAATTTGATTTTTAACATTCAAAAATAAAACGACAAAATGCTCTTGCGTTAATGAAGTCATATCATGCATTAAGTATGTTGCGGCATCTTTTGGAGAACGAATGGTAAATTTTTCATCTGTTTTTTGCTGCGATAATCTTCGTCCTAACTCAACCGCTGCTAGTAACTGGACCGCTTTTGCTTGACCTATGCCTTTTACTGACATAATTTCTTCTAGCGTAGCATTTTTTAATTCTTGAATTTGTTCGATAAAATGGAGGACACGATTTGCTAAGTGAAGCACAGACTCTTGCTTCGTACCGGTACGAAGCAAGATAGCAATTAATTCTTGGTTGGACAAGCTTTGTGCCCCTTGTCTTATTAATCTTTCTCGAGGGCGATCTGCAATATGGACATCACGAATCATTAACGCTGGAGTTAAATCTACAGTCATTTAGACGTCTCCCTCGCGAATTCTATTACCCCAAGCTTCAAAAGCGTTTGATATAACCGGCTTATAGGAAGACCTACAACATTATTATAATCACCTTGAATCTTTTCAACAAAAAGTCCTCCCATCGTTTGGATTCCATATCCACCTGCTTTATCTAATGGATCACCAGACTCAACATATGCATTAATTTCTTCATCAGATAACTCATAAAATTTAACTAAAGTAGTTTCTGCAAATGCAAGATTAAGATCTGGCCCCACAATAGAAACACCAGTAATTACATGATGAACCTTTCCTGATAGAAGCTTGAGAAACTTTACCGCCTGCGCATTGTTTGTTGGCTTCGTTAATAACGCCTTTCCTATTCGAACAGTTGTATCAGCAGCAATTATGATTGCTCCTGGATTTCTCTGTGCAATATCATTTGCTTTTAGATCTGCAATGGCTATAGCAAATTCCTCTGGTTCATATAAACCATCGAGCTCTTCATCAACCCCAGCTGGCTGGATTTCAAATGGTACGCCTAATTTACTAAAAAGTTCCTTTCTTCTAGGTGACTCACTTGCTAAAATTAGTTTATCTTTTGTAATAAGATTCATTCTTATTCCCCCTTTATATTAGGATACAAAAGATTAGAACAAAGGGAAATTGTGTATAAATCCATTACAATTCAATTTTGATTACTTTTCACTATCAAAAATTCAATTTTAAGCAATCGTTTTGCTCTAAATAATGCGTAAATACATGTAGTCTAATAACTGAGGAAACATCCGAAAACGTTGATACAGCAGTCACTATATTCATCATGTCATCTGGATAATTTTCTTTTCTGGCAATAGAGTCAAAATAATTTTTTGATAGTTTTTCTTCCTGTAATATATTGATGATATTTTTTACTTTAGGATCTGCACAAGCATTTGTGGAAATATTAATCGTTTTTAGAAACGTGGGTAGAACATCACCCTCGCTTGTACTTACCTCATTTACAAAAAGTTCACTCCACACATAAAATTCGTTTCCTATTCTTACGATACTTGCTTTTTCAAGACTAGGTTGAGTGCTTATAAAGGACATTGCACTTTCCTTTGAAGTAAACATACCATATTGCTTCGCTTTAAATGGTAGAGCAGCTTCCCCAGTAACTTCTACTTTCTCATCTGTTTCTTTCTCGTTCGTAGGTGTAGAAACTTGTTCTTGGGCTTGTTCTTCCACTTTTTTATCATTCGACATGTTTAAAATAAAACCAAATAACAACACTCCTACAACTCCGATAACTAATCCCTGTATACCCGCCAGTATTACTTTTTTTCTCGGGTTCCTCCTTCTAATCGGCATGTGCTCACCCCTTTTACCCACAACCTTATCATTAAGTAATTAAAAAAAGACGAGACCTATGTCGGCTCGTCCAAAAAACTTATCGAGTTAAAAAAACATATTCACATACCAATCGACAAGGGTATTGCCAAAAAAATAGGCGATAATAGCAGCAATCGCAATGGTAGGTCCAAAAGGTATGGGTGTTTTCCTACCTTTTTTAGTTATTCTCAAAGAGATTACACCAACAACTGCACCTATAAGAGAAGCTAAAAAAAGTGTTAACAACGTATGCATCGTTCCTAAAACTACTCCGATGACAAAAAATAATTTAATATCCCCTCCGCCCATACCACCTTTCGACAATACAGCAATTAAAAATAATACACCAAATCCAATTACAGCTCCCACAATACTTTCCGACCAAGGGGTTAACGGCGAGAAGATTCTTGCAACAATCAAAGGAACTAAAAAAAACAAAAGAATCTTATCAGGTATAAGCATATAGGCAATATCCGAAACAGTAATAATTACTAGTAAAGATATGAACAAGATAGCAACTACCAACTCTAAAGTGAAACCAAGTTGAATATAAGCAAAAGCAAATAAGAGGCCAGTGACAAGTTCTATCACAGGATACATCCAATGAATCTTCGTCCCACAGCCTCTACATTTCCCTTGTAAAAACAAATAGGAAAGGACAGGCACCAAATCACGAGCAGTGAGATTCCGATTGCAAATAGCACAATGAGATGATGGGCGAACAATGGATTCCCCTTTTGGAATACGTAATCCAACTACATTGAAAAACGAGCCAAAAATTAGACCATATATGAAAAATAATATTGTTAGGACGATTTCCATTTAGTTAGCTCCTTATTTCTCATCACTTTCTACTTCAGAAGAGGCTAATTCTGTTTGTAAAACAGCTACCTCTGTTCGAATACTACTGACAGTTACTTCTTTTAATTGTTTTTCTTCCTTGAGAGGATATATCAGAAAATAATAGATTGCACCAATAATGACAACCACTAGAGCAACTATAATGAGGAAACCCGACTTCTTATCACTAAATAATTCAGGCTTGTGGTAGCAGAGTAACGAGATTGAATATCAAAATCTGTAGTTGAACTTTCTTCCGTACTGCATGGTTGGTCAAAATTAGTAATCTCCTGTACTTGCACATCCATGATTCCTCAAATTTATAATTTCGCAAATATGTATTTAAAAGCAAAAGTGTAAGAATATAACTATACTACATTATTTTCAGCATAAGCACTGCTAGTTAGATTAATACTATTTTACCATCGGAGATTTTTATTTGATACTCTAAATCTAAAGACACTTGCATAAACACATAAAAAAGAGAATCTTCTTAAACTAAGATTCTCTTTTCTCATTCTTCTATTTCACATATTCCGCAACTTTATTTCTACCCGCTTGCTTCGCACCAATATATAATGCACGGTCTGCATTTCGAAGCAGTGACATTCCTTCATCGCTGTCTTCAGGAGCAGTGGAAACTCCGATGCTGGCTGTTAAAAAGATAATTTCTTCCCGCGAAACTACATCTAAATCTAACTGTACGACAAATGGGTTTTGTTCAATTTTTCGTCTTAATCGTTCAGCAATATTGGTTGCTTCTACTTTCGTATAGTTAGGAAGTAAGATGACAAATTCTTCTCCTCCATACCTTGCAACTGTCCCATTTGAACCAATTTCAGTACTGATTACATTAGCAAACTCTTTTAAAATCATGTTTCCACTGTGGTGTCCGTATGTATCATTGACGGATTTAAAATGATCAATGTCCATCATAATTAATGACACCGTTTTATATTCACCAAGATTTAATTTCTCCATAAAGTATTCCAATCGTTTGTCTAAATACCTGTAATTATATAAACCCGTTAACTCGCACCGTTCACTTCTTGCCAATGCCTCTCTTACATACTTTGCTTTTTCCACGGAAACCGCAAAATATGAGCAGAGCAAATGAACCATTTTAAGTTGGTATGCCTCAAAAGCGTATTTTTTACGTGAAGCAAGTACTAGAACACCTTCTATTTTTTGATTTCGATAGATGGGTACGCACATTACACTTTGCATATCAGTTGCAAGAAATGGTGGTTTCATTTCATTCCATTCGCTTTGTTTATCATATAAGGTTGGAATCCCTTTTTTATAAATGATGCCTGCAAGAGTACTATTTAGATCTTCTGGCGCAAAAAATAGTTCCACATTTTCTCCATCTTCTCTTGCACGTAGTATTTGAAATTTACCATACAAATCATCGACTATATAGGCTGAATCGATGGGGAACATCTTTGTAATACGCTCCATGAACAAATCAATTATCTCTTTACCAGTCATTCGTTCTGCAAGCTCATGTCCAAATTGACTCGCTTTATTAAGATCCGCATTTACTTTCTCGGAGTTGCTATATAAACGGACTAAAAGAGTAATCATTAAAAAAGGTAAGCCTAAAAGAACAAATGCTATAGTACCTACATAGCTCTCTAAAAAATATAAGCTTATCCCAAAAGGTAATGTAATCGTTAATCCTACAACATCCCATACGGTAGACTCGTCTAATAATTTTGGATTGGTTCCAAACGAAGAATTTCTTAAATAAATGATTGTATGATTTAAAATGACATCACAAAGAGCATAAATTGTACCAAAGAGAAGAACATCTTGTACTACTAGGGACCCTAAATTGTAACCAAGTAAATGTACAACAGTACCGCAGACCACTGAAATAATGAAGAACATAAAAGAGCTAAACGCGATGCGATAAAAATTATCTTTGTTAGCTTTCATATGAAAAGCAATCGGTATTAAACACAATTGCATAAGAACCAGTTCGGCAAATATTCCATAATTCAAAAATGCGGCTAGCGAAACCCATTGACTAAGAAACATTGTATTACCTGAGATATAAAATGGAAAACTAGTTGTTAATAAAACTAATAACAAGAGGATTAAATAAGCATCCCATTCAACATGCCTACTTGGAGCATATCGATAAACTAAAAAAGACCCTAAGGGTACGACTAATAACCACAATATGAAAATATTTCTTTTGGCTTTTACTGATATATTCATAGGACTATTATTCTCCCTCTAAAAAATTTATCTGTTACTATTAGCTTATTATCCGATTGACTAAATTATATCACTTAAATCTCTGAAAATTTCAACTACTATTTACCTGTTTTTAATCTTAACTCTGATATAAAATATAACGAACCTGTGACAATAGTAATATCATTATTTTGAATATTTTCAAACAAAAATTCTTCCATATCTTTAGTAATACGTTTATCATCGTGTAAACAGTGTTTATATAATTCACTAGGCGGTAATGCCCGTTCGTGATTGAATTGTACAAATTCAAAAGATGAACCTATTTCTTCTAATTTTCTCAACATATATATATAATCTTTGTCTTTTAGAATACCTACAATAAAATGAATATTTTTATGTGGGAAATTAGATTTAATCGTTTCTACCAATGAATCAATACTCGCTTTGTTATGAGCACCATCAAAATATAGATTTTCCTCTATTCTCTCCATTCTTCCTTGCATTCGAGCATGTTTAACAGCCAATTGAACTTTACTTTCATCTAATGGGAAACTACTTTCCAAAAGTGCAGTTATTGCTATAGCCATATTTGATTTCTGATGGTTCCCTAGCATACTCGGATGTAATCCATTAAAAACAGTCTTGTCATATGAATACGAATTATTATGTACAATAAAATCATTACCATATTCAATAATTACACCCTTCTTTTCAAGTGCTTCTTGAAGAAAAACAGTTTTTGCTTGTGGCTCTAATTGCCCTATAATTAATTTGCTATCTTCTTTCAATATTCCTGCCTTATGCCAACTAATTTTTTCAATTGTATCTCCTAAAAAGTTTGTATGATCGATTGAAATACTAGGTATTACAGCTAACGATTTTTGAAATACGTTTGTACTATCAAATCTTCCACCCATACCAGCCTCTATAAACACAATATCCAATGTTTCAGTTTCAAAAACTAAGAATGCTGCAACTGTTAGTAATTCAAAATCAGTAAGCATTCCGCTTAAATTAGCTCGTTGCATCTTTTCGAATGCCATATCCATTTGTTCTGGCTTAACATTTACACCGTTTAATTGGATTTGGTCATGCACATCAATAATACTTGGTGAAGTAAAGGATCCGTAGCTTAAACCGTGTTCCTTTGCGATAGCTCTCATAAATGCAATGGTAGATCCTTTCCCATTCGTACCTGCAACATGAATGGTTTTATGTTTATTTTGAGGATTATCAAGCTTCTCTAGTGCTTTCTTTATGGAATCTAACCCAGGTTTTATAATAGATTCACTTTTAATATTCCATTTATTTTTATATAAATTAAAATTATTTATTTCCACGTCGTTCACCCTATTCCTTCTCATATAATTTCGTGCTAAACTTCTTTATAAACACTATTATATCACGCACTAGCGGAGGTCAATCATTATGCAAACATGTTGGATTGTATACAACGGAAGTCTTACAGATGAAAAATTTATCGATCAGGCCCTTCTTCTTCAAGAAGCAGCAATTAAACAAGGCATACAAGCAACATTAGTAAAGAATTACGAATTATTAATGGACGTCCAGCTAGGATTAAGGGATACTAGACCAGATTTTGTCATCTTTTTAGATAAAGACATTTTGCTTGCAAAGTTTCTCAAAAATGAAGGCATTCCTGTTTTTAATGATCCCGATATAATTGAAATATGTGATAACAAAGCACGCCAGTATATGTTACTTGCCAAAGCACAAGTCCCAATGCCTCGTACAATCATTGCACCAAAAGTGTACACGGACTTTACAATTCAACATACTGGTTATTATGAACAAGTTTTAGAAACTATTAAATTACCTATGATAATAAAAGAAGCACATGGCTCTTTTGGTTTTAAAGTTTATCTAATAGAAACAAAGGAACAGTTTTTTGAAAAAGTTGAAGAACTTAATGGAAAAGAATATGTTTTTCAAGAGTTTATTGAAAATAGTAGAGGACGTGACATTCGAGTTAATGTCGTAGGCGGACAGGTAATCGCTTGTATGCATCGTCATTCCGAAACAGATTTTCGTGCAAATATTACAAATGGTGGAACTGCCTCTCAAATAGAACTTACAGAAAGACAAAAAGAAGTGGCTATACATGCTGCTCAGGCGCTAAATGCAGAGTTCGCAGGAGTAGATTTATTATTTGGTGAAGATGAAGAACCACTTGTATGTGAAGTAAATGGAGTAGCCCATATTCGTAACATTTATAATGTGACCGGTATTAATGTTGGAGATGCTATGATTAGCTATGCATTATCAAAAGTAGGAACAGTTCTAATATGAAAGGCTTACTAGTTTATGAGTTACATGAAATTGAAAGAAATAGAAGCTTTATAGAACGGTTAATAAATGCTGGAGAAAAACATGGTCTTTCCATGACTATAATAGATGATCGAAGTTCCTCTATTCCAGATGCAGATTTCGTCTTTTTCAGAGCAAGGAACCCTCAACTTTCTAAGCAGTTAGAACAAAGGAATATTCCAATGTTTAATCGCGCGGAAGTGAATGTAATTGCGAACGATAAATGGAAAGCCATCCAGCTTGTTCAGCTACTAGGAATTCAAACTGTGCCTACTAGAAAAATAAAGACAATAACAGATATCTCTCATTACCCTGTTGTCATAAAAACAATCGATGGTCATGGTGGGTCACAGGTAGAATTATGCCATACGAAAGATCATGCCAATGTCTTTATTCGTGCGCATGATTCTAAAACGATTATTGCACAAAAGTATATTGAAACAAATGCAACGGATATCCGAGTATTTATGCTTGGATCAGAAGTAGTCGGAGCAGTAAAACGAACTGGTGCAGAAGACAGTTTTAAATCAAATTATACTCTCGGTGGTACCGTAGAAAAATACGATTTAAGTAGTGCACAAATTAAAGATGTGGAAAAAATAGCTAAAGCATTAAAAAGCGATTACATTGGCATAGACTTTCTCTTACTGCCTGATGGTAGTTGGTTGTTTAATGAAATAGAAGATCCGGTTGGTGCAAGATCTTATTTTGCTACTACTAATAAAGATATTGCCATACCAATCATGGAATATATTAATAAGAAATTAAAAGAAAAAGAGTGAGCCGAGTTTTTAGCTCACTCTTTTTTCTGTTATTTAACTAGACTATTCAATATTCCAACGGAAGCATTCATAATTCCCACTAAATGCAGTCCTCCAATTTCAGTCATAATAAAAGAGAGTGTCGATTAATAATCAATCGACACTCTCTTCTTTAAATTACATGTTTTTAAGTTCTTCTAATCGTTTTAAAACCGTAGCTTGTTTTTCTATATAATCTTGTTCTTTTGCACGCTCTTCTGCAACAACAGCTTCTGGTGCTTTGGAAACGAAGCGTTCATTCGATAGCTTTCCTTGAACTAACTTCACTTCTTTTGTCCATTTTTCAAGTTCTTTTTCTAAACGAGCCTTTTCTGCTTCGATATCGATTAATCCTTGTAATGGCAAGAATAATTCTGCTCCTGTTACAACTGCAGACATCGATTGACCTGGCGCTACAATACCTTGACCGATTACTAACGGCTCTGGATTACAAAAACGCTCCAAATATTTCGCATTTGCTTCTAATACTGCCAATGTGTCTGTATCTTTTGCTGAAATGTACAATGGCACCTTTTTACTCATCGGTGTTTGTACTTCTGCACGAATATTACGAACAGAACGGATAATTTCAGCTAGTAATTTCATACTTGCAGCTTCTTCTTTATTGGATAAAGATTCGTTCACAGTTGGCCATGCAGCTAGTGTAATCGACTCCCCTTCATGCGGAAGGTTTTGCCAGATCTCTTCCGTTATGAATGGCATAAATGGATGTAATAATCGCATAGTATTATCTAATACATATGCTAGTACCGAACGTGTCGTTTTCTTCGCTTCTTCATCTTCTCCGTTTAGTGGAAGTTTGGACATTTCAATATACCAGTCACAGAAATCATCCCAAATGAAGTTATACAGTGCACGACCTACTTCACCAAATTCATATTTGTCGGAAAGTCTCGTTACTTGTTCAATTGTTTCATTCAAACGAGTTAAAATCCATGCATCTGCAACTGATTTTTTACCGTCAAGATTGATTTCTTCAAATGTTAATCCTTCCATATTCATCAATGCAAATCGAGATGCATTCCAAATCTTATTAGCAAAATTCCAAACCGCTTCTACTTTTTCCGTAGAGAAACGCAAATCTTGCCCTGGAGATGAACCAGTACTTAAGAAATAACGGAGTGAATCTGCACCATACTGCGCAATTATGTCCATCGGATCTACACCATTACCAAGAGATTTGGACATTTTTCGTCCGTCTTCTGCTCGAACCAATCCATGTATTAAAACATCATCAAATGGACGAGTTTCTGTAAATTCAATTCCTTGGAAAATCATACGTGAAACCCAAAAGAATATAATATCATATCCTGTAACAAGTGTATTTGTTGGATAATATTTTTTAAACTCTTCGTTTTGTTCATCTGGCCAACCTAATGTAGAAAATGGCCAAAGAGCAGATGAGAACCATGTATCTAATACATCTTCATCTTGGCTCCAGTTTTCAGCATCTATTGGAGCTTCGTGTCCAACATACACTTCCCCTGTTTCGTTGTGGTACCAAGCAGGAATTCGATGACCCCACCATAATTGACGAGAAATACACCAATCATGAATGTTTTCCATCCATTGCAAATACGTTTTTTCGAAACGGTCCGGTACAAAATTTACTTTTTCTTCTGCTTGTTGTAATTTAATTGCCTCATCAGCCAATGGTTGCATTTTTACAAACCATTGAGTTGAAAGATAAGGTTCAACAACTGCTCCACTTCGCTCCGAGTGGCCTACTGAATGCATGTGCTCTTCAATTTTGAATAAAACACTAGCGTCTTGTAAATCTTTCACGATTTGTTCACGGCATGCAAAGCGGTCCATTCCGTCGTACTGAGCAGCATTTTTATTCATCGTACCATCTTCATTCATTACTAAAATACGTTGTAAATTATGACGGTTACCAATTTCAAAGTCATTTGGATCATGTGCAGGTGTAATTTTAACCGCCCCACTACCGAACTCCATATCTACGTAATCATCCCCTACGATTGGGATTTCACGATTTGTAATTGGTAGAATCACTGTTTTACCTATTAAATGTTTATAACGCTCATCTTCTGGGTGCACTGCAACTGCACTATCCCCTAGCATTGTTTCAGGTCGAGTAGTTGCAACATCAATTGTGCCAGTACCATCTGCGAGTGGGTAATGCATATGATAGAATGCACCCTGTACATCTTTATGGATTACTTCGATGTCAGAAAGAGCCGTCTTTGTAGCAGGATCCCAGTTAATAATATACTCACCGCGATAGATCAAACCTTTATTGTAAAGCTTTACGAACACTTCTTTAACTGCATTCGATAGACCTTCATCCAATGTGAAACGTTCTCTTGAATAGTCTAAACCTAAACCTAGTTTTGCCCATTGCTCGCGAATATGACCAGCATACTCTTCTTTCCATTTCCATGTTTCTTCGACAAATTTTTCGCGTCCTAAATCATATCTAGTTATATTTTGTGAACGCAGTTTTTCTTCTACTTTTGCTTGTGTTGCAATACCAGCATGATCCATACCAGGTAACCAAAGAGCATCATATCCTTGCATACGTTTCATACGTATTAGAATATCCTGTAATGTAGTATCCCAAGCATGCCCTAGGTGTAACTTACCTGTTACGTTCGGTGGTGGAATCACAATCGTATAAGGTTCTTTTGCACTTTCTGGATGCGCCTCGAAAAATTTCCCTTTGAGCCACCATTCATAGCGACCTTTTTCAATCGATTGCGGATCGTACTTCGTTGACATGGTTGTTTCATTTGTCATATGTGTTCCTCCTAAAAAAGAATATAAAAAAACTCCTGTCGTCATTAAAGGACGAAGGAGTTTGTTCGCGGTACCACCTTTATTCGCAGATGCAAAAAATAACATCACGCTCTCAATTAGATAACGGCTTCAAACCGGCAATTGCTACTGTTAGTTCACAAAAGCTGCTCATGGGCTACCTTCAAATGGCCGTTAACAGAAACATTTCAGCAGTTTGTTTCCTTTCTTTCGATAACTAACTCATTTTACTCTTCCCATTCATAGCATCAATATTTTAATCTAAATCACCAATCCAGTCGAAAAAGATTAATGCCTAGAGAATTCCACAGATGTTTAAAAATCTGTACTTCAAGGCGAATTTGATTGTTTGTTCATATTGTACCTAATCTTATGATATGACGTCAAGTCACGTCACGTGAAAGGAGAATATACAATGAGAAAAGGATATAACCCTTACTTGTTACCAGATTGGCTTAGAAAAACACGCTTTTATTGCAAAGGAATTATTATTCCTATTTGTGGTTTTCAGCTTATCCGTGTATTAATTGTTCCAACAACTTGGGATTTTATTTTACTTGTTTTTCTATTGTTCATCTGCTTCTTGCTTTACAAGGACATAATTTGATGGAAACGTAAGCTTTGACATTCCATCATCTAAATCAAAAATAAATTGAAGCTCCGATTCTACACTATTTGGACTCTCTAACATTTCTACTTCATCCGATTCTTCTCTTCCATTTTCTTTTTCAACTACCATTGGAGCTTCATATTCACAATAAACAGACCAAGCAATTTCAATAGCTGCATGATCTGTCGTTTTAGAATGTACGCGGCGAACATCTAAAGAAGGGGAAAACCCTTGTTGTATTTTATCCTTTGAAATCTCTACACTCATCGGTACAGCATATTCGAAATAACCTACTTCTCCCTGAACATCTAAATCCTCAATTTGGGTAAATTCGCTTGTAGCGTGATGCTCATGTTCACCTTCTTCAAATTCAACATGACAGGTAATGTGATAGATCCCCATTATCTGAATCGAATCTTCTGTTTCACTTTGCTCATATTGTGGAGTTACTTCAACTGTTTTTACCTCTTTAGGAATACCAAAACTCGCTGGAAAAAGAAACTGTTCTTTTACGTCCCATACTTTCACTTCCATTTTTCATCCTCCTTCATATAGGACAAATTATGATAGAAACTCATGAAATATGAAAAACGCTCGCAAAATAATTATGAGGAAAGAATATCTACAAAAAATATATCGAGGGATACACATACGGTGCCATTTGTCATTATTTTATTAAATATAAAGAAGATAAACTTAATTTTATTTTAAATCAGCTAATTTCCGTTCCAGGCGGACGCGTTCCGCCGGCATGGCTTCAGCCGCTTCCTTCGCTATGCTCAGTCCAGGGTCTTCAGCTCATGCACCTGCCGCTTCGCTTTCGGTGCAGTAAACATTTGCTATTCCGGCTGGAGTCGCCGCCTTTCACTCCAAACAACTATTATCCGCATTACAATAAGAAAACCATTATGCCATTAATAGTGCAAGTTTTTATCACTTAAATCTTTCCAATTAGTATTTTTAGAAAATCGTTGAAAAAGGTGACACTCCTGCCAGAATAGCGTTAGACGAAGCCCCGCAGTTGAGGGGAAGACAATCTATGTTCGCCGCATCCTGCGGCAACGTTTGCATGACCAACATCGTTTTGGCCTGTGGAGGCTCACGGACCGCCATCGAAAAGCGTCCTCACGGAGTGTAATTTAACGATATGATTTGTGTATTACTTTAAATTTAAATAAATTTCTCATTATTAAACGCCATCACCTATCATTGTGTATCCTTTAAAGTAAATTATCTTATTTTGATAGCCTTCAGTGGATAGAAACGGAGGGCGGCGACTCCAGCGGGAACAGCGTGTCCAGGTGAGACCCCGCAGGAGCTGGCGACGAGGAGGCTCACGGACCGCCCGCGGAAAGCGTCCGCACGGAGTGTAGTTCAAGGATATCATTGGTCGTGTATTACTTGTAATGAAAATTGATTTCTTATTATTAAGCCCTATCACTTATAATGGCGGCGACTTAGCGGGAATAGTGTGTCCTAGTGAGTACCCAACAGGAGCAAACAAAGGAACGAAGGCTAAGAACTCCACCTCGTGTGGTAACTACCACGTAACCCTACATCGTGTTGGCCCGAGGAGACTCACGGACCGCCCGCGGAAAGCGTCCGCACGGAGGTGTAGATCAACGATATGATTAATCAATAACTAAAGCCCCGCAAATGATTGCGGGGCTTCTCTTTAAATTATTTAGTTGATAATTTTTCAAACACCGTATGGAATGCTGCAATTGTTTTTTCAATATGTTCTTCCGTATGAGCACTTGATAAGAACAATCCTTCATATTGAGAAGGTGGTAAATAAATTCCCTCTTCGGCCATTAATCGGAAGTATTTTGCAAACAACTCCAAGTCAGAAGTTTTAGCTGTATCAAAATTAATAACATCTTCATTCGTCAAGAAAAATCCAATCATTGATCCTGCACGATTTACCGTATGTGGGATGTTATATTTTGTTGCAGCTTCACGGAAACCTTTTTCAAGTAAATCACCAAGTTTCGTAAAGTATACATAAGATTCTTCGTTCAATCTAGATAACGTCTCGAATCCAGCAGTCATAGCTAGTGGATTACCAGAAAGAGTTCCCGCTTGATAAACAGGGCCGCTAGGAGCAATCAGTTCCATAATTTTACGTTTTCCTCCGAAAGCACCTACTGGAAGACCACCACCAATTACTTTACCTAAACATGTTAAATCAGGTGTAATACCATAGTAACCTTGCGCACAATGATATCCTACACGGAATCCAGTCATTACTTCGTCAAAGATCAAAACTGTACCATGTTGTTCTGTTAATTCACGAAGACCTTCTAAAAATCCTTCGACTGGTGGAACAACACCCATGTTACCTGCAACTGGTTCAACTATGACAGCTGCTAAGTCGTCTCCGAAGTTTTCGAACACGTGACGTACGCTCTCCAAATCATTATAAGGTACAGCAATCGTGTTTTTCGCGATGGACTCAGGAACACCAGGACTGTCAGGTAAACCAAGAGTAGCAACTCCAGAACCTGCTTTAATCAGTAAGCTATCACCATGCCCATGGTAGCTACCTTCAAACTTTAATATTTTATTTTTTCCGGTGTACCCTCTCGCTAAACGAAGAGCACTCATTGTTGCTTCCGTTCCTGATGACACCATACGAACCATTTCGATAGACGGTACACGTTCCATTACCAATTTAGCAAGTTTGTTTTCAATAAGTGTAGAAGCTCCAAAACTTGTGCCTGCTTCCGCAACTTGCTGAATTGCTTTTACAACATTTGGTTCAGCATGTCCTAAAATAAGAGGTCCCCATGATAAAACATAATCGATATATTCGTTTCCATCGATATCTTTTAGGATAGCACCTTTACCACTTTCCATAAAGATAGGATCCATATCTACAGACTTGAATGCACGAACTGGACTGTTTACTCCACCAGGCATTAATTTTTTAGCTTCTGTGAAAGCTTGTTTAGATAAGTCATATGATTTTGTCATTACTTCTCCTCCAACCAACGTGCCACATCTTTTGCATGATACGTTAAAATAATATCTGCTCCAGCACGTTTCATCCCTGTTAAAGTTTCTAAAACAGTTTCTTTTTCATTGATCCATCCATTGATAGCAGCAGCCTTCACCATTGCATACTCACCACTAACATTATAAGCAACAATTGGAACATCAAAGTTATTTTTTACATCTCGAATGATATCTAAATAGGAAAGTGCTGGTTTTACAATTAGGAAATCTGCTCCCTCTTCGATATCAGATGTTGCTTCACGAATTGCTTCCATACGATTAGAATAATCCATTTGATATGTTTTACGATCACCAAATTTAGGGGCGCCATCTGCAGCTTCTCGGAACGGACCATAGTATGCAGAAGCATATTTCACTGCATATGACATAATCGGCACATCAGCAAAGCCCGCTTCGTCTAAACCTTGTCGAATTGCTGTAACGAACCCATCCATCATATTAGAAGGTGCAATAATATCTGCGCCTGCTCTTGCTTGACTAATCGCTGTTTTTGCTAATAAATCAAGAGATGGATCATTCAGAATTTGTTCCGTTGCATCCACTACACCACAATGTCCATGATCGGTATACTCACACAAACATGTATCTGCAATGACAACAAGTTCTGGGTGTCTATTTTTGATAAAGCGAATACCTTCTTGTACAATTCCATGGTCATGAAACGCTTGTGAACCGATTTCATCCTTTTCAAGAGGAAGACCAAATAAAATAACAGAAGGAATACCTAGTTCTACTACTTCATCTACTTCTTCTGCTAAACGGTCAATTGAAAATTGGTATACACCAGGCATAGACTTTACTTCATTTTTTATATTTTCTCCCTCAGCAACAAATATCGGGTAAATCAAATCCTCTTTATGTAAATATGTTTCTCTAACCATTGCTCGTATTCCTGCTGTTTTTCTTAAACGACGATGACGTTGAAATTCTGTCATTATTCTCTCCCTTTCCATTCCACTAATGCATGGATTACTTCCGTTAATGTATAGGTTTCTGGAATCACATGAACTGTTGCATTTAGTGATTCCAAATACTCTTTTGTAATATGGCCAATCGCGCAAACTGTAAGTGATTCGTATCCAGTTTGAACGCCGATAGTTTCATGAAATACTTTCACGGTAGATGGACTTGTAAATATGATGGAGCAATTCGGCTCATTTTCGATTAAATATTGAATATGCTCTTTATTTTCTTCCACTTCTATTGTTTCATAAATAACCCACTCATCTACTTTATTTGTTAAACCTTTTGTTATTGTATCTTTTGCAAGACTGCCTTTAAAAAACAAACAGGTTTCAGTAGGTGAAGAAAATGCAGGAAATTCTTTTACAAAAACATCTGCACTAAAAATAGTTGGGGTAAAATCTACCCTTAAGCCTATAGATTCGATCGCGCATGCAGTTTTTGAACCGACTACTGCAATTTTTGCTTTTATCACAGAAGGAGGTAACCCAAACTTTTTCATTTTCGAATGAAAGGCGTGCACACTACTTTGACTCGTGAATATAAACCAATCATAGTCGATACATTCTTGTAGCCTATGTTCGTCAGCTTCAGAAACAAGTTCCTGGGTTGCAATGAGCGGAGCAATTACTGGGTATCCTCCATATTTCAGCGTAAGATCGACAGCCTCGGAAGACCTTAAAATCCCTGTAAATATGACATTCTCTCCTTGTAAAGGTCTCCCCTTAGACATTTAAATCTGCCTTTACTTTTTGTATTAGTTCATATGCTCCTTGCTCTGTAACTAAACGCGCTACTTCTTTGCCTGCTTCTTCAGGATTTTTCCCTGTAACTACTTCTTTATAAATAACCGACGCATCTGGTGCAGCGACTAAACCTGTCATTGTAATCTCATTGCCATTGATGACAGCATGTCCGGCAATCGGAACTTGACAGCCACCATCCATCGCAGCTAAAAATGCACGTTCTGCGTGTACAGCATCCCATGTATCCTGATCAGATAATTTTTTAAGCTCATCCAATAATTCTATATCATCTTCTCGGCATTCAATTGCAAGTGCTCCTTGTCCTACTGCTGGAACACAGTCTTCTGTTGATATGTATTCTGTTACTACTTCGTCGCTCCAACCAAGACGCTTCAATCCTGCAGCTGCTAAAATAATTGCGTCATATTCACCGTCTTGGAGCTTTTGGAGTCTCGTATCAACATTTCCACGTATCCATTTAATCTCGATATCTGGGCGCAACAATAATAATTGAGCACTTCTTCTTAAACTGCTTGTCCCAACAATCGCACCTTTTGGAAGATCTGCTAACTTTACGTGCCCAGTAGAAATAAATGCATCTCGCTCGTCTACTCGCTTCGGTGTACATCCCATTACAAGACCTGGTGGTAAAACAGATGGCATATCCTTCATGCTGTGCACTGCAAAATCAATCTCTTTATCATACAATGCCTGTTCAATTTCTTTTACAAATAATCCTTTTCCACCAACTTTTGATAACGTTACATCTAATATTTGATCACCCTTTGTTACGATTTCTTTCACTTCGAACTCAAATGGTGCACCCATATCTTTCATTTGCTGAATAAACCAATTCGTTTGGGTTAATGCTAATTTACTTCTTCTCGAACCTACAATAATTTTACGCATTGCTTCGCTACCTCTCTTTAATACCAAAAATGGAATTGTGATAATTGACTACCTAATAAAAAGTTTATCAAAACAAATAGAAATGCATATATATGAATCCAAGCATAGTTGGTTCCTATAAAACGTGATTTATTTCTTAAAAGAAGCACAACCACATAGATCAACAATAAAATGACAGAACTTATAATTTTAAAATCAAAAACGGTAAATATATCTAATGATACATATGCCCATTCTAACCCAAGAATTAAACTTACAAACAAAAGAGGAATACCTGTCAAAATAGATAATGTCATCCCATTTTCTGCTTGCTTCAATGACGGCAATCGAGAAAACTGCTTTGTCCATTTTTTCTTTTTGAGCACCCGATATAATATTAAATATAAGGATGAAAATACAAATGATAATGAAAATGCAGCGTAAGCTAACATTGCAAACATAATATGAATAAATAACAATTCAGATAGTAGGGCTTCTCCAACAGCGGATTGATCCATTTGATTTGGCGCAAAAGTATGGATGGTCATAAAAATAAACCCAATAATATTTAAAAAGAATGCAGGTAAATCCAATTTGAATACTATCTGCAATACAATTGCTAGAGTGATAATTAGCCATGCATAAAAGTAGATTCCTTCAAATAGCGAAAGAATTGGAAATCTTTTTGTATCAATGATATACATAACTAAAAACACCGTTTGCAGGAATGACACGATGGAAAGTAGCCATACTCCTATACGATGTGCCCGACGATCTTTATTCAAGTAATCGATAAAATAAAAAACAAGGCTAACGGATTGTAGAATGACCATCATCTCGTGTAGCCTTGTCATTCCAAGATCAGTCATAATAAGCTCCTTTTTAACCTAAAAGAGTAATTGCCTAAGTCTTATTAGACAGGCAGATACGTCAAAAAAAGACGTTTTCCATATCTATTATGACACATACAGATACAAAAACGCCTCCTTTTTACTTCATCAAAATGACATTTCTTCTTTCAAGTTTTGTGATGCCACTCTAGTTTGTTTTAATTTGATTTTTGATTTTTCTACTTGAGCAGAGAATTCATTTTTTACTTCTTCTTCAATACCAAAAATCTGCTGGAATAATTGAAGTTGTTCTGCTGAATCGTTTGCAGTAGATAATTCTTTCACTTGTAAAATTGGATCTTTTAACAATTGATTAATGATTGATTTTGTATGTTTATTTAAAATTTTTCGTTCACGGTCCGATAGATTCGGCATTTTATTTTCAATAGAAACCATTGTTTCTTGTTGGATTCGATTAGCTTTTTGTCTAAGAGCAGAAATAATTGGCACAACTCCTAGTGTTGTAACCCACTCATTGAATTGCTCAATTTCTGATTGGATCATTGACTTAATTTGATCCGCTGCACGCTCACGTTCCGCTAAATTTGCTTCTACGATACCTTGTAAATCATCGATATCATATAAGAAAACGTTCGCCAAATCACCAATTTTTGGATCTAAATCCCTTGGCACAGCGATGTCAACCATAAATAGAGGCTTTCCTTTACGAAGACGTTCTACAAACTGCATCAATTCATAGTCAATTACATATCCAGTGGAACCAGTCGAGCTAATTAAAATATCCGCTTCTAATAACGCACATTGTAACTCGTCCATCGGTTTGGCAGTGCCATCAAATTTAGTTGCCAATGCTTCCGCCTTTTCAAATGTACGATTAAACACTGTTACTTTGCCTGCTCCACTACCATATAGGTTTTGTATTGCAAGCTCGCCCATTTTTCCAGCACCGACAATAACAACATGCTTATGATTTAAAGAGCCAAAAATTTTCTTTCCTAGCTCGACTGCAGCATAAGAGACAGAAACTGCATTTTCACCAATCGCAGTTTCTGCATGGGCACGCTTAGCAAAAGTTACAGCTTGCTTAAACAATTGATTGAAAACAGTACCTGTTGTACCGTTCTCTTGTCCATTTAGAAAGCTCTTCTTCACCTGACCTAATATTTGTGTCTCACCAAGTACCATGGAATCGACACCAGCTGTCACCTGGAACAAATGGCTGTTCGCTTGGTCATCTTCGTGAATAAATAAATAGCGGGAGAGATCCTCTAATGGAATATCGAACCAATTAGCTAAAAACTGTTTTACATAGTATTTCCCAGTATGTAATTGATCTACGGTTGCATAGATTTCTGTGCGGTTACAAGTAGATACAATAACATTCTCTAGTATGCTTTTTTGTTCCTGCAATGCTTGCATGGCATTCGGAAGTTCCGCTTCTACAAAAGATAGCTTTTCACGAATTTCCACGGGAGCAGTACGGTAATTGACACCTACCACGATAGTATGCATGGAATCATGTCACCCTTTCACGTTCATTTCATAATCCAATTATACCATAGCTTTTTTCACAGAATGGTAACCATTTGTGAACAAGCTATGAAATAACCTTCACCTTAATTAGAATTATTATAAACTAATATTAGCAAACATTAAGCACGATTACAAGGAAACTGACCAATGTTATAAAAGACGCATTTTTCTAACTAATTAGGTATCTTCTATCTCAAAATAAAACTGGTCGCTTATAGGGAAAGTTATTCCCTAAACAACCAGTTTTAATCTTCATATTTACACAAAAATTTTCAATTACATTCTACTTTCAATTTCTGCCCACGCTGCATCGAAGCCAAGGCCCGTTTCTGAAGAAAATACGACAAGAGGATCACTTTTTTCCATTTGCAATTCATCTTTGACTATTTTCTTATGCTTATCCCATTTGCCTTTAGGAATTTTGTCCGCTTTCGTTGCGACAACTATGCAAGGAATATTATAATGCTTTAAGAAATCGTACATCATACAATCATCTGCAGTTGGAGGATGTCTCAAATCGACGATTAACACTACTGCTTTTAAAACCGATCTAGACGTAAAGTATGTTTCAATCATTTTCCCCCATGCTGCTCTTTCTGTTTTAGATACCTTTGCATACCCATAACCTGGAACATCGACAAATAATAAATCTTCTTCTAATTTATAAAAATTTAACGTTTGTGTCTTACCTGGCTTGGAAGAAATACGAGCCATGCTTTTTCGACCAATCATTTTATTGATAAATGAAGATTTACCTACATTGGATCTTCCTGCTAATGCAAATTCCGGTAAATCTCCTTCTGGATATTGAGCTGGTCTTACAGCACTTATTAGTAATTCTACGTTATTCACTTTCATGCTTTCACTCCTCTAATGCTATTTGAAGTACCTCTTCAGCATCGGAAACAAGCTTAAAAGTTAAGACCTCTCGAACACTCTCTGGTATATCTTCAATATCACGCTCATTGTCTTTAGGACAAATGATTGTCGTTAATCCTGCGCGATGTGCACTTAATGTTTTTTCTTTTAATCCACCGATTGGTAATACGCGACCTCTTAGTGTCACTTCCCCTGTCATCCCGACTTCTCGTCGAATTGGACGCTTAGATAATGCAGAAACTAAAGCCGTCACGATTGTAATACCTGCTGATGGACCATCTTTTGGAACTGCTCCCTCAGGAACATGTATATGAATATCATGTTTCTCATGGAAATTTGGATCTATTCCGATTGATTCAGCTTTTGAACGGACAAAAGATAATGCTGTTTGAGCAGATTCTTTCATCACATCGCCAAGCTTACCTGTTAATTGTAACTTACCGTTACCAGGAGATAAAGACACTTCGATTTGCAAGGTGTCTCCACCAACAGTCGTATAAGCTAATCCCGTCGCTACACCTATTTGGTTTTCGGTTTCTGCTTGTCCATAACGGAATTTTTTCTTTCCGATTGTATCCTCCAAGTTACTCGACGATATCGTTACACGTTTCTTTGTGCCAGATACAATTTGCAAAGCAGCTTTTCTACAAATATTTGCTAGGACACGCTCTAGACTTCTAACTCCCGCCTCACGAGTGTAATGACGAATTACGTCCACAATTGCTTCGTCTTTTACTTGTAGCTGAGATTTCGTTAGACCATGTTCCTTCGCTTGTTTAGGTAATAAATGATTTTTGGCAATAGATAGTTTTTCAATTTCTGTATAACCAGCGATTGAAATAATCTCCATTCTATCACGTAGAGGACCTGGTATTGTGCTTAAGTCGTTTGCAGTAGCAATAAATAGCACATTAGATAAATCATACGTCTCTTCAATATAATGATCGCTAAATGAATTGTTCTGCTCAGGATCAAGCACTTCTAACATTGCTGCGGAAGGATCTCCTCTAAAATCATTCGACATTTTATCAATTTCGTCTAATAAAATAAGTGGATTAATCGTCCCTGCCTTTTTCATTGCTTGAATTATACGACCCGGCATGGAACCTACGTATGTTCTTCGATGTCCTCGAATCTCAGATTCGTCTCGAACTCCTCCTAATGAAATTCGAACAAAATTGCGTCCTAATGATTCAGCAATAGATTTCGCCAAGGAAGTTTTCCCGACACCTGGAGGTCCAGCTAAACACAGGATTGGACCACGAAGAGATTTAGTTAACTGACGAACAGCTAAATATTCTAACACCCTTTCCTTCACCGACTCAAGGCCATCATGATCTCGATTTAGAATTTTCTCTGAACGTTTAATATCTAGTTGATCTGCCGTTGATTTTGACCAAGGAATGGATACCATCCATTCAATATAGTTTCGTATTACTCCACTCTCAGGAGCTTGTGTAGGTAGTTTCTCATAACGATCTAATTCTTTTAACACATTCTTTTTCGTAGTTTCTGGTAAACCTGCTTTTTCAATTCGTTTTTTCAAGTCCGCAATTTCACCAGTTTTACCTTCTTTATCTCCTAGCTCTGTTTGTATAGCCTTCATTTGCTCACGAAGATAAAATTCTTTTTGTGTTCTTTCCATCGCGTGTTTTACGCGTGTATTTATTTTCTTTTCTAAATTTAATATTTCCTGTTCATTATACAGTCGCTTAATTAATGTTTCTAAACGCTCTTTTGCATCCATAATTTCTAAAATTTCTTGTTTCCCTGAAATTTTTAATGGTAAATGAGATGCAATCATGTCAGCAAGTCTACCTGGTTCTTTAATATCTAGTACCGATTTATAAGTTTCTTCTGATATGCTTTTCGATGCCTTTGAATACTTTTCAAAATTATGTATTAAAGTTCGCATAAGCGCTTCATCTTCCGAATCTGCTTCCGTCGGCTCGACAAAAGCGGTCACTGAAACTTCATCATACATATCTCTTTCTCTGTAATCATCCCAAATAGCCCTTTGTTGTCCTTCGACTAACACACGATATGTTCCATTTGGTAGCTTCACCATTTGCTTGACATATGCTAAAATTCCGACATCATATAAGTCTTCTGTAGTAGGATGTTCTAAATTCATATCTCTCTGCGCTACAAGAAATACTTTTTCTTCTCGTAACATCGCTTCATTTAAAGCAGCAACTGATTTTTCTCGACCAACATCCACATGCAAAACCATTGTTGGAAATACTAAAAGACCTCTAAGTGGTAATACAGGATAATATCCATCATTTATTTTCGCCATTTTGGGAAGTCACCTCCTTCTAATTCTGTCCGTTTTTCCGCTAATTAAACAGCAGAACTTTTCTATATGTACTAGTCAGCATAAATAAATAATCCATTTTTTCCTACATAAGGAGAAAAAGCCGACATCCTTGATTGCACTTAGGAAGCGCATATTGGAAGCCAGCTTATTCAATGGCATAATTAAGCCGATGTTTTTTCGTTGTCTTTTTCTACTTCGGAACCATCTGCCAATAAAAGCTTAGGAGATGCATTTTCTGTAATTGTTTCTTTTGTGATCACACATTCTACAATATCTTCTCTCGATGGTAGCTCGAACATTACATCAAGCATAATGTTTTCTATTATAGAACGAAGTCCACGTGCACCTGTTTTACGTTCAATAGCTTGCTTCGCTATTTCTACTAGTGCGTCATCTTCAAAAGTTAATTTTACATTATCTAGTTCAATCATCTTTTGATATTGTTTCGCAAGTGCATTTTTCGGTTCTGTTAAAATTTGTACTAGAGCGTTCACGTCTAATTGTTCTAAGCTTGCCAATACAGGTAAGCGACCAATAAACTCTGGTATCAAACCAAATTTCAATAAATCTTCAGGTATTAATTGAGATAATGGAGTTCCTTGATCTAGCTCAACTTTATTTGGATCGGCACCAAAACCAATTACTTTTTCACCTAAACGACGTTTAATAATTTGTTCAATGCCATCAAATGCTCCACCAACGATAAACAAAATATTCGTTGTATCGATTTGAATGAATTCTTGATGTGGATGCTTGCGTCCTCCTTGCGGTGGAACACTTGCTACAGTTCCTTCTAATATTTTTAGAAGTGCTTGTTGTACACCCTCACCTGAAACATCCCGTGTAATAGATGGATTTTCAGATTTACGCGCTACTTTATCTATTTCGTCAATATAAATAATACCTTTTTCTGCTCGTTCAATATCATAGTCCGCAGACTGAATTAGCTTTAGAAGAATATTTTCAACATCTTCTCCAACATAACCGGCTTCTGTTAAGGATGTAGCATCTGCAATAGCAAATGGTACATTTAGAATTCGTGCAAGAGTTTGAGCAAGTAATGTTTTACCGCTACCTGTTGGTCCTATTAAGACTATATTTGACTTAGATAATTCTACCTCGTCAATCACGCTATTTGAATTGATTCGTTTGTAATGGTTATAGACAGCTACCGCAAGTGATTTTTTTGCTCGTTCTTGACCTATTACATACTCATCTAGTATTGACAAAATTTCTTTTGGTTTAGGAACTTCTTTAAATTCTACTTCTTCTTCTACACCTAGCTCTTCTTCTACAATTTCAGAACATAAGTCGATACATTCATCACAAATATATACGCCAGGTCCAGCAACTAGTTTACGAACTTGTTCTTGTGGTTTGCCACAAAAAGAACATTTTAAGTTCCCTTTTTCATCATTGAATTTGAACAAAATATTCACCCCTATTCAAGCAATTATCTTACAAGATTCTTTACAAGGAATCAAATAATAAGTTTAAGTATGTTTTTAATTATCCGAAAATCTATGTATGGATAAAACAAGGCACAGACAATTTTCGCTGTACCTTGTTCTATTTATTATAACGCTTTTATGTGAAATTATGAAATTTTAGCGTTTTCTACTAAGAATTCCACTGTTTTTTGGAAACGTACATCATTCTCAAGAACAGAAGTACCACCAAGTGCATTTTTAATATCTTCAGCAGACATATTGAATTGTGCACCCATTTTTTCAAGTTCTGCATTAATATCTTCTTCTGTTACTTGAAGATTTTCTTTTTCAGCAATCGCTTCTAAAGTTAATGAAACTTGAACGCGTTTTTTAGCATCTTCTGCCATTTGACCACGAAGTGCATCTTCATCTTGACCAGAGAATTGATAGTAAAGGTCTAAGTTCATACCTTGTTGTTGTAAACGTTGGCCAAATTCTTGTAGCATGCGGTCTGTTTCTGTTTGAACCATTGCTTCTGGAATGTCGATTGTAGCATTTGCAGCAGCAGCTTCCACTAAATCATCACGAAGACTTTGTTCAGCTAATTGTTTTTTCTCTTCTGCAGTTACTTCTTTTAATTTTGTACGTAAAGCATCGATACTTTCTACTTCAGCATCTACTTCTTTAGCGAAATCATCATTAAGTTCAGGAAGTTCTTTTCCTTTAACTTCTTTCACAGTAACTTTGAATACTGCTGGCTTACCAGCTAATTCAGCTGCGTGATATTCTTCAGGGAATGTTACTTCTACATCTTTAGATTCGCCAGTTTTCAAGCCGATCAATTGCTCTTCAAATCCTGGGATGAAAGAGTTTGAACCAATTTCTAAAGGATAATCTGTTCCTGCTCCACCTTCAAAAGCAACACCGTCAGAGAAACCTTCGAAGTCGATAACAGCAGTATCACCTTCAACGATTGCATCTTCTTTTACAACAAGTTCAGCTAAACGAGTTTGTTGGTTTTTCAATTGTTCTTCGATTTCAGCATCTGTTACTTCCGTAACTAATTTAGTAACTTCTAAACCTTTATAGTCTCCAAGTGTAACTTCTGGTTTTACAACAACTTTAGCTGTAAATACTAATGGTTGTCCTTTTTCCATTGTTACGATATCGATTTCTGGTTGATCTACAGGAGTGATTCCCGCTTCTTCAACTGCATCGCCATAAGCGTGTGGAAGAATAAAATCTAATGCATCTTGGTATAAAGATTCCACACCATACATTTTTTCAAACATTTGACGTGGCATTTTTCCTTTACGGAAACCAGGTACGTTAATTTGCTTTACAACTTTTTTAAATGCTTGATCTAATCCTTTTGCAACTACATCTGCAGGAACCTCAACTGTTAAAAGTCCATTGTTTCCTTCTTGTTTTTCCCATTTCACTGACATATATTCTACCTCCAAAAATAAATTACATAATTTAGTAGCCTGTAATAGAACAGGACAGGTTTTCACTAATTATATTGACAACTTGTATATTATAGCATAGATGCATATACTTTCAACATTATTCCTCTTCAACTATTACCGTTGAGTCTTCTAATCGTTTTATCAGATTACTTAGTTCATCTTTTTGTCCGTTTCCATTTCCAAACAATGATTCTACAAAGTCCACATATCCTTTTGCTACTTCTTGATCACTATATCCGACCCAATCAAATGGGAACAACGCATAGGCATGACTATGAACTAATCCGATTGTCATTTCGAATTTCGACGGATCTTTTTCTAAAAATTCATGTACCTGTTGATTTATAGATTCTATTCGGTCTACAGCATTTGGTGTAGGTGGATTCACAGGGTTGACCTTTGCTTTATATCCAAATTTTTCAATTTCTACCTCGGTTGTCTCACCAATTGCGCCAAGCACTAAAAGCGCAAGTGACCTAATAGCTGGATAGATGCTACTATTTTCTGCTATATCTCTAATACTTGGAATAACATCTGTAACATCTCGGAAAAAAGATTCTTGCAACAATCTTTCTTGTTCTTCAACACTTAACTTTGTAAATTCATTTATATTAAACTTTTCATTGTCGGGTGTGAAAGATTGATCCGTGTCTAGTAGACTTTCTTGTTCCTTGGCAAGTTTTCCACTTAACTCTTTTAATTGTAGAAAATTTTGTTTTCGATCATTTGGAAATCTTTTATCGACAAGTAATCTGTTTAATACTTTATCTACTTCACCATATTCCTTCAAATCAAGTAAAATTGTCAAATATAATTCAACGATTTGCTCAAACATAGGTGACCTTTTCTTCATCAAATCCTCACATATTTCCTTCGCTTCTTGCTGTCTTCTAGTTTCTAGTAAAGCGAGAATATATATGCTTAGAATCATGTCATCTAACTCAACGTACTTTTTTGCTTCATCAAAACATTCAGTCGCTTTCATATAATTATTTTCTTCCGCAAATGCTAAACCATCTTCAATTAGTTTATCAATCATTCCTGGGAAAAAAATAATATTCTCATTGTTTTTTAGGCTATAATGTTTTTTTTTCAACTCACTCGCCTACCTTTACAATCGCTAATATTTCTATACTATCTCACTTTTGACCATTTTCCTATTTTTAATTAAAACCAATTGGTAAATATCCTCCTAAAAGGTGGGTATTTTTTATCGTTAGGGATGTTTAATTATTCTGATTATAGGGAAATAGATTAATAGGCTAATAACTAGAAAGGGGAAGACAAACTTGCAAAAAAATATATTATTTATTTCAGATCATGGTGATCCCCTTGCTCCTTTAGGTAGTGAGCAAGCTGGCGGTCAAAATAATTATGTAAAGCAACTTGCTTTATCCCTTGAAAAAGAAGGAAATAAAGTGGATGTGATTACACATTGGTGTAACCCGTTAGATCCACAAATTGAAAGCTTTGGTTACTCTTGTCGAGTTATTAGAATAGGAGCGGGTAAGAAAACCTACGTTCCTAAAAGTGAATTATATGATTTGCTCCCGGTCTTTTATAAAGAAATGAAAGAAACAATTGATCTTACATCGTACGATTTAGTTCACTCCCATTACTGGCTTTCTGGACTTTTAGGTTCTTATGTAAAAGCTGATTACATGATTCCTTGGGTTCATACAAATCATTCGCTTGGTGTTGCGAAAGAAGAAGCCACTGGAATTTCAGAACCTGTCAGACTCTGCACAGAGAAAATGATTTTAACCTCTGTAGACGCAATTGTTGCCACTACAAAAAACGAAAAAAATCTCATCCATCGTTTTGTTGATCATCCATCACCAATTAAAGTGATTCCTATCGGAGTAGATCAAGCTTTCCGTCCACTAAAAACTAGTGTAGAAGGCAAAAACCCTTACTTTGCATTTGCAGGAAGATTACAAAAAACAAAGGGAATCTATACCCTTGTAAATGCATTCCGTCTTCTTGTCGAGAAGAATGATCTTGAGCCTACTACGAAACTTCTCATTGCAGGTGGAGATGCAGAATGTGTGGATTCGTACAACAAATTACCAAAGGATAGAAACCTCCGAGCTGCTATAAGAGGACTTGAGCATAGAATCGAGTTCCTAGGAGCGAAATCACAAAAACAACTAGCTACTATTTTTAATCATGCGACTGCTGTCGTAGTACCTTCTTTCTATGAATCTTTTGGGATGGTTGCTGCAGAAGCACAAGCTTGCGGCTGTCCTGTTATCGCTTCCAAAGTTGGGGGATTAAAAGATGTTGTTAAAAATAAAGTTACCGGATTGCATATTGAAAAAGGTAATGAATATAATTTAGCTCAAGCAATGAGTACAGTACTCTTTAATAGAAACTTCACGAACAAGCTTGGTAGAAGCGCTGCCATTTTTGCAAATCAGGAATTCAATTGGACCACTTTGGCACAAAAAATGGATTCACTTTACGAGGTGGTTATTGGTGAGAAAAAAACCATATATGTTAGCAACTGATCTTGATGGAACACTTGTAGGTGATCCATCAGCACTTCAAAGATTATTGCAGCATTATGAAAACTCTAATATAGAGGTAGAACTTGTCTATATTACAGGAAGACATTTTGCATCAGTTTCTTCTTTAATTGAAATTGAGAATTTACCGAAGCCGGACATTCTTATAACAGATGTCGGTGCAGCAATCTATACTTCAGAAAAACTTACTGAAGATACTACTTGGGCAAAAAAAATGCATACTAATTGGAACCCTGAACGTATCATCAAGCTTGCCAGTTTCTTTCCTGCTCTTCAAAGACAAACTCTTCCAAGTACTAAACGAATTTCTTTTACCGTCGATCAAAATGAGGAAGTCGTAAAACAGTTTGAAAAAGCTTTAGTGGAAGAGAATATTCCGCATAAGCTTATTTTTAGTTCCAATCGGGATGTAGATATTCTTCCTGAGAATAGTGGTAAAGGAGAAGCTTTAAATTATATCCTTCAAAGTTATGCAAATGAAGATGTTAAAGTTCTTATCGCTGGAGATTCGGGAAATGATATGGACATGCTTGCCTTGGGTCATCCTTCTGTCATCGTAGGAAATGCTCAACTGGAACTTGTTCAAATGAAAAACCACCCTTATCTTTACCGAGCTACCGAGCATTTTGCCGGAGGTATATATGAAGCATGGTTACATTTTTATAAATAGAAAAAATGCCAACTGAATTCTAGGTTCAGTTGGCATTTTATATTAAGCAATTTGTACAGTGTGCTCTTTTACTAGTTTTTCATATAAATTCAAGTCTTCATGATATAAGTCAGTATATGTTTCTAAGCTATACTTTTTAATAGCTTCGAAGCATTTCTCTTCGACAATATGAAACTTTTCGTTAAGTTTTTGTGCATTTTCCCATGCTATTTCTTCAAAAATAAGATTCATTTCATGTTCTTCTATTACCATCGAAAGTAAATCTACACGATTATAAAGTTCATATAGAGAATTATTCCTTTTTGCGTCAAAAATCTCTATCGTTCGGTCTAACGTTTCCAATAGAGCCTTCCGATCAATTGCATGACCCAACTCATGCAATGTTATCGTTTTTATATATACCTCCAAGGAGATGGTTGTTTGCATTTCCTCTTTTGCTTCTATTAAACGATTTGCATCAAAACCTACATAATCTCCGATAAAGTTATAACTCATATTAACTCCAGAGTTATCTTGTCTTAATTGAACATCCATTTCCACTGACTGCATCGTTGCACTTATCAATTCACAAAGATTTTTCTCTGTATATTTATCGTTCATTTATTCTTTGTTCTTCTCCTTATAGTTCAAAATTATAAATTTATATCAATAAGAATATGACATTCATTGTGTTTTCATGTTTTTTCCAACAGGAAATAATATATAACAATTTTTATTTTATTTCAATCTTTATGTACTGAGTTTTTTTCTGTAGAAAATCCCTATCAATACCTGTTTCCAAAAATTTTCTGGAGTGCTTGTGGACAGGACGGGAGTTCATCATAACCGTGTGATTTTTCTAGAGAGTAGAGGCGTGACTAGTGTCACGCCTCTACTCTCTTTTTTCGGTAATCTTGTTACTTCTGTCTGTCCGTCGCACTTCTGCAACTTTTGAAGACTGGTTGAAAGCATTATGGATAATTAGAGAATAAATTTTGTCCTACTAATCTTTCAAGCTCCCGAAGATGCAATTTCGGTCGCTATCTCCCTTTCTATTCGGCGAGTACTTTCTATCTCCCTGAATAAACTATTCAATCATAAAAAAGACAACCATAGTTGTAATTCAACTATGGCTGTCTTTGAGTTACAATATAACTCTATTTAGCTATTCAATTGTAATTTTTAATTGACAATTTTTTAATTAATTATTGTTATTACGTTGTCTGCTACGAGCTTCTCCGCCCTTACGGCCAGCTTCTTCTCTGCTCATTTTGCCATTATCGTTGTCGTTGTTTTGTCCACGCCGTGCTTCTCCGCCTTTTTGACCGATTTCTTCGTAAAAGTCACGATCGTGATTTCGGGAGGTAGCTTCTCCACCTTTACGTCCCGCTTCTTCGAAACTCATGCTTCCATTGTTGTTTCTGTTGCGATTGTTCTGGTTGTTTGCCATGGTAATTCCTCCTTCATTTTTTTCAAGCTTGGTAATCAAGCTCACTATTTATATTCCCACCTCTAGTCGAGTTAAACACAAATTTTAATAGTTTTTCATAATGAGAAAAAAGTAATATGAAAAGGTGATTCCTACTTAAATGACCTTATGTAGTGTATTTGTGCTTAGATTCTTTCTTTCCCTCGATTAGAGAAGAGGAGGCTAAATAATCGAGGGCATCCATTATATTTTGATGTGGGTATTGATTCATCAATTCTTCTATTAATTCATTTATTTCTACCTCTTTTTTCTCTTGATCCACGACAAGAACCTTCTTTCTATTCTAATAAGGTGATATCAACTATTTCATCCAATCTTAAAGAGAATGATTTGAAGGTATCTTCCATTTCAATTAATCGTCGATTTAAGTCCACCCATATCAACTTTCCAACATATATAGTAAATCCACCATCTTTCCATAGTTTAATTTTTACTTCTACGTTCCTTTTCATCGCTAGTTCGATTGATTCTTGTATGGCCTCAAGATCCCACTCATTCAATTCAGGTTTAGGTATTTTTTTTGAGTCATCATTATATTGTCTAATAAGCTTGAGATGTTCAGGTAACATCATCGCCACCCACTTTTTAGAACCTCTATCCTGCACTTTTGATAAGTCCAGTTTTTCATGTATAAAATCATCAAAGGAAGACATTAGATAACATCCTTCTCTCTGTTAATGACAGGGATGCATGCGAGAACGTTGCCAATAAGAAAAGTTCGTTTTGCGTTTCGAGTGAAACAATACACTTGAAATGATTCTCCTTGTAACTTCAAAACCTTTATTCGCCTTTTCGTCACCTCACCACTTCTCGATAGATACATTACATCCAGTAATTGTCCATAACGCATATACTTCGAAATTTCATCCTTCACATTAACCTCTCCTTAAGAACGTTTGTTCTTATTATATACAGAACATACGTTTTTAATCAATGGTAATTATGAGTAATTTTAATCCCCTTTTAACTGCTGTAGTACATTTTCAAGTTTTTGCTCCTCGACTCCTTGACGAAAGTCACGAAATGGATTGCCAATTTTTTTTATACGTTCCAAAACAGAATGAATAGAAAATAAGTCTGGCTTTAAAGAGTCACATACTTCTTCCCAAATTAATGGAGTGGCAACAAAACCATGTTCGTTTCCTCTAGTAGAATATGGAGCGATAATCGTTTTTCCTTCGTGATGTTGAACATAATCCAAATATAATTTGTTATTACGATTTTTTTTTAGGCGCTCGGTGGTAAACCATTTTGGTTCCTGCTCACATAAAAAATCGCAAACAAACTTTGTAAACACGCGGGTATCATCATAAGAATACTTATTCAAAGGCAATGGAATATAAACCTGTAACCCCTTACCACCAGAAGTTTTAACAAAAGATGGAAGTTCAAAATGATCGAATATAGCTTTCATTCTTAATGCTGCTTCAACCGCTAAGGAAAACTCGTGCACAGAAGGAGGATCAAGGTCAAAAACTATTTCAGTCGGTTTAGTTGTGTAGATAGGCTGAAAAGGTATATGAAATTCTAATGCCAGCTGATTTCCAAGCCAAAGCAATGATTCCAAATCATTGCACATCACGTAACGGTTATCCTCCATCTGTTCTGTTTTAATGAAATCTGGAACAGTATCAGGGAAATTTTTTTGATAAAAACTTTCTCCAGGAACTCCATGCGGATATCGAATAACCGTAAGCTGGCGGTCACTTAAAAAAGGAAGAATAAAAGAGGAAATATTTTGTAAATAAAATAAATAATCATCTTTTTGAAGACCATTAGCTGGCCAAATCGGTTTATCTGGGTGAGTGATTGTAACCTTTTCTGGCAAAGGGAATAGTTGTCTTTGCATTTGTTGCCACTGACATTCATGTGGCTCCTTTTCAAAGCTAAATCGATGGAATCTTGGTTCTCTTAAACTTTTTCCATCAAAATCTATACATGCGATATCCACGCATATCGAAGGTTCTATTTCCCAAATGTTTTTATTTACCTTCTTTCCATTGGATTGAAATAGTGTTGCCAATGTTTTTAACTCTTCTTCCTTTAGTCCATGAAGAAACGTAACTATTTCTACAAGTTCCTCATTCAAGTAAATAGCACCATGAAAAAAATTATTACTTTTATCAAATTTGGTTAGAATCACACTAACAAATTTCCAGTTTTTTATTTTCAACCAGTTACCGGTGCGCCTCTCACTAATCCATATACTATTTTTTCTCTTTGCGATTATCCCTTCTCCATTATTCACTACAATTTGATTCCATAAGGTTTTATCATCCTTGTAAACTTCAATTGCTTGCAGTCGCTGTACATTTTCATAATTTATGGAAAGAGGAAGATTTAGCTTCTGAAATAGTTTTTGCAATTGCTGTTTTCGCTTTGTAAGAGAAAGATCGAATTGACCTTCTCCTTTATTAACAAGAAGATCAAAAGCAACATAATGACATGGGAACCGTTGTACATGGTTTTGAATGACATCTTCGTTACGCATTCTTCCTCTCAATTGGACAACAGAAAAGTTACTATTAAAATTATTCGTTAAATGAACCAACTCGCCATCGAGTGTTAAAGGCAAGTAAGACTGAATTTGTTCATAAATTTCATGACAATAATTAATAATCTCCGGAAACATCAGGTTAAGTATTTTCCCATTTCTACTTTTTAGTATTGGTTCACTTTCCCATTCTAAAATGCACCGAAAACCATCATATTTTGGTTCATATAACCAGTCTTTTCCTACTGGAATTTCCGTTGCATCTGTTAAAAGCATAGGTTTCAACATTTTCACCCGCATTTTCTTTTTACCTAGCTTTTGAACAATTAGCCATCCTAATACATAAAAATGGTCAAAAGATTGCATAGTAAGAAGAAAAAGAAAAAGTGGTGAATGCACATGCATACAGTTTGGAAAGGAAGTATTAGCTTTGGCTTAGTTAATATTCCGATTAAGCTTCACACTGCAACGGAAAATAAAGATATTAAATTAAGACAACTTCATAAGGAATGCCATACACCTATCAGTTATCAAAAAGTTTGTGAAGGGTGTAAACAAGAAGTAAAAAGTGAAGATATCGTAAAAGCATATGAGTACTCCAAGAATAAATTTGTTATTTTGGATGAGGAAGAACTGGAGAAATTAAGAAAAGAAAATGAGGATAAGGCAGTAGAAATAATCGACTTCGTAAAATTGGAGGAAATAGATCCTATTTACTTTGAACGTAGTTATTTCATGGCTCCAGATAGCGGAGGAGGAAAAGCCTACTCCCTTTTAAGAAAGGCTTTACTTGAGTCAGGAAAAATTGGCATAGCCAAAATCATTATTAGATCCAAGGAGCAGTTAGCGGTAGTCCGAGTGTATAAAGAGACATTAATGATGGAAACTATTCATTTTCCAGATGAAGTTAGAAGCACTCAAGACGTTCCAAATATCCCTAGCGAACAAGAAGTTGTGCAACGAGAACTCGAGACGGCTCTATTATTGGTCGATCAGTTAACAACCGCGTTCGATCCTGAAAAGTACACAGATGACTATCGTACCGCTCTAATGGAGTTAATTGAAGAAAAGAAAACAGGCAATCAAATAGTGACAGCAACAGATGAAAAACAACCTGTTGCCCCTTCCAATGTGACAGATTTAATGTCCGCTCTACAAGCTTCCCTTGATAAAACGAAAAAGAAAAAGCCTGCAACAAGAAAGAGAACAACAAAAGCAAAAACTTTAGCGTGAATAATTGAACTCATTTAAACCCACTTTATGATGAATCGATTAAATTTTGAAACGAGGGTAAATAAAGAATGTATTATTACAAAGAAGAACTAATTAATATAATTACACCAGACAAACCTGATCCACAAGCAGCAAGAGTTTTACAAGAAATACTTGGTGGACATTATGGTGAAATGAGAACGATGATGCAATACTTTTTCCAAAGCTCCAATTTTAGAGGAAAAGAAACGCAATTTCGCGACTTGCTTCGAGGTGTTTTCTTGGAAGAAATCGCCCATGTAGAACTTGTACAAAATACAATAAATCAGTTATTAAATGACTCAGGTGAATCTGCAATTCCAGGAAACGCTGGAATGGATAATGCCCCACTAGATGATGCTGTAAGACATGCAAACCCGCATCATTTTATCGTTGGAGCACAAGCTTCTCTACCAGTAGATGCAGCCGGAAATCCATGGAACGGTTCTTGGGTGTATGCACACGGCAATCTAATTGCGGATTTATTAAACAACGTTGTACTAGAATCAACAGGAGTATTACAAAAGACTCGAATTTACGAAATGAGTTCGAACAAAACCTTCCGGGAAACGCTCGCTTTTTTAATCGTACGTGATAATGCACATCAAAATGCTTTCGCAAAGGCTTTAGAAACACTAGGGGTAGATTGGGGAAAAATTTTCCCAATTCCTAATTACGATATTAACAAGTATCCAGAATGTAAAAAGTATGTTGATATGGGATTCCATAATTCCCAATTTAATTTTAGACTGGACCCGACTAGAATAGCTGAAGTATTTCAGGGACAATCACCAAGTAGAAATGATGGAACTCTTGCGGTTACAGATCCTCCTCAAGGATACCCAGTGCCACTAATGCCAGATATGCAAAATGAGCATAGCCCTGGATTGTCGGATATGAATAAGTAAGTATGAAAAAACCGCAAAGACTATTCTTTGCGGTTTTAAATATTCTCTACCTATTCCCTTTCTTCATTTTATCTTCATAAAAGACACTAAAATTTGGGTCAACTACTCCTATATTTAAATATCTAGCCTTATAATCTCGAAGTAATTCAAAGAATTTTTTACTAAGTATTAATATAACAACTAAGTTTACAAATGTCGGAATGGCAGTTGTTATGTCTGCAAAATACCAAACTGCTTTTCCAGGGAGATTATACATTACAGCGTAAATAACCATCAATGATCCAGGAATTGGATACAGCCACTTGAAAAGGGTTAGAATTTTATATTTTAGCGTAATCTTTTTCTCGTCTTTAAACACGTGTCTTAATAAGATTTCATAGTACGTATACCATCCGGTAGAAGTTGTTAGCCCAAATAAGAAAATTGATATGGTGATAATATAACGACCGAATTCACCGATTCCAATTTCAAAAGCAGACAATGTTAATGCAGCACCATCTAAGCCAGACGACCAAACACCCGTAATGATGATTGTAAAAGCTGTAATCGAACAAACAATAATCGTATCAACAAAAACTTCTACTGCTCCCCACATACCTTGTTTAATAGGATGATCCGTTTTCGCTGTAGAGTGAATCATTGGAGAAGTTCCCCAGCCAGCTTCATTACTATACACGGCACGCGCTACACCCATACGGATTACTTGAGCAATAGCAGCACCAGTAAAACCGCCGACAGCTGCCATTCCAGAAAATGCACTGTCAAATATTAAACCAAAGACAGGGATAATTTCGGAGTAATTTTTGAAAATAATAAATAGACCCGCAATAACATAAAACAAACACATGAAAGGCACAAGTAAAGAGGCAATTTCACCAATACGCTTGATGCCACCGTAAATGATGATATAAATAATTGTTAAATAGATAAGAGAAGCGGGAATCATACCAATATTAAACGACGAGCTCAATGCTTCAGAAATCGTATAATTTTGAAGCGTAATAAAAAACGTTGTAAAGATTCCAAAACCAAAGAGAATGGCGGGCACTTTCCAATATTTAAATTTCTTTTCTTCACCAAGCCCTTTTTCCATGTAATAGGTTGGACCGCCATACGGATTTCCTTTTTCATCTGTGTTGCGATAGTAAACAGATAATGTTACTTCTACGGTTTTCGTTATCATACCAAGAAGTGCTGTGATCCACATCCAAAAAACCGCTCCAGGACCACCAATTGCGATGGCTGTAGCAACTCCCCCGATATTTCCAACGCCTACACTTCCGCCAATTGCTGTACTTACGGCTTGAAATGGAGTTAATATTCCTTTCAAATCTTTCGACTTGTCTCGCTTTGAAAATACTTTACCAAAGGTAGATTTAAAGATATGAGGTAAATACCCGAACTGGAATAGCTTGCTCCCAATGGTGAAATATAACCCGACAAATAAAACAGTGAAAATTAGTGGTAATCCCCATAGCCATCCAACAATTGTTTCAAGTACAGCATCCATATTCAATTTCCTCCCTTATTTTTTAGTTTTAGTTACTTTCTTAGTTAATTAGTTCGTTATTTCGGTATTTAATTTCTCCGCCGATTACTGTCATTTCTACTTTTGTAGTCAACAACTCATCAGCACTTTTCATACGAAATGGGTCTTGTGAGAGTACCGTCATATCACATAGTTTTCCTCTTTCAAGTGTTCCCTTCTCATATTCCTCGTTTGTTGCATAAGCACCTCCTAGAGTAAAAAGTTGAATCGCTTCATACATGGACAATTTCTCTTGTACATTATATCCATCGTGAGTCTCTTCTCTTTTCTTGCGTGTCACAGCTGCATGAATTCCTAACAATGGATTTAACGGTTCGATTGGTGCATCTGAACCACCTGCACACAATACCCCGTTTTGTAAAAGTGTTTTAAATGGATAAGCAAACTTAGCTCTGTATTCACCTAATCTATCTATAATCCATGGGTAATCACTTGTTACAAACTTTGGTTGTACATCCGAAATTCGATGTGAACCTTTTAGTCTTTCCATCAATACTTCATTTAAAATAGATACATGAATGAGTCTATCTCTAAATCTAGTTGGTTCGAATAAATCTAAACTATCTAAAACATTTTTTAAAGCTAAGTCACCAATAGCGTGTATGGCAACAGGCATATTATTTTCTCGGATATCTTTAATAATTTGAAAAAGTTCATCATTATCATACATCGCATTTCCAAGGTTATTTCCATCATCTTCATAAGGCTGAGAAAGTAGAGCGGTTCTGCCTCCTAATGCGCCATCTGCAAAAAGCTTGATTGCTCCGATCATCACTTTATTATTTCCATAACCTGTAAACATACTGGATGCTTTTAATTCTTCTAAATAATCATAGTCCATTAAAAGATTACTTCTTGGACTGATGCCTTCTTTATTTACAAGCTCATTGAATAGTTTGTAGGTTTGACTTGCACCTCCTAAATAATTAGGGTCATTTGTGTGTATGCTTGTTAATCCAAGGCTAACTGCATCTTGTAGTGCATTTTTTAAAGCATCTTTTAACTGTGAAAAACTTTTTTGGGGTATATGTTTTGTAATGAGGGTTGAAGCAGTTTCAAGCAATAAGCCAGTAGGTTTATGGCTAGTAGGATCTGTTACGATAGTGCCACCGTACGGAATGAACATATCGGCATGATATCCACAGAGTGAAAGGGCACGACTGTTTACTAAAAATGCGTGTCCACATATTCGAGGTAAAAAAAGCGGAAAGTAAGGAGCAACATAGTCCAGTTCTTGTATGGAAGGAATTCGTTTATCAGGAAAAATATTTTCATCCCACCCACGACCTAAAATCCATTCTCCTGGCAATAATGTGCTTGCTTTTTTCTTAATCGCAGCTAGTAGCTCATCTTTCGATTTTATGCCAATAAGATTAAGCTCTAAAGAATTAATCCCTACACTTGAAATATGTAGATGACTGTCAATCAAACCTGGTATTATAGTTTTTTCTTCCATGTTAATAATGGGGGTTCCTTTTCTCCCCCATTGAAGAATCATATCTTCATGCGCTCCCATATCTAAAATTCTTTCATTATCAACAACAATAGCCTGAACAGTAGGTTTAAGAGGATTCATTGTATAGAAAGTACCATTTGTATATATCGCCTTCAAAATATTTACACCTCTCTCTTATTAAAATAGAAATAATTTATGTTAGTAAACTAAATAGGATAGAAAGAAAATATTGCTATTGCTTTAAATTAATTATAAAAGAAAATAATAAAAAGACAAAATATTCTGTACATTTTATTGAAAATATATGAATGATTAGAAGAAAGTAGAACGCCTAATAAATATCATAAAATTATAAGAATATAAAAAAGCACCTCTATGAGATGCTCGTTCGTCCTTAATATTGTATATGCCAATTTAATTCGTCCGCAATTTGTTTATACGATTTATTCTCTTTGTATTTCATTCGAGAAATTTGATAATTTAACCCCTTCAGCATACTTGTTTTGCTTTCTTTCTCACTCTTTAATTCTAAATAAAAATCATGCATCTTTTGTAGCCTACTTTTTTTGTTTCGTAAGTTCTGAATGTTTCTTACTTGTGTAGTATGGAAAATTTCCTCGCTGTTCATCACTGTGAATAACAGCTTATTTTCTTCTCTCCAAACCTCTAAATCCTCATCAATTTGTAGTAAATGCTTTTCAATAGTATCGATTTTTCTACATAGATCCACATAATTTGTGATTGTATCCAATCAAGCTCCCCCAATCCCGATTATGTATAAATATTCTATATACATTTTTTTGCTTAGGCGAAAATGGAAGGCGAAATCAACGGATTACACAGTTAAAAAACTACAAAAAAGAAAAAGCGTTTAAAATGTTGAAACAACAACATCTTAAACGCTTTTTCATGTTATTAGGTAAAACACACAGAAAATGTCCCAGGAGAGATTCGAACTCCCGACCGACGCCTTAGAAGGGCGTTGCTCTATCCAGCTGAGCTACTGAGACAATATTACCTGCCTATCCAAATAGTAGGAAGACAATATATATTATCTGAGATTTTCTATATAATGTCAAGAATAAATTTTGATAATTATTGAATTGTTTCTTTAAATGAATTTCTACCTGAATAGACCTTGATTACGCTAACATTAAGATTTCGTATGGAGTCCCCGTTGAGCTTTATCTTTCCATCTGTTTGTTGTTTTTTCCAAGTCTTTACGTTTTTTCTGTAAACCTGTTCAGACAGTCGGTAAATATCAATATCATTTTTTATGCCTTCTTTATATGTTTCGTTTATCTCTTTTTTCACTTGCTTAATAACACCCTTTCGAATTTCTTCAGATGTTATATTTCCTTGAAAGACACTAACATCTGCATTCACACTTACATTGATATCAAATTTCACTACATCATTATTGACTATTGGATCTACTTTTACTTTAATATCATCTAATATTACAATCATATAGTTCTCCACTTGAGGTTTTAAATTGACCTTTAATCCAGCCATCTCTCCCTACAACTTGCAAATTGGCGGAAGGATCGTCACATGATTTTTTAACCCAATAACAGTCATCGAAAGAAAAATGACGTGTAATATATTAATTTGTCCGACACTGATTCCTTTCACTATAAAACCTTCTATCATTAGTAGGTATTGCATAGTTTTGACAATAAAACAAAGTATTATAAGTAAAGTTATCGAAAATAAAATAGAGATTACATAGAATTCATATTCCATTGAATATATTAGACACAAAAAAAACCTCCTAATCAAATTTGATTAGAAGGTAGTTTCGTTTCAATATTTAGTAGGGATATTTAAGTTAGGTTCGAATCCTGACCGTTTACCCCTATTCGTCTAAACATTGATATATCATGGTTTGGATTATTAATGTTTACGTCCCAGGAGAGATTCGAACTCCCGACCGACGCCTTAGAAGGGCGTTGCTCTATCCAGCTGAGCTACTGAGACAAGAACTCCCCCACCACACAGATAGGAAAGACAAGATTTATTATATAATCTATTTTGAATTAAGTCAACGCTATTTCACTAAAACTTTAAAATTATATTTTCAATAATAATATGCTCGGAGGAATAGAAAAATACATTCCACCCATCTTTGTGCTTTTCAACAATAGCATAGCTTTTTTCTTTACGGCCACGTGGCTTATGTAAGCTGCCGGGATTCACAAAAAGAATGCCATTGTTTATTTCTGCACCAATCAAATGAGAATGACCAAAGCACACAATGGACGCATTTAATTCTTGTGCACGATAACTCAGTGGCATAAGCGTTGATTTCACTCTATGCTTATGCCCATGAGTAACATACACAATTTCATCTCCCACTTTAAACACCTGTTCCTCCGGAAATTGTAAATCAAAATCACAGTTCCCACGAACAACATAAATTGGTTTATCTGCAAAGTATGAAAAGTCCAGTTCACTATCTCCACAATGGATGATCGTATCAACTTCATGGTGATGTTGGATAACTTCTTCCATTGTTTTTGTATCCTGATGAGTATCACTGATAATTAATAACTTCATTCTACTACCTATTCGCCCTTCAATAACTCAGGTAGCTTGACCGACAATTTTTTAATTGCATTACCTCTATGAGAAATTGCACCTTTTTCTTCTCCAGATAATTCAGCCATCATCCTATTTTCAGATGGAACATAAAAAATTGGATCATATCCAAACCCATTGCTTCCTCTTTTTTCTCTTGCAATAACCCCTTCACAAGTCCCTCTTACTGTTATTGGTTCAATTGAAGGAGAAGCAACTGCAATAGCACAAACAAATCTTGCTGTGCGGTTTGAATCAGCCACATTTTCAAGCTCTTTTAACACTTTAACAATATTTGCTTCATCACTTTTTTCTTCTCCTGCGTATCGTGCAGAATAGATGCCTGGACGTCCGTCTAACGCATCAATTTCTAATCCGCTATCATCTGCTATGACCATCGTTTGTAAACGCTCTGCTAGGGCTGTCGCCTTTAACAATGCATTTTCTTCAAATGTAGTGCCAGTTTCTTCTACATCCATATCTTCTGCAACATCATGCAAAGTTAAGACTTCATAGCCAAGTGGTCCAAATAGTGCTTCAAAATCTTTTGCTTTTCCTTTGTTTTTTGTTGCAATAATAATTTTTATCATTCTAACACCTGACCTTTATCACCGATTTTATTGGCCAACTCTCCAAGTGCGTTTCGTTGAACACTCATTAGTTGTTGAATACCAATCTCTCCAAACTCAAGCAGTACCAATAACTCTTTTTTCGAAAAAGTTGCTTCTTCCCCAGTGCCTTGTAGTTCCACATACTCTCCACTACTTGTTTGAACAATGTTCATATCCACCGCTGCTGAAGAATCTTCCTCGTAGTTTAAATCTAATACAACACCAACATTATCAATAATTCCAACACTTGTCGCTGCTAAATAATGACGCACAGGAAATACTGGCAAGTTCTTTTCTTCATACAATTTACCAAGTGCAATCGTTAAAGCAACAAATGCTCCTGTTATACTAGCTGTTCTGGTTCCCCCATCCGCTTGGATAACATCACAATCGATCCAAATGGTTTTTTCACCAATGCTTTCTAGGTCGACTACCGAACGCAACGCTCGTCCTATTAGACGTTGTATTTCCATAGTACGACCTGTTACTTTACCTTTTGATGCTTCTCGTTGTGTACGAGATTGCGTAGCTCGTGGAAGCATAGAATATTCTGCAGTAATCCAGCCCTTACCTTGTCCTCTTAAAAAAGGTGGCACTCTATCTTCAATCGTTGCGTTACAAATGACCTTTGTTCGTCCAACTGTTATTAATACGGAGCCTTCTGGATGAATTAAATAATTTGTTTCTATTTGTATATCCCTTAGTTGATCTACATTTCTACCATCAGTTCTTGTTGTCATATACTTCTCCTTTTTTATTACCCATCAAGCAAAATAAGACCCCGCTATTCGAGGATTCTCAAGTTAACAGGGTCATGTAAATGAAATTGTTCTTACATCCGCATTTTGCAGTACTAACCACTTCTCGACAATTGTCTTAAAGATTGGAATAGAGCCAGTTGTATAGAATATTGGCTGTTTGTAATCCGAAAGTGGATTATGCATTTGATGATAATCCAAGTACTCTAATACTTCCTGGGCTGTTTCCTCTGCCGAGGAAAGCACCTTTACCTGAGGGCCAACAGCTTCCTCTATGTATTTTTGTAATAAAGGGTAATGCGTACATCCAAGGATGACCGTATCAAATTGTTCATTTTGCAATGGTAATAACGTGTTAAATACCATATTACGGGCAAATTCCCCTTCATACTCATTGCTTTCCACAAGAGGCACGAAAGTAGGGCATGCAAGCGGTATAACTTTGCTCGATGTATTCAGAGCAGTTATAGCCTCTTCATAAGCCCCACTTTTTATTGTACCGCTTGTACCTAAGACTACAATTTCATTTTTTTTTGTAGCTTTCATCGCCGCACGTGCGCCTGGAAAAATAACACCAATTACTGGAAAGGGCATTTTTTTGCTTAAAGAATCAAGTGCAACAGCCGTTGCTGTATTACAAGCAATGACCAGCATTTTAATGTTCATTTTAGACAAGGCAGTTGCTAATTGCCATGTAAACTTACGTACTTCTCCGCTTGAACGCGGTCCATATGGACATCTTGCAGTATCACCAATATAAATAATTTCTTCATTCGGCAAAAGTCGCATAATTTCTTTTGCGACTGTTAAACCGCCAACTCCAGAGTCTATAACGCCAATCGGGGCTTTCACTTTTAATTCCTCAGTTCTTTTTCATCTCTTGATGTAATTTTTCCAATAATGTAGATAGATTTGCTACTTCGTCTTTGTTAAATTGTTTTAGTATGTCTTCTAAATAATTTTGTCTTTTAGCTATTACTTCTTCAATGATACGTTCGCCTTCTTTTAATAAATGTATTCGCACTACACGACGATCTTGATCATCTCTAATTCTTTGAACAAGTTCGCTTCTTTCCATCCGGTCGATTAAATCGGTCGTTGTACTAAAAGCTAAATACATTTTATTTGATAAATCGCCAATTGTCATATCTCCTTGCTCCAAGAGCCATTGAAGTGCCACAAACTGTGGGGGAGTTATTGTATAGGCATTTAAAATTTGACGCCCTTTTTGCTTGATGATGCCCGATATATGTCTAAGTTCTTTTTCTAAAAAAGCAACCTCTTGATGATCATGGTGTGCATTTTTTGTTTCATCTGCCATTTAATCCTTCACTCCTCAAAACATTACGTTCTATTTATTATTGTGACGTGTTCTGAGGAAAATGGCAAGGATTCTAATTAATTCAACGATAGTTCACCTAATCGTAATAATTCGACAATCGCTTGTGACCTACCCGATACTCCTAATTTTTGTATCGTATTGGAAATATGATTTCTTACTGTTTTTTCACTTATAGATAACTGTACAGATATTTCTTTTGTAGAATAATCCTCTACTAATAACTGAAATATTTGACGTTCCCTGCTCGTCAGTATTGATCGATGCTGATTACTATCATACAATGCCATAGCCCCCCTATCCACTCTTCTACTAACGTATGTAGCATGGGGAAAGTAGGTGACGGCTAGTGATGCCTACTTATTAAAAACTTTTAATTTTTCTTCGGACCATTTTGATCCTTTTCCTGTTTTTTTATCAATTTGCACCATCGTACCTCTTCCAGTGAAGACGATTTCCTGCTTCACATTTTTAGCCATGTAATGGATATCTATGGATGAAGAACCTACAGAATTGATTTTTACATAAATTCGAAGCTTTTCATCGAAAAACACTTGTCTCAAGTAATCGCATTGCAAATCAGCAACAACTGGGATGGTTTCATTAGTAGGGTTTAGCCAATCATTCATTAACTTTATATGTTTTAGAAACTCAATACGTGCATACTCAAAATACGCAAAAGTCACCGTATTATTTAAATGTCCGAACATATCTGTTTCTGAAAAACGAACACTTACTTCTGAATAAAAAGTAAATTCCTGCTCCCAACTTTTTATATCTTCTATGTAACTAGCTCTCATGAAAACCATCCTCCTAATAACTGAATATTAATTCATTTATTATAGCAAAAAAATAAAAAATCTGCATAGAATACTAAATTCTACACAGATTTTACTTTATAGTGCTCTTAGAAAACGATTTCTACTATTAATCGACCATGTGATCGCTTCCGAAGAAGTTTTTGAACATTTGAACAGTTGTATCACGGTTTAAAGCTGCAATGGATGTTGTTAACGGAATACCTTTTGGACATGCAACTACACAGTTTTGTGCGTTACCACAGTTTGCAAGGCCTCCGTCTCCCATTATAGCGTTTAATCTTTCATCTTTGTTCATAGAACCTGTTGGGTGAGCGTTAAATAAACGTACTTGTGAAAGTGGTGCTGGTCCAATAAAGTTAGAACCGCTATTAACATTAGGACAAGCTTCCAAACAAACACCACAAGTCATACATTTAGATAATTCATACGCCCACTGACGCTTACGTTCAGGCATACGAGGACCTTCTCCAAGTTCGTATGATCCATCAATTGGAACCCATGCTTTTACTTTTTTCAAAGAATCAAACATACGAGTTCTATCAACTTGAAGGTCACGAACTACTGGGAAAGTTTTCATTGGTGCCAAACGAATAGGTTGAGTCAATTGATCAACAAGTGCTGAACATGATTGACGTGGCTTATCATTTATAACCATTGAACAAGCTCCGCATACTTCCTCTAGACAGTTCATATCCCATGTTACTGGAGACGTCGCTTTTCCATCAGCATTGACTGGATTTTGACGAATTTCCATTAAGGCAGAGATAACGTTCATATTAGGACGATAGTTCACTTCGAACTTTTCCCAATACGGTGTAGATTCAGGAGTATCTTGGCGGAGAATCTCAAAAGCAACTTTTTTTGTTTCTGTCGCTGTAACCATTTTTATTTTTCTCCTTTCGTAGAAGAATAATCACGTTTACGAGGTGGAACAAGTGATACATCTACTTCTTCATAATAAATAACAGGAGCACCAGTAGCTGGATCAAACTTAGCCATTGTTGTTTTCAAGAATTCCTCATCATTACGTTCTGGGAAATCTGGTTTGTAATGTGCTCCACGACTTTCATTACGTTTTAGTGCACCTATCGTAATAACGCGTGCTAAGTATAGCATATTTTTTAATTGACGAGTAAATGAAGCGCCTTGGTTTGACCATTTTTGCGTATCATCCATATTGATATTCTCGTAGCGCTCTAGTAATTCTTGGATTTTTTTATCGGTAGCTTCAAGTTTGTCATTGTAACGTACAACCGTTACATTATCAGTCATCCACTCACCTAACTCTTTATGAAGTAAGTAAGCATTTTCAGTACCTTTCATCGCTAACGTTTTATCCCATTTCTCTTGCTCAAGTTGAACCTCTGCATCGAAAATAGTAGAGTCCATATCTTCTGCATGAGAATCAAGATTTCTCATATATTTAACTGCATTAGGACCAGCTACACTTCCACCAAATACAGCAGAAAGTAATGAGTTAGCTCCTAAACGGTTAGCACCATGTTGTGAATAATCACATTCACCTGCAGCAAATAAACCAGGAATATTAGTCATTTGATCTTCATCAACCCAAAGTCCGCCCATAGAGTAATGAACAGCTGGGAAGATTTTCATTGGAACTTTACGAGGATCATCACCAGTGAATTTTTCGTAAATTTCAATGATACCACCAAGTTTAACATCTAGTTCATGAGGATCTTTATGTGAAAGATCTAAGTAAACCATGTTTTCGCCATTAATACCTAGTTTTTGGTTAACACATACGTCGAAAATTTCACGTGTTGCAATATCACGTGGAACTAGATTTCCGTAGGCAGGATATTTCTCTTCAAGGAAGTACCAAGGTTTACCGTCTTTGTAAGTCCAAATACGTCCACCTTCACCACGTGCAGATTCTGACATTAATCGTAGTTTATCATCACCAGGTATTGCAGTAGGATGAATTTGTATAAATTCCCCGTTTGAATAATATGCACCTTGTTGATAAACGATAGAAGCTGCAGAACCAGTGTTAATAATAGAGTTAGTCGTTTTACCAAAGATAATACCAGGGCCACCAGTAGCCATGATAACAGCATCTCCACGGAAAGCACGAATTTCCATAGTTTTAAGGTTTTGTGCTTTAATACCGCGACAAACACCTTCGCTATCTTTAATTATTCCAAGGAATTCCCATCCTTCGAATTTTGTAACAAGACCGTCTACCTCGAAACGACGTACTTGCTCGTCCAAAGCATATAGAAGTTGTTGACCAGTCGTTGCACCAGCAAACGCTGTACGGTGCATCAATGTACCACCAAAACGACGGAAGTCTAATAATCCTTCAGGTGTACGGTTAAACATTACACCCATACGATCAAATAAATTTATAATTCCAGGTGCAGCATCAGTCATTGCTTTTACTGGACCTTGGTTTGCTAAGAAGTCTCCGCCATAAACAGTGTCATCTAAATGTACTGTTGGTGAATCTCCTTCACCTTTTGTATTTACAGCCCCGTTAATACCGCCTTGTGCACAAACAGAGTGTGAGCGTTTTACAGGAACTAATGAAAATAGATCTACATGCGTACCATCTTCGGCCGCTTTCATTGTTGCCATTAATCCGGCTAATCCACCACCGACAACAATAAGTTTACTTTTTGCCATGTCAATCTCACTCCTCATTTTAATAGTAGTTGAACGTGTAGAAGGATCTTATACGAACGCAAGAAGAGCTTGTACACCAACTACAGATAACGCTAGGAAGATTATTAATGTTACATAAGTAACAATTTGTTGTGATTTTGCAGATTGAGTAATTCCCCAGCTTACAAGGAATGACCAAATACCATTTGCTAAGTGGAAGGTAGCAGAAATTACACCTACTATATAGAAGCCTAACATCCATGGGTTTGATAAAATTTCAACCATCATGTTAAAATTAACTTCTTTCGCTCCAATAGCTGCTTGGAATCTTGTTTCAAATACATGCCAAGCGATGAATACAACAAGAAAGATTCCAGTGAAACGTTGTAAAATGAACAAATAATTACGAAGTGTTCCAAAGTTTTTCGGATTATTTTTTGCAGTAAATGCAATATAAACCCCGTAAAATGCATGGAACATCAACGGTAAGTAAATTACAAAGACTTCCAAGAATAATAAGAATGGAAGACTCTCCATAAAGTGTGTTGCCCCATTAAATGCTTCTGGTCCTTTAGTAGCAAAATGGTTAATGATCAAATGTTGCGTCAAAAACAATCCAACAGGAATAATTCCTAATAGTGAATGTAGTCGGCGCCAGTAAAATTCGCGATCTTTCGACAAAACAGTTACCCCCCTCAGATTTACAATTGACGCAATGATTACTATTGTAATAGAACAATAGGATTCATTCCGTACTCACATCATCATGTTTCGAATTTATGACATATCCATTGTACTCTCAACACTCTAGAGCGTCAAGATTTCTTTCCCACTATTCAAAATGTAAAATGATTCATTTCCCTATAATGATTAGACTATTTTTTCACATACTATATACCCTTACCAAGTGAAATTTTTTTATGATAAAATAAACTAGATTATTAGAATTTAGCTTAGAAAGAAGGGTTGCTACTTGGATGAAAAGGAACATTCACATGTAACTTCCTTTGGATATGAATTAATACGCGATCACGTTCTTGCTTCTATTCTCGGAAAACATGAAAAAGATATTCTATATTGGGCAGGGAAAGACCTAGCCCGCAAATTTCCCCTATATTCGATGGAAGAGGCCTCCTCTTTCTTTCAAGAAGCAGGTTGGGGAATTTTAGTTTTAGAAAAAACGACAAAAGATTCCGCTTTTTATACTTTACAAACCTTAAATTTGCCACAAAGCGGGAAAGGCAGAAGTCATCGATTAGAAGCTGGTTTTTTAGCTGAACAACAGCAGAAAATTGGTGGTTATTTAACAGAATGCTATGACGAACAGCAAAAGAAAAATGGAATCGTCACTTTTCAAGTTAAATGGGACTTAAAAACTACTATTTTATAATGATGCAAAAAAGCAATGTACAAAAAAACCGTACATTGCTTTTTTGTTTGTTATGCAATCTCTAAACCAAATTCATTGTGTAAGGCATTAGCCGCTGAAATCATATCCGTTTGAGGTACGACGACAGATATTTTTATTTCTGATGTGCTTACCATCTTCACAGGAATATTTTCTTTTCGAAGACGATCGAACATTTGGGCAGCAACACCGGGATTAGAAACCATACCCGAGCCAACGATCGAGACTTTTGCCAGACCTACTTCAAAGTCAGCAAATGTAAAGCCAAGATTTTGTTTATTGGATTCCAACACCGTAATCGCTTCCGCTAATGAATCTTTTTTGATAGAAAATGAAACTGCTGGTTTTACACCGTCCACTATCGACTGCACGATTATATCAACATCTATATGATTTGCTGCAAGTGTCGTAAATATAGAAGCTAATGACCCATTAAACGGTACTTCATATTCGATTGTTAAACGGACTATATCGGATTCAAAAGCAACTCCTCGAACAACTAAATTATTTTCCACATCGACTTCCTCCTTTAAAATTGTACCCTCTTCCTCACTAAAACTTGGGCGTACACGTAATGGTATCTTGTAGTTTTTTGCAAATTCAACTGCTCTTGGATGTAATACACCTGCACCTAAGTTGGCAAGTTCTAACATTTCATCATATTCAAGTTGCTCCAGTTTCCGGGCATTTTTGATATATCGGGGATCTGAAGTATATATTCCATCTACATCTGTGTAGATATCACAAATTTCTGCCCCGATAGAAGCTGCAATTGCCACTGCGGAGGTATCTGATCCACCTCTACCAAGTGTTGTAATGTCTCCCTGTGTGGAAATACCTTGAAAACCTGCAACAATCACTACCTTATCTTCCGAAAGTTTGTCCAAAATTTTGGAAGGTTCGAGCGTAAGGATTTTGGCATTTCTATGTACATCATCTGTCTGTAATCCTGCTTGCCATCCAGTTAAAGAAATTGCATCTATTCCTAAAGTACTTAATTTGATGGCCAATAGAGACATGGTGATCTGTTCTCCTGTTGATAGAAGCATATCCATTTCCCTTTTTGATGGTGCATCCGATAACTCGTTCGCCAAATCCACTAGTTCATCTGTAGATTTTCCCATAGCTGAGACAACTACTACAACCTCATTACCTTTTTCTTTCTCCATTTGAATTCTTCTAGCAACGTTAGCAATTTTTTCTGTAGTGGCAACGGAAGTACCACCAAATTTCATTACGATTTTACTCATGAACATCTTCTCCCTTATTTCATTATCTATCAATGCAACCGCCTATGTTTGCATCATAATAAGGCGCTGGAGTTGGGACGATAACTGAATAAAAAAAGCTTCTCACATATTGTGAAAAGCTTTGTCCCATACACGGTCAAAAGAATTGTCCATGTGAGATAGCCCTCCAGAATATTGCATTCTGACAATTCTACATTTATTAAATGCAGAACCAACATAAGAAAAGGAAAAGCTTTTCTATGTTTCGGCGAACGACCCTTTCCTCAACCATCACAGGATCTTTTCATCCTTCTGCTGAGTACTCTTGTCAATTCGCACCTCTATCTTCACTTAAAGTGAATATTAAATTGTTTCAACCATAACATAAGACTATTCAGAAGACAATAACTTTTTCTGAAAATGAGCTATCATTATATCTGCTAACTTTTCAGGAAGCCCTGCCTCCATGAATTCTTCTTTACTAGCCGCTTGCATTTTCTTAATGGAACCAAAATGCTTTAATAATAAGGTCTTTCTCTTTGGCCCAATTCCTTCGATACCATCTAATGAAGAAGCAATTGTATGTTTTCCACGCTGTTGTCGATGAAATGTAATTGCAAAACGATGTACTTCATCTTGTATTCGCTGTAATAGGTAAAACGCTTCACTTGTTCGTTTCATCGCTATAATTTCCATTGGATCTCCAAATAACAACTGGGAAGTTTGATGTTTTCCATCTTTCGCAAGACCTGCAATGGGAATATCTAATCCTAATTCATCTTCGATAACCTCTCGTGCAGCCTCTATTTGACCTTTTCCACCATCAATAATGATTAAATCAGGCAAAGGCAAGTTTTCTTTTAAAACTCTCGTGTATCTTCTTCTTACTACTTCACGCATCGCTCCATAATCATCATGTTTGGCAGCTGTTCTTGTTTTATATTTTCGATAATCTTTTTTATATGCTCTACCATCTACAAAAACAACCATTGCTGATACTGCATCCGTTCCATGTATATGCGAATTATCAAAAGCTTCAATTCGACTTGGAATTGCGATACCCATTAAGTCGCCTAATTCTTCTACAGCACCAATAGTACGTTCTTCTTGTCTCTCAATAAGATGAAATTTCTCATTCAAAGCCAACACTGCATTTTTCTCTGCGAGATCTACTAAATTCTTTTTGGTTCCTTTTTGAGGTATTATGACTTTCATTTCTAGTAATTCAGTTGCTAAATGCAAATCTGTACTATTTGGCACAAAAATTTCTCTTGGCTTGATATGTTCTGGTTTTGCATAAAACTGACCTAAAAATGTTAGAAACTCTTCCTCGGGATCACGATAAATAGGAAATAAAGAAACATCCCTTTCGATTAACTTCCCTTGTCGAACAAAGAATACTTGGACACACATCCATCCTTTGTCAACGGAATACCCAAATACATCTCGACTAGTAAAGTCATTCATTGTCATTTTTTGTTTTTCCATCACTTGTTCAATATGAGATATTTGATCTCGATATTCCTTAGCACGCTCAAATTCTAAACTTTCGGCAGCAGCATTCATTTTTTCCGTCAGATTATTCTTCACAGTTGTATGTCCGCCATTTAAGAAGCTAGATATCTCTTGAATTATTTCGTTATAAGTGGATTCCTCTATTTTTTTCACGCATGGTGCTAGACATTGTCCCATGTGATAATATAGGCAAACACGATTAGGCATTTTCTGACATTTACGTAATGGATATAATCTGTCCAATAGCTTTTTTGTTTCATGAGCGGCGTGAGAATTAGGATAGGGGCCAAAATATTTCCCTTTATCTTTTTTAACCTGTCTTGTAATAATAAGTTTAGGGTTCTTTTCAGCTGTAATTTTAATGTATGGGTACGTCTTATCGTCCTTTAGCATGATATTATACTTTGGGTCATGTTTTTTAATAAGATGAAGCTCGAGTATTAATGCTTCTAATTCAGACGATGTAACGATATATTCGAAGTCAACTATTTCTTGAACAAGTCTTTGGGTTTTTCCATCGTGAGATCCAGTAAAATAAGAACGCACACGATTTTTTAGTATCTTAGCTTTACCGACATAAATAATAGTACCTTGTCGATCCTTCATTAAATAACAACCAGGTTGATCTGGTAAAATTGCACACTTCTGCTGAATCAAATCATTCATATTATCACCTGTTTAAAAAAACCGGGCACCATTCAGGACACCCGGTTTAATATTATGCGTTTTTTTCTACAAATTGAACTAATGCTTCTTTTGGTTGGAAACCAACTGCTTTGTCTACTGGTTGCCCATCTTTAAATAATACTAAAGTTGGGATAGACATGATGCCAAATTGACTTGCAGTTGCTTGGTTTTCATCTACATCTACTTTTACAATTTTTACTTTATCGCTCATTTCAGCATCCATTTCTTCTAAAACAGGAGCAATCATTTTACAAGGGCCACACCATGTTGCCCAAAAATCTACTAATACTAATCCTTTTTCCACTTCTTGAGAGAAGGTTTGATCTGTTCCGTGAACTATTGCCATAAAAAAATTCCTCCTTTGGTTAACTATAGATAGATTATAGCAGACTCATATTGCTACTTCTACATATTAGCTTACACCTGTTGAAGCATTTGATTTTCGAAGCTTACCAGTCGCTTTTAGCGGGAGATCGAGGTGCCTCCAAACAACATATAGAAAATCGTTGAAAAAGGCGATACTCCCTGCGGTAAGAGCGTTAATCGAAGACCCTGGAACGTAGCGAGGAGGTAGAGGTAACCCCTGCGGAAAGGGAGCCATTTCAACGATTTTCTTATTTATTGGACAACCCCAGGGGTGTCATCTTACTCCCTTACTCTCCTACAAGCAAAAGCTCGGCTCCAAAGAGAGCCGAGCAATTTTTTAAGCGTTTACTTTTAACTTTTTAAATTCCTCTGTAAGCATTGGAATTACTTCAAATAAATCTCCTACAATACCATAGTCAGCTACTTTGAAAATATTCGCTTCTGGATCTTTATTGATCGCAACAATAATTTTCGAGTTAGACATACCTGCTAAATGTTGGATAGCTCCTGAAATACCTGCTGCTATATAAAGGTCTGGGGTAACAACTTTTCCTGTTTGACCAATTTGCAGTGAATAGTCACAATAGTCCGCGTCACAAGCTCCACGAGATGCTCCAACTGCCCCACCTAAAACGTCTGCAAGCTCTTTTAAAGGCGCGAAACCTTCTTCACTCTTCACACCACGTCCACCAGCAACAACCACTTTTGCCTCTGATAAGTCAACACCTTCAGTAGATTTACGAACTACTTCTTTAATAATAGTTCGTAGATTCGTAATATCAACAGATAACGAAGAAACATCTACTGATTTACTATCATCTTTTGAAAGTGGTGCAATATTATTTGGACGGATCGTAATAAATTCAATTCCTTCTTTTACTTTAACCTTTTCAAATGCTTTACCAGAATAAATTGGGCGAACAAATACTGCTGAATCACCTTCACCCTCAATTGATGTAACATCCGATACTAAGCCAACTTGTAATTTACTAGCAATTTTCGGTGATAGATCTTTACCTAATGCAGTATGTCCAAAAACAATAGCTTCTGGTTGCTCTTGGTCAATTACAGCAAGTAATGCTTGCCCGTAGCCATCAGAAGTATATTGTTTTAAATGAGGATGTTCTACAGTGATAACGCGGTCTGCTCCAAATTTTCCTAATTCACCAGCAAAATCCTTCACTGAATCTCCTAAGAGAACACTAACTACTTCTCCGCCACTTGAAATTTGTTTTGCAGCGGCAATTGCTTCGTATGATACATTACGTAAAGCACCTTCACGTGCTTCTCCTAATACTAATACTTTTTTAGACATGTTTATTTCCTCCTATTTTAAATATAAATTCGTTCATAATCAGTTCTCTACTTAAATGTGAAGCTTCTAAAGAAAATGATTAAATCACTTTTGCTTCTGAATGAAGTAAATGAACTAACTCTTTTACTTGGTCAGCTAAATCGCCTTCCAATATTTTTCCGGCTTCCTTTTTAGGAGGTAAATAAATTTCAATTGTTTCTGTTTTTGCTTCTACATCGTCTTCATCAATATCTAAGTCATCCAACTCTAATTCTTCTAGAGGTTTTTTCTTTGCTTTCATAATTCCAGGCAATGATGGGTAACGTGGTTCGTTTAGTCCCTGTTGAGCTGTTACTAATAGTGGTAAAGAAGTTTCCAAAACTTCTGTATCTCCTTCTACGTCACGTTTGATAGTCACTGTAGTTCCATCAATTTCTAAATTAGTAATAGTTGTAACATAATTGATGCCTAGTAATTCTGCAACACGCGGACCAACTTGACCAGAACCACCGTCAATCGCAACGTTACCTGCTAAGATTAAGTCTGGATTTTTATCTTTTAAGTATTCAGAAATAATATAAGCCGATGTAAATTGATCCAATTCTTCTACATCATCCTCTGTATTGATTAGAACCGCCTTATCTGCTCCCATCGCTAGTGCTGTACGAAGTTGTTTCTCAGCGTCTTCTCCGCCCATCGTTAAGACAGTTACTTCTCCACCATGTGCATCACGAACTTGAATAGCTTCTTCAATTGCATATTCATCGTATGGATTAATGATGAATTCTGCTCCGTCTTCTTGAATTTTGCCACCGTTTACAACAATCTTTTCTTCTGTATCAAATGTACGTTTTACTAAAACATAAATATTCATGTAGAATTCCTCCTATTGCATCTTATTATTATTTTTACTTCCCTTTAAATACAGGATTTCTTTTTTCTAAAAATGCAGTAATACCTTCTTTTGCATCTTCCGAAACAAAAACGGTTCCAAATGCACTTGCTTCCGCTTTCACGCCTTCATGGTATGACGCCGGTTTGACAAATTGAAGCATTTCAAGTGCTGCTTTAACAGCAATAGGACTTTTAGTTGCAATTTTACTTGCAAGTTCTTGTGCTCTATTAAATAGCTCTTCTTCCGGATATGCATGATTTGCAAGTCCAAATTGCGCAGCATCTTTGCCACTTATTGGATCACTCGTTAATAACATCTCTGCCGCTTTCGCAAAACCAACATAACGAGGTAGACGTTGCGTTCCTGCAAAACCAGGTATTAATCCTAGTTGTAACTCAGGTAGCCCTAGCTTAGCATTCTCTGCAACTAGTCTTATATGACAGCTCATTGCTAGTTCAAGACCACCACCGAGTGCAGCTCCATGAATTGCAGCAATGACTGGTTTGGAGAATGTTTCTAGTCTTTCAAAGATAGATTGACCACTTGCTGCCAATTCAGAAAATTCTGCTCCTGAAGAAATGGAAGTAAACTCTTTAATATCAGCTCCTGCTGAAAAGAATCTTCCTTCTCCCCTTAACAATATAACTCGGACAGATTCATCGTGTTCTACTGCATCCAGTAATTCATTTATTTCTAATATAACCCCTCTTGCCAACGCATTTGCTGGCGGACGGTTGATCGTAGCTGTTGCTACTCCACCCTCAATAGTCCATGACAAAAATTCCATCTGTTCACTTCCCCTTTGTTATGCTTTTAACCCCTTAAATAATAGACGATGTACTTTTTCTGTTAAGGCAATTAAATCATACTTGTATTCATTCATTACCCAAGTAGTAGTCGTCTCATCAATTGTACCAAAAACCATCTGTCTTGCTAAGCGAATATCGATCGTTGGATCAAATTCACCATTTTCAATTCCTTCTTTTAATATAGTATCCAATAAAACTAGATAGTTTTTCAGTATCTCATTGATTCTTAGTCTTAGCGCTAAATTAGATTGTCTTAACTCTAATTGAGTCACTGTTGCTAAATGATGATCTTCTGCTAATACATTAAAATGATTTTCGATCATTTTAAATAATTTCTCGGAGGATGTCGTATTTTCTTCTAAAATAACTTTTAAATTATCTGCGAACATCTCCATCTTCTCTTCGAAAACTGAGATTAAAATGTCTTCCTTGTTTTTAAAGTATAAATAGATCGTACCGTCGGCTACACCTGCTTGTTTAGCTATTTTTGAAACTTGTGATTGATGATAGCCATTTTCTGCAATAACAATAATTGCCGCATCGATAATTTGTTTATACTTAGGCTTGTCTTTCTTCAATGAATTCACCACCAAAATAAAAATATGAATGATGATTCATTCATATTTTTATATTATATTTAATTTTTCTGAATGTCAATCTTGAATTATGCCTCGAGTGCTTGTGTTAATTTTTCTTTTTCTTCTTCAATTAACTTTCTTCGTAATATCTTTCCGACAGCTGTTTTTGGTAGTTCTTTTCTAAATTCATAGATTCTAGGAACTTTAAAAGCTGCTAGATTTTCACGACAGAACTGATTTAAATCTTCCTCTGTAACTCTTGCACCTTCTTTTAAAACGATAAACGCCTTAACCGTTTCCCCACGATAAGGGTCGGGTACACCTGCTACAACACACTCTTGGACTTCAGGGTGTTCATATAATATTTCTTCAACGTCACGAGGATAAATATTGTACCCTCCTGCTATTATCATGTCTTTTTTACGATCAACAACGTAAAAGAAACCGTTTTCATCCATATACCCTAAATCACCTGTTAAAAACCATCCATCACGCATCGACATAGCTGTCTCCTCTGGACGTTTCCAATAGCCCTTCATTACTTGAGGTCCTTTAACAGCTATTTCACCTATTTCACCAGGAGGTAGCGGAATCGTCGAGTCAACATTAAAAATAGCAGCATCCGTGTCTGGCCATGGAATACCTACTGATCCTTTTACACGTTCGTCACTATATATTAAATTAGCATGGGTAACAGGGGAAGTCTCTGTTAAACCATAACCCTCCACTAATCGACCACCAGTAACTTTTTCAAACTTCTCTTGAACTTCAGCTGGTAAAGCAGCTGAACCGCTTAAACAAGCAACGATCGAGGATAAGTCATATTTTTGAATATCAGGATGATTTAAAAGACCGATATAAATTGTTGGAGCACCGGGAAATATAGTTGGTTTTTGCTTATCTATCGTTTTAAGTGTAGTCTCCACATCAAACTTAGGTAATAATATCATTCTATTCCCTAACATTACGGAGAAAATCAATACAGTAGTCAGGCCATATACATGAAAGAATGGAAGGACTCCTAAGATACTTTCTTCTCCTTCAACACATTTATAATTCCAAGCGGTACACATAGCAGTATTCGATACTAAATTTTTATGTGTCAACATAACTCCTTTAGGAAATCCGGTTGTACCCCCAGTGTATTGTAAAAGAGCGATATCTTCTTCAAAATCAAACTCTAGTTTAATAGGTTCCGCTTTTGCGACTTTCATAATTTCAGGGAATAGATGATTCATACCACGATGCTCTACTTTTACACTAAATCCATATTGCTTCTTTTGAATAAATGGATACACTACATTTTTAGGGAAAGGCAAGTAATCTTTAATACCTGTAATAATAATATTTTCAAGCTCTGTCTCTTTTAAAATTTTTGAGATTCGAGGGAATAAAATGTCCATTGCTAATATAACTTTTGCACCCGAATCTTTCATTTGGTAGGATATTTCTCTTTCAGTATACAATGGGTTTGTCTGAACAACAATTGCCCCTGCATAAAGTGCGCCATAGTATCCAATAACCCCTTGTGGACAGTTTGGCAACATAATAGCTACTCGATCACCTTTTTGAATTCCTAAAGTTTGCAGATAATTCGCGAACTTTAAAGAAGATTCATAGAGTTCTTTGTACGTAATATCCTTTCCCATGAAATGAATAGCAACATTTGATGGGAACTTTTTATACGATCTAGTTAGATATTCTTGAACTGGAATAGCTTCATAATCAAGCGTATGCGGTATTTCAGGTGGATAATTTGATAACCATCTTCTTTCTGTCATTATAAAAACCCCCTTTGTTTTATAATAGCGTGAATATTCCTATTTTTGATTATAATGAAAAATGAATGACAATTCAATTCCTTGTAAAAAAATGAATGAGTTGGCTGCTCATTCTTAATTGATTACTACATATACTATTCCGACTATAACAAAACATATGCCTACTGCTATTAACACTTTCGATAATTTTTCCATTTTAATCTCTCCTAAGAAATACTTGCACCAATAACAAATGACAAACCTACGGAAATTATGAGAGAAATAAAACCAACAGAACGGTTGTCCTGTTCAATTTCTTTGTCCACATTAAAAGAGGGTGTTAAAAATTCAAATAACCAATATGCAATGATGAGCAGGAAAAAGCCAAACCCTCCCCATCCAATCATTTCAAAAAGTGAATTATGTTGTTCAATTGAGTAACGGAAAATATTACATACACCAAATATTTTCCCTCCTGTTGCCATTGCAACAGCTATATTCCCGTTTCTGATTTCTGCCCAATTTTTATACTTTGTTACGATTTCAAATATTACCATGGAAACGACTAAGCACAATATGACTACGCTAAAATAGCCAGCAGACTCTACAAGTGGGTTCGACCAAAAACTTAATAGTATCATTTAAATAACCCCTTTAAACTTTTCTTACTCTACGTTCAACAAAATAAAAGGTTTCAAAATTTAATATTTTACTTTAATTCAACTACTGTAACTCCATGTCCGCCTTCTCCCGCTTCTCCATATCGATAACTTTTCACTCGAGTGTGGTTTTTCAAATATTGTTGAATAGCTTGCCTTAATACACCAGTGCCTTTCCCATGAATAATGGAAACACGTGGATAGTTGGCAAGTATTGCGTCATCTAAATATTTTTCTGTACGGATAATTGCATCTTCGTATCTTTCTCCTCGAAGATCTAGCTCGAGTTTCACATGTGAGTCTCTTCCTCTAACCGCATTAACTGATACTGTTTGTTTTTGTTTTTCAGGTTTTATATATTCCAAATCTGCTTCATCAAGCTTCATTTTCAGCATACCTATTTGTACTGACCACTCAGTGTTGGATAGCTTTTCAAGCAATGTACCTTTTTGACCAAAACTAAGTACCTTTACTTCGTCACCTGCTTTTAATTCTTTCAGTTGTTCGTTTAATTTCTTTTGTTTTTTAAGAACCGGATTGTTCGGTAATGCCTCTTCCAAACGTTTTTTTGCGTCAATTAATTCATGTTCTTTTACGAGCTTATGCGTATTTGCTTGCATCTTTCGTAACTCACTAATAATTTCATCCGCTTCACGTCTTGCGTCTTCCACTATTTTCTTTGCTTTTTCCTTTGCTTTTTGCTCTAATTGCTCTTTCTTCTTATCAAGTTCTGATAGTTTTTGTTCTAACTCTTCTTTTACTTGACGTGCTTCTACTAACTGTTCTTCTGTTTCTTCCGCATCTTTTTCTGCTTGCCTTCTACTTTCTTCAAGAGATGCAATCATGGAATTTACTTCCCCACGGTCCGTACCAGTAAAGGATTGAGCCTGGGAAATAATATGAGTTGGAAGCCCTAAACGTTCCGAAATTTCAAATGCATTACTGCGACCAGGAACTCCGATTAACAGTTTATAAGTCGGACTTAGTGTTTCAATATCAAACTCCACACTTGCATTTGCCACCCCAGGACGATTATAGCCATATGCTTTTAGTTCAGGATAGTGAGTAGTCGCCATAACGCGTGCTCCTGTTCCATGGACCGCATCCAAAATAGATATTGCAAGGGCAGCTCCTTCTTGAGGATCAGTACCTGCACCAAGCTCATCAAATAATATTAAAGACTTTTCATCATATTTCTTTAGGATATCTACGATATTGACCATGTGTGAGGAGAATGTACTTAAACTTTGTTCAATAGATTGCTCGTCCCCGATGTCTGCAAATACCGATTCAAACAAAGCTACTTCAGAACCGTCTAAAGCAGGGATTGGTATTCCACTTTGTGCCATCAAAGTACATAAACCTACTGTTTTTAGTGTAACGGTCTTCCCCCCTGTATTAGGACCTGTAATAACAATAGCCGTAATATCTCTTCCAAATTCAATTGTATTTGTAACAGCGGAGTCTACAGGAATAAGTGGATGTCGTGCTTTTACTAACCTAATATATCCTTCATTATTAATAAGCGGCATCGTACATTTCTCCGCTTGTCCATATTTTGCTTTGGCTAGAATAGCGTCAATTTCGCCTAGTATATTAACTAATTGAAAAATTTCGTGACCTACTACTTCAACTTCTGCTGTTAGCTTGATTAAGATTCGTTCAATTTCTTCTTGTTCTTTTACTTTCAAACCCCGAATATCATTATTCAATTGAACAACTGCAGATGGTTCAATAAAAAGCGTTTGCCCCGAAGAAGATTGATCATGAATAATTCCTCCATAATGGCTTCTATATTCTGATTTCACAGGTATAACATAGCGGTCATTACGAATCGTAATAATTGAATCAGACAACATTTTAGATGCATTTGCACCTCTAGTATAGCTCTCTAATTTTTCACGTACGCGTCCTACGTAAATACGTAGTTGCTGACGAATAGATCTTAGTGTACTACTAGCGCTATCTAAAACGGTACCATTTTCATCGATGCAATCATTTATTTCGTGTTCTAATGCAGTTAGAATAGGAATGGCTTCCTTTTTTTCTAGAAGGTGAGCTATCTCCACATCTTCAGTTTCCGACACATTTTCTAAAAATTGACGTAAAATTTTACTTGCACGTATGGTGCTTGCTGTTTCCATAAGCTCCATTGGACTTAACATTCCACCTATTTGCGCTCGTTTAGCATGGGGACGTATATCTGTGATTCCCCCCATTGGAACATTACCTCGTAGTCGTAGTACAGTTAAGCCTTCATCCATTTCTTCCAAAAGCTTAGTTACTTTTGCATAGTCCACAGAAGGAACAAGCGCCTCTATATGACTTTTTCCTATAGAAGACGTACAGTATTTCGAAACTTCTTCTCTAATTTTATAATATTCTAATGTTTTCAGTGCTCTTTCAGTTATCACTAAGGCACCTCCTATTTATTTCGTTATAAATTGCTTAAACATATCCAATGACCATGTATTCACAATTTCATCTTTGGATAACCAAGCTTTTTGTGCATAACGTACTCCAAGATCCATGTATTTAAGTTGGATTATATGATGAGCATCCGTATTTATGGCAATCGGAACACCTAATTCTTTTGCGATCCTTAAATATTCTGTTTTTAAATCTAACCGATAAGGGCTAGCATTGAGCTCAAGTATCTTTCCATATTCCTTTGCCCACTCGATTAAAGTCGGGACATCGGGATTGTACCCATTCCGAGTTTCAATTATTCTTCCGGTAGGGTGGGCAATCATGTGAACAAAAGGATTTTTAATAGCGTTAAACAAACGCTCCATTATTTTCTCCTCTGGCTGACTAAAACTTGAATGGATCGAAGCAATAACAAAATCCAATTGTTTTAATACATCCTCATCAAAGTCTAGCGAGCCATCAGGTAGAATATCCATTTCTGTTCCAGTAAATATTTCGATGTCTGTATACTTTTCGTTTATCTCGTGAATTGTTTCTATTTGATGCAACAAACGCTCTTTTGTTAGTCCATTTGCTACTTTTAAATAATCGGAATGATCCGTAATGACTAAATGCGAATATCCTTTAGTTCGACAAGCTTCCACCATTTCCTCTATGGAATAAGCTCCATCAGACCAAGTAGTATGCATATGAAGGTCTGCCTTTATATCCTCTAACTTTACAAGTCGTGATAGCTGATCTAGTTTTGTAAATTCTGAGCCATCCTCTCGAACAGTTGGGGGAATAAATGGCAAATCGAAAAATGCATAGAATTCCTCCTCAGTTTTAAAATGCTGAACTGTCCCGTCTTCTAACTCCACACCGTATTCACTTATTTTTTTCCCTTGGTCCTTTGCAATTTGCCTCATTTTAATATTATGATCTTTTAAACCTGTAAAATGGTTGAGAGCGGAGGCAAATTGATCAATGTTTACTAAACGAAAGTCAACGTCTACCTCATTCTCTACGTCAAGTGTAATAGAAACTTTTGTGTCGCCAGCAGCAATAACTTTTAAAACCGGGAGAACTTTCAAAATTTCTTCTCTAACTTCGATTGGGTACTCTGTTGCAATGATAAAGTCAATGTCCTTACTTGCTTCCTTTACCCGTCTATAAGAACCCGCAACAGAAAATTTTTCAATCGCGGTAATATGTGAAAGCTTCTCATTAATTATTTCAACAATTGGCTCTAATAGCCAAACTGCACTTCTTTCAGGTTTCACTTGAAAGTTTTCTAATTCAGCTAGTATTTTCACTTCTGTCTTCGCGGCAAAGCCAGGAAGTTTTTGAACCTTATGTGATTCACATGCTTCTTTCAATGCTTCAATTGAATCTATTTGTAATTCTTTATAAAGCTTTGCAATTTTCTTACCGCCAAGCCCAGGTATTTTTAACATAGGAAGTAATCCACTTGGCACTGAATTTTGTAGTTCAATTAGGAAAGAGGATTCTCCTTTATTCATCAAATCTTCAATAACAGCTCCTGTCGCAGCACCGATCCCTTTAAGTGATAAAATATTATCCATTTCTGAAAGACTTCTTGAATCTAATTCTATTACTTGGGCAGCTTTCCGAAATGCAGAAACTTTAAAAGGATTCTCACCCTGCAACTCCATATATAATGCAATCTTTTCTAAAGTTTTAATGATTGTCTTTTTATCCAAAACAAAAACCCCTTTCTGTCCATAGAGCCAAGCACTTGGTCAGTGCCTTGAGTAGCTATGTGCTAAGTTTAGATATTCAAAAAAAACTTCCCTCTACTGAGAGAAGTTATTTTTCGATATAAATATACCACCATTTTTTTACTGTTTCCGATAGTAAAGGAGTATGATCCAACATCCAAGATGTCAAAATAGATTTGGAAATTAAATTTTGAATAAAATCTATCGGTAGTAACGCAAAAACATAAAGTAAAACAAATAATATAAAATAAAACTCTATAAATCCTAAAACTGCACCCACAATATTGCTTATAAAACCAAGTATAGGCAAATACTTTAAAAAATCAAACATCGAAGCTAATAACTGTAATGCAAACTTTACAACAACAAAAATAAGTGCAAATGCAATAATACGATAAAATGTTTGATCCAAATCTAAACTTTCTACAGCAATTGTAAGCTTAGATCCCGCAGTTACTGCTGGAAAAGGAATCCATAAAACAAATTTATCCGCAAGTGGTTTATAATAAGTATAGGCAACGATTAAAGCGATGATAAATCCAGTCATATGAATAAGCTGAACAATTAACCCTCGTTTTGCGCCAGTAATTAAACCAGCTACTAGTAATATTAAAATCAGAATATCTAACATTTTTTCAGTCCTTTAACTTTTTCACTTCTTCTTCCAGAAGCTCTAATTGTTCTTTTACTTTTATGTAATCGTTTACTGCATTAACGGCTGTTAACACCCCAAGTTTAGCAATATCTAGTTGACTATTATGAGAATGAATTTCTCTCATTTTATCATCTACCATGGAGGCTACAAGACGCATATGTCCAGAAGTTTCTGTACCTACCATTGTATAATTCTGTCCATATATATCAACAGAAATTCTTGTTTTTTGTTGTTCTGACAAAGACATACCCTCCCCCAGAAAATCCTATTAATTATAATAACACGAAATAGATTCTGATGTGAAGAAAGGAACAATCGAATGTCCAATGTAGTGCTAGTATTATCACCCGATGAGATTAAAAAAGTGAAACTTCATTATATGAATTATAAAATTGAAAGATCTGCTCCAGGTGTCGTTTTTGCGGCAAAGCTAGCCGATACAGCTATAACAGTCTATAAATCTGGCAAAGTCATGTTTCAAGGAAACGGAGCATCTCGGGAAGCTTCTTTATGGGGAATGTCTCCTGAAAAAGTTACCGTTTCTACTAAAGGCGATACATTACCACCTAATTTCTCTTCTCTATCTGTCATCGGATCAGATGAAACTGGAACGGGTGATTATTTTGGTCCTATAACAGTTGCTGCATGTTTTGTACGCGAAGACCAAATAGAGTTAGTTAACGAGCTAGGAGTCAAAGATTCAAAAATGCTTACCGATGATGTGATGCGTAAAATGGCACCTGATTTAATGGCTTCATTATCACACAGTGTTCTAGTATTAAAAAATGAAAAATATAATGATATACAGAGCCGAGGTTGGTCCCAAGGGAAAATAAAAGCACTCATGCATAACCAAGCACTCAAGCATGTAATAAACAAAATAAATCCTGAAAAGCCATCTTTTATATTAATCGATCAATTTGCTGAACGTGGAATCTACTATAATCATATTAAGATGGAAAAAGAAATTATACGTGAAAATGTACTCTTCGCTACAAAAGCTGAACAACTTCATGTTTCTGTTGCAGCAGCATCCATTATTGCAAGATATGCTTTTTTGAAGGAGATGGATCGTCTTACCGAAATAGCCGGAACAACTATCCCTAAAGGCGCTAGCGCAAAAGTGGATGAAATAGCAGCAAAAATTTATATAAAAAATGGAGAAGCATTTCTAAAATCCATTACAAAATGGCATTTTGCAAACACGCAAAAAGCAATGATGCTTGTTAACAAAAGAAAATTTTAAAATACCTCATTTGGATACAAAGAGAATTTTAAGCATACTAGAGCAAACGCATTCCATTGTTTTTGCTCTTTTCTTTTCTACACTCATGTTAGAACATTCTTAATATTCATTATTTTTGTCGAAAATTCTGAGAATATATTGTATAATAATGAAAACGCTTTCGTAATTACTGAAGGAGGTTAGTTAATGGATTTGATTCTTAACCAAAGACAGGAACTCGGCTTAGTTATGACATTTCAGTTAAGACAAGCCATCGAACTATTACAATTCTCCACTTACGATTTATATCAATACATAAAAGAACAAGAGATTGAAAATCCATTGATAGAATTAAAGGAACAGACAAAGGATATAGTATATACCGAGCAAACGAATAGAAAATCGCTTTCTTCCTCTCCTACATCAGATATGCTTGATTATATAAAAAACGATGAAATCAGTATGAGGCAAAAGCTATGTGAACAAGTTAGGCTTCATTACAAAGAAAAAGATCAACAACTCCTTTCATATCTAGTTCAAAACTTAGATGATAGCGGGTACTTACGTTTAGATGATAGTGCAATATATGATGAAAAAACAGTTAAAAGAGGCATTCATCTTCTCCAAGAGATTGGACCAATCGGTATTGGCGCAAGAAGTTTAGTAGAGTGCTTACAATTACAATTAACATACAACTACCCAGATCAATTGCTAGCTAAAGCGATAATTGACAATCACCTTGACCTAATAGCGAATAGAAAGTGGAACGATATTGTACGTGTGATGAAAATATCATTAGAAAAAGTAAAAGAAATTTATGAGTTTATACAAACACTTAACCCAAAGCCTTGTCTACACTTGGCTGATTTTAAAGTTGAATATGTAGTACCAGACATTGTTGTTGAATTGAAAGAAGGAAAATTAATTCATTATTTAAATGAAAGCTATTTACCAAAAATTAGTCTAAATAAAGACTATTCCAGTTTATTAAACGTTAAGGATGAAACATCACACTATATTTCCAATCAATTTTCCAAATACAAGTGGCTGATAAACAGTATAGAGCAACGCCGCGTAACCATTTTGAAAATAATGAAAGTGTTATTGGAAAAACAAGCTAGTTTTTTTAAAGAAGGCTTTTCATCATTAAAGCCATTAACATTAAAAGATGTCGCAACGGAAATTGACATGCATGAGTCTACTGTTAGTAGAGCTACTATGAATAAAATTATTCAAACTCCTCATGGCACGTTCGATATACGCATGTTATTTACCTCCAAGCTTGAGACGGTAGATGGGAATTCTATCTCTCAAACGGAAGTTAAACAACTCTTAGAAAACATTATTAAGAAAGAAAATAAGTGTAAGCCTTTATCCGATCAAAAAATAGCCGATTATTTTATAACAGAAAAAGGAATTACAATCTCTAGACGTACAATAACTAAATATCGGGAAGAGTTGAATATTCCTTCTTCTAGTTTACGCAAAGAAATTTAATTGAAAAAGAGATTATGGTCAATCCATAATCTCTTAAACACTAAACATACTTGAATTTATTTTTATATAGATAGTTCAGGTCTTCCGAAGCTTACCGCTCGCTTTTCGCGGAAGAGCGCCGAGCCGCTTGGGCCAACAGGATGTTGGTCATGCAATCGTTGCCACAAAAGTTCTTTTGCGACGAGCTTTGCGCAGGAGCAGGATGCGGCGAACTTAGATTACCTTCCATTTGAATAGGCGCCTATAGCCTTCCTTCCTCTCCTACGCTGAGGGAACTAAAAAGTCCATAGAAATCGACTTTACTAAATAATGTCGTCCGATAAATAAGAAAAGCGTTGAAACGGCTCCCTTTCCGCTGGCGTTGCCTTAGCCTCCTCGCTGCGCTGCTGGACTGAGCGTAGCGAAATTAATTTTTGCGACGAGCTTGCGCAGGAGCAAGGGAAGCGGCTGAAGCCATGCCGGCGGAACGCGTCCGCCTGGAACAGGAAATTAACGGGTCCCAGACAAAAAGCGAGTATGTGAACGAAATGTCGTTCACATACTCGCTAAGAGATACCTTACTGCCTTTTGTCTTATATCTGAGAGATTATGAATTTTACATAATCTCTTTTTCTATTTCCCTTTATAGTGTTTTTATTAATATACTTGCAATAATAACCGACCCCACAGTTACAGTTGTAAAACCACCTACGAGCATGGGGGTTAATATCTCATTAAAAATCTTTTCTTCTTCTTCTTTATCTCTTCCTACACTTCTGCTAACTTCTTCACACACAATATAATCTCCAGGGAAGCCAAACGTAGCAGTTAGGGCCACTGGAATCCCTTTAAGTGGGTCCCACTTAAATATTTTTGATCCGATGTACGCACCGACAATAATTCCTATAATCCCAACTACCATAATAGATAGTACTTCTGGGAGGTAACCAATAAATTGGCCAAATGTAATATCATTCATCATGATAATAATTAAAAATATAATTCCTGCCATACCGACAGTAAATGCATTCGCACGCTCCATAACTCTCTCTGGATAAAATCCAATTAACCTTCCTAAAACACCGATAACTAGAGCCCATAAACTATATGGAATAGGTGTGTATTTCCCTAGAACAACTGCAAGAGCTCCACCGACAAATAATAAGAAGAGTAAAATTAAATTACTTCTAAATTTATCCGGAAGAAAAAACTTGTCATTTTCCTTTTCATTATTATCGCTTGCCTTATATTCTGAGACGTATGTTCCATTGTCCATTTCAGAACGAATTTTTAGTGCATATTTACGGAGAATATTTGTCGCGATAGGTATTCCAAATAAGGATTGTATCGCCATAATTAATACAGGAATTGTTACCAGTGAAACTAAGCCTAACTCCGCTAGTCCTTCTGACGTAACAAGAAGGGCGATAATACCTCCAGTTAGAGGACCAACACCCGCAACTGCTACAGAATAATCAAAAATGAAAGTAACAATTGTTAAGATTAGCACAGAAGCAAAGATTATACCTAACACTGCTATTGCAACCGCTCTCCATTGGGACTTAATGCTTTTTAACGGAATTAATGTTCCCATATGAACAATAATCGGAGCAGTACCTAAAACAGTACCTACAGTTACGAATCCAGAATCAACAATCATACTCTTTGGTAATATTCCTGTCCAAATTAGTACAAGATAACCCATCAACGCTATGAACAGCATTGGAATTCTTGCTTTTGTTAAAATAGATATTACCTCTCCAACAGCGATTAATCCTAAAATCACCATTGCTGCTACAACAGGTTCTTGAAACATACATCTCTTCCTCTTCTCTATCATTATTTTATGGAAAATTATTTATAGAGTTTTTCTAAGATGATGTACTTGTTAATTCAATAATTTAAACGGTGCTTTAATCAATAGCTTAAGGCCCATCTCCAAAGATTTTTCATCAATATCAAATCGAGGATGATGATGGGGAAAATTACGCCAATCATCAGCAAATGCTGCTCCAACACCTATAAAACAGCCAGGAACTTTGTCTGAAAAAGCTGAGAAGTCTTCCCCACCCATCATCGGTGGAACAATCATAATTGTTTCATCACTAAATTCTTCTTTAATAAGTTCTTCCATTTCCTCCGTTAATTTGTGATTGTTCATTACAGAACCATAACCATATATATAATCAAACTCGTAGGATGCTTTGTGAGCCTCTGAAACTCCTTTCACTATTTCTTCCATACGATGTACAATTTTTTCTCGAACTCCTTGATCAAAACTTCTTACTCCACCACCGATTTTAATGGAATCGGGTATGATATTTTTTGCGGTTCCACCATTAAACTCAGTAACGGAAACTACCGCTTGTTCTAATGGCGCTACATTGCGTGCAATTATATGCTGCATGTTATTTACTACTTGCGCTCCTATTGATATGGGATCAATTGTTTCTTCAGGCTGAGAGGAATGTCCCCCCTTACCAATAATTTTAATGTCAAACACGTCTGAATTTGCTGAGAATGTTCCATAAGGCATAATAACTTTTCCAGTTGGAATATTGGAAAAAACATGTAATCCAATTATTTTGTCGACACCATCCAGCACTCCAGCTTTCACCATTTCTTGCGCACCACCAGGAAAGAGTTCTTCAGCGTGTTGGAAAATAAATCTTATCTCACCTTTTATTTCATCCTTTAGTTGCACAAGAATTTTAGCAGCACCAAGGAGCATAGCAGTATGTCCGTCATGCCCACAAGCGTGCATGACGCCCGAATTACTTGAAGCAAATGGCAACCCAGTTTCTTCCGTTATGGGCAAAGCATCCATATCAGCTCGCATCGCTAGAACTTCACCGGGCTGGCTACCTTTCAGACGTCCCACTACACTTGTTTTTGTTGGACGTGTAACTTCTATATTTCCAAATGATGTGAGTGTTTCAAAAACATATTGAGATGTTTTAATCTCTTCATACGATAATTCAGGGTTTTGATGAAAATATCTTCTCCATTTAATTACGTCCTCAAATACATCTGTAATGAGGCTATCCATGTTACTTTTTAATTGAAATTCCGTCATTTCCTTCCCCCCATTTTAGAAATAGCTTTATTAATATTACTTGCCGAATTTTAATACGTCTTCTCGCAAAATATACTGGGCTAATGCTTCCATTTGGTCAGAGATTGCTCGATCACTATCTAATGGCGGGCATATCGCTCGCACTTTTTCTAAGTAATCCCTTGTCGCTGGTGCAAGTTGGTTTTCCGCTTTCTCTAAGTAAATCGCTTGAGATGCACATATTAACTCAATAGCAATGACTCTCGCGCTGTTATGAACAATTTCACGTGCTTGGCGTGACCCAATAGTCCCCATACTCACATGATCTTCCTGGTTTGCTGACGTCGGAATGGAATCAACACTTGCTGGATGAGCAAGGACTTTATTTTCCGAAACTAGAGCAGCCGCAGCATATTGCGGAACCATTAATCCACATTCTAAACCTGGATCCATAGCTAAAAATGGAGATAACCCACTTAATTGGGGATTAACTAGACGTTCCGTTCTTCTTTCTGAAATATTCGCCCACTCTGCAGCCCCAACTTTCAAAAAATCCATTGCCAATGCAATTGGTTGACCATGAAAATGTCCACCAGAAATTATTTCACCATTTTCTAATATAATAGGGTTATCCGTTGCAGAATTAATTTCAATTTTCAGTCTTTCTTCTACATAATTAAATGCTTGCCAGGATGCACCATGAACTTGAGGAATACATCGAATGGAGTATGCATCTTGCATTCTTATTTCCCCTTGATGCGTAATTCGTTTACTTCCTTCCAACCAATTTCTCATTCGAGAAGCGACGAATTCCAGTTCCGGATGTGGACGTACAGCTAATAATTCACTATCAAAAGCAGAAATAATTCCTTGTAGTGCTTCCATTGTTAAGCATGCAGCCATATCCGCGGCTAAGCCTACACGTTCTGCTTCATTAATTGTAACAACTCCAACTCCAGTCATCGCCTGTGTCCCATTGATTAATGCAAGTCCTTCTTTTGCTTCTAAGGAAACAGGTGTTAAACCAGCTCGCTTGAGAGCTTCAGCACCCGAAAGAATCTCACCTTCATATTCGGCTTTCCCCTCACCTATTAACACTATTGCTACATGAGCTAACGGTGCCAAATCGCCACTTGCTCCAACTGACCCCTTACTAGGGACAATAGGATGAACACCTTTATTAATCATATTTACTAATAATAGAAGTGTGTCTTCTTTAATCCCTGAAAAACCTTTTGCTAGTGCATTTGCACGAAGAACCATCATCGCCCGTACAACGGGTGTTGGTAGTGGGTCTCCTACCCCAACTGCGTCTGCACGTAGTAAATTTAATTGTAATTTCGCGATATCTTCTTTTTCTATTTCGATATCACTTAATTTACCAAATCCAGTATTGACTCCATAGATCACTTTTCCATCTCTAAGCTGTTTTTCGATTCTTTCCCGACTAGCACGTACCCTTATTAAATCAGCCTCTGGTACAATCGCCTTTACATCCCCATAAACCACACGCTCAATTTTATGTCTATCTAACGTACGTCCATCTAATTCAACTACTTCTTCATTTCTCATTGTCCGTTCACTCCCTATGTCTACTACTAAATAGAATAATTATTTATGATTCTCATACCATTGTTCTATTAATTCAGCTGTTAGTCTACCTGTATTTATTAAGTTTTCTATACTAATACATTCTCTAAAGGAGTGGATGTTTTGAAACCCATTACCCAAAGTAATACAAGTCAAACCATTCTCGTTAAGTACATTAGTATCTGCACCTCCTAATGTTTCGGTTAAATATGGTTTTACATGTATGTTTCTCGCTGATTTTTCAACCGTGGAGGTTAGAATATGATCCTTAGGAATATCAAATCCGCTATATTTCTTTTCAATACGAACATTTACTTTACCATCACTTTTTCTAGCTGCCTCTTGCATCGCATCCTCCATATGCTTTAACTGGCGTTCTAATTTATCTTTAGAAAAGCTTCGTACTTCTCCTGCCACCGTCACAGAACCAGGAATAATGGATGTTAATTCTCCTCCATTTATAATACCTATATTAGCTAGTGTCTCTTCATCAATGGTGCCTAACTTCATATTCAATAAGCCATTTGCAGCTATTAGAAATGCACTATTTCCTTCCTCAGCGTTTAGTGCAATATGTGCCGCTCTACCTTCCACTTCCATCCAGATGCGACTACTGTATGGTCCTTTTAAAATTATTTGACCGACATCGCCACTACTATCAAAAATGTAACCTGCTTTACTCTTAATCTTTGAATAGTCCATATATTTTGCTCCCACAAGTCCTGGTTGCTCATTAACAGTTAAAACAAATTCAATTGGTCCATGTTGTATCCCGCTTTCAACAACCGCTCGAATTCCTTCTAAATATGCAGCTAATGCAGCTCGATCATCTGCACCCAATATAGTTGTGCCATCAGAATAGATAATTCCATCTTTTATAACTGGTTTAAGTCCATCAGTCGGAAGCACTGTATCCATATGTGTAGAGAAAAATAGTGGAGGAATAGTTGCATCAGTTCCCTCATGCCAAGCAATTAAATTACCAACTTCACCATTAAAATTTTTATGTGCTTCATCAAATTCTATTGTAAATCCAAGCTCCGGTAATGCTTTCATTAAATATTCCGCTACAAGTTGTTCTTTAGTACTTGGACCATTAATTTTTGCAAGTTCCAAAAACAACTGGAGCAAGCGCTCTTCTTTTACTTCTTCTGCAGCTGAAGTGAATTGTTTTTTTGTCATCTATAACTCCTCCTATTTTATCGATTGACTACTACTTTGCCGTCTTTAATAACTGTTTCAACTATGTTCGTTCCAAGCTCGTAGGCTATATGTTTATACGTAGGAATATCCCAAATCTGCAAGTCTGCTAGTTTACCTACTTCAATAACACCACGATCATTTAAATTTAGTGCTCGTGCACCTCCATATGTAGCCGCTTTTATTGCTTCTTCAACTGTGAATTTATACAGTCTACATGCAAGGTTAATAACAAATTGCATGGACTCTGTATAACATGCAGGGCATAAATCAGTTGCAAGAGCTATTTCCATCCCTAAGTCGAGCATTTTTCTCGCATCAAATGGTTGTTTGTGTCTAACAGCAAAATCCAATGCCGGCATTAATACTCCTGTGACTTTGGAATGTGCTAGCCTTTCCATTACTTCTACAGGTGTATAATTAAGATGATCTACGGAAACCATGTTCATCTCCACCGCTAAATCAGATCCTCCAATATAGGAATAAGCATCTGCGTGTAACTTCGGTTTCATTCCATATTGCAAAGCAGCTTCCAATATTAGCTTTGATTCCTTCGCCGTATAGTAACCTTCATCACACCAAGCATCACAGAATTCTGCAAGATTGCGCTTACCTACTTCTGGAATCATTTCATTTATAATAATAGAGAGATAATCACTCTTTTCCATACCTTTCGGAAAACCATGTGCTCCCAGAAAAGTATTTAATACATCGACAGGAGTTTCTCTATCAAGCCTTCTTCCCACCTCAAGTATTTTAATTTCACTTTCGGTAGTCAAACCATACCCACTTTTACTCTCTATTGTTGTAATTCCGTAATTTAACATGCTTAGCATTCTTTTCTTGGACTGTTCAAATAAATCTTCTATGGAAGCATCCCGTGTCAATTCTATCGTCCGATTAGGACCTGTAGTAATGCCAAGTTCTTTTAATTTTTCAGGATTGTTGCCAGTCAGTTTTGCTGCGTATTCCTCTACGCGTGTACCGTTAAATACTAAATGTGTATGACAATCTACAAATCCAGGTGCAACTACTTTTCCAGTCGCATCGATTATTTGTGTATTTTCAATATCAAACTTCTTACTTAGTTCATCTTTTAATCCGACTCCAATAATTCTTCCATCATTAATTACAATCGAAGTATTCTTTAGAACTCCAATGCCAGACATACCTTCGCCAGAACAAGTTACGATTTCCGCTGCATTACTAATTAAAAGGTCGACTTCTATTTTTTCACTCATTGTTTTCATACCTCCATTATAAGTAGTAAGAGACACATTTCAGCCACACCTCGCTATTTTAGAGGAATAAAAATGCAAGTGGTGTAACAATAATTAGCGTTAATATTGTTCTCCAAAACCAAATTGCTAATATATGAGTCATCTTAATTGGTATTTCCGTTGATAGAATACAAGGTATCAAAGCAGAGAAGAAAAGAATCGTTGAGATGGAAAGAGATCCAATGATAAATCGAGTTTCTAAACTTGCCTCCAATACAACCAATGACGGTAAAAACATATCGATCAGGTTAATGGCTGCAGCCTTTGCAGCTAGAAGTGGTTCTGGAATTTGAAGAATCCAAGTTAATGGATAAAAAATATAACCAAGAAAGTCGAACACCGGTGTATGATTGGCCAATATTAGCCCAAATAATCCAATGGACATAATGGACGGTAAAATACCCATTGCCATTACTAATCCATCTTTGACATTCTCATAAATATTTGTCTTTAATTTAGGAGCATTATGAGCAGTAAGCATTGCTTGCTCCCATGCATACTTTACTCGATTCTCTTTTATAATTTCTTCTGGATAACCTTCTTCTGTGTAATACTCATCGCTCATTTTATTTATTGGCCAAATTCTTACCGTAATTGCTGTTACCACAAAAGTAACTAAAAACGTGAGCCAAAAATATAAATTCCAAATATGCATTAAGTCTAAAGTGTTTGCCACAACAATCATAAATGTAGCGGACACAGTTGAAAAACCCGTTGCAATAATAACTGCTTCTTTTTTTGTATATTTACCTTCCTTGTAAATTCTGTTCGTTATTAACAAACCAATTGAGTAACTACCAACAAAAGATGCAACTGCATCAATAGCAGATCTACCAGGAGTTCTCCATATTGGACGCATGATCGGCTGCATGAAAATACCAATAAATTCAAGTAATCCATATCCGACTAACATTGCTAAAAAGATGGCACCAATTGGTACAAGAACTCCAATAGGAATGAGTAAACTATAGTACCAGTATGGGCCCATATCTTCTGCCATAAGCCAGGCAGGACCAATTTCAAACAATACAAGAAAAGCAGCAATAGCTCCTAATACTTTAAAACCAGATAACACCATTTCCACTTTACTTTTGCGCCATGTCTTTTTGTAAAATGGGTAAGCTGCACCCAAAACTACTAATATCATGGCATAATAGGCATTTGCCGTATTAGAAAATGACCGAATCCATGTAACCAAATGATCTAAAGGAATGGAATTTTTATCATTTATATTGATAGGTATAAAAAACATAAAGATTCCTATCGTACTAAAAAAGAAGAACTTTAAGAAATTCCGAAACGAATATATCTTTTGTTGCTCATTAAACGAAACTTGATGATTTTCTAATGATTCTGGAAGGCTATTCATTTTTTCACCCCATTTTTGATTTCTTAAATCTCGGAAACTATTAGAGAACCTTGCTCAAGAAGGATTTTGTACGATCGTGTTGTGGGTTTTCAAAAATTTCTTTTGGAATATTTTCTTCCACTATGAAACCACCATCCATAAATATAACGCGGTCACCTACTTCTCGAGCAAATCCCATTTCATGAGTTACTACTACCATCGTCATCCCCTCTTTTGCTAATTGCTTCATTACTTCCAGAACTTCCCCAACCATTTCAGGATCTAATGCAGATGTCGGTTCATCAAAAAGCATAATTTTCGGCTCCATCGCAAGTGCCCTTGCAATAGCTACTCGTTGTTTTTGACCGCCTGATAGAGAATCGGGATAAGCATTTGCTTTCTCTTCAAGTCCCACTTTGCGAAGTAAATCTAAGCCTTTTTTCTTTGCTTGTTCTTCCGAAAGTTTTCTCACCCTCATAGGGGCAAGTATTATATTTTCCATTACCGTTTTATGGGGGAATAAATTAAATTGTTGAAACACCATACCTACATCAGTTCTAACTTTATTAATATCTGTCTTCTTATCCGTTATATCAACACCTTCTATAGCAACACGACCATCCGTGATGGATTCCAGTAAATTCAAGCATCGTAAAAAGGTCGATTTTCCGGACCCTGATGGACCAATAACTACCACAACTTCTTTTGGCTTTATGACAACATTAATATCTTTTAATACTTCGTTACTACCAAATGATTTTTTTAAGTTCTTCACTTGTATCATTCTGTTGCCAACCTTCTTTCAAGATGATTTAACAAGAAGCTTAAAGTAGTTGTTAGTACGAGATAAATAAGGGCAGCGGTCAGATAAGGCTCCCATACTCTGTAATATTGACTTGCTAATGCACGCCCATAATACATCAGCTCTGGAGTTGCAACAATCGCTGCAAGTGAAGATTCCTTAATTAGGACGATAAACTCATTACCCAGTGGTGGAATCATTCGTTTGAATGCTTGTGGCAAAATTACATCTTTCATTGATTGCACATGATTCATACCTAGTGAACGTGATGCTTCCATTTGGCCTTTATCAATCGATTGAATCCCAGCTCTGAATATTTCTGATATATAAGCACCCGCTATTAATGAAAGTGCGATAATACTAGCTATTATTCCATTTGTATGACCAATAATCATAGGAACTACCCCAAAGTGGATCAATAAGATTTGGACAAATAAAGGTGTTCCTCGGAAAAATACTATATAGCAACTACATATAAAAGAAATAACTTTATTTCGCATCATTTTTCCTAAACCTATTAGTAATCCTAATATTGTTCCTAGTAGTATTCCAATAAGTGATAATCCTATTGTTAATAACGTTCCCTTTAAAAAGAAAGGAATATATTCCACTAAAATGTCTAGTCTAAAATCCAATAGGTTCCCCCCCTAGTAAAAACTAAATAGCGTAACTAATAAATTCAAAGTTACGCTATTTCATTTTCATATCATTCCTGTTGAGCAAGTATTGTATCAACATCCGGTTCTGTTCCAAACCATTCTTTATAGATTTTTGTATATGTTCCATTTTCAAGAATTGTAGTCACCGCTTTATCAAAATCTCCTGTCAGTTCACTTCCCTTAGGAAACATAATTCCATAAAACTCACTCTCAAATCCTTGTTCATCTGTAATTACTACAAGCTTTTGGTCGGGATTATTTTTTGCATATTCTTCCACTACTGCATTATCTGCAACAACAGCATCAGCCCCACCGCTAATCATTTCCATGATAGCTAAGTTATTATTATCGAATTTTTTTATATTACTATTATTTTTACCAAGAATACCTTCCACTGCTTCCTGACCAGTCGTTCCACCTAATACCGCTACTACCTTATCATTCTTTAAGTCCGCAGCAGTTTTAATATCACTACCTTCTGGAACTAGAATTTTATTAGTTGATAGATAATATGGAACTGAGAAATCGTACGTTTGCTTTCTTTCATCATTGATTGTAATTGCACATATCCCTAAATCAGAAAGCTTACTTTTTACTTCAACAAACAGTGGATCCCATCCAACATTAACTAGCTCAATCTCATAACCAGCTTCTGCTGCAACAGCATTCATAAAGTCTACATCGAAACCAGTCATATCTCCTTTATCCAAATAAACAAAAGGCGCATAATTAGCCTCTGTTGCAACTTTAAGTGTTTTCTTATCTCCACCGCTACCATTCTTATCTGCATCTGCATCAGCCTCTCCTGACCCACATGCCGCTAAGATTAAAGAGAAAATCATGACCATCGTAAGAAATAAATTCTTTTTCATTCCATTGCCCCCTATTTTTTTGTTTTTTTAGAGCCATTTATCCATGAAACTAAAAGAAAAGAAGGGTAGATATCCTATGTCTAGATATCTACTACCTTTTTTCATTTCCTTATGCCTTAACTTCCTTTTTCACATCTTTAGGTCCAAATGTAGCTTCACGCTTCCACCATAATGGGATCTTGATGCTCTCCTCTGTTAATTTTCCTTTTCCGTTCGCTACGTCCTGTGCAATTTCATAGCCCGCCTGTGCGTGACGAACAACCCCTATGCCTGAGTCTACGGTCATCGCCACCTCGAGTCTCATATCCGATTCTGCCGTTCCGTCCGCAACCATCGTCACGCCTGTATGAACTGCCTCCCCCATTGAATAGTTCGCTTGGATCGCGATGAGGTCACACTCCGCAACCATCGTCACGCCTGTATGAACTGCCTCCCCCATTGAATAGTTCGCTTGGATCGCGATGAGGTCACACATGCCTACTGCGTTTAAAAGTCCGTTCAACATCGGCCAGTCAGAGATCAAGTCACTGCCGTCTTTCATGTTTTCTGATTCGAATGTCGGGTTCACGATCGAACCAGAATCCAGGTTGTCACGGGAGAATGCCACAGGTCCTGCTAGTTCTCCGCGACGGATCATGTCGTTCACTTCTAATGCGAAGGCCTTGCGTTGACCGAAGCCCATGTAACAAATACGCGCAGGTAGCGCTTCGATCGGGATATGTTTCTTCGCGAGCTTGATCCAACGTGTCACCAGGTGGTCGTCACTGAATTTCTCGAGGATCATGTCGTCAATCTTGCGTAAGTCCTCTGCCTCACCCGATAGGCAAACCCATCGGAATGGTCCTCGTCCCTCACAGAACAGCGGGCGGATATATTCTGCCACGAAGCCCGGTAGTCGCTTCGCCTCTTTTTCGTCCATTCCAGCATCGATGCATTCTTTGCGGTGGCTTGTTCCGTATTCGAATGAATGGACACCCAAATCCATGAATTTGATAAGCGCCTTCAATTCACGGACCATTGTCTCACGTGCTTTTTCCAGGTAAAGTTCACGGTTGGAATCACGTAACTCTTCCGCTTGTTCCACGGTATAACCAGCTGGTAAGTAAGAGATTGGGTCATGCCCTGGGGTCATGGAAGTAGATATGTCTGGTAGCCATCCTTTTTCAAGCACTTCCTCAAAAATATCAGCCGCATTTCCTACGACTGCGATGCCAAGCGGTTTCCCAGCAGCCGCATATTCCTTCGCCTTCGCAATCGCCTCGTCCAGCGATCCCGCAACCTCATCGATGAAGCCTTTGTCGATACGACGTTGAATGATTTCGATGTTCGAGTCACAAAGGATGGCAACACCCCCATGCATCGTCATCGCACGTGTTTGATTCCCGCCCATCCCTCCTGCTCCTGCAGTAAGTAGAATTTTTCCAACGAGTGAATCATTGTAATGCAGGCGTGCAATCGCCGAAAGTGTTTCAAATGTTCCTTGGATAACCCCTTGGGTACCGATATACTCCCAAGGCGCCGCTGTATAGTTCGCATAGATCGTTAGGTTTTTATCTTGTAGATCGTAGAATGTCGGCCAATCTGCTTTCATGATGTTCGTCGTTGCCATCACCACGGTCGGGGCATACTTATGTGTCTTGAAGATCGCCACCGGCATCCCAGATTGCACGACCAATGTCTCATCATCCTCTAACTCTTTTAAGGATTTCACGATGGCATGATAGGATTCCCAGTTGCGTGCAGCTTTCCCGATTCCCCCATAGATGACCAGCTCTTCTGGTTTTTCTGCGTTTTCCATGTTATTTTCAAGCATACGTAGGATGGATTCCTGTCTCCATCCTTTACAACGTAACTCAGGTCCTCTTTGTGCTTTCACGGAATATAAGATTTCAGGTGTTGTCATTACTATTTCCTCCTAAATTATAAAATTGTTTTCTACACATTTTTATAATGCAAGAGCCGTGCCAATTTTCTAAATCTTTTTGAAACTATTTTAAAATTCCGTAAATTCATTTGATTTTATAAGTCTATTTTTGTTATCACCGAAATTTTGATAGATAGAGAGATGCCAAAATCATTCAAAACACTGCAGATATTTTTTTACTTCCAATTAAATAATTTTATTTATTTATCAAAACATATAGAGAGAGTTGAGTTTTATTAGGTGCAGATAAATTTTACATGCAGACTCTTCTAAATAGTCAGAAGAATTATGTTATACTATTGATAATTTTATTTATGGAAGGGAGTAAAACTACCATGACTGTAGCATCTATCGGATCAATTATTCGAAGTTTTGTAGATGGAGTGATTGCACTAAACGAGAATCATGATATTCTTTGGTATGACTTAGATATGGACTTTCCTATTAAGATCTCAAATGGAATGGCTATTAGTAGTTTTATTGACTGTGATTACAACCAGTTTAACAACAATGAATCATTTACTCTTCAATTAGATGGAAGAAAGTTATCAGTAGATGTGAAAGTTTTTTCTTCCGATTGTTCTATTATTTTTTTATGCCTAAAATATTCGGAAAGCGATATAACTTATATAGAGGAAAGATTGTTTTGCTTAGAAAAAATTATTGAAGCTCTTGATGAAGGAGTTATGATGAGTAATTCAGAAGGAGAAATTACTTTGTATAATGATGCTCAAGAGAAAATGGAAGGTTTATCTAGCAAGGATATAATAGGTAAACATTTATGGTCTGTCTATAATTACAATCCGCAATACTCGGAACATCGACATACATTTAAAACAGGAAAACCTATCTATTCTAGATATCGGGCACATTCAAAAATTAATGGTATACCTAAATACGTTAACTATAGTACATTTCCTATCCAAAAAGACGGGAAAACCATTTCAGTATTTTCTATCAGCACGAATGAATCAAAATTGAAAGACCGACTGCACGAAACAATCGAACTAAAAAGACAAGCAAATGTTTCAAGCGAAGATAAAGTCCATTCTAAGAATGGCACTATTTTTACATTTAATGATATTAAGGGAAAAAGCCTTCCTCTATTAGAACTTATAAAAGAAGCTCAAAATGTTTCTATACATAATGCGGATACATTAATTGTAGGCGAGACTGGTACTGGAAAAGAGTTATTTGCGCAAAGTATGCATAACCATAGTCCGCGGGCAAATAAACCATTCGTTGCAATAAATTGTGCTGCAATCCCAGAAAATTTACTCGAAAGTACGTTATTTGGAACAGTAAAAGGTGCATTTACAGGTGCTACAGACCAAATGGGATTATTTGAATATGCACAAGATGGCACCTTATTTTTAGATGAAATTAACTCGATGCCCATTACTTTGCAAACAAAATTAATGCGTGTCCTACAAGAAAGGCTAGTTCGTAAAGTAGGCTCTAACGAAGTTGCACCTGTAAAATGTACTATTATAAGTGCGTGTAACGAAGATCCCGAAAAACTTATTGCAGAAAATAGGATGCGACTAGATTTATTTTATCGAATTGCACATACAAGTTTATACATTCCACCACTTAGAGATCGAATTGAAGATGTACATTTTTTTATAAATTATTTTTTAGATACTTATCAAGCAAAATTATCAAAAACAGTTCCACCACTTTCCGATTGGTTACGAAAAAGTCTTCTTCATTATACTTGGCCAGGAAATATTAGAGAATTAGAACATTTGATTGAAAACATCATTATTCGAGTTCCAGAAAACGGTGAAACTATTGATATTGAGCACCTTCCATCTTATATGCGTGGAAAAATAATGATGTATTCCAATACTTCCTATAATCAGCGAGAGGACACTCAAAGACCTCTTAAAAAAATCTTTAATAGTACGGAAAGACAATTAATCGAAACAACATTAGTACAATCAAATTGGAATGTATCTAGAGCTGCAAAAAAACTTGGCATTACACGCCAAAGTCTACAGTATCATATTAAAAAGCATGATCTTGAAAAACCTACTATTTAAATGAAGGGATAAATATCATACAGGATTTTACGTATCTATTTGCCATTGCAATGGTCACAAATGCGCATCAAAAAACAGAACGGCTTAATGCCGTTCTGTTTTGTATTTTATTTCACTCTAGCTTCTTCTTTCTTTATATCTTTAGGTCCAAATGTCGCTTCACGCTTCCACCATAATGGGATCTTGATGCTCTCCTCTGTTAATTTTCCTTTTCCGTTCGCTACGTCCTGTGCAATTTCATAACCCGCCTGTGCGTGACGAACAACCCCTATGCCTGAGTCTACGGTCATCGCCACCTCGAGTCTCATATCCGATTCTGCTGTTCCATCCGCAACCATCGTCACGCCTGTATGAACTGCCTCCCCCATTGAATAGTTCGCTTGGATCGCGATGAGGTCACACATGCCTACTGCGTTTAAAAGTCCGTTCAACATCGGCCAGTCAGAGATCAAGTCACTGCCGTCTTTCATGTTTTCTGATTCGAATGTCGGGTTCACGATCGAACCAGAATCCAGGTTGTCACGGGAGAATGCCACAGGTCCTGCTAGTTCTCCGCGACGGATCATGTCGTTCACTTCTAATGCGAAGGCCTTGCGTTGACCGAAGCCCATGTAACAAATACGCGCAGGTAGCGCTTCGATCGGGATATGTTTCTTCGCGAGCTTGATCCAACGTGTCACCAGGTGGTCGTCACTGAATTTCTCGAGGATCATGTCGTCAATCTTGCGTAAGTCCTCTGCCTCACCCGATAGGCAAACCCATCGGAATGGTCCTCGTCCCTCACAGAACAGCGGGCGGATATATTCTGCCACGAAGCCCGGTAGTCGCTTCGCCTCTTTTTCGTCCATTCCAGCATCGATGCATTCTTTGCGGTGGCTTGTTCCGTATTCGAATGAATGGACACCCAAATCCATGAATTTGATAAGCGCCTTCAATTCACGGACCATTGTCTCACGTGCTTTTTCCAGGTAAAGTTCACGGTTGGAATCACGTAACTCTTCCGCTTGTTCCACGGTATAACCAGCTGGTAAGTAAGAGATTGGGTCATGCCCTGGGGTCATGGAAGTAGATATGTCTGGTAGCCATCCTTTTTCAAGCACTTCCTCAAAAATATCAGCCGCATTTCCTACGACTGCGATGCCAAGCGGTTTCCCAGCAGCCGCATATTCCTTCGCCTTCGCAATCGCCTCGTCCAGCGATCCCGCAACCTCATCGATGAAGCCTTTGTCGATACGACGTTGAATGATTTCGATGTTCGAGTCACAAAGGATGGCAACACCCCCATGCATCGTCATCGCACGTGTTTGATTCCCGCCCATCCCTCCTGCTCCTGCAGTAAGTAGAATTTTTCCAACGAGTGAATCATTGTAATGCAGGCGTGCAATCGCCGAAAGTGTTTCAAATGTTCCTTGGATAACCCCTTGGGTACCGATATACTCCCAAGGCGCCGCTGTATAGTTCGCATAGATCGTTAGGTTTTTATCTTGTAGATCGTAGAATGTCGGCCAATCTGCTTTCATGATGTTCGTCGTTGCCATCACCACGGTCGGGGCATACTTATGTGTCTTGAAGATCGCCACCGGCATCCCAGATTGCACGACCAATGTCTCATCATCCTCTAACTCTTTTAAGGATTTCACGATGGCATGATAGGATTCCCAGTTGCGTGCAGCTTTCCCGATTCCCCCATAGATGACCAGCTCTTCTGGTTTTTCTGCGTTTTCCATGTTATTTTCAAGCATACGTAGGATGGATTCCTGTCTCCATCCTTTACAACGTAACTCAGGTCCTCTTTGTGCTTTCACGGAATATAAGATTTCAGGTGTTGTCATTATTAATTCCTCCTAATAATAAAATTTTGTTGATACACTTTTAATAATGCAAGTGTCGTGCCAACATACGATTTTATTAGAAAAAATTAAGTTATATATTGCTATTGATTTCAGTGGGAAAAGCGTATCTATGTGAGAGACTGCAAGAGCTAACAAAGAGCATGTTTTAATAGAGCCTCAGAATAAGAAACTTGTAATTTAATCAATCTTGTACACATTCACAAATTCCGATTAGTTTATTTTTAGTTAAATGAGATATCAGAATTTCATTTCTTTAAAAAAAAGCAGATAATATTTGCGAAGTGAAAAAAAATGCAGATAATATTTTCTATAAAAGGCAAACAGGACATGATAACATATTTATAGATTGATAACAGTGAAAAGGAGTGGGGATTTGAAGATTGTAATGGAAACTGCTCGATTGTATTTATGCGTATTTGAAGAAGAACATATAGAGTCTGCAAAACATTTTTGGGGCAATCAAGAAGTGATGGCATTATGTGATGGACCTACCCCACATGAACTATTGTCTCAAGTGATCGCAGGTTATCGTAAATGTCATGAAGTCCTCGGGTTATCCGTTTACGCTGTAATAGTAAAAGAGACGAATGAGGTTATTGGTTCTGCAGGGTTTAATATAACTGGCTCCATGAAAGAAGTTGAATTAATTTATCATTTCATTCAATCATCTTGGGGAAAAGGTTTTGCATCTGAAGCTGCTAAGGCTTGCTTAGAATTAGCTAAAAGTCACACAAATATTCAAAAGGTTACAGCATCAGCGAGTCCAGAGAATAAAGGTTCACTCAAAATACTAGAAAAGATTGGTTTTACTTATAAAGGCATGAAATGGTTTGATGATACGCAACAAGATGAGCCTTATTATGAATACATTATTGTATCAAACTAGAAAATGGGGCTGTCTTGAAAGTCATAAAAAATGACTTTTAGGGGCAGCCTCTTTCTTCGTAGCTTCTAATAAAATGACGATTATTTCCGTTCCAGGGGCACGCTTTCCGCGAACGAACGCCGAGCCTCCTCAGGCCAACACGATGTTGGTCATGAAGGCGTTGAGGCCCACAGGATGTGGGTCATGCAATCGTTGCCGCAAAAGTTCTTTTGCGACGAGCTTTGCGCAGGAGCAGGACGCGGCGAACTTAGATTGCCTTCCGTTTGAAGAGGCGGCCTTAGCCTTCCTTCCTCTCTAGCGCTATGTACGGGGTCTCGGACTATCTCGCTTTCCCGCAGGAGTCTCCGCCTTTCACTCCAATCAATTACTTCTCTCAATCTAAAATATAATAAAATAGGATCTTTTTATGAAAAAAGTATACAAAAAAACCGCCAAATTTCTTATAATGTAAGTCGTTTTTCTCCATTTGCATTATTTTAGGGAATTATTGGACAGCCCCTTTGTTTTTACATGTTTATATTTATTCCTTTTGCTTCTTTTATGATCCGCTGTATTAATGCTTCCGCTGTCTCCGTTCTAGCAAGTAAGGGGCTTTGACCAGACCAAAGAGACATAAATTCTTTATTATGTTGATCAGAAGATGTCTTTCGAATCGATTGTGTCAATGTATTTTGTATAGGAAAAATTGGAATATCAGTTTCATTTTTGTGCATTTCTATTATAAATTTATTTTTAATCCCTCTTGCCCATTTACCTGAAAAAGCATTAGTTAACGTTATATCTTCATCTTTTGCTTCGAGTATTGCTTCTTTATGTATTGGTTGAGCACCACTTTCCTCACAGGTTAAAAACGCAGTACCCATTTGGACAGCACATGCACCTAAGCTTAAAGAAGCCATTAGTCCTCTACCATCCATAATTCCCCCAGCAGCTATAACAGGTATCTTTACACGATCTACTACTTGAGGAATCAAAGACATTAGGCCAATCAAGCTTTCTTCGTGAGCATTTAAAAAGTTACCTCTATGACCTCCTGCTTCACTTCCTTGTACAACGACAGCATTCATTCCTAGTTCCTCAATTGCCATTGCTTCCTTAACTGTTGTTGCCGTACCGATAGAGATAATGTTTAGTTTCCTTAATTCATTTAATACTTCTTTGGATGGAACACCGAAAGTAAAGGAACAAATAGGAACTTTTTCCTCCATAATAATTTGTATTTGTTCCATAAATGTCTGTTTGGTATTCTCTATACTTGGAAGAAGTATATTTTCATCTTGAATGTTTAATTCCACTTTGTATTTGCTTAGTAATTGATTGGTTTTCTTTATCTTCGCTTCATCAATCTCAAAAAAGTTTGGAACAAATAAATTTACTCCATAGCATTCTGATGTTAACTGCTTTACCTCTTTGATTTGCTCTTTTAATTTAGATGGAGTTAAATATCCGGCTCCAATCATTCCAAGCGCTCCACTATTAGAAACAGCTGCCACTAATCTCGAAGTAGTTATCCCTCCAGCCATTGGTGCTTGAATAATAGGATGCTCTATCTTTATTAACCTAGTAATTTCATTTTTCAACATCAACTCAACTCCAATCTTTTTTAACTACAAACTTAGGGTAATGGTTTACATCCATCCCTAAACTTTCAGTTCTTAACCATTCCATTGCTTTTAGTACGAGTGGTGAAGCATTTTCAGCATTAATTTCATTTTCAGCAACCCACACAGCTCCAAATGAGTCTTGTCCTTCAAATTGTTCAGGTTCCACTATATCACCACCCACTTGCTTAACTAAATAAAACACTGCAATATGGTGTACATCTGTCGCACCTCTCCAGTCCGCAGAAATCATGAAATCAGTAGTGCCTATAGCTTTAATAATTTCGATTTCTAAACCTGTTTCTTCTAAAAATTCTCTTTTTAAAGCTAGTACTAAACTCTCTCTTTCTTCTAAATTCCCTCCAGGAAGATCAAAGCGGTTAATGTAAGGACCACCATTTTTATTGATAACAAGCAGTTTTTCTTGTTGCACGCATATACCATATACACCAAATGCGCGATGAAAATTCCTTTTGATGATGCCTTTTGACCATTCCATTGCTTTTTGTTGAATTTCCAATGCTAATTTTTCTTTTCCTTTAATATACGAATCCATATTATATGGAAATTGTTTTGCTAACATATTCTTTAATTCCCCATATTCATGGGCAACTTGTGGATGAACTCTTAAGTAATCTCTAAATACAAGGTGTCGTTTAATTTCTGTATTACCCGTTTCATACATATGCACATGGTGTGATCGATTATCGCCACCTTTTTGAAAATATCTACGTCCTGGGAGACCATTCTCTCCTTTTGGAATATATCCAAGTTTAATCATTGCTTCGTTATATGTATCAATTGTAGATATATCACTAACTACCGGCATCATATCTATTATTGGTTTTGCTTGAAGTCCTCTAACAGAGGTGCTCCCAATATGATGGATCTCCAGAATGTCTGAACCAAATATTTCTTTTATTTTTCTTGCTTCATCCTCAAAAAGTTCCTTCCATTGATCAGAATAAGGCAAAACTTCTACTTTACGCATTTACATCCCTCACAGTATGAAGCTGTTTTTCTAACTGTTCCTTATGGATTTTTGAATATTTAAGCAACTCAAATTTATCTTCCTTTAGTAATGATGTAATTCTATTGGCTTCGTTCCATGCTAAATTATACATATCCCGATCAATGAGATTATTTGAAAGAGCATCTTCCAGTTCGTCTTCATCTTGAAGAATTATCTCTCCACTAGGCAAAATAATAATATCTAGAAATAAATCATCCCACCAAGGAATATTATTTTCTGTTCCTATATCATGGCATATATCTATATACCATTGTACAATTTCATCATTCGCATTAAACATCGTAGTAATGGAGTAATTATTTCCTATTGGGAAATGTTGCATCCAACTATACCCATCATCTACAATACAAATGCTTTTGTCTGCATAGTTCACCCATAAAGGCTCCGTAACTTGAACAAGATTTAATAATGTTAAAACTCCAGTAAACTCTTTAGTATTCAAATAGTATTGTGCATACTTTCTTTTCACAATTCGCTTCCATTCCGAACGATTCCCATATCTCCTTTTTATCATATCTATTCCCCTTTATTATTTTCTCTCATTTCCTCTTTTAAAATTGCCAGTGAGTTTCGCTAATATTAATTGTTCTTCTTTTTCGTCTTTGGCATCATTCATTTTTTCTAAAAATCTCTCAGCATCTTTTCCTTTTAATATTTTTACACGTTTCCCATGAAACTCAAGAAAAACAATATGATCCTTTGTAATATGATAACTAAAAGGATTAGCATCTAAACGTTTTCTCTTGTCTATGTTATCCATTTCATAGCCTCCAACAATATACATATTATTAAGGTTCTATTTAAAGAAGGTAAATCCTTTTTTCTTAATAAATTAAACCATTGTACTTTTGGGATATATGATGTTAAATAAAATAAGAATGGAAAAAGGTGGGGGAACAGGAATGAATATAAAAACAGAAAGACTTCATATACGCAACTTTAAAATAAGTGATTGGAAGGCAGTGCACGAGTATACTTCCGATCCAGTTGTTATGAAATACATACCAGAGGGAGTTTTTACTGAAGAGGATGCAAAGTGCTTTGTACATAAAAATATTGGCGGGGACGCTCATATGTTTCCTGTTGTATTGTCAGATAAAGAAGAATTAATTGGGCACATTTCCTTTCAACAATATTTTGGTGATCATACCTATGAGATTGGTTGGGTGTTTAATCCTAAATATTATAATAAAGGGTATGCTTCGGAAGCTGCTCTTTCCATATTAAAATATGCTTTTGAAGAAATGAAATTACACAGAATCATTGCTACTTGCCAACCTCAAAATCCACCCTCTTACCGAGTTATGGAAAAGATCGGTATGAGAAGAGAAGGGTATTTTAAGAAATGTATTCCTCATGATAATGAGTGGTGGGACGAGTATTATTACGCTATATTAGCAGAGGAATGGAAATAATTATCAACCGATAAGTTAGGAAGACTTGCGGGAGATGCACAACATCCTTTACTTAAACTTTCAAAAAGTACGTATCTATCTTTCAGTCTATAAAAGATAATTAAAAATACAGTTTTCGCTTGTTCACTTTAAAATCAGTTACAATATTCAAGGATATTAGTTAATACAGAATTATTTAGCTTTACAGTTGAAGGAGAATTGATTTGAAAGTTCAAGTTTTATTAAAAGGGTATAATTTTTTATTTTTTGGTTTACTTGCATTATTTATCCCTTTTTTACCTGTCTATTTGGAGGATAAAGGTTTATCAGCTAGCGAAATTGGTTTAGTTATTGGAACGGGCGGATTTGTAACATTAATTGCACAACCTCTATGGGGATTCATTAGTGATAAGACAAAAACTATACGTAAAGTGATGCTAATACTTGTTAGTCTAACAACAATTTTTGGATACTTCTTATTTAACGTGGATAGTTTTGTGTTACTTGTAATGTTTGCTTTGTTAGTATACTTCGCACTCATGCCATTGGATCCTCTGACGGAAAGCCTTAACTTTACCGTTTCCGAAATGGCTCGAGTCAGCTATGGATCAATTCGAACATATGGAGCGTTGGGATATGCGATTTTGTCTTTAATTGTCGGGTTTTCAATGGACTATTTCGGTATGAACAGCGCTTCTATATTGTTTGCAATATTAGGATTGATATCATTTGCAATCGTTTGGTTCATGCCGGATGTCCAAGCCTCCACAAAGCCTGTTACTATGGAAGGACTGAAACAAGTATTAAAGAATAAAGAAATGCTTCTATTTTTAGTGATGGTTTTCATAAGTTCAATACCAGCACGTATGAATGATACATTTCTAGGTCTACATCTGCGGGCACTTGGAGGGGATACTTCATTAATTGGAATTGCCTTCTTTATAGCAGCAACAAGTGAAATAGTTATATTTGCTTTAAGTTTTTGGTGGCTTCGAAAGGGCAAAGAGTTAGAAATTATTACGATGGCAACATTTTTCTACTTTTTACGTTTTATCCTCGCTGCTTTCATTTTAAGTCCCCTTGCTTTAACATTATTGCAAGTACTACAGATGTTTACATTCCCTATTTTTTATACTGCTGCGATTCAATATTTATATCAAATTATGCCAAAAGAATGGCGTGCTACTGGACAAACCGTACTTGCGCTCTTATTCTTCGGTTTATCTAGTATAATTGCATCTTATGCTGGTGGTTACATATATAAAGAATTTGGTGGACATACTTTTTATTTCATTATTTCCATTATGTCATTCATTGGAGTTTTATTCGGTGTTTTATTGACAATTCGGAAACATAGAAACTAGATGAATAGCAAATAGCTATCTTTGGTCTGACCCAATAAGTAGACTAAGTAGTAGCTTCCATGACCTGAGTTCGATATCCATTCGAACTTAGGTCTTTTAATTTTTAGTTCAGTGCAGGCTAACGTTTAGCGCATAGGCTGCATGTTGTAACAGCTCCATATCATTTTGGTCATTGCAAAATGTTTCATCTTTTTATTCATAAAAAAGCAGCACCAATAATTGGTGCTGCTCCGTTTAAATTATCCTCTTAACTCTGCACCTGCTTGTTCTGCAAGTGCTTTTAATACTTTGTTATGGGCATTCACAACTTCTTCGTCTGTTAGTGTACGTTCTGGGTCGAAGTATGTGAGAGAGAATGCAACCGATTTTTTACCTGGTTCCATTTTTTCTCCTTCATATAAGTCGAAAAGATGTACACCTTTTAATAGTCTTCCACCAGATAATTGAATAATTGCTTGTAGTTCGCCAGCTGCTTTTTCGCTGTCTACTACTAATGCAATATCACGTGTAATTGACGGGAATTTTGAAACTGGTGCATAGTATAATGCATCCAATTCTTTATTTAATACTTTTACTAAATTAATTTCTACTACATAAGTTTCTTTCAAATCACGTGCTTTTTGCTCAGAAGGATGTAATTGACCGATGACACCGATTGCTTCACCTGCTAGCTTAATGGATGCAGTACGTCCTGGATGTAAGCCATCTATTACCGCTTTTTCAAATGTAAGTTCACTTGTATGGCCAAGAAGTTCCATCAATCCTTCTACAATTCCTTTTAATACAAAGAAATCTACAACTTTTTTCTCACCTTGCCAGCTATGCTCTACCCATTTCCCTGCAATTACTGCTGCCAAATGTTCTTGCTCATGTGGTAAACCTGATTCTGTTTCTCCTAAGAACACAGACCCTACTTCATAAAGTGCCACCGTATCTGCTTGACGTGCAGTATTATACGTAACAGCTTCCAATAAATGCGGGATTAAGCTTTGTCGAAGGATGCTACGTTCTTCACTCATTGGCATTAATAGTTCTGTGACTGGAGCAGTTTCTAATGCAAATTTTTGAGACATTTCTTTAGAAGTTAAAGAATACGTAATAGCTTGATAAAGACCTGCACCTTCCAAATAACTTCGAACTTGACGACGTTTTGCTTGGTAAGAGGTTAAGCCACCTGGTTTTGATTCTTCCACTGGTAAAGTCATTGGAATTTCATCGTAACCGTACATACGAGCAATTTCTTCTACAATATCCTCTGGAATTTTAATATCTTGACGACGAGTTGGAGCATTAATATATAAGTATCCATTTGCCGCTTGATAATCAAACTTTAATCTGCTCAAAGTAGATGTCATGTCTTCTAAAGAAATCTTCATCCCTAAACGGTTGTTTACGAAATCAGGAGACACGACTACTTCTGCAGGTTTTTTGTCTAACTCATCCACTATTACAGAACCAGCTAATACTTCTCCGCCAGCAAGCTCTGCAAGAAGACTTGCCGCACGTTCAGCAGCTAGAATTACACGATTTGGGTCTACACCTTTTTCAAATCGAGCGCTTGCATCACTACGTAAGTTGTGATCTTTAGATGTTTGTCGAACAGAACCACTTGCAAAATATGCAGATTCAATTACTACCGTTGTAGTCCCATCATGCACTTCTGAATTTGCACCACCCATTACACCAGCAATTGCAACTGGTTCTTGACCATTTGTAATTACTAAATGAGTGGACTTCAATGTCCGCTCTTGATCATCCAATGTGACAATTTTTTCCCCTTCTTCTGCAAGACGAACCACAATTTCCTTTGTTTCTAATCTGTCATAATCGAATGCATGAAGAGGTTGACCATATTCCATTAATACGTAATTTGTAATATCTACTACGTTATTATGTGGACGAACGCCAGCTGCCATCAAGCGATGCTGTAACCATAGTGGTGATTCTTTTACTTGAACATTTTTCACCACTTTTGCTACGTACATTGGATTTTCTTCCATAGCATTAAAACGTAAATTTAAATAATCAGATGCTTGTTCATTACTTTCATTGTAAGTTGCTTCCGGATATTTCATGTCTTCTGATAGGATTGCCCCTACTTCATAAGCTACCCCAAGCATACTTAGTGCATCTGAACGGTTAGGAGTCAGGCCAAGTTCAAGGATAATATCATCTAAACCTAGTAAAGGCAATGCACTCTCCCCAGGAGTTGCTGATTCTGGAAGTACATAAATACCCTCTGCATACGCTTTAGGTACGAGTCTTCCTTCTATACCTAGTTCTTGAAGAGAACAAATCATTCCGTTTGATTCTTCTCCACGAAGTTTTGCCTTCTTAATTTTTATTCCACCAGGCAGTACTGCTCCTGGTCGTGCAACGATTACTTTTTGTCCAGCTGCAACATTTGGAGCCCCACAAATAATTTGTGTTATTTCTTCTCCTACGTCTACTTGGCATATATTTAATTTGTCTGCTTCTGGATGCTTCACACAATCCTTTACATAACCTACTACAACGTTTGTCATGCCTTGAGAACGATCTATTACTGCATCAACTTCAATACCTGAACGAGTTATTTTTTCACCCAAATCCTTAGGATCGAGTCCTTGTGTATTTACATATTCTGCTAACCATTTCGTAGAAACTAACATGTCATTTCCTCCTTACACTTCTGTTCGGTGGAATTGCGATAAGAAACGCACATCATTCGTATAGAAATGACGAATATCTTCCACTCCATATTTCAACATAGCAATACGTTCTGGGCCCATACCAAATGCAAAACCTGAAAGCTTTTTCGAATCATATCCAGCCATTTCAAGGACATTCGGATGCACCATACCAGCACCTAAAATCTCAATCCAGCCTGTTTTTTTACACACGTTACAGCCACTACCACCACACTTGAAGCAAGAAATATCCATTTCAACAGATGGCTCTGTAAATGGGAAAAAACTTGGACGTAGACGGATTTCTCTATCCTCTCCGAACATTTTTTTCGCAAAAACAGAAAGTGTACCTTTTAAGTCACTCATTCGAATATTTTCACCTATTACCAATCCCTCAATTTGAGTGAATTGATGTGAATGAGTCGCATCATCATTATCTCGACGGTACACTTTACCTGGACAAATAATTTTAATTGGCTTGCCTTCTTTTGCTTCCATTGTCCGAGCTTGCACTGGTGATGTATGTGTACGAAGAAGAATATCCTCTGAAATATAAAAAGAGTCTTGCATATCACGAGCTGGATGTCCTTTTGGTAAATTCAAAGCTTCAAAGTTGTAGTAATCCTTTTCCACTTCTGGACCTTCGGCAATTTCATAACCCATGCTGATAAATAAGTCCTCAATCTCTTCTACCACTCGTGTTAAAGGATGATGATTCCCTGTTTTAACTGGGCGACCTGGTAATGTAACATCAATAGATTCTTTTTCTAATTGCTCTTGAATTGCTTGCTCTTGAAGGAGTGTCATCCGAGCTTCTAATACTTCGGTTACTTCTTCTCGAACAACATTTACTAGAGCTCCCATTTTTGGACGTTCATCTGCAGGAAGTTTACCCATTCCTTTTAATAAATCCGTAATTGGTCCTTTTTTCCCTAGGTATGCAACACGTACATCATTTAATTCTTTTACATTTTGTGAAGCTTCAATTTTTTGCAAAGCTTCTTCTTTTAATTGTTGAAGTTGTGCTTCCATGTTTTATGATCTCTCCTTAATCAAATTCGCCTTGGCTTATATGAGTCCAGATTTTGCAACGAGCCCGCTCGATGAACTCCTTTACAAAATCTGTGCCATCCGCCGAAGGCATGCATGTTTCCGCTAATTGAAATTTTGACAAAATAAAAACCCCGCCCCTATAAAAGGGACGAGGACTAATTTCGCGGTACCACCCTGATTATTGTACAAAAAACGTACAATCACTCAATTCGACTAACGGCTCTACACCGGCACACCTTTACAGCTATTGCTGGTCCCGGTGGCAGCTAACGGGGTGAACTTCTATATGCATTCTCCAATTACACTTTCAGTCAAGGTGTAAAATTCCTTTATTCGAATCGTCATATATACTTTTCCCGATGACAGCTTTTTTATTTATCAAATTATATTCTATTATACGGAGTTTTAATTGTTTCATCAAGTGATATTTATTTAAGTGCCAATCCATATAAAAGGATTCCTGTTGCAACCGCCACATTTAATGACTCAGCTTGTCCAAAAAGGGGCACAATAATGTTCTGATCCGTTTTTTGCAGTAGCTCTTCACTAATGCCACTTCCTTCATTTCCAACGATTAAGGCAAATGCATTACTTGTTTCTACTTTGTTAAAAGGTGTTGAGTTTTCAAATGCTGTACCGAAAACGGGAATCTGACGTTTTTTTAATTGATCTACCCAATAATGCAAGTCACCTTTTAAAATCGGTATATGAAAATGAGAGCCTTGTGCTGATCTTAGCGTCTTTGGATTATATGCATCCGCAGATCCTTTACCTAAAATTACTGCATCGATTCCAGCAGCATCTGCTGTACGGATCATTGTACCAATATTCCCAGGGTCTTGAACTGCATCAATTAACAAAATGCGCTTCCAATTGGCATGCTCTTCCTCTATCACAGTTTGCTGCTTACAATGAGCAAATATACCTTGTGTATGCTCTGTTTCTGCAAGTTCTTTTTTAATAACATCATTAATTTCTACTATTTCTATATTGTCTACGTCCCAAGTCACAGGGATTTCGCTTGTGTCACTAATCATTATAGTTAATACATTTTCTTTTTGTTTAATCGCTTCTTCTACTAAGTGATATCCCTCTATTAGAAACTCGCTTGTTTTTTCGCGCTCTTTTCGAACACTTAATAATTTTTTCCAATGTTTCACTAGCGAATTTTGCGTGGATTCAATTCGTTTCATCTATATGTAACCGCCTTTTTTATTTAATAGTAACAAATTCATGTATAGCAAGCGAGTGTTTGGGGAAGATAATTGCAAGGAGTGATGAAAAATGGATTTTCAAATTCGAGAAGCAATATCAGCTAATATGAAAGGGCAATCTCCGACTGACATTCGAGGGGTTGTTGAGGATGCAATTCAAAGAGGAGAAGAACATTTACTTCCTGGTCTTGGAGTGTTCTTTGAAAAATGGTGGAACATTGCGGATGATACAAAGAAAAACGCTGTACTAAATGAACTTTCAACTGCATTCAAATAAAAAGAACCCGTGAAGAAAATATGATTCTTCACGGGTTCTTTTTATACTTCCTCTTCTTCCATTGTATGTTTACGAATATTTACATAATAAATAATATATTGCGTCATAGAAAGAACAATTATATTCAAAATGATCAATAGCTGAGAAGCAGGTAAAAATAGATGGATAACTGCGGATAAAGGCAATGACCATGAAAAGAACGTGTAAACTTTCTGAGTTGCTTTAGTTGTAATCATTTGCCATGCTTCATCATCTTCCATATATTCAACTGGTTTTATACCCCAAATAGTTATTTTGTTTCTCGGATGTTCTTTGTTATATTTCGATATTTTTGTACCAAATAGTAGAACCATCCCAATGTATACAGGAAGCAATAAAAACACCATAAATCCTTCTAATGCACCTAACTCTACAGAATAGTTGAACGACCTATTAGCCTTAGCAAAATTAGATATTGCTCCAGTAATTACAATTGCAAATAATAGAAATAACAAAGCAAAGCCCATTTGCCAAAGTGGATATTGCACCCGAAAATCCTTCTTCATTTCCATTCCTCCCCTTCTAACCAAAATAATTCATCCACTTTACAGTCGAGAATATGTGCAAGCTTTAAAGAAAGTGTTATAGATGGGGAGAATTCCCCTTTTTCAATAAACCCAATTGTTTGTCTTGTTACACCAGCTTTTTCACCCAATTCCCCTTGAGTGTAGCTAAATCTTGCCCTAAGCTCTTTCACACGATTTTTAAGCATTTGAATAACCCTTTCTTCAAAAAGTTAACTTTTATATACATAATGTAACGTGTACTTAACATAATGTCAATTAAAATTAACAAAAAGTTAATTAAACCTCACTTTTAGCTATTGTATATATTTCCTTGAGTAAAATTGCGAAAATATTCACAAAGGTGAATTTGTCCTTGTATTAAGCTACTTTTAGACTAATATGCAATATATTGACTCCTTTTTTCTTCCAAAAAGGTATTTTTATAACTTGCTATTTTCCTTTTTCTATTTGATAATTACACTATTGGAATTATCTGAAAAATTCTAATTTATATTTAATTCTTAGTGAAGAGGAGAAAAAAATGAGCACATCCATCGAAATTATAGTACTTGCTTTAAAAGAATTTTTAGGAGACGACCAAGTTTCAGTCAATCAATCAATTAGAGAACTTCATGGTAGAGACGAATCCTATCATGATATAAGCCTTCCAGATATTGTGGTATTTCCAAAAACAACTGTAGAAGTAAGTAATATCATGAAAGTAGCAAATAATTTAAAAGTACCTGTTGTCCCATTTGGTCGTGGTTCTAGTCTGGAAGGACACATCATTCCTTACGATAAGGGAATTACCATTGACTTTTCGTTGATGGATAAAATTATAGAAGTTCGTGAAAAGGATTTGCTTGTAAAAGTACAACCTGGTGTAACAAGAACTCAGTTGAATAAGGAGTTAAAAAAATACGGACTGTTCTTCTCTGTTGATCCGGGAGCAGATGCAACTTTAGGTGGAATGGCTGCAACAAATGCAAGTGGTACAACTACCGTAAAATATGGAGTTATGCGTGATCAAGTCCGTGATTTAGAAGTAGTACTTGCGGATGGAACTATTATACATACTGGTAACTTAGCTGCAAAATCATCTTCTGGATACCATTTGAACGGGCTTTTTGTTGGTTCGGAAGGGACACTGGGTTGTTTTACAGAACTGACTTTAAAAGTATATGGTATTCCTGAATTCACAACAGCTGCTAGAGCAGTCTTCCCAACAGTCCAAAATGCTGTAGAGGCAGTTACATCTATTTTACAAGCTGGAATTCCAATAGCTCGAGTGGAATTAGTCGATGAAGAATCTATTCGTCAAGTAAACCATTTTAGCGATACAAATTATGCAGAAAGACCAACACTGTTTTTAGAATTCGATGGCAACGAAGCAGGATTAAATCAAGATGTTGAGTTTACGAAAGAAATAATGGAAGATCATGAATGCGAAGAAATTCAATTTGAATCAGACAATACAGCTCGCACGAAACTATGGGATGCAAGACATAATCTGGCCTATGCTTATATACACGGAAACGTTGGGAAAAAGATGATGGTTACAGACGTTTGTGTTCCGATATCTGAATTAGCAGGTGCAGTAATTTTTGCAAGAAAAGAATTAGAAGCAATCGGACTTACCGGTGGAGTTGTAGGCCATGTTGGAGATGGTAATTTCCATGCTCTATTAATGATTGACATGAATAATCCAGAAGAAGTTGCTAAAGCTGATGCATTTAATGAAAAAATCGTTCACTATGCACTAGAACGAGATGGTACTTGTACAGGAGAACATGGAGTTGGAGTAGGTAAACAAAAATACCAGGCTGCTGAACATGGAGAAGCACTTCATGTAATGGAAAAGATTAAGCTAGCACTTGATCCAAATAATATATTAAATCCTAATAAAATAGTAAAAATAGAAAGTTCAGGTGAATAAATTGAAAGTTTTAGAATCCATCAGTAATTTTGCAGGAAAATACTTTGCTTTTTTAGTAATAATAGTAGCGGTTATCGCATTCTTAATTCCGGATACTTTTTTACCATTCGGAAAGTATATAACGATTTTGCTAGGAATAGTAATGTTTGGAATGGGGCTTACGTTGAAAGCTGTTGACTTCAAGTTAATTGCAACGCATCCTAAACCAGTTTTAATAGGTGTAGCTGCTCAGTTTATTATTATGCCTTCTACAGCACTTGCTATTGCTTATATTTTACAGCTTCCTGGTGAACTTGCAGCTGGACTTGTCCTGCTTGGCTCTGTACCTGGAGGAACAGCTTCTAACGTTATGGTTTATTTAGCAAAAGGAAATGTTCCATTATCCATAACGATGACATCTTTTTCAACATTACTTGCACCTTTACTTACGCCATTATTATTGCTTTTATTAGCTGGTCAATGGATGCCGGTTGATCCTATGTCGATGTTTAAGTCAATTGTACAAGTAATTATTCTTCCAATCGCTCTTGGGTTAATTGTAAAAAAAATACTACCTACTTTTGTAGAAAAAAGTTTAAACGTCGTTCCTCTAATTTCTGTTTTAGCGATTATTACGATTGTTTCTGCGGTAGTAGCTGGAAACGTCGACAATATTGCTTCAGCTGGATTTTTGGTATTCTTAGGAGTATTTCTTCATAATGGGGCTGGTCTCCTTTTAGGTTATTATGCAGGGAAAATGACTGGTCTTTCCAAATTAGATTGCCGTGCTATTTCTATTGAAGTTGGGATGCAAAATTCAGGATTAGGTGTTGCATTAGCTACAGCTCACTTAGGCCCTCTTGCTGCTTTACCAAGTGCACTAGGTGCAGTTTGGCACAATATTTCTGGTCCTATCCTCGCGACATATTGGTCTAAACGCCCAGTAGAGGGAAGTGAAAAAGTAAGCTCTACTAAAACGAAAGCATCCGTGTCTGAAGCATAATTGACAAAATACAAAGACTGACTTATTAGTCGTTTACTCGACGATGGGTCAGTCTTTTTTTACATAAAAAACTTATAAACAATGAGATGAAACAAAGTTTGCGCAAGTCACGACTAATAATAGAATGCAACCATAATGAAAGGAAGTGACCACTATAAAAAAAGCTTTCTTATTAATATTTATCCTAATAGTACTCGTTTCTTGCGGAACTGCAAAACAAGATGATGAACAGATATTTTCAAAAGATAAAAAGGGCATTACGGATGATTTCATATTCCAACTTAAATCTGAAAAAGATATTTATACACTAAACGAACCCCTTCAAATTTACGCTGAACTGGAATATGTTGGCGAAAGTGATGAAATTACGATTTATCACGCTGGTTCCCCTTTCATATTAGAGTTGAAAGAATTAAATAATAATTTCGATTTTGGGTATGCGATGGATACACCACTTCTCAACACACAATTTAAAAAAGGGGAGCCTTTTCGTATACCATATAGTTTTTCTGGTGGTTACAATGAATTCAGTCCAGATGATTACGTTCAATTTGTTAAAAAGCTAATGGATGGAGAATTTCCGATAGGAAGATATGTTATTAGTGGTAGAACAGATTTCTATATAGAAACAGATGAGTCAAAACAAACTTATAATATGGAACAATCAATTGAATTTGAAGTAGTGGAAAATTAATATTTTACAGAACTAAAAAAACGTTAATCTCGCCTATGAAAAGTAATACCTGTTTTCAATCAATATCGGATTAGTGTGGACAGTGCGGTTGCTTTCATCCTTACCGCTTTTTTTAGAAGAGGGGGGTCGTGAGTTTACCGAGTAGAATTAGTTTAACTCTATGTAAATAATAAAGAGTGACCCAGCGTCTCCTGAATCACTCTTCCTATGTAGTGATGTAGCCGTCCATCTTGACAGACAACATCACTGTATGGTGTTACAAATACAACCAATCTTACCAAGCTGCTAGACAAACCCTGTCAGTCAACTTAATTTCTATTAAATGTTTACTATGCCATTACTGAAGCAAGTACTGCTTTTTGGGCATGTAAACGGTTTTCGGCTTGTTGAAAAATATATGAGTTTGGACCATCTATAACAGATGTTGCAACTTCTTCTTCACGATGAGCAGGTAGGCAATGCAAAAACATATAATCCGATTTAGCGTTTGCTACTAATTCATCATTAATTTGAAAACCTTTAAAATCTGCAAGTCTTTTTGCTGCTTCCTCTTCCTGACCCATAGACGTCCAAACGTCTGTATATACAACATCTGCATTTACTACTGCCTCTAGCGGATCATGTGAGACAAATAGTGAACCACCATTTTCAAGTGCAATTGCTGTTGCTTTATTAATAATGTCAGAATTTGCTTCATAGCCAACTGGAGTTGCTATAGCAATGTGCATTCCCATATAAGCTGCTGCAATTACTAAAGAATGAGCTACATTATTTCCATCACCAATATAAGCAAGCTTCAGACCTTCCATATTCTCTTTTACCTCATGTATCGTTAATATATCTGCAAGTGCTTGGCATGGATGATACATATCAGTTAAACCATTAATAACGGGTATACTTGCATGTTCTGCAAGTTCCTTCACCATTTCATGTGAATTCGCACGAATCATAATCCCGTCTAAATATCCAGATAATACATGGCCAGTGTCATATACCGATTCTCCTCGTCCGATTTGAAGATCACGTGCATTCATAAACATGCCATTTCCACCTAATTGCTTCATCCCAACTTCAAAAGAGATTCTAGTACGAGTCGAATGTTTTTCAAAAATCATTCCTAAAGTTTTCCCTTCTAATAAGGGGGGACACTTTCCAGCCTTAGTCAGTGCTTTCAATTCTACTGCTAGCTGTATTAATTCGCTCACTTCCTCTTTTGAGTAATCCAAAAGTGTTAGCAGGTCTTTGCCTTTTAAACTATCAACCACTTTTAGATTAACCCATTCTAGTAATTTCATTTATAAAAACTCCTTTTTACGTATATTTATGTAAGTCTTATTATAAGTGTGAATAATTATAAAATCAAATGAATTTTAATACAAATTTTATAATAATAAAAAAAGTCTAGAAAGGCTTTTTTCTGCCTTCTAGACTCTTTCATTACTCAAATGTTATTTGGTTTACAGTGTTTCGATCTAATTTTTTAATGACTTCTATTAGTAGCTTTACTGTATTTTCATAGTCATCTCGATGTAAAATTCCAGCATGTGAATGAATATAACGAGTGGCAATTCCTATAGATAATGAAGGAACTCCATTTAAAGAAATATGCATAGACCCAGCATCTGTACCACCACCTGGAATCATCTCAAATTGATATGGAATATTATTTTCTTCTGCCGTATCAATTACTAGGTCACGTAGGCCTTTATGTGAAACCATTGAAGCGTCAAATAATATAACTTGAGGCCCTGCTCCCATTTTGCTTGTTGATTCTTTAGCAGAAATACCTGGTGTGTCCCCTGCAATACCTACATCCACTGCAAAACCTATATCCGGTTTAACTTTTACTGTAGAAGTTTTTGCCCCACGCAGACCAATTTCTTCTTGAACGTTTCCAACTCCATATACAATATTCGGATGTTTTTCATTTTTTAATCCTTTTAATACATCAATTGCAATGGCACAACCAATGCGATTATCCCAAGCTTTAGCCAAAAGTAATTTATCGTTATTCATAACAGTGAACTCAAAATACGGAACAACCATATCCCCTGGTAATACTCCCCATTCCATTGCTTCTTCTTTGGAAGATGCACCTATATCGATAAACATATCTTTTACGTCAACCGCTTTTTTACGAGCATCAGGAGTTAATATATGCGGTGGCTTTGACCCGATAACACCAGTAATTGTGTCTCCTTTACGAGTAACAATTGTAACACGCTGTGCAAGCATGACTTGAGACCACCAGCCACCTACAGTTTGAAAACTTAAAAATCCTTTATCATCTATTTTAGAAATCATGAAACCGACTTCGTCTAAATGACCTGCAACCATAATTTTTGGTCCGTTTGCATCGCCGACTTTTTCGGCAATTAGACTTCCTAGATTATCATATTCAATTTTGTCAGCATGAGGAGCAATATACTTCTCCATTACCTTACGTGCTTCTCGCTCATTTCCGGGAATAGCTTTAGCATCTGTCAATTCCTTTAACATAGTTAATGTTTCATCCAGCTGTGCCATTATTTCGACCTCCTAAATATCTATCTAATATATTATATTCTAAAATGTATGCATTTTCAAAATTTAACTAGTTAGTCTGCTCCAGCTCCTCCTCCTCCACCATCACTCCCTCCTCCACTTCCACCACTCGAAGCTCCTCCCCACGAAGTTCCGTCTGATGAAGCTACTTTAGTCCACTTCCATGACTGAGTAACATAGTCCAGTGGATCCGTTGAAGTTAAAAGCAAAGCAGCAAGAGGAGCTGATATCTCCTGCAAAGAAACTTTCTTTTCATTTTTTCTACCAAGTAGATAAGCCCTGACAACCCATTTTTCTTGTTCTTTATCACTTAAATTACCTGGTATACCTAGTTTAATGCTACTTTTAAAGGAACGTATCGCATCCTTTGCACGAACAGCATTCATGGATAATATATTTCTAGGAAGTACTATATATAAAACTGTGAACATTAATAACAAATTCACTAAAGTATTTACTAATTGATCATTAACAAGGGGAGTTGTTGAGAAATACATAATAATGATATATATACAAAAATATAAATTCGAACGTTTTTTTAACCATAGTATAATTAGAAATAGAAATGTTATGGCTAATATAAATCCAATTCCCCAGCTACTACGTAAATCTGCATAATAAGAAAAAGCTGTCATTGTAGCTAAAACGATTGTAGATATACTTAATATTATTAAGGGAAGCTTACTATTAAAAGTTCCAGCTTCCTCTAAATCACTTTCAACTAAACGATGCCATTTCATTTGCTTCTTCTTAAAGTCTTTTACTCTCCCATGAAAATAACTGGAAGTCTTGTTATTTCTAGCTGCACCTGCAGCATCGTGTAAATGAAATGCCCATTTACTAGAGCCACTTCTAGTTGTAAAAAGCCAATTAATCATCTGTTTCTCAAAATCAGAAGAAGCCAATGATCCTTTAACTAATCGAAAATCAAGTGTTTCCTTTGGCGCATGGGAATCCTCTTTAAAACGAAGTGCTGCTTTTGTTTGCCTAACTGTAGCAGCACCTTTTTCTACCATTGAAAATAGTCCCGCTAAAAAAGCTTTAGGATGTGGGTTACCTACTCGATCTACAAAGTATAAATATAATAGATCTGTATTCATTACATCCTCTTTTGAACCTTTTCGCCAGAAGTGCCTTTGTGGTAATAAAAAAAGAAGAAGGACGATAATAAGTATACCAATTGTAGCTTTTGGAATAATTGCATGTAGTTTGTCTATATAAGAAATACGTTTTTCCGTTTCTTTCTGTATTCGCTTTTCATTCGCTATTGCTTGTTGTAAAGGAATAGAAGCTTTCGTTTTTTCCATATTAGTCATCAAAGTAGATGGGAAGAAAAAGCTTGTTTTTGTTTCGGTGTATGCTTCCGAAACTGAAGTATTAAATCGAATTCCATACTGTGACTTTTCATTTTTCTTTGCATTCCTATCAAAAAGCACACCATCAAAATTAGAGGTATCCGTTGTACTAGGAAGAATGAAGTCAATTGTCACATTATTAATATTCTGATCATGAGCATCCACATCTTCAAAATAAGTTATTTTCGCTTCACTATAAGAATCATATGCTTTTATACTATTTTTTAATGTATATACATATAAAAATGAAACTTGTTGATTCTCTTTATTTACTTTTGTACGATAAACTCCATTCTCTTTTGATACATTTAATTGTTTGAGCGTAGCATCATCTATAAATCCAGGCTCTGGTTTTAATTGAGATAATTCATAAGCATAGAAGTTTATTACATTATTATCGTGTATTTTAGGGAAGGATCGGCTGAGATTATTAAATTCCCCGTCAAAATTATACGTAAATACTTCATTAACTAAGAGATCTCCATTTGGTTGAATCCATGATTTAATATGAACCGATTCGATTGAATAGGATTTAGCCTCTGCAATGACACTAAATGAAAACATCATAATGAATAAAACAATTGTGCTAATCATCTTTTTCATCGGCAACACCTCCTAAAAATACTAATAACTCTAGTAATTTTTACGGTTTGCTTTTGATTTGGTTTCATTAAAATTACTTAATATCCACTTTTTTGACGCTCATAATTTGTTTCATTTTTTTGTATGTATGCTTGTAATACCTCTTCACTGCTAAAGCCAAGTTCTTCTGCCATTGCTCCATACAGTACCCACATTTTTTCGTAATACATTCTTGTAGGATTTTTCAAAAACGATAACACCGCCTCATTTGTTAAGAGAAAAAGCTCAGTTAAATCGGCGTCTATTTTTTCGATAGGCCAACTTTTTAAATCATTAAATCCTTTTTCAATTCCAAGGGAAAGTAAGAAATGGATGGAGTCCACATACTCTTCTAGTATTACGCTTTGTGCAGATGGACCTTTCTCACTCCAAAATTTAAAACATCTTGTTTCATTTGCTAGTTCTGCTAATTCTACAAGCAAAGCGAGCCCTTTTTTCGCAAAAACATCTTCTTTCACTTGTTTATTTGACTGAATATATTGATCTAAAGCTTGCTGCATTGTAAAAAGTTTATTTAAATTCATGTTTTCCTCCAAAAATTTTATATTATTTTGAAACCAAACTACCCCTTCTATCGTATAGCAGTTACTATGTATTTTACAAGGAGGACATTTCAAATGGTCCATATACTACGATTGCTTATAATTGCCCTTATTATATATGTTTTTTATAAAATTCTACGTTACTTGTTTGATCCTAAAAGAAAACTTGATGAGGCCTACGAGAAGGAACAATACTATTTTTATGATGATATTAAAAATGTTAGGAAAAACTTTTTTATTACTTATAAAGGTGCAATTTTTGAGGGAGAAAAATATTTAGGTACTACTGACCAAGCTTTTGAAGTCGTTTCTATATTTGTTTGGACAAAAGATTCATCCAAGTTGCAAGGATTTACTAAAGAAGATTTTCGGTTTTTACATAACGAAATCAAAATGAGTTATCCAGCTGCTAAAATTAATTGGAAAAGCCCGATAGAACAACTAATGAAAGAAGAATAAAATAAGCGCTAATCTAGTGCAATACCTATGTTCATTTTGAGACTTTTTTAAGAATCTTTCCGGGTCTAGAGTCTTGATATGGTGTTTATACTTCATTTGAAAAAAAACCAGACATCCTATGTTAAAGTAGGATTGTCTGGTTTCAAGAGCCAAAAAATCAAGAATACATATAGTATTAATAACATTAAAAAGCCAACGCGAAAATTGGTATGCTTTGTTTTATGTCTAAAGAATTGCATTCCAATGTATGCGCCAATTCCCCCACCAAAGATAGCGAGCGTCCACAATGTTTTCTCCGAAACTCTTTGTTTATGTTTTTTTGCTTGAGACTTGTCATATCCCATAACGAAAAATGCAAAAATGGACATTACTAAAATAAATATTAGGATAATCTCTGTCATTGGATACTCCTTGTACAAAAAAAGCTGATAGAATCTCTATCAGCCTTTTTATCTATAAATTATTTATTGATTGCTTTTTTTGCTGCATCTGCAAGTTGTGTAAATGCTGCTGCATCAGTTACAGCTAAGTCAGCTAACATTTTACGGTTTACTTCGATTTCAGCTAATTTTAATCCGTGCATTAAACGGCTATAAGAAAGTCCGTTCATACGTGCTGCCGCATTGATACGTGTAATCCATAGTTTACGGAAATCACGTTTTTTGTTACGACGGTCACGGTATGCATACATTAATGATTTCATAACCTGTTGGTTTGCTACTTTATATAATGTATGTTTTGAACCGTAATAACCTTTAGCTAATTTTAATACTCTTTTACGACGCTTGCGCGTCACTGTTCCGCCTTTTACGCGTGGCATAGTTCATTACCTCCTGCTATTCTTTCGAATGATTGAATTTCTCTTATTATTTCATGTAAGTAAGTAAAGTTTTGATACGTTTGTAATCGCCTGAAGAAGCTACTTTAGTTTTACGTAATTTACGTTTAGCTTTAGTAGATTTGTTAGCGAATAAGTGGCTTCCAAAAGCACGGTCATGTTTTAATTTACCTGTACCCGTTTTTTTGAAACGTTTCGCAGCTCCACGGTGAGTTTTCATTTTCGGCATGTCGAATTCCTCCTAAACAATTGTACTCTATTACTGTTTTTCGTTCTTTGGTGCAAGCACTAAGAACATGCTACGGCCATCCATTTTCGGTTTTGACTCGATTGTGGATACTTCCGTACAAGCTTCAGCAAAACGATCTAATACTCGTTGACCAATCTCTTTATGAGTAATGGCACGACCTTTAAAACGAATAGATGCTTTCACTTTATCTCCTTTTTCAAGGAACTTGATCGCATTTTTCAATTTCGTTTGGAAATCATGTTCATCTATTGTTGGGCTCAAACGAACCTCTTTCATTACGATGATTTTTTGATTTTTACGAACTTCACGATCTTTCTTTTGCTGCTCAAATTTGAATTTACCATAGTCCATGATACGAGCGACCGGCGGCTTGGCTTGAGGAGCCACAAGGACAAGATCCAAATTTACACGACCTGCAATTTCAAGTGCTTCGTTACGTGTTTTTAAACCTAATTGATCACCATTCTGATCAATTACTCGTAGTTCGCGAGCTCGAATGCCATCGTTCACATACATGTCTTTGCTAATAACAATCCACCTCCAGATAGTGTCGCGAATACATGGTTTGGGCATAAATTCCGTAGAAACGAATTACTTACGCCGTTTTCGATCAAATAAAAAAACGAGCAGACATAAGATGTATGTCTGCCCGCCGATATGAGAACATGTAGCAACCTACATATTACAGTCGATCGTGTGCTTACCAGTCAACGACTTGCTGTGTCGAACAGGTGAGAAGCGGGCAGCCTCTTCTTATACCACAAACTTGTATTCAATAACCTTATTAACTATACCATGTTGTACTAGGCATGTCAACATAAAATATTAGTGAGAAACTTCTTGTTGAATTCGAGCAAGGAATTCATCAAATGGAATACTTTCTGATTGTTGCTCTCCATATTTACGTACATTTACATTACCTGCTTCTAATTCTTTATCTCCAAGAACAAGCATGTACGGAATTTTTTGCATTTGTGCTTCACGAATTTTATAACCTAATTTTTCTTCTCGGTCATCCATTTCAACTCGGAATCCAGCAGCAACTAGTCTTTCCTCCACTTGTTTTGCGTAATCGAAATGGACCTCATTGGATACTGGAATGATTTCAACTTGAACTGGTGCTAACCAAGTTGGGAATGCACCTTTATATTCTTCAATCAAAAATGCAACGAAACGCTCCATTGTAGAAACGACACCACGGTGAATAACGACTGGTCGATGTGGCTTACCATCTTCCCCAACGTATGATAAATCAAATCGTTCTGGCAATAAGAAGTCAAGTTGTACCGTTGATAATGTTTCTTCTTTACCAATAGCTGTTTTTACTTGCACATCAAGTTTAGGTCCGTAGAATGCAGCTTCACCTTCTGCTTCGAAGTAATCTAAGCCTAGCTCATCCATTGCCTCTTTTAACATACTTTGTGCTTTTTCCCACATTACATCATCATCAAAATATTTTTCTTTATCTTCTGGATCACGATAAGAAAGACGGAATGAGTAATCTGTTAAATCGAAATCCTTATAGACAGAGATGATTAACTCAACTACCTTTTGGAATTCTGCCTTGATTTGGTCAGGACGAACAAATAAGTGAGCATCATTCAATGTCATCCCACGTACACGTTGTAAACCTGATACAGCACCAGACATTTCATAACGGTGCATAGTTCCAAGCTCAGCAATTCGTAATGGAAGATTTCTATAAGAGTGCATACCATTTTTAAATATCATCATATGGTGTGGACAATTCATTGGACGCAACACTAATGTCTCATTATCCATTTCCATTGGTGGGAACATAGAATCTTGATAGTGCTCCCAATGTCCAGATGTTTCATAAAGATCTTTGGACCCTAATACAGGAGTATACACATGTTTATATCCAAGTTTAAGCTCTTTATCTACAATATAGCGCTCGATCACACGACGAATTGTAGCACCATTAGGCAACCATAGTGGTAAACCTTGTCCAACTTTTTGGGAAGTCATAAACAAATCTAATTCTTTCCCTATTTTACGATGGTCACGTTCTTTTGCTTCTTCTAGCATTTGTAGGTGATGAGCAAGCTCTTCTTTTTTGAAGAATGCAGTACCATAAATACGTTGAAGCATTTTATTGTCGCTATTTCCACGCCAGTAGGCTCCAGCAATGCTTAACAATTTAAATTCTTTTAATTTTCCAGTAGAAGGAACATGTACTCCTCTGCAAAGATCAAAAAAATCGCCTTGCTCATAAATGGATACTTGTTCATTTTCAGGAATCGCTTCTAAAAGTTCTAATTTATATTCATCATCAATTTCTTTGAATTTGTCGTATGCATCTTGACGAGATACATCATGTCGAACGATTTCAATATTTTCATTGATGATTTTTTTCATTTCTTTTTCGATTAGCACTAAATCTTCTGCAGTTATTGGTTCTGGCGAATCAATATCATAATAGAATCCATTTTCGATAACTGGACCTATTCCAAGTTTCACATCTTTAAACAAACGTTTCACTGCCTGAGCAAGTAAATGAGCTGTACTATGTCGTAAGATTTCTAGTGCTTCATCTGATTCAGGTGTAATAATCGCGATTTCTCCATCTTCTGTTATAGGAGTTTTTAAATCCACTAACTTTCCACTTAACTTTCCTGCAAGTGCTTTTTTACGTAAGCCTGGGCTAATGGATTGAGCGATTTCTTCTGTTGTTGTAGAAATCGGAAATTCTTTTACTGCTCCATCTGGAAATTTCAACTTAATAACTTCTGCCATTTTGAACACTCCTTTTATTTAGGTAAAGCGTATGCATTTATTACCGGAAAACAACAAAAAAACCCCGTCCCTATAAAGGGACGAGGTACTATCGTGGTTCCACCCTTCTTCTGTCTATTAAATCTGTAAATAGACGAAGCTCTGCATCGGCTAACGGGCCGGTCACCGGTAATTGCTGTTAAATTCACAACTACTGCTCGGAGGTGGTAAATCGATTGCCGATACTTAAGAAGCTTGCAGCCTTGGCTTCTCTCTCTATAAAGTCGTACAAACTGATTGTTGTCCTCTTCTACGCATTTCTTTATTCTTATGTGAATGATTATACGCCACTCAAAAATCATTTGCAAGTAGCTATTTTTCTTCTCGCCAATTCTTTCCCTGAAGTGGAATTGGATTCGTAAGCGCTCGGATTCTTTCCATAATTCGTCCAGCTTTGACGACCTCTTTTTCTCCTCGCTGCGTGAAGGATAAATGATGTTCCAATTCGTCATAATTAAAATTGGATGTCATAAAAGTTGGGAGCTGTTCGGACATTCGGTAATGTAGAATTGTCCCTAATATTTCATCCCTCGTCCAACTAGTCATTGTCTCTGCTCCAATATCATCTAGCATTAAAACAGGCGCACGTTTTACGAATTCAATTTTTTCTGCAAGAGAATTATCTTGAATTGCTTGCTTCATTTCACGGAAAAACTCTGGAACGTAAACAACTACCGAATGGATATGTCTGGCTGCCAATTCATTTGCAAGTGCTCCAAGTAAATAAGATTTACCTACACCGAATTGTCCATGAATATATAGTCCCTTTTTCGGTAATGTAGAAGTTTGCTCCCATTCATTTAAAAAGTTTTTAGCAGCTCGAACTGCTACTACTCTACTACCATCCTCTAAGTCAACACCTGCCAAGTTAGACTCCATTACCTCTTTCGGCATATGAATACTATTAATCATGGATGTTACTTTTTTTCGTTCATCCTCAATTACTCCTCGCTTGCATCGAACATATTCAAGATCAATCAGATTCCGATCCAATACAAGCCTTGGTTCATAGCCTTTCATGTAATTCGTACACAATTCAAGAGATTGGCATGCACCACAATCATGAGATTGTGACTTATATTCATATAACTTACTTAAGCTTCGGTCTACCATTTGCTTCGAAATATGAGCAGCATTTTCTTCAAGGAATAGTTGAACGCCTGGATCCTCAAGCACCTCTTGTTTCATTTCATCGAGCCTCGAAGTAAATTCTGGTGTAATAACCCTTTTTAATGTTTCATTAATTCGTTCCATAATGTCACCTACCTTTTCGTTACGCCTAATTCAGCTAATAGCTTTTTTCGCTCTTCATCAATGTTTTGAATATTGTTTGTTGCAGTTCCCGATTGCTTTGTTTCGCCATCTTTTTTATAAAACCAATCTGGTACCTTTTCTTCTCTGGTCGGTTTTTTCGAATAGGATTTTTGTTTAGAACCTTCATTCTTCCATTTTAAATATTGTTCATGTTCATTTCTAGCTAACTCCATTGCCTCTTTTGCCGTTTTGACATCTTTTCTCATCCAATGAGATGCTATTTTTTCCGCGTAGTTTTTAGTTAATTTCATATCTGTTCTAAGTAATACATATTGCAATAAAACATTTACTACTCCTACAGGCATATTGTAATGAGACACTAAATGGTTCGCTAATTGAACATCCGCAAGAATAGGTTCCTTCCCATTTGCAATATCTTTTAACACAGTAACTGGTGAAGTTGTTTCTAAATAATGAATAAGTTCTTCCTCTTTAGTTAATGGCTTACTATTTTCACTTACACTTTTTTTAGCCTTAGCTATATTTTGAATAACAGGAGCTTTCTTTGATACGGTCAACTTATAATAGTCTGCACACGCTTTTTTCAATCTTGCATCTGATAAGTGCAAATCGTCATCTAATGCTAGAATCACCACTTTTTGCATTTCAATTGGACCGAGATTATATAAAAAAGCTAACTTAGCTATTACCTGTTTTGCTTCAATAGTTAAGGCTGATTTCGGAACAAGTTGCTCTGATAAACCGTCTTGAAGCAAAGTAAAGTCAAACTCTTCAAAGTAAAAAGGCAATGCAGAATTCCTACTCTTTGATTCAAATGCATCATTATAAGGGACAGGTTGGACTGTTTTTGTAGACGGTTTAAATACATCCATAAAGGTACGTGAAACGTCTTTGAAGCCATCATTCCAATTAGGAGTTTGAATGAAGCGACTTCTTAGTCGCTTATATGCTTTTTCCCCTATTTTGTTTAATAGAAACATAGACAACAAAGGATCCTTTAGAAACGATTCTGCATCTAATGGAGCAGCAAGTTCATAATAAAAAATTCGTGTATCATTTTCGGTCTTTTGCCATGAGCGAAGTAATCCAATAGCTTCTAAAGCGATTCTTGCCTGAAATATTTTACCTATTGATACCCCAAGTAAGTTCATAAGCTGATAATGCTGCCATTGTTCCTCACTTTTAAGCTCTCCATCAGCCCACAAAGTAAGATACAGGCTTATTCCTTCTGCACCAATTAATGGTTGATACAACAACGTTAATAATTGACGATCATAATCAGAGAAAGAATATGGCAAGCGAATCATATACATGTCTGCTGGCTGTAGCTCCTTATATAACATCGACATTCCTACCTACTCTCTCTTGTTGTTTCCTATAATGACGGATTTTTCTTTAGAATTTCTTTGAGTTCATCTATAAAAACATTTAAATCTTTAAACTGACGATAAACCGAAGCAAATCGAACATAAGCAACTTCGTCAACCTCTGAGAGTTTGTCCATTACTTTTTCTCCAACTGCTTCTGATTTTACTTCAGAATTTCCTGTTCTTCTTAATTCTTTTTCAATCGAAAACACAATTTCTTCTAACTGATCTAATGCTACTGGTCTTTTTTCACAAGCACGAATTAATCCACGCAATACTTTTTCGCGACTAAACTCTTCACGCGAACCATCTTTTTTCACTACAATTAGTGGAGTTTCTTCTACTTTTTCAAATGTAGTAAAACGGAATCCACAGTCTTCACATTCTCTTCTTCGTCTAATGGCTTTATTGTCATCTACAGGACGAGAATCGACAACTTTCGTGCCATTAAACTGACAAGCTGGACATCTCATATTGATCTCTCCTAATTAGTTACGAAAATTTATGTATCTATTATAACAATATTCTTCCCTAAAATCGAAAAAGCAGAGGAATCTCTTCCTCTGCTAACTCATTTAGCCTAAAGTCTATTATGCTTGAACTGTCAAACGTGGCTTAGGTACATTTACTGGACCCATTCCACGGGGCATTTCAATCGTTTCGCGTATTCCAGCATTAAGAGCATCTGCAATATAGTTAGCTGCAATCGATGGATCTAAATCACCACATGTATACACATCAATGCTCGCATAACCATGCTCTGGAAAGCTGTGAATAGTTAGATGTGATTCGGAAATAATAACGACTCCACTTACACCTTGTGGCGCAAATTTGTGAAATGCAACTTCTCTGATTTCCGCACCAGACTTAAGTGCTGCATCAACAAATGTTTGCTCAATAAATGGCATATCGTTAAGTTTGTCGAAATCGCACTCCCATAGTTCTGCAATAATGTGACGTCCCATTGTTTCCAATGTCCGTTTCCCCCTTTGATAAAATTTAGTTTTAAAAATTTTCAAAGTTGACTACCACGGGGGAAAGTTAGTCCTAAGAGGTCCTAACCCTTTAAGTAGTCGGTGCACGTGAAGTACACGATTCTCATTATAGGATGTTTTATTCAAATTAGCAAGAAAAAAAAATCCTCTTTCAAAAAACTTTGAAAGAGGAAAGAGATTAAAGAGATGAAGCAACTTTTTTTGTTAAATCAACAACACGTGCCGAATAGCCCCACTCGTTATCATACCAAGCAAGTACTTTTACTTTACGATTTCCAATTACCATTGTTGTTAAACCATCAATAGTTGTTGAATTTGTTGTTGTATTAAAATCAATTGAAACTAAAGGTTCCATTGTTACTCCTAGAATACCTTTCATTGATCCTTCAGATGCTTTTACAAATGCAGCATTTACTTCCTCTGCAGTAACATCTTTCTGTAAATCTACTACTAAATCTACTAAAGAAACGTTTGGCGTTGGTACACGCAAAGCCATTCCATGCATTTTCCCTTCTAATTCTGGAAGCACGATAGTAAGCGCTTTTGCTGCTCCAGTAGAAGTAGGTATGATGGATTGTGCACAAGCACGTGCACGTCGTAAATCTTTATGAGGATTATCTAAATTGTTTTGATCATTTGTATAAGAATGTACAGTAGTCATTAAACCATTTTCGATTCCAAATGTATCATTTAATACTTTCGCTACCGGTGCCAGGCAATTTGTTGTACAACTAGCATTCGAAATAATATTATGTTTAGCTACATCTAATTTGTCATCATTTACACCGATAACAATCGTCACATCTTCATTTTTGGCAGGTGCTGTAATAATAACTTTTTTTGCTCCAGCTTCTAAGTGAGCGGCAGCTTTTTCCCCGTCATTAAATTTTCCAGTTGATTCAATCACAATATCAACATTTAATTTACCCCAAGGTAAGTTAGCTGGATCACGATCATTTACGATTTGAACTCGCTTTCCATTAACTATTAGTGCATCATTATCAATACTTATTTCTCCCTCGAAGGTTCCATGAGTAGAATCATATTTAATTAAATGCGCTAAAGTTTCTAATGGGTATCTCACATTAATTGCGACAACATTAATGTCTTCTTGTACAATTGCTTGGCGGAACACCATTCTACCAATACGTCCAAATCCGTTTATTGCGATTGAAGCTGTCATAAAAAAATCCTCCTGTAACTATGTGATACTTTTTATTTTATAACCATGAATTAGTATAACACATTTTCACAATTGTGTAGCCTTGCAAAAGAAACCCGCAATATTTTTTATTTTCCGACTACTAGTCTTTCCAAATTGACAATATTTTGAGTAATTGCTCTTTAGTATATTCTATTGTTCCATTGTTATAGATGACAGCATCTGCACCTTGTTCTTTAATCGATAGTGGTAACTGTGATTGAATTCTTGCTTTAGCTTCTTCTAAAGAGTAATTATTACGAGCCATTAGTCTCTTCAACTGCGTTTCTTCTGTTACAGTTACAACTAAAATTTTATCTACATAGGACTGCAGCTTACTTTCAAATAATAAGGGGATATCCATGACAATTGTGTCAAAACCTTCTTCCAGTAAAACATTTTTTTGTCGAAGCATTTCTTCACGGATAGCCGGATGCATAATATCATTTAATTGCTTTCTTTTTTGTGGTGATGAAAAAATGATAGTACCTAATTTTTCTCGATTCAGCGTTCCATCTTCTGATAAAACTTCTTCTCCAAATGCTACTTTGATCGTTTCTAGCGTCATCGTTCCCTTTTCAACTACAACCCTAGCAACTAAGTCAGCATCAACAATAGGATAACCTAATTCTTTCAACATGTTGGAAACGGTACTTTTTCCGCTAGCAATACTACCAGTCAGCCCAATAATCATTTGCTTCCTCCCTTATTTCTGACATTTTCCACAATAAGTAGAAGTTCTTCCGCCAATCGTTTTCTGTAGAGTTTTTGCATTACATATTGGACAAGTCTTTTTCGCATACATTTGCAACCGATTCTGCATTTTACCTGACTCTCCATTAATCTGACGATAGTCAGAAATGCTGCTGCCCCCATTTTCAATGCTATCTAAAAGAACGATGACGATTTCATTAAATAATTGTATCTTACGCTCTTTACTAATTCTTTTTACTTTACGCCCAGGATGAATTCGCATACGAAATAATGCTTCTGTAGCGTATATATTTCCACACCCAGAAACAACATGACCATCCATTATAAATTCTTTTATCGGTTTATTTTCATACTTTGGTAATATGCTCATTTCTAAGTAATGATCTAAAGCGTTTTGATCAAAAGGCTCAGGTGCCATTAATAATAAAGGAGGATAATCTTCAACGCTATTTAAAAATCGAAGTTCTCCAAAGCGACGAATATCTGCATATACAAGCATGTCACCCTCACTAAAATGCAGGATGACATGTATATGCCGTTTGAATTTATCCTCCAAAATTTCATGTAAGCCCTTTACATAAAACCAAGCCCCAGACATACCAAGATGAGAAACGAGTAAATATGGAGTCCCATCTTTTTGTAGATGAAAATAAATATATTTTGAACGTCTATCAATTCGCTCTATCTTCATATGAGGCAGAGCTTCTCGAAAGGATTCTACATCTAACCCTTTCAAGATAGCTTCTTTTCCATTTGCTTTAGAATCAATAATAGTTTGTGAAACTTTTACCGATTCAATTGTTTTGCCAGTAACAATTGGCTTAAGTGAACGTACAAGTCCTTCTACTTCTGGTAATTCTGGCATTTCAAAACTCCTTACTTCGTATCGTACCAAGATGAGCCATAAGCATATTCTACTTTTAATGGAACAATCAACTTGATTGCTCCTTCCATTACTTCAGGTACAATTTTTTCAAGTATAGCGATTTCTTCTTTAGGTGCTTCAAAAATAAGTTCATCGTGTACTTGCAATAACATTTTCGTTTGCAGATTTTCATCCTTCAGGCGTTTAGCCATATCAATCATTGCTTTTTTAATAATATCTGCCGCACTTCCTTGGATCGGTGTATTCATAGCAGTTCTCTCTGCAAAACTGCGAAGGTTGAAATTAGAACTTGTGATATCCGGTAAGTATCTTCTTCGCTTTAGAATTGTCGTCACATAACCAGTTTGTTTTGCTTCGCGTACAATATCATCCATATAATCTTTTACCCCTGGGAAGCTGTTTAAGTATTGGTCTATAAAAGTAGCAGCTTCTTTTCGCGTAATATTTAAACTTTGTGATAAACCATAATCGCTGATGCCATATACAATTCCAAAATTAACCGCTTTAGCAGCACGACGCATATCTGATGTGACTTCATCTATTCCTACATGGAAAACATCCATCGCAGTTTTTGTGTGGATATCCAGATCATGATTAAATGCATCCACTAATTTTTCATCTTCACACATATGAGCAAGTACTCGAAGTTCTATTTGGGAATAATCTGCTGCGAACATAATCCAATCTGGTTGGGAAGGAACAAATGCTTTTCTAATCTTTCTTCCTTCTTCTAATCGTATAGGGATATTCTGTAGATTTGGATTTATCGAGCTTAAACGTCCTGTGGAAGTTAATGCTTGTTGGTATCGTGTATGAATTTTCTGATCTTCCCCGTGTATTTCTTTTGTCAATCCCTCAATATAGGTAGACTGAAGCTTCCCTAATTGACGGTAGTTTAGAATATGGGAAATAATCTCATGTTCACCTTCTAGCTTCTCAAGTACATCAGCTGCAGTTGAATATCCTGTTTTAGTTTTCTTTAAAGGTGTTAACCCTATTTTTTCAAATAAGATAACGCCCAATTGTTTCGGGGAATTAATATTAAACTCTTGTCCAGCTAAAGCGTAAATTTCTTTTTCGATCGCTCGAAGTTTTTGATTCAAATCGATTCCCATTTCTTTTAAAACATCAACATCAACTTTTACACCATCCGATTCCATGGTTCCTAATATCGATGCTAGCGGCAATTCAATATCTTTATACAAAGCATACTGCTCATTTTCTTCTAACTTCTTTTCTAATATAGGCTTTAGCTTCCATACAGCCTGAGCCTTTCTAATTGCATGTTCTGCAAGCTTGTCCAATGGAGGAGTAGCTTTCTTTGCTCCTTTTCCATATACATTTTCATCTGTGAGCACATCATAATTGCCAAATTCTTTGGCCATTGTTGATACATCATCAGAAGAAATAGAGGGATTAACAATATACGCGGCAAGAACTAAATCAAAATCTGCTCCAAGTAAGCTTACATTATGTTTGCGACTAACAGCTTGTGTAGCTTTTGAATCTACTAAATATTTTATCCTCGATTCATCCTCCAACCATTTACAAAAAACTGCCGATTCAAACGCGACAGATCCAGAAACAAAATACGATTGTTCTCCATCATAAAGAGCAATGCCTAGCAACTCACTTGTATGGTATTGCTCATTAAACATTTCTAGATGAATGGCCATTTTATCTTTTAGAATAGAAGCATTTATTTCATCTAAAATCTCAAAAGTCACTTCCGAAGCCGTTTGTTCTTCCGTAACATGCTCTGATTTTTCTAATAATGTTTTAAATGATAACTCCTTCCATATAGAAGTAACCTCATCCATATTCGCACCGCTGTACGCTATATCATCTACCGATACTTCGATAGGGGCGTTCGTTTCAATAGTAGCAAGAACTTTGCTCATTTTTGCTTGTTCTTCGTTTGCCATTAGTTTTTCTTTCAGCTTCGCACCGCTTACAGTATCTAATGCTTGATATAAATTTTCAACAGAACCATGCTCTTTTAATAATTTAATTGCAGTCTTTTCACCTACACCAGGTACACCAGGTATATTATCCGAAGCATCCCCCATCAGACCTTTCATATCGATGATTTGCAGAGGAGTTAAACCATATTTATCTTTAACATGCGTCGGTGTATATTTTTCAATATCCGTAATACCCTTTCGAGTGATATAGACCGTTGTATTTTCTGTAGCAAGTTGAGTTAAATCTTTATCTCCTGAAACAACAATTACTTGTTGTCCCTTCTCTTCCGCTTGCTTACAAAGAGTACCGATGATATCATCTGCTTCGTACATTTCAAGCTCATATCTTTTAATTCCATATGCATCAATTAGTTTGCGAACATATGGGAATTGCTCGGAAAGTTCTGGTGGAGTTTTTTGTCTTCCACCTTTATATTCTCCAAAAGTGGAATGTCTGAAAGTTGTTTTCCCAGCGTCAAATGCAACGAGCATATGAGTCGGATTTTCTTCTTCCATAATTTTTTGTAGCATTAATGTAAAACCATAAACTGCATTTGTATGAATTCCATGTTCATTCGATAATAAAGGTAGTGCAAAAAACGCTCGGTATGCGAGACTATTTCCATCTAATAAAAGAACTTTTTCGGATGACATTAAGTTCACTCCTTCAAATATGTAATAAGTGAGCAGCCTGAAGCTGAACAGTGAATCAAATTCTCCTTGGCTTATTTGATTCTAGATTATGCTTTGAGCTTTCTTAAACTACTGACATCGCCAAATACTTTAGGCAATGAAGATGTTTGTCACAAGGCTCTGCCGTAGGACATGGCGGCATTTGCCAAAGTACTCCGATATTCAGCAGGTGTTTTGCTCAAATAAAATAAATAAAACCGTCATTCCCTATATCTTACCACGTGAGTAAGGGGAATGACGATTCATACTACTCTAAATATCCAGAGAGAATTTTAGCATAAGGAGAATCAGATGGAATGATTATCATCGTATCTTCCCCAATTGTTTTTTTGTAGGATTCTAATGTTCTATAAAGCGAGTAGAACTCAGGATCTTTTGAGAATGATTGGTTGTATATTTTTGCTGCTTCTGCTTCACCTTCAGCTTGAATAATTGCCGCTTCTTTTTTTGCAGTTGCTAGCATCACTCTTACTTCACGATCTGTTTCCGCTTCAATACGGCGTTTATCAGCGTCTCCAGTTGATAAAAACTTTTGTGCGATACTTTGTCTTTCCGAAATCATTTCATTATATACGGATTGCTCGTTTTCTTGTGGTAGATCAGTACGTTTAATACGGACATCGACTACTTCAATACCATATTTATCTTTTTTAAGTAATTCATTCACCTGTGTGGTGATTCGGTCATTTAAGCTGCCTCGAGATGAATTTTCATCATTGATGATTTCACTATACTCTAATTGACCAAGTTCTGAACGCACTACAGAGTAGATAAACTCTTCCATACGAGAGCCTGCATTTACTAAGCTGCCTGCGCTTGTTATCATTTCTTTTGCATTGACTACTCGCCATACAGCGTAATTATCTATTATGATTCTGCGCTTATCTTTTGTGTTGATCTCTGCCTCTGAAAGTTTATAGTTCATTTGATATCTAGGGATAGTTGTTACACTTTGGATAAATGGTATTTTCATATGCAATCCTGGTGTATCTTTTACGTCTTTTATTTCACCAAACTGACGAATTACTTTATATTCGCCTTCTTTTACAACATAAATATTTGCAAGAGCAATGACAAAAACGACAAACATGATGAAAATAGCGATAAAAGATTTCATATGCTTTTTAAAATCTATCGGTGTCTTTTCTTTCTTTGGCGCTTTTTCTTTCTTTGGTTTATTTTCCATCGCTTTAAATTTTGCTTCTAAATTTGCAAATGGATTATTATTGTCTGCCATTATTGTCCGCTCCCTTCTTCTGTTTTTGTTTCCGTATCAGTTGCTGGTGGAGGCGTTGTTTGTTTAGTTGACTCTAACGATTGAAGTGGTAAGTACTTCATCGTACCGCCTTCATCGTTCATAATATAAATTTTTGCATTTGGTAGAACCGCTTCTAATGTCTCCATTACAAGTCGTTGCTTCGTAATCTCTTTGTTGTTTTGGTATTCTGCATATAACTTATCGAATAATGCCACATCTCCGAGTGCTTGCTCGATACGAGCAGTTTTATAACCATTTGCATTGGAAATAATTGCATCCTTTTCCCCGACAGCTTCACTCATTTGTTGGTTTTCATATTTTTCCGCTTGGTTCACCTTTGTGTTTTTTGTTTCTTCGGCATCTGTTACAGCAGTAAACGCTGAACGAACTTCGGCATTTGGAAGCTCCACATCTTGTAGCTTCACTGTTAATACGGTGATACCTATATCATACTTATCGATTAATGAACCAAGTAATTCTATCGTATCCGCCTCAATTTGTGCTTTTCCTGAAGTTAAAGCATCATCAATTTTAGAGTTACCAATAACGGAACGAATGGAGGCCGAAGTTGCGTCATGTAAAAGATCTTGTGGACTTTCTGAGTTGAATAAATAAGCTTTTGGATCTGTGATTTTCCATTGAACGACTAAATCAGTTAGTACGATATTGTCATCCCCTGTAATCATTTTAGTATCTTTATCAAAAGATGTTACCTCTCCATCCGGTGTCTGCTTATAACCAAATTGAAGACTAAAAGTTTCTTTTGATAACTTTTCAACTTTTTGAATAGGCCAAGGCATCTTAAATTTTAGACCTGATTCTGTAATAGGGTCGCTTGCTTCACCAAATGTTATAACGATTGCTTGTTCTGATTCATCTACGGTATACCAAGACGTAAAGATAGCAGATAATAAAATGATTCCAATGAATGAAACTAGGATAATAGAAATTAATCTCTTTGTGCTCATATCTTTTCCCCTTTCTATGTATAACTCATTTACGGAACAACAGTGTAATAGGTTTCAAAAATAAATAAACAAAAGGGTAGTTCTCCCTATACGTTACGTCCCTACACAATTCTCAAAATATGCGAGTGGCATGAATAAGGTCACAACCCTCGCATTCTAAATTATTTAGTAGCTATGTTAATACTTATTTAGACAGTAAAAAAGCTAGCACTAGGCTAGCTTTTTTAGGTAAATCATTTGGAAAAGGGGTCTATTTAAATGTAGCAGACGATTGTAAATACATTGTGAATATACTGTAAATTTTCATTCACCAATTATTATTTTTATACTTTTTATAATAATTAAACTGTCGAGCAATTAGAAATAGTTTTCGTGTTAAATGGGTATCTTTCTTATAAAATAATGGATTCCCCCATTTCCCTTCTCTTAAAAGTTGCTCTACTTCTTGTTTAATTTCTTTATTCTCTACAAATTTTCTCAGAACTATTTTAGGTACAACTGTAAATAAATAATGCTCATTTAATAATGTTAGAGGCTTTTCCTTTTTATAGATGACGTCATCAACAAAATAGCGAGCCATATTATGTCCCAGAGCTGTAGTATAATAGCTGGAACGGCCTTGTCTAATATTCACTTCAAATACCTTAAACTTACCATCTCGCTCATCATATTTTAGATCAAAGTTTGCAAACCCAACATAACCAACAGCTTCTAAGAAGTATTGCAATTTTTTCATTATTTCCTCGTTATATCTTGTAATAAGAGCTGTATAGTTACCAATTGCAGTAACTGTATGTTCTTGTAAAACAACCTGTGCAAATGTACTTAATTGAGCTTTCCCATTCGAACTAATATAAATAACGGAATCCCACATATAAGTATCATCTCCAGGAATATAATCCTGAATAATTAGATCCTCTTCATATCCACTAGCATTAACTTGGTTAATTACAGTGTTAAGCTCTTCTCTATTTTCAACTCTATATACCTTTTGTTGTCCCTCGAATTTGTTCTTGTAATATTGAACTCCATTACTTGGTTTGATAATTAAAGGGAATAATACTTCTTCTGTGAAAGCTTCCTTTTTCAAGCATGAATAATAATATGTTTTTGGAGTATCAATACCATGTTCTTCACAAAGCTTATAAAAGTTGGACTTAACAAGTAGATTATTCATCAGTTCTTCTGACATGTAGTTAAAGACATACATCTTTTTCAATGCATCTGCATGTTCAATAATCAATCGCACATAGAAATCGTTCGTTCCAATGAGAAGCAATTGTTTTCCAGGTGTATTATACTTTTCAGCAACTTGAGTTAAAACTGCGACAAACGCTGATTTGTCCCAAAGATTAGAGTGAATTTCAGTATGTTCAATAATATTACTCCACTTTGTAAATGACATTTCTTCCTTACCAACTAAAATTGGCTTTATATTGTATTCTTCATGAAAGGAAATCGCCATGTTATATGCATTTATGTCTGTGCCGATAATAATTGGAATAAAGGGTTGATTGTTCATAAAAACCTCCGTTAACTTTTAGCAATAGGAATATATACAGTAAATGTTGTACCTTTTCCTACTTCACTTTCTACTTTTATTAATCCATGGTGTGCTTCTACGAGATGTTTAACTATTGCTAGCCCTAGACCTGTCCCACCCGAATTTCTACTCCGAGCTCGATCCACACGGTAAAAACGTTCAAAGATTCTATTTATCTCTGACTTGCTTATACCTATGCCTTCATCTTGTATTTGAAAGATCCCATACTGTTCATTTTTGAATATATTTACACGAACCGTCGTATTCTCTGGAGAATACGTAATCCCATTTGCAAGTAAATTCATCATTATTTGTATGAGACGATTCATATCCCCTAAAACATGGACAGAATCATCTACCGTCGTTTCTAGTTTCATATCTTTTTCTTCTACTAAGTGTGCGGTCATTTCAAGACCACGCTCTAAAATATCTGTTAGCCTGACTTTCTTTAAGGATATTTCATACCCAACTTGCTCTACTTTAGATAAATCCAGTAAATCGTTAATTAACATTTGTAATCGATTACTTTCTTTATGGATAATTTCTAGAAAAGAAAGTAATGTTTCTTCGTTTTTGTAAGCTCCAAATAATAGAGTTTCTGAGAATCCTTTTATAGATGTAACAGGTGTCTTTAATTCATGTGAAACATTGGCAACAAAATCTTTGCGGATTTGTTCCAATTTAATAAGCTCAGTAATATCGTGCATAACAACGACTATTCCAAGCCATCTACCGTGTTCTCCTATAACTGGTGCACCATATGCATCCATGTAATAAGTATGAAGATCACGCTTGATTTGAATTTGTTCACGACTCGAGGACTCTGTCAGAAAAAGCTTATCTATAAACTCTTCTATTTTTTCAGGCAAGCCAATTTTACGAAAAAGCTTTCCATCTACATTATCTAAGGAAATTTGTAATTGTTGTAGAAATGAGCGATTAACTATCGTAATTAATCCATTTCGATCAATCATAATTAATGCACTGCCCATATTTTCTATTAACGTTTTTAAACGCTCTTTTTCTGTTTCCCGCATAACAGAAATATCATGTAAATTACGTGCGAGAATATTGAGAGAATTACTTAATTTCGACATACCTGAAAAGTCATCTTCGAATGCTCTAATCCGATAGTTTCCTCGGGCAAGTTCCATAGCTGTCTCTGTCAAATGTTCAATCGGTTGAGCATATTTTCTAAATATACTAGCTCCAAGAAATAATGCAATAAGAAACGCTGCTAGTAAAGTAAAGAACAAAAATAACCAAAGCGATTGCTCCTCAACTAAGTTCTCCCCTTTGAGCTCAGAAGAAATTAACTGATTAATTTTCACTTGTTCATCTTTTGAAAGTTCTGTCGTTTCTAAAAAAGTTGAAACAGACTCTATTTTTGAGTCCACTATCTTATTTGCAGAATGGTCCACGAAAATAGGAAAAAGCTGACCAAGAACGATGCCTAGTCCAGCTAAGATTACCCCAATTAATATAGAATAAGTTCTCAAAATTCGTGATTGATAGGTTTTCATTTAGTCTTTGGCTCCTCAAATTTATACCCAAGACCTCTTATTGTTTTAATATAAATCGGCTTTCTACTATTTTCTTCAATTTTGTCTCTTAAGTGACTAATATGAACATCTACAATTCGAGTATCCCCAGCAAAATCATAATTCCATACTGCACTTAAAAGTTGATCTCGAGTTAAGACTCTATTTTTGTTTTCAATTAAATAAACAAGTAGCTCAAATTCTTTCGGTGTGAATTCAATTGGTTCATTGCTTAATAAAACCTCAAATCGCTCAGGAAATACTTGTAGAGGACCAAAAACATATGATTCCTCAGTATGTTTAGGTTCTGTATTAGCTGCATCGCTAGCCATACCTGAGCGTCGAATCATCGCTTTTACTCGTGCGGTAACTTCTCTTGGACTAAAAGGTTTTGTCATATAGTCGTCAGCACCTAATTCTAAACCAAGAACTTTATCAAATTCTTCATCTTTTGCTGTTAGCATGATTATAGGTGTTTGTATTTTACTGATGCGAAGCTCTTTACAGATTTCCATACCATCCTTATATGGTAGCATCCAGTCTAACACAATAACATCAGGATGTTCATTCATTGCAAGATTTAAGCCCTCTAAGCCATCCATCGCTGTAATTACTTCAAAACCAGCTTCTTCTAAATTATATTTTAATAATGTTACGATTGAACTTTCATCATCAACGACTAATACTCTTTTCATTTTTTCGCCTCCAAGTTGATTTGAAACCCCCATTCCAAATCAATTGACCAAGAGTTGTGGAGAAACATGGAAAATCCCTTCCACTACTATTTGTTCATCCTCATTTTGAGCAATTACTTGAATTACTATTTCGTTTGTATTCATATGTACTTCTTTAACCTCGAAAGTAAAATCAATAACAGAATAATGATAGGTTGGTATAGGAAATGCTAATGATTGTCTTTTTAAATAAGAACCTGGTCCAGGTAAGTATTTGGAAATTGCAGAAGTAATTACTCCTGTGAGCATAATTGGCGGAACAATTGGTTTCTCATAGACCGATTGAGATGCAAAATCATGCTGTATATATAATGGATTACTATCATTTGTTAACCCTAAATATAAAAGCAAATCTTTATCGTCCATCTTCTCAGTTATAGTTAATTTCTCACCAATAGTGATCTCTTCTATTCTTCTACCTATTTTGCGCGTTTTCCCTAATAACAATACGTCTCCCCCAATCCGTATACTACCTCTATCTTAACAATAAGTATAAGATAAGCGCAAGCGCCTCTATGTATTAGAAATAAAGGACCTAATAACTAGGATATTCTATACTAAAATAATAAGAAAACCGTCGTGATTTTTAAAAGTAAGACCAGTTACAATCGTTTCCGGAGTGCTATAGACAGGACTGTCGCAATTACATTACCGAATAATTTTTAGGAGAGGAGGGTCGTGACTACTATCACGACCCTCCTCTCCTTTTTTGGTAATTTGGTGGCTGTCGTCTGTCCGTCGCCCTCCTTCAACTTTTGAGAACTGGATTATGATTGTTTGGAAAATGAGAGAATTGACACTGTCCTATTCATTAAGTTAGCTCCCGAAGATTCAATTTCGGGAGCTATATTTCATTCTATTAGATTTGTGCTTACTATTTTTCTTAAATCAGCAAATAACATGACAACCACCGAGTAAAATACTTTATTATAGGGTTATTAATTTTGCCTAAGTTAGATTAATGCCTAAGATACCTTAAGTTATTTCCTATCAATCATGAAAAATCAATTATCAGTCTAGCTCTTCAGGGAAATTTTGGAACTGATGAGAAGCAAAGTGCTATATACAAGTCCTTTATTATCGCATAAAAAAAATCGAGTAGGTTTCCCACTCGATTTCTTTGATACAAAATTAAGCTAGTATGTTCATAACTGCTTTAACTGATTCAGCTGATTTGTTTAATAAAGCTTTCTCATCTTCAGTTAATTCAAGCTCAATAATTTTTTCAATACCACTAGCACCTAATACCGTTGGAACTCCAAGATAAATTCCGTCCATACCATACTCGCCTTCTAAATACGCGATAGATGGTAAAACACGTTTTTGATCTTTCAGAATCGCTTCGGCCATTTCGACTAATGATGCAGCTGGGGCATAGTAAGCAGAACCATTACCAAGCAGGTTAACAATTTCAGCCCCGCCTTTACGAGTACGATCCACGATTTCTTCCAAACGAGCAGCATCGATTAGTGTTTCTAATGGAATACCACCTGCATAAGAATATCTAACTAAAGGAACCATATCATCGCCATGTCCACCTAGTACGAAACCAGTTACATCTTTAACAGAAAGATTTAATTCTTCTGCTACAAATGTACGGAAACGAGCCGTATCCAGCACGCCAGATTGCCCGATTACACGTTCTTTTGGAAGACCTGATTCTTTATATACAGTATATGTCATAGCATCTACTGGGTTTGTTAATACAATGATCGTTGTATTCGGTGAATATTTAACAATCTCACCTGTTACTGCTTTCATTACTTTTTGGTTTGTTTGAACTAAATCATCACGGCTCATACCGGGTTTACGTGCAATACCAGCTGTGATAATTACTAAGTCAGAGTCTTTTGTATCCTCATAGTTTGAAGTACCAACAATTTTAGCATCAAAACCTTGAACAGGAGCCGCTTCAGCCATGTCTAAAGCTTTCCCTTTTGTTGGATTTTCAGCTTGAGGAATGTCAACTAAAACAATATCTCCAAGTTCTTTCTGTGCAAGCAAGAATGCAGTTGTAGCACCTGTAAAGCCGCCACCAATAACTGAGATCTTATTACGTTTTAATGTCATTGAAAACTCTCCTTTTAATCATATGTAAAGGGAAGGAAAATCCTCCCCCGGTAAACCCAATTTCGTAAAATCTTACATATTTTTAATTAGTTCATCCGCGAATTCAGAACATTTTACTTCTGTTGCTCCATCCATAAGACGAGCAAAGTCATAAGTAACTACTTTAGAAGCAATAGTTTTTTCCATTGAATCCATGATTAGTTTAGCAGCTTCATTCCAACCTAAATGTTCAAGCATTAACACACCAGAAAGGATAACCGATGATGGGTTAACTTTATCTAAACCAGCATATTTAGGAGCAGTTCCGTGAGTTGCTTCGAAAATAGCATGTCCAGACACGTAGTTAATATTAGCACCAGGAGCAATACCAATACCACCAACCTGAGCAGCAAGTGCATCAGAAATATAATCTCCATTTAAATTCATTGTAGCAACTACATCGAACTCTTTTGGACGAGTTAAAATCTGTTGTAAGAAGATATCAGCAATTGAATCCTTCACTAAGATTTTACCAGATGCAAGTGCATCAGATTGTGCTTTATCAGCAGCTTCTGTTCCTTGCTCTTCTTTAATTTTGTCATATTGATTCCAAGTAAATACTTTATCGCCAAATTCTTGTTCAGCAACTTCATAACCCCAGTTTTTAAATGCGCCTTCTGTGAACTTCATAATGTTCCCTTTGTGCACAAGTGTTAAAGAAGTACGACCTTCTTTAATAATATAGTTTAAAGCAGCGCGAACTAAACGTTTAGTTCCTTCTTCTGAAATAGGTTTGATGCCGATACCAGAAGTCTCAGGGAAACGAATATTTTTAACACCAAATTCTGTTTGCAAGAATTCAATTAGTTTTTTTGCGTTATCAGTTCCTTTTGCATACTCGATACCAGCATAGATATCTTCTGTGTTTTCACGGAAGATTACCATATCTGTATCTTCTGGACGTTTAACTGGTGAAGGTACTCCAGTGAAATAACGAACAGGACGAAGACAAGTATATAGATCCAGTTCTTGACGTAGAGCAACGTTTAAAGAACGAATACCACCACCGATTGGTGTAGTAAGTGGTCCTTTGATCGCAATTAAATATTCATTGATAACATCTAAAGTTTCTTGAGGTAACCATTCACCCGTTTGATCGAATGCTTTTTGACCAGCAAGAACCTCTTTCCACTCAATTTTTTTCTCGCCATTGTATGCTTTTTCTACAGATGCTTCTAAAACTCTTGATGCTGCAGCCCAAATATCTGGACCTGTTCCATCACCTTCAATAAAAGGGATTATTGCTGTGTTTGGTACGTTAAGTACACCGTTTTCTACTGTGATTTTGCCAGTTGTCATTTTATATTTCCTCCTACTATCATAATCATAGGGCTATAAACACAAATGTGTTCAGCCCTAATTTTATCATGAAACGCTATTATTTTTCATTATCTTTCATCGATTGGTACATATTTTTGCATTCCAGGTCCTACATATTCAGCACGTGGGCGAATTAGACGGTTATCTGAATATTGCTCTAAAATATGAGCAGTCCACCCAGAAACACGAGAAACAGCAAAAATTGGAGTAAATAAATCGTGATCGATATTAAGAGAATGATATACGGATGCTGAATAGAAATCTACGTTAGGTGGTAAATTCTTTTGACCAGTAACGATTTCTTCGATTTTTACAGACATGTCGTACCATTTTGACTCACCACGAAGAGCAGTTAATTTTTGAGACATTTCACGTAAATGTTTCGCACGTGGATCACCTTTTCTATAAACTCGGTGACCAAAGCCCATGATTTTTTCTTTGTTTTCTAGTTTTGTATTAATAACTTTTTCTACATTATCAACAGAACCGATTTCTGTTAACATTTTCATTACTTGTTCGTTTGCTCCACCATGTAGTGGTCCTTTAAGAGCTCCGATTGCTGCTACTACACCTGAATATATATCTGAAAGTGTCGCAACACATACACGTGCTGTAAAGGTAGAAGCATTTAGTTCATGATCTGCATGAAGTACTAATGCTTTATTGAATGCTTCCACTTCAATTTCTTCTGGAAGTTCGCCATTAAGCATGTACAAGAAGTTTGCAGCATAACCTAAGTCTGTTTTTGGAGCAACTGGTTCAAGTCCTTTACGTACTCGAGAGAATGCTGTAACTAATGTTGGAAGTTTAGCTTGAAGTTGGATAGCTTTTAAGTAGTTCGCCTCTTCGGACATATCCTCAGCAGCATCATCATATAATGCTAACATAGATACAGCGGTTCTTAGAGCCGACATTGGGTGAACTTTTGATATTGGATAAGATTTGAAATGGTTAAGTACTTCTTGAGGAACTGCCATGTTATTAGCAAGTAGTTGTTTTAATTCTTCCAATTCATTTGCTTTAGGTAGACGTTTATTCCAAAGTAAGAATACTACCTCTTCAAAGCTCGCATTTACAGCTAAATCATCAATATCATAGCCTACGTAAGTTAGTGTGTCATCAATAATTGAACTGATAGCAGACTGCGTAGCTACAACCCCTTCTAATCCACGAGTTGTTGTCATTTTAATCTCTCCCTCTTTTTCAGATTAAATTATTAATCACCTAAAAAAGATGATAAGAATTTATCTGAATATAATATGTATCTTATCAATGCTTACTAATTCATTATAATCAAGTTTGGCTAATTTGTGAATGAAAACGCTTAAATTTATCAAAAAAATAATTACTAATCTACTAAATATTTGAAAAGATTGGATGAAAATGATTGGTTTTCAAATAAATAAGGAAGATTTTTTTGGGAAATGGATGCCGATTGGAATAATTATACTTATTTCGATTATCGCTTATCCTTTAACTCTAGCAATTATATTAGGATATTTTTTATTTCCAATAACTAATCTCTTTTATAAGAAGTTTAAACTTCCAATTATCTTTAGTGTATTTCTAACAGAAGTATTTATTTTATCTGGCTGTATATTGTTAATTTTATATTTGGTACAAACACTCATTGATCTTATTCCGCTAATTCACGATTATATTGTGAAGTTACCAGTAGTAGAAATTCAAAAACATCCTATCTTTTTAATGTTTGAAGGGAAATTTCAAACATTATTAAATAAATTTATGAATGAGCTTTTAATCTACCTCACTCACTTGCCTTCTTATTTTTTTGAGTTGTTTCTCTTTATCATTGCACTCTTTTTTTCATTATATGAATCTGGGAAAGACCGTCATTGGTTTCTTGTTTATTTTCCAAAAAAGGCTAGAGGACTTTGTGAAAGGGTATTAGTGAAGGTTTCAGTTGTGATGAATAATTTTATTTCTGTAGGTTTAAAGCTATATATTTTAACTTTCTTCCTTTTATCAATTGGATTTGTTGTATTAGGCTTTCAACAACCATTTAAATATGCATTTCTTATTTCCTTGGTTGATAGTCTTCCTTTTTTAGGCATTGGCATAATTTTAATTCCTCTTAGTATTTACTTTTTCTTATTGGAACAACATACGTTTGGGCTCATTATTTTGCTTTTATATTTATTTGTCCAGTTAACACGGCATATCGTAGAGTCCATGTTATGGTCTTCCTCTATGCAAATAAAGGCTGTCCACGTATTCTTTCTTAGCGCGGCAGCCATTTTAATATTTGGGTTTATCGGAATTTTATTTAGTCCTTTTATATATTTGCTTGCAACCAGATGGAGCGGTCTCACGAGGACTTCATAACAATTACTTGACCATTTTTCATTTTTTTCCGAATCCACTTATAAATTATTGGTTTGAATAACTTTCTTGTTGGACCAATCAAAAGTAAAAATCCAAGAATGTCAGAAATAAAACCTGGTAGGATAACTAAAATAGAACCAACAAATACACACAGTCCATTAATAGCCGCATCTCCCGGTGCTTGACGGTTTTTAATGCTATCGGAAACTTCTCGGTACGCTTTCATCCCTTGTTTTTTTGCTAAAAAAGCACCAGCAATTCCTGTTGCTAGTATAAGCAGAATTGTAAAACCTACACCAATTGATTTACCAGACAAAAGTAATATATATAATTCTATTGCTGGAATGATGATAAGCAATCCAATGATCCATTTCATATATTCACCTTCTATATAGAATGATTGCCCCACCAATTATGGTGAGGCAATTTTAAATATTATCTGTAGACAATTTAAATGATACTTGCTTTTCCGTGATAAATAACTCCACTTTCTGCGTCTATCGTAAGCTCTTGTCCATTTTTGATTAATTTTGTTGCATTATTAACTCCAACAATAACAGGAATTCCTAGACTTAACCCAACTACAGCAGCATGGCTTGTTAAGCCACCTTCTTCTGTAATAAGTCCCTTACAGTTCTCGATCGCAGGAATCATTTCACGATCAGAACCAATTGTTACAATAATGCTATTAGATGTATCTTGACCTAATAACTCTCTTGAATTGTTCACGACAACCGCTTTTCCATAAGCAGTTAGTTTGCCAATCCCTTGTCCTTTAGCAACCATATCTCCAATAACATGAACTTTCATCAAGTTAGTTGTTCCTGCTTCTCCAACCGGTACACCAGCAGTAATTACTACTAAATCACCATGCGTTACATAATGATGAAGAATACTTTCTTCCACTGCCACCTCTAAAACCTCATCAGTTGAATATGCCTTCTTACCAACTATCGGATAAACACCCCAAACGAGTGTTAACTTTCTAGAAGGCTGAGTAGACGATGTTACTGCAATAATAGGCACACCTGGTCTAAATTTTGAAATCATTTTAGCTGTGTGTCCACTCTCAGTCGGTGCAATTACCGCTTTTACTTTTAAGTTAATAGCAGTATGTGCCACTGCTTGACCAATTGCATCCGTTAAGTTTACTTCTCGTCCTTTACTTAGTTTAGTAACAATCGAACGATAGTCAATTGCATTTTCAGTTCTTTTAGCTATTTTATCCATTGTTTGAACTGATTCTACCGGGTATAGACCAGCTGCGGTTTCACCAGAAAGCATAATCGCATCTGTGCCGTCTAATATAGCGTTTGCAACATCACTTGCTTCTGCTCTAGTAGGTCTTGGATTACGTTGCATAGAGTCTAACATTTGGGTAGCAGTAATGACTGGCTTTCCAGCATTATTACATTTTTGAATAAGACTCTTTTGAACTAAAGGAACCTCTTCGGCAGGAATTTCTACACCAAGATCGCCCCTAGCTACCATTAAGCCATCTGAAACTTGAATAATTTCATCTATATTGTCTACCCCTTCTTGATTTTCAATCTTAGGGATAATTTGAATATGTGAACCATTATTATTTTCCAGTAGCTCTCTTATTTCTAGTACATCTTTTGCTCGACGAACAAATGAGGCTGCGATAAAATCGACACCTTGTTCAATTCCAAATAAAATGTCTTTTGCATCTTTTTCTGTAATTCCAGGTAATTGCACAGATACTCCAGGAACATTAACGCCTTTGTTATTTTTTAGTGTTCCAGCATTTTGTACAAATGTAGTGATAATACCTTCATTCACATCTATTTTAGTAACTACTAATTCAATCAATCCATCATCAAGTAAAATAATCGAGCCCACTTGAACATCCTCGATCAATTTTTCATATGTAATCGAAAAACGTTCTTTACTACCTAATACTTCGTTCATCGATATTTCAATTGTTTGACCAGATACTAACTCAATAGCATCATTCTCCATTTTATGTGTTCGAATTTCAGGTCCTTTTGTATCAAGTAAGATCCCTACAATTTTACCTGCTTTGTTTGATACTTCTCTTATCTTTTGGATTCTAGCGGAATGCTCTTCATGGCTACCATGTGAAAAATTTAATCGAGCGACATTCATGCCTGCTCCAATTAATTGTTTTAACATTTCTTCTGATTCACTAGCCGGTCCAATCGTACATACTATTTTAGTTTTTCTCATATACAAGTCCTTTCTTTCAAGAAGATAATAATTAGATGGATAATTCCTTCGATAATTGATACATTACTGAATCAAAAACTTCACTCTTTTCAAAAGCTTCATTCATATCATAGTCTACCACTTGATGATTCTGTATGCCAACTGCACGACCTCCATGTCCAGCTAGTAATACTTCAACCGCTTTAGCTCCAAACATACTTGCCAATACACGGTCACGACCAGTTGGAGAACCACCACGTTGAATATGACCTAAAACGGAGACACGTGTTTCAATATTTGCTTTTTCCATTAATTTAGCAGCAAATTCAGATCCACTCATTACACCTTCAGCAACTATAATAATACTGTGCTTTTTACCACGAGCAGATCCACTTTTTAATCTTTCTACAACTTCATCTATATTATAGTCTACCTCTGGAATTATAATTGTTTCAGCTCCGCCAGCAAGACCTGCCCATAAAGCTAAATCTCCTGCGTCTCTACCCATTACCTCGACGATGAATGTTCGATCATGTGAAGTTGCTGTATCCCTTATTTTATCAATACATTCGATAACTGTATTTAAAGCTGTATCAAAACCAAGTGTATAATCCGTCCCTGGAATATCATTATCAATGGTCCCCGGAATCCCTACACAAGGAAAGCCATTTTTCGTTAGAGTCATGGAACCTCTATAAGAACCATCTCCCCCAATAACGACTAACCCCTCAATTCCATTTGCTTTTAATTGCTCCATAGCTTTTTGTTGTCCCTCCTCTGTTCTAAACTCAGGGCAACGCGCAGAATAAAGTTTGGTTCCACCTCGTTGAATAATATCTCCAACCGAACCTAAATCTAAAAGTTCCATATTTCCATCGATTAATCCCTGATAACCATGAAAAATACCTACTACTTCTAAACCTTCATATATTGCTTTTCTCACTACTGCACGAATTGCTGCATTCATGCCTGGAGCATCTCCCCCACTTGTCAATACACCGATACGCTTCACAATGATCCCTCCACTAGGTATTTACTACTCTAAGCTTAACATAAAAAATGCGTCTGAAAAGACGCATTTCACTCACTAAAAACTCCGATATTTTTAAATTTATTATATCTATCCTCAATTAGCTCTTCAGAGGATAATTTAGTTAATTGTTGCAGGGATATAATCAGAGCTTCCTTCAAAAAAGTAGCCTGTTTTTCTGGATCTCGATGAGCACCACCATGCACCTCTTTAATAACTTGATCTATAATCTTCATTTCCTTTAAATCGGGTGCTGTGATTTTCATTGCTTCAGCTGCTTGTTGAGCTAGAGCTGCGTCTTTCCAAAGAATAGATGCTGCTCCTTCCGGTGAGATAACAGAATAAGTAGAGTTCTCCAGCATATGGATATGATTTGCAACCCCTAGTGCTAGTGCACCACCACTTCCACCTTCTCCAATTACTACACTGATAACAGGCACTTTAAGTCCAGCCATTTCTACTAAATTTCTAGCAATAGCTTCACTTTGTCCTCTCTCTTCTGCAGCTTTACCAGGGTAAGCCCCTTTAGTATCTATAAAACAAATAATCGGACGGTTGAATTTTTCTGCTTGCTTCATTAAACGAAGTGCTTTCCGATAGCCTTCTGGATGTGGCATACCAAAATTCCGTTTAATATTTTCTTTTGTATCAAGTCCTCTTTGATGACCAATAATTGTTAAAGGTTTACCATCTAGTTGGCAAATACCAGCGATGATTGCAGCATCATCACCAAATAAACGATCCCCATGAAGCTCTATAAAATCAGAAAATATTAGTTTAATATAATCTTTTGTCGTAGGGCGATTAGGATGTCGAGCAACTTGAACACGGTCCCAAGGCTGCATATTTTCATAAATATCATGTTCTAGTTTTTCTAATCTCTCTTCTAATTTCTCTATTTCTTCTGTCATATCTATTTCTGTGTTCAGGGTATACTCTTTTAGTTCATCAATTTTTAATTTTAGTTGAACAATAGGCTCTTCAAATGGTAATGCTTTTACCATGATGTAACCTCCTTTTGTACATGCATTTTCACAAGTGAAGCTACAGTTGAACGCATATCTTTTCTGTGAATTACTGCATCTAGTTGGCCATGATCCAATAAAAATTCAGCTGTCTGAAAATTCTCAGGTAATTTTTCACGTACTGTTTGTTCAATTACCCGACGACCCGCAAATCCAATTAATGCTTTTGGTTCTGCTAGGTTAATATCACCAACAGAAGCGAAACTAGCTGAAACTCCACCTGTTGTTGGATGAGTCAATATCGAAATATATAAAAGTCCATGATCGCTATGTCTTCTAAGAGCAACGGATGTTTTCGCCATTTGCATTAAGGATAAAACACCTTCTTGCATTCTAGCTCCACCGCTAGCTGTGAAAATAATAAAAGGTACTTTTAGCATTGTAGCTTTTTCTATTGCTCTCGTTATTTTTTCTCCAACAACTGAACCCATAGAACCCATTCTAAAGTGTGAATCCATGATAGCTACGACTACTTTTTGTCCTTCAATTTCTCCAACGCCTGTTAACACAGCTTCATTTATGCCTGTTTTTTTAGCGTCAGATTTAATTTTTTCGGTATAGCCTGGAAAGTTAAGCGGATTATCCGTTTGCAAATGATCATCTAAACTTTCAAATGAATTATCATCTAAAAAAATTTCAACTCGTTCAAAAGCTGTCATTTTCATATGGTGATCACAAGAAGGGCAAACTTTTAAGTTTTTCATTAAGTCCTTTGTAAAAACATTCTTTCTACACTCAGGACATTTCATCATAATCCCTTCCGGAACTTCTTTATTAGCTTGATCAGGTATTGTTGCATATTTCTTTTTATGATTTTTTCTAAAAATATCTCGTATCATTTATTCTCTCCCCTATTCCTAAGAAAAGCTCAAGGTATCGATGACTATAAACTAATTTGATCGGTTGGGATGATAGCTAGCCATTGGATGTATAAATTTATAGTACTAACTTCATCGCCATTTTTTAAGCTATTTAACAGCTGGATCCAAATGTCTTTTTCCTCTAAAGACATCTGATTCTTATAAGGCTCTCCAGCAAATTGTTTTAATAAAAACCATATTTTTAAAGTAAGCCGATTATCGGAAATAATAATTATTTCTCGAATGATATCCTCACGTAAAACCTCTTCATTATTTAATCTAATTAGGAATGAGTCCCATATAGAATGTTTAGACAAGCTATCTGAAACACATATTGTACGAACTGCTTCTTTTTCTAAAGTTTCTCTTGTCTTGTGTACGTCTTCTTTAGATTTAGATTCCTGTAAAATAAATGTAGACAGTAGTTCTACTAATTGATGTTTACGAAAATCAGAAAGAAAAGTTCCTTCTCCTCTTCTTGTTTCAATTAACCCAAGTAATTCTAAACTTCTAAGTGCTTCCCTTACAGTTGACCTGCCTACTTGCAATCTTTCCGCCAATTCTCTCTCGGATGGCAATTTTCCGCCAACTGCTACATTCTCCTCGTTAATAAGATCTCTTAATTGTTTTACTATCTCTAAAAACATTTTGCTGGAATTATTTTTTGGAATCATACATCCTCACACTTCCATTAATTTCAAAGTGGTCTGACCACTCATAACTAATAGCATACAAAATTATTCTTAAAACGTAAAGAAAAAACTGTACAAAATTGTACAGTTCTAATTCCAAAGTGATTTTCCTATTATTTGTGTTTTCCCATTTCTACGTTCTGATTTTCCTTCAACGACAATAATTGACATTTCTTTCAACAAAGCATTATATTTCGCATATTCTTCAGGAAAAAGAGTTACCGAAATATTTCCAGTATCATCTTGTAATGTAACAAATGCCATTGATTCACCCTTTTTTGTTCTTATCCTTTTTATTTCTTCGATGAGACCAATTATTTTTACTTTCCATTCTTTTTGTGCTTGTTGAACGTTCCATATATTAGCTATTTGATCAGGATGATTTCTTTTAATGGAAACTGTAGGATGCTCAGAAAAATATTGACCTAACACATCTTTTTCAAATTGAAGTTTCATCATTAACGGTAATGGTTCGGTTTGTATATATTTAGATTTTCCAAAATGAGAAGCATCTCCGTTAAACAAATCACTCTCTTCCGTAGGGCTTACAAGCTCCGCATATTTTACTGCAGCATCTAACGTGGCGAGCAACGTAGACCGTTCTTCATCAAATTCATCTAAAGCACCAGCCTTAATAAGAGGCTCCACATTTTTTCTTGTAAAATGGACAGCAGTAAGATCGGCGGCAAAATCGAAAATATCATCCCAGTTAGTGGTTCTGTTCACTCTTTGCTGTGTTAATTTCTTGATAAATGCATGAGACACCCCTTTAATAGCATTTAAGCCAAAACGAACACCACCACTTTCAACAGAAAAGGATAGTTGGCTTTTATAAATGGAAGGAGGTAACACGCTAATATTTTTTTGTTTCATTTCAATTAAAAGTTGATTTATTTTTTCCTGATTTCCAACTGCAGTACTTAATAATGCACAGTAAAATGGAACAGGGAAATGAGTTTTTAAATAAGCCATTTGATACGAAATAACACTATAGGCAACTGCATGACTTTTTGGAAATCCATAATCTGCAAAACGAACGATTAAGTCGTATACAGTCGAGGCAGCCTCTTGTGTATGACCAAGTTGTATAGCCTTTTGAACGAAATGAGCTCGTTCTTTTTGTAAGATTTCACGATTTTTTTTACTAACTGCTCGTCGTAACAAATCCGCTTCTCCGAATGTAAAACCAGCCATTTGTGAGGCAATTTGCATGATTTGCTCTTGATAGACAATGATGCCATAAGTTTCTCTTAAAATTGGTTCAAGCACTGGATGTTCAAATGTTACAGCCTGCTGTCCTAATTTTCTTTTTGCGTACAATGGAATACTGTCCATAGGCCCTGGTCTAAATAAAGCATTAACCGCTACAATATCCTCAAATTTTGACGGTTTAATTTGCCTTAAAGCATTTCGCATACCTGCAGATTCAAGTTGGAAGACACCTGTTGTGTCCCCATTTTGAAGCATTTGATAAGTAGGTTGATCATTCAAAGGAATAGCCGCTAATGTGACTTTATTTGTCGTTTTTTTATTGATTAAAAATAGAATTCTCTCTATAATGGTCAAGTTCCTCAACCCAAGAAAATCCATTTTCAGTAAGCCTACCTGCTCCACTTCTTTCATCGGCCACTGCGTTAAATATATATCATCATGGCCACTCTGGATCGGTACTACGTCTACAAGTGGACTTGGTGAAAGTACTACACCAGCTGCATGAGTGGAAGCATTTCTCGGTAGTCCTTCTAAAGCAAGAGCGACTTGGAACCATTTTTTGCGGATTTCTTCTGTTTGTATAAACTCTCTTAACTTTTGTGATTGCTCATATGCACCTTTTAGTGTAATGCCAGGCTTGGATGGAATAAAGGATGAGATAGCTTCTAATGTAGAAGATTCAAACCCAAATACCCTCGCCACTTCACGCGCCACAGCTTTTGTTGAAAGAGTACCGAAAGTGATTATTTGGGACACATGTTGTTTGCCATACTTTTCAACAACGTATTGTATAACTTCCATTCTTTTAGAATCGGCAAAATCAATATCAATATCTGGCAAAGTAATACGTTCTGGGTTTAAAAACCGTTCAAATAAAAGACCATATTCAAGTGGATCTACATCGGTAATACTAAGAGAATAAGCTACAAGGGAACTTGCAGAAGATCCTCGTCCTGGTCCTGTTAAAATTCCAGCCTGTTTTGCAAACTTCATAAAATCCTGCACGATTAGAAAATAATCATCATACTTCATTTGACTTATAACGTTAAGTTCATACTGTAGACGCTCCACATACTCGGTCGTAATGTTTTGTACTCGTTTTATTAAACCCTCTTCGCAAAGTTGTCGTAAATGGTCTTTTGCCAATACGTTTGGAGGTAGAGGGAATTTCGGCATATGGTGGGTATGTTGTTCGAATGATAAGTGGCAGCTTTCTAGCATTTTTTTTGTATTGTCAAGCCAATTTGGAACATCTGAAAACCAATTCAGCCACTCCTCGTTTGAAAGAATGTGATAAGAATTAGTGGAAGGTTTTAAACGATTCATGTCAGACATTTTGAGGGATTGATCCATTGCATTTAAAACTTCGAATGCAAAAGAATCCTCTTTTTCTACATAGCGACTCATATGATAAGTAGTTATAGGAATAGAAAGTTCATCTGCAATCGATATTATTTCATGTTCGTTTTCCTTGATAACTCCATTTGGTCTTTCTATACCTACAAACAGGAAGGAAGGAAGAAATACTTTAGCTAATTCAGCTAATGCTTCTTTCGAATATTGCTGTTCACTGTAATAGACTGCAATTATTCCTTCTTTATAAGCTATTAGCCATTTTAGTGGTAGTTCTGAAAGTTCTCTTGTTTCTAGGCTACTTGTAATCTTCAAAAGATTTTCATAACCTCTGTTGTTTTTTGCGTATAAAATGATAGAACATATTTGAGTTTCTAATTGGAGCTTGATCGTTAGTCCTATCACTGGGTGAATTTGTTCTTTATTTAATTCATGCCAAAAAGGCAACATGCCATACAATTTACTATTTGTAATAGCGGCTGCCTTCGCATTATTCTTTTTCAACTTTTGAATTAGTTGGTCCAGTTGTATTGTACTTTTCAGCATATCCGCTGATGTTACAATTTGTGGATATACTGTTTCCATATAAGACACCTCTGTTTACAGCATTTTTAAATCCTTAATGACAACATCTGCTTCATCCCACGACTTTACGGAAGCTCCTGAAGCTAGTGGATGCCCTCCACCACCATATTTTTTGGCAATTTCGTTAATAATCGGACCTTTTGAACGAAGGCGAACACGAATTTCTTTTTCATCCTCGATAAAGAATACCCAACATCTCATTCCTTTTACGTCCGCTAAAGCACTTACTAATAAAGAAGCTTCCGATTCTGCAACATTGTATTTTTGTAATATTTCTCTTGTCAATTTAACAAAGCCTACACCATTTTCATCCATGCTAAAGTTTTCATATACATAGCCTTTTAAATGAAGTAAGTTACGTTCAACCTCATACATACCATTGAACAGTTCAGTACGATCAAAGCCATGAGAAAGCAATTGTCCTGCATATTTCATTGTTTGGAGCGTTGTACTTTGGAACATAAATCTTCCTGTGTCTCCAACAATTCCTGCAAATAATAATCTTGCAATACTTGCATCCAACTTCCAGCTTCTATATTCCTTCGCTTCTTCAAATAGTTCACAAATCATTTCACTAACCGAGCTCGCACTTGTGTTAACCCAGAGTAAATCTCCATAAGCATCATCATTTGGGTGATGATCTATTTTTATCAAATAACTACCTAGCTTATACCGATCATCATCTATTCTTTCTGTATTTGCAGTGTCTGTAACAATAATAAGAGCATCTTGAAAGTCTTCATCTAAAACTTTATCTGGTCGAGCTAAAAAGTCTAAAGTATTTTCATGAATTCCAGTAGCAAATACTTTTTTATTTGGATAGTTTAATGAAATGAGTTCTTTTAATCCTATTTGAGATCCATATGCATCCGGATCGGGACGTACATGTCTATGTATTATTATTTTGTCATAGCGTTCGATTGTGTCTATGATTTGTCTTTTCATTTCAAGTTCCCTCACTTCATCAGATTTACTATTCGCATTTTCACAAATTTCCCTATACAATAATGAAAGCTTAACTTTTATTGGGGGTCCATTATGATACTTAATTTTATCTTTATACTAGCCATCGTTGTTTCATTTGTTTGGTATTTTTATTTTAAAACGAAACAATTTCGCACCACTTTACCTATTCGAAAAAAATGGTTTGCCGCTAAAGCATCTATTTGTTTGGGAGCATTTATACTTTTTTTTGGATTAAATTTTCTTATCGTGTTCCCATCAACTCTTACATATGTAATCTCCGCAATTTTTATCCTTCTGGGAGGGTATTTTATGTATCATAATTATAAAGTATCCAAGCATTATGGACAATTCGTTCAAGAGGAATTAGATTTAAATAAATAACATATTTAATTGGAAATGATGCAGCTATAAAGCTGCATCATTTTTTCATCGTTCGAGCATTTGATAAGTAACCATTGCTTTTCCGACTAACTGTTTCTCATTAAATACTTCTATGTCCATTTTTGCTACTTTACGGCTCATTTCTAATACTTTAGCATGGATTCGTAAAATACTTTCTATCTGGATAGGCTTCGTATAGTAAATCGTCATATTTTCTACTACGCTTTCTCCTCGTTTTCGAATTTTCAAGGTTTGGGCCCCTGTTTCTGTCAATAATATAGAGAATGCGCCATACGACATAGCACCGTAATGATTCGTCATCTGCGGAGTTACTATAAACTCAAAAATGTATTCTTCAGCAGAAATTAGTTTAATTTGCTGCTTTACAATATCGTCTATAGTTTCTCCGTTTTGAGGCTGTCTTGAAGCAGCTTGTAATGCTTTCAATACATCCTGTCTACTAATGACACCTTTTAAGGAATTGTTATCACCTACTACGGGTAACAAATCTATTCCTTCCCAAATCATACGATGACTTGCTGAAGCGACACTAGTTTTAAGCGTGATGGATATTGGATTTCTCGTCATTACTTTGTCGATTAGCTCTTGACTATCTTTACCAATTACATCTCTTGCCGTCACAATGCCCACGAGCTTGTTCGATTTATCAACTACTGGGAATCCTCCATGTGTTGTCAATTGGTTTAATTCATGATAGCGATTAATTAGATCATTTGTACGAAGAAAAGATGTATCTTTTAAAGGAACATAAATATCTTCAATTAAAAGTACATCTTTTTTAATCAGTTGATCATCAATTGCCCGATTGATCATTGTAGCAACCGTAAAAGTATCATAGCTTGTTGATATTACTGGCAACTCCAAATCGTCCGCTAGTTTTTTTGTTCTATCAGAAACGTCAAATCCACCGGTTACAAGTACTGCTGCTCCTGCTCGCAGTCCTGATTCATGTACTTGAAGACGATTTCCCACAATTAACAAGTTACTCGGCTCTACATAACGCATCATGTCTTCTAATTGCATAGCACCTATAACGAACTTATTTAGTGTTTTGTAAAGACCAGACTTCCCACCCAATACTTGTCCATCTACTATATTTACTACTTCAGCATAAGTTAATCTTTCAAAATGTTCTTTTTTCTTTAGTTCAATTCGAATCGTTCCAACTCGTTCAATTGTACTAACTAGCCTTCTGTTTTCTGCTTCTTTTATCGCACGGTATGCTGTCCCTTCACTTACCGTTAAATCTTTCGCTATTTGTCTAACAGATATTTTATCCCCAACAGGAAGTTTTTCTATATACGCTAAAATTTGCTCATGTTTTGTTGTCATGTAGTCACATCCAAACGATTGTTATACGCTTATTGTACCACATTATATATATTATCTAGCTATGTTACAGTCTTACCATCTCACCCGCTTGTAGTATTTGTACTTCTGCAGTTGACACTAATTCCTTAAAATGATTTGGGTCTTGTTTTATAGGTGGGAAAGTATTGTAATGTATCGGGACAACTACCTTTGGCTTTAATAGTTCAGTAGCATAGGCTGCGTCTTTTGGACCCATAGTAAAATTATCACCTATTGGTAAAAATGCTACGTCAATATTATTTCTCTGCCCAATTAGTTGCATATCTCCGAACAGGGCTGTATCACCTGCATGGTAGATGGTCTTACCTTCTGCGGTAAATAATATTCCAGCTGGCATACCAGTGTAAATTGTTCCATCTTCATTTGAAGTAAAAGAAGAACTATGGAATGCTTGTGTAAACTTTACTTGTCCAAAATCAAATTCATATGCTCCACCTAAACCCATTTCATGTGTATTTAAACCCTTTGTACCTAGATAAGCAGCAAGCTCAAAAGGCGCTACAACAAGTGCATTAGACTGCTTTGCAATTTCAATAGTGTCTCCGACATGATCATTATGTCCATGTGTCAATAAAATTACATCTGGCTTTTCCTCAGAGGCCGTTAAATCAGTTAAACCATTTCCGGTGATAAAAGGATCGATTAAAATCGTGTGCGTATTTGTTTTAATTTTTACTACAGAATGTCCATGATAACTAATTTGCATAAGTAATCCGCTCCTTTTGGTTAATTTTCTCTCTGTATTTCATTCAACGTAGATGCCAGAAATCCTTTATTCTGATATCCTTAACTTATAAATATTAAAAGAGGTGCCATGATGAAACAAGTAGAAAGAATTCAAAGTTTTTTAAAGTCTAATAATATTGACGCTGCATTCATAACGACTCCAGATAATGTATTTTATTTTACTGGATTTAGAAGCAATCCGCATGAACGTTTGCTTGGTGTTTTAATTTTTAAGGATGCTGCACCATTTATCATTTGTCCGCAAATGGAAGTTCCAGATGCTTTGGCAACTGGTTGGACTGGTGATATTGTTGGTCACCAAGATACGGAAAATGCTTGGGATATCGTAGTTCAAACCATTCAAAACAAAGTTGGCGTTATCAACTCATTAGCAATTGAAAAAGCACATTTAACTGTCGAACGCCAAGAAGCTATACTAGAGAGAATACCTGCGATTCAAATTTCAAGAATCGATGAGGCGATCAATAAATTACGTGTTATTAAAACAGAAGATGAATTGGTAAATATGAGAAAAGCTGCTGAGCTTGCTGATTTTGCAATTGAAGTAGGTTGCAAAGAAATTGCTGAAGGAAAAACAGAGCTAGAAATTTTAAATGCAATAGAAAATGCAGTAAAAGAAAAAGGCGGATATCAAATGTCCTTTGATACGATGGTATTAAGCGGACCTAAAACGGCTTCTCCACATGGTAATCCTGGTGATCGTAAAATACAAAAAGGTGACTTTATCCTATTTGATTTAGGCGTTGTTTATAATGGCTACTGCTCAGATATTACTAGAACTGTAGCATTTGGTGAACCAACAGAGGAAAAACGTGAAGTTTATGAGACTGTACGCCGTGCTGAAGAGGCTGCAGTAAATGCAGTCAAACCTGGTGTAACTGCTATGGAGCTTGATAAAATTGCTCGAGACGTAATTACAGACGCTGGATACGGAGAGTATTTTACACATCGTTTAGGCCACGGTCTTGGGATTTCAGTACATGAATTTCCATCGATCACTGGTGTAAATGAGATGAAACTAGAAACTGGCATGGTATTCACTATTGAGCCAGGAATATACCATCAGGATATAACAGGTGTACGTATTGAAGATGATGTGGTCGTTACAGAAAATGGTGTTGAGGTACTTACAAAGTTTCCTAAGGAATTGATAGTTCTATAAAAGCATCCACACGAGAGCTTTAAGACTGTTGATCTTATATAGGAAATCTGGTTTACCGAAGCTTACCGCTCGCTTTCCGCGGGCGAGCGCCGAGCCGCTTCGTCGCTACGCTCCTGCAGGGTCTCGTCTGTCTCGCTTTCCCGCAGGAGTCGAGCGGACGCTTCTCATATCCAATAAAATGTGAAGGATATTTACACGTTTGTAGACGAACTAAAGCATCCTACGAGATGCTTTTTTATTTTCCTATATAGAATCCTAGAAATGCTAAGCCTAGGCCTCCCAAATAGGTAGCGGCAAAATAGATAAGCCATTTTCGAGGATATTTTTGAAGTGTAAGTAATTCTTTATTAAAGGTTGAAAAGGTTGTAAAAGCACCGAGAAATCCTACTCCTAGAAGTAGAACATGATATTTATCAAGACCTAAATGAATACTGTACCCCAATAAGAAAGATCCGCTTAAATTAACAAGAAGTGTGCCAAACGGTAATTTATGATCAGGATTGTTAAGCTTTTGGGATATGTAAAATCGAACGATGGATCCTATAAACCCTCCAATAGCTACAGCGCCAAGATGTAAAATACTCATTTACTTCCCTCACTCTTCCAACCTAATTTACTCATCAGAATGCCACCAATCATACTGATCAATACGTATACTATAGACATTAGATATTCACCTCTATTAACTAATTCCACTGTTTCCAAACTAAATGTAGAGAAAGTTGTAAAAGCACCTAAAAATCCCGTAGTTATGGCAGTTTGTAAAGTCAAAGGTAGCCTACTTTTTGGCAGTACTACTGATGATAAGTAAGCGAGTATATAACAACCTACTAAATTAACCGCTAATGTGGCAAAAGGGAATATAGAGTCTGTAAACAATAAAAGTCCGATTAAATACCTTAATAATGCCCCTAGTGCTCCAGCTACTCCTACAAGCAAATATGCCATTTTTCACCACTCCATCTTAATAAATAAAAAACAGAACACCCAAAGTTATAATACCTTTGGGTGTTCAGAACTAAATATTTTAGTTTAAAAGCGTTGTAACATCTACATAAGGAAGATTTTGTGCTTCCGCAACCGCTTTAAAAGTAACATGACCAGCTAAAGTATTGATACCTTTTTGTAATGCTAGATTATCCAAGCAAGCTTGTTGATATCCTTTGTTAGCAATTTGCAAAGCATACGGAACAGTTGCATTCGTTAGTGCCATTGTTGAAGTTCTAGGAACTGCTCCTGGCATATTAGCAACTGCATAATGAACAACACCATGCTTTTCATAAGTTGGGTTATCATGCGTTGTAATGCGATCAGAAGTTTCAAAAATTCCACCTTGGTCGATTGCAATATCAATTACAACAGAGCCAGGAGACATCGATTTAATCATTTCTTCTGAAACAAGTTTTGGAGCTTTTGCACCAGGAATTAAAACTGCTCCTACTACTAAGTCTGCTTCTTTTACTGCTTGTCCGATATTATATGGATTTGAAATTAATGTTTGAACATTACTACCAAATAAATCTTCTAACTGACGAAGACGATCAGGATTTAAATCGATGATTGTAACTTGTGCACCCATACCTACAGCTATGTGAGCTGCATTTGTTCCAGCAATTCCCCCACCTACAACTGCAACTTTCGCACGTGGTACTCCTGGAACACCACCAAGTAAAATTCCTTTACCGCCATTAATTTTCTCTAAATATTGTGCACCAATTTGTGTTGCCATACGACCAGCAACTTCACTCATTGGCGTTAATAGTGGTAATGAATTATTCGGAAGTTGAACCGTTTCGTAAGCAATAGCAGTTACTTTCTTTTCTAATAGAACCTTTGTCAAATCTTCTTCAGGTGCTAAATGTAGATAAGTAAAAAGGATGGATTCTTCTTTAATCAGATGAAACTCATCATGAGTAGGTTCCTTTACTTTCATAACCATTTCTTGATTCCATGCTTCTTGTGCAGTATTTACAATTGTTGCACCTGCTGCAATATAATCCTCATCTGTAAAACTTGAACCTAATCCCGCTCCAGTTTCAATAATCACTTCATGATTGTGAAGTTTTAAAGTAACTACACCCGCAGGCGTCATAGCCACACGATTTTCGTTATTTTTAGTTTCTTTTGGTACACCAATACGCATTTCCATATCCCCTTATGTACATATTTTAAGTAATAAAAATGAAAACGTTTTAAAACACTTCCATTTTAACATTTATATAGGAAAATTACTTCAATAAAATAATAATTATATGGATAAGTTCACAAGTTGTTCTTAAAAACTTACTCTAAGTAGAAGGAATACAAAAAGAAATCTCGAAATATATATATATAACAAGAATAGGAGGTTTTAATTATGACATTAAAATACAAACAAATTCTAGTTGCAGTAGATGGTTCTAAAGAGGCGGAGCTTGCTTTTAAAAAATCTGTATCCATTGCAGCAAGAAACAATGCCACTTTAAACTTGATTAACATTATTGATACAAGATCATTTGCTGCAATCGAGGCTTATGACCGCTCTATCGCTGAACGAGCTCAAGTTTTTGCAGAAGAATTATTAGATGGATATAAAAAAGAAGCTCTTGCAGGCGGCGTTGCAAATGTGAACATAATCGTTGAGTATGGCTCACCAAAAACAATGATTTCAAAAGACATCGCAAACAAAGTAGAAGCAGATTTAATTATCTGTGGGGCAACTGGTTTAAACACAGTAGAACGCTTCCTTATCGGTAGTGTATCTGAATACATCGTTCGCTCCTCAAAGTGTGATGTTCTAGTAGTTCGTACTGAAGAAACAGAAAGTTAAATCCAAAAGAGGTAGCCCTGTTGGGCTACCTCCCTTTTTATAATACCTCCAATCTCATCGTATCTCTGGCAATCATTATTTCTTCATTCATCGGAATTACAATTACTTTTACTGGTGAATCGACCCTTGATATGACAACATTTCTAAGTATTCTTAAGCCAATTATACCATTTCAGTTGTGATTGCTCCATCATATGTAAAAATGGTTATGATTTCTTTTCTATAATCATGTACTCTAATTGAACGACCATAACTCCATTTTAGAATTAATAAAGAGCCTAACATACGTCAGATCTCTCCCATATATCAATAAATTAATTGAACAAGCTCTTCTTTTGTAATACCAACGAAGTATTTAGGGACGTCTACGTTTGTTAAGAGAGTCTAACCTCTTACTAACTTGGTTAGATAATCTTTCTAATATTGGAAAGTATATTGAAAATGTTCATTAAATAAGTCAATTCGGTAATTTATATTTTTCTACTAGTAATTCTGTACACTAACTTATTAATATATTTATTATCAGATTTTAGTTATGCTCTACTTTTATTTTTCCTTTTTGACTTAATTTAGCTAAGTGTAATCCACTGAAAAAAACTACTGTAAATCAAAGCATACTAAACCAAAATTTTATTAACAGGTACTTACTTCAAATAAATTATTAGAGATTCCTCTTTATACGATCTCTTCATACAATTGAATATAATCTCCAATGTATTCAATTAATAAATCCAATTTTGCATTCTTCTTATTTTCCCGAGTACTTGTTCCCCCATAACCTAAATTTCCACTTCTATTATTAACTATATTATTTATTTCCAAACTCAACTCAACTAACTTTTTTATATTACTATCTAATCTTAGATTTTGTTCTTCCATTTCTTTAATGAACTTTTTGTAATGATAGCGAGATATTCCCCATAATCGAATCCCGTAATTCTCAATTAAAAGATTTTGAGAAGATAAAAATAGCTCGCGTTCAAATAGGCTTAATTTTTCATAATTAAATACTAAAGTTTTGTCTTTTTTCAATTTTTTCAAGAATATCTTCATGTTTGGTAATTTTTCCAACATTTTGTCCTCCACTTTCAATAATCTCCCTCGATAAGGTAAATAAGTTATCAATTTCTGCTAAAATCTTTAACATATTTACTCCTGTAGGAAAATTTAAATTTAAATCAATTGCTCGAGTATAGCTTAGTCTCCATCTAGATAATAAAATATAATTTTCTCTACTAAGAGGTAAAACGCCAATAATTTCAAGTAGTTTATCGTAAACTGAAATTCTACCAAAGGTAGGATAAGATAGCTTAAAACAAGTAAGAAGACATACATTTCTACAAATAAAAAATAATTGGGATAAATCAAATTCATTCATTCCATTTGCCTTCAAACTTGCTTTTGCATTTATATAAAGTTTTTTATACAGTGAAAGGTTATACTGAAACTTGGTGAATGGAACTAAGTTGTTATATAAATTGATATTTGATTTTTTATAAATGATTCTACCTTCAAGTTTTAAATGCCATATAAACATTGAGCCTTCCAATAACAATTGTTTGTATGTACTTATTTGATAAAGAGATATTCTGATGTTATCAAATAATAATTTACTTTTTAAGATATCTATGATTTCTTCTATTCTATCTTGTGGAATATCCTCAACCAATAGAAATATATCCACATCTGAAAAATCATCTTCCTCTCCTCTTGCTTTTGAACCGAAAAGAACTATACTTAACAATCCTTCTATTTGTTCAAAGTCATAATATTTATTCACTTCACTATCCTCCTGTATATACCAGAAATTAATAAACCAAAGAAAATTAATCCAAAAATATTCTCAACTACAAAAAGTAGTTTACTCCCTAATCCAATTGGTGTGTAATGTCCGTATCCAACAGCTGTAAAATTAGTATAACTTGCGTACAAAGATTGCCAAAAGTTTAGTTCGGTCTTGATGCTTCCAGTTACAGATGTAGCAAGATAATCCTCACCTGTTAAGATATATATTAAAAAAGCAAATATTAAAATCGTTAAGAATGCGGTTCTAAACAAACGAGTTAATTTTAAACCGTAACCCCAAACAAAATCATTCATCACTAAGATAATAAAATGATAAAATGATACAATTCTTGAAGACACATCTTCCTTTTCTCGATAATAACTTGTCTTACACAATGCCCTTGCTAAAAAAAGTTCTTTTTCAGTGTCAATAATTTTCACTAATAATTCGTCACTCGATTGGTTATCACCTAAGTCTAATTGATTTTTCCTTAATTCTTTCAACAAAGCAAGTTTTAAGTTTGCTTCCGTCGGTAAACAGCCCAATACTTCTTTAATATTTAATTTGCAATTCCTGAATTTCACATATCTTAAATTACATGAATTGAACTTAGCGTTTTCTAAATCACAATCAATAAAAGTTGAACCAGTAAAATCTACATTCACAAATTTCGCATATCGTAAATAACAATTTTCCAAAGAAGACCTTTTTATTGATAGGGAAGAAAATTCAGAGTTTTTCATTCCTAAATTTATTAATTTGCTTCTCAATATATTAATTTGTAATAATTTCACGTTATATAAATCTTCATCAAGAATTTTAACTTGATTTAAATTAGAATGTATAGGCTCTTTCTGTAATTCAACTAAACTATATTTTTCATACATTTAAATGCAACTCCCACAATTATCTTCATATCTAAACTTCCGTTCCTTATTACCCCACTTTTTCATTATAAAAAATCCAAGTAATCTATATACTAAAAGGAAAATGGTAATAGAATATTTAAATCTATTATACTATTTATTTCTAAAATTAGGTAAATTTTTTAGAGAATATGAACAGTAGAATTGGTGCGCTCAAATCTTAAATAAAAGCCCTACCTTAATTACTTTTCCATCTCTTTTTGATCCTTTAAATTGAATACTTGCCTTAGGTAAATTTCTTTGTACATATTTACCTAGAAGATTATTTATATCATCCTTAGCTTACTCGGACTGGCGTTTAGGTAACACATTCTTATATTAATTATAGTCATGGGTGATTCTAATTACTTTTGTAAGTACTACAGCTACTTTTCTTCATCTTCATAAAGTCTCGTTTTTAATCCTCATAGGTAGTCTCTCAAATTAGTTGCTACCTCTTCTACATCTAAATCCAAATATTTTGTTGTGATCGCCAAGTTCCTATGTCCCAAAGCTTTTGAAATTAGAGCAATATTAGTTCCTTTTTCCAATAAGTTCTTTTCATAACCACGAAAGTATCTAAATCTAAAATGGATAGAAGAATAGTTATATCATTCTACTTAGCACCCTATTTTTTATCGAAAAAACTTTGTTTCTATCCATTTATTTGATTAGTCTCTTGTCAGAACTCCCTTCGACAAAAGAACGTGATATAACAATGTTAATAGAGCATTAACCTTAGTATCAAAAAAGAGCCCAACATACGTCAGACTCTCTTCCATTTATCAATAAATTAATTGAACAAGCTCTTCTTTTGTAATACCACCGAAGTAATTGATACAAATTGTGTATCATCAGCTGTATCTAGAATTCTTTTAATCGCTTGTATATGACCATAATTCTGATTAAATGGATTCATCATTGGAAATTTTCCATTGACACTCCACTTAGCTCCGCTCCTATCTCCATAAATAGTACCAGAGTAGTTTTTAGTCTCTACAACAAATATCACATAAGGATTAAAGATAACATGGTCTATTTGTGAATAACCTGACTCTGCTTTATTGTTATGAATTAACACATCGCTTAGATATATACTGTTCTTAGTTAGTTGGTCATGTTGTAGATTTACCTTATTTTCACCAAGCTCACCAATTCTTGTAGAGGTAATATTGGATTTGTTTTTTTGTATTATCATTTTTAACAGGAGAAACTTTTTCAGTAGAATCTCCTATAAAAACCTTTTTTAGAATTGTTGAAAAAATATAACATCAACTCCTCCCTCTATTTACGGCTGTTCTAGACACTATTTAGATACAAAAAAACTTCTAACCCTGTTAATAGAATTTGAAGATTTTTTAGCATGTTCGATTATTAATATTATTATTAAAAAGCAACCATTTACTCATAACTAAACCATAGGCTTTTGACTTAAAACCATCGAGCTTTGCATATAAGAAACCTTGAACCTTACTTTTTTGATTTATTTTCTGATTAAAAGTTAAGCTAGTCAACTTATCTACAAACTCAACTTCGTCAGCGGGAACAGGTCCTCTTGCAGAAATTTAAAATCTAATGTACAAGTTCCTTTAAAAGCTAAACTTCGAAATTATAGCTAGCTCTGACTCTTGAAAATATTAGAGCGTTATGAAACTTAGGTCTTTTAGCAAATACGTCTCATATAATTGATTTCCTAGAAAACTTTATAATTGAAAATTGGATTTTACTAGTAGCAAAATCGTTCAAACCCTTTATAATTCCGCTAATCTCATCGTATCTCTCGCAATCATTATTTCTTCGTTCGTTGGTATGACGATTACTTTTACTGGTGAATGTGGGTAATTTATAAACGTTTCTTTCCCTAGTAATTGGTTTAAATCAGGATCCATATAAACACCCATAAATTGTAGTCCGCTTAAAACTTTTTCTCGAATGACCGAGCTATTCTCTCCGATACCTGCAGTAAATATTATTGCGTCTACTCCATTCATTCGAGCAGCATAAGAGCCAATATATTTGTGAATACGATTTGCAAAAACATCTAGGGCTAACTGTGCTCGATCATTTCCTTTGGAAGCCTCGTTAACGATATCACGAAGATCACTGGAAAATCCAGATACTCCTAGCATACCAGATTTTTTGTTTAATATATCTAGTACTTCTTCTGCGCTTTTACCCGTTTTTTCCATTAAATAAGGGATGAGTGCTGGGTCGAGATTCCCCGATCTTGTTCCCATCGTTACTCCGGCAAGAGGTGTGAATCCCATTGAGGTATCGATTGATTTACCACGATTGATAGCAGCGATACTTGCACCATTACCTAAATGGCAAGATATAAATCGAGTAGTCTCAATAGGTCGATTTAACATCTCTGCTGCACGATAAGCTACAAACTTATGTGAGGTACCATGGAAACCATATTTACGGATGCCATACTTCTTATAATAGTCATAAGGAATGGAATATAAGTATGAGCTCTCTGGCATTGTTTGATGAAAGGCAGTATCAAAAACTGCTACAGCAGGAACATGCGGTAATTCTTTCGCAACCTCACGTATACCTGTAATATTTGCTGGATTATGTAACGGTGCCAGCTCAGATAGCTCATCTAATTTTTCCATAACCTTTTCATCGATCAGTATAGAATCACTGTAGGCTTCCCCACCATGTACTACACGATGTCCAACTCCATGTATATCCTCTAAAGAGTGAATGACATCTTTTTCTAACAGCTGTCGAATGATTAATTTAACAGCTTGTGTATGGTTTTCAACATGTTCAATTAATTGAGTACGTCCACTTTCTGTCGTCATCGTAAAAATTGGCTCGCTCAAACCAATTCGCTCGATTAACCCTTTTGCAATTACTTCTTCTTCTGGCATTTTGAGCAATTGAAACTTTAAAGAAGAACTTCCTGCATTAATTGCTAAAATATTTGCCATAAAAAAACGCCCCTTCTATAAACTAGTACGTTAATTGTACCTTTCATAGAAGGAGCGAGCAACAATGATTATTTAGCGTTTTCTTCTTGCCATATGTCAATTTTTTTAAAAAAGAGTTCCATTGCTTCTTTGTTCGACATATTTGGTACTTTTGCAAGTAAAACTTCTCTTGGAGCTTTTAAAGTCTCATTTTTCTTTTGTATGATTAATAAGCTTTTTTCTTGTCCTTTTGATTTGAAAATAGTTGACGGTAATTGGATAACAGCTTGAATCCAACCATTGTCTTTCAAGAATTTATGCAGTTTTGGAGCTTGTTTCGATTCAAAAATTGTTTCAGGTACTAAAAAGTATAACAAGCCACCTGGTTTCACATGTTTCATCGACTGCTCGATAAACAAGTGATGTGCATAAGACATCTCTTCTTCACTATGTAGGAAGTAGTCTTTTGCTGATTCTGATTCAGGATAATATCCAACTGGCAGATCACTTACAACAATATCAACAGGATCGATTAGTAAAGGCTGTAGAGCATCTTGTCTAAATAGTTGTACGTCGAAACTTAATAACTCTCCTGTTTGTGCAGCCAACTGGATTAACAAATCATCAATTTCCACTCCAAATGCATGGTTCTCTGTTGGTAATGCATTCATTACTGTATAAAGTAAATTACCTGTTCCTAAGGCAGGGTCTAAAATTGCCAATTCCTTTTTGTCTTTCGACATTTCCTTCACAAAATAAGCTACTAGTAATCCAATCGCATCTGGGGTCATTTGATGATTGACTTGAGCAGATTTTTTCATACCTTTAAGTATCGCCAGTTGTACAGCTTTTCTTATTTGTTCCTTGCTAGGATTAATGATGGAAGGCGTTTTTTTGTCTGTTAACCATAATTCCAGTGCATAAATAACTCCCTCTAAATAGGTAACAGATGCTTGTTCTTCTATAAAGCTACTCTCTTGATCGATAAACGTAAAAATTTTTTCTACATTTGTGTGCATATTTATCCCTCATAGTAAAACCCACTCTAAGAGTGGGCTTAAATGTTTTATTTGTTCGTTAATGCTTTAACCGCTTCTAATGCTTTTTCATAGTCTGGATGATCGGTACCTTCGCTAACGTATTCAGCGTAAGTAACCACGTCATTTTTATCGACTACAAAAACAGAACGAGCTAGTAATCGTAGTTCTTCCATATAAACACCGTATGCTCTACCAAATGAAAGGTCACGGTGATCAGATAGAGTTTGAATTGCGTCAGCAGCATTAGCTCCGCACCAACGTTTTTGAGCGAATGGTAAATCTACTGAAATTGTTAAGATTACTACATCTTCACCTAAACTAGCAGCACTTTGATTGAATTTGTTTGTTTGTGTAGAACATACTCCTGTATCAAGGGAAGGAACTACACTTATTAAACGAACTTTACCAGCAGAGTCTTGAAGTGTTACTGGTGATAAATCATTTGCTAGAACTGTAAAGTCTGGCGCCTTTTCTCCAACTACTACTTCTTTTCCAACTAAAGTTACTGGATTGTTTTTAAATGTTACTTGAGCCATAAATATGTAGCCTCCTTTTTCAATATCTTCATCTTACTAGAATATGTTCTGCTCTTGCAACTCTTTTGCAGCAGGAGGACGTGTATATTCAACTTTCTGAGTTTTATCATATACAGCTTCGTGTACTACTAAAGTATCTGCAATAAAGTCGTGAATAGCTTGCTTTTTAGGAGTAAAAGCAACTGCAAGATATGGAATATTTAGTGGAATCACCGAGATAATTCTACCAACCCATTCTCTAAATAAAACCGTACTCCATTTTAACTTTTCTCGGTCCTTTGTGATTACTTTAATACCAAAAATCATTTTTCCAACTGTTTGGTTGAAAAATTTCGTCATCAACACGAAATAAGCATAAAATATAATTGATGTAATTAACGTAAAAGGAGCATACCAAGTAGGATCATTTATCTCCAATGAAAGTAAACGGAAAATAGGTTTTATTAGTAACATTCCAATAGAAGCCAAAACTAACAGGTCCGCTACATATGCCCAAAAACGTATCCAAAAGCCTGCCGCTTTGTGCTCAAATTGATCAGTTGGCTTTGTAGTGACTGGTTGAGTTGGAGCTTCACTTACTTGCACAATACGTTCTTCTGGCTGTTCAATTTCACTCATCATATTCCCTCCTTATCATTCACCGTATAAATACATCATGCGAGGTGCACTATTATCTGCAATCAGTTTACCGATTAATTTAGACTCCATATCAACACCAAAGAATGATTGTGCCTTCATCGCAAACAATGAAGAAAAGCTTGGCGAGTATCCATATTCAAAAACCTCTGCATCTTCCAAATCATTGTCTGTTTTGATCGCTTGAATTACATCTTCTATAAATCCAATTTCATCTGCTAATCCTGCTTCAACTGCTTGACGACCATTTACTATTCTTCCGTCCGCTACTTTTTTAACTTCAGCCTCCGTCATATTACGTCCTTGTTCGATAATATCTACAAAATCCTCATAGGAGTCGTTCAACATGACCTGTAAAAGTTCTCTCTCTTCTTCTGTCATCTCTCTTGATGGGCTCATAATGTCCTTATATGGACCTGATTTGATGGTAACAAATTCTACACCGTATTTCTCAGCAAGCTTACCATAATTGACACTTTGCATAATTACACCGATTGATCCTGTAATTGTTTCTTTGTTTACAAAAATTTTATCCGCAGATGCTGAGATATAATAACCACCAGATGCTGCCATACTGCCCATCGAAACATAAACTGGCTTACCTGCTTCCTCTTGTATCTCTCTAATTTCTTTATAAATTTGCGCCGATTCAACTACTCCACCACCTGGAGAGTTTACTTGAAGTACGATAGCTTTAACTGAGTCGTCTGTTTTCGCTTGTTCTAATTGCTCTAAAAAGAATTGATGATTATAAGTCTCCTTAGCAAAAAGTGATCCAGTACTTCCTGTATCCTGTATAACTCCATTTACTGTAAGGAGTGCAACACGTTCATTCATATTACCTTCTTCAATTACAGTTTCATAAAATTCAGAGCTTGAAACAGATGCAAACTCCTCCATCATTGCTGTCCAATCCGTCGAAAATGCACTCGATAACGTATTGACAAAAATAGAAACTGCTAATAATACGGATGCCCCTAAGATGGCAAACCAACGTTTCATATTCATATACCTTGTTCCTCCTTTTGTTTACATTCTTACATACGAAAAAAATGTCTAAATGTTTCATGAAATGTTAAAATAAATGCATATACAGAAGATCACATACTTCTAATTAATTTCATATGACACAAATATTATTTAATTAAAAGGAGAAAGCTTAATGACCTCAAGAAATACAATATTTCTTTATACTAAGAATGACATAGAATCATTAGAAAAAAAAGATGTTTTAGCAGATGCGATTCAATCGTACGGCTTTCAGGTTGTAGACAACCACCAAGATGCTTCTATTATTGTTAGTATTGGAACAGATGGATCTTTTTTGCAGGCCGTTCGCAAAACTGGTTTTCGTCAAGATTGTCTTTATGCTGGAATATCAACAACTGGCACATTAAGTATGTACTGTGACTTTTTAATAGAAGATATAGAAGCGATGGCAGATGCAGTATTAAATGATCAAATAAAAGTTCGTAAATATCCGTTAATGGAAATATCGGTCAATCATAATCCGAAATTCTATTGTTTAAATGAGTTTGCGATTCGATCCAATATCATAAAAACATTTGTATTAGATATTATTATTGATGATAAGCTCTTCGAGACGTTTCGAGGAGATGGCATGGTTATTTCAACACCGACTGGAAGCTCTGCCTACAACAAATCGTTAAACGGTGCAGTTGTAGATCCACTTCTCCCTTGTATCCAAGTAACAGAAATTGCTTCCGTCAATAGCAATGAATTCAGAACACTTGGCACTTCTTTTATATTGAGCGGCAATAGATCTCTCGAACTCCGTTTACATAAGGATTGGAATGATTATCCATCTATGAGCACCGACAACGAAGCATTGAGCATACAGCATGTAGAAACTGTCTCTATTGCTTTAAGCAATAAAATCATCAAAACCGTAAAATTAAAAGATAATAGCTACTGGGAAAAAGTAAAACGTTCTTTTTTATAAGGGCATGTTGTTTTACCTTCAAAAAAAAGTGCTGGGTCTAATTCTTCTAATGAAATAGTACTGTATTAAAGGGTATATCCTGGGAGAGCGACGAAGGAGCGACTTATCCTGCGGAGGCTCATGCGTAGCTTGCGGCAAACGCACATCCGTTTTCTACTTTCTTTGGCTTGTTCGTTGTAAATATATTCATTAGATTCTCAACAGAATAAAAACTTGCATCTGATCTTCCCAACATATTACGTGGAGCACATAAAGCTTTTTATAAATAGAAACAGGTAGTCATAGCACTACCTGTTTTTTTCGTACCTCTACAATTTTTGATGCAGTAAATAAGATTAACGCTATCCAAATAAAGGAAAATGATATGAACTCAATTTTACTAAACGTTTCGCCATATATAAAAACTCCGATAACCAACATGAGAGTCGGAGCTATGTATTGAAGAAAACCAGACATATAAAGCGGCATCGTTTTAGTACCTTTGGCAAACAACACAAGCGGTACCGCAGTTGCTACACCAGTAAAAGCTAACAATATCATAGTAGGAGCACTAGAATGAAAAAAGACTGCTTTATCAGTAATTAACAAATAGCCAAAATATATAAGAGCCACTGGTAAAACGAACAAAGTTTCTAGCGTTAATCCTCTCAATGGATCAATCGTTAAACTTTTTTTAATAAGTCCATAAAAAGCAAATGTTAACGCTAAAATAAAAGCAATCCATGGGATTTCTCCATAGGAGACAGTTAAAATTGCCACTCCTGCAGCTGCTATAAGTACGGAAAGCTGCTGGGCTCTTGATAATTTTTCTTTTAAAAAAATAATACCTAATAGCACTGAAATTAATGGGTTAATATAATAACCTAGACTTGTTTGAACAATGTATCCTGCATTTACTGCAAATATGTATGTAAACCAATTACCCGTTACTAAATAAGAAGCTAGAACAAGACTCCAAAAGGCTTTCTTATTTTTCCAAAGTTCTTTTAAATCACTTATTAATACCCGAAAGTTCTTCATTAGAATTACTACTAAAAACGTAAATATAAAGGACCATATTACTCGACTTGCTAAAATTTCGTCGCTGGAAACATCCAAAAGCAACTTCCAATATATTGGCATAAAACCCCAAAAAATATAGGCAACAGCTACGATTACTATCCCTTGTTTTTCTTCATTTTGCAAAACTATCACCCCACATATTTAGGAACTCGAAACACAAGAAACATTATAATACTTTACTTCATTGAAGTAAATGGACATATTCATCAATCACACAAAAAAGCACGGAGAACATATTATTCTCCGTGCTAATTTGTTATTTAGTTTTGAGTTGTTGTTCTTGCTGTCTTAACTCTATTCTTCTAATTTTACCTGAAGTAGTTTTTGGTAATTCCTTGATAAATTCTATTTCACGCGGATATTTATATGGCGCTGTCATGGATTTCACATGCTCTTGAAGTTCTTTCACTAGTTCCTCAGTGCCTTGAATGGATGAATCACGTAAAACAACAAATGCCTTTACGATCGTCCCTCTAAGCTCATCTGGACTTCCAACAACTGCACATTCTTGAACAGCAGGATGCTTTGTAAGTGCATCTTCCACTTCGAATGGTCCAATGGTATAACCAGAGCTAATAATGATATCGTCTCCTCTACCTTCAAACCAAAAATATCCATCCTCATCTTTTTTCGCTTGGTCGCCTGTAATATAGTAATCTCCTCTAAATTGCATAGATGTTCGTTCTGGATCCTTTAAATACTCTTTAAATAGAGCTGGAGTTTCTATATGCACTGCAATATCTCCAACTTCTCCTGGAGCACAAATTTCTCCAAATTCATTCACTATTTCTACTGTATTTCCAGGAGTAGGTTTTCCCATAGAACCAGGACGAGCTTCTGTTCCTTTCATTGTTCCAACTAATAATGTATTTTCTGTTTGACCGTAGCCGTCTCGTACTTCTAAATTGAATAATCTATCAAATGTTTCAATAACTTCTCTATTCAAAGGTTCCCCTGCTGAAACAGCACTGTGAAGTGAGGAAAGATCATAATCTTTTAATCCATCTACTTTAGCCATAATTCGGTATTCAGTAGGTGTACAGCAAAGAACATTTACTTTTTTCTCTTGCATATTTTTTAAATACGTATTTGGATCAAATTTCCCATTATAAACATAACCAATCGCACCACTTCCTAAAGTTGCAAGGAACGGACTCCAAATCCATTTTTGCCATCCCGGACTAGCCGTTGCCCAAACAATATCACCTTCTTGAATCCCAAGCCAATTTGGAGCAGATGTTTTTAAATGTGCAAAAGCCCAGCCATGTGTATGCACTACACCTTTTGGATTTCCAGTTGTACCACTTGTATAAGATAGAAATGCCATATCATCCTTTAAAGTATCTACCACTTGAAACTCATCTGATTCTGCTACAATTTCATTTGTTAGTGATACCCAGTTATCTTTACTTTCACCTATTACTAATAGTAATTTTTCATCTAAATGAGAGACATCTTCGAATTGGTCTAAAAATGGCTCATATGCAATTATAGCTTTTGCTTCACTATGCACAAGACGATATTCAATATCCTTTGCTCGAAGCATTTCTGAACTCGGTATTACAACTAATCCCGCTTTTAATGCTGCGATATAAACTTCGTAAGCCTCTATTAATCGAGGAACCATGATTAATACTACATCACCTTTTTGGAGACCTTTTCTTCCAAAAAGATTTGCTATTTTATTTGACCTTTTCATTAGTTGATTATATGTACTAGTCTTCACTTCACCCTTATCGGATTCCCAAATAAGTGCTAGCTTACTTTCATCTTTACTATATTTTTCAAATTCACTAACTAGGTTATAATTTTGAGGTGCAATTAAGTCTTGTTTATTCATCCTAAACTCCTCCTTTTTATACACTTTAATTATAAAGGAAATTAACTGAGTTTTATATATAAAATTAATTTTCAGAAACCTTTATTTATAAAAAAAAACCACAAAAAGAAAAACCGGCAGCCTAAGCTACCGGTCCGTTGTTTTCTTATTTGCTGAAACCATTCATTTGTTGTTGAGCTTGAGCAACTAATCGCTTAGTGATTTCTCCGCCTACGGATCCGTTGGCACGCGATGATGCTTCTCCCCCAAGTTGTACTCCAAACTCTTGAGCAATTTCATATTTCATTTGATCAAGTGCTTGTCTTACTCCTGGTACTAAAAGTTGGTTTGAAGAATTGTTGTTTGGCATGTCTCTCACCTCCTTGTGAATATAGATTGGTCGATTTCTTTTAAATCATACACAAGGCGATGAGGTATATTTTGTTAATTATTAAAGCAGATTTTCAAATTCATTTTTCTTTTTACTTGGAAATGAAAACACTTCTCTATTCTCTACTGCCTCTCTTATCAATTCATCAAAATCCTTAAAGCTTTCATAGTATTCCACTTTTTCAAGCTTTGGCTTTGTTTTTGGACATGACGGAGTGAAAATTGTACAACAATCTTCATAAGGCAATATAGAGGTCTCATATGTCCCGATACTTCGAGCTATATCAATTATTTCAAGTTTGTCAAAAGAAATAAGTGGTCTAAAAATTGGTGTTGTGGATACTGCATTTATTGCTGTTAAGCTTTCTAATGTTTGGCTTGCCACTTGACCTAAGCTCTCACCTGTGACGATTCCTAGTGCTCCAATTTCTTCCCTCAAAAGATCAGCGATTTTCAACATCATTCTTCTAGTCGTTGTCATTGATACATTATCGGGTATTTGAGCTTGAATACTTTGTTGGATTGCGGTAAAAGGAATGACATGCAATCTTACTGTTGCGCCAAAAAGACTTAATTGATTGGCTAAATCCATCACTTTTTCTTTTGAACGTTCACTTGTAAAAGGTGGACTATGGAAGTGAATTGCATCTAATCGAACTCCACGTTTCAATAACATATAGCCTGCTACAGGACTATCGATTCCTCCAGAGAGCATCAACAATGAGCGACCATTGGAACCAAGAGGCATTCCACCAGCACCAGGTATAACTTGTGCCATCATGTATACTGCATCTGATAAAACTTCAATTCGTAATTCAATTTCTGGCTTTTTCATTTGCACTTTTAAGGTAGTAAATTGTCTTAGCACATGATTTGCAACTTCTCTTTGAAGTTCGTACGTATCTAGTGGGAATCGTTTATCGGTACGCTTTACCGTTACTTTAAATGTTTTATCTTCGTAGTCTAAACTGTCGATAATCTTTATAGCAGTTTCTTTTATATCCTCCAGTTCTTGCGTACAAGAAGCAACTGGGCTGAATGATTGAATACCAAATATTTTTGGAAGACGTTTGATCAGTTCATCAATTTCTGCATCCTCTTTCGAGCTAAGAAACATTCGATCTCTTTCAGCTGTGATTTTTACATTAGGTAAATCAACAAATGAAAATTTTATATTGTTTCTAAGATGTGTAATGAATGCCTTTCTGTTTTTACCCTTTGTTGATAATTCACCGTATCGAACTAATATTTTTTCCCATTTCATCTTTTTATGTCTCCTTTTATTACATTCATTACTTTCGTAAATATTTTTTTAAATTGCTCCACTTCAGTATCTGTATTCGTATACGAAAGACTCAATCTAATGACACCTTTAATATAGTCATCTTCTAGATGCATAGCTTTTAATACATGACTCGTTTTCGTTTGTTTAGATGAACATGCACTGCTTGTAGAGACAATGACGTCTTCCTTTTGCAAAGCATTTATAAATACTTCTCCTTTTACACCTTTCACTGAAAAAGAAATGATATGAGGTGCTCTTATTTCCGGGGAAATGATTTTTATGGAAGAAAATGTTTTTAAAAAACGCTTAAGTTCCTCTGTCATTTTTTTTAAGCTTTCTATATGTTCCTTAAGATTAATACTCGCTAATCTTACTGCTTTTGCAGTACTTACAGCAAGAGGAACTGGCGTTGTTCCGCTTCTAATCCCAGATTCTTGTCCGCCTCCATATATAATTGGATCAATTTCTATCGAATTTTTTAATGCTAGAAGTCCCGAACCTTTGAGACCATGAATTTTATGAGAAGAAATAGTAATAGCATCGACATGTTGCTCATCAAAATTTACAAGCATCTTTCCAAAGCTTTGAACGGCATCCATATGAAATACAGCTCGACTATTCGATTTAATGAGTGCGGATATTTCATTTATCGGTTGGATAGATCCTATTTCATTATTAACATGCATAACACTAACTAAAATTGTATCTTTACGAATTAATGTCTTTAAATCGACTATAGAAATAACCCCATCCTTATTGATGGGAATTTCTTCCACAATAAATCCTTGCTGTTGAAGCATTCTTGCTGCTTCTAAAATAGAAGGATGTTCGATTTCTGATATGAGAACATGATTACCACGCAGTTTATATTTATTTGCTAAACCGAATATGGCTAAATTATTCGATTCTGTTCCACCAGATGTAAAATATATTTTTTCGCTTGCAGTTTTTAGTACTTCTGCAACTTGTGTTCTTGCTGATTGTAGCAATTCATTTGTATGATGCCCAAATTCATGGATAGATGCAGGATTTGCCCAAAAATTTTCATTTACCGATACAAATGTATCCATTATTTCTTTATGTGCTTTAGTTGTAGCACTATTATCAAAATAAATCATGTGTTATACCCTCCTTTTCGGAAAAAAACCACCTTCACAATAGTGTGAGGCGGTTCACATTAGTATACAAAGTCTAAATAAATTAAAATATTAAAATAGATCGTTGTTAAACTGTATGAAAACACTTCTCCGTTAAAGTGCTTCTTACTGAAATAAGATTTTTGCAGCAGCTACAAAGTTTGAAAGCATTTCTGAAACCTTCTGATTATGTACGCCAAGCGTCTTCTTTCACTAGAACTTCAATTTTCTTTAAAGCGCCAGGTTCAACCTCTTCAACCGCAGTAGCAGCATCTTCCAAAGCTTTTGCATATCTAAGTTGTCTAAATGCTTCTTCTGCTTCCAGTAAGCGCATGTGAACATTTGGATGATTTGCGCGATATCGGTTTCCATATTGTATTATCTTTTCTGTTAATAATACATTTTCAAGCATTTCCTTCGCCTTTTGATGCACTTCTTCCATACAAGCTTCAGCTTTTGATAAATAGTTTTCGACTAAAGACATGTTGAGAGGAACTTCTTGCAGGCTTTGCATCGCTACATAAATATGTTCTTCCGCTTCTTCTAAGCGAACATCCATATCCTCTGGAATTCCAGGGATATTAGCTTTTTGTAACATTCGGTCTGTATCGTGCAACAAATTTTTTAATTCCTCTAGTTTCGCGCGAGCTTTGTTTTCATCAATTCGAAGGTTTTTTAAACTATTTGCAAATCGATCTTGTTCTTCATATAAACGGTCAATATCTTCTGCAATTTCGTTCAATTCTTCTTGAAGACTAGAATAAGCTGATTTTTCTTCCTCAACCTGGCTAGAAAGTAACTCAAATTTCTTTTGCAACTCTTCTAACTCTTTTAAACAGCTTTGAGGAATCTCTGCCTCTTTTTCTGGTAAACGGTAACTTTGTTGCACGTAGGTTGCTTCTTCGTTTACTGCAAGAGTTACGGATGTAACTTCTCTAAGACGATCAGCTGTTTTTTCTTTATGCTGGTCTACGTATTTTTTTGCTAATACTTCTTTTTCAAGTAAATCATAGAAAGTTTCAATTTCATCTTTTATTTCTTCTACACGTTCAATTGTTTTGGTCACTTTTAGTTCAACAATAGCTTCTTTCAAAACTTTTAGCTCTTCTTCTATAGCATCTAATTTTGCTGTCATTTCTAGATGTTGCAAGTAATAAGAGCTCTCTTCCATTTCCTTTTGACCGTTTCTTAATTCGTGAATACTTGCAGGGATCTTGTGTTGAATTTCTGATAGCACTGTAGGGATGTCATGTAAAATATGAAAAAACTTTTGTCCTTCATTTTGTACAGATATGACAATCTCACGAGCGCTTAAATAATTTCCTGAATCTGTCAATTTATTAAATTCTTCAAAATGAGGATTAAATGATTCTAATTTAGCCTCAAGTACTGGAACTGCATCCCCAAATGAATACTGATGTGCAAGTAACGTTTTTCTAGCAGCGCGATGCTGTTCTTTCAACTGTTCCATTTCAATGCGATTCTTCTCTTCACTACCGATTAATTCTTCTAGTTCTTTTAGAATCGTAGACATTTTCTGATCACATGAAGTAATTAATGACTGAATTTCCTTTTCAGTCTTGGAAGCCTTTATAAAGAGAAACTTGTCCACGTTTTCTTCCGCATCAAATAATAGAACATCAATTTTAGGCATCAGTACATCCATTACCTCTGTCCATGTATTCCTCCAACGCTCAAACATTTCTTCCGTTTGACCATTCATGTTCAGCTGTTTTACTTTCGTCATTTCTTCTAAAATCGGTTTATTTTGTATCTGGTGTTTTTCATGTTCTAACCGTTCAATTTCAGTATTATGTTTTCGTCTTATAATAAATGCAAAAACTGCAATGACTAAAAGTATAATAACCATTGGGATGATATACTTCATCGTAAGCCCCCGTTCCAAGATCAAGAGTTCTATTTTAACTATTACTATATATTTTACCATTCTTTTTATGTTATTGTTTCATAAAACAAGAGAAAAGCAATGAATTCTTTGAAATAATTGTATTTTATTCAATTGGAGGTATATTTTTTGAGAAAAGATGGCCATATTCATTCACCATATTGTCCTCATGGTACACTCGACTCTTTTCACTTATACATTGAAAAAGCGATTCAAAACGGGTTCCAAGAAATGACGTTTACAGAACATGCCCCATTACCTAAAAATTTCATCGACCCTACTCCCGAGCAAGACAGTGGGATGGAATTCACTAGGCTCGAATCATATTTGTCTGATATACATGATTTGAAAAAACAATATGAAAAAGATATTATTATTTCAACGGGGTTGGAAGTAGATTTTATTTCAGGCTTTGAAGAAGAAACAACTTCTTTTTTAAATACGTATGGTAAATATTTAGATGATTCTATCTTATCTGTTCACTTTTTGCGTTTTGAAAATAAATATACATGTATCGACTATTCCAAGGCTACTTATTTAGAATTCGCTCAACAAGTTGGAAATCCGATGTCTATGTACAAATTGTATTATAAAACACTCATGGATTCAATAACGAGTGATTTAGGAAAATTTAAACCAAAAAGAATTGGTCATATTACGCTTATACATAAATTCCAACATGCCTTAACAGAAAAAGTAGATGATCACGATGCTATCGTATCTATTTTAAAAGAAATGAAAAATCAACACCTTCAATTGGATGTAAATAGCGCTGGTCTGGCAAAAACGTATTGTTTAGAAAGCTATCCTCCTCCTTCCTACATTATGTTGGCAAAAGAGTTAGGAATTGAATTGGTTTTTGGATCAGATGCCCACCAAGTAAAAGATTTACATCAATTTTGTAACGAAGTAAATAAATATATAGAGAATGGAGAATAATCATGTTTACTCAATCAACGTATTCAGAAGATTTATCTGCAAATTATACGATGTTAAGCAAGCAATTAGATGCATTATTAGAAGGCGAAACAAATGCAATCGCTAATTTAAGCAATGCATCGGCACTTTTAAATCAATTTTTCGACCAAATTAACTGGGTAGGCTTTTATTTGATGGAAGACGGGGAACTAGTGTTAGGACCATTTCAAGGTTTGCCTGCATGTGTAAGAATACCTATTGGTAAAGGGGTTTGTGGAACAGCTGCGAATACGAAAGAAACAGTAATTGTTCCTGACGTTCATGCTTTTCCAGGTCATATCGCTTGTGATGCAGCATCTCAGTCAGAAATTGTTGTTCCAATTGAGAAAAACGGCGAACTGTTAGGTGTACTTGATATCGATAGTCCTATTAAAAATCGTTTTTCCGAGCAGGATAAGCAAGGTTTAGAGCAATTCGTACAAATTTTAGTAAAACATATATAAAAAACTGTTGATTAGATAAAATTTAAATGGATACTATCGGTTCCAGGCGGACGCGTTCCGCCGGCATGGCTTCAGCCGCTTCCCTTGCTCCTGCGCAAAGCTCGTCGCAAAAATTAATTTCGCTTCGCTTTCGGTGCAGAAAACATTTGCTATTCCGGCTGGAGTCGCCGCCTTCCACTCCAATCAACTATTATCCGCTTTTCAATTAGAAAACCATTATGCCATTAATAGAGCATGTTTTTATTCCTTATATTTTTACAATTAGTATTTATAGAAAATCGTTGAAAAAGGCGACACTCCTGCGGGAATAGCGTTAGCCGAAGACCCCGCAGTTGTGGGGAAGGCAATCTAAGTTAAAAAAGCTGAGGGATATCCCTCAGCTTTTTAGTTTGGAGAAAGCTAGTTGCAAGTCTTCTATTAGATCAGTAGAATTCTCTAGACCAACAGATAAGCGTAACAAACCATCTGTAATTCCCATCTCCATTCTTTCTTTTTCAGGCACTACTGAATGGGTCATCGTAGCGGGATGCTGTATTAATGTTTCTGCATCTCCTAAACTAACTGCAATTTTTATTAAACGTAGTTCATTCATTAGCTTTTGAGCACTTTTTAGACCGCCTTTAACCGTAAATGAAATAAGTCCTCCTCCAGCTTTCATTTGCTTTTTAGCTATCTCAAATTGAGGATTCTGATGATCATATGGGTAGTAGATGTTTTCTACCAAGTCGCACGTTTTTAAAAAGGATAAAATATCCTCCGCATTTTTTGTATGTCTATCCATTCTAACATGTAGCGTTTTCAATCCCCTGATCAGTAACCATGCATCAAATGGGGATATAATTCCACCATAATCTTTTTGAATAGACATTCGTATCGCTTCTATTTCCTGTTTTTGTTTACCTACTAATATTCCCGCAATAACATCTCCATGCCCATTAATATACTTTGTCGCACTATGCAAAACAAAATCTGCACCTAGTTGCAAAGGATTTTGTAAATAAGGTGAACTAAAAGTGTTATCGACTACTACTTGTATTCCATGTTTTTTAGCTACTTTTGTAATTAGTTCGAGATCCACAATTTCCATAGTTGGATTAATCGGTGTTTCGATATAAATGCAAGTAGTATTCGGTTTAATAGCTGCCTCAATTTCTTCTTCGCTTGCTAATAAGGACAAGTCATGCGAGATATTATATTTTTCCTTTAAAATGTTCAAGAGACCAAATGTACAACCGTAAATTCCTCGAGTACAAAGAATATGATCTCCTGCTTTTGTTAAATGAACTAATATAGTACTAACTGCTGCCATTCCAGACCCAAAAGCCAATGCCCCTTCCCCATATTCAAGAGCCGCCATACGTTCTTCTAAGACGTGAACAGTTGGATTACCAAGTCTTGAATAGATTCCACCAGCTTCTTCACCTCCAAATCTTCTAGCACCTTGCTCTGCTGTTTCAAATGCAAAGGTAGAAGTTTGATAAAGTGGTACAGATAAACTACCTTGATGCTGGTCCGAATTATATCCCTTATGAATGTATAATGTTTCCTTTTGTAGCTTTTCATTTGTCATGCAAATACACCCCTTTGTAAACGCTTACATTTATTTTACAATGAATAAAATAAAAAAGATAGGCATCTTCACCTTGTTAAAGTGAAGATGCCTTATAAATACGTAATTGGTTTTTACCACTATTTTTTGCTTCATATAGAGCTGTATCTGCATTATGGAACAAATGATGAAAAGAAGGAAGTTCATTTTTATCCCATCCGCAAACTCCAATTGATACAGTTACACTCGGATTTGTATTGTCAGGAATTAATTTAATTATGTTTTTAGACTCTTCTATGCCTTCTTCAATCGTCATTTGAGACAAATATACAGCTAGTTCCTCTCCACCCCATCTTGCTCCAATACCAATTCCTTCTGTTCGCTTTTTAATGACACTCGCGATTTGCTTCAGTATTTCGTCTCCAACCTGGTGGCCATGTGTATCGTTGACTAATTTAAAGTTATCAATATCCATGAGGATGAAGACGCCGCGCTCGTCATTTTTCATAGACGTTTCCACGTATTTATCTAAATATTTTCGTGCAAAAAGATTAGTCAAATGATCACGATTCACCATTTCCTGCAGTTTATTACGCAATTTAGAATTGCTAATCGCTAGAGAAGAATGCTGTATGAGTGATTGCATTAATTTGAAGCTATCAAATGAAAAGAAATACGGTTCTTTATGTAACACAATGCTAAATCCAGTAATAAGATTTTGCTCTTTAATTGGTATTGCAATGAGCGATTGAAAATCAAATTTTTGTTCTGCTAGTCTATTAAGATCTGCAATGAACAGAGCATCCTGAACTTTTCCAAAATGGTTGACTACATATTTTATATATTCTTGTCCATTCGATGTATGAAAAAATTCTGAACTGGCGGAAGAAACTTCAGGCCCTTGGTCGTTTAAAAAAACGAACCCAATTTGTTCAGGCTTAAAAGATTTATTTAATTGTTTGTGTAAAAAGGAGAGCATATCTTCTAAAGATAGATTCATATTTAGCTTATGGGAGGTTTCATTAATTAATTGCAAATCAGATACTAATCTATGTGATTGAATATATAGTTTTGCATTTTCTAATGCATTTCCAGCTGCTGTAGCAAGTAAGGATGCAAATTCTTTTTGTCTGACTGAAAATAAATAATCCAAAGGTGTAGACAATTGCATTATGCCATAAATACCTTGTTTCCCTTTAATAGGTACATTTAATAAACGGGCTCCTAAATCTGTTGCTAACTCTGTTGTGATTTCCCCTGAAACATATGCTTCAACTGTTGCAGCTCTCTCGGATGTATAGTCAAAAAGTTTATACGGAACCGATGTCTTTCGCTCTTGATCATTTGACAATATTAAGATCGCTTTAAAATTTGGAAACGCCTCTTGTACAGCATTTAATGTACCTTCTAATATTTGTCCAATATCAAGTGTTGAGTAAAACATCTTCGTAACATTGAACAAGTTTCGATATTGATGTTCTTGCTGTGTTAAATAGACGGTTTTTTTTATTTTTTGAACCAATGTACTAATACTAGTTATAAAACTGATTACTTCTGTTGTCTGGGAAAATTCCTTCCATTTTTGAGTTGATTCCATTATTAACAAGCCTAAGGGTTTATTTTCTTCATCCCTTAACAAAATAGATACTTCGCCATCTGACAAATTATTTTTTTGTAAAAATGGTATTTCATTAAAGTCTTGACCACAAAAATATCCTTCAACTTCAAACCATTTAATTGCATTTAATTTTTTAGCTAATGAATGATTCCATTGTAATTGTAAAAATGTATCTGTATCAAATATGAAGTAATTTGCCACCTGAACATTAAAAAACTCGGAAAGTATTTCTTTTAAATCTTCGAACCAGTCATAACTAGACTCATGATTAAAGACATTTTCATACCAAATATCTAAAATACGGCTCTTTATAGGCTCCACTATTTTAACGTCCATCCATTTAACACCTCTTAACTTTCCAAGTGTAAATACATTACTTTTATCACATACTCTTTATAATTCTATTTGACTATACTTCACATAATTTGTCAATTAATATACGACTAATCAGAATAGTAAAATCTTTTATATATCAATGTAATTAATGACTTAAAGTTTATTATATGTTGACTTACAAATTATAAAAAGTTACAATAGAATTTGTGTAAAATAAATGCAGCAGTTGTATGATCTAGATTGCTCATTTTGTTCCTCTATAGTTATAGATGGTGTATCCTGTAACCCTTGGCTGCATGGGCGATGATACATGAAAACAAAATGTCTGCTAGTTTGGATACATCTGGTCTTATTTTACAACAAAATAAAACCAATAAAAGGAGGAGTCATTCATGGCTCGATATACAGGTCCATCATGGAAATTATCACGTCGTCTTGGTATCTCACTAAGCGGTACTGGTAAAGAATTAGAAAAACGTCCTTACGCACCAGGACAACACGGTCCAAACCAACGTAAAAAATTAACAGAGTACGGTCTTCAATTACAAGAAAAACAAAAACTTCGTCACACTTATGGTGTTAACGAACGTCAATTCCGTACACTATTTGATAAAGCTGGTAAAATGCAAGGTAAACATGGTGAAAACTTCATGATTCTTCTTGAAACTCGCCTTGATAACATCGTTTACCGTTTAGGTCTTGCTCGCACACGTCGTGGAGCTCGTCAATTAGTTAACCATGGTCACGTTATGGTTGATGGTAAACGTGTAGATATTCCTTCATACCGTTTAAAACCAGGTCAAGAAATTTCTCTTCGTGAAAAATCTCAAAACCTTAATGTTGTAAGCGAATCAATCGAAGTAAACAACTTCGTACCTGAATATCTTTCTTTTGATGCAGACAAAAAAGTTGGTACATTCGTTCGTCTTCCAGAACGTGGAGAACTTTCTGCTGAAATTAACGAATCTCTAATCGTTGAGTTCTACTCTCGTTAATAGTTATACTCTGCAAAGAGTAATATTAAAAGTCCTAGAATCCTTGTTAAATCAAGGTTTTAGGGCTTTTTCTTTTTATCAGACAATGCAGGTTAAAGTACAAAAAAAAGCACCTTTTTATGAACTGCCCCGTAAATGTTAGACACTAAACTAACATTTGCGGGGTGTTTTTTATGGCTAGATTTACAGCCGAAGAAAAAATCAAAATGGTATTGCGTTATTTAGGAGGCAATGAAAGTTATCAGGAAATAGGAAGGGACTTAAAAGTCAGTAAAGTTGTGATGCGAGGATGGGTAAGACTTTATGAACATCAAGGTGCAGAGGCATTCTGTCAACCCTATACAACTTATACGCAACAGTTTAAACTAGATGTACTGAGTTATATGAACGAAATGGGTACATCCTCTCTTGAGACGGCCGCAATTTTTAATATTTCGTCAGCTGGTCTGATTAGAAAGTGGCGAAGAGCGTTTGAAATTGGTGGAATCGATGCCCTAAAACCAAAGAAAAAGGGGCGTCCATCCATGAAAAAGGAAACCAAATCGAATGACAAAAAAACATCTCCAGTTGAAGGATCTATGGAAGCTCTACGAGCTGAAAATGAACGTTTGCGTATGGAGAATGCCTACTTAAAAAAGTTGAACGCTTTAGTTCAGGAAAAGGAAAAATTACAAACAAAATCAAAGCGCAAGTAATTTTTGAACTAAAGGCTGAATTTGATGTCGTGGAATTAGTTAAAGTCGCAGACATTCCACGTAGTACTTATTATTACTGGGAAAAACGATTACAGCGTGAAGATAAATACGCGAAGGAAAAAGAAGCGATTGAAGCCATTTATCATGAACATAAAGGACGTTATGGCTATCGTCGCATCGCCAAAGAATTAAAGAAAATAAACATTTTTCATGATCCAAAGACGATCAACCGATTGATGAACGAAATGGGTTTAAAATGCGAAGTAAGGATAAAGAAGTATCGTTCTTATCGTGGAAAAGTCGGTAAAATCGCACCGAATTTACTAAACCGTGATTTCCATGCAGGAAAGATAAATGAAAAATGGGTAACGGACGTAACGGAGTTTCATTTATTTGGTGAGAAACGTTATTTATCACCTGTTTTAGATTTATGTAATGGCGAAATCATTGCTTACAAGATAATGAACCGTCCAGTTTATCAACTTGTGGGTGATATGTTGGACGAGGCAATCGGAAATTTAAATCCAGGAAATGAAGTCATTCTACATTCCGATCAAGGCTGGCATTATCAAATGAAGAAGTATCAGAAGACATTAGAGAAACACAATATAAAGCAAAGTATGTCCCGTAAGGGTAATTGTTTAGATAACGCAGTTATTGAGAACTTCTTTGGCTTATTAAAGTCCGAGCTTCTTTATCTACAAGAGTTTGAGAGTATGGAACATTTTGAACGTGAACTACATGAATATATCGAGTATTACAACCATAAACGAATGAAGGCAAAATTAAAAGACCTAAGTCCAGTAGAATACCGAACTCAGGTCTTAGAAGCTGCTTAAACTATTTGTCTAACTTTATTGGGTCAGATCATTAAGAGGCGCTTTTTGATATTAATATACTTTCGACTCATCTACTTTACTTCAAGTAGAAAAAGCTATCCTTAAAGACAGCCTCTTGTTCAACTAACACACTCGTTAGTTGAATATTAAATGATATCAAATTCAGCACCTTCTGGATAAAGAGAAACATATTCTTCATCTTCATCTAAAAAAGCTACTTTCACATTATCTAATAAATTTTTATTAGATAATTCCTCGATTGTAGTTTTTAAAGCTTTTTCGACGTCAATAACGTAGTTGAAGACGTTCGCACTACCACTACCAATGTCTCCACCATCACACGAACCATTTCCAGTCCATCCTAAACACTCATTCATTAAATCTTCGACCATGTGCCTTTTTTCAAGTGCTTCTACCATATGATTTTCTTCATATGAATATTGGACAACAAGCTCGATTAACTCCTCTTCATCAACGGTTTCATAACCATCATTTAACTTCTCTTCAGCTAATTTTCCCATTACCTTTTCCGCTTTTTCAAATAACTTTAATTTTACTTCTTCAGTTTCACCAGTATCTCCAACAACACCATAGTGGACTGTTAATGTTTTATCATCTTTCCAAACTTCCCAATACACCAATTCATTATCAACTTCTTTGACTAATTTAATCACTGATTATTCCTCCTGTGAAATTACTTAATTTTTTTATGTATTTATACCTTTCTTCAACTTACCTGCATAATTAGTTCAATGAGAAAAGCACCACTTTAAGACAGCCTCTTGTTGACTTATCCAAAAATAAGATAGCCACCTATACGATGACTATTTCTATTTAAGTAATGCAAGTTTTGCTTTAGATGGAGTTTCATATTTTACGGTTACACCATTTAATAAGATGTTATTTTGTACAATATAATACCCATCACCTCCATATAAGAAATCACTCTCTAGCGGAAGTCAAATCAATTTCATATTGGCCAAAAACATCTTCATACCCTTTTACCCTAAATAAAAGTTTCCCCCTGTTATCAGTTCCGATTATTTCTAAGATAACTACTACCTTACTTGGTTTATAAGACGGTAAATAAGCGAGACTCTCAACTTCTGCCTCAGTTTTGTTAATTGGATAATGCATGTATAAACTTCTATCATTACCTGTGTCATTTATTTCATGACTATAAAGACTAGTGGTTTCTCCGGGTTCTAATTGATTGATATTACCTAAATCCTGATATACATGATTACCATCAAATGAAAAATATAAGTTTAAATCCGTTATTACTTGTTTACTTGAATTATAAACTTCAATTGTCACACCATTATCGTATTTTAAAAACTCTCCTTGCTTAGCCCATCTCAATAGGTAGTAAAATCCGAAAAAAACCAGAAAAAAAGAAACAAAGCCGATTATTGTGTATTTCAGTATTTTTTTCACTTTTTTTCTCCCATCCTACAACTAAACTGCTGCGTTAGTTCAATAAGAAAATAGAGTTGCATACGCAACATAATCTACAACTAAAGCAATCGTTAGTTTAATAAGGATAATTTTAAGTAGCAATATTTTTAGTAAATAAAATACGGTCTTGTCCTGCACCAGCGTAATCAGTTTTTAAAGATACGGAAAAACCCATTGATTTATGAAATGAGATAGAACCCTCGTTAACTGGTGAAGTAATGCAACGGACAGTGCTACAACCTAAGTTTCGAACCTTAGCAAAAAACAATTCATATAGCTCTCTTGCTAAGCCGTTCTTCCTGAATTCTGGATTAACACCAACGAAGTGAATGTATGCTTCGTTTGAATTTGATTGCGACACAAATCCAATTAGAAAAGCGGATAAAACTTCATTGTCTTCAACTATGAAACTTGTTGACTGGAAATGCTCGAAAAACAGGCGAGGCAACAAATGGGTCATCTCTCGACCACCCCACCAATCATTCAAAACATCCATTACTTTATAATAATCTTCTTCTTTAATGTTATGAGTTTGCATTAATACAACTCCTTTTTGTGCACATTTATGTTATAGATTCATATTAACATGAAAAAACAAATATATTATTCAACTAAACTGCTCCTTTTTTCGAATAAAAAAAGAGCTGCCTATGCAGCCCATTGATCTATATCTAATGCCTCTGATAGTTGAAGACTGAAATTAAAGCCTTCTACAAGTCATCCGTTCTCAAATATAAATTTAGCCGTCTATGCAAAATTTAAACCCTAAGCGAGCCACGGAATCCCCTTGCAGCGTAGTAGGAGTCTGCTCCATTGTGGTACACAAAGACAGTGTCGTAGCGACGATCACCAAAGACGGCCCCGCCGAGTTGTCTAATATTAGCAGGTGTTTCCACCCAGCTCGACGTTTTCATATCGAAATTTTCTAGTTTCTGCAGCTCCCGGTATTGTTCTTCCGTTAAAAGTTCAATGCCCATGGCAGTTGCCATATCAATAGCGCTATTTTCTGGTTTATGTTTTTTCCTTGACTCTAGTGCTTCTCGGTCGTAACAAACACTTCTGCGACCTTTAGGACTTTCCGCTGAACAATCATAAAAAATGTATTCGCCCGTCTCTTTATCATGGCCAACAACATCCGGTTCACCACCTGTTCCTTCCATTTCATTGAGCGACCACAGTTTTTCAGTATTAGCTTCGAGCTTAGCTTGTACTTTAGCCCATTCAAGACCTTCATGGCGGTTCATGTTTTTCTCAAAACGTGCCTTCAAAGTTCTGAGTAGTTCCTCACGTTGTTCTTGTGACAACTCCTTATTTCTCTTTGTCATATTAGTTTCCCCCTTATTGTTTTTACTCATAATGGTTTAAGACTAAACTGCACCTTTAGTTGAATAAAAAAAGTGAGTTTTATTTATCGATTATTACTAATTTTTTCATCTTAAATATAAAATAATAAATGCAATAATACAAGGATAGGCAAATTAACACACCAGCATTCATATGTTCAACTAACTGTTCATAAAAATTTTCACCTAACATTACTTAAGCCACTTTTGATTCTCTAACTTTACCATTCATCTTGTTAGCCTAACATGCTGCGTTAACAAGAAAAAAGCTGCCTTGCCGGCAGCTACTTTAATTCAAATTGTTATAAAAAACGAAGCCATATACCAAGTGTTACATGGTTTCTATGTACCAACGATTTACTCTATATAGAGCAAACCGCCAATTCATTAATTTTTATGCATTTTCATTCCTTCAATTAAATCAAGCAAACGTTGTTTGGCATCATCAGTTTCTTCCTTCAACGCTATAAAATCATAGCCTGATTTTTCTTTATTGAAATGTATTTCCAATAAGTCTCCCACTTTTGCGTTAATCGTAAACTTATCTTTTAAAATGACGAGTTTGTTTGCTTTATTATCTTTTTCAAAAAGCACAACAAAAAAATCATCGAATCGATCGACCACGTATTTATTTGCACACACTTAAAACAGCCCCTTGACCAAAATAAATTAAAATAAAATTAATTTTTTCATGAATAGTAGGAAATTCGTTCAATATTATCATTCTATACTATTTACTACTCAATTTTCATCTTATTTTGTTTACTTTTTCATTTTTTTAATAATTTCATGACTATTTGTCTATTAATGGGGAATAATAAAAGATGAATATAGAAAAAAAAAGGAGGATATGTAGTGAAAAATAATAAAACGAATACTTCCAACAACAACTCTAAAGACGACAAAAGTATAAGTGAAAATTTTACAGAACCACAAAAGTTAAATGACGAGGAAAAGGAAAAACTTCAAGTAAAAGATGGTCAAAATAATCATCATGTTGATGAACGCGGTGGTTTTTAATTGAAAAATGCTACTTCCCTTGTATATAGGGAAGTAGCTTTTTTCATTTTAAATAAACTTGATCATTTTATAATTTTTCTTTCCTCGGCGAATAATCATGAATTCATCTTCAAGACGATCCTTTTCCCCAACTTCATATGTTACATCCGTAACTTTTTCTCCATTAACAGAAATAGCCCCGTTAGTAACGTCTTCCCTAGCTTGTCTTTTCGAAGGCGAGACAGTAGCTTCCACGATGAAATCTACAATGTTCTTCGTATCTTTTGTCATTTCAACGGAAGGTACATCTTTAAATGCATCCTTCATTTCTCCAGCTGTCAACTCTTTTAAATTCCCGCTAAATAACGCTTGGGAAATACGGATTGCTTGATCCAAAGCTTCTTGACCATGGATAAGTCGAGTCATTTCTTCAGCAAGTTTCATTTGTCCTTTGCGTAAATGTGGCTCATTTTCCACAGTTTCTTGGTAACTTTCAATTTCACTTCGTTCTAAGAAAGTAAAAATTTTCATGTATTTGATCACATCTGCATCTGCAGTATTAATCCAAAATTGGTAGAATTCATATGGAGATGTCTTTTTCGCATCTAACCAAACAGAACCAGAAGCTGATTTTCCAAATTTCGTTCCATCCGCCTTAGTTACTAATGGAATTGTTATTCCGTATGCTTTTGTTTCTTCCTCATGCGTTTTACGAATCATCTCAAGACCAGTTGTAATATTACCCCATTGGTCAGAACCACCAACTTGCACTTTACAATTATACGTGTTAAATAGATGATTGAAGTCGATTCCTTGTATTAATGTGTATGCGAACTCAGTAAAAGAAAGCCCTGAATCTAAACGAGAGGCAATAGAATCCTTCGCTAACATATAGTTGATGTTGACAAGCTTTCCGAAATCTCTTAAAAATTCAATTACTGTCATCGGTCCAATCCAATCATGATTGTTAACCATTTTAGCACCATTCTCAGCATTAAAATCAAAAATGCGCTCCATTTGGGTTTTGATTCCTTTTACATTTTTATCAATTTGTTCAGTTGTTTGCAAAACACGCTCTTCTGAACGTCCTGATGGATCTCCCACCATTCCTGTTGCTCCACCTACTAATAAGATTGGGCGATGTCCATGCATTTGAAAACGACGTAAAGTCAGTAAGGGCACGATATGCCCGATATGCATACTATCTGCAGTTGGATCGACACCACAGTAAAGTGAAATTTTTTCGCTATCTAATAAACTTTCTAAGCCTTCTGCATCTGTCTGCTGATAAATAAGACCTCTCCATGTTAAATCCTCTAATAATGCATTTGTCATAATAAGTTCCTCCTTTTTAAAATAAAAAAGTCCCTGCACGAAATAAATCATGCAGGGACGCTTATTTATAATAGCGCGGTACCACCCAGCTTGAAGGAAAATCCTTCCGCTTCAATCACGATATCGTTGTGAATACGTCTAACTCCAAGACTGTAATTCATCGTTGAACACTGACTAGCTTTCACCAACCGCTAGCTCTCTATACAGTATGTGCAACAACTACTTCGGACTTTTCATCGTTAAAATATATAACTATTTTACCTAAACTAAAACGGTTGTCAATAACTATCGTCTAATGAATAACGATTATGGTATAATAATTCTTGATTTGGGGGTTGAAATGTTAATGGATAAATGGATAGAGAAAATCCAATTTTATAAAGATAAATTTGATGAATGGCAGTCTACTAAATGGGCAAAAGGCTTGCGTATCTCATCTAGTGTTATTTGGAACTTAAGCATACTCTTTTTAATTGTCTGCATCACTTTAGGTGTATTTGCAGCATCGGTAGGTGCGGGTTACTTTGCATCTCTAGTTAAAGAGGAGCCATTACGCGAAAAGAAAGAAATGAGAGCAGCAGTATTTAACTATGAAGAGACTTCCGAAATATATTTTGCCGGAGATGTCTATTTAGGTAAATTACGTACAGATCTAGAACGGACAGAAACTAAATTATCAGCAGTTTCTCCATATGTTTTAGATGCTGTTCTAGCTACGGAAGATGAATATTTTGAAGTACATAATGGAATTGTACCAAAAGCAATTTTCCGAGGACTACTACAGGATGTTACAAACTCTGATACACAAACAGGTGGATCTACTTTAACTCAACAGTTAATTAAAAACCAAATACTAACAAATGAAGTTTCCTATGAACGAAAAGCTAAGGAAATATTACTGGCTATGCGTTTGGAACACTTTATGAGTAAAGACGAAATCTTAGAAGCTTATTTGAACATTATTCCTTACGGCAGAAATGCAAACGGAAGAAATATTGCTGGAATCGAAACAGCTGCTCAAGGAATTTTTAATGTCAAAGCAAAGGACTTAAATTTACCTCAGGCTGCTTATATAGCAGGTATTCCCCAAGCACCATTTGCATATACACCATTTAGAAAAGGTGGTGTATTAAAAGAAGGAGAAGCTTTAAAACCTGGAATTGAACGTATGAAGACGGTTTTGTTTCGAATGAAAGAAACTGGTTATATTTCTGAGGAAGAATATAATTCTTCTATTAATTACGATATTACAAAGGATTTTAGACAGCCAGAAATTGTCCCAGAAGATAAATACCCATGGCTAACTTTTGAGATAGAAAACCGTGTAAAAGCAATTCTTCGTGAACAGTTTGCTTCAGCAGATGGGATAGACCCTGAAAGATTAAAATCGGAGTCAAAATTATACGATAAATATGATATTATAGCAGCACGTGCCGTAAGTACTGGCGGTTATAGAATTCACACTACTATTAATAAAGATATGTACGAGGCAATGATTCAAGTAAAAGATCAGTTTGATACTTATGGACATACATTCACAAAAGAAGTAAAAGATCCAAATACAGGAGAAACCATTACTCAAGATTATCCTGTACAAGTTGGAAGTATGCTAATTGAAAATGGTACAGGTAGAATTTTATCGTTCCTTGGAGGTCGTGATTATAATTTAGAACAATTAAATCACGCAACACAAGCCGTTCGTCCAATAGGTTCTACTATGAAGCCATTATTAGTGTATGCACCAGCTATTGAATATGGAGTAATTGGCGCTGGAAGTCCAGTTGTCGATGTTAAATTAGAGAATCTGGGAAGTACAACTTGGACTAAATCTCCTCAGAACTATACGAAAGAACAAGAGTTAGGGATTATTTCAGCTCGTGATGCTTTAAAAACATCACAAAACTTATCAACTATTCGTTTATATGATTTGATCATGGACAGAAAGCCTACTGATTTCTTATACAAAATGGGCTTCGAGCATATTGAAGAAAACGAATACGCAAATCATGCATTATCTATCGGCGGTATGACAAATGGTGCAACTGTTGAAGAAAATACGAATGCATTTGGAACATTTGCTAATAATGGACAGTTTATTGATGCTTATATGATTGAAAAAATTGAAGACGTAGATGGGAATATCATTTACCAACATAAGACTGAACCTGTTCAAGTATTTAGCCCAGCTACTTCTTATATTATTACCGATATGCTTCGTGATGTTTTATCGGATGGAACTGCAAAACTTGCAAAATCTAGATTAAAATTCCAATCAGATTTTGCTGCAAAAACTGGAACTACTCAAGATCATAATGACTCATGGCTAGTTGGATATAACCCAAATGTTTCTCTAGGTGTATGGCTTGGTTACGATTACAATGAAACCCTATTCTATATGAATAATCGTTATAATCATCCAAGTGTTCGAATAAACATGCTTTGGTCAAATATGATGAATGCTATGTATGATGTAAATCCGGACTTAGTAGATGCACCAAATCCTTTTCCGGTTCCTGAGGGTGTAGTGACGAGATCCTTCTGTGGTATATCTGGACTTGCAGTATCTGATGGATGTAGCAAAGCAGGATTAGTGAAGTCAGATTTATTTAATGCGGCTGCTATGTTACCTACTGCTTCGGATGACAGTCTAATCACATCATCCTATGTTGTGATTAATGGCAATAAATATCGTTCATTAGATTCAACTCCTAGTGAATTTGTTGTACAGGGCGGATACGGAGTAAACGAACAGTTTATTAAACGGATGCTAGGCAAATTCGGTGGAAATGCTAGCAAACTATTCCCAGAGAAATCTAGTTTTGCTGGTAATGTTGTTTCAGAAGAAGTATTCCAAGCTGATGGAAGTCCACCAACAGCAGTAACAGCAACTCTTTCAGGAAATACAATTACTTGGACAGACGCTGCTTCACCTGATGTTGTAGGATACAGAGTTTACCAAGTTGTAAATGGAAATAGAGTACTTGCTGCTACTAAACTAGAAGCAGAAAATAAGAGCTTTGTTATTAATGGTAGTGGTCAATATATCATTGTTTCTGTTGATATTACAGGGTTGCAATCGGGCGCTTCGAATATCGTATCAATCGAAGAGAAGACACCAGATCCACCTGAACAAGTAATTCCTCCTACTGCTCCTGAAGAGGGTTCAGAGGAAGTAATTATTGAACCAACCCCTCCTGAAACTGGTGAGACAACTACACCGGTAGAGGGTGAAGAATCAGATACACCATAAAACAAGCACCAAATATCTTCTGATTTTAGCGTTTATCGCATTGAAAGAAACGAAAAATACAATATTACGAAGTATCTAGAGAGGAAGGAAGTGAATTCAGTCACTTCCTTCCTCTCTTTTTTTATTTATAATACTGTTGCTAATGCGTAGCGTGTGACAAGCGCACATCCGCCTTTCTGTCTCTAAGTACAAATTATATACATAGACTTAAAATATTTTTGACCAACTATAGGCACTCACGTTGGCCGCACGTCCGCATGAGCCGCTGTATGCGCTAGCGCATTTCGCTGTCTCATTCGGCACGTCATGCGGCTGGCAAGCCGTGAATGCCAGTGTATTCTATTAATAATGATTTATGTAGATTCTATTATATGTTCAGCTATCACTCTTTTTATTGAAATGTACTGTATCATCGGATATTTCAAGGATGTCGACTCATCCTGCGGAGGCTCATGCATAGCGTGCGGTAAGCGCACATCCGTGTTCTATTCTCGAAAGTGAGTGATTATGATTAGCCCTTAGGTTGAATAATTTATATGCATATGCATAAATGCGTGACTACTAGAATCTCTAATGTAGATTTTATAAAATGTATTAACGACCAACAGTCTGAATAGAACATTCTATTATTCCTTTTCACTGCATGTACAGGCGTTTTCAGGATGTGCGCCTTCCACGCCGCAGGAGCGCGAAGAATGAGACCCCGTAAAGGATGTGGGAGCGACGAAGGAGCGACTCATCCTGCGGAGGCTCATGCATAGCGTGCGGCAAGCGCACATCCGTTTTTCTACTCTCGAAGGGTGTAATTATGATTAGAAAAAAGCCACAGCTTCCTGAAAATCAGGTAGCTGCGGCTTTTCTTAATCTTCCATTGTTGATAAATCACCAGTTGGTAATTTTAATTCCCACGCTTTTAATACACGTCGCATAATTTTACCACTACGCGTTTTTGGTAACTTGTCCTTGAACTCAATTTCTCTAGGTGCCGCATGTGCAGCAAGTCCTTTTTTAACAAACTGCTGAATATCTGCGATGAGTTCTTCTGATGGTTCATATCCTTCATTTAAAGCGACAAACGCTTTAATAATTTCACCGCGAACAGGATCTGGAATTCCGATTACTCCTGCCTCCAAAATAGCCGGGTGCTCAATTAATTTACTTTCTACTTCAAATGGACCTACTCGTTCACCAGAGGTCATAATCACATCGTCCACTCTTCCTTGGAACCAGAAGTAACCCTCTTCATCCATATAGGCAGAATCCCCTGAGAAATACCACTCGTCATTTATAAAGTAAGATTCATATTTTTCTTTATTGTTCCAAACTTGACGCATCATGGATGGCCATCCTTTTTTAATTGCCAAATTACCCATTGTATAAGGAGGAACAATATTCCCTTGATTGTCAATGATGGCAGCTTCTAAACCAGGTAATGGTTTCCCCATTGAACCAGGTTTAATCGGTAGACAAGCGAAGTTACAAATAACCTGAGCACCTGTTTCGGTCATCCACCAAGTGTCATGAATTCTTTTATTAAACACTTGCATTCCCCATTTAATTACTTCCGGATTCAATGGTTCCCCAACAGATAGAATATGTCGAAGAGAGCTTAAATCATGCTCTTTTACTATTGCATCTCCTGCTCCCATTAGCATGCGGAATGCTGTTGGCGCACTATACCAAACCGTTACTCCATATTGTTCTATCGCCTTGTACCACGCATCTGGAGAAAAACGTCCTCCAAGAATTAAGAAAGTAGTTCCAGTTAGCCAAGGTCCAAAGATTCCATAGGATGTACCTGTAACCCAGCCAGGATCTGCAGTACACCAATAAATGTCATCGTCTCTAATGTCCATTACCCATTTCATCGATTGATACTGTTGTACCATAGCATAATGCACGTGTAATATACCTTTTGGTTTTCCAGTAGAACCAGAAGTATAATGTAAAATTAGTCCATCTTCTTTATCAACCCACTCTATTTCAAATGAATCGGATGCTCCTTCTAATGCTTTATTAAAGTCGATAAATTTTTCGGTTTCCTCTACTGCTTCCCCTACTAGAAAGACTGTTTCTAAGTTAGGTAATTTGTCTAGAGGTATTCTTTCAAGCAGTTCGGGAGTAGTAACAATTGCTTTTGCTTCACTATCTAGCAATCGGTCGTATACTGCACCTTCCATAAATGCTTCGAAAAGTGGTCCAACGATGACGCCCATTTTAATTCCACCAAGTAACGCAAAATATAATTCGGGTGATCTAGGCATAAAAATGAAAAGACGATCCCCTTTTTGAAGGTTAGAATATTTGTTGTAAACGTTTGCAGCTTTGTTGCTTTGATTCTTCATATCAAGAAATGTATAGGATTCTTTTCTATTCGCATCTTGATAATAAAGAGCTACTTTTTCTTTTTTATCAGATTCTGCATGTCTATCGATGGCTTCATAGGCCATATTCACTTTACCTGTTTGTTTCCATGAAAAGTTTTTCTCTGCATCTTCCCATTGAAAAGTCTTTACAGTTTGTTCATAATCTTTTAATTGATAATCCCCTTCTAAAACTGGTAAAACTTCTATTTTCATCCTCTTCACCCTTTCGATAAATATACTCTTCTATTCTACAATACTTTTTTCTATTTTTGCTAATGTTTTGAATGTTTTATTATATTTCTTTTTCACTACACCTTGTCACTTTAAAATAAGGTATAATGTTTGTAAATTGCATTTATTTATTTAGGTGGTGAATTTGTGATACACAATAAAATGTATAATGCTACTGAATTAGAAACAAAGCATGGTACTGTTACTATCGAAGGCCCGATATCTTCAGACATTATTGCTGAATTAGAATTCCATGAGGATCTTGTATCTTTTAGAGCTCCTGCTCAACAACACAAAGCCCTCATCGAAATTGCTAAGCTACCAGAAGGAAGAATTATTATTGTTCGAGATGAAAATATCATTGTTGGATACTGTACATTTCTATACCCCGACCCACTTGAACGTTGGTCCCAAGGTAATATGAAAAATTTAATAGAATTAGGGGCAATCGAAGTTATCCCGAAATTTCGAGGAACAGGAGTTGGAAAAACACTTCTTCGTGTTTCAATGATGGATGATGCAATGGAAGACTATATTACAATCACGACCGAATATTATTGGCATTGGGATTTAAAAGGAACGGGCTTGAATGTATGGGAATATCGAAAAGTTATGGAAAAAATGATGCGAGCTGGTGGACTCGAATATTTTGCCACAGATGATCCAGAAATTAGTTCTCACCCTGCCAATTGCTTAATGGCTAAAATAGGTAGTAGAGTGGACAATGAATCTATTCAGCAATTTGATCAGTTACGCTTTATGAATCGTTTTATGTATTAAAGGTGAAGCGAAACAGATAGAAAAGGAGTACATTCTAATGTTAGTTGAAGAAATTATGAATACATCGGTTCCAACCTTAACCCCTTCACATACGATCAACGATGCAATCACGCTATTAAAAGAAAAAAAAATACGTCACTTACCTATCATAAACAAAGACCGAGAAGTAGTTGGAGTGGTAACGGACAGAGATTTAAAGGAAGCAACCCCTTCCACTCTTCAAAGCGTTCTTCATAATGATATATATGAACGTCCATTAGAAGAAATTATGACAAAGAACCCCATTACCGGTCATCCTTTAGACTTTGTTGAAGAGACAGCTAGTATTTTTTATGATAATAGAATTGGGTGTCTTCCAATTGTCAGTAAAGGTAAATTAGTAGGGATGATTACCGAATCTGACTTATTGTATAAGTTTATTGAACTAACTGGAGTTCATCAACCCGGTTCTCAAATCGAAGTACGTGTACCCAACAGACCAGGGGTATTATTTGAGGTATCAAAAATTTTCTACGAACAGAAGTTAAATGTATTAAGCGTTCTTGTATATCCCGATAAAGTGCAAAATGATCATAAAATATTAGTATTGCGTGTTAAAACCATGAATCCTCTTAAGCTTATTGAAGCGATTAAAGCAGAAGGATTTGAGGTATTATGGCCTAACCATCCAGGAATGAACGTATGAAAAAAAATGCCGTTTTTATCTTTTCAGAAAATCAGTTAGGCTATAAATTTTCTGACACGCATCCATTTAACCAAAAACGATTAACATTAACTGTTGATTTATTAAAAGAAATGAATGCGTTATCATTATCGGATATAGTCGCACCAAGAACTGCAACGGAGGAAGAATTAAGCTTAATACACGACACCCAATATATTGATATTGTTAAAAAAGCAAGCTTAGAGACTGGTGACACAAGTATTTATGAAAGCTATGGGATTGGCACTGAAGATACACCAATCTTTCCGCATATGCATGAAGCTAGTGCCAGTTTAGTAGGTGGAACGCTAACCGCCGTAGATTATGTGATGGAAGGTAAAGCATCACATGCCCTCAATCTAGGCGGTGGACTTCATCATGGTTTTAAAGGACGGGCATCGGGTTTCTGTATTTATAATGATAGCTCAGTTGCCATTAAATATATGCAGGAAAAATATAATGCTCGTGTACTGTATATTGACACAGACGCCCACCATGGGGATGGTGTTCAATGGAGTTTTTACGATGATCCTAATGTATGCACTATTTCAATTCATGAAACGGGAAGATATCTATTCCCCGGTACAGGTAATATTACAGAAAGAGGTTCTGGAGAAGGGTATGGTACTTCCTTTAATTTTCCAATAGATGCTTTTACAGAGGATGATTCATTTTTAGAGGTTTATCGTACAGCTCTTAGCGAGATTATAGAATCATTTAAACCAGATGTTATCTTAAGTCAAAATGGCGCTGATGCGCATTATTTTGACCCTTTAACACATTTGTATGGTTCGATGAAGATATATCGAGAAATTCCTAAACTGGCTCATGAGTTGGCGCATAAGTATTGTGACGGAAAATGGATTGCAGTCGGTGGTGGTGGTTATGATATTTGGAGAGTAGTTCCACGTGCATGGTCATTGCTTTGGATGGAAATGAATGACTTTAAAACACCCGAAGGAGAACTACCGAAAGCCTGGCTCGAACGTTGGTCTAAGGAATCTCCTATCCCCCTTATACCAACATGGATGGATCCTAATCCGTTATTTGAACCGATTCCTCGAAAAGCGGAAATAACAGAGAAAAATAAACAAATGTTAGACAAGGCGTTATTTTTATTACGTCAACAGAGTTCATACAAAAAACACCAGTAGCCTAAACGGTTCTGGTGTTTTAATATAATGCAATTACATTCACTTTCTTGATACTAAATAGGATGATTATTTAACAGAATCTCTTTCTTCAATACGATATGGAAGAACTACTGTATGTTCATCTATTTTTTCTTTATTCATAAACTTTGTTAATAGTCTCATGGAAACTGCTCCAATGTCGTATAAAGGTAATACAACACTCGTAAGTTGCGGTCTTACCATACGAGCTAATTTGGAATTTTCAAAGCTGATTACTTCAATGTCTTCTGGCACTTTTAGTCCACTGTCTTGTGCCCCATGGATCAATCCGATTGCTATTTCATCATTACCTGCAAAAAATGCTGTCGGAGGATTTTTTAATTTACTTAGTTCTTCCCAAGCTAGAAGACCGTCGTCATATGTATTTTCGACGCCAACAATTAGATCTGTATCTATTTCGATACCAGCTGCATCAAGCGCCTTTTCGTAGCCAGAAAGTTTATATAGTCGATTAATCGTCGAAGATATAGAGCCCGATACAAAAGCAATTCGTTTATGTCCGTTTTGTAGTAAACGATTGACTGCATCAACTGCTGCTTCATGGTATTCAATATTAACAGAAGGAAATGCATTAGTCGTTTCAATTGTGCCTGCTAAAACGATAGGCACTTGAGATCTTTCCATCTCATGTAGCATGTCATTTGTTACTTGGTCACTCATCATAACTATTCCATCTACTTGTTTACTGAACAAAGTGGATAAAAGCTGTACTTCTTTATCTTCTTGTTGATCGGAATTCGTTAAAATAATATTATAACGGTACATCGTTGCAATATCTTCTATACCACGCACAAGTTCAGCATAAAATACATTTGAAATATCCGGGATAATTACCCCAACTGTTTTTGTTTTTTTACTTGCTAAACCTCTTGCAACTGCATTTGGACGATAATCTAATCGTTCTATCACTGCTAAAACTTTTTGACGAGTTGCCGGTTTTACATTTTGGTTCCCATTTACTACACGTGAAACGGTTGCCATCGACACATTTGCTTCTCTCGCTACATCATATATAGTAATAGTCAATGCATACCCCTCCTTCACTACTCTGAATAATTATACTTTAAATAATACTTCATTTCCTATGTAACTTTCAATCAAATAGTAAAACCGACCCTAAAAAGAGTCGGTTTTGTGGCATTTCTCTGTCAAAACTAATGATTTTCTAATTATGCATGCACTTCATGAGTTTTCATGAATTTTTGCAGGGAGTCATAGAATTCATCAAATTGTTGTAAATTCATTTGTTGAGCTGCATCCGATAATGCAACAGCTGGATCAGGATGAACCTCAGCCATAACACCGTCAGCACCAATAGCAATAGCGGCTTTAGCAGCAGGTAACAAAATATCTCTTCGTCCAGTTGAGTGGGTTACATCCACAAATACCGGTAAATGTGTTTCTTGCTTTAAAATAGGAACAGCTGAAATATCTAATGTATTTCTTGTCGCTCTTTCGTAAGTACGAATGCCTCGTTCACATAAAATGATTTGGTCATTTCCTTGAGACATAATGTATTCAGCGGCATGAATGAATTCATCTAATGTAGCTGCGATACCACGTTTTAGTAATACCGGTTTGTTAATAGAACCAACTGCTTTTAATAATTCAAAGTTTTGCATGTTACGAGCGCCTACTTGCACAACATCAACGTAGTCAAGCGCTTCTTCTAAGTGGCTAGGGGTAACAATTTCTGATACGACAGCTAGACCATATTCTTGGGAAATTTGTTTTAATATTTTTAAACCTTCTAATCCAAGTCCTTGGAAATCGTATGGTGACGTACGTGGCTTGTATGCCCCACCTCTGATTAACTTTAACCCTTTTGATTGAATTGCAGCTGCTACTTCAGCAACTTGCGTATAAGATTCAACCGCACAAGGACCAAATACAAAAGATGGTGCTCCAGTTCCAATTTTCTCACCATTGATCTCTACAATTGTATCAGTTGATTTCTTTTTACGTGAAACAAGAAGTGCTTTCTTTTGATCATCCACTTGCAATTCTAGAGCTGTTTTAAAAATTTCCTTAAAAATATGCTCAACAGTTGACTGTGGTAGTGGCCCAGAATTATTCTCTTTTAAGTGATCTAACATGTGTCGTTCACGAAGAGGATCGTATCTGTTTACACCTTGTTTTTCTTTTACTCTTCCAATCTCTTGTACTACTCCTGCTCTTTCGTTAATTAACTGTAGGATTTCTACGTTAATCTCATCTACACGTGCGCGTAATCCATCTAAATCTACATGACTCATGATACTTCTCCTCTCTTTCTCTTCATCGACACTTTCTATCGCCTGAAAATTATGATACATTTTTAGTTATAAGACTTATTATAATCAATGCTTGCGAGAATGTCACGCTTTTTATTTTAGCGCTTCAACTCGCTAAAGTATTTGTCTAAAAAGGACGTGGGAAATTGTTACCTAAATTATTTGCACTCGATATTGGAACGAGATCTGTAGTTGGAATTATTTTAGAAGAACGCGACCAATCATTTCATGTTGTAGATATTTTAGTTGAGGAGCATAAAGAACGTGCAATGGTGGATGGTCAAATACATAATGTATTGAAAGTAGCAGAAGCAATTAACACGATAAAAACAAAATTAGAAGAAAAACATGGTCCGCTTAAAAAAGTTAGTGTGGCAGCTGCTGGAAGAGCTTTAAAAACTGAACAAGCATCTGTCCAAATGGATATTAAAAATCGACCAATATTTTCTGAAGAAGACATTAGTCGTTTGGAGCTTTCCGCCGTTCAAAAAGCACAAACAAATTTAGTACAAAAAGATATCGATAAGCAATCTAGTCATTATTATTGCGTAGGATATAGTGTATTATACTATCGATTGGATGGAGAAGAAATTGGTAGCTTAGTTGATCAGCAAGGAACTGAAGCATCCATTGAAGTAATTGCTACATTTTTACCACGGGTAGTCGTAGAATCGTTGTTATCTGCATTAAAACGTGCAGATTTAGAAATGGAAGCATTAACACTTGAACCGATAGCGGCCATAAATGTTTTAATTCCTTCATCAATGAGACGTTTAAATGTAGCATTAGTCGATATAGGTGCAGGAACTTCGGATATCGCTATAACAGATCATGGAACAGTAGTAGCTTATGGAATGGTTCCAATAGCTGGAGATGAAATAACAGAAGCATTAAGTGATCATTATTTATTAGATTTTCCTTTTGCTGAGGAATCAAAAAGATCAATTAATCAAAACGAGTGTATACATATTAAAGATATTTTAGGTTTTGACCAGGAAATACCTAAGGATGAAGTAATTGATGTTCTTCGACCAGCAACTCAAGTGTTAGCGGCTGCTATTTCTTCGGAAATATTACGATTGAACAATAATAAGCCAACGAAAGCAGTAATGCTAGTCGGTGGAGGCAGTTTGACTCCTGAACTTACAACTATACTTGCAGAAGAATTGAACTTGCCAGAAAATCGAGTAGCTGTACGAGGAATCGATGCTATTCAAAACTTAACTAAGGAAGAACATATTCCGGTAACTCCAGAGCTAGTTACTCCAATCGGTATAGCCATTGCCGCAAAGCGTGCCCCTATACAATACATGTCTATTGAAGTAAACAAACAAATAGTACGTCTTTTCGAATTGAAGGAAATGACAGTTGGAGACGCTTTTCTTGCAGCAAATATTTCTGCAAGAAAATTATATGGAAAACCGGGAGCTGCCCTTGCTGTTCAAGTAAATGGACAAGATATTTATATTCCTGGAGAACATGGAAAGCCAGCAATCATTCATCTAAATGGACAAGAAGCAAACACGAAAACAATCATTCAAAGCAATGACCGTATTGAGCTAATGGAAGGCCAAGATGGAAGACCAGGAGAAGCTACTGTTCGTGACCTTCTAGATGATGCATCCGTTAAAACTGTTACCTTCCAAGGGGTTATGCATATTGTGGAGCCTATAGTGCGAGTAAATGGAGAAAAGGTCACTCTGGATACACCATTGAAAGAAAGGGACAAGGTTATTGTTGAAACTCCTCAAACCGTTGAACAAGTATTACTAGCTATTCAAAAAGGAAGCTATCTTACACAGCTAAAACCTTATACGATTACAATAAATGAAAAGAATCACTATATACCTGATTTTACTTCTCATATTCTGTTAAATGAAAATCCAGTGAAACTGCAATACCCAGTCCAAGATAATGACAACATACAAATAAAAATTGTTAGCGCCCCTTCCCTTCAAGAGATTGCTAATAAACTAGATAAAAGTTTAGATAATCGAATGAAAGTTATTTTTCAAAACGAGGAAATAGAATTGTATAAAGAGTGTGCTATTGTTACCTCAGGTGATATTAAACTTACCTCACAGGACATCATTCCAAATGAATCTATTCTTCTATGGCAAGAAATAAATACATCTCCTTGGATCTTTCAAGATGTATTTCGTTTCTCCAATTGGACTTTACCAGATGTAGCTAGTTCATTTCAAATATTGAAAAATGGGCAAACATCTGGTTTCGACGAAGAAATATTTGGTGGAGACCATTTAGAAATAATATTTAATAATTAAGATTCTTATATAATACATGGACATTTTATTGTCCAGTATATCGAATTTAATTCGTAAGTAAAACTAGAGCAAATTTTTATCACTTAATTTTTTCAATTAGTTTATTGAAAATCGTTGAAAAAGGAGACACTCCTGTGGGAATAGCGTTAGCCGCAGACCCCGCAGTTGAGGGGAAGGCAATCTAAGTTCGCCGCATCCTGCTCCTGCGCAAAGCTCGTCGCAAAAGAACTTTTGCGGCAACGATTGCATGACCAACATCGTGTTGGCCTAGGAGGCTAAGGCAACGCCAACGGAAAGGGAGCCGTTTCAACGATTTTCTTATTTATCGGATGACAGGTTTTCATTACTAGAACACATTCCGTTTAATCGTAAAAAAAGTGGTAATCCTTTTTCTAAAGGACTACCACTTTATTATTTATTTATTTGATTTGTTTTCTACGATTGCCTCTTTTATTGCTTCTGCTACAACGGTTGAATTTTCTTCTTGCTTATCCTGTTCTGCCGTTAACTCTTCCGTCGTATGAGAAATGGTTTCCATAAAGTCCATTGGCTCTTCACCTTCATAAGATGCAGTTCCATCGTCTAAAGGAGACGTTGGTGTACCTTTAATAGACTTTACTTTATCCACGATTTGACCAGATTGTTCTTGTAATTGTTTAGACAATTGAGTGGTCTTCTCTTTCGCTGTGGAAGATAGATCCATTGTTTTATCTTTTAACTGATTCGCTTGCGTTGAAATATTTCCTCGTAGCTCAGTACCAGTCTTTGGTGCCAATAATAGAGCAGTTGCAGCACCGATGATTCCACCTACGAACATTCCTAATATAAAGTCTTTTCCTCCCGATCCTTCCTCGCGATAAATATAATCTCTACTTTCGTTATAATATGGTTGAGGTGGATAGGTTGGTTGAACCTGCTTGTTATAGGATGCCGGATTATCGTAATACTCTGCATTGTACTTTGAATCGTTATAATTTGGTTTATTGTGGTCATAGTTGCTCATTTTAAATTCCTCCAATAATTATAAATTTTTTTCTGATTCATAAGAATAATATCCTGCTTCTTCTAATGCTTTACGCTCTTTCCATTTGTCACGTATGCCAAACAAGATATTACTCCATTGGACAACCTGTGCAATCTTTTCTTCATTTTTTTCTACTTCCGTTGTTACAGAAGAAGTAATTCGTTGAATAGAATTGTTTAAACTTGTTACGGAAGTTCCAACGTTCTTTACTGCATCGACTACAGTATTTAATTTTTCTGATTTTTCTTGAATGTCCACTGCTAATTCATTTGTTTTATGAAGAAGCTCTGCAGTTTCTTTCGTGACATTTTGTAAATTTGTATCTAGCCCTTCTAGCGTATTTGCAACATTATTTAATGTCTTCTTAACAGAAAACAAAGTAACTGCAAGGCTTATACAAAGTACCAAGAATGCTATTGCGGCTATAATAGCGGCTATGTATAAGAGATTTTCCATTTTGTATCCTCCTTCAGTTGTTATACATAATTTTACCCCAAAAGAATTAAATTAAACTTCTTTCTCTATATTACTATACTACGTTTCTTATAAAAATCCTTTAAAAAAATGCTTAATCCTAAATGGATTAAGCATTTTTAACTTTCTTAAAAATTGGAGATGCTTATAATAATTTCTATAATTCGCGACATCCGTGTAACAACAGTTGCACGACCCACGACATATATTCATGCTCACCAGTAAAGTTACTTTGCGACGAGTAATCGAAAGAGGAAAAATTAAAGCGTTTGTCAACAGTCTGAAAGTTTTTGTTCAAAAGCTTGTTGATACTTTTGAACATCTCCAGCACCCATGAATAAGAAGATGGCATTTTCATGAGCTAGCAGCTGATCTACCGTTTCTTCGTTTAAAATATGGCTTCCTTCAATAATATCTGCTAACGTTTGAATAGTTAAGTCTCCAGCATTTTCTCTAGCAGACCCAAAAATTTCACAAAGGTATACTTCATCAGCTAGGCTTAAACTTTCTGCAAACTCAGTTAAGAACTTTTGAGTTCTTGTAAATGTGTGCGGTTGAAAAATAGCAACAATTTTTCGGGTTGGATATTTTTGTCTAGCTGATTGTACCGTTGCTGTTATCTCAGTAGGGTGGTGAGCATAATCATCAATAAGAACACGATTATCTATAGCAGTCTCTGTAAAGCGTCTTTTAACGCCTTCAAACGTTTCTAAACCTTTTTGAATAATATCTGCCGGTACATGTTCATAATGGCAAAGAGATATAACAGATAAAGAATTTAGCACTGCATGATCTCCGAACATTGGAATAGAAAAACGATGATAAAACTCGTTGCGAACAAACACATCAAATGAAGTGCCCTCTGTTGTTTTTTCTAAGTTTCTAGCAGCAAAATCATTGTGCTCCCCAAAACCGTAGTAAAGCACTGGAACAGGCGCTTTAATTTTTTGCAGATACGTGTCGTCTCCACAAGCAATTATTCCCTTTTTCACTTGCATAGCCATAGATTGAAAAGCTTGGAAGACATCATCAATATCGTTAAAATAATCTGGATGATCAAAATCAATATTAGTCATAATCGCATAATCTGGATTGTACGCTAAAAAGTGTCTTCGGTACTCACATGCTTCAAAAACAAAATTGGAAGCATCCTTCATTCCTTTTCCTGTTCCATCACCAATTAAATAAGATGTTGGTTTATAGCCACTTAATACATGTGAAAGTAATCCTGTTGTTGATGTCTTACCATGTGCACCTGTAACAGCTATAGAAGTAAATTGACTCATATAGTCACCTAAAAAATCATGATATCGAATTACTTCCAAACCAAGCTCTTTTGCTTTCACTATCTCTGGATGGTTATCTGGGAATGCGTTACCTGCAATAACGGTCATGCCTTCTTTAATATTATCTTCATCAAATAACAAAACATTTATATCTCGTTCGTGTAATGGTTTTTCCGTAAAAAAATACTTCTCTATATCAGAGCCTTGTACTTCATTACCTACATCATGTAATATTTGTGCTAACGGGCTCATTCCAGACCCTTTAATGCCTGTAAAATGATATTTTGTCATACGTTGTAAACCTCCTGGGATTATCCCCACTTATATACATAAATCAGTTATCAATAGTATACTTCGTCTTAGTAGACGTATTCCCAATTATATCATTATTTAATCGGTAATATTAATAAACTATATTAACTAAATATTTGTTCTAGACTCTCGTTAGTTAGTAACACTTCTCTAGCTTTACTTCCCTTTTGCTCCGTAATATATCCATTTTCATACATAGCATCTATTAATCTAGCTGCTCTGTTATAGCCTAAATGGAACTTTCTTTGTAATAAAGAGGTAGATGCAGAACCTTGTTCTACAACAAATCGACATGCTTCTTCAAAAAGTTCATCCTGTTCTGTTACATTCTCTGCCTTTTGAAGCAATTCTTCTTGCTCAAACATGTACTCAGGAGTTCCTTGAGTTCTTGCATAATCAATGATATTTTCAATTTCATCATCCGTTACGAATGTCCCTTGAATTCGTACTGGACTGGACATGCCATTTCCTTGGTAAAGCATATCCCCTTTCCCTAGTAATCTTTCTGCTCCTTGTTGATCTAATATAGTTCGAGAGTCAATTTGTGAAGAAACAGAAAAAGCAATTCGGGTTGGAATGTTTGCTTTGATAAGCCCCGTAATAACATCTACCGATGGTCGTTGGGTCGCTAATACTAAGTGAATACCACACGCTCTCGCTTTCTGGGCGATTCGACAGATTGCATCTTCCACTTCAGTAGGGGCCATCATCATCAAATCTGCAAGTTCATCTATTACGATGACGATATAAGGCAATTTCTGAGCAAATTGTCTCTTTTCTGTTGCCAATGTATTGTATCTACTAATATCTCTTACACCAATATGGGCAAATAATTGGTAGCGTCTTTCCATCTCCTCTACCGCCCACTTCAATGCGGCAGTTGCTGCTTTCACATCTGTAATAACTGGGCTAACAAGATGAGGAATATGATTAAACGGCGCGAGTTCTACCATTTTGGGATCAATTAATAGAAGTTTCACTTCATCTGGAGTTGCTTTATATAAAAGACTTACGAGTAACGAATTAATAAATACTGACTTACCAGATCCTGTTGCACCTGCAATTAAGCCATGAGGCATTTTTCGCAAATCAAGCGTTACTGGTTTTCCCGTAAGATCTAACCCTAATGCTGCTTCAAGAGGAGAATCTGATTCCAGAAACACATTTGTATTAATCACTTCTGATAATCGTACAGCTCTTGATTTTCTATTAGGGATTTCGATTCCAATTGAACTTTTCCCTGGAATTGGTGCTTGGATACGTATATCTTTTGCAGCAAGCGCAAGTTTTAGATCATCCGCTAAATTACGAATTTTACTTACTTTTGTCCCATGACCTACTGTTATCTCAAATTGAGTTACTGCAGGACCTTGAACCATTTGAACAATTTCACCTGAAACTTGGAAATGGGATAATGCTTCTATAAGTGTGAATGCTTGTTCCTCCATCCACTCTCTATCTTCATTTTTCATTTCTGGAGGTAATAAATAGCTAAGATCGGGTCTTGCATAAATGGAATGCTCTGGTTGAGATTGCGTGTTTAAATCACTTTGACTTTGAATCGGTTGTAAAGTCACCGCTTTTACTTCTGGAGCATTCTTAGTCGGTTCTTTTATTAGCTTATTCATTTTTTCCTTATCTGATTTAAGCATTAGTACATTAAATGGTCGAATGTTTTCTTTCGGTACTATTTTTGTTTCTTCAACTGACTCTACTGGGTTGTCCATTAGTTCATATTTAACCTCTACTTCTGCTTCTGCTTCTGCTTCAACAATAGGTTCTGAAACTATAGGATCTATTTCAACTTCAAGAACCTCTACTTCCTGAGGAACAACAGTTACCGCAATTTCTTTCGTAACTATTTCTTGCTCAGCTTGTATTGATGTGCTTGCATCTATTTTAGTTTCCTGTTTTTTCGTAAAAACAACATCTGGGGAAGTCACTTGAGTAGAAGAAATTGTTTCTTCTTTATATGGTGACTCCTCGTCAGTTTTTATATGGTCCATTGACACTTCCGCTTTATTTCCCCGTCTATTGGAGAATCCAAAAACTGGTGAAGGTACTTGTGTAGGATAAACTGTTATTTCTTTATATGATGCTTTCTGCTCAGCATCTTTAAATTCCATCGACTCTTCCGTTTTATTTCCACGTCTTTTCGAAAATCCAAAAACTGGTGAAGGAACATCTGTAGGTGTAAACGCCTTTTTCCGTGTTTCAGTAATGGTCTCTTCTATTATTTCTTTTTTAGGAGTTCGTGGTATAACTGGAATTTCCTTTTTAGGAGCTCTGTGTACGACGACAGGTTGTAGTTTTCTTTGTTGCCACAGCTCTTGTGTATGAAGAGGTCTATAAGTTTCTTGTTCTGTTATATGTTTTTTCATCACTGGTTCTACATTTTTTTCTTCTTTTGGCTCTCCAAATAGAAATTGATCTTTTTCTTCATCTGGTATTAGTGGAAAACGAAAAGGTGTTTTCGATTTAGAGATAGAATCTGGTCTATCCCGTTCTACCAATTGTTCGATGTCTCTATATTCTTCTTCATTTTTAGCAAATAGTTTTTTTAACCAATTCAATTTCATCAACTCTTTCTAATAGATACATTTATTTTACCAATAAAAACGCTTAGCGTCCTTATTTTAAAGAATTTGAAATGAATTTGAAAAGAAGTACACCATAATAGGTGTACTTCTGATTGTAGATAAAATCATTTTTGGTAAATTTCTCCTTAGACTGTGTTGTAACCGCTTTTCAGTGCGAGCGTTTGCCAACAGTCTTAAGTACACCATATTAGGTGTATTTTCTCTTATTTATTGAAAAAATGAGCTTCCAATTTCTGATTGTTCATCCAAGATGAGAATCCCTTTTACTTCTGGAGCGTTTGGTAAATCTAGTTCTCTTGCTGAACATAGCATTCCACTAGACGCCACTCCTCGTAATTCTGCATCTTTAATAACCATACCAGATGGCATTACAGCCCCTACTTTTGCAACAACTACTTTTTGTCCCGCATCCACGTTCGGTGCTCCACAAACAATTTGCAACGTGCTACCACCGATGTTTACTTGGCAAACCTTTAATTTATCTGCATTTGGATGTTGTTCTAATGATTCTACATAACCTACTACAAACTTTGGTGAAAGGTCTACATTTAGTTTATAATCTACTTCATTCGATTGGAGCGCTTGTTCTAGTTTGGCTACAAATTCTTCCGTTAAAGTTATATTTCCATTTTCCTGAATGTCAGCATATTTACTGAATTCGAAAATATTAATTGCTAAAACCTCATTAGTATTCGCATTTTTAATAAGTGTTACATCACCTTTGGATTCTGTAACTACTTTTTCAATTTTTTCTGATGTGAATTGAAGCAACAATACATCTCCAACTCCATTAAGGTTGTAAAAAACATTCATTTTTCTTCTTTCTCCTTCGCTACTCGATTTTTTGCCATAATAAATATTGGCTCTAAATCTCCATTTTCATATATAAATGATAAAGAGGTAATAGGTACAATTCCAACTGTAAAAAAGTGCATCGTCATTTGTGCCAAAACATCATACCCCGTCTCATTTCTTATATCACCAATTATCATAACATCTTGATGGGGTACAGAAATAGTCATATCTCCAACAATTAACTTTTTCATGTCTTTTAAAAGAGACTCATTGAGTATTCTACTTGCATCATAGCCATCGTTATTATTAAAAAAGTAAAATACATTTCCTGCTACTTCATCTTTTTTAAAATTATTTACTAAATTTCGAACTTGAAATAGCGCTCTTTCACGAATTTCAGTTTCCCGTATACCCCAACTCTGCAGCATTTTCTCATCTAGTAACCGATAAGTTTTTCCAAGGTCTAATGCATAATAAATTCTTGTTTCTGCTGTATGTTCTTTCGTAACAAATCGATTTCCTTCATTTGATTTTTCAGGGAAAGAGGTGGAACGAATGACCGGGTATACAGAAGAAGAAGGATCAATGTCCCCAGAAATTTCTTTTTCCATTGCTTGAAAAGTTTGATGAATGGTATACACAACTTCTTCAACGGCCAATTCTTTTTTTGTTTCAACCTTCGCTAAAATTGGTGGGATAGAAATATCTATACCCTTATTAAGTGCTTTATGAGTTAATCTAAGTTTATTCGTTTCCCTATTAAATTCGTAAAGAAATGTATCTTCCGATAACTTTGTTTTCAAAAGCTGTATTAGTTCTTGTGCTTTCATGCGTATTCCTACTTTCTCATAAATAAAACGGTCCACTAATTGTGAACCGCTCTGTTGTTGTTAGATTGTTTGAAGAAATGATTCGATTTCTTCTCTTGTTTTACGATCTTTGCTAACAAAACGTCCTTGTTCTTCCCCTTTATCATATACGATAAAGCTTGGAATTCCAAAAACATCTAATTGAATACAGAGATCAATAAATTTATCACGATCCACAGAAACAAATTGAAAGTCTGAAAACTTTTCTTCTACTTCATCCATAAATGGATCTATGAAATGACAGTCTGGACACCAGCCAGCAGTAAATTTAAACACTACCTTACTTTCTTGTATTAATTGATTGAATTCTTCCACTGAAGTTAGGTTTTTCATTTTTCTTTCCTCCTTAGTCAGTTGAAATAGACCTTACAATCATCATCATTTTCTCTATATTAGAAGCGATATCTTGTTGTTTTGATATAGTAGTAAGCTTTATGCCGCCTATACTTGCTATAAGTTCAAAGTTTTCTTCACTACTCTCAATAATTGCAGCAAAACCAAACCTTCCGTTTTGTTCAAATGTATCTTTTTCAACTATTTTTAAATTTTTATTATCCATCATTAAATCATAATATAATTGACTTCCAGGAAGCTCATTGGGATTAACAAATAAAATATAGGAATCATTGCCTTTAGATAAAATAATGTTCGTTTGATCAGAGTCATCTTCAATAGAAAATCCACTAGGCAAAAATATTTTCAAATTATCTACTGTTTTGTTGGGCTTTTCCGCATCCCCTTGAAACACTTCTTTTGCATTTTCCATGCCATCTTCCGCTTGTTCTTCAACTGAAGAACAGCCAACTAATAACAAGACAGCTAGTGACGCGATACATAACCGCATCCAATTTCGAGCCATTTACTTTCCTCCATTCAAAGCATAACTGCTATATATTTTATAGATGATTTCAGTCACTTGCAACTACAGGATACTTTCCATTTTCTTTATAGAAGAATTAGAAATCTAAGAGGCAAGTTCATTCTTATTTAGAGCTTCTTAGAAAGTTCGAATTGACCTATAAGTAATAACATAATATGCTCAAACATGTCGCTTCTAGACACAAGACCATTCGTAAATACACCGATTGCCCCTTCATCATGACGAATATCATTCTTATTAGTAAAGACGTCCATTACAGGACCAAGTTCCGAACCTGCCTTTAGCAAAACAGCAATTTCATTTGGAAGAGGTACACCTGCCCCTGTTGCAGAAAAAACTCTCCCATCTTTTGTTACAAGGGCACCCCAATTGCAGACATACATCGTCCCATCTATCTCTTTTACGCCACCTTCTAATCCTATTCCAAATTCAGCGTCAACATTCTCCACCATTAAGTGTTTTGCACGATTAATAGCACCTTGTCTTGTTTCCTCATCACTCATTGGTTGATTGGATACAAGTGAAGGGACATCCTTATTTTCAAATTCGGCATTTGGATAATATTTAGTTGATATAGTTATGACTGCTTTGGTTTTAGCTCTATTATTGGTTCCTATTAATATTTTCAAACATATTCTCTCCTAACTAGTAAAGGTTCTCGTGATGTTGACAGATTCATCTGAAAAATAGTACTCATACCTCAAGTGCTATTTCGACTTATTCATAAATAGTAATTTGAGTTATATTATCCAAAATAAAGAACTATTGAAACTTTTGGAAGTTTTATTCGTATGAAGTGTAAACAATTTTAGGTGGTGTATTTTTTTGAAAAAAGGTTATGTTGTACTTCTTACGGTATCTATAGAAGCAATCATACTCTCGCTCGCTTCAGTTATTATTGGATGGGCATTGATCGATACACTTTTTTTAGGTAGTCTTGTAATATTCGGATCTGTTTGGTTGTTTCAATTATATACGAACCAAACAACTAATGAATTAAATGCACACATAAAAGGTTGGAATAGATTAGATAATGATGGTGTTAAACCATTTCGATTTAACATATCACCAATCACATTAGGTCTATTGCTATTTACACTAGTTAGTTTTTTTATTGCAATCCTTTCATATTTTCCTTATTTTATATAGAATTAATTAGTAAATCTATAATAACTAGATGATAATTTTAATTTTCAACAATTAAAAAATCAGGAGCCGAAATTAATTTTTCGGCTCCTTCTTTTTATTTTATTATACGTTTGCTTTAATTGTTTCTAAAGTTGTTCGGTCACATGCTTTCACTAATTTAGTTATAAGTTCCTTAGCTGCTGCGTAGTCATCGGTATGAATAATTGAAGCAGAAGTATGGATATAACGAGAGCAGATTCCAATAACTGCACTAGGTATACCTTCGTTGGAAGTATGCACTCGTCCAGCATCTGTACCACCCTGTGAGATGAAATATTGATAAGGAATTTTATTTGTTTCAGCCGTATCTAATACAAATTCTCTCATACCGCGGTGTGTTACCATTGTACGGTCAAAAATACGTAAAAGAGCTCCTTTTCCAAGTTGCCCAAACTCATTTTTATTACCTGAAGCATCATTTGCAGGACTAGCGTCTAATGCAAAGAATAAATCTGGCTGAATCATATTTGCTGATGCTTGTGCACCACGCAAACCAACTTCTTCCATAACATTTGCACCAGAATAAAGCAAATTAGGCAATTGCTCATTTTGTACTTCTTTTAATAGCTCAATTGCAAGTCCACAACCATATCGATTATCCCAAGCTTTAGCCATGATTTTTTTATCATTCGCCATCGGTGTGAACGAACAAACAGGGACTATTTGATCTCCTGGTCTTATTCCCATACGCTTCACATCTTCTTGATCGTCTGCACCAACATCAATTAACATATTTTTAACGTCCATTGGTTTGTTTCTCATTTCATCACTTAATAGATGAGGCGGAATAGATCCAATGACTCCTGGAATTGTTCTATCTTTCGTTACGATATCTACGCGTTGTGCAAGTAATACTTGACTCCACCAACCGCCTAATGGTTGAAATCGAATCATTCCATTATCTGTGATACCTGATACCATAAAGCCAACTTCGTCCATATGTCCAGCAACTAAAATTTTCGGACCATTTTCGTCCCCTTTTTTTAATCCGAAAATGCCTCCCAAATTATCTTGCACGATTTCATCTGAATACTTGGAAAGTTCACTTCGCATAAAAGAACGTACTGCATGTTCATTTCCTGGTGCTCCTGGTAATTCTGTTAGAGTTTTAAAAAGCGAGCGCGTTTCTTCATTCATTTCTAAAAGCCTCCTAAAGCTTTGGTCAAATTTAAATAATAAAATTTAGATTCCTCTTCTATTGTAATAAATGCCAGAATCGTTTACTACTTAAAAACTTCGACATTCGAAAAATTTATTTGATTGAAAATATATGATACACTAAAAAAAAGACGTTAGGAGGAGTAGAACATTGAAACTTCGTGACTATATGATGGGTCTTGGATCAGGAATTGTAATAGGGATAATTGCTAGTCAGGCAACTAATAAATTGAGTATTAATCGATCACCAGAGCTTGTTTTAAGAGAAATAAAAAATTCATTTAAACAAGAAGGTCCAATAGATGGTTCATGGATTTATATGAGTCCAGAGCCTTTCACTAATGAGGCAATCCATACAAATGTATATAAAGGTGGTATTTCTCGTGTTCGAAATGGCGAGCTCGAGCAATTTGAATTTTCTGCAGATACTAAAACAGGAACTGTTGTGGAGTTAGTAAAAGTTTAATAGATATATAATAGTGAATTTGTTAAATATTATTGTTGACTAATGTGTAGCGTGTGGAAATACACATCTGTATTTCCATTCAAAGTACACATAGACTGAACATATAAAACCAACTATAGGCATGCGCTTTCCGCAGGCGAGCGCTCTTAGCAAGTATGTGAACGACATTTCGTTCACATACTTGCTTTTTGTGTGGGCACCGTTGATTTCCGTTCCAGGCGAACGCTTTCCGCCGGCATGGCTTCAGCCGCTTCCCTCACTACGCTCAGTCCAGGGTCTTCAGCTCATGCTATTCCGGCTGGAGTCGCCGCATGAAACGAAAATCAACTATTTTATGCTCAAAATTAAGCCTTTGTAAGTGCTCCCCATATTTTCAACTCACTGATCAACATTGTCATGCGGCTAACAAGGCGCAAATTCCAGTGCCCCAAATTAAATATGTAAGTCTATTCTATAATAAATTGTTCTGAATGCAGCTTCTGATTACTTCTAAGTATATAAAGAGAATGTTCCAGGATGTGCGCCTTACAAGCCGCAGGAGCGCGAAGAATGAGACCCCGTAAAGGATGTGGGAACGACGAAGGAACGACTCATCCTGCGGAGGCTCATGCGTAGCGTGTGGCAAGCGCACATCCGTGGTCTACACTCTAAAATTGAAAAAACACGACTTATTAAGCAAGCCATAATATAAAAAATCAGCTGCACTTGACTAGCGTGCAGCTGATTTTTTAACGAGTTCGGTCTAATTTGTCTATTATTTCTTTTCCATCCTCTGACCATTTGATCACACGATAAAAAGCATCATGGTAAAAACTAAACCAATAATTATTACTAAGCGCTTCGTTCACCCATCTTTCTTTTGCAAAAACGGAAGTCATCGGATAATCGTCGTATGCTAACACCCACAATGGATTTTGGTGTGCATGGGTTGGCATTAAATCCGCCATATGAATAATCGTTTCTCCGTTTTGTTTCAATAAAACAATACTATGCCCATCACTATGTCCACCCGTATGGACTATCTCTATCCCATCCACTATTTCTAATGAACCCGAAAATGAAATAACCTGCCCTTCAATTGGCTCCCAGTTTTCTTTCCAGTAAGTATTTCGTGAACGGATATTAGGATTTCTCATTTCTTTCCACTCAACATCTGAAACGTAAATTTTCGCGTTAGGAAAACTTGAAACTAGCTCCTCATTCTCCCACTTTGTTAGGCCGCAAGCATGATCAAAATGGAGATGTGTCATGATAATAATGTCAATATCTTCTGGTAACACACCTAGTTGAACGAGGTTGTCCTCCACTTGAGATTGATCAGTTATACCGTAGTTTCTTATTTGTTTTTCTGTAAACTTACCGTAGCCAAGCCCCGCCTCCATTAAGATATTGTGCCCATTGTATTGGATAAATAGCGGATCTGACGGTAACTCTATTTGATTTAATTCGTTTACAGGATATTTCTTTTCCCATAACGGCTTTGGTACAACACCGAACATGGCTCCCCCATCCATGAACGTAGTACCGCCTTTAAGCCAGGTTAATGTCATATTGTGAAATTGAAGCGTATCCATTCTCCATCTCCCCCTAATCGATATCGTCAACACTTAAACATTTATACGTATTTTGCTTCTACTCGATAGATTGGTTGTCCCTTTGCAGAAAACTTTTCTTCATACTCGGTCATAATATTGTCTTCTGGCATATTCACATGTAAATCTAGTGAAACATCTTTTATTAACATACCATACGCAGACATACTTACTAAAGAGTATTCAAATAATCCTCGATTATCTGTTTTAAAATGAATCTCTGCGTTATCTACTAAAATAGATTCGTATAAATTCAAAAATCCTTCATGAGTTAAACGTCTCTTTTCATGTCTAACTTTTGGCCAAGGATCAGAGAAATTCAAATAAACACGGTCTACATCATTTTTCTCAAAATACTTTGCCAAATCTGCGCCGTTTACCTTTAGCAATCGTAAATTTGGCAATGGCTGTGCTGCTATCGCATTTTCAAGTGCCGAAACGATTACTTTATCATATAGCTCTATTCCAATATAATTGATATCCGGATTTTGCTTGGCCATTCCTGTTATAAATTGCCCTTTCCCCGTTCCTACCTCGATGTGAAGGGGATGAGCATTTTTAAATTCAGAGTCCCATTTGCCTTTCAATTCCTCCGGATTTTGTATAATAATTTCAGGATGAGCATTGATAAAATCTTCTGCCCATGGTTTATGTCTTAACCTCATTATTTTTAACTCCTTTAACTATTGGTTTCGCTAAATTCCAAGCTTTTGATTGAACCGAAAAAGTATAACGATGATTATGGTCTGTTAGGCAAGAGAATTCTCCATCCACGTGACCAAATACTTGATCATGCATCGTAATCTTAAAATTTTTAGCTTGAAACTGTTTCACTTCTTTAAACTTTGTATGTTTCCCAAAAAACACCGTACCGAAAATAAAGAGAAGCTTCCATTTTGCTAATTTATTTACGATTGTCATTTCTATTAATTGATCATTTGGTTGAGAACTAGGTGATATTTTCATTCCTCCACCAAAAAAAGGCTGATTGCATACAACAAGGAACCAAACATCATCAAACTTTAACTCATCTTTCTCCGTATGTAAAGTGAATGAAAATCTTGTAAATGTTATAAGCTCTTTAACCAAATATAGTATATAAGCTATTTTCCCTAACCCCAAGACATTTAACCACTTTTTCCATGAAGAATTATTTACGGAATAAACTACTTTTGCATCAAAACCAAAACCTGCATTATTTACAAAACCAAAATCTTTTTCTTTCGATGATAAGATACCAAAGTCTAATTTTTCATATGTATAGTAGTTCTTTGCATAATTCCGTAACTGTTCTACGGTTTTGAAAACAGAAAAAGTCCGACCAAAATCATTTCCACTACCTGCAGAAATAACTCCGACTCGAACGTGATTATAATGCGTAACTCCTGAAATAATTTCGTGAACAGTACCGTCTCCGCCGATAGCTACAATTAACAAATCCTCCTCGTTATATAGTGCACAATCTCTTGCTATATTCGTAGCATGTCCTCTATATTCAGTCACGTAACTAGTATAAGGAAAATCAATTTTCTCTTTCCATGATGCCCATATTTTTTTTGCTCGTCCACGACCAGCATGTTCATTCACAATAAAAACTACGTTATTCATCACTTTCCTCACTGTCTACTTCCCAACCAGATCTTGAATAGGACGTTGTTTGAGCTAAGTCAAGTATTGCTTGTGCAGCTTTAAATTGCATATGCTTCATTGGGGAAGGAGAAGATTTTAATGATCTAAACCACTCCGGAAACTTCCGTGTATCTACAAATTGAGTGTTGAAAGAAGTCCCTGGATAATCAATATACCCATTTCTTGAAAGCACTACTTTCCTAATTGGCAAATCAATTTCTTCTTTTTTAATTATTTGCATTAAAATAGATTCCATTCGATTTAATCCTACCATTGGACTCAATACCTTCTTTTCTTCCTTACCGCTTTTTTGAATCCAAAAACGATCGCTACTTCCTATAAAAGCATCCAATTCTTTTCTTTCTAAAACAACAAGGCATATAATCTCTGTAGGTAATATTAATATGATTTCTAATTCAACTGGAGCTTTTTTAAGTTTTAAAATAGGATAATAAAATAAAAAATAATTATCAGGTAGCTGTAAAGTAAGTGTTCGTAATAAAGTATCTCGCATAAATTTTGGATCAACATAAGATTTTTCTCGTAAAGTCGAGCTTGCCCACTTCAGTTGAAAATGAAATAGCTGATTTAAATACAGACGTTTTAATTCTTCTTTTGATTTTGGATTGTAAACGATATTAGGTTGAAAATTAAGCATCGTCGATTCTTCCGGAATCACCTCTTCTTCCTGCAACTCTGATTCTTCCCAAACAGACTCCTCTATAACTTCGTTCTGTTTACGGTTGAAAAGCTTAGAGAAAATAGATTTCTTTTCAGGTATTTCCACCTCATCGTCTTTTTCTATCCATGAGGTGTCAAATGATCCACTTTCCCATTCAGCTTTTGTACGTTCCCATTGCTGTTTTTTTAATCGAACAAATTGAGTGGGATATCGTTTTAAATCAACTTGATATCTTGAAATATAGTCCTGTAGTTTTACTAACTGAGCCATTCACTTACCCTCCTTTGCATCTAATAGAAGCAATCTCCTCATAACGAGGTTTATTATTCGGGTTTATCTTAAATACACTAAAACTACTTACTTCAAATGTCGATTTAGGCAAGTGAAAATCTTCTGTAGACAGTAACCCTTTAGACGCCCATTTTTTAGCAATCGTAATATGAGCATTAAAATCCTTCGCATGATCTGTTTTTATACGATCACTCATGGTTTTCACAACTTCTTTTTGTAACCTCTTTAATGAGGCACTTTCTTCTAAGTCAGTATAAACTACTCTCGGTGTTCGATTGCTTCCAAAATGAGCGAGCCCATTCGTTGTTAGATTAAAAGAACTCCAGTCGATATTTTGTAACGACTGGATGATATGTTCTATTTGTTCGCTCGCCATTGCCCCAATATAAAATAAAGTAATGTGCAAATCCTCTTTAAATGGCAACGTTTTATGCGTCTCATGTAAATTAGTTTTATCTCTTGCTTCTATGATATATGTTGCAAGCGTTGGTGGAATTTTAATACCTATAAAGTAATGTGTGTTCATACGCCAATAGATGAAGGGATTTTTTTCTCAAAAGCTTGTTGTAATTTTTGAGTCCATTCTCCACGTGTACCATTTCCAATTGGTTTTTCGTCGACAGAAACAATTGGCATTACTTCAGCATTTGTAGAAGACATAATAATTTCATCCATTTCCAAAGCTTGTGCTTTTGTAAATGCTTCTTCTACTACCGGGAGCCCTACTTCTTCACAGCAATCTAAAATCACTTTTCTTGTTATTCCATTTAATATAAGATTACTAACTGGATGTGTATAAAGCACACCATCTTTAATGCCATATATATTGGATGAAGACCCTTCGGTTATTACTTCCCCACGATGTTGAATAGCTTCATAGCAATCTTTGCTTACAGCTTCTTGTTTTGCCAATACATTTCCTAAAAGGTTCAGAGATTTTATATCACAACGAAGCCAACGAATATCCTCAACTAAACACGCTTTTACTCCGTTTTCAAGTTGAGCGTGAGGACGACTTGTTTCTTTTGTATATGCTGTTAGTACAGAATCGACAGCTGGAGTCGGAAAGTTATGCTGTCTAGCGCTAGTACCACGAGTAACTTGCAAATAAATATGTCCGTTTTGGACTTCATTCGTTTCGATTAAATCATAGAGCATTTTATGAAGTACATCTTTTGTATAAGGAATGACTAACTGAATTTTATCAGCACTTGCATACAATCGGTCAATATGTTCTTTAGCAGTAAATACATCTCCGTTATAAATTTTGATTACTTCATAAATACCATCACCAAATTGGTATCCACGATCCTCAAAGCCTATTTTTACTTCTTCTTCGTTAACGATTTGATCATTCCATAATATTTTAGTCATCAATTTTCACCTCTGTAGTATTTTTTCCTGCAAGTTCTACAATTGCATCTGCATAAATCGCTGTTGCCTTAACTAAATCTTCTATGTCTACATATTCATCTACTTGGTGCGCAACGTCCTTTCTTCCAGGGAATAGCATTCCAAATGCAACACCATTTTTCAGAACCCTAGCATAAGTACCTCCACCTATAGATAACAGCTTTGCCTCTTCTCCCGTTTGTCTTTCATATACTTTTTGTAATGATTTAATAAGTATATCTTCTTTATCGACATAATGAGGCTTAGAATTAGAGCCAAGATCAAGCGTGATCCCTAAATTTTGAAGAGTCTCTCTACATGTACTCAGTTTTTCTTCAAAAGGGTAAGTAACTGAATATCTCATACTAACTTGTGTACAAGACCCTTGTGATGGGGCATAATGAATAACACCCGGATTTAATGTTGTATCTCCTGATACATCATCCGAAAAGTTAAGAGATAATGCATGCCCTCTACTGTCATCACCAAAGCCAATAACTAAAAAGTCTACAAATTCTTTCGAGTGAGGAGTTAATGGTACGACTTGTAAAAACTTCGCAAGTAAAATTGCAGCATTTACCCCTTCATCTGGCTCCATAGCATGTGCAGATTTTCCTCTTACCAACACTTTAACCATTGGACCTTCTTGCGTTACTTCCCCATTAAAACCATGTTCAGTAGAAAATTCACTAAACTTTTGTTTTATGGAATGAAGTCCACCAAAAATAAGGGCAAAGGCTTCGTCCGGAACCATATTTGTCCGCTTTCCTGCTTGAAAAAATTGAATAGTTTCCGTTTCAGTTGATCCAGTTTGTGTAAAAATTAGGTTTGCAATTCCTTTTTCTGCATTAATAATTGGGAAATCTGCATCAGGTGCAAAGCCTATTTCAGGCATCGGTTCTTTTTCAAAATAACGTTCTACACATCGAAAGCCGCTCTCTTCATCCGTCCCAATGATTAGTCTTACTTTTTTATGTAAAGGGATTCCAGATTCTTTTACTAACTTCATTGCCATCCAAGCTGCAATAGTCGGACCTTTATCATCTATTGCACCACGACCGTAAATTTTATCATCTGCTACGACGCCTTCAAAAGGAGGATAAGTCCAGCCTTCTCCAACCGGTACCACATCAACGTGACAGAGAATACCTAAAGTTTCCTCTCCATCTCCCATTTCAATATGACCAGCCATATTATCAATATTTTTAGTAACTAGACCCTCATTTTTTCCTTCACTTAACATATGATTAAGTGCTTCTAGAGGTTTCGGCCCAAAAGGCATTTCTTCCGTAGCAGCTTTTTCATCAAGAACACTAGGAATTTGAATTAATTTTTGAAGCTCTTCAATCATCTCAGTTCTTTTTTGTTCCGCAAGTTCTAACCAATTCAATATAAACCCTCCTACACAATCCTTCTAACGTTATTCTACACTTTTTTCAGCGTATAAAACACAAAAAAGAAGGCATTTTCAGTCTTCTTTTTCGATGATTTTTTTAATTCTAATATTTCATGTACTAACGAACCTTTTTTTATATTTTTTCTACTTGTTTGCTATCAATTTTTTCGCTTGGACATCTATTTTTTCATTCATTTTAATAAATCTTTTTTATGAAGTTTTTGTAAATTAGCTGTTTTTTATAGAAATTTTCTCGAAAATCTACTATAATTAAATTGTCAGAAAATATATGACTGACTACCAATATAGTAAAGGGGCTGTAAATTGCAATTAATTAGTTGCTTTTCACCCATGTCGTCCGCTAGTCTTGCCACGAGATATGATGATGAAGGAGTGGTTACTTATGAAACCAACTACTGATCGGATGCTCAATCGAATTAAAGATATGTATATGTTCATCCGTGATCACGGAACTGTTACTACACAAGATTTAGTCGATGAATTTGGCATCACTCCTCGCACGATTCAACGAGATTTGAATGTACTTGCCTTTAATGACTTAGTCATAAGCCCAACAAGAGGCAAATGGACCACGACGAACAAACGCGTTAAAATGACATCTTAGATTTCCCCATATGAAAAGAATGACCTAGCCTAAGCTTGGTCATTCTTTTGCTGTAACCCCTCTAACTCTTCTTCAGTAAGTTCTCTATAATCTCCTTGTTTAAGAGATTCATCTAATTTTAATTGTCCCATTGAAAGCCTTTTAAGAAAAACTACTTTTTTTCCAACGGATTCGAACATTCTTTTTACTTGATGAAATTTGCCTTCTGTTATTGTTATTTCTACTTCGGACACTGGTCCTCTACTTAAAATTGTCAAAATTCCCGGCTTTGTTTTATAGCCATCATCTAATATTACTCCTTCTAAAAAAGCCTGTACGTCACTCTCGTCAACTATGCCTTCAACCTCTGCATAATATAATTTTGGTACATTCTTATTCGGAGAAAGTAGACGATGCGTTAAAGCACCGTCATTTGTTAATAATAGCAACCCTACAGTATCCTTATCTAGTCTACCAACTGGGTATGGCTGAAAATGACGTACATCATCCTCTAATAAGTCAATCACAGTTCGATCTCTCGTATCTTCTGTGGCAGATACGACTCCTGCAGGCTTATTTAGCATTAAGTAGATAAATTCTTTATACTCAATTTCTTCTCCATAAACAGAAACTTTATCTACATGTTCCTTCACATGCAAAGAGCTATCTTTTACTATGACATCATTTACTTGTATAGCTTTAGATTTAATTAATTCTTTTACTTCTTTCCTCGTACCAAATCCCATATGTGCTAGAAATTTATCTAATCGCATGTCATACTCCTAAAAACCAATTTTTTTCGTAAAACGTGTAATTCTCTCGCCGAAAAGCTTTTGTGCAAGTCCTAATCTTAGCGTGACATATCCATAAAAAACTGCTCCAATGGAAGCACAAACAAAGATAACTAATAATGATTCTATTTTTCCATCAATCGTAAATACTTGCCCAATTCCCCATTTTACGATGGATACTATACATAACATAATTGCCGTTAATATAGATATAAGGAAAATACGTCTAATTACCATTGTAGATTGATAATGCAATGTTTTTCCTATAGCAACCATATTTAAAGCAATAGCAACAATGTAACCAGCAGAAGTGGCCAAAATAGCACCATCCGTTTCAAACATTTTAATAAACGGGGTATTTAATACGAGCTTTGTTAAAATTCCGATTAATAAATTGAGGATAATTAATTTTTGGCGATCGATTCCTTGTAAAATAGAAGTAGTTACTGGATAAAGAGCAAACAGTATCGCAACAGGTGCATAATGCGCAAGCACTGTAGCTCCTACATCGCTTGTCTCATAAAATACTGTATAAAATTCGTCTGCTAAAACTGAAATACCTAATGCAGCCGGCAAAGTTAAAAATAATAAAATTTGAAATGCCTGATCTAAAGATTTTCTAACATTCATAAAATCCTGTTTCGCATAAAAACTAGTAATAAGAGGAATGAGCGTCATCGAAAAGCCTGTAGCCAACATTACTGGTATCATCACAAGCTTATGTGTTGTGAAGTTCAACATACCTAAATATGTATCAGAAACTGATGCTTTCCCAATCATTGTCATTGCACGGTTAAAAGTAATCATATCGATAAATTGAAAGAGTGGATTGATTACCCCTACTAAAGCAAATGGAACCGTATAGACTAAGATTTCTTTATAAATATTTTTTAACGATACATCTGATGTTAAATTTCCGCTATTTTCTAGAAGTGCATTATATTCTGGCTTTAACTTTTTCCAATACCAATACAGCACAACTAAGCTAGCGATCGCTCCTAAAAATGCTGCAAAAACTGCAAAAGAAACAGCAGTTTTCTCCGAGCCTTTAAATACATTCATGACAACGAAAGCACCAGCTAGAACGAACAAAATACGTACAACTTGCTCAAATAACTGAGATACAGCAGTTGGGGTCATATGTTGATACCCTTGAAAAAAGCCTCTAATTAAACTCATAACAGGTACAACTATCACCGCAAAACTTACATATCTAATAACGGATGCAACATCCTCAATGGAGAAGATAGCATCTTTGTCTTTTATGACAAGTTGAGCGATAGGTTCCGCCAATATATAAAGAAGAAGAAATCCTAGTACACCTGTAACACACATAAGCAGCATACTTGATTGGACTAATTTTCGTCCTGTTGCGTAATCCCCTAGTGCATTATATTTCGAAACAAATTTTGAAACTGCAATAGGTACTCCCGATACTGCTATTGCCAACATAATTGAATAAGGAACATATGCATACTGATAGAGTACTACATACTCTTCCCCAATTAATTGATAAAAAGGAATTACATAGAGAACGCCTAATATTCTAGATAATAAGAGACCAATTGTTAAAATCATCGTCCCTTTTAATAAATTCGAAGCCATAAAAACCGTCCAATCCTAAGAAATGTCTATCTTACAGTTTACATCTGTCGAAACAAAACCACAATGATGTATACTAAAGAAAAAAATGAAAGTGTGAACTTATTATGTATGACGTTATTGTAATCGGCGGAGGTCCCTCTGGCCTAATGGCAGCAGCTGCTGCTGGAGCAGAAAATAAACAAGTATTATTAATAGAAAAGGGTAATAAGCTTGGCAAAAAGCTAGCAATATCAGGAGGCGGTCGTTGTAATGTGACCAATCGACTTCCTCAAGAAGAAATCGTCAAAAATATTCCTGGAAACGGAAGATTTTTATATAGCCCTTTTTCTGTTTTTAATAATGAAGATATTATTGCCTTTTTCGAAAATCTTGGGGTACAACTAAAAGAAGAAGATCATGGAAGAATGTTTCCAGTATCCAATAAAGCAATGGATGTAGTGAATGCTCTTCTGGACGAATTAAAACGGTTAAAAGTTGAAATTAAATTAAACGCACCAGTTGCCAAATTATTAATGAATGATGAGAAAATTATTGGAGTTCGTCTTGAAACTGGTGAAGAAATTACCGCCGGCGCTATAGTTGTTGCAGTCGGTGGAAAGGCAGTACCACAAACTGGCTCTACGGGTGATGGATATCCATGGGCAGAAAAGGCTGGACATACGGTTACTGATCTATATCCTACAGAGGTTCCTTTACTATCCAATGAGTCATTTATAAAATCAAAAGAACTTCAAGGGCTTGCATTACGAGATGTTGCAGTTTCAGTTTTAAATAAAAAAGGTAAAGCAATTATTACTCATCAAATGGACATGCTTTTCACTCATTTTGGATTAAGTGGTCCTGCTATATTACGTTGCAGCCAGTTCGTTGTAAAAGAGCAAAAGAAAAATGGTGGTGAGCTTGTCCAAATTCGTATAGATAGTCTACCCGACAAAAACGAGGAACAAACTTTTCAATCTCTCCTCTCTTCTATTAAAGAGGAACCAAAAAAAGCTTTAAAAAATGTGTGGAAAGGACTTGTACCAGAAAGATGGCTTTTGTTTTTATTACAACAAGCTGGTATTCAAGAAAGTGAAGATGGGCAAAATCTTTCACACGAAAAGGTTCGCTCATTTGCTCATTTGTTGAAACAATTTACGGTAAATGTATATGGAACACAGCCCCTTGACAAAGCATTTGTAACGGGAGGTGGTGTTTCAATTAAAGAAATCGAACCTAAAACAATGGCTTCGAAGAAAAAAGCTGGTCTGTATTTTTGCGGAGAAATCCTTGATATTCATGGCTATACAGGTGGCTATAATATTACTTCAGCACTCGTGACTGGAAAGATAGCTGGAATGAGTGCTGCAAAATCGATTGAATTATGAAACTATTTATTATACAATGTTTTGTAACAAGCATTGAGGAAGAATAGTAACTTTATGAAATGCTCTAGAGAGCTGATGGTTGGTGCAAATCAGTGCATGACATTTAGTGAATGGGCTTCTGAGCTCCAAAGCTGAACACTTAGTAGGCTTTGGCGTATGTCTACGTTACAGGACTTGCAATATATTACTTGCAGTTAAGTGGATTACAATAGTAATCAAAAAAGGTGGCACCACGGCTCTCCGTCCTTTGTGATGGAGGGCCTTTTTGTGTTTAGATGAGAAAAGGAGAGCAGAGCTATGACAGTTGAGACGAGAAGTTACGAATTGAAAGAAATCCAAGGGGATATGATGACCCCTATATCCATTTATCATGCTTTAACTGGAAAGAAAAAGACGTTATTTGAGTCATCCGCAAAGCATGAAGAAAGTGGTAGATATTCATTTATCGCATGTAAACCCATTGCAGAAATAACAGGAAATCAATCTGGATATTCACTCCGTTATGAAAGTGGTAGCCAGGAAAAAGGAACAGAATCCATCATCGAAAAACTAAAATCTATGATGCCTATTCACAAAGAAATATATCCTTTTTCATTTTTTGGCGGTGCAATCGGCTATTTTGGATATGAGACAGCTTTTTACAGTGAAAAAATTGGAGAGTTTCTCCACGATGACTTAGAAATGCCAGATATACATTTAATGTTTTACGATACATTTGTGATTTATGATCATTTAAAGCAAACTGCTACAATAGCTGCAATCGATTTATTCCACAATGGTCGTACCCATAACAAAATGACGGAAGCAATTGAAGCTATCTGTTCTGATTTAAAAAAAGGTCCCATTTCCTCCAAGGAAAATGAAGCAAAGCTGGCATTTCAGCCCATGATAGATGAGCAGACATTTATAGAAATGGTTCAAAAAGCAAAAGAACATATTATAAAAGGCGATATTTTTCAGGTTGTATTGTCCCAACGATTTTCTTCTCCCTATGAAGGAAATCCATTTGCATTATATCGTAAGCTACGTACATCCAATCCATCTCCATATATGTTTTATTTAGACTTTGAGCATTATATAATACTTGGAACTTCACCAGAAAGCCTTGTAAAAGTACAAAATGGATTAGTGACTACAAATCCAATAGCTGGAACGAAACCCCGTGGTCAATCCATACAAGAGGATGAACAAATTGCACAGTCTCTATTAAACGACGAAAAAGAAGTTGCAGAACATCGTATGCTTGTAGATTTAGGTCGTAATGATATTGGACGCATCTCGGAAATTGGTTCAGTCTCAATCGAAAAATATATGAAGATAGAATACTATAAATACGTGATGCACATCGTTTCGGAAGTAACTGGTCTACTAAAAAAGGACACACATGTATTAGATGTTTTATCAGCATGCTTACCAGCTGGAACCGTCTCTGGTGCGCCTAAAATTAGAGCGATGCAGATTATAAATCAACTTGAGACATCTAAACGTGGTGTATATGCAGGTGCAGTAGGCTATATATCCATAACAGGCAATATGGATTTGGCACTTGCTATTCGCACTATGGTTGTAAAGGATCATGTCGCACATGTTCAAGCAGGAGCAGGAATAGTTTTTGATTCTATTCCAAAAAGCGAATACGAAGAAACCCTAAATAAAGCAAAAGCTCTTTTGGAGGTGCAACAATGATCCTATTAATCGATAATTATGATTCTTTTACGTATAACTTATATCAACAAGTAAGTATGCTCGGCAAAGAAGTTATGGTTGTCCGGAATGACGCCATTACTATCAAACAAATTGAAGAACTACATCCAGAAGCGATAATTATATCTCCTGGCCCTGGTAGCCCTTCGGAAGCAGGGATATCCATTGAGCTGATTCAACAGCTGCACAATAGATATCCAATTCTCGGAATATGTCTAGGTCACCAATCCATTGGAGCTGCATTTGGAGCAAAGATTATTCAAGCGAAAAATATTATGCATGGGAAATTATCGATTGTTGAGCATTCCGCTGATTCTTTATTCCATCCATTTAAAGAACCAATCTCGGTCATGCGTTATCATTCTCTCGTAATTGATGAGCAAACATTAAGCGAAGAATTAGAAGTGCTTGCACGTGCAACGGATGATAATGAAATTATGGCAATCAAGCATAGAGATTATCCCATATATGGACTTCAGTTTCATCCTGAATCAATTGGGACAATACAAGGAAATAAAATGATACAGGGTTTTCTAGATATTATTCAATAAAAAAAACTGCTGTCCTGATTGTCATAAAAAATGACTTTTAAGGGCAGCCTCTTTTTTTATCTTCTATTAAAAAGTGCGATAGATTTCCGTTCAGGACGGACGCTTTCCGCCGGCATGGCTTCAGCCGCTTCCCTCACTACGCTCAGTCCAGGGTCTTCAACTCATGCTATTCCGGCTGGAGTCGCCGCCTGAAACGAAAATCAACTATTAACCGCTTTTCAATGAGAAAACCATCATGCCATTAATACAGCAAGTTTTTATCACTTACATTTTTTCAATTAGTATTTATAGAAAATCGTTGAAAAAGGCGACACTCCTGCGGGAATAACGTTAGCCGAAGACCCCGCAGTGAGGTGAAGGCAATCTAAGTTCGCAGTATCCTGCGGCAACGATTGCATGACCAACATCGTGTTGGCCTAGGAGGTTAAGGCAACGCCCGCGGAAAGGGAGCCGTTTCAACGATTTTCTTATTTATCGGACGACATTATTTGTAAAGTCAGATTCTATAGACTTTATCAATACCCTCCTATGCTACGTGCGGGGTCTCGGACACGATCCCTTAGGACCCAACAAACTCAACTGATTCACATAAGGGTGTAAAGTGGGTCTGTATGGTATCAAGGCCTGTTCGATCTTTCTTCACTTCCACAATAAAAAAAGTAGCACAAACCATGGTCGTGGTTTGCGCTACTAATGTTAGTATTTTTTATTTTTTGCTTAGTTAAACTTTAATGCTGATAAGTAAAGAAGCGAAAAATAGAGCTTTTTTAAATAACGATATTCACCATTTTGCCTGGGATTGCAATGATTTTCTTCACTTGTTGCCCTTCCAACCATTGTTGCACTTGTTCAGAAGCAAGAGCCAATGCTTCAAGCTCATCTTTTGTTGCATCTTTTGCAACAAGTAATTTTGCACGAACTTTCCCTTTAATTTGAACAGGAATTTCTACTTCATTGTCTACTAATTTAGATTCATCGAAAGTTGGCCATGATTCGTAAACGATCGTATCATCATGTCCTAGAATACTCCAAAGTTCCTCAGCAATATGCGGAACGATTGGAGAAATAAGCTTCACAAATCCTTCTACATATTCTTTTGAAATTTTTTCGGCTTTATATCCTTCGTTAATAAATACCATCATTTGTGAAATGGCCGTATTATAATGCATTGCCTCAAAATCTTCCGTTACTTTTTTCACTGTTTGGTGATAGGCTTTTTCCATATTGTCAGAAGAACTGTCTGTAACTTTAGAGCTCAATTTACCATCTTCATCAACAAACAATCTCCAAATACGATCTAGGAATCTTCGTGAACCATCTAATCCGTTTGTAGACCATGGTTTTGAAGAATCAAGAGGTCCCATGAACATTTCATAAAGACGAAGGGAATCGGCACCATGACTTATCACGATATCATCAGGGTTTACAACATTCCCTTTTGACTTAGACATTTTTTCGTTACCTTCACCTAAGATCATGCCTTGGTTAAATAGTTTTTGGAAAGGTTCTTTTGTTGTTACTACACCAATATCATAAAGGAACTTATGCCAGAATCTAGCGTACAACAAATGCAGTACTGCATGTTCTGCTCCACCAACGTAAATGTCAACCGGAAGCCAACGTTTTGCTAATTCTGGATCCACAAGTGCTTCGTCATTGTTTGGATCAATATAGCGTAAGTAGTACCAACAGCTACCTGCCCACTGAGGCATTGTATTTGTCTCCCGACGACCTTTTTTACCTGTTACTGGATCTACAACATTTACCCATTCCGTAATATTCGCTAATGGAGATTCACCTGTACCACTTGGTTTAATATCTGTTGTTACTGGAAGCATCAAAGGTAATTCAGATTCATCTACTGGAGTAGAAGTACCATCTTCCCAATGGATGATTGGAATTGGTTCCCCCCAATAACGTTGGCGACTAAATAACCAGTCACGAAGACGATACGTAATTTTCTTTTCACCTTTACCGTTTGCTTCAAACCATTCAATCGCTTTCGCAATCGCTTCTTGTTTGTTTAAACCATTTAAGAAGTCAGAGTTAATAAGCGTTCCATCTGCTGTATAAGCCTCTTTTTCAATCTCTCCACCAGACACAACTTCTACGATTGGCAGATCAAATTGTTTGGCGAACTCAAAATCACGCTCATCATGTGCAGGAACTGCCATAATAGCCCCTGTTCCATAAGTTGCCAATACATAGTCTGCAATCCAGATTGGCATTTTTTCGCCGCTAATCGGATTAATCGCGTAGGCACCGGTAAAAACACCTGTTTTATGTTTTGCAAGATCTGTACGCTCTAAATCACTTTTTAATTTTACTTGATCTTTGTAGGCTTGCACTGCTTCTTGTTGTTCTGCTGTCGTAATTGTATCCACAAGCTTGTGCTCTGGTGCTAAAACAGCATAAGTGGCTCCAAAAATAGTATCAGGACGAGTTGTGAAAGCACGGAATGATTCGTTTGTGCCATCTATTTCAAATGTTAGCTCAGCACCCTCTGAACGTCCAATCCAATTACGTTGCATTTCTTTTAAACTTTCTGGCCAATCAAGATCATCTAAATCCTCTAAAAGTCTATCTGCATAAGCAGTTATACGAAGCACCCATTGACGCATTGGACGGCGTTCAACAGGGTGCCCTCCACGTTCGGAAACTCCATCGATTACTTCTTCATTTGCCAAAACAGTTCCTAATGCAGGACACCAGTTTACTGGCACTTCATCTACATATGCTAGGCCTTTTTTATATAGTTGAATGAAAATCCATTGCGTCCATTTATAATAAGAAGGATCAGTTGTATTGACTTCTCTATCCCAATCAAATGAAAAACCTAAGTCCGTCATTTGACGTTTGAATGTAGCAATATTTTTTGCAGTAAATTCTGCCGGGTCATTACCTGTATCAATTGCATATTGCTCTGCAGGAAGTCCAAAAGCATCCCATCCCATTGGATGAAGAACGTTATATCCTTGCTTACGTTTAAATGCACTTAAAATATCTGTAGCGATATAACCAAGTGGATGCCCAACGTGTAGGCCAACCCCAGAAGGATAAGGAAACATATCAAGTGCATAAAATTTAGGTTTTGATGGATCATCAGTCATCTTATATGTCTTGTTCTGTTGCCAATAATTCTGCCACTTTTTTTCAATTGCTTGATGATTAAAGCTCATTGTAATTCCTCCTCAAAATAAAAAAACTCGCCCCTTAAAAAAACTAAGGGACGAGAGATTAACCTCACGCGGTACCACCCAAATTAGTGAAAAACATCACTCAACTTGATTCCTTAACGCGGAAAACGGTATAAGCTACTGACAGTTCACTCATACAGACTCAAAGGCGAGTTCAATAGGGCATTCCACTAACTTTCACCAACCGTTAGCTCTCTATAGAAATACAATCTATTTACTAATCCTTATCTGCGTCTTGCTATTACTTCGTATTTTAGAGGAAATACGTTTAAATAGCAAGTTTTTATTGAGTAGTATATCCACCGTCTAATACAACTGCTTGACCCGTCATACCTTTTGCAGCATCACTTGCTAAAAACAATGCTAAATCAGCAATTTCTTTTACATCTAACAACCTTTTTTGTGGTACTAATGGATAAATAACATCTTCCAGTACTGACTCTAAAGGAACATTACGTGTATTTGCTAAGTCTTGGAATTGGTTTCTCACTAAAGGTGTATCAACATATCCTGGACAGATCGCGTTTACTGTAATGCCATCTGCTGCTGTTTCTAATGCAGCAACCTTTGTTAGGCCAATTACACCATGCTTAGCAGAGTTATAAGCTGCTTTACCAGCAAAACCTACTAAACCATTAATAGAAGCCATATTGAGAATTCTTCCGAACCCCCTTTTTCGCATATGAGGAAGAACATGTTTAGTCGCCATGAACGGAGCAGTTAGCATAATTTTCACTAATAATTCAAAGCGTTCTGTAGGAAAATCTTCTAACATAGAAACATGCTGCATTCCTGCATTGTTTATTAATATATCTATTTGTCCAAACTCTTTTACAGTTAAATCAATAGAATTAATAATATCTTCCTCGATTGTCACATCACATTTAATACCAAGAGCGTCACTACCTAGTGAAGCAGCAGCATCTTTAACCTTCTCTTCATTAATATCAGTTAATACTACCTTCGCACCAGCCTGATAAAATTCCTGCGCAATTTGAAACCCAATTCCTTGTGCAGCTCCAGTGATGAGAAGTACTCTATCTTTTACCATACGTTTTACCTCCAAAATCAGCCATTAAGCTCATTGGACTGAAAAATTATATACCTAGACCTAGAGAGAATAATATAATTGCAATAGCTGTTCCAATCGCTGGTACCACTACAGTGGTTGCAGCTACGGACCAATATGCGGCACTATGTTTTTCTCCACAGATTGATTGAATAGTAGTTACTACATATCCATTGTGTGGCAATGAGTCAAGTGCACCAGAAGAAATTGCTACTACCCTGTGCAACGCTTCAGCATTTACACCCATATCCATATAATGTGGCGCCAATAATGGTAATGCTATAGATTGGCCTCCAGAGGAAGAACCAGTCATACCAGCAATTACGGATACCGCAATAGCTGCACCGATTAAAGGCGAACCAGGAATATTCGTCATTGCTTCAACAGCAGTTGTAAATGCTGGAACATTTTTCGCAACTCCACCGAAACCAACAACTGCAGCTGTATTACCGATTGCAATAATTGCCCCAACAGTTCCTGCCGAAAACGCTTCCCAGAAATTTTTCGAATATTTTCTACCTACGAAGTAAGTAGCAATAACTCCTCCAAGTAACGCTATGATCAATGCAGATTGCGCTAGCTTATCATGGTAAATAAATGAGATCACTAATACTACAGCTAACGGAAGCATTGCTAAGAATGGATTAGGCAGACTTCTTGTCGTATCAAATGTTGGATCATTTTCACGATCCTCAAATCTTTCCCCTTTATTAACAGCTTTCTGGATAATACGTTTTAGCCACCAATACCCAAAAATCGCCATGAATGCTGCTACAATAATACTTACTTCCCAACCAGCATAAGCGTCTGTACCTAAAAATTGAATTGGAATCCAGTTTTGAATTTCAGGTGAACCTGCAGATGTCATCGTAAACGTAACTGAGCCTAGCGCTAATGTTGCTGGTATAAAACGACGCGGTAAGTCTGCTTGCTTAAACAATGAGATTGCCATTGGATATACAGAGAACGCAACAACGAACAAACTTACGCCTCCATATGTAAGGATTGCACAGGCAATTACGATAGCCATTACTGCATACTTCATTCCTAATTTATCAACGATCCATTTTGAAACGGAATCTGCCGCACCGCTATCCTCCATAACTTTCCCAAAGACAGCTCCTAGTAAGAACATTAAATACCAAGACATAATAAATCCTGTAAAACCTGTCATGTAACTTGTTACAAAATTTGCTTCCCCTTCAGCGGCCAATTGCGGAAACAGTGGCATTCCACTCGTTAACGCAACTAATAATGCTGATATTGGACCAGCGATTAATATATTTACACCCTTCATCGTCAAGATAATAAGTAAAGCCAGACCTCCTATAAGGCCGATCATACTTAATGCTTCCATGAACAAATCCCCCCGAATTGTTTTATAAAGAAGTATTAAAACTCAACATTTTCTTTTACATTATCAACATTTAAAGAAGCTTCTGTTGAGTCAATAATATCTTGTACGGTGTACCCCTCGTACACCTCTTTAAGTACAAGTCCTTCCGGTGTCACTTCTATAGTGGCACGGTCTGTAATAATTTTGTCGACTACTCCTTTTCCTGTTAACGGAAGAGAGCACTCTTTTTTAATTTTTGGCGAACCATCTTTTGCAACATGATCCATGATTACAATCGTTTTTTTAGCACCATGCACTAAATCCATAGCACCGCCCATCCCTTTAATCATCTTTCCAGGAATCATCCAGTTTGCAAGGTCTCCTTTTTCAGAAACCTCCATTCCACCTAGGATTGCAACATCCACATGGCCACCACGTATCATTGCAAATGATTCTGCACTTGAAAAGAAAGCAGAACCGGGAATAGTCGTAACGGTTTCTTTTCCTGCATTGATTAGGTCTGGATCTACTTCATCTTGAGTCGGATAAGGACCAATTCCAAGAAGTCCGTTTTCTGATTGTAATACTACTGTTTTATTTGGAGAAATATAATTGGCAACTAATGTAGGTATACCAATACCTAAATTCACATAATTTCCATCTTCTATTTCCTTCTCTGCTCGAATAGCAATTAGTTCTCTACTTGATAATTTTGTCACTTGAAATCTCTCCCATCTATGAACGTGTCATTAATCGTTCAATCCGTTTTTCTTGATTGGCTTGTAACAGGCCTTGTACATAAATGCTTGGTGTGTGAATAATGGCAGGATCTAAATCTCCTGTTTCCACGATTTCTTCAACTTCTGCAATAGTAATCTTTCCTGCTGCGGCCATCATAGGATTGAAGTTTTGAGCCGTTTTGTTATAGATAAGATTTCCAAACTTATCTGCTTTTGAAGCTCGAATGAGCGCAAAGTCAGCACGTAGTGATTCTTCCAACACATATTCTTTTCCATCATAAATACGAATTTCTTTTCCATCAGCTATTGTAGTACCAACTCCAGCCGGTGTGAAAAATGCTGGAATTCCTGCTCCACCAGCTCTTATTTTTTCTGCAAGTGTTCCTTGAGGGGTTAACTCAACTTCAATTTCCCCTGCTAGCACTTGACGTTCAAATTCTTTGTTCTCACCAACATATGAACCTATCATTTTTTTAATTTGCTTATTATTTAATAAAAGTCCTAAACCCCAATCGTCCACTCCACAATTGTTAGAAATGACCGTTAAATCCTTAACACCTTTCTCAACTAATGCAAGTATTAATTTTTCTGGAATTCCGACTAAGCCGAAACCTCCAACCATCAATGTTGCACCATCTTGTATTTCTTTTACCGCTTCCTCTGCAGAAGAATAAATCGGCTTCATTTGCATTTCCTCCTTACATTTTTGATGCGAAATAAAAGCGCTTTCACATGTAATTAAAACAGATTCTAAATTTTCACGCAATACCATTTGTGACAACTATTAGTCAATTTAACACATAATTATTCTGAAAAACTGGACAACTTTTGCATTAAAATAAAATATAATCACATTTTACAACACCATTTTTTTTCCGACTTATCGGAATATAATCCGATAAGTCGGAATTTAGGTCATAAGTTGTATTTTTTTATTTTTTCATAAAGTGTGGAACGGCTAATACCTAATTGCTCAGCAATCACCGCTTTATTAGGCTCTTCTTCTAGTAAATCTCGAATCACATTTTTTTCAACATCTAGTAAAATATTTGCTAGCTTACCTGAAGTTTGAAAAGATAAAGCATTCCTTTTCTTTACTTGCACTGGTAATGCGTTAGGTAAAATAATATCATCCTCTGCTAAATATACTGCAGCTTGAAGAACATTTTGCAATTCGGTAACGTTTCCTGGCCAATGATAGGATTGTAGTATTTCTCTTGTCTTCGTAGCTAAAACTACTTTACGACGTCCTGCCTGAACAACAAATTTTTGCAAGAAATGGTTCAATAGCTCTGTGAAGTCTTCCATACGGTCTCGAAGTGGTGGGATGGATAGGGTAATTGCTTGGATTCGATAAAATAAATCTTCTCGAAACTTCTTTTCCTCCACTAATTTAGATAGGGACACATTAGATGCTGCCAAAATTCGAACGTTTACTTGTTCCCCCTTCTCAGAGTGCATACATACAACTTCTTTGTCTTGCATTGCCCGTAAAAGCTTTGCTTGCAGTGTTACAGGAAGTGCGCTGATCTCATCTATAAAGAGTGTCCCTTTATCTGCTTGCTGATATCTTCCTTTTCGTAAATGTCCTGTAATCACATCGAGCTTACCGAATAATTCCTCCTCTAATAGTTCTGGAGGAACTGCAGCACAATTCACCTTAACAAAAAGTTCATCTGATCGATCAGAAAGCTGATGAATACTATGTGCAAACATTTCTTTTCCCGTACCACTTTCTCCTTCGATTAAAACCGGCAAATCACTCGGAGCTATCATTTCAATTGTTTCTTTTATTTTACGCATTGCGACAGAAGTGCCTTTAATATTTACTAAATGGTACTCTTTATAACTATTATCTTCTTTATTTAACTGTATGCGTTCCATCGTTGTACGAACGTGCGAGCTTAGCTTTTTCCAATCCGACATATCTCGAAATATAACACTACCGAATGCACCGACAATTTCACCATCGACAACAAGTGGAACACGGTTCGCCAGCATGTACGTTCCCTTTATGTAATGAGGTGATGCTATATCTGCAACCCCTGACTTGATTACTTCATGCATTTTTGTATTTTCAATTACTTCCGCAACATGCTGTCCAATTGCATTTTCCTTCGTAACTTCAAGAAACCGGCAATAATCTTCATTCATATAAAGTATGTTAGAATCTTTATCGACAACAACAAACCACTGGAATGCATTCTCTAATATTTGTGCCAGCACTGATACTGACAATTTTCCCAATAAACTATCCATTTTTTCCCCTCCTTCTTGGAAACAACTTCTGTCTTATAATCTCAAAAGTTAGACAATTAATCAATTCCCTTGCTTGATTATCTAAATCTCACTATTGAAAAAGAAGAGAGTCATCTTGTAAATGCATAACCCTTTTCCACCCAAAGCTTAATTAGGAATATTACTTATCTAGTGGCATTCGCGCTGGCCGCACGTCCGCATGAGTCGCTGTATGCGCAAGCGCATCCATCTGTCTCATACGGCACGTCATGCGGCTTGCAAGGCGCGATTGCCAGTGTATCCTCTTGATAAAAAATGTAGATTCTATTATTAGATTGTTAAAAAATAATACTTTAAATGAAGGAGCGATTCATCCTGCGGAGGCTCATGGATAGCATGCGGCAAGCGCACATACGAGTTCTACTCTGTAATTAGAAGATTAATTTAACTATTGTCAAAAGGGAATACTACTTATCTATTGGCATTCGCGCTGGCCGCACGTCCGCATGAGCCGCTGTATGCGCAAGCGCATACTTCTGTCTCATACGGCACGTCATGCGGCTGGCAAGGCGCGATTGCCAGTGTATGCTATTCAATGAATAAAGAAGTTTCTATTTATATGACTTATTAATTAATAATTCTTTAACTTGTTTAAAACTCAATTTCATCGAAAAACAATTATCTGAGAATAGGATGAAGGCTTACTTTTCATAGATTTTTTTCTATCTTTATCGGATAATGTCCAGGATGTGCGCCTTACACGCCGCAGGAGCGCGAAGAATGAGACCCCGCAAAGGATGGGCGAGCGACGAAGGAGCGAATCATCCTGCGGAGGCTCATGCGTAGCGTGCGGCTAGCGCACATCCGTTTTGAAATCTTTCGTTTGCTTTAAAACATAATATATTTAACTACTACATATGTTCCGCAATTTAAGAATCAACAAATAAAAAAACACCGTAGAAACGGTGTTTTTATTTATTCATTATCCGCTACCTTCTTAAGAGGAAGATCATAAAGTAGACTTGTAACTATCGCAAAGACCATCAAGCTCGTGAGAATTAGAATCATCACTGGTGTGCCATAAGCTTCTACCAAAATACCTCCGATGAAAGGTCCTATCATTCTACCAATTGTCGCCATACTATTAACAATTCCTTGATAAAAACCTTCTCTACCTTTCGGAGCTAACTTATCAGCGAGTGTAGGTACGGCAGGCCAAACGAACATTTCTCCAATAGTCAATATAACCATAGCAGTAATAAACATAGCGTAGCTTTCAGCAAATGCAACTACTACAAATGATCCCATGAAAATAACTATTCCTAAAATCATTTGTGCTTTAATCTTGTTTTCCAATCTCTTAATAATTGGTTTAATAAGAGGTTGACCCGCAATAATAAGCGCACCATTTATTGTCCATAATAAGCTATATTGTTTTAATGTTATACCTAAATCGAGCACATATGTAGAAATCGTCGAAGTCCATTGAACATAAACAATCCATGTTAACATATAACCAACAGTTATAATCATCATTGCATAAAAAGGCGCTTTTTGATTGATTTTCTTTTGTTCATTCATAACAGCTACATGCTTATTAGATGATGCTGACATATTACGATAAAAGAATAGAGCGATAAATAAAAATAATACATATGTTAGCAAATTAGCTAGAAAGATATTATTTATATTACGATCTGCTACTAAACCCGCTATTGCCGGTCCTATAGCGACCCCTAAATTTTGAGCCAGATAAATAGCGTTAAACGCTTTTCTTCCCCCTTCTGGCCATACACTTCCAACCAAAGCATACATGCTTGGAAATATAATACCTCCACTAAAACCTAAAATGGCTACAAACCAAATATATTCTGGCCAACCGTGCCAAAATGTTAATAGTATTAAAGGAATAATGGATAATATAATACCGAAAACGATAGATTTATATCCACCAATACGATCAAACAGGTATCCTCCTAATAGATTACCAATAACACCAGTCCCAGCATTTATCATTAGAACAAATCCAGCAACAGTTAAAGATTGCCCCAAATGATCATGCATATAAATCGTATGTAATGGCCACAAAAAAGAATTTCCAGTCGTATTAATAAACATTCCAACAATTAAAAGCCACACTACTTTTGGCAATAATAACACCTCATTTCTCCTTGCACTCTGAACATTGTATTCCTTTTCAGATGGCACTTCAAGATGTTGCAACAAACTTACCAAAGACATGATAAAATAATCCTTTAAGGAGGAGTCAAAATGACCGAATATCACTTTCCTTTTCCTTCTGATGGGAAAAGATATTATACTTGGAATCGCTATTTACGAAATACATTTAACCAGAAAATTTTCAAAGTAGCTTTAGATGCCGGGTTTGATTGTCCAAATAGAGATGGCACTGTTGCATATGGCGGCTGTACATTTTGTAGCGTTGCAGGTAGTGGTGACTTTGCAGGCAATAAAGTCGATTCTATTCCTGTGCAGTTTGATAAAATAAAAGCTAAAATGCACGAAAAATGGAAAGCTGGAAAATACATTGCTTATTTTCAAGCATATACAAATACCCACGCTCCATTGCCTGTTTTAAAAGAAAAATTTGAAGCTGCCCTTGCCTTAGAAGGCGTTGTTGGGATTTCCATTGCAACAAGACCAGACTGCTTACCTGATGATGTTGTCGAATATCTAGCTGAACTAAATAAACGCACTTATTTATGGATAGAACTTGGTCTTCAAACTGTACATGAAAGAACCGCTAATTTAGTCAATCGAGCTCACGATTATCCAACTTATGTAGAAGGGGTAAATAAATTAAGAAAACATGGCATTCAAATATGTACCCATATTATCAATGGATTACCTTTGGAAGATAGAGATATGATGATGGAAACTGCTAAAGCAGTATCTAAGCTTGATGTCCAAGGTATAAAAATTCATTTATTACATTTACTTAAAGGAACACCTATGGTGAAACAATACGAAAAAGGCAAACTAGAATTTATGGAACGAGATGCGTATATTCAACTCGTAGCAGATCAATTAGAAATTTTACCTCCTAAAATGGTAGTACAGCGAATCACTGGTGACGGTCCTATTGACTTAATGATTGGACCGATGTGGAGCGTAAACAAATGGGATGTTTTAAATGGAATAGATGCAGAATTAGCTAAGCGTGAAAGTTATCAGGGAAAATATTATCAAGAGACTGGTGTTATGAAATGAAATTAAAAAGAGTTTTACCATTTGCAAAAGATTTATTGGCATCTGTCATTAAGCCCGGAGATTACGTAGTAGATGCAACTGCAGGAAACGGGCATGACACTTTATATTTAGCAGAATTGGTAGGAGAAACTGGGCATGTTTATGCATTTGATGTACAATCTGAGGCTTTAAAGTCAACAGAGCAGAAATTAGTTGAAGCAAATTTAAAGTCCAGAACTACTTTAATATTAGATGGTCATGAACATGTTTCAACCTATGTTCAAAAGGAAGTTTCAGCTGCCATTTTCAATCTCGGATACTTACCTGGCAGCAATCATCATATCGTGACAAAAGGAAACTCCACAATTCTAGCTGTGGAATCACTCTTAGAATTGTTGAAAATAGGAGGTTTAATTGTATTAGTTGTTTATCACGGACATGCTGGTGGTAAAGAAGAAAAAGATGCAATTACAAATTATGTTAAACAATTACCTCAATCCTACGTCCATGTGCTATGCTATCAGTTTTTAAATCAACAAAATAACCCACCTTTTATCATCGCTATAGAAAAGATGAAAACATCTTAAATTCTTTGTCATTACTTTGCATATTTTGAAAGAGCATGGAGAAACTAATTAGAAAAAGCCTAGGCGTACGGAAAGAATATTGTTAATAGTTTTTTTCTGATCAATTTATAAAGGAGAATCCCATGCCTAAAATCGCTTCTATTAGTACATATAATCCTCCATATGCTTTGGAGCAATCCAATATTGAACAATTAACAAAAGAATTGTTTCAAGATAAAATTGCACAATTAGATAGATTATTAAAAGTTTTTGAAAATGGAGACATAGATACCCGCTATTTTTGTGTACCGTTAGAATGGCATCAGAAAGAGCACACCTTTGAAGAAAGAAATAATCTTTATATTGAGCTAGCGACAAAATATAGTGTTGAAGTAATCCAAGCTTGCCTAAGTAATACTTCTTTTTTAAAAGATTCTCTTAAGCCAGATGAAATAGATGCAATCATATTTGTAAGTAGTACTGGCATATCTACCCCAAGTATCGACGCTCGAGTGATGAATCATCTTCCATTTTCTGACCGAACTAAACGGATTCCGATATGGGGGCTAGGTTGTGCTGGTGGAGCTGCAGGAGTTAGTAGAGCATTTGATTATTGTAAAGCTCATCCTAAAGCAAAAGTGCTAGTTGTTTGTGTGGAATTATGTAGCCTCACTTTTCAGCCTAATGATTATTCTAAAAGTAATCTAATAGGTGCTTCTCTTTTTGCTGACGGGGCTGCTTGTGTATTAGTTTGTGGTGATGAAGTATTATTGAACACGCAGAAACGAGTACCTTCTATTATATATACTGCCTCTAAGTGGATGCCTGATTCCGAAAATGTAATGGGATGGGATATTAAAAATAATGGATTACATGTTGTTTTCTCAAAGAGTATACCTTCTATCATTTCAAGCTGGCTCGGTCCATTCATTCATGAATTTATGGAGGAACAACAAATTTCAGTAGACCAGCTTAAGAACTTTGTTGCTCATCCTGGTGGAAAAAAGGTATTGCATGCATACGAGGAAACACTTCAACTCGAGGAAAATCAAACAGCTATTTCACGTGATGTATTAAAAAAACACGGTAACATGTCTTCTCCTACTGTGCTTTATGTCTTAGAGCAATTTATGTTAAAAGATCATCAGAAGGATGAAATGGGATTATTAGTAGCTCTTGGACCTGGTTTTTGTGGGGAAGCAGTCTTACTAAATTGGAGTGATTAACAACATGCTGTTATTTTACATTATTATTTCACTAGTAATCATTCAAAGAATAACGGAAGTATTTATAGCTAAACAAAATGAAAAAAAGATGCTTGCACAAGGTGCATATGAAGTAGGTGCTGCTCATTATCCATATATGGTAGCTCTTCACGTCAGCTTTTTTGTTAGCTTGATTGCAGAAGTTCTAATTTTTGAGCGAGGCATTTCTCCTCTATTCCCTTTATTTCTTCTAATTTTTTTATTTGTACAAGGTTTACGTATTTGGTGTTTAACAACTTTAGGTACTTTTTGGAATACGAAAATCATTATTTTGCCTGGAGCACGTGTTGTTTCTAAGGGTCCATATCTTTTTATCAAACATCCAAATTATGTGGTTGTCTGTATCGAAATTGTACTACTACCACTAATGTTTCAAGCTTATATGACCGCTCTTTGTTTTACTCTTTTGAATCTTGCCATGCTTTCCGTTCGAATACCTTTGGAAGAAAAAGCTTTAAGTGAAGCTACTAATTATAATGAAGAATTTAAAAAGAAGATTTCAGCGTCTTAAACTGAAATCTTCTTTTTATTTATCTATTCATTTCATTATTTGCTGCTTCTTCTACTGCTCTAGCCACTAAATGATGCACCATAGGATCTAGAGGGTTTGGTATTAACTCACCAGGTTTGGTATGGCTCACAATAGCTTGTGCTGCTGCAATTAACATCGTGTATGTAATTTCCTTTGCACCTGCATCTAAAGCTCCTTTAAATATCCCTGGGAAGCCAATAACATTATTAACTGAGCGTCCGTCTGCTGCGAAGGCTGCTCCTGCTGCTATTGCAGCAGATGGCAAGATCTCTGGATTTGGATTAGATAGAGCTAAAATTATTTGACCCTTTCTTACCATTTCTGGCTTAATCAATCCTGAAACTCCAGTAGTTGCAATGATAATATCACAAGTCTCCATCATCTCTTCTAATGAAGCAATCGTTTGTCCACCATAATTAACCAATCGATTTTGAGCTTCTTCTTGTCTATCTAAACCATACACTTCTTCTACACCATAAGCCATTAGCATACGACAGATAGCCAACCCTGCAGCACCTAGTCCAACTTGACCAATTACCGCAGTTTTAGGATCAACTCCTGTTGCTTTGCATGCAGATAATATTGCAGCAAGTGCCACAACAGCAGTACCATGCTGATCATCATGCATTACTGGAATAGGAAGTTCCGCTTTAAGACGTTCTTCTATTTCGAAGCAATGAGGAGAACCAATATCTTCTAGTAATATTGCTCCAAATCCTTGATGTATATGCTTTACAGTTTCAACGATTTCATCTGGATCACTTGTATTTAATAGAATAGGTATTCCACTTAAACCAACAAACTGATCTAATAACACGGCTTTCCCTTCCATTACAGGCATACCGGCTACTGAACCAATATTACCTAGACCTAAGATAGCTGTACCATCCGTAACGATAGCTACGGAGCTTCCAATGGATGTAAAATAATTTGCTTTCTCTGGATTATGTACAATTTCCATACAAACACTCGCTACACCAGGTGTATAAATTCTTTGTAAATCTCCTAATGATCGTACATCCAGCTGACTCTTCATCGCGATTTTTCCGCCTTCATGAGCTTTCAGTACATCATCAGTAACAGCATGTATCTTAACACCATTTCCAATGGCTTCAATATTAGAAATAACTTGTTGTAATTGTTCTTCCGATTTAAAAGTAATAGAAATATCACGAACAGTTGTTAAAGCACCGCTCTTTAACGTCGTAATATCACCAATATCTCCTTCTGCCATTCCAATTGCAGTTGCTACTTTTGCAAAATTACCCGGTCTAGAAGATGTTTCAACAATGAAGTTTCGTATAATATGTTGGTTTTGCATGTAAATTCTCCTTACTTTCTCTCATTCAATCATAAATTATAACATAAATATCTTTTATTCGTAATAAATATACGAAAGGTTTCATTGATTAGTATATTCCTTTGTAATAGCATCTCAACCAATTTTATATTACACTTCTAAACCCTAAAAATTCTCATTATATTACTGTTAAATTGAATTATTTATAGTCATACAATATAACCAATGGATCTTAGAACATTATTTATAAAGGCATGAGAATACTCAAAAATCTCTTCCCTTTCAGGTTCTTGATGCAAATCATGAAAGCAATTTTTCCATGACTTATATTGATACTCAGATAGCTCTTGCTTTTTAAACCACGCTGCAGTAGATGTGATATCTGCAATCTTATCTCTTTCAGCAGTCATTAATAATACCGGAACATTCGGTACTGATTCCGTTGATTGTAAAATACTTTTCATAAGTAATTGGAGTTCTATGTACCAATCATTCGAGACGATTGTATGGTAAGTAGGATCATCAATAAATTGTTGATAAATATCATAGTTTCTCGTTAATTCCTTAAGCTGAATATCATGGTTAATCTTTTGTTGTACTGGTAATTTTGCCAGTGCATTTGTCCATTTAGATGGCTGTTTCTTTAATTGCAACCAAGGAGACGTTAAAATGACACCAGCATATTCTATTTGTAATTTGTGTAGCACTTTAATAAGCAGGGTTGCTCCAAGTCCATGGCCAAGAATAAAAATTGGTAAATTATAAGTAACGGCTACTTGTAAAGCAAGCGTTATATATTCTTTATATTGTTCAAAAGATTCATTATGTATTTTTTTTCCTCTTGTCTGTTCACCATGTCCTGGTAAGTCTCCCATTACAATATGACAGTTAGAACTTCTAAACTTTTCAATTAACCAAGCATATCTTCTATGATGTTCATATGCACTATGAACAATGACAATTACTGCTTTAGGTTTTTCTTCTGCTTCCCATTTCCACATGAACATCACCTCTTGTTTTGTTTTGTACCGAATGTCTACTTCAATTATTTGATTATTTTACTTCATTTGATAACATTAATTATATTCTATTTACATAAGGAGCGTGAGCATATTGATTTATCCATTTAAAGGCAAATATCCAACAATAGATGAATCTGCATTTATTGCTGATTATGTCACAATTACAGGCGATGTGACAATCGGACAAGAGTCTACAATTTGGTTTAATACGGTAATCAGAGGGGACGTTGCTCCTACGATTATTGGACGAAGAGTGAGTATCCAAGATTTATGTTGTTTGCATCAAAGTCCTAATAACCCTCTTGTTATTGAAGATGAAGTGACAATTGGACACCAAGTAACGTTACATAGCTGTACTATTCGAAAAGGTGCTTTGGTTGGAATGGGCTCTATTATTTTGGATGGAGCTGAGATCGGTGAAGGTGCATTTATCGGTGCTGGAAGTTTAGTAACCCAAGGTAAGAAAATTCCCCCTAATTCACTTGCCATAGGTAGTCCTGCAAAAGTTGTTCGGGAGCTGTCTGAGGAAGACAAAGAAGATGTTCAACGTATTATTCGTGAATACGTTGAAAAAGGACAGTATTATAAATCACTTCAAAAATAAAACTTATTTTCTTTAAAAAAGAGGCTATCCTATAACAGGAAGCCTCTTCTTCATTATTTCTTATAAACCAGCTTTTTGTCTTAACAAATCTGCTTTATCTGTTCTTTCCCATGGTGCATCAATGTCAGTACGACCAAAATGTCCATACGCAGCTGTTTGCTTGTAAATAGGACGACGAAGGTCTAGCATTTTAATAATACCAGCTGGACGAAGGTCAAACAATTCACGAATATGTGAAACTAATTTTGCCTCTTCTACTTTTCCAGTACCAAATGTGTCTACTGCGATTGATACAGGTTGTGCTACACCAATTGCATAGGCAAGTTGTACTTCACAACGATCTGCAAGTCCTGCTGCAACAATATTTTTTGCAACGTAACGAGCAGCATATGCTGCTGAACGGTCTACTTTTGTTGGATCTTTACCAGAGAACGCACCGCCTCCATGACGAGCATATCCACCGTAAGTATCTACAATAATTTTACGACCTGTTAAACCTGCATCCCCTTGTGGTCCACCAATTACGAAACGACCAGTTGGGTTAATGAAATATTTAGTATTTTCATCAATTAAATTAGCAGGAACAATTGGATTGATAACTACTTCTTTTAAATCTTTTTGAATTTGTTCTAACGTTACTTCTGGGTGATGCTGAGTCGAAATAACAATTGTATCTATATGAACAGGATTGTTATTTTCATCATACTCCACAGTTACTTGTGTTTTACCATCTGGACGTAAATAGTCTAAAGTTTCGTCTTTACGAACGTCTGCTAAACGACGAGCCAACTGATGAGCTAAACTAATTGGAAGTGGCATAAGTTCAGGTGTTTCATTACATGCGTAACCAAACATTAAACCTTGGTCTCCTGCTCCAATTGCTTCAATATCAGAATCTGTCATAGATCCTTCACGTGCCTCTAAAGCTTGGTCAACCCCTTGAGCAATATCAGCTGATTGCTCATCAATAGAAGTTAATACTGCTGAAGTTTCAGAGTCAAAACCATATTTTGCACGAGTGTAGCCGATTTCTTTAATAGTTGAACGTACAACTTTTGGAATATCAACATAAGTGGATGTTGTGATTTCCCCTGCAACTAATACTAACCCTGTAGTCACTGTTGTTTCACAAGCAACACGTGCGTTTGGATCTTCCGTAAGAATTGCATCTAGAATTGCATCTGAAATTTGATCACAAATTTTATCTGGATGCCCTTCTGTAACTGATTCAGATGTAAATAATCTGCGTTGTGTCATAGAATATTCCTCCTATATCCTGCGAGATCTCTCTCAAGAATTGATACGGTACTCATTCCCATGTCAAGCCATTTCAAATCAAATAGATTAAACTTGAAGCCGTTTCGGACTTGGCACACAAGGATAAAGGGCGATGTTATAAAAAAAACCTCTCACTCACGTTTGATTACATGAGGAAAGGCTATTAATATCATAAGCACCTTTCACTCTTATCAATCAAGGAATCTCACCTTGTCTCAGGTTGGGCACCTTTGCAATAGAAAAAATTACAGGTTGCCGGGTTTCATAGGGCCTGACCCCTCCACCAGCTCGGGATAAGAGTATCCGTTCAATTTACCATCATACGTAAGTTGTAACGAGAAGTCAATATTTATTTGTTGACAATTTATTCACAAACAAAAAATAATCAATCCATTAGTATAGACTATTAAGTTAAATGTGTTATACTAATTCACATATGAATGCTATATCCCTTTATTTTTTTAGGGAAAACAATAAAAAGGATGGTATACCAATATGAATTCAATCGATACTGTGAGTGAACTGAACGAATTGTTAGCTGGAGAGAATGTACACATTCAGTTATCAGTGCCGCAACTTGTGGAAAAAGCAACATCAAGAGGTGAGGCTGTTTTAACATCTACAGGAGCAGTGAAAGCAGAAACAGGTAAATATACAGGTCGTTCTCCACAAGATAAGTACATTGTAGATGAACCTATATCAAGAGACAAAATCGATTGGGGTCCTGTAAACCAACCAATTTCTTCTGAAATTTTCGAGTCACTCTATAAAAAAGTAACAGACTACCTTGCAACACAAGATGAACTATTTGTGTTCAAAGGATTTGCAGGTGCGGATAAGGATTCACGCATAGGAATTCAAGTAATAAATGAATATGCTTGGCACAATCTATTTGCCCATCAGTTATTCATTCGTCCTTCAGAAGAAGAACTGACAACCCATAAAGCAGATTTCACAATTGTCAGTGCACCTAACTTTAAAGCAAATCCAGCAGTGGACGGTACAAAATCAGAAACATTTATTATCGTTTCAATGGAAAAACGCATTGTATTAATCGGTGGTACTGAATATGCTGGAGAAATGAAAAAATCTATATTCTCTATTATGAACTATTTACTGCCAGAAGCAAACATTTTACCTATGCACTGTTCTGCAAACGTTGGTGAAGATGGTGATGTAGCATTATTCTTTGGTCTTTCAGGAACAGGAAAAACAACACTTTCTGCAGACGCAGGACGTAAATTAATCGGTGATGACGAACACGGTTGGTCTGATAATGGAGTATTTAACATTGAAGGTGGATGCTACGCTAAATGTATCGACCTAACTCGCGTAAATGAGCCTCAAATTTTTGACGCGATTACATTTGGAACGGTTTTAGAAAACGTCGTAGTAGATGCAGAAACACGTATCGCTAATTATGCCGATAATTCTTTAACTGAGAATACACGTGCTGCTTACCCAATCCAAAATATCGAAAATATAGTAGACCCATCTGTAGCTGGTCACCCAAATACAATTATTTTCTTAACTGCTGATGCTTTCGGCGTATTGCCTCCAATCAGTAAATTAACGAAAGAACAAGCAATGTACCACTTCCTAAGTGGATTCACATCTAAATTAGCAGGTACTGAGCGTGGAATAACTTCTCCACAACCAGCTTTCTCAACTTGCTTCGGTTCTCCATTCCTACCATTGCATGCAACTGTTTATGCTGAAATGCTTGGGAAGAAAATCGATGAACACGGTGCACAAGTATTTTTAGTAAACACTGGCTGGACTGGTGGAGAATACGGTGTTGGAAACCGTATGAAGCTTTCTTACACACGTACAATGGTTCGTGCTGCAATTGAAGGTAAGCTAAATGAAGTAGAAACAGAAACTGACGCAGTATTTGGCTTATCAATTCCTGCACAAGTAGAAGGTGTTCCTTCTGAAGTATTAGTACCACGTAATGCTTGGGAAGATAAAGCTGCATACGACCAAAAAGCTAGCGAGCTTGCTCAAGCGTTCCGTGAAAACTTTAAAAAGTTTGGAACTGTATCAGAAGATATCACGCTAAAAGGTGGACCTTTAGCATAATAAAAAATTGCGAAGCTGCTTAATGTAGTTTTCCAAAGAATAAAGAGGATGTCCCATTCATATGGTGACATCCTCTTTTTTAGTCTGAATAATCATCATAATAATGCGTTATAACCGAAGGAGAAAAGATGGATATAAAATTCTTCGCCTCTTCTTCGTCTACCTTATATAATATGATTTCTGATCCATAATGACTTATCTCTAACCGTTCATCACCGTCTACGTGAAAGAACATAGCAAACCATTTCAATCCACCATTTACGTCAATTGTATGACTTCTCAAAAAAAGTCGATTATCCTCATTCAGATTAATTGTTAATACCTTCATTAATCCTTCATCCATTACCGAAATAGCTCTGGCACTTAATTCTTCAATCGCAGCTAATTCTTCTTTCCAACAATGAATGACGACTTCCTGAAATTCCGAAGTATAATTATCCCAAAGATCTGTCCAAAAACTCGTATTAGTTGCGAACGAAGATTTATCATTTGTACTTGTTGTTTCAATAGATACGACAATGTTACCCATCTATTAAACCCCTTTCTGCATTCTCATCCACATACAAGCATCCTTCACCACTTGTCGATTGACTTTGCTTGGAAAGAAATGCGTGAAGTCGTGAAAATACCATGTCTCTACAACCTTATCATTCCCTAATAACGCTTCTTCTAAAACCTTTGCATGTTCAAATGATACATTCAAATCCTTTTTACCGTGAATGATTAGCGATGCTGCTTTTATTTCATTAATATGTGCAAGGGCATTACGATTTTCGTATGCTTCTACGTTTTTAGTCGGTGTACCTCCTATAACACGCTTCATCATTCGTCTCATGTCGGTTCGTTCATCATAGGTTAAAAAAATATCTGAAACACCAGCCCATGTTACAAGGGAAGTAATATCATTTCGTAAAATTGCAATCCAAAGAGCCATAATACCACCTCTTGAAAAGGCAAATAAGTGAATTCGATTCATGAGACAAAACTGCTTTAAAACATCTACTGCATAAACTGCATCCCACCGATCCTCGCCAGCAAATTCATCTCTTCCTTCCCCTCCTCGGTTTCCACGGTAATAAGGAGCGAATACGACAAAACCTTCATAGGCAATTTGTGCAATTCTGGCTGGTCTTACCATTCCTATACTTTGCATACCGCCCCTACAATATAAAATACCCTCGTAAGAACCATTTTTTATAGGCTCCGCAAGCATTCCTTTTACCCGATAGCCGCAGGACCAATAAGTAATTTCAGATAGCTTAATACGCGGATTTGGTGATGGATAACTTTTAATTCTCTCGATTGTTCCATTTTCCTTCAAGCGCGCTCACCTTTTCTAATATCGCCTTCATACCAGCATCTCTCATGTGAAAGCTTAAATTATTATTATGTAAAAAATCATCTGTACTTAACCAAAGAGCACCGTCAGTTTCGAAATTTGGTCTCTTCTCTTCAATATACCCAACCTCTGCAATAAACACTGCCTTACAAAATGGTTTCTCATCATGTACAAGGTATTCTGCCAACCATTCCACATTTTTTATCTCCACATTTGTCTCTTCCCAAGTTTCTCTTATAGCCGCTTCTAGTATGGATTCGTTCCCTTCCACTTTACCTCCAGGAAACTCTATCCCCCTCTTTGGATGCTTTGTTAATAGCCATTTTTTTTGATGTTTTGCTAACACTAATACATGTCGAGCTTCAATAGAAAAAGTATTTTTTTCAAATGACAACTCCACTTGAATTCCATTTAAATCTTTAAAAGAAATTATCATCATTTCCCTCACTACTAAGTCTTTTTTTACGCCTAGTTATACTTCATTGTTGATATGCCAAGCTATTAAACGGTACTGTGCAAAGCTCATCGCAAACGTGTAATGTTCATGAAAAGGATAGATACCAGGGACCTACTGATTCTCTGAATTTTCATACGTGGCGTATGTCAAGCTTACATCCATGTTCTCTATTTAACCGTAATAATTAATTGATAATAGACCAATATCCGAGCATGATTCCTATATCAGCTAAACTATGACTGATAATTGGTGCTGTTAAAGAATTTAATTTAAATCGAAATATTCCCCACATACAGCCTGCTAAAAAAACGGGGAGTATTGCTAACACATTAAAAGGAAAAGTAAAAATTTCTATTACAATGATTAAATGATATAAGCTGTAGAAAAAAGAGGGAATGAATATAGACATAATATTGCCTACTCTATCCAATAATCGAGAATAGATAAATTCTCTCCAATAAAATTCTTCTAAAAAAGGATTGATTAGTACTAACACTAGCACAAATAAAATAACCTTTGCTCCTACAAAGTCCCATTTTTCCAACAAACTCTTCAAATGTGTAATATCGATAACTGGAAAATAAGATACAAAACTATAGATGGAAAATAAACACACTAAACCGCTAATAAGCCCCACTACAATATTCTTTTTGGTTAGTGGTAGCATTACACGATATCTGCTTTTTTTATCCCAAAATCTGATAATTAGAGGAACAAACAATAACCACCCATAAAAAAGAAAAAAAGTGATTAAAACATTATTTAATACAGCAAGCCCAAGGAAAATCATAATCGTTGGAGCAATCAATAATATTATTTGTTTTATCATAGGCCCTCCCAGTGTATCCTTATTTAACTATGTTAGCATAAATATGAAAAAAGACTTAGCTTCCTGCTAAGTCTTTTCGCTTCTTATTCCGATTGTTGGTCTAGTTTATAATGTTCATTTCCTTCTTCTCTATTTTGTGCAATATTTTGTTTCGATTTAAGTTGAGGCGATTGGTTCAATAGGGAACTCACATTACGATAGTTCGTATTATTTTCATTACCTTTACGTTTGATATAACCACTTTTTCTACTCAACGAATACTCTCCTACTTTCATTAAAATATGGAAGTGACTCTATTAGTGATCTTGATTCTTCATTGCTAAATTCATGAATCAGCGCATATAATTTCTTCATTCTTATATCGTACTCATCATTTTCTTTATCTAAATGATATAATCTTATTGGAATATGTGCTCTCCAAAAGTTACTCATTTCTGCATCACTTAATTGCTCAAAAAGCTTTTGAAATACAGGAATTATTTCACGATCCGCTACTATTTCATATTCCCATGGAGATTCATCCGGATAAATATAAACTTTCCGGTGTGAAACTGAAACATACACTTTCTTCAAATCCATTTGCACACATCCTTTTTGTTAAGTATGTCTCCAAATAAAAAAAACATGCACCACTTGGGTACATGTTTTTTTATTAAACTTGAATATCTACAACAGACCCTTTATAAGGATGTGGAGCAGAAGTTTGAGGCATGTTTTCTAAAAGTCCTACAGCAGCTACTGTTTCCATATTCAAAGCATTTTTCAACACGCTCATTTGAACCGTTTGTTGTAGCTCCATTAACTGTGAAGACATAATGGAATTAATATCCATAATCATTCCTCCTTTTTACAAGTTTAATATCGGAAACTTTAGTAAAAAGTTTATTTATTTGAATCACCTAAAAATGCATTTAGCATCCATTGATGTTTTTCGATTTTTTGGTAAATAGCATTTAAAATATCTTCAGTCATGTCATCCTCATCTTTCGCTGCCTCTTCCATCCCTTTTTTTAGGGACTTCATAATTTTATCAAAATCAGCTACTACTGCTTCTACCATTTGATCGGCAGATTCCTGGTTAGTAGCTTCCTTTACATCTGAAAGCTCTAAATGTTCTTTTAACGTTGCAACTGGATTACCACCTAGAGTTAAAAGGCGCTCTGCAATTTCATCCATATTAAGCGTTGCTTCATTGTAAAGCTCTTCAAATTTTGCGTGTAAAGTAAAAAAGGATGGCCCTTTTACATACCAATGAAAGTTGTGTAATTTGGTATACATCACCGACCAAGTTGCTACTTGTTTATTTAATTCTTTATTTAGTGCTGCTGACATAATTTCGACACTCTCCTTAGACAAATAGTTGTAATCACTTTTCATATACCACTCAATTACTTACAATAAACATAACGAATAGTATATTGGAGTGAAAATAATATGGTATTTTGGATTTTAGGTTGCGCAATTTTATTGAGTATATTCGGATTTACCTTTTTATATAAAATAGCGATGAATGAAAAGCCAACTGGTATTGATGCAAAACCAAAGGATGCTGAATAAGGCATGAAATATATTATCATTGGAATTTTTCGTTTCTATCAAAAGTTTATCTCTCCTATGACAGGACCAAATTGCCGATTTTATCCAACATGTTCTCATTACGGTGTAGAAGCTGTACAAAAGCATGGAGCAATTAAGGGTGGATACTTGACTGTAAAAAGAATATCTAAATGTCACCCATTTCATGAAGGTGGTATTGATCCTGTTCCAGATGAATGGCCTTTGAAGAAATAATAACTTCAAAGGTTTTTTTTCTTGCTTTTTTTTATATTGTCTTGTAAGATTAAAAAGTTCAAAAATATTAAAACGTAATCATTACTATTTAGGAGATGACCGAATGAAAAAGACACTTCTACTATTTTTTATAGTTCTACTGATTTTATTTACAGCAGCTTGCGGTAATAATGCAGTCGAAGAAGCAACAACTCAAGAAAAGAACGAGGAAATACAAATTTATACGACCGTTTATCCTCTTCAATATTTTGCTGAAAGAATTGGTGGAGATGCAGTCTCTGTGTCCTCTATATATCCTGCTGGTGCCAATGAACATACATTTGAACCTACTCAACAAGATATGATGTCACTTGCGGATGCGGACTTATTTTTCTATATAGGACTAGGTTTAGAAGGATTTGTGGAGAATGCCAAAAAAACTTTAGCAAACGAGCATGTTAGAATGGTAGCAACGATTGATGCAGTTTCGGACGATCAATTAGATGCATCTCATAGCGAGCATGAGGAAACAACGGACGAAGACCATCATAGCGAGCATGACGAAGGATCGGAAGAAACAAGTGAGCATACGGAAGAGGGTCACGAACATCACGATCATGGCGGGGTAGATCCTCATGTATGGATTTCTCCAAAAATAAGTCAAAATCTTGCTCTTTCTATAAAAGATTCTCTTATAGAAGCTGCTCCTTCACAAAAAGATGCTTTTGAAAATAATTACGAGGAATTGATTGTAGAGTTACAACAATTGGATGCAGATTTTAGTGAAATGGCACAAAATTCACCGAACAAGACATTTTTCGTTTCACACTCAGCATTTGGTTATATTGCAAATACCTATGATTTAGAGCAAGTAGCAGTTGCTGGTCTTAATTCACAAGACGAACCTTCTCAAAAAGAGCTTACAGAAATAATTGACATTGCAAAGGATAAAAACATATCGTATATATTGTTTGAACAAAATGTCTCATCCAAGCTAACGGAAGTAATTCAACAAGAAGTTGGAGCTAAAAGCTTAGTATTACACAATTTAGGTGTACTATCCAAAGAAGATATTAAAAACAAGGAAACCTACTTCACATTAATGAACAAAAATCTAGAAACATTGAGAACTGCTTTACAATAATAATAAGCCCAAAGAAATTTTAAAATTCTTTGGGCTTTTCTATTTCAATAAGACAAGGGGTTTGTTTCCTTTTTTATTTAATCGATGATAAGCTTCATCAGCTCTCTACGCATTAACTTATTCGAGGCATTTCGAGGTAAATGCTCGACAAAGTAGTAATCCACCGGTTGTTTATAGGAAGCAATTTGCGTCTTCATGAAATCTTTTAATTCGTCCTCAGTCACGTTCTCTTTTAAAACTACAAATGCTATTGGAACTTGTCCCCATTTATCATCTCGTTTTCCTGTAACACCCGCTGCTCTTACTGCTGGATGTTCTATTAGAGCCTGCTCTACTTCTGCTGGATATATATTTTCACCACCAGATATGATTAAATCAGAACGACGATCCAAAACAAACAAATATCCTTCATCATCAATATATCCAACATCTCCAGTATGAAGCCACCCATTAACTAATGGATTTTTCGATTCTGAAGCTCCTACATATCCTCTTGTTACATGCGGGCCTTTAATACAAATCTCACCGATGTTTTCTTCCCCATCTATTCGGACGTCCGCAAAGAACAATGGTTTACCGGCTGATCCTAATTTACGAATAGCATCCTCGCTTGAAAGAGTTGTTGTTTGAGAGGCTGTTTCGGTCATACCGTATGTTTGAAGAACTGGAATGTTCCGTTCAATTGCTCTTTCTAAATAATTTAAAGGTACTGGTCCACCACCAACAAGCATTGATTTAAAAGTACTTGGGAAAGATAAATCTTTCTCTTCTAGTACGGTAATTATTCTTTCGAGCATTACAGCTACAAGAGACATTCCCGTAACTATCCCACCTAAGATTTCCTCTACTGCTTTTTCTGCATCAAATTTAGTATGAAGACGGACAGTCATACCATACAAAACTGATCTCATTAAAATAGAGAAGCCACTAATATGAAATAATGGAACTGTACATAACCAACAATCATTTGGTTGTACACCTAAATTTAATGCGGATCCAGTAGCACTCATTACATGATTATCAAGCGATTGTCGTACCCCTTTTGCTTTGCCTGTAGTACCTGAAGTATACATAATGGTTACGGTGCGATCTTTTAGCCACTCAGTTTCTAAGTTGAACGAAACTCCTTCTACACTTTCAACCTCTGTAAAGGAAAGCTTGTTTACATGAAAAAGATTTCTTTTGTCAAAAGAATCAACTAATAAAAATTCAGCTTTACTATCTTGTAATTGATAGCTTAATTCTTCCTCAGTTAAACGTTCATTCAGCAGAACTAGCTCACAACCAAGCTGCATACAACTATGTAAAACAATTACTAACTGAGCACTAGAGGATGCTAAGATTGCTACTCTCATTCCAGGTAATACACCTTTAGAATGTAGTCGTTTGGCAAATAAAGTTGCCTCCTCATTCAATTGAGCAAATGTCCATTCTTGCTCCCCAAAGCTTAGTGCGATTCGATTTGGGGTCAAGCTTGCACGTTTTAATAATAAATTTGGGTACATTTTTTACCTTCATCTCCTTTAGAGAAAAAAGCTGCCCTAAAGTAGGACAGCTTCATTGCTTACATTTTTTCCATTAAAAAATCATGGAAAACGAGGGAATTGACCAAAATCAGGTTTACGTTTTTCTTTAAAAGCATCGCGACCTTCTTTTGCTTCATCTGTTGTGTAGTAAAGAAGTGTAGCATCTCCTGCCATTTGTTGCAGACCTGCTAGACCATCTGTATCTGCATTCATAGCAGCTTTCAAGAAACGAAGTGCAGTAGGACTCATTTCAAGCATTTCCTCACACCATTGAACCGTTTCATCCTCTAATTGTGCATATGGGACTACAGTGTTTACTAAGCCCATATCAAGCGCTTGCTGTGCATCGTATTGACGACATAAATACCAAATTTCACGAGCCTTTTTATGTCCAACAATACGAGCTAAATAGCCAGAACCATAACCAGCATCAAAAGAACCAACTCTAGGTCCTGTTTGACCAAATCTTGCATTGTCAGCTGCAATAGTCAAGTCACAAACTACGTGTAGTACATGACCTCCACCAATTGCATATCCCGCTACCATTGCTACTACTGGCTTTGGAATGACACGAATTAAACGCTGTAAATCCAAAACATTTAAACGAGGAATTTCGTCTTCTCCCACGTATCCGCCATGTCCGCGGACTTTTTGGTCCCCACCTGAACAGAACGCGTGCTCACCCTCACCAGTCAAAATAATAACACCAATATTTTTGTCATCACGAGCACGTGAGAAAGCATCAATAAGCTCCATAACTGTTTTTGGTCGAAACGCATTTCGTACTTCAGGACGATTGATCGTCACTTTAGCGATTCCATTATAGAATTCATACTTAATGTCTTCATATGTATGTAATGTTGTCCATTCACGAGTCATTTTTATTCCTCCTTTAAAATAATATCCTTTACTATTGTAGCAAACAATTCAGGTTTTTCCACATGAATTGCATGTCCAACATTATTAACCTGCTTGTGTGCACTATTTGGAAGTATTTTTTGCATTTTTTTTGCTATTTCATAAAACTTTTGATCAAACTCTCCAGTAAGCAGCACCGTTGGATTTTTCAGCTCTTTTAACTTATTCCAATAGGAAGGCTGCACTCCTGTACTAAATCCCCTTAAACTATTCGAGAGACCTGTTTTGGATCCTGCTAATCTCTCTTCGCGAATTTTCATCTGTTTTCCAAGAGACAAAGACCTTTGCGAATGAAACAAAGGAATACTCTCCCAATAATCAACAAAAGATCTAATTCCTTCATTTATTATTCTTTCCGCAAGTATCTCATCTGCCTGCTTTCTTTTTATTCGTTCTTCCTTAGATTCTAATCCTGGTGAGCTACTTTCAAGTATCAATTTATACACTGGATATTTAGCTGCATACGCAAGCGCTAAACGACCACCCATAGAGTAGCCAACGAGTGTAAAATGAGTCCAATTTATTTGTTTAAATAGGCTGTGTAAGTCCTCTATTTGTTCTTCCACATAATAGCGTTCAAAATCAGTTGGCTTTGATGTTTGACCGTGACCTATTAGGTCAACTGTAAGGATGTCCATAGATGTTGGCAGACAAGTAATTACTTCTTCCCAAGTATCACTAGAGCCAGTAAACCCATGAAGAAAAACTACCTTATTTTTTGCTCCCGAATTATACCGTTTTATTTGCATGCTAATATTTCGTATAGTTAAGTTTATTAATTCCAAACTGAGTCTAACTCCTTCGAAATAGCAGTCCATAGCTTTCTGTGTGTTTCTGTATTCACTTGACGATTTGTAAATACTTCAATAATCCGAATATCTTTTCGTTTTTGCTCACTTAACACCTTATGGAAGTCTTCTTTTGTATGTACAGCATCATATTGTGCATCATACATAGCTGCAATATGTGAAAATTTAAGACCCGTAGGTGTTCCAAATAAGTGCTCAAAATAATTTGTTTCTGTTGATTGTGGCAAATAAGAGAAAATACCTCCCCCATCATTGTTCATCACTACAACAGTGAGATCCGTTTTTTGGAACCTACTTACGATTAACCCATTTACATCATGTAAAAAAGCTAAATCGCCAATTAGCAAATATCCAGGACGTTTAGTAGCTGCATATACCCCTAAAGCAGTAGAAACTACACCGTCTATCCCGTTAGTCCCTCTATTTGCATATATTTGAATATCCTTCGTTGTTTTATTGTAAAAGGTATCTACATCTCGAATTGGCATGCTACTACTTGCAAATAAAAAATCGCCATCTGATAATACTTCAAACAATGTGGCAGCGAGTGCACCTTCGTCTTCTTCTGTTTCCAAATAAGCTTGTACATGTTTTGTTGCAATGTCATTTGCTTTTGACCAATCTTTTAAGTAAGTAGAAGCTTGTTTTTCTTCAATTGGATTCCATAAGGTAGCTGCACCGACTTGCACATGCTGTGTCACAATATGTAGGGAGTCGCGGAAAACAGAACTTTCATCTACTGCGATGAATACGTTTGGTTTACATGCCTTTAAAAATTGTGTCAATGGTTTTGAAACAGGCTGTGCACCAAAACGAATGACTATATTTGGTGCCGCGTATTTTTTAAAGGAATTATCCTTTAATAGCGCATCATATTGATCGATACATAAATGCATACAATCCTCTGGAACTGAACTTCGTAAATTAGATAACGGATCTGCTAAAACTGGCCATTGAACTGTTCTAGCAAATTCCCAAAATCCTTCGGTTGTTGGAAGTGAATCACCAACAATGAATAATCCTTTGTCTTCTTTTTGCAACTGCTCTATATACCAAGAAATAAATTGTTGACTAGGGACAAGCTGCCCCACCTCGGACTGACTAATCTGAGTTAAGGGTTGTTGCTGCTCCATATTAATCAGTAGTGGCTCACGAAATGGAACATTAATATGCACGGGACCCATCGGAAAAGCTTTTGAAGTAGTAATCGCCCGTTGAATATGACGTTCGATAAAGGGTAAACTTTCTTCATCTGCCTCTGGTATCGGAAAGTCAACTGTCCATTTCACATGCTTTCCAAACAAATGGATTTGATCAATCGCTTGAGGAGCACCAACTTCTCTTAATTCATGTGGTCTGTCAGCTGTAATAACTAACAAAGGGATTCGTGCATAATAAGCTTCCACAATTGCTGGAAAGAAGTTCGCTGCTGCAGTTCCCGATGTGCAAAGTAATACGACTGGGGATTTCTTTGCTTTTGCAATTCCTAAAGCAAAGAATGCAGCAGATCTTTCATCAATTTGACGATAGAACTCAAATCCTTCACTTTTCGCAAAGCCATATGCCAACGGAGTTGATCTAGAGCCGGGACAAATAACAACGTCTTTAACACCCGACTGTTTCACTGTTTCTACAAAATGATTTACATAAGCTGTTAAATAGTTGCTGTTATTCATTCATGTTTCCTCCAAGTGTTCGAAGCATTGGTCGAAACTTCACACGAGTTTCTTCAAATTCCTCTATAGAAGATGACTCTGCAACAATTCCACCGCCTGCAAATAGATATGCCTGATCATTTTCTATTAATGCTGATCGGATACCAACCGCGAATTCTCCATCACCATCTGTATTGATCCATCCAATAGGTGCTGCGTAATAACCACGATTCATCTTTTCCGCTTCTCTAATAATTTCTACTGCCTCTTTTCGAGGTTCCCCACCTAATGCAGGTGTAGGATGCAACGCCTCAACAAATTCAAATAGGGATACTCCTTTTTTTACTTTCCCTTCAATTGGAGTAAATAAGTGCTGTATATCTCTAATTTTCATTAATTTTGGCCTTGATGGAATCCTAACATCTTCACAATATTGATTAAACACTTTTCGAATCATCTCAACAACAAATTGATGTTCTCCAAGGTTTTTGCTATCTGCCAATAAGCCTTCGCCTAGTTGTTTGTCTTCCATCGAATTTTTACCACGTCTAACAGAACCAGCAAGTCCTGCTGATAATACGTGACCGCTTTCTACTTTTACTAATCTCTCTGGTGTAGCTCCAAAAAAGATTTTATCATCCTTCTCTAATCCAAATAAATAACTTTCCGGTTGCTCTAATGATGCATTATAAATTGCTGTGGAAGAGGAGAAGTTTTTATCAAAGGTAAGCTTTAGAGAACGACCTATTACTACCTTATTAACTTCGTTGTTCCGAATTTGATTTGTTACTTTCTCTACAGCTTGCAAATATTCATTTTTTAATCGGTCTTCACGTCCAATTAAATGAGGTTTTTCATGAACTTTTAGTTCTTTTACCTGTGCAGTATGAATCAAAGCATCACGTTCCATCCGTAATCGCTCAAACGGCTCCATACTATCTTCTTCCTCTGTAATATAATGAACACTTACAAATGCTTGTTCATTTTTAATTACAAGCTGAAATGTTGGAACAGCAAAAAAACTAGATGGGAATGTATCCCACTCAGATGAAATGTTATTTTTAGGATCAAAAGAGAAAGCACCAAATAGAATAGGAGAAACGTCAATTTTCTCTTTTAATGAAGTCTCACATAACTCTTTCCATTTAGTAGCGATATCCGTATATCTAGTATCTTCTAGTTCATTAGTAAGTATATGAGCATGTCCTAAACCGACTAATGTAAAAGACTTCTCTTTATTTTGCCAGAAAAATCGCTTTCCTTTATAGCTTTCATCTCCCGCCTCGAAAAAAGCATGAGCTGACAATCTTGATACTTCGATAGTTTCTGTATAAAAACGTAATGTTGTTTTCTGTTGACCGGTGGTGTTCGGCATAAATATTACCTCCGTTAAATAACCTTATGATGCATTCATTATCTATTAAATTACTCTACCCTTAATCATACAACTTTCTACCGTTTTCGGCACACATTTAGCAATGAATATATGCTAAAATTGAGGTTGATTCTTTAAAAGGAGAGAAAAACCTATGTCTCATGAACTTCAAGCCGATAGAGGTTGGCGAATTTGGTGGAAATTAACAAGACCCCATACATTAACAGCTTCATTTGCTCCTGTATTTTTAGGAACGATGATTGCACTTTATTACACAAATATTAACTGGCTTATTTTTTTAGCAATGTTATTCGCTTGTCTTTTTATACAGGCTGCTACCAATATGTTTAACGAATATTATGATTTTGTACGAGGATTAGACAGTGAGGAATCCATCGGGATTGGAGGAGCAATTGTTCGTAATGGTGTAAAGCCTAAAACTGTTTTGCAACTTGCATTAATGTTATATGGACTTGCAGCTTTACTAGGTATATATATATGCTACGAATCTTCCTGGATGTTACTAGTCGTTGGTGGAATCAGTATGCTAATTGGATATTTATATACTGGCGGACCTTATCCGATAGCGTACACCCCATTTGGAGAACTTTTTAGTGGTATTGTTATGGGAATGCTAATAGTGCTAATATCTACTTTCATTCAAGTAGGTTCTGTACCAAACTCTGCGATCCTATTATCGATACCAAGTGCATTGCTTGTAGCTGCAATTATGCTATCTAACAATATTCGAGATATTGTTGAAGACAAAAAAGGTGGCAGAAAAACAATGGCTATCCTCGTAGGAAGAAAAAATGCGATCACTATTTTAACTTCTTTCTTTCTTGTGTCCTACCTCTGGATTGCTGTGTTAGTTATTTTACAAGTTGTTACTCCTTGGGCTTTATTAGTCCTATTAAGTTTGAAGAAACCAATACATGCCATAAAACTTTTTAAAGAGAAAGAAAACCCACTTGAAGTTGGTTTAGCGATGAAAGATACAGCACTTACAAATACAATTTTTGTTTTCTTACTTGGAATTGGCTTATTAATAGGTTATTTCATCTAAGCAAAACAAAAATAGGCAAGGAAGTTTATACACTTCCTTGCTTTTTTATTGCCCACTACAAAATAATTAAAAAGGATATAAATGAATCCTATTTTCTTCTGTGTAAGTTAGAAAAGAATAAAGAAATAGTTATTAAACAAAAATATACAAAAAAAGCATGCTTCCGAATTGGAAACATGCTTTTTAATATGACCCCTACGGGATTCGAACCCGTGTTACCGCCGTGAAAGGGCGGTGTCTTAACCGCTTGACCAAGGGGCCAAACATATGGCGGAGAAGGAGGGATTTGAACCCTCGCGCCGGTTGCCCGACCTACACCCTTAGCAGGGGCGCCTCTTCAGCCACTTGAGTACTTCCCCATATGATGGCTCCGAAGGTAGGACTCGAACCTACGACCGATCGGTTAACAGCCGATTGCTCTACCACTGAGCTACTTCGGAATAATGGTGGGCCTAAATGGACTCGAACCATCGACCTCACGCTTATCAGGCGTGCGCTCTAACCAGCTGAGCTATAGGCCCATTATTGGAGCGGGTGAAGAGAATCGAACTCTCATCATCAGCTTGGAAGGCTGAGGTTTTACCACTAAACTACACCCGCATTAAATGGTGGCTCAGGACGGAATCGAACCGCCGACACAAGGATTTTCAGTCCTTTGCTCTACCGACTGAGCTACTGAGCCTTCTTCGATTTGCACTAAACTACGTATCTCTTCGTCAGCTGCATTCGTTCAGTCAGTTACGTACTTTAGTACGCGCCTTTCTTCACTCAATTGCTTCCTCGATCTACTTGCTTATTCCAAATCTCTAATCGATTTATGCTAAGCTGCGCAACTCTTTGTCAGCTTCACTCACTCATTCAGTCACGTACTTTAGTACGTTCCTTCTTTCGCTCGATTGCTTCCTCGATTTGCTTGCTTATCCTAAATCTCTAATTGATTTACGCTAAACTGCTCATCTTTTCGTCAGCTTCACTCGTTCAGTCAGTCACGTACTTTAGTACGCTTCTTCTTTCACTCGATTGCTTCCTCGATTTGCTTGCTTACCCTAAATCTCTAATTTATTAAATAATAAATGGCGGTCCCGACCGGGATCGAACCGGCGATCTCCTGCGTGACAGGCAGGCATGTTAACCGCTACACCACGGGACCATTTGGTTGCGGGGACAGGATTTGAACCTGTGACCTTCGGGTTATGAGCCCGACGAGCTACCGAACTGCTCCACCCCGCGACAATAATATATATTAAGTTTTGTAGAATGAAGAAATTAATTCTTTCATCAACAATTTTGAAATGGAGGAGGAAGAGGGATTCGAACCCCCGCGCGGTTTGACCCGCCTGTCGGTTTTCAAGACCGATCCCTTCAGCCAGACTTGGGTATTCCTCCGAAATATTGTTGGTGGACCTTGCAGGACTCGAACCTGCGACCGGACGGTTATGAGCCGTCTGCTCTAACCAACTGAGCTAAAGGTCCTTAAGATGGCGGCAGAGGGAGTCGAACCCACGACCTTTCGGGTATGAACCGAATGCTCTAGCCAGCTGAGCTACGCCGCCAAGTTTTTAAATCTTTTATAATATGGTGGAGCCTAGCGGGATCGAACCGCTGACCTCCTGCGTGCAAGGCAGGCGCTCTCCCAGCTGAGCTAAGGCCCCATACTAATAAATACTGGTCGGGAAGACAGGATTCGAACCTGCGACCCCTTGGTCCCAAACCAAGTGCTCTACCAAGCTGAGCTACTTCCCGTCTATATGGCGCGCCCGGCAGGAGTCGAACCCACAACCTTCTGATCCGTAGTCAGACGCTCTATCCAATTGAGCTACGGGCGCATATATCTTTTTCATAAAAGTGGTGCCGAGGACCGGAATCGAACCGGTACGGTAGTCACCTACCGCAGGATTTTAAGTCCTGTGCGTCTGCCAGTTCCGCCACCCCGGCACTTAAATGAATCTATGGAGCGGAAGACGAGGTTCGAACTCGCGACCCCCACCTTGGCAAGGTGGTGTTCTACCACTGAACTACTTCCGCTCGGTTATTAAATTAAATGGTGCGGGTGAAGGGAGTCGAACCCCCACGCCTTGCGGCGCTAGATCCTAAGTCTAGTGCGTCTGCCAGTTCCGCCACACCCGCATGCATTATTCACTTAAAAAGTGATGAGCCATGTAGGATTCGAACCTACGACCCTCTGATTAAAAGTCAGATGCTCTACCAACTGAGCTAATGGCTCTAAAAATGGTGCCGGAGAAAGGACTTGAACCCTCAACCTACTGATTACAAGTCAGTTGCTCTACCAGTTGAGCTACTCCGGCGAAGAATAATATGGTGGAGGATGACGGGCTCGAACCGCCGACCCTCTGCTTGTAAGGCAGATGCTCTCCCAGCTGAGCTAATCCTCCTGGGTAATATACAATTGTTAAATACTTATGTATTTTTATTGCAAGCCCAGCGACGTCCTACTCTCACAGGGGGAGACCCCCAACTACCATCGGCGCTGAAGAGCTTAACTTCCGTGTTCGGTATGGGAACGGGTGTGACCTCTTCGCCATCATCACTAGACTTGAATATTATTGAAAGACAAGTTTTATTATATCAACTCTGTAGAATTTTACAAGAGTTTTTTTAATAAAATTTTTATTCTTTCAAAACTGGATAAAAGACATTGGTGCTCGCAAATTCATATTTGGTTAAGTCCTCGATCGATTAGTATTCGTCAGCTGCACGTGTCGCCACGCTTCCACCCCGAACCTATCTACCTCATCGTCTTTGAGGGATCTTACTTACTTGCGTAATGGGAAATCTCATCTTGAGGGGGGCTTCGTGCTTAGATGCTTTCAGCACTTATCCCGTCCACACATAGCTACCCAGCGATGCTCTTGGCAGAACAACTGGTACACCAGCGGTGTGTCCATCCCGGTCCTCTCGTACTAAGGACAGCTCCTCTCAAATTTCCTACGCCCACGACGGATAGGGACCGAACTGTCTCACGACGTTCTGAACCCAGCTCGCGTACCGCTTTAATGGGCGAACAGCCCAACCCTTGGGACCGACTACAGCCCCAGGATGCGATGAGCCGACATCGAGGTGCCAAACCTCCCCGTCGATGTGGACTCTTGGGGGAGATAAGCCTGTTATCCCCGGGGTAGCTTTTATCCGTTGAGCGATGGCCCTTCCATGCGGAACCACCGGATCACTAAGCCCGTCTTTCGACCCTGCTCGACTTGTAGGTCTCGCAGTCAAGCTCCCTTCTGCCTTTACACTCTTCGAATGATTTCCAACCATTCTGAGGGAACCTTTGGGCGCCTCCGTTACACTTTAGGAGGCGACCGCCCCAGTCAAACTGCCCGCCTGACACTGTCTCCTACCCGGGTTACGGGTATGGGTTAGAATTTCAATACAACCAGGGTAGTATCCCACCGACGCCTCCTCCGAAGCTGGCGCTCCGGGCTCTAAGGCTCCTACCTATCCTGTACAAGTTGCACCAAAATTCAATATCAAGCTACAGTAAAGCTCCACGGGGTCTTTCCGTCCTGTCGCGGGTAACCTGCATCTTCACAGGTACTATAATTTCACCGAGTCTCTCGTTGAGACAGTGCCCAGATCGTTACGCCTTTCGTGCGGGTCGGAACTTACCCGACAAGGAATTTCGCTACCTTAGGACCGTTATAGTTACGGCCGCCGTTTACTGGGGCTTCAATTCGCACCTTCGCTTGCGCTAAGCACTCCTCTTAACCTTCCAGCACCGGGCAGGCGTCAGCCCCTATACTTCACCTTACGGTTTTGCAGAGACCTGTGTTTTTGCTAAACAGTCGCCTGGGCCTATTCACTGCGGCTCTTCTGGGCTATGCACCCAAAAGAGCACCCCTTCTCCCGAAGTTACGGGGTCATTTTGCCGAGTTCCTTAACGAGAGTTCTCTCGCTCACCTTAGGATTCTCTCCTCGACTACCTGTGTCGGTTTGCGGTACGGGCACCTCCCGCCTCGTTAGAGGCTTTTCTTGGCAGTGTGAAATCAGGAACTCCGGACATTCGTCCTCGCCATCACAGCTCAATGTTACAGAGTGCGGATTTGCCTACACTCACACCTCACTGCTTGGACGTGCATAACCAACAGCACGCTTACCCTATCCTACTGCGTCCCCCCATCACTCAAACGGCGGGGTGGTGGTACAGGAATATCAACCTGTTGTCCATCGTCTACGCCTATCGGCCTCGACTTAGGTCCCGACTAACCCTGAGCGGACGAGCCTTCCTCAGGAAACCTTAGTCATACGGTGGATGGGATTCTCACCCATCTTTCGCTACTCATACCGGCATTCTCACTTCTAAGCGCTCCACCAGTCCTTCCGGTCTGACTTCAACGCCCTTAGAACGCTCTCCTACCACTGATACCATAGGTATCAATCCACAGCTTCGGTGATTTGTTTAGCCCCGATACATTTTCGGCGCAGCGTCACTCGACCAGTGAGCTATTACGCACTCTTTAAATGATGGCTGCTTCTAAGCCAACATCCTGGTTGTCTAAGCAACGCCACATCCTTTTCCACTTAACAAATACTTGGGGACCTTAGCTGGTGGTCTGGGCTGTTTCCCTCTTGACTACGGATCTTATCACTCGCAGTCTGACTCCCAAACATAAATCATTGGCATTCGGAGTTTGTCTGAATTCGGTAACCCGGGATGGGCCCCTAGTCCAAACAGTGCTCTACCTCCAAGATTCTCGCGTTTGAGGCTAGCCCTAAAGCTATTTCGGAGAGAACCAGCTATCTCCAGGTTCGATTGGAATTTCTCCGCTACCCACACCTCATCCCCGCACTTTTCAACGTGCGTGGGTTCGGACCTCCAGTAAGTGTTACCTTACCTTCATCCTGGACATGGGTAGATCACCTGGTTTCGGGTCTACGACCACATACTCATTCGCCCTATTCAGACTCGCTTTCGCTGCGGCTCCGTCTCCTCGACTTAACCTTGCATGTAATCGTAACTCGCCGGTTCATTCTACAAAAGGCACGCCATCACCCATTAACGGGCTCTGACTATTTGTAGGCACACGGTTTCAGGGTCTATTTCACTCCCCTTCCGGGGTGCTTTTCACCTTTCCCTCACGGTACTGGTTCACTATCGGTCACTAGGGAGTATTTAGCCTTGGGAGATGGTCCTCCCGGATTCCGACGGAATTTCACGTGTTCCGCCGTACTCAGGATCCACTCAAGAGAGAACGAATTTTTGACTACGGGGCTTTTACCCTATCCTGCGGACCTTTCCAGATCGCTTCGTCTAACTCGTTCCTTTGTAACTCTATGCTGAGTGTCCTACAACCCCAAGAGGCAAGCCTCTTGGTTTGGGCTCTTCCCGTTTCGCTCGCCGCTACTCAGGGAATCGATTTTTCTTTCTCTTCCTCCAGGTACTTAGATGTTTCAGTTCCCTGGGTGTGCCACAGATGCGCTATGTATTCACGCAAATGTACTGCTCCATTACGAACAGTGGGTTTCCCCATTCGGAAATCTCCGGATCAAAGCTCACTTACAGCTCCCCGGAGCATATCGGTGTTAGTGCCGTCCTTCTTCGGCTCCTAGTGCCAAGGCATTCACCGTGCGCCCTTATTAACTTAACCTAATTCGGCTTTCAATACACGGCGCATTTCTTCGTCAGCTTCGCTCGTTCACATCCTCACGTACGTTAGTACGTTCCGGTGTTCACTCACTCGCTTCCTCGAACTGCTTGTGTCTTGAAACCCTCAAATATAGTAGTTAAAAGTACTACACAAAAAATAATCACGAATGTGATTACAAATTGAATTTCTTGAATTTGTTGCTTTCAATGTCGTTTTATCCAGTTTTCAAAGAACAAGTTTGAAATGCTCAAATGAATGAACATTCAAAACTGAACTGCAAAACGTTAAGCTACAGATAAAGATCTGTATTCCGTGTTTATCCTTAGAAAGGAGGTGATCCAGCCGCACCTTCCGATACGGCTACCTTGTTACGACTTCACCCCAATCATCTGTCCCACCTTCGGCGGCTGGCTCCCAAAAGGGTTACCCCACCGACTTCGGGTGTTACAAACTCTCGTGGTGTGACGGGCGGTGTGTACAAGGCCCGGGAACGTATTCACCGTGGCATGCTGATCCACGATTACTAGCGATTCCGGCTTCATGTAGGCGAGTTGCAGCCTACAATCCGAACTGAGAACGGTTTTATGGGATTAGCTCACCCTCGCGGGGTTGCGACCCTCTGTACCGTCCATTGTAGCACGTGTGTAGCCCAGGTCATAAGGGGCATGATGATTTGACGTCATCCCCACCTTCCTCCGGTTTATCACCGGCAGTCACCTTAGAGTGCCCAACTGAATGCTGGCAACTAAGATCAAGGGTTGCGCTCGTTGCGGGACTTAACCCAACATCTCACGACACGAGCTGACGACAACCATGCACCACCTGTCACCGCTGTCCCCGAAGGGAAAATCCTATCTCTAGGACGGTCAGCGGGATGTCAAGACCTGGTAAGGTTCTTCGCGTTGCTTCGAATTAAACCACATGCTCCACCGCTTGTGCGGGCCCCCGTCAATTCCTTTGAGTTTCAGTCTTGCGACCGTACTCCCCAGGCGGAGTGCTTAATGCGTTAGCTGCAGCACTAAGGGGCGGAAACCCCCTAACACTTAGCACTCATCGTTTACGGCGTGGACTACCAGGGTATCTAATCCTGTTTGCTCCCCACGCTTTCGCGCCTCAGCGTCAGTTACAGACCAGAAAGTCGCCTTCGCCACTGGTGTTCCTCCAAATCTCTACGCATTTCACCGCTACACTTGGAATTCCACTTTCCTCTTCTGCACTCAAGTCCCCCAGTTTCCAATGACCCTCCACGGTTGAGCCGTGGGCTTTCACATCAGACTTAAAGGACCGCCTGCGCGCGCTTTACGCCCAATAATTCCGGACAACGCTTGCCACCTACGTATTACCGCGGCTGCTGGCACGTAGTTAGCCGTGGCTTTCTAATGAGGTACCGTCAAGGTACGAGCAGTTACTCTCGTACTTGTTCTTCCCTCACAACAGAGTTTTACGATCCGAAAACCTTCTTCACTCACGCGGCGTTGCTCCATCAGACTTTCGTCCATTGTGGAAGATTCCCTACTGCTGCCTCCCGTAGGAGTCTGGGCCGTGTCTCAGTCCCAGTGTGGCCGATCACCCTCTCAGGTCGGCTACGCATCGTCGCCTTGGTGAGCCGTTACCTCACCAACTAGCTAATGCGCCGCGGGCCCATCCTGTAGTGACAGCCGAAACCGTCTTTTAACATCCCTCCATGAGAAGGAATGGATTATTCGGTATTAGCCCCGGTTTCCCGGAGTTATCCCAATCTACAGGGCAGGTTGCCCACGTGTTACTCACCCGTCCGCCGCTAAATCAGAAGAAGCAAGCTTCTTCATCATCCGCTCGACTTGCATGTATTAGGCACGCCGCCAGCGTTCGTCCTGAGCCAGGATCAAACTCTCCATAATAGAGAACTTAAAAAGCTCATTTTGTTTTGCTGGCATCATCATTAAATGATGTCAAAATTGTTTGCTATCCGACTAACCGAAGTTAGTCTCTCAAGCTATGTCTTAACGTTTTGCATGTTCAGTTTTCAATGTTCATGTTGTCGTCTCGTTTAGGCGACTTTATTAGTATATCTTCTTTCAGTTACGAAGTCAACAACTTTTTAAAATTAATTTAAATTGTTTAACTGTCGTTCCGAAGGACAAGTATTAGTATATCTATTCAACAAACAAAAATCAACCCTTTTTATAAAAAAAGTTATAATTTCTTATCATTTAATCTCTTATCTATTGTTAGAGCCTTATTTAACACTACTTGTTCATAGCAAATTACGTTTAATGAGATAAGAATAAGGTATTGTATATCTAAAATAGAAAACTCTACATATCATTATATACAGAATATATAGATGGGGGAATTAAAAATGGATTTTCTTCAGCATTATTTAATAGACACGGAAATCATATTAAAATTATGTTTGGCAGCATTATTAAGTTTAATAATAGGTATAGAAAGGGAATTAAAGAAAAAACCGATTGGATTAAAAACTAGTATAGTTATTGCTACATTTAGTTGTCTCTTAACTTACATCTCGATTGAATCTGCTTATACCGCAAATCCTCGAGATGGAATAAATATCACAATGGATCCACTACGTCTTGCAGCACAAATTGTAAGTGGTATCGGTTTTTTAGGTGCAGGTGTTATTTTAAGAAAAGGAAACGATAGTATTACTGGACTAACTACTGCTGCAATGATATGGGGTGCTGGAGGAATTGGTATTGCAGTTGGCGCAGGTTTTTATATAGAAGCGGCTTTATCAGTTTGTATAGTATTAATAGGAATAGAACTGATTCCTCCCCTACTTACTAAAATCGGACCTAAAAGGTTACGATCGAGAGAATTATCTTTGAAGGTACTAGTACCCAATAAAGAAGATATAGAAAAGGTTTATCAATATTTAAAAGAGAATGGGGTATATATAGAAAGCATTCGTATTAAAGATATCATATTAGAGAATAATGTGATAAAGCATGAGATTGAAGCGCGTCTGTCTATACTCACAAAAAAAAATACAGTAGAATTTTATTACATCATGAAACAAGAAGACTTTATAGAACGTATAGAAGTTGAATCTATCTAACAAAAGGAGTAATTATATGACAGAATTTTTTAAACTACTAAAAGGTGGAAATAAATCCTCCTTTCTCGCTGCAATTGTTAATACAATTATCGCAATTGTAAAAGGTGTTGCATTCTTTTTTACAGGAAATGTCGCCATGTTCGCTGAAATGATGCATTCAATAGGAGATGCAGCTAATCAATATTTTGTGTTTTTTGGTTCAGCATTATCTAAAAAAGCCCCTACACCTCGATTTCCAAATGGTTTTGGCCGTTTAATTAACTTAGTGTGTCTCGGAGCTGTTATTATTGTTGGTATTCTTTCATACGAAACCATTAAAGAAGGTTGGCATCATGTACAACACCCCGCGGCTTCTACTGGTGTAGCAATAAGTCTTGCTGTACTAGGTTTTAGTATACTCTTAGAACTTTTTGTCCTTTATAAAGCCGGAAAAGAGATCCTACATGAAGTTGGAGAAAAAGGTGGATTTTTAGCGCCACTTACTTCAAGTTTTATTCACCTAAAACGCGCTAAGCCAGCAACGAAGCTTGTTTTCATGGAAGATTTAGTCGCTACTACTGGTGGTATTCTTGCATTTGTAGCAGTTTTAATATCCTACTTTACTGGTTTCTTACAAGCAGAAGGCATTGCATCTATAATCATAGGGCTTATGATGTTTTATGTTGTCGGTAAAGTATTCCTTGATAACGCAAGAGGTGCTTTGGGAGAAACAGATGAACAGATGCTTGTCCATATTGCACATATCGTTTCTGAGAACAAAGATGTAAAAGACATAAAGGAATTAGAAGTAATAAAAGAAGGAGAATTCTTACACGTAGACTTAGTAGTTGAAATTGATCCTACTCTTTCATTTTCACAAGTAGATGATATTCATGATGTATTGAAAGAGCTTATCTTAAATCAACAAAGTGTAACGGATGTTACAATTGCCTTTGATGAAGATGACGGAATAAGAAAATGGACGCATCATAAAGATCCACACACCGTATTAAAAACACATGACTGAGCAAAAGCTCAAGTCATGTGTTTTTCTTTTATAGACAAGCAGTAAGTATGGCCTTAGTATCTTCTGCATTTAGCCTTTTAAAATTGCCGTACTCTCCGTTAGCCATTGCCTTATCAACCATTAAGTCAATTTTTGAATCGTCAATATTATAATATGCTAAATTTGTCGGTGCATTCAAAGAAGCCCAAAATTCAGCCAATCGATCAATTCCTTCATGTGCAATTTGTTCCGTGGATTTGCCCTCAGGATTTACATGAAATACTCTAGTTGCTAATTTTGCAAATCTCTCTGGGTTAACAGGAACATTATGGCGCATCCATCTTGGGAAGATGATTGCCAAACCACCAGCATGCGGAATATCGTAGACGGCAGATACCGCGTGTTCGATATTATGGCTTGCCCAGTCACCTGCATAACCCATTTGTAAGAAGCCATTCAATCCTAACGTTCCTGCAAACAAAATAGTCTCACGAAGTTCATAATTTTCTAAATCAGGTATAAGTTTTGGGGCAGCCTCTATTACCGAGCGCAACACCCCTTCGATCATCTCATCTTGCACAGGTGTATTAGTAGCATTATTATAATATTGTTCGAACATATGCGACATCATGTCAACTATGCCATATACAGTTTGATCTAATGGCACTGTATATGTATTTACTGGGTCCAAGATGGAGAATTTAGGATAGACAAGCGGATGACCCCAGCCATATTTTTCTTGCGTTTCTTCATTAGTAATAACAGAACCAGCATTCATCTCTGAACCTGTAGCTGCTAATGTTAAGATTGTTCCAAAAGGTAACGCTTCTTTTGGAAATGCTTTTTTAGTAACAAAATCCCAAGGATTCCCTTCATATTTCGCAGCAGCAGCAATAAGTTTAGTACAATCAATAACGGAGCCTCCACCAACTGCTAGTATTACTTCAATTCCTTCTTTCTTACACAGTTCTGCTCCTTTTATAGCAGTGGTCAATCTAGGATTAGGCTCCACTCCAGCTAATTCAAATACTTCCATATTAGCTTCATTTAAAATAGAGATTACTTGATCATACAATCCATTTTTCTTGATACTGCCCCCACCATATACGATAAGAACTTTCTTTCCATAGAAGGATAACTCGTCCTTTAATTTACTAATTTGTCCTTTTCCAAAAATTAATTTTACAGGATTATAAAAAGAAAATGCATTCATCCAAAAATCCTCCTTCTTTGTATCTTTTTTAATCATAAAAAAACCGCCTGTAATTTACAAGCGGTTCAACTTATTATAAGAAGTGTTTATACCCAACCACGGAAACGTGATGCTTCAGCAGTTTTGCGTACACCAACCATGTAAGCAGCTAAACGCATATCAATATTACGAGTAGTAGCTACTTCGTAAATATTTTCAAAAGCGTCTACCATTTTAGCAACTAGTTTATCGTTTACTTCATCTTCAGTCCAGTAATAACCTTGGTTATTTTGAACCCATTCAAAATAAGAAACAGTTACTCCACCAGCACTTGCTAAAACGTCTGGTACTAGTAATACTCCTCTATCGTAAAGTATTTTAGTAGCTTCTGTAGTTGTTGGACCATTAGCAGCTTCTACTACGATTTTAGCTTTAATATTATGAGCATTTTCATTAGTAATTTGGTTTTCGATTGCAGCAGGAACTAAAATATCACAATCCAATTCTAATAATTCTTGGTTAGAAAGTGTATTTTCAAATAAAGTAGTTACTGTTCCAAAACTATCGCGACGATCCAATAAATAATCGATATCTAAACCGTTTGGATCATGTAATGCACCATAAGCATCTGAAATACCGATAACTTTTGCACCTTGATCATGTAAGAATTTTGCTAGGAAGCTTCCAGCGTTACCGAAACCTTGAATTACCACGCGTGCACCAGTCATATCAATACCACGTTTTTTAGCAGCTTCGTTAATAATGATTGTTACACCTTGTGCTGTAGCACGGTCACGACCTTGTGAGCCACCAAGTACAAGTGGTTTACCAGTAATAAATCCTGGAGAGTTGAATTGGTCCATACGACTATATTCATCCATCATCCAAGCCATAATTTGAGCATTTGTAAAAACGTCTGGCGCTGGGATATCTTTTGTTGGTCCAACGATTTGGCCAACAGCTCTAACGTATCCACGGCTTAAACGTTCAATTTCTCCCATAGACATTTCACGTGGGTCACATACAACTCCACCTTTACCACCGCCATAAGGAAGATCAACAATTCCAGCTTTCAAAGTCATCCACATAGAAAGAGCTTTCATCTCGTCAGGAGTTACACCAGGATGGAATCGAACTCCACCTTTAGTAGGACCTACAGCATCATTATGTTGCGCACGGTATCCAGTGAAAACTTTTACTGTATTGTCATCCATTTTAACCGGGATACGTACTTCCAACATTCTAAGTGGTTCTTTAAGTAGTTCATACATTGCTTCGTCATACCCTAATTTTTGCAAAGCTTCGTGAATTACAGCCTGTGTTGATGTGAACAGGTTTAAATTATCAGCCATTTGATATTTCGCCTCTTTAATTCATAATGATTTCTTCGGAACAATTGTAACATATAGTTGTAGAAATTTGTCTATAAATTATTATTTTGTAAATACTTTTTTAATTCTTTCAATTGCCCAGTCTAACTCTTCTTTTGAAATAATTAGAGGTGGTGCAAAACGAATTACTGTATCATGTGTTTCTTTACATAATAATCCTAGTTCTTTCAAAGCTTCACAATATGGACGAGCTTCTTCCGTTAACTCCATACCAATAAATAACCCACGTCCGCGAACTTCTTTAATAGAAGGATGATCAATTTCATTTAATGCATTAACAAAATATTCTCCAAGTTCAAGTGAACGATCAGCTAATTTTTCGTCAACTAATACATCAAGAGCAGCAAGAGAAACAGCACATGCCATTGGGTTACCACCAAAAGTCGAACCATGTGAACCTGGGTTAAATACGCTTAGTACATCGCTGTTAGCAACGATACATGAAATTGGGAATACCCCGCCTCCTAATGCTTTACCTAAGATGTACATATCTGGCTCTACGTCTTCCCACTCACAAGCAAACATCTTACCAGTACGGCAAAGACCTGCTTGAATTTCGTCCGCAATAAACAATACATTGTTTTCGCGACATAATTCACGTGCAGCTTTCATAAATCCTACTGGAGGAATAATGATTCCAGCTTCACCTTGAATTGGTTCGATTAAGAATGCAGCAGTATTTGGTGTAATTGCAGCTTTAAGTGCTTCTAAATCACCATAAGGTATTAATTTGATACCTGGAAGCATTGGTCCAAATCCACGTTTGTATTCAGGGTCTGATGATAAAGAAACAGCTCCCATTGTACGACCATGGAAGTTACCATTACATGCAATCACTTCTGCTTTATCCGTTTCTACACCTTTTACATCGTAAGCCCATCTACGTGCGGCCTTGAATGCTGTTTCAACAGCTTCAGCTCCAGTATTCATTGGTAATACCATATCTTTACCTGTTAATTGACTTACTTTTTCATACCATGGTCCTAATTGATCATTATGGAATGCACGAGAAGTTAAAGTAACACGGTCAGCTTGATCTTTTAAAGCTTGAATAATTTTTGGATGACGATGGCCTTGGTTTACTGCAGAATAAGCAGAAAGCATATCCATAAATTTATTACCCTCTGGATCCTTTACCCAAACACCTTCCGCTTCCGATACAACGATTGGAAGTGGATTATAATTATTCGCACCAAATTTATTTGTTTGTTCAATGATCTCATGTGAAATTGTCATTAGATACTCTCCTTCTCTTCAAATAGTAGGTAGACTCACATTAAGGTGAGTCTACCCGTAAAAATTAAAGCATTTCAGAAGTTGTTTTTGCTTGCATATGAAGTCCGATATAGTCAGGACCACCTGCTTTTGAATCTGTACCTGACATATTGAATCCACCGAATGGTTGGTATCCAACAATCGCACCTGTACATCCACGGTTGAAGTAAAGGTTACCAACGTGGAAATCTTCGCGAGCTTTTTCTAAGTTCATACGGTTATTTGTAATAACAGCACCTGTTAAACCATATTCAGTGTTGTTAGCAATTTCGATTGCTTCGTCAAAATCTTTAGCTTTTGTAAGACCTACAACTGGTCCAAAGATTTCTTCTTGCATAATACGAGCTGTTGGAGATAGGTCAGCTATTACTGTTGGTTGGATGAAGAATCCTTTTGAATCGTCACCAGTACCACCTGTAACTAAACGTCCTTCGCCTTTACCAATTTCGATGTAGCTCATAATTTTCTTGAATGAACCTCCATCGATAACTGGACCAACAAAGTGCTCATCATTATCAGGAACACCAACAGTTAAGTTGTTTGTTAACTCTTCTACACGGCTTACTACTTGATCGTATACATCTTCTACGATTACTGCACGTGAACAAGCAGAACATTTTTGACCACTAAATCCAAAAGCAGATTTCACGATAGATTGAGCAGCTAATTCTAAGTCAGCTTCTTTGTCTACAACGATTGTATCTTTACCACCCATTTCAAGGATAGAACGTTTGATCCAGATTTGACCTGGAGCCAATTTTGATGATTTTTCAACGATTCCTAGACCAACATCACGAGAACCTGTGAAGCTGATTAAACGAGTACGTGGGTGTTCAACTAAGAAGTCACCGATTTCCGCACCAGAACCAGGGATGAAGTTTACTACACCTGCTGGCAAACCTGCTTCTTCTAATACTTCAACAAATTTGTAAGAAACAACTGGAGTTGTTGAAGCTGGTTTTAATAGTACTGTGTTACCTGCTACCACCGCTGCAACTGTAGTACCTGCCATAATTGCAAATGGGAAGTTCCATGGAGAAATAACTACTGCTACACCTAATGGAATGTAGTCATAACGGTTATATTCGCCTGGACGGCTTTCTACTGGTGCTCCATCTTTTAAACGTAGCATTTCACGGCCATAATACTCTAAGAAGTCAATTCCTTCTGCTACTTCTACATCAGCCTCAACCCAAGTTTTACCCGCTTCTTTAGATAAAAGAGCAGAAAACTCAAATTTGCGACGGCGAATAATAGCTGCTGCTTTGAAAAGTACATCTGCACGTACTTCAGGTTTTACTTTTTTCCAAGTATTAAATGCTTCATCTGCTATTTGCATTGCTTTAGCTGCTATTTCTTGAGTTGCTTTAGAAACAACACCTACTACTTGCTCTTTATTTGCTGGGTTATAAGAAGTGATTTTACCTTCTGTTGTAATTCTTTCCCCACCAACGATCAATGGGAACTCATTTCCAAGGTAACCTTCAACTACTTTATAGCCTTCTTTAATCGCTTTTTTGTTTTCTTCTTTAGAGAAGTCTGTAAATGCTTCGTGTTTATAATCTATCATGGAAAAATCCTCCTTTAAATTTAGTGCAAATTATTTTAGTGCAAAAATTATTTGCTCTTTTAATCCGTTTACATATATAATAATGCAAAAGATTGTTGCGTTTTTCAAGTGTTAAATTCTAAAATGTTAAAATTTTTTTTGAGGTGAGCCGTGTGAGTGAGAAAAATGAAAAGCTTTTTCCTTTTTATAAATTTGCTGCCGAACAAGTAGCTATCGGCATCCACGCAGTTGATACAACAGGAAAAACAGTCATTTATAATGAAAAAATGAAAGAAATCGAGGGCTTAAATTCTGTAGACGTTGAAGACCGTTCCATTTTGGAACTTTTTCAATTTGAACAGCATGAAAGTACGTTATTAAAAGTCCTCCATAGTGGAAAACCTGTATTACGCGTTAAACAAACATACTGGAATCGTAATGGGCAAGAAATAACGACTATAAATGATACATACCCTGTTTTGGATGATAATGAACTTATCGGAGCAGTTGAATTTTCTAGAGATATCACTGCACTTGAACGATTAATTTATCAACCATTAAAAAGGTACAACGAACAAATCACCCTTTCTACCATTACAGCTGTTTCTCCTGCCATGCAAGCAGTATTGGAGCGTTCTATAAAAGCAGCCCATGTTCGAATGCCTGTATTATTAATCGGAGAAGCTGGTACTGGCAAAGATTTAATAGCAGAAGGAATTCACAATCAGCTCTCTCCAGCTAATAATCAATTTGTTTCCCTATTTTGCCATAGTTCAGATATTCACTTAATTAATAAATTTAAAAAAGAACTTGAACATATCTCAAACTGTACAATATTTTGTGAAAGAATCGATTTATTATCCCTCGAATTGCAAAAACAGCTTTTAGATATTTTAAATTCAAATAAAGACGGAAATAATTTATTCATCGCAAGCATTGGTGAAGATCCAGTAGATTTAATAGCAAAGGATAAATTAAACAAAGAATTGTATTACTATTTTGCAACTGTGACTATTACAATTCCACCACTCCGTCAGCGCACAGAGGATATTTTACCTTTTATGAATGATTATTTTAATCGATATCTTAATCTGTATGGCTCGACGATCAATAAAATTGAAGATGATGTCATTCAAGCATTTTTAACGTATGAATGGCCAGGAAATTTAAAAGAGCTTGAACTTCTTTTAGATGAAATCAGCTCGATGATTACTACTGAGCAGGTGCTTAAGTTTGATATGCTCCCACTTCACTTTAAGTTGAAAGTACAGGATTTCAATGAATCCTCAAAGAAAGCAGAGGATTTTGTATTCACTGCTGAAAAAGATTTGTTGCCTTTGGAAGAATATTTGCGTGAAGCGGAAAGATATTATTTACAAAAAGCTCTAGATAAATATGATGGCAATGTAACAAAAGCTGCAGAAGCATTAGGAATGAGCCGTCAAAACTTACAATACCGTCGCAGAAAAATGAAACTATAAGTTTGAATAATTAAAAAGGTGACTCTTAAAGCTGTGAATTCACAACATTTAGGAGTCACCTTTTCATTTATTGAACGGACTGATTAATCCATTCTGCAAGCTTTTCTTTTAATGTATTAAATCCTTCTTCATCATGTTCATCAACACGAGCTTGTAAAGATTTCCTTGGTTTATCATCTTTTTTAGAAATAGTAGGTTTTTCTTGTAGTTCACGTATAGACAAGCTGATTTTACCAGATTCACTATCCACTTCTAAGATTTTCACTTCTACTTCTTGGCCTACAGTTAAAAATTCACCGACTTCTTTTACATAGCCGTAAGTAATTTCAGAAATATGCACGAGACCTTGTGTATTTTCGTCTAAACTAACAAACGCTCCATATGGTTGAATTCCAGTAACTTTACCTGTGACAACATCTCCTACCTTATTTTCATTATTCATTTTGTTCACTCCCGATTTCTCTTATGCGCATCTACCCTTATGGTCATGTTAAATTATAACATAATAGAAAGAGAGCAAGCAAAAATCACTGAGTAGGCATAAAAGCTGCTCGCCAGCCATTTTCAGTTTGGATAATACTAAAGCCAACTACTGGCTCTTCTAAGTGAATTGTACGTTCCGGAGCCATTGTTATGATTACATATCCCTCTTTATCCGATCGTTGTTCAAAGTGTAGTGATGAGAACTCCTTCCGAATATCTGTTATTTTTTGATGTGTACCCTTCATATATTCTTCTTTTGGTATTTGAACGTACGAATCATCTTTTATATACAACTCGTACTTTGTTTCATAATCCTCCATCAGTGAGCAATAATAATATAGACTAACAATCTCTTCCGGAGTTGCATCTTTCAATACTGTTTGATCGTGAGTTGCTGCAAATGATTTATATAGGACATGAATTCGCTGTAAAAAATCATGATTCACAACTTGATCTTTTGTTATTAAATTTGGCATAAATTTTTCTATATCCCCGTTTTTCGCAAGGTGAAGAGCATCTTCGATATGAGCGTATGAGAAATTATTCCATTCTTCAGATTTTGTCCATCCTGTCTTTTCAAATTCATTGACTATTGGAATTAATAAATATGGAAATGGGGAGTTACCATTAGTTTGAGTCATTAATCTCCATAGTTCTCTATATTCATCTTTTACAATACCCTTTTTATCGAAAACTGGATTCTCTTTCGTCCCTTTTACTAAAAAATAGAACACGCTCGTGTAATACGATTCCATTTTGGAGTCTCCAAAATTATTGTTTATATAATCATCCAGCAAATAGTTCTCCATATTCTTCAATACAACAAATGTATCATTCATCGGAAATATTAATTCCCATGCATAAGTAAATGGCTCAAATGCCATCATTTGCAAATAACCATCAGCTATTGAATTTAAATTGCCTGAAAACAATGTGGGAGTAAGTGTAAGATCGATACGAAAAGTAAGATCAATTCCATCCTCCATTATTTTTAATTGAAGACCCTGATTATGTGCAATATATCTTAAATTATTAAATTCCTCTGGAAGGAAAGGTTCATTTTCAATGATTTCATTTATACTATAGTGGCCTTCTACTTTGTAAATGGATAGCTCCTCTTTGTACTCATTTAGTTTTTCATTTGCATACGTCCTAAAATTATTGATTTTTAAGTAATATTCATTTAAAAAACTTACTGTTTCTGCTTTATTTAATTTCTTTCCTTGGTGAATTTCTTTAACCATCTCAGATGGTAGTTTTAAATTATTCATAATTTCCTCATACCGTTCATCTAAGTCGGTATAAATAGTTCCATCAATAAAAGGGCTAGACCTATCATCCGTGTAATGCTGAAAATTCATATCCGCAGACCTAATAAATTCTATTTGAGAAAACTCCTCTTCTGATAGGTTCAGCATTTCACGACGTTTTTTTCTCTCTATTGGATAATTCTTTTTCAATTTCTCTAGAAAGGCTTTCGATTCCTCATTCTGTATCTCTTTCCCTTGTCTCGTTTCGTCTTCTAATAAAAATGTTGCTCCTAGTATTCCAATAATTAATATACTTGCAATACTAACAGCCAATTCCGCAACTTTTTGCCATTTTGATTTAGTAGTTTTATTCTTGCTTAGAGGTTCTACTTTTTCCAATTCGATTTTATTTAGAATTTCATCCGTGTCAATACTCGATGGAACTCTATCGTATGATGTTTTTAATAAGTCCAATCGTTCCTCAAGCTGCTTATCGTCCATGCTTGGCACCTCCATTCGATGAAAGTAGGTTTTTTAGTTGGCTTTTTGCTCGTAGTAATCTTGTTTTTACTGTAGTTATCGGAACACTTAATATATCAGCAATTTGTTCGTACGATAAATCATGAAAATAAAATAAAATTATTGGATGCTGATATTTTATATCTAGTGATTGAATTGCTTGATGCAACTCCTTGTCTTCTTCAAATAGTAATATACGATCTTCCGTGGACTTAGTGGAGATATTCATATTATGATGATTTAGCTTTTTTTCCTTTTCTATTTCTTTTGTTTCCTTACGATAATAGTCTCTTGTAGCATTTAAAGTTATTTTGTAGAGCCATGTTGTAAACCGTTCGCGTTTAAATTGATGTAAAAAACGGTAAAGCTTTACAAACACTTCCTGAGTGACATCAGGAATATCGTTCACTTTGACACCACATTGAAAAGCAAACTTTTCAACTGTTCGGTGATGTTTTTGAATAAGAGCTGTATATGCAGCTTTGTCTCCTTGCTGCGCTCGCTCGATTATTTCATTTTCGGACATTGCTCCCCCTCGCTCTCTATGTATTGATGATACGAAAGATATTTCACGAATGTTTCATTTGTTTGTCTACATTTTCTTGTAAACCTCATGTACAATAAGACAGTTGTAAAAAAGGAGGAATTATTTTGGCAAAGCGAGATCATTTTGGATCTAAAATCGGATTTGTATTAGCAGCGGCTGGAAGTGCAATTGGCTTAGGTGCTATTTGGAAATTTCCATATATGGCCGGAACGAATGGTGGAAGCGTATTCGTCTTACTATTTATCTTGTGTACTTTATTAATTGGTCTACCGATTTTATTAGCAGAATTCATTATAGGAAGAAAAGGTCAAGCAGATGCAGTGACTAGTTTTAAAAAACTTGCTCCTAGGAAACCATGGTTTGTAATTGGATGGGCTGGGTTTTTCTTTTCTATTATTATTCTATCTTTTTATAGTGTAGTTGGGGGATGGATATTATCTTATTTAATAAGAGCTCTCACATTTAGCTTGAACGGAACAAACGAGACCTTCTATGAGGATTTGTTTAATAGTGTCATTTCAAATCCATGGGAAGTTATAGTCGGACAAGGTGCCTTTATCTTTCTAACAATATGGATTGTATCGGGTGGAATCCAGGGAGGAATTGAGAAGGCTAGTAAATGGATGATGCCTCTTCTTTTAATATTCTTTTTAGTTTTAGCAGTTCGCTCTTTAACTTTGGAAGGTGCAATGGAAGGAGTTAAATTTTTATTCGTTCCTGACTGGTCTTATTTCACATGGGAGACAGCTCTACTGGCATTAGGGCAAGCCTTTTTCTCCTTAAGCGTAGGTGTTTCCGCAATGATTACTTATGCGTCTTATTTGCCAAAAGAGACTAGATTAGGCAATTCAGCACTAAGTGTCTCACTTCTCAATATCGGTGTATCCATTATGGCTGGACTTGTTATCTTCCCTGCTGTTTTTGCTCTTGGATTCTCACCAAATGAAGGACCGGGTCTAGTTTTCATCATTTTACCTGCTGTTTTCGAGCAAATAATATTTGGACAATTTTTCTTAATACTATTTTTCGTTTTGTTGCTTTTTGCTACGTTAACTTCATCAATCAGCATGTTAGAGATTGTTGTATCCATCGGTATTAAGTCAAAATATGAACGTAGGAAACGAGCTGCATGGGTATATGGAGTCCTAATCTTTCTAATAGGTATTCCGAGTGCGTTGTCTTTTGGGATTCTTTCTGATAGTCACATTTTAGGAATGTCCATTTTTGATTTTGCGGACTTTTTAACAAGTAGCTTTGGGCTACCATTAGGAGCATTGTTTACCTCTTTATTTGCGGGTTATGTCCTTACCAAATCTGAGTTACAAAATGACTTGAAGGTAAATCAATTTCTATTGAATACATGGCGTTTTATCGTGCGTTTTGCCGCTCCAATAGCAATTATTATCGTCTTCATTCAGGGAGTAATGAAATTATTTGTCTAAAAATTTTTTATAGGCTATCTCAAAAATGTTGTTCTAAAATGTTTGTGCTATAATATAGTTATACTTATTACTTCTTTGAAAGGATGGATGTAACTATGAAACAAGAACTTCACATACAATTACGTCAACTGAGGGAAGAACGAAATATTTCTTTAGAACAGCTTGCCCATAAGGCTACTATAGGAGCATCAAAGTTAGAGGCTTATGAAGCGGGAAGTGAAACTCCATCTGTTCAAACATTATTGAAACTTTCAAATGCATTAGAAGTACCAGCATCTAACCTATTAGATGGCTTACAAAACGAATAAAAGCTTTCGGTTTTTTAACCGAAAGCTTTTTTTGTTTCACGATAACTACTATACTTAAATAATACATTTCATTTCATATTTTAATGCAATCAATTTATATGAAACTTCTACACACTTTTCAAGTGGTATCCACTGTTCAAAAGAATGTTCATAAATGGTTTGTATTCTTTTGGCCAACTCAGAAGGATGGTCAATACTTTGAAGATCTGCAACTACATCAGCAGCTTCGGCGTCATAACTATCAACACCTATATTAAATGGGTCCCATTCTTGTAATGTCCAAAGTGCTTTTCGATTCATTTCAATTGTGTCCATATATTTTCACCTTACTAGTTTTTATTAGTTAGGGTTATAATAACATAATAATTACAAATTGAAAGGGGTAATTAATTTGCCTGATTTTTCTACCGTTTTTGAAAGACGTAATACACATTCTACTAAGTGGGACTTGCTAGAACAAATATATTCCATTCCAGATGCATCCGACGTGCTTCCTATGTGGATTGCAGATATGGACTTTGCTATCCCTTCCACTATTATCGATGCATTACATAAGAGATTAGAACACCCAGTTTTTGGATACAACATTGTACCCGAAGAAACAAAACTTGCACTTACAAATTGGTTGGAAAAAAAACATCAATTAAAAATAGAAAGTAAATGGATATTCTTTCAACAAGGTGTAATACCTGCGATGGCTTCTGTATTAGATGCTTTTACCGAAGTAGGAGATAAAATCTTAATACATTCTCCAGTGTACCCACCATTTAATCATGTACCTACACGACTTGGTCGTATTGTAGAGACTTGTGATCTCATGGAGATTAATAGTTCATTTGAAATCGATTTCGATGACTTTGAGCAAAAGCTTTCATCTGGTGTTAAAGCTTTTATTCTTTGTAGTCCCCACAATCCAGGTGGAAAAGTGTGGACCAAAGAAGATTTAACTAAAATTGCAGCTTTATGCGAAAGATATAATGTACTTATAATATCTGATGAAATCCATGCAGATATAGTTTTTAAGCCAAACAAGCATATACCCATTCTTTCGGTAGCGGAAAATGTTAATAATATTATTACTTTCTTTGCACCAACTAAAACATTTAACTTAGCGGGAATTCAAGCAGCTACAATTATAGTGCCAGACCAACAAAAAAGAAAAATCCTAGAGAATCAAGCCTTAGAACGTGGACAAATGGAACTAAATATATTTTCACTGACTGCTTTTCAAGCAGCATACGAACATGGGGAGCCTTGGCTGGAGGAATTACTAGAGGTTGTATCCTCCAATATGGATTATGTAGTAGAACAATTAACGAACAAGTTAAAAGGAATAAAAGTGTCTAAACCTGAGGCAACTTATCTTTTATGGATAGATTATCGAGATACAGGGTTATCAGAAAAAGAGATTATGGACTTGCTTTTAACAAAAGGTAAGTTAGCCCTTGAGCCAGGTACGAAATACGGAAAAACGGGAGAAGGCTTTTTAAGAATGAACGTAGCTTGTCCAAGACATACTTTAGAAGATGGAGTTGCACGATTTATTAAAGCACTTTCTTAAATAATTCAAATAAAACAGCCATTGTATAGCTGTTTCAGACAGTAGATAAACTTGAAGATTCTCGAGTTTGTCTACTGTCTTTTTTTCACTGATAAATAATATCGTATATCCTTGATTTCCACTGCGGACGGACGCTTTCCGCGGGCGGTCCGTGAGCCTCCTCGTCGCAAGCTCCTGTGGGGTCTCACCTGGACGCGCTTGTCCCGCTGGAGTCGCCGCCCTCCGTTCCAATAAACTGGATGCTTTATAAGCAAAACACTCATCAATACTATATAATAACAATCCTGAAGTATCAGATCCTGTGTTTAACTATTAAAAACATAAAAAATGACAAAAGGTATTGGAAGGACAACCCTCACAATACTTTTTGTCAATAATCTAAAACAGCCTTATAAAAGGCGTTTTTATTTGTATTAAGTTACTTATCCAGTTGTTCCTTCTTTGCCTGCATAATTCTCTCTTCTAACTCTTTTGCTTTCGCTGCGTCTTTAATCGATTTTCTTTTTAACCATCTAAAAACAAAAATACATAGAATAACTAAAACAACTAATTCAATAACCACTGGAATATACTCCGTTTTATCTTCCGGAAAATATAAATATAAAAAACCTAGTTGTAAAAACTGCAACATCTAAACACTTCCCTATTTATTTTTGTACGATTTCAATAGAATCTATCGTAATGTCTTCTAGTGGCTTGTCATTTTCATCTTTTTCTACAACTGCAATTTGGTCAACGATCTCCATACCTTCTATAACTTGTCCAAAAACGGTATGTTTTTGATCTAAGTGTGGAGTTCCGCCATTTTTCTCATACGCAGCTGCAATTTCTGCTGGCCATCCACCGTCTTCTAATTGTTTAGCCTCTGCTTGAGCACTTGATGCTTGTACAATGAAAAATTGACTTCCATTTGTATTAGGTCCAGCATTAGCCATCGATAATGCTCCTCTTAAGTTAAACAGGTTCATCGAAAACTCATCTTCGAATTCTTCACCGTAAATACTTTCTCCACCCATACCAGTACCTGTTGGGTCTCCCCCTTGAATCATGAAGTCTTCGATCACTCGGTGAAAAATAAGACCATCATAATAGCCCTCTTCAGCGTGAGTTAAAAAGTTTTCAACCGTTTTAGGTGCAAGTTCAGGGAATAATTTAATTTTAATAGGTCCCTTTGATGTATTCATAATAACTAAAGCTTCATTTGAAGCAACTTCTGTTGAAAGTTGTGGATACATAATTTTGTCTCCTTCATTTTCCGTTGTTGTATTTTCCGTTGTTGTATTTTCCGTTTCTGTATTAACTACCTTTTTGTCACCGCATGCCCCTACTATCAAAACAGCGCTTATTAATAATAAAAAAATAATCTTTTTCACAGTTTATTCACCCCAAATAATTCTAACATATTGAAAAGTCATTTTCAGTGACAAAGTATCTAACTTTATTCGCTACACAAAATAACCTATAATGGGTAAAAGAAAAGCACAAGCTTGCACATTTGACATTGAGTGGCTGGTGCTTGGAGTCTTGAAAGTTTTTAAATAAAGTAATTACTTAACTATTTTTTTGAGAAGGTACGCAACAAATAGAAAGAAGGGATTTGGATGAGCGTACAAAAAAGAAACTTTATTATTATGTGGTTTTCTAACTTTTTAGTATCTGGAACAATGACAATGATTATGCCCTTTTTATCTTTGTACATCAACACAATGGGAGACTTTTCGGATGCCTATGTTCAAAAATGGTCTGGTCTTGTGTTCGGGGCAACATTCGTATCGGCCTTTTTAATGTCTCCGATTTGGGGAAGAATTGCTGATAAATATGGGTACAAGCCTATTTTAATTATTAATGGCTTCGGTATTGCTATCAGTGTTTTATTAATGGGATTTGTTTCTTCTGTTGAAGCATTTTTTGTTCTTCGATTATTTATGGGAGTCGTTACTGGTTTCATCCCTACATCATTGGCTTTTATTAGCTCCCAGACTCCTAAAAAAATTGCAGGTAAAACAATGGGAACTCTTCAAATGGGAAGTGTTTCTGGTACATTATTTGGACCTATATTCGGAGGATTTCTAGCGGATACATTCGGCTTTCAATATACGTTTATTATTACTTCCAGTGCTGTATCAATTGCTGCGTTACTCGTTATTTTTGGCGTACATGAAATAAGAAGAGAAAAGAAAAAAGGAGATCATGAATATTCTAGAAAAACAGTAATTTCGGGAATTTTTCATCATCGCCTCATATTAAACGTTTTAATGATTACTTCTCTTATACAAATAGGTTTGTTTAGTATCCAGCCTCTTTTGTCCTTATATGTATCGCATCTGACCAATTCAACTGAAGTTGCACTACTTGCAGGAGTCACCTTCAGTGCTACAGGAGTCGGCAGTTTGCTATTTGCTAGAACATGGGGAAAACTAGGGGATACCCACGGATACGAAAAAATATTATCTATTTTGCTGATATTGGCCTTAATTTTCATTGTCCCACAAGCATGGGTAACGGATTTATGGCAATTAATCATACTACGCTTCCTTTTTGGTATTGCATCAGGTGGGTTGATACCTGTTACAACTGCCTTGATAAGAAGAGAAGCCCCTATTGAAGTACAAGGTGAACTAATGGGCTATAACACAAGCTTCCGCTTTTTAGGCAATATTATTGGTCCGATGTTTGGTGGATTCATCAGTGGATACATTGGTATATCTTCCGTTTTCTATGTAACAGGGTCACTGTTTTTATGTGGCTATTTAATCATCTACTTTGCGAGAAAAAAACCAGTTCAAGACTTTGAAGATGTTTTATTGGAAGAAGAACTTCACGCTAAACAAACAAATTAAAAATGAGCACACTTTCCAATAGAAAGTGTGCTATTCTTTTTATTAGATTATAAGAACTGGAGTGCAACAAATGCGACAAGTAATAGGGTTTCTCCTTATTTTATTATGTTTCCCTTTAATATGGATGTTGACATCCTTTATCCATGCAGAAATATTGTCCGCGTCTTCTTTTCAAGATGATTTAAAACAATCCATTCAATTATCAACCCCTCCCCTGTCTTCACCAGTTGTATTGTTAGACGAAAATGAACAAATCTTTTCAGAGGATTACGTGGAATGGAGAGACCCCCTACCGCTTGAGTCAATACCTTTATTTGTACAAGAGTTGTTCATTCAAAGCGAGGATGTAGAATTTTACAATCATATTGGATTTAATTTTAGCGCAATATTCCGAGCTGTTTTTGCCAATGCTTCTGCCAATGCAAAAGAACAAGGTGCTAGTACAATTACGCAACAATTAGTAAGAATACGATATTTATCTACTGAGAAAACGTATGAACGAAAAGTGACGGAGCTTATTTATGCATATGAAATGGAAAAGCAAGCTACAAAAGATGAAATATTAACGAATTATTTAAATGAAATATATTTTAGTAATCAGGTCTATGGTATTGGAGCTGCTGCAACTTATTATTTTGGAAGACCATTACACGAGTTGTCAGATGCAGAACTTGCCTTTATTAGTGCGATTCCAAACAATCCAACAATCTACGATCCTATAGATAATTTTGATGCAACAAAGAAAAGACAGGAATTACTTATAGATGTCCTAGTGAAAAACGGAAAAATACCAAAGGAAAGTGGAGAAGCAATAAAGGCTGAACCAATCGTCCTGAAGACAAAAACAAAAAAACAGCTGTACCCTACCTATAGCACTTATGTTTTAGAAGAGTTGAAGAATTTAGTTGCATCAAAAGAAGGTTTTTCCGAGAAAATAGCAACTGCCCAAAATGAACAGCAAAAGCTCTTATTAGAAAATGAACTTCAAACTAAAGTGAATGAAGTGATAGCACAAGGAGTGACAATTTATACAGCTCTTGATCCGTCGAAACAACTAGACGATGAAAAGTACGTAAATAAACTATTAGTTAAAACGCCTGATTTACAGGCTGCTTCGGTTGTCATTAATAACGAAACACGAGAAATCATCAGTTTATACGGAGGTAAAGAGTATAAAAAATTTGATTTTCATCGTGCGTATCAAGCAGTTAGACAACCGGGATCAGCATTAAAATCATTACTTGTGTACGCACCAGTTTTTGAAACAACTACATTAACTCCTAATAACTCGATAAATGGCGGGAAACTTTGTATTGGCTCATACTGTCCTCAAAACTATGGAGGCGCACTGTACGGGAATGTAACGATTAAGCAAGCTTTTCGCTTCAGTCACAATACTCCTGCAGTACGGTTATTAGAAACCGTTGGAATAGATAATGCATTTGCAAAACTAGAGCCATTCCAATTTAATCATTTAACGAATGAAGATCATACTTATGCTGCCGCACTTGGTGGATTAACACATGGCGTTACAGTATTAGAAATGGCCGATGCTTATAGCAGCTTTATTGATGGCATGTATAAGCCTGCTCATGCCATTCGAAAAGTTACAGATAAAAAGGGAAACATTTTATATGAATGGAATGAAGAAAAAACAGAGGTTTGGTCACCTAAAACAGTTCAAACTATGAGGGGATTACTTTCCGATGTAGTGCAAAATGGAACTGGAAAAGGAATCTCTATTCCTGCTACCTACGTTGGCGCTAAAACTGGAACTACGAATGACTTTTATGATTATTGGATTGCTGGGTTAACAGATACATATACCTCAGCAGTATGGATTGGCTATGACATGCCTAAAAATATGAAATCAATCGAATCTAGAAAAATTCATCATTCTATTTTTAACAAAATTATGAGAGAGAAATAGAAAAGAGTCATCTCCAAATGGAGATGACTCTTCTTTTTTTATTTGGTCTCGGTTTCTTGCTAATTAGTTTTCAATTGGCTTCAATTGGTCTCGGTAAAGAATGAATTGGTCTCGTTATGCCGCTTAGTAACTTTAAATGTATAATTATTCCTCATAAACTAGCGATTTTGTGACAATTATAAAAATGGTAAACTTGCCACTATTCCATTATAAAGTTTAATCGTCACATAGATGACTAATGTTAAAAATAGACTCCATACCATAAACTCGAACATTATTAACCCTACCGTCCCCATCATGCTCATTGAACTGCTTAATTTGAATATGACGTATACAAAATAAACAAAAGCTGTAGCTAAAAAAATGATGAGCAATATTTGAAGAGATTGAAAACCGATTGCTGAAATAAATGATCCAATAAAAAAAATGACGTATCCACCACGTGCTTGAGAAATAGTCTTACCTTCTAAATCTTTTGAGAAAAACAACATCCCAATCTCATGTATTGTTTCAGCAATCAACTTAAGTGCAGAAAAAAGCATAAAATAAATAAGTGCTAGGATAATAACTAAGAACAGTTTCAATTCCAAATCGGATAAAAACTCTCTCATCCCACTATAAACACCAATTACTTTAAAAAGATCTATCGCTTTGTTCATTGTAAAAATAGAAAAAGATAAACTAAATAACAAAATAGTGATGAGTGGTAAAAATCCAAACACATATGGGTTCTTCATAGCTTCTCCTCTTATTCTAGTATCCATACTTTTGTATCATATCGAAGAAAAGGTATATTCTGCAAGTAGATATCTATTTTTCATCAATGCAATTACTATACATTTACGTTATAATTTTAGGGATGCATTTTAAATACATAGCTTGGAAAGGAGGATTCCTTTGTCCTTAGTTTTTGCAATATTCGCACCCGTCATTGTTGCACTTGTGATCCCTTTGTTATTTAAAAGGGTTCCTACTATACATACCGGCTGGTTTGTATTACTTGTACCCGTTGCACTTGTTTGTTTTTATGCAACCTACATACCTTCTATTATGAAGGGATCCACTTATATGGAGGAGCTCCCTTGGATACCGTCACTCGAGATATCCTTTATCTCTTATTTAGACGGGTTAAGCTTGCTTTTTTCGTTGTTAATTACAGGAATAGGAGCACTTGTTGTTCTTTACTCCATCTTTTATATGAACAAGAAAAAAGAAAAGCTTGGCAATTTTTACGTTTATTTATTAATGTTTATGACTGCTATGCTCGGAGTTGTTCAGTCAGATCATCTAATAAGTTTGTATTTCTTTTGGGAATTAACGTCCATATCTTCTTTTCTTCTTATTGGATATTGGTATACGAAAGATCGTTCTCGATTTGGTGCTCTTAAATCCATGATGATTACTGTTTTCGGTGGATTAATGATGCTAGGAGGCTTCTTGATTCTTGGCATTATCGGAGAAACATTTTCAATTCGTGAGCTAATTGAACAAGCACCTGCTCTAGTTAGTCAGGATCTATTTGTTTGGGCACTTGTACTCGTTTTACTTGGGGCATTTACAAAGTCAGCTCAGTTCCCATTTTATATTTGGTTACCTGATGCAATGGAAGCACCAACTCCAGTCAGTGCGTATCTGCATTCTGCTACGATGGTAAAAGCAGGCTTATATTTAGTAGCAAGATTTACTCCGATCTTTGCTCTATCCGAAGTTTGGATATGGCTTGTTACCGGAGTAGGTATCATCACATTATTATGGGGTTCCTTCTTTGCTGTCAAACAAACGGATCTAAAAGCGATACTTGCTTTTTCAACTGTCAGTCAACTTGGTCTAATCATGTCTTTACTTGGAATCGGTTCTGTCGCTTATCATGTTACGGGTGACTTAGTTGCTACATTTACATTTGCAACCTTTGCGGCAATCTTCCATCTAATTAATCACGCTACATTTAAAGGGAGCTTATTCATGATTGCAGGTATTATTGATCATGAAACAGGTACAAGAGATATCCGAAAACTTGGTGGACTCATGAGTTTAATGCCAATCAGTTTTACGATTGCATTAATCGGGAGCTTATCAATGGCAGGAGTTCCACCTTTTAATGGATTTTTAAGCAAGGAAATGTTCTTGGACGCTACTTTAGAGTTACAGCATTTCGACCTGTATGCATTCGATACTTGGGGCATATTGATTCCAATTATCGCATGGATCGCTAGTGTATTTACATTTGTTTATAGTCTTTATTTTGTTTTTCATACATTCCGTGGGAAACATAAACCGGAACAATTACCTAAAGCAGCTCACGAAGCTCCAATTGGAATGCTAGTTTCACCAGGTATACTAGCAACTCTTGTTATAGTTATTTTCTTTGTTCCAAATTTTATTGGTACTACGTTTATTAAACCGGCGGTAGCTGCTATTCAACCTTTAGCATACAAAGTTCCTGCGGAAGTAGGCTTTACAATAAAAGCTTGGCATGGTTTTAACTCGCCTGCTTTATACATGACACTTGGTATCTTTTTAGTTGGTTTCTTATTCTATAAAACCATACCAAAATGGACTCCAGTTTACGAAAAGTTGCCATCAAAATTCACTTTAAACAATATGTATGAAGGAATAATGCGACTTGCAGATGGAGGAGCTCATCGCTTTTCATCCATGTATATGACAGGTTCTATTCGTTCTTATTTTGTCTTTATGTTTGCTGCGATCATCCTATTACTCGCAGGTACAATGTGGTTTGAAGATGCATTTGTAATTAGTTTTGAAAACTTAGCACCAATTCGTTTCTTTGAGATACTTATTTCAATTATATTAATCGTCGGAACTATTACAATTTTGGTTACGAAATCAAGACTTACAGCGATAATTGCACTAGGAGCAGTAGGATACACGGTTGCTTTATTCTACATCATCTTTAAGGCTCCTGATCTTGCTTTAACACAATTAGTAATTGAAACAGTTTCAGTAGCATTATTTTTAGGGGCATTTTATCATTTGCCTAAAATGGACAAGCATGAAAAAGGAAAAGAAGATAGAGGTTTCCGACTTGGAAACTTCCTTATCGCTCTTGGAGTAGGTGTAATGGTTACATTGATCGCTATCTCTTCTCATTCTCAAAAGCTTATTCCTTCTATAGCAGATTATTATAAGGAAACTGTTTACTCAGAAGCTGGTGGCGGAAATATCGTAAACGTTATTTTAGTAGATTACCGTGGATTTGATACTTTATTTGAAATAAGTGTGTTAACAATTGCTTCTCTAGGAATTATAGGAATGATTACACTGCGTCTAGCAAAAAAGAAAGGAGATAGAAAAAGTTGAAAACGAATGATTTAATTATTCAAACGACCACGAAAGTAGTATTTTTCATTATTTTTCTCTTCTCCATTCATATCTTTTTTGCAGGACATTATACACCTGGTGGAGGATTTGTCGGCGGATTGTTGATGTCTAGTGCTATTGTTTTATTATTATTAGCTTTCGACTTGAAAACAGTAAAAGAGATGCTTCCTATAAACTATACGGTTCTTACTGCAACCGGCTTATTAATTTCTTTAGCAACTGCCGCTGGTTCTATATTCTTTAATGTGCCATTTTTTACACATGCCTATGATTATTTTAATTTACCTTTACTTGGTGAAACGTCGATCCATACAGCAATGTTTTTCGATACAGGCGTATACTTAGTTGTAGTCGGAGTAACAATGACAATCATTCAAATGATAGGAGGAGATGAATAATGGAAATATTAATGTCCATTTTAATCGGCTTTCTATTTATGGCAGCCATTTATTTAATACTTTCTAGAAGCTTACTTCGAATTATTATCGGAACGGGCTTGCTTAGTCATGGAACACATCTCTTACTTATAACAATGGGCGGGCTAAATGGAAAAGCTGCTCCTGTTTTAGCTGATGGGGTAACAGATTATGTTGATCCACTTCCCCAAGCATTAATACTTACAGCTATCGTTATTAGCTTTGGTGTTACCGCATTTTCTTTAGTATTAGCTTATCGAACCTATAAAGAGCTAGGTACAGACAATATGGATTTAATGAAAGGAACAGAAGACAATGATTAATTTATTATTATTTCCGGTCCTCATCCCGTTCCTTTTTGCAGCCATTTTGTTGTTTTTCCCGAAAAAAGTCAAAGCACAGCGAATTACGGTAATGATTGGACTTTTATTGGCACTAACTTCAGCTATCGTCCTATTAGTAAAAGTAAAAACAGATGGTGTTCAAACAGTTACGCTTGGTAGTTGGGCACCTCCGTTTGGAATCACAATGGTTTCTGATATGATATCGGTTTTATTAGTCCTGTCTTCCCTGCTCATCGCTATTTTCGTTGTATGGTATAGCTACACTTCCATTGGTGAAGATCGTGAAAAAGCTTTTTATTATCCAGCGATCATGTTCATGTTGACAGGTGTGAATGGTGCATTCACAACGGGAGATATTTTCAATATGTTCGTTTTCTTTGAAGTATTGCTTATGTCCTCCTATGTCTTGATCGTATTAGGTGGGGAAAAAGTTCAGTTAAGAGAATCTATTAAGTACATACTAGTTAATATCGTTTCCTCTTCGTTATTTGTTATTACTGTTGGTTACTTGTACTCTGTAGTTGGAACACTTAATATGGCTGACATTTCTATAAAACTATCGGAGATAGGACAATCAGGAATAGTAACAGTAATAGCTGTACTATTTTTGATAGTATTCGGTATTAAAGGAGCTATCTTTCCATTATTCTTCTGGCTTCCTGGTTCATACGCTGCTCCACCTGTTCCCGTCTTGGCGCTGTTTGGAGCACTACTAACAAAGGTAGGCGTATATGCTATCATGCGTACCTATACATTGTTCTTTACAACTGATATTGGATATACACATGAATTACTCATGGTCATTTCAATTATCACGATCATTGCAGGATGTGTTGGCGCTCTAGCATATTTCGATTTGAAACAAATCATTATTTATAATATTGTCATTGCAGTAGGTGTTATCTTGTTTGGTGCATCTATTATGAACGAAAGTGGAATGCTTGGTTCCGTATTTTATTTAATACATGACATCCTCATTAAAGGTGCCTTGTTTTTATTGATTGGGATTATTATTAAAATTACAGGCACATCCGATTTAAGAAAAATGGGTGGTCTGATGAAGCGCTATCCAGCACTGGCCTGGAGTTATTTGATAGCAGCATTTGGTCTAGCAGGTATCCCTCCATTAAGTGGATTTGTCGGCAAACTTCTAGTTGTACAAGGTGGATTTGAAGGAGAATATATTTGGCAAAGTATATTTATTCTTGCATCAAGCTTAATTGTTTTACTTTCTGCTATCCGAATCTTTATCTATGCTTTCTGGGGTGAAGATAAAGTTGGATTACATACAATTAGTCCAAAAACATACCGACAGTTATTGTTTCCGGCAATTACTTTAGTTGCTATAACAGTATTTTATGGTGTTGGTTCCGAATACCTTGTACCGTTTATGACAGATGCCTCAACAGTTTTACTAGATCCTTCCGTCTATACGGATGCTGTGTTTGGAGGGTTGAAATAATGCCATTTCAAATTTTGTTGAATGTATTTATTGCAGTAACGTGGATGTTCTTATCTGTGTCATTTAAACCTTCCACTTTTATCGTAGGATATATTTTAGGTTTGCTAATGTTATTTATGGTTCGTAAATCATTTAGTACCAGATTCTATTTAGACAAAGTTTGGGCAGTTATTAAACTTACTCTATTATTCCTTAAAGAGTTAACGCTATCTAACTTTTCTGTTTTAATGCTAATTATTAAACCAAAGATGCCTATACGACCTGCAATCTTTGCGATGCCCACTGTTCTTGAAAAGGATTGGGAAATAACACTATTATCGAGTCTCATTACACTAACACCAGGAACGATTGTAATTGATATTTCGGATGACAATAAAACCTTATATATTCACTCACTTGACTTTGAGGATATAGATGAAGCAATCCAATCAATACAAAATACGTTTGAAAAAGCAATATTGGAGGTGAGCAGATCATGACAACCTTTCTATGGGTTATTGTTGTCTTGATAAGTCTATCGCTTTTAGGCTTTTTATATCGCCTAGTGAAAGGGCCGACTACACCAGACCGTGTAATCGCATTAGATGCAATTGGAGTTGGATTGATTTCATTGATAGGGCTTATTTCCATTCTTTTTGATACTGGCTTTTTCTTAGAGGTTATATTACTCTTAGCAATCCTTTCATTCATAGGTACAGTTGCTTTTTCTAAATTCACGGAGAAGGGAGTAATCATTCAACGTGACCGTAATAGCTAATATTCTAATAATCGCTACCATATCTTTCGGAACAATCTTTATACTAGTTACTGCTATAGGTTTAATACGGCTTCCCGACGCCTATTCACGTGCACATGCGGCTTCTAAGAGTGCGACACTAGGGGTTATGAGCATTCTACTTGGTGTGTTCTTTCACTTTTGGCTCAATGAAGGTCATTTTAACTCCCGTATACTACTTGGAATAGTCTTTCTTTTCATAACAGGTCCTGTTGGTGGTCATATGATGGGTAGAGCAGCTTATTTATCCGGGATAAAATTATGGGATAAATCAGTACGTGATGATCTTGCAGAAGTAGTAAAGAAAAGAAGAGAAAATCAATAGAAATAAGAAAAGCTTTTGCAATACGCAATACTTTGCGTTTGCAAAAGCTTATTTTTTTATTAATAACCACCATAATAAGGATATGGATAATACGGATATGAATATGGATATGGATAGTAAGGATATGGATAATAAGGCTGTCTATACCCCCCAAAACCATAACCTAGCGAAGAACCGAGTAGTCCTCCAAAAAAGCCTCCTAGTAATGGACCTCCAAAGCCACCAAAAAATGGACCCCCAAAACCACCTCGATGAAATCTTACCATGCTGCTCCTCCTTTCATCTCAGTGTATGCATTTGGGGTTTTCCTGGCTGAGTGCTTTGCCTATTCTTCCTCCGCCATTCTCTCAATTAATGTAGCAAGTGTACGAACCATTACACCAGTCCCACCTTTTGGACCTAGATCATGTGCAGACTTTGTATCGGAAGTACCAGCGATATCTAAGTGAATCCATGGTGTATCCTCTACAAACTCTCCTACAAATCCACCACCAAAAATCATATGGCCATCTCCACCTGGTGAATTATTTAAGTCTGCTACATCACTCTTACGAATTCGTTTTTTATCATTTTCAGTTAATGGTAATCTCCATGTAAATTCACCTGTTTCAATAGAGGATTCCATAAATGTTTCAAAAAACGCTTCATTGTTTGTAAGTGCACCTGTCTTATCGTACCCAAGTGCTGTAATTACACCGCCTGTTAATGTCGCCACATCTACAATATAATTTGCACCTTGTTGTTTTGCATAGGTTACTGCATCTGCTAAAACTAATCGACCCTCAGCATCTGTATTTAAAATTTCAATTGTTTTACCACTCATGGACGTGATCACATCATCTGGTTTGAACGCATTGCCAGAAATCATATTATCTGTGGAAGCAATAACAGCAATAACGTTCTTATTTGGACGAAGCTCTCCTATTATTTGCATAGCTCCTAGCACTGCAGCAGCACCACCCATGTCGCCTTTCATTCCAACAATACCTGTTTTTGTTTTTATCGAATAACCACCCGTATCAAATGTAATTCCCTTACCTACTAAAGCAACTACATCTTCCCATTCTTCAGTAGCTTGATATTTCAATACAATTAATCGAGGCTCTTCGACAGAACCTTGGTTGACTGCAAGAAGTGCACCCATGCCAAGTTCTTCTATTTCTTTTTTACCTAAGATCTCTGTTTCAAAGTCATATGTATTGCCAAGTTCTCTTGCATATTCGCCTAACTGCGTAGAGGTAAGAACATTACCAGGAGTATTCACTAATATTCTCGCCTCATTAACAGCATCCGCATAAATAGAACCGATTTCAAAGTATGATACAACTTCATCCGACTCTTCCTGCGTTAAAAGCTCAATAGCTGGTAAATAATAATCTGGTACATTTGAGGTTGTTTTATATCCTTCAAATGTAAAAGAACCCATTCCAATTCCCTCTGCTGCCAAGTATGCAATATCCGCATCTAAAATCGATTCATTTGCGAAAGAAGGTATCCAAATTGCTAATGATTCTGGCTTACTCGATAAAAGCTCTTTACCAACAAGTCCAAAGACTTGACGAAGTTTGTCTTGAGTTAGCTGCTTACGATCTCCAATTCCAACAAATAGAATTCTTTTGACACCGTCTTTGCCAGCAACAGGAACTTTTACAACTTTTTTAAGCTCAGAAGATATGTCTCCACTTTTGATCCAGTCCGTAATATGTGAGCCGAAGCTCTCTAAAAAGTCGCTCCAATTGCTTATATTTTCTACATTCTTGGAAACTGCTACTACTAAGGTTTCTGATTGAACTTCCTCAAATAAAACAGCGTTCGTACTAATAATCATTATTTTTCCTCCTAAAAATTCGGATACATTTTTATTATATAGGAAGTACTTACATTTTTCGAATTGTTTGAATGTGTTATACTAGTCTTACTTAATGTTTAGAAGAAAGGCGGTGTCTACTTTGGCAATCCTCCAGAACACTCCATTATTGGCTGCACTTTTTTCCATTTTCTTTGCTCAATTTGTTAAAATTCCAATACATTTTTTAATAACAAAGAAAATAGATTGGAAGTTATTTACTTCTACCGGTGGAATGCCTAGTTCTCACTCAGCTGCTGTAACTTCCCTTTGCACTGCAATTGCTTATGAAACGGGGCTAGATTCTCCAATATTTGCAGTCTCCACAGTATTTGCTGTTATCGTTATGTTTGATGCAACTGGCGTTCGTTTTCAAGCAGGACAACAAGCAATAATGATCAATCAAATGAGAGTGGATTTCCAGTTATTTGTTGAGCAAACAAAGGGATGGGCAAATAAGAAGAATGAAGAGAAAATAATCGAATTAAAAACCCTATTAGGACACAAACCAATGGAAGTTTTCATGGGTGCACTTACTGGTATATTGATCTCGATTGTCATTTACAACACCTTTGAATAATTAAAGATGGATATTCATAAACGTAAACAAGTTCTACACAAGAAGAGCAAAAAGCAACCACTATCGTTGGATACGATAGTGGTTTTTTATTTGTGGTTACATTAATCTTCATTGTAGATATATGAAGATGTAAAAGAGGACAGTATTAATATTTGAACTTGAAAAAACCGTATATGCTGAGCTGCTGCTCGCTACTTCTGAAACTCCGCAGGGTCTATTAAATATCAAAGAGACAGGTCTCTAAGCGAAATATAAAGGATGACCTATTTTACAGGTCATCCTCCAATTAAAACATTTGATATCCATTTTTTCGAAGATATTTAATAACAAAACCTGCAGCAATTGCTCCCGCTAAACCACTAGATAAAATAATAATATCTGCTGTATGGAGTGAGATTATTTTATTTCCCAACGCAGAAAACGCTTCTCCTGCTTTTGTAAAGTAATCAAAAAATCCTACTTCATCAATAATGAATACAACAACAAGTGGATATAAAAATGCCACAAACCAAGTCATTCGTAATAGCATGTTTACTAAAAAGGCGATTCCGAAAAACATGACAAAAAATATAAGAACCGAGAGTATCATTTGTACTAGCATAAAATCTTGCATAATCTATTACCTCCGTAGTATCTCTAAATAGTTTACCTTAACGGAGGCTAGTATTCAATGTACTTCTGCGTATTCACTCATTTGTCATAAATTTCATTCATTTTTTTCCCGATCCATTACAACGCCCACAGGTTTCAGAACCACCTAGTCTCAATTGAAAATAGCCTTCTCCCTTACAGTATGGACAATGGTTGGAATTTCCTTCTTTTTTAAATTTCTTCATTTGAATCGCCTCCTAACATTATCTATTCTTAATATTCAGATAATATACCATATAACTAATATGTTGTAAATAAAAACAAATATTTTTTTGGACAATAGCTACTAAAAAAATAGCTTGTAGCTACTATAACCAAATACATCACCAGGATTAATCCCTTCAATGGTATTAAACCCATCTTCTACTTTCTTTGATGCTAGCTCATGAATCATCACGGAGGCGTCTTTATCTACTACTAATTCATTTGGATGAATCCACTTTACTTCATATAGTTCAGAAAGCTGAGCCTGTAAAATCGGTTCTTTCTCATTCGGTATTAATAAAAAAATGGCCATATTATCGCTTATTTTATGATGAATAACACCACTTCTAAAGCCAACCATCTTCCGAACAGTACAATCTACACCAGTTTCTTCTTTCACCTCTCTTCGAACAGCTTCATCTACTGTTTCATCTTTGTTTACAAAACCCGCAGGAAAAGACCATCGACCATGAAGACCTCCATATCTTTTCTTTACAACTAACCATTCCCCTTTATCATTAACTACTATACCTGCAACACCCAACCAAATATTTCCTCTATCCTCTCTTGCCATAAAAAATCTCCTTTAAAAAAAGCTCTCACTGTAATTATACATACAGTGAGAGCTCATCGAAATCAAATGATATTATAAAGTAAATTTACCTTTTTTCATTACAAGTGGAATTCCACCAATCATGTATAGTGCGCGGTTATCAATTACTTTTTTCATAATAGAAGCTTTTGTACCAGTTAGTTTTCTACCCATTACATCACCAATTGCGTCGTGCTCACCAAGTGAACATACTGTTCCTTTAAGAGCTGGAACGAACTCTTCTGTATCATTCCCTTTGATAAGCGATACAATATTTTTCGCGATAGTAACAGCTTGTTGCATTGCAATTTGTGCTGTTGGTGGGTATGGACGGTTAATCTCTTCATTGATAAGAAGAGCACAGTCACCAACTATAAATACATCTGGGAAACCAGGAGCACGCATATCTTTCTCTACTTTTACGCGTGCGCGCATGTTTTCAATTCCAGATGATTCGATTAAGCGATTTCCTCGAACTCCAGCAGCCCATACAACAGTACCAGCTTTGATGAATTCAAATTCTTCTTCGCCTTTTTTAATCTTAACGCCTTCAGGAGTTGCTTCTACGACTGGTGTACCAATAGAGAATTCAATTCCTTTTGCCTCTAATTGTCTTACTGCATATTCTACTAATTCAGGATCAAATCCTGGAAGCACCATTGGAGCAGCTTCAACACAAACTACGCGGACTTTTTCTTTTGGTACATCATATTCTTTACAAAGTTCAGGAATACGATTTCCTAATTCACCTAAAAATTCGATTCCAGAGAATCCAGCTCCACCTACAACAATCGTTAAGCGTGTATCATCATGCACTTCTTCTGTTGACCATGTAGCAAACTGATATTCAATGTGATCACGAATTTGGCGAGCAGCATTTACATTGGCAATGGAAAGAGCATACTTATCTAAGCCAGGAATTCCGAAAGTTTCTCCTTCAAAGCCTAAACCGATTACTAAGTAATCATATGTATACTCACCAGCGCTAGTTGTAACTTTTTTCGAATTAACGTCAATACCATCAACTGTAGCTTTTACAAAGTTTACTTTGCTTGAGTTGATTACATCTTTTACATCATAACGAACTTGATCTGGACGAAGAGTACCAGCAGAAGCTTCATGTAACCATGTTGACTCATAATGGTAATCATTTTTGTTTACAAGTATAATATCTGCTTCATCCGTACCTACTAATTTCTGAAGGTTAACTACAGTAGATAATCCACCGTAACCTGCACCTAATACTAGAATTGTTGGTCTTTTCACGAAGATCGCAACCACCTTTAATATATTTTTTATAAGATACTTCTGATTATACATCAAGAAATTCTTTACTTTTGTCTAGTTTACGACAAAAAAACTCTTAATTCCTATATTAGACCTTTTAGCACACTATTTCAATACATTGTTACCTTATTGTAAATTTGAGAATTTACTGAAAATTAACATTTAAAAAAGAGCATTTTCTCCTGTAAGAAAATGCTCCGAAACTTTAGACAGACTCGAATTTATTTATATATTGGATAGCAGATTTTCCTAAGCTTACCGCTCGCTTTTCGCGGGCGAGCGCCGAGCCGCTTCGTCGCTACGCTTCTGCAGGGTCTCGCCTGTCTCGCTTTTCCCGCAGGAGTCGAGCGGACGCTTTTCCAAACCAATAAAAGGAAGATAATCTTGAGTTAATAGAAAATCATGACAAAAAATCAAAATAATGAATGAGAGTAATTAACCAACTGCCTATTGTCTTCTATCTGAGAGCATTTTCTTCGGTAAGAAAATGCTCCCTGCTTTAAATTAACAGTTCTCAGGTGTTCCTTCTTTTTTAGCAGTTCTAAACGACGAACCACATCCACAAGATGCGATAGCGTTCGGGTTTTCGATGGTAAACCCACCACCCATTAGTGATTCTTTATAATCTATTGAAGTACCATTTAAGATAGAAGCATCTTCTGGTGAGACAACAATATCAATACCATGCTGATGTAGCTCTATATCTTCTTCCGTTTTATCCTTTTCAAAACCCATTCCGTAAGAAAGACCGCTACATCCACCACCATTAACTGCAATACGAAGCAAAGATCCTTCTTCTCCGTTATGCTTCATCATTTCCTTTACGCGGTAAGCTGCCGCTTCAGATAATATTACTACTTCTGCCATCTGAATCACCTTTCCTTCCTATTCTCTATCATATCAATGTTTTTACTATCTAGACAAGGAAAACCGCTTGAAGAATTACATCGCATTTCGTAAACAAATAAAGTATAATAGAACTATTCAAGAAGCCACTAAATGCAGTATAATAGAACTACTTAAGTCATGAGCGAAAAGAGGAAACATCATGGAAATTACTCCGTATTATCAAAAAGATATCGAATGTTTACACTGCAAAAAGAAATTTAAATCTACAAAAGTACGCTCAAAATTTATTAAAGTAGAAAGTCATGAAACGGACTTTCAACCTATTTATCAAAATAAGGAAGTGAATCCACTCCTCTATAATATTTTTGTTTGTGAGCATTGTGGTTTTTCTTTTACAGAAGATTATACAAAATACTTTGCCCCTGGAGTAAAAGAAATTATTCAAACAGAGGTTGCTAATAAATGGGTTCCCCACTCTTTTGGAGAGGAAAGAACTTTGACAGAAGGAATCATGGCATATAAGCTTGGAATACACTGCGGTACCTTAAAAAAAGAAAAATTTATTAATATAGCAGGTTTGGCACTCAGAACTGCTTGGTTATACCGTCTTCAACAGAATCAGGAGCAAGAGCAGCGTTTCCTGAAGATAGCACGTGATCGATATGCCGATTCATATTCAAACGATGATTATAATGGCACACAAATGTCAGAAACTCGTGTGCTCTATTTAATAGCAGAATTGTCTCGAAGAATTGGTGATATCGAATATTCTACACGATATTTTTCAAAAGTGATTGAAAAGCAAAGTACATCTATCGAACCAAAAGTAATTGAAATGGCAAAAGAACGTTGGCAAGAAATACGTGAGAACAAAGAAAAAGAAGCCTTAATGTAAGGCTTCTTTTTAAAATGTCTTATTAAAATACTTGTTCTACTTCTACTACACCTGGAACTTCTTCCAATAGTGCACGTTCAATACCTGCTTTTAATGTAATCGTTGAACTTGGGCAGCTTCCGCAAGCTCCTAAAAGGCGTAGTTTAACAATACCGTCTTCAACGTCTACAAGTTCACAGTCTCCCCCATCACGAAGTAAAAATGGGCGTAATTTATCTAAAACTTCTTGTACTTGTTCATTTATTGTATCTGTCATATCTATCGACTCCTTTCGCTATAATCATTATAATGTGAAGTAAGAAAAAAATCCAATAAAGAATTCGAAGGAGAACTGTTCATATGACAACTCAAGCAATTAATATAGAAATCTTCGGTGCTGATATAGTATGTGCAAGTTGCGTAAATGCACCATCCTCTAAGGATACATACGAATGGCTACAAGCAGCAATCGATAGAAAATTTCCAAATCACCAAGTATCATTCACTTATATCGATATTGAAAAGCCAATTGAGAATAAAAAATATCAAACCATTGCTAATAGAATTGCTGATGACGAATTTTTCTACCCTCTTGTTATGCTCAATGAAGAAGTCATTGGGGAAGGATATATTCAATTAAAACCAGTATATGCAGCCCTTGAGAAGTATGGCTATGTTAGTGAAAAAGAATAGCAATAGATTTATAGATCGATTCACCAACTTATGAATTTTAAAGCTTCGAAGTGTTGATATTACCAACGCTTCGAAGCTTTTTAAAGTTCAAATATTCTCTTGTAGTGATATGCACCATATTCTATAGCGGGCTTTTTATGGTGGTGTAAAGCCATATGTCCTTTTACTTCAGCTAGAGCTGTAATCATTTCTTCCGGAACTATTAATGAATTGATCAATTCAGAATCGGTAAAATGATGTATGTGTAATTCACATGTAAAATTGTATTGTTTCTTTAGCTTATTAATTTTATATATATTTGTTTCCGTAAGCACTACTTTTAATATTTGTTCGATAAGTTGTTCAAAAAATAGATATGGACTTGAACTATATTTCCCACCTATTTGATAAATCCATGATGCACGGAGAGATGTTCCTGGAATAAGTTCTCTAGGATTTCCTCTGTACTCTGGTTCAAATGCTTGATAATGAGTAGGTATTACCTCTAATAGCTTAGTTACATCCTTCGGGTTAAAATGTCCCTTTGGGTGACAATCAATGAGAGAACAGATCCAAAATCCTACATATAATACCTTTTCCATTATATCGCTCACTTTACCAAGTATTTTAGTACAGAGGTTTCGAAAAGCTATTATCCATTGTGTCGCTTATACATCCAAAGCAATCCTGATTTCATTAGTCTTGCGATACGACCTGTTACAGAAATATCTGCTAAGTAAGCAAATCCCTGTTTTTTACCAAGAGAGCCCATAAAGCCTTTAAGCTTAATTTCAGGCATGTTCTCTGGAAGAGCTTGTCCCTTCCAACGTGCTTGCAATACTTTTACAATCTGTTCTGCTTGTTCTTCCGCAAGTTGCGCACTTGGTGCAAAAGGAAGTGAAGCACAGTCCCCTACGACAAATACATTTTCGTAGCTTGGTAAATCATGATACTGTGTTAAAATGACACGACCCGATTTGTCTTTTTCGCCTGGTAATGCACGTACCGGTGCAGCAGGTTGAATTCCTGCAGTCCATACTACAACGTCTACAGGAATAACTTCTTGATGATTGTATAATTTATTTGGCTCTACCTTTGTAATATTCGAGTTGCTTACAACTTCTACATCGTTAGTATCAAACCATTTTTTTACATATTTACTTAATCGTTCCGGAAAATCTCTTAATACACGTTCACTACGATCAAAAAGTTTGATCCTCAAATCTGGACGACTTTCACGAAGTTCACTTGCAAGCTCAATACCGCTAAGTCCCGCACCAACAATCCCAACTACTGAACCTGAAGGAAGTCCACCTAGTTTGTTGTATGTGTCACGAGAACGCCCGATTGTCTGAATGCTATAAGTAAATTCATCTGCACCAGGTACACTATGATACTTATCTTCACACCCTAGACCTATAACTAGATCGTCGTATCCGACAGCTTGCCCATCTTCTAATAAAACTTGTTTACTATCTACATCAATTTCTAAAACTTCTCCATACTTTATCGTTAACTTTCCGCTTTCCGGAAATGCTACTCGAATTTCATTATCAGAAGCTGTACCAGCTGCTAACGCATAAAACTCAGTCTTTAAACTATGAAATGGCGTTCGGTCAATTAATGTGATTTCTACATCATCTGGTAAGTTATTTGGCAATAAACGAAGTAAAATACGCATATTACCATATCCTCCACCTAACAATACTAACTTTCGCATATTATATCCCTCATCTCTAAATGTCACTTCAAATTATAAATGATTGTGATGGATTTCACAATAAGACTTCTACATTGACGAATGAATAAAAAAAGAGTAGCATGACGAAGTAGTGAGGTGACAGCTATGAATCCAATGGTTGAATTTTGCATAAGCAACCTTGCAAATGGTTCACAAGAAGCTTATGATATTTTAGAACAAGATCCGAATTTAGATGTATTAGAGTATGGTTGTTTAAGCTATTGCTCATTGTGCTCTGAAACTTTTTTCGCTATTGTCAACGGCGACGTTGTCGAAGCAGACACTCCAAGTGAACTTGTTACAAACATATATAAATACATTGAGGAAAATCCTTTATTTTAAAAGACTGCGAGCAATATCGCAGTCTTTTTTTATATTATCCATTCACATAATGATTCTAAAAAATACGTTGGTTGAGCAATTTTTTGTCGTACTTCTTCCGTACTGTTTACACCACTATTTACATGCACTGTATGAATACCCATATTAATGCCTGTTAAAACATCTGTAAGATAATTGTCACCAATCATAACCATTTCTTCTTTTTTATACCCAAATTGTTTTTGAATATACTCTAGCATAAATGGCTGTGGTTTTCCCATAAACAAAGCATCCACCCCAGTGGAGTATTCCACCAATTTAGTAAAAGCACCATTCCCAGGAAGAAAACCCCTTTCGCTAGGAAATGCGTGATCACTATTCGTTGATAAGAAAGCAGCTCCTGCACGAACTGAAAGACAAGCAATTGCAAACTTCTCGTAATTGATTTGTCGATCGATTCCCATCACAACAACTTCTGCTAAATCATCTGTTCGCATAATTTGTTTAGACTCTAGTGCATCTTGTAAGCCACTTTCTCCTATCATAAAAACAGATTTTCCAGGAAAATGTTCTTCTATATAATTAGCAGCAGCAATTGATGAAGAGACAATATGATCCGTTTCCGTGTGAATATCCATCTTTGCAAGCTTTTGCTGTAATTGTTTTTGAGTCATGGATGAGTTATTCGTCACAAAAAAAGGTTCTATACCTTTTCCTTGTAAATAGTGAATGAATTCAACTGCCTCTATAATCGGCGTTTCTCCTCTATAAACTGTGCCATCTAAATCTAAACAGTATGCCTTATAATTGGACATTGGAATCCTCCGGTAAAAATGCGGAAACTGGGCCAAGTTCATTCACTAAGTAGTTTTCTACTTTCACTGGAAATTCCTTCAAATAAGTAATGTTTGATAAGAGAACTTTATATAATTGTGTATCATTGACTGAGTGAAAATCACGGACAAGTACTTTTCTAAATTCGATAACCTCTTTTAAAGGAGCATCCATTTCTGCTGTTATAACTTTTTCATCCGTCAAAATATCAATAATATCATCATAACCACCTGGGTCTCGCATAATGAACCCATCGATCATTGAATTGCCCACATCAATAATAGACTCAATAATATTATGACCTACACGTTCAAGAGCCAATTTTGAGATTTGGTCATTGTTCCAATCTGTTTTAGTTTCCAATAAATCAAGTAAAGTTTTCATGTGAGTTAAAGTAGTTGCGATTTTTTTTCGATCCACAAAATACATCGAAATGCCTCCTAGTTTTTGTTCAGTTGATATTGTCTTCTATTCTATAGTACCATAATTGAGAGGTAGGAAGGAGTGTCACAAGATGGAACGGTTTTTCTTATATGATGATGTGGAAGATACTAAAACAAGATTTGTAGGATTCACAGGCGAATCACAACGCTATGACTTGGCTGTCCTACAAAGCTCTCGTTTTTTTGGTAAAGTTCTTGTGATGGATATCCAATACGGAAGAGCTGCAATACTTGGACCAGACGATTTGGAAGAACCAGGATATCTAGAACACGTATTTAATAGAACAGAAGAAGAAGCTAAAGAATTAAGAGATTACTTGAGTGAATTACTCAACTAAAAAACCTTGAGTCTAGATCATCATTGATGATCTTGCTCAAGGTTTTCTTGTATCTGTTCAACTGTTTCAACAACCGGTACTACTTTAGGTGCCACTCCAGTTTTCTTTACTAAAAAATAGGCACAACCAAAGTTACAATACTCATATAAATAGTCTTTCATTGTACTTATTTTTGTATCAAATGTAGCTTTATGGTTTCTATCTTCAAAAAAGCCCTTTAAACGAAGCTGACCATAGCCCCAGTCACCCATTATAAAGTCATATTTGGACAATATTTCACTATATCTTTCTAAAAAAGCTTCTTCCTTAAAAGCTTCTCGGTAATCTTCTATGACTTCATACGTATATCCTTCTGCAATAATCATTTGATCACCATCCATTAGCTATTTTGAGTAGCTAGTAGTTCCTCACCTTGTGCTTGTCTTTGTTTTGCTGCAGCATTTACTTGCTCATCCGCATGATAACTACTTCTTACAAGTGGACCAGCTTCACAGTGAGAGAATCCTTTACTCATTGCTATTTTGCGAAGTTCACCAAATTCAGCTGGTGAATAATATTTTTGTACTGGTAAATGTTTTTTCGTTGGTTGCAAGTACTGACCGATTGTCATAATGTCTACGTTATTTGCACGAAGGTCATCCATTACTTCTAAAATTTCTTCATGTGTTTCTCCTAATCCTAACATTAAAGAAGACTTCGTAGGTATATTCGGTTGCATTTCTTTAGCGCGGCGCAACAGTTCAAGTGAACGGTCATATTTTGCTCTTGCACGAACTCTTGGAGTTAAGCGGCGTACCGTTTCAATATTATGGTTTAAAATATCTGGTTTCGCATCCATAATATTACGAATGTTTTGCTCAATCCCACCCATATCAGAAGGTAACACTTCAATAGTTGTAAATGGATTTTTCCGACGAATCGCACGAATAGTTTCTGCAAAAACTTCTGAACCACCATCTTTTAAGTCATCACGGGCAACGGCTGTAACAACAACATGCTTTAAGTTCATAATAACTACCGAATCAGCTACACGTTCAGGTTCTGCTAAATCTAGCTCATTTGGAAGACCTGTTTTGACTGCACAAAAACGGCAAGCACGAGTACAAACTGCTCCAAGAATCATAAAAGTAGCTGTTCTCCGTGACCCCCAACATTCATGAATATTTGGGCATCTTGCTTCTTCACAAACTGTATGTAAATTATTTTCACGCATTAACTTTTTAAGACCTTTATAGTCCTCATTTGTATTTAACTTTATCTTTAACCAATCTGGTTTACGTTGATGCTCTGATTTCGTTGGTTTACACGATGTCACTTCATATCGACCCCATTCTTTAAACTAACTACACTGTTGTCAATGTAACATATTATTTTAATTCAAACAACCTTCTCATTCCTAGTTTAACGCATGATTATAAAAAAACAGAGCTAGTTTTAGCCCTGTTTAAAGTCTTCTTTTTTTGATTTAAAATTCCACACTAAAAACAAGATGATTAGGATCAATACAACCGATACGAATCCTATAATAACAGATCCAGTTAAACCTAATATTAAATAACCGAAAGCAGCTATTACTGCGCTAATTATGGCATATGGCAATTGTGTCATGACATGATCTATAACATTTACACCAGCCCCTGTTGCTGACATTATTGTTGTATCAGAGATTGGTGAACAATGATCACCAAAAACTGCTCCTGCTAAAACAGCAGACAATACAGGAAGCAATAGCTCGGGTTCTATTGCCATGATAATGCTAGCACCAATAGGGAGTAATATTCCGAAAGAACCCCATGATGAACCTGTTGCAAAAGCCATTATCGCTGTTAGGACAAATAGTAAGACTGGAATTACTCCAACCGGTATATTGTTTTCAGCAACTAAGTTGGCTAAATATTGGCCAGTTCCAATAGATTCGATTAAAAATGATAATGACCATGCAAATATTAAGATGAAAATTGCTGGTAACATGGAACTTATTCCAGTAACTAAAGCTTTCCAAATAAAATTAATCTTTGCTGTTGGATTATATTTTAGCTGTCGTAAGTATAATAATACAGCGAGTATTGTAGCTAATAGTCCACTAATAAATAAAGAAAAAGGAACATCCGTATTTTCAAAAACTACAAATATATTGAGTTCTTGATTTGAGTTTTGATAACCTGTCCAAAACATAGATACTAGTGTTATCACAATTAATGTAATTATTGGTAATACCAAGTCCTTAACTTCTCCATATTTGTTTTCTGGAAAATTACCTTGTAGCTCACCTGGATTAGGTTTACTTGTGTCGAATAACTTCCCTGTTTCTTTTGCAATCTTTTCATGCTTCCTCATTGGCATTAGATCAAAGTCAGTCCACGCCATAAAGAAAACGATGGCAAGGGTAGCAATAACATAAAAGTTCATAGGAGCCATTAACATAAAAGCTTCAAGAGGTGTATAGGAAGTAACCGCATGAGTTGCAAAAATAACACCCAATTGGCTTATTAAAAATGCTCCCCAACTTGAGACGGGCGCTATTACACACACTGGGGCAGATGTAGAATCAATAAAATAAGCTAATTTTGCTCGTGAAACGCGATGACTATCTGTGATAGGTCTAGCAATTTGGCCAACTGCTAAGGCATTAAAATAGTCATCTACAAAGATAATTATTCCTAGAAACGCTGTCAGTAATTTGGAGCCTCTTCTAGTTTTGATTCGTTTAACAGCCCAAGCCGCAAAAGCTGTGCTTCCACCTGACAAACCAACTAAAGCAGTAATAATACCTAAAAATAAGATAAATAATAAAATGTAAATATTAGATGTGTTTAAACCTTCATCCCAAAAAGATACTTTAAATGATTCCCATAGCAATAGTAAAGAATCTACCGGGTCAAAGCCCTCTACTAAAAGAGAGGCAGATACAATACCAACTCCGAGTGATAATAAAACTCTTTTCGTTACAAGAACCATAATGATTGCTAATAATGGTGGTAGTAAAGAAAATATAGTACTTTCCAAAATAGTTTCCTCCTTTTCAGGCGGAGGCACAGAACAGTAAACAAAAAGGCCAACCAAAAAGAATGGCTGGCCTCTACTATAGAATTCAAGATTACACTTTCATTCATACTCTGTAGCTCACCATTTATATGATTCCATATAAATGGCAGTGTTATTCCTCTTTAAAATAACCCCAACTAAATGTTATAGGACAAGAACATTTAATTTCGGCACTGCTTCCTTTCCTAAACGATCTACGTTGTCATCCTCACGTATAGTACTATTAAGCAATGCAGCCTCTACCTATTCATTTTGCATCTATTACTTTAACATCAAAAGTAAGCTCTTGCAATCATTCTTGTTTTGGTAATGGATTTATTGGTACTTCGACAGAAGGAGCGTTTCCACCTTCCCCTTTTGTATAAATTTGTGGAACCTGACCCTGAATTAAACCCATTGCGACCGGAATCCTTTGTTCGACCGTACTCATTTTACTGGCAAGTGGAACAATTATTTGGACGTTTACTTTTAATAGAATACTTATCTCTACAAAGGCATTGTTTATTCCAAACTCATCAATACTTTGTTCAACGGTTGATTGAACGTTTCCAATCACATGAAATCGAATGGGAATCTTTGGACCTAAGTTTCCGATTAGGGGTATATTAGCTGCCTGCCCCATTGGTACAAAAAATACGACCCCACCTTGATCTTCCATTGTTTGTTTATCATACTCAATATCATCTAAATAAGGTAAGCTTGATAGATTACCCTTTTCCGCTTGCTCTAAATGAGATTGTACTAAACTTTGGGTATCAGACAAAACTCGATTAATTATTTCCGTATTAAATTTTGTCGTCACCATATTATTAGCACTTTCGGATGGAACATGCTCAATAATGTCATTTACATCTAACACATTAGCAATTCTAGTATTAATCGCTTTACTTATCACCATGGAAGCAATTTTGTTCGTCTGTACCTCTGCATATTGCAGATAAGTTGGAGTTAAGCGAGCATTGATCCAATAAAACAAACCCGCTACAGAAAGGATAAAGCAAGCTAGAAAAATGGCTAATTTACGCTGCATATTTAAAAACTTGATTCTTTTCTTTTTACGATAGAACAACAAAAAAAAATCCCCCTAGTTATTTATATGTAACTGGAGGATTTTAAATGACTATATTTCATTTTTTTGACCGTACCACTTTAACACGTCCCGTATGAATTCAGGCATAAAATACTGCTTCGTCGCAAATTTAAAGGCTGGAAAGAAATAGCCAAACGTGAACATATCTAGTGTTGCAAGATAATAGGTTTTTTCAAGTTTAACGAGTTCTCCTTTTACGTATACATCGCCTTCTTCATCCTCGTATAGCTGGTTAAATTGCATAGCCCCCAAATATTTCCCTCTGAATCCTAAACCTTTTACTTCAAGAAGGGGCCACTTTTCATTTTTGGATAACTCAACGGTTTCCATCAATTCTGCTCCAGTTAAACTTACAACACATGGATTAATGGGATGAGGAAGAAGTCTATGCAAATCACCAGCAGTAACAATCCCTTTTTGTAAATCGGTTAAGAAAATGCCTGCTGGGAACATGGCACAATCAGCTCCTGTAAAAGCTAGTAATGCATTAGCAAAGAAATCAGACATACTTGATGAATGGAACCAATTTTTCTTTAATAATGTTTGATTCGCAAAAAGTGGGTAAGCTAGTTTGCTTTTTCCTATATGCTCCCAAGTTTCTAATTGTTCCGCATTATTCTCAGGGATTTGCAGCGTTTCTATAGGATAAAGAACAGCTTTTTTAGAACTAACTTCCCTAAGGTTATGGTCAAATTCTATTGTAACTTTCCCTACAAAGGCTCCATACTTGCCAGCAGCGGCCTGCAGCGTACCATTCAGCATTTTCCCCTCATCAAAAAAATGATGTGTGTGAGCGCCAAAAATTACATCAATTTGCGGTATTTCCTCTGTAATTATTTCGTCTTGGGACATACCAAGGTGTGACATACATAGAATTATATCTACTTTATGCCGTATTTCTTCACACACTTCTTTTAGTCGATTGATCGGCTGCTGAATATGCCAACCTAACTTTTCATAATAAATCCCAAAGTCTGCTGTAGCAGCTACAACTCCAATATGAATTCCAGAGGCAGTTTTGTGAATTTTATATGGGAGTATCCATGATGGAATGATGCCATTTTGATCTGTAAAGTTCGAAACAACCACTTCAAAATTTGCATTAGCATACATACTGTCTAATTCTTCATGACTAAGAGTAATACCTTCATTATTTCCAATGGTGACATAATCATAACCAGCTTCATTTAGTAAATCTACATTTCCTCTTCCCAAAGTACCTTCAGTAAAGATATTAGATCGATCAATATGGTCACCAATATCTATAATGAGATATGAATCATGTCCTTCATGCATTTTTTGTCTATCGGAGAGAAACTGATGTATAGTCGGCCAGTTTTCTAAATGACTATGCAAATCATTTGTATGATAAATATGAATAGTTTCTCTCAACATAAACCCACCTTTTTGATTTTACATAAGACCAGCTATAATGGATCGAACTCCTAATAATAGCAAAATAATTCGCAGAGCAACGACAAGCGTATCCGAATTAAGTTTTTTATTTAATCTGGCACCCAATTTCGCGCCAATATAAGCTGCAGGAATAACTGGTATCGTATAAAGCCACGGCACATTCCCCAGGTAGATATGCGTTATAGAATTGATGATGGAAGATAAAAATACCATAAACATAGACGTAGCCACTGCCACATGTGGTGGAAATAAAAATAAAAGGATCATAGCAGGAACAATGATAGACCCTCCACCAATTCCAAATAATCCAGATGCGAATCCTACACCAAATGTTAACAGGATGGCAAACCAAATTGGATATCCATAAACATATGTATCTTTATCATCTGTGAATGTCTTTTTGCTACCATTTTCAACAAACCACTTAACTGGTTTTAATCGATCTCTTACAAGCAGAAGGGTTGATAGAATAATAAGTAAAATACCAAAATATAAATTAAAGGATGGTAAATCTAACCCTTTATTTACCCATGCTCCTAAAATCGTCCCTGGAATACTTCCTATAAAAAATATAAATCCGCTTTTAAAATCAACCGTCTTCGTTTTCATGTAAGAAAGTGTGGACGATAGACCAGTGAAAATCATCATAATCACAGATAGGCCAACCACACTTTGAGGTGTGATATTAGGTATTAAAGCAAGAGTCGTTCCAAAAAATAATACAGCTGGCACTAAAATTACTCCGCCACCTAAACCTACTAATGCTCCAACTATTCCGGAGAAAAGACCAGCTAAAACTAGTATAATCCACTCCATTATATCCCTCCATCAAATAAATCTAATTGTTTTGGAGCTAAACCTTCAAATTCTATTCCAAGCATCTGTTGAAAGGTTTTTGCATTTTTTGCTGCATGCCCACCAGAATTATTATTAAATAATACCACTACTTCTTTTGTGTTAGTATGTAATTCCTCGCAAATCTTTTGAATGTCAAGAAGTTCTTCTTTATTATAATCATATAAATAACGTACTTCTCGCCATTTTTCACTATCCCCTGGATTTATCCATCCATATGTATTTCTCCCATGGAGTCTCACAAGTACTTTTTCTGAAGTGGAAATAGGAATTAAAGGGACACACCCTTCCCCTACTTGTGGCTCATCACAGATCGTATGATGAAAATGGTTATCTTTTAGAAACTGAATAGTCTGATCTTTAATAGCATGCGTATACCATGATTGATGACGAAATTCGATTGCTACCTCAAAATCTTTTAGCTCTGCTCTCACTTTATATAAATAATCAACATTTTCTTTTTTACATTGAAACCATGGAGGGAATTGAACTAAAACCATAGACAGCTTTCCACTTTCCTTGAAAGGTTGAATGGATTCCCGATAACGTTCAAACATATCCTCTAGTGAATCAAAAGGAGATTCCCCTCTAAGATGACCTGTAATACCTTGATATGCCTTAACGATAAATTGAAAGCTATTTGGAGTTTCCTTTATCCACTTTTCAACGTTTCTATAGGAAGGTATTGCATAAAAAGATGAATCCAGTTCAACTACTGGAAAATGGGCACTATAATCTTGTAATTTTTCTTTCGGCGAAGATACATATAAATCTGTATGATCTCCCCATCCTGTCAAACCAATTTTTATCATGCATTCACCCCACTATTTAATCATATCATTAACTACAATTTAGAGCTAAATTAAAAAAGACAGCAGAGGTTCATTTTACTCAACCCTGCTGCCTTTATTAAACTGTAGGTATTAACCGATAGAACCTTCCATTTCGAACTTGATTAAACGGTTCATCTCAACCGCATATTCCATTGGAAGTTCTTTTGTAAATGGTTCGATGAAGCCCATTACGATCATTTCTGTTGCTTCTTCTTCACTTAATCCACGACTCATCAAGTAGAATAATTGCTCTTCAGAAACTTTCGAAACTTTCGCTTCATGTTCAAGAGAAATATTATCATTCAGGATTTCATTGTATGGAATTGTATCTGAAGTAGATTGGTTATCCATGATCAAAGTATCACATTCAATGTTAGAACGAGCACCAGTTGCTTTGCGACCAAAATGAACTTGTCCACGATACGTTACTTTCCCGCCTTGTTTCGAAATAGATTTTGAAACAATTGTAGAAGAGGTATTCGGAGCCAAGTGTAGCATTTTAGCACCAGCGTCTTGGTGTTGACCTTTACCAGCAATTGCAATAGAAAGAGTCAAACCACGTGCGCCTTCTCCTTTTAGGATAACAGCTGGGTATTTCATTGTTAACTTAGAACCGATATTTCCATCAATCCATTCCATTGTAGCGTTAGCTTCACAAACTGCACGTTTAGTAACTAAGTTGTAAACGTTGTTTGCCCAGTTTTGGATTGTTGTATAACGGCAATAAGCATCTTTTTTGATAATAATTTCAACAACCGCACTATGAAGTGAGTTTGTTGTATAAACAGGAGCTGTACATCCTTCTACGTAGTGAACAGATGCACCTTCATCTACAATGATAAGCGTACGTTCGAATTGCCCCATATTTTCAGAATTAATACGGAAGTATGCTTGTAGAGGAGTATCCACTTTAACGCCTGGTGGTACATAAATAAATGATCCACCTGACCAAACTGCAGAGTTAAGTGCAGAAAATTTGTTGTCCGTTGAAGGAATTACAGTTCCCCAGTATTTTTTAAAGATGTCTTCATTTTCACGTAGAGCAGAGTCCGTATCTTTAAATACAATACCTAAATCCTCTAGCTCTTCCTTCATGTTATGGTAAACAACCTCTGATTCATACTGTGCAGAAACACCTGCAAGGTACTTTTGTTCTGCTTCTGGAATACCAAGTTTATCAAATGTTGCTTTGATTTCCTCTGGTACTTCATCCCATGATTTTTGAGTTGCTTCGGATGGTTTTACATAGTAAGTAATTTCATCGAAGTTTAAAGATCCTAAATCTCCACCCCATTGAGGCATTGGTTTAGAATAAAAGATTTCTAACGCTTTCAAACGATAATCTAACATCCATTGTGGTTCATTTTTCATACGAGATATTTCTTCTACAATATCCTTCGTTAAACCACGTTTTGAACGGAAAATGGATACGTCTTTATCGTGGAAACCATATTTGTAATCACCAATTTCAGGCATTTGTTTTGCCATCGTATTTCCTCCGTTCTCCAATTATTATTTTTCTTCAGAAACGCCTTTTTCCATAGCCTTCCATGCAAGTGTTGCACATTTAATACGCGCAGGAAACTTAGATACACCATGTAATGCTTCAATATCATCCAAGTCAATGGAATCATCATAGTCTTTTCCTAGCATCATCTCTGAAAAAGTAGTAGAAAGTTTTAAGGCTTCTTCGACTTTTTTCCCTTTTACTGCTTGTGTCATCATGGAAGCAGAAGCCATTGAAATAGAACAACCTTCCCCATCAAACTTTGCGTTTTGGATAATTCCATCTTCTACTTGAAGTGTCAGATGAATGCGATCTCCACAAGTCGGGTTATTCATGTCAATTGTAAGAGCACCTTCCTCGATACTTCCTTTATTACGAGGATTTTTATAATGGTCCATTATTACTCGACGATATAATTGATCTAAATTAGAAGACATCGTTAAAATACTCCTTTGCAGTGCGCAATCCAGCAACTAAACGGTCAATATCTTCTTCTGTGTTATAAAGATAAAAACTTGCTCTTGCAGTAGCCGTACATTGTAACCATTTCATCAATGGTTGTGCACAATGATGACCTGCACGAACAGCAATACCGCTCATATCAAGTACGGTTGCAACATCATGTGGATGCACATCATCTAAGTTAAATGTTACGATTCCAGCTCGCTTAGACGGATCGTTTGGTCCATAAATAGTCAAGCCTTCTATTGTAAGCATTTTATCCATGGCGTAAGTAGCAAGCTCATGCTCGTGTTTTTCAATCTCATCTAGCCCGATTTCCTCAAGGAAATCAATGGCAGCTGCTAGACCAATCGCTCCAGCAATGATCGGTGTTCCACCTTCGAATTTCCAAGGTAGCTCTTTCCATGTAGACTCGTATAGTCCTACAAAGTCAATCATTTCTCCACCAAATTCAACAGGTTCCATTTTTTCAAGTAATTCCTGCTTACCATAAAGTACCCCGATACCTGTCGGACCACACATTTTATGACCTGAAAATGCAAGAAAATCACAATCCAAATTTTGAACATCTAGCTTTAAATGTGGAGCGGCTTGAGCACCGTCTACGACCATTATAGCACCATGTTCATGTGCTATTTCAGTAATTTCTTTTATTGGATTCATCGTACCTAAAACGTTCGAAACGTATACGATGGATACAATTTTTGTTTTATCTGTGATAGTAGCACGGACATTTTCTAATGATAATGTTCCATCTGCTTCTAAATCGATGTATTTTAATGTTGCCCCTGTATCTTTAGCAAGTTGTTGCCAAGGAATAATATTTGAATGGTGTTCCATATGCGTGATGACAATTTCATCGCCCTCTTTCACATTTGCTAAGCCATAGCTTCTAGCAACTGTGTTAATAGATGTTGTTGTACCACGAGTAAATATTATTTCTTTTGTAGATTTAGCATTAATGAAATTTCGAACTTTTTCTCGTGCACCTTCGTAACTTTCTGTTGCACGATTCCCTAATGTATGCACACCACGGTGAACATTTGAGTTTTCGTATTCATAATACTTTTTAATCGCTTCAATAACTTGCACTGGCTTCTGTGAAGTGGCACCACTGTCTAGATAGACAAGTGGATGACCATTGATTTCTTGATTTAATATGGGAAAATAGCTTCGAATCTCTTTGCTGAGCATTAGCGAACTTTCCTTTCAATAACCTCCGTCAGCTGTTTCTTTACGCCTTCGATAGGTAATTCATTTACTACTGGAGCAAGGAATCCATGAATAACTAGACGCTCTGCTTCGTGTTTAGAAATACCACGGCTCATTAAATAGTACAACTGAAGTGGGTCTACTCGGCCAACAGAAGCTGCGTGACCTGCTGTTACATCATCTTCGTCGATCAATAGAATTGGGTTGGCATCTCCACGTGCTTTTTCACTTAACATGAGTACACGAGATTCTTGAACTGCATTGGATTTTGTAGCACCATATTCAATTTTCCCAATACCATTAAAAATAGATGATGCCTCATCTTTCATAACACCGTGTTTTAAAATATGTCCATCCGAATGTTTTCCCCAATGAATAACTTTTGTTGTGAAGTTTTGTTTTTGTTTCCCACGACCTACAACAACCATTTTAACACGACCTTGCGAGTTATCCCCAACTAAATGAGTTACGCTCTCGGAAATCGTATCGCCATCATTCATCATACCGAGTGCCCATTCAAGAACAGCATCACGGCTAGTGACACCACGACGGTTTACATACGTAGTGAATCCTTCTGCAAGAACATCCACTGTACCAAAAGTTACTTTTGCATTATCCTTTGCAATAACTTCTGAAACAATGTTAGCTAAGCCATTTGTATGTTCAACAGTCGATAGATAATTTTCTACGTAAGTGACAACACTATTTTCATCTGCAACTAATAACGTATGGTTGAAAAGAGATGCTGTATTATTATCGTGTAAATAAATTACTTGAATCGGTTCTTCTACCACAACATTTTTAGGTACGTATACGAATACTCCACCATTTAAAAGTGCTGCATGTAGTGCTGTGAGTTTATGCTCATTTACTTTTACGCCATCTGTCATAAAATACTTTTGAACTAGGTCGGCATTTTCACGGATCGCTGTAAAAATATCTGTTAAAATAACACCTTTTTCTTTTAGTTCATCCGATAATGAAACAAAAGCTGGCGTATTATTATGTTGAATATAAATATTTTTTTGCTCTTCTGTATTAACAAGTACTTTCACTTCTTCCGGTAATTCATCTAAAGAAGTGAAAACATTGCTCTCTACAGTATGTGTAGGGAATTCAATGAAATTCCAGTTATCGATTTTTGTTTTATCTGGCTTTGGCATTGGAAGTGATTCAAGCTCACCAAAAGCTGTTAGACGAATATCTGTCATCCAGCTTGGCTCTTGTTTACTTTCTGAAAAGGAGCGGATATCCTGCTCGGTTAATGCCAATTTTGTTTCAACCGTCATGCTGATTCGTCCCCTTTCTTATGCTTCTTGTCCAACTGTCTCGTCTTCAATTCCTAACTCTTCTTTAATCCAGTCATATCCTTGTGCTTCAAGTTTTTGTGCAAGCTCAGGACCACCAGATTTAACTACACGACCTTGCATCATAACGTGTACATGGTCAGGAGTAATGTAGTTAAGAAGACGTTGGTAGTGAGTGATCACTAGACTTCCGAAACCTTCTCCACGCATCTCGTTAATTCCTTTTGAAACAACTTTAAGTGCATCGATATCTAGACCAGAGTCAATCTCATCTAAGATAGCAAATTTTGGTTTTAACATCATTAATTGAAGAATTTCATTACGTTTTTTCTCCCCACCAGAGAATCCTTCATTTAAATAACGTTGAGCCATATCTAAATCCATTTCTAAAAATTCCATTTTGCTGTCCAATTCACGAATGAATTTCATTAATGAAATTTCATCGCCTTCTTCACGACGTGAATTGATAGCAGAACGTAAGAAATCGGCATTAGTTACTCCAGTAATTTCACTTGGATATTGCATAGCTAAAAACAAACCAGCTTGAGCACGCTCGTCTACTTCCATTTCTAATACATCTTCCCCGTCCAATTCAATTGAACCTGAAGTTACTTCATATTTAGGATGGCCCATAATAGCAGATGCTAAAGTAGACTTACCAGTACCGTTTGGACCCATAACTGCGTGAATTTCGTTTGTATTAATAGTTAAATTAACACCCTTTAATATCTCTTTACCGTCTATAGCAACGTGTAAATCCTTAATTACTAAAGTTGACATGTAATAACCTCCATTAAGTAACTTCGAATGGTTTACCATTCTAATTTATTATCATTCTAATCTTAACCCAAAGTCTATTGCCATGCAAATCTTTTGAAATACTTTCTCTTTAGGTTTATAAAACTATTGTATTTCTTGTATTTTACTTTCTTATCTATGCAAATTCATACAAAGTACTATTCTTTGCTAATTTTCAATAAGCTGCTCCAAATGAGAATGGATTTCACTATGAATATAGTGTTTAACCCAAAAAATCCATGGAGAATAAGTTTCTCCATGGATTTTTATTATCTTTTATTAACCTCGAAAAGATTGAGCATCAATTTTCGCGACTAGTTGGACACTTTTCTCATGATCTCGCTGTCTACGTTGTTCAACCATCAGTCGTAAATCCTGACTATTTCGTAATTCGGTATATCCGAAACCGTGAACTCCTCTAAACGCGTGGTCCATTTGTTCTGTGTAGGGCAACTCTTCTAAATTGATAATGAATCATTCCTTTCGATTTTTTAAAACTTACAATACTTACATACCCATGATAACACACCTTCAAACACTTTTTTCTTTAGATAACTTATTTACTATTATTGCCAATGCTCCATCAAAAGGATTTATACTGTCACAAAACGCTTCTATCCGGTCAGAAATAACTTTTCATACTTACAAATAATTTCTCTACAATAAAAAAAGCAGACACTTAAAGTGCCTGCTACGTTCTAGATTATTTAACTGGAACTACGGATCCGCCCCACTCTTCAACGATGAAATCTTGGATTTCTTTAGAGTGTAAAACGTCTACTAGAGCTTTAATTTCTTTTTTATCTTCATCGCCAGCTTTAACTGCAATGATGTTTACATATGGTGATTCAGAGTCTTCAATAGCAATAGAATCTTCCATCGGGTTAAGTCCAGCGTCTAAAGCATAGTTTGAATTGATTAGTACTGCATCGCCTTCTTCATTTTCATACAGTTGCACTAATAATGCAGCCTCATAGTTAGCGTCAAATTCAAGATTTTTTGGATTCTCTACAATATCCGTTAATTCAGCTGCTGTTTTATCAACACCTTCAGCTAATTTGATTAGTCCTTGAGCCTCTAACATTGCTAATACACGACCATGGTCAGCAACTGAGTTACTCATTAAGATCGTTGCACCTTCTGGTAATTCTTCAATAGAACCATATTTTTTAGAATATAAACCGATTGGCTCAATATGGATTCCACCTGCATTTTCAAAATCGTATCCAAATTCTTCTTTTTGTGATTCAAAGTAAGGGATATGCTGGAAATAGTTAGCATCCAACTCGCCTGAATCTAAATCTTGGTTTGGTAAAACATAGTCTTGGTAAGTTTCAATTGTAAGTTCAATACCTTGTTCTTCTAGTATTGGTTTAGCTTGTTCTAATATCTCAGCATGAGGAACGTTTGAAGCCCCTACTACTAATTTACTGCTTTCTTCTTCTCCACCACAAGCAGCCAGTGTTAATGCACTAACGGATAATAATGCTCCTGCTAAAAACTTTTTCATCTAATTTCTCTCCTTCTCTAATTCCCCAATTTTATATGTGATCGAGTTATCTCGTTAACACCAGTTATCTCTTGTCTATCTTTGTTGTTATCGCGTCGCCAATCCATTGAATAATAAATACTACAATGAGTATTAAAATGGTTGCAACAAGCGTTACATCTTCTCTACTGCGTTGGAACCCATCTAAGAATGCTAACGTACCTAAGCCGCCTGCACCAATAATTCCCGCCATTGCCGTATATCCAACTAGTGATATACAAGTAACTGTTATACCAGAGACTAATGCTGGCATCGATTCTGGTAATAAAACCTTCCATATAATAGTAGAAGTTTTAGCCCCCATCGATTTAGCTGCTTCAAGCACACCTTTATCTATTTCTCTTAATCCAATTAAAACCATTCGTGCATAAAATGGAGCAGCTCCAATTACAAGAGCTGGAAACGCAGCATTTGGTCCACGAATAGTACCTAAAAGTAATTTCGTAAATGGAATAAGCAATATGATTAAAATAATAAATGGTATCGAACGAAAGATATTAGTAAATGCTCCCGTCAACCAATTTGTTAGTTTATTGGCCCATGCTTGATGCGGACTTGTTAAAAACAAAAGTAATCCTAGTGCAAGACCAAATACAAATGTTAATAAAGTAGAAACTGCAGTCATATAAAGAGTTTCCATTGTCGCTTCCCACATTTTTGGCCAATCAACATTTGGAAATAAAGTATTAATCATTGTTGATCACCTCTGTGTGTACTTTTTGTTCGTGAATAAATAGAATTGCCTTATCGATTGCCGATGCATCACCGTCAATCTGAAGAATCAATGTCCCATAAGCTCCACTTATCGTATGTGTAATATTTCCTTGTACGATATTTACTTCCAAATCAAATTGTTTAATTAGTCTCGATAGAATTGGCTGTTCCGTTTGGTCTCCAACAAAAACAAGCTTGATGAGTTTGCCATTTGGATATAGTTCTTGTAAATTTTGAATCGTCTGCTGAGATTGATTATTTTCAGAAACTTGTGTAACAAATCTCTTTGTTATGGGCTGTTGGGGATTTTGGAAAACTTCCAGCACGTCCCCTTCCTCTACCACATGTCCGTTCTCCATTACTGCTACTCGATTACAAATCTTTTGAATAACCTGCATTTCATGTGTAATTAGTACAATGGTCAAACCTAATCTTTCGTTAATACTAATCAGTAAATCTAATATGGAATCCGTTGTTTCTGGGTCAAGTGCAGATGTAGCTTCATCACAAAGCAACACTTCTGGGCGATTTGCTAATGCTCGAGCAATTCCTACCCGTTGCTTTTGTCCACCGGATAATTGAGAAGGATAATAATCTCCTCGGCCTTCTAAACCTACTAACTCAATCAATTCTTTTACACGAGTAGCTCTTTGTTCTTTAGGTACTCCTGCGATTTCCAAAGGAAAAGCTATGTTTTCTGCAACAGTTCTTGACCACAAAAGATTGAAATGCTGAAAAATCATGCTTACTTTTTGTCTTACTTGTCGAAGCTTACCTTCGGAAATTGATGTAATTTCTTTATCATTTACAACAATTTGCCCTGAAGTCGGCTTTTCTAATCCATTCAACAATCTGATTAAAGTACTTTTTCCTGCACCACTATATCCAATAATTCCAAAAATCTCACCCTGCTTAATTGTAAGATTTACATTATCAACAGCAACAATGGTACCTTGCTTCGTACTAAACTTTTTCGAAATATCTTTTAAGCTAATCACGTAAATCTTCCTTCCTGTATGGATAGTACTTTTACTATCAAAAAACCCCTTCTGCAAAAGAGCAGAAGGGGTGTATGTTATCATTCAAAATAACAGTCATCCATTCTCTCATTTTCCAAAGCATTTACGCTTTGAGTGATTTGGCACCATTTCATTTACATGACGGTTGCTGGGTTTCATCGGGCACTTCCCTCCACCTCTCTTAATAAGAGCGACACTATTCAGTTGTTATCAATAAATCGAATTTTATCATGATAATTCGGTGTCGTCAACACTTTTTATAACATCTAAAAGATAAGGAATTGATTGGAAAGCATAAACCTTTTTATAAACAATTCCTTCTTTTGCAATTAAAAGACATGGCACACTTTCAATTTCATAATCCATCGCTAAATCTTTCATATAATTTATATTTGCCTGTCCAACCGGAAACTGTACAATTTCTTTAAGTACCTTCATCATTTTAGAGGCAACTTGGCATGTCCCACACATTGGGGTGTAAATATATAAAAGAGAAAGACTAGGAGCATTTTTAGCTTGCTCCCATTCCTCTCGAGACCATTCATTCACAAACATCATCCTATGATAAAAATTCTTTTTTCACCTTAATCTTAGCACGTTGTAAGATAGAAGCCAAAACATCAAGCGGGGTATTTGCAACTTCACCATATACAGGATTCGTATATAGATGAATTGCTTCTGGATATACCTTTCTAACTACCGATCGTATTTGTTCTCCTGATTTATCGGAGTCTAAAAAAGCATATATGGGCAATTCTTCTAAAGGACTTAAGATTTCTTCTAATTTCACATTAGAAATAGTGCCATTCGTACAAACAATTTCAGTTGCTTCAGCAAGAATGGTTAAAAGTTTCAGTTTATCTGATCTACCTTCTACAAGAATTACTTTTTCACTAAATACCTTAGCCATTAGCTTCTCTCCCAGCACATTATATATACTAGTATATGAAAAAGCGCCAGTAAATAACCGGCGCCTTTTTAAATCCATTATTCTTGAATTAACTCTTCGTATTGTTCTGCAGATAATAGTGCATCCACTTCTGCTACGTCAGAAGGCTCAACTACGATCATCCATGCATTTTCATACGGAGATTCGTTTACATATTCAGGGCTGTCTTCTAAATCAGCGTTTACTTCTACTACTTTACCGCTGATCGGAGCATACAGTTCAGAAACAGTTTTAACTGATTCTACACTTCCGAAAGGATCTCCAGCTTTAATATCGTCTCCTACTTGTGGAAGCTCGACAAACACGATATCCCCAAGTTCTGATTGTGCAAAATGTGTAATTCCAATACGTACTTTACCGTCTTCTGTTTTTACCCATTCATGCTCTTCTGAGTATTTTAATTCTTTAGGTGTGCTCATGTTATACCCCTCTCAAAAAAATATACATTCCTCTATAATATTCACACATTTCAATTGTAAAAACAAGCAACTTTATATGCTTTTCCAAATATGTTCAAACTCTTCTTCTTTAAAACCTAGCGTCAAATGCTCTCCATCATATACAATTGGTCGCTTAATAAGCATTCCATCTGAAACGAGCGTTTCGATTTGTTCTTTTTCTGTCATATTTGGAAGCTTGTCCTTCAATTGCATTTCTCGATATTTAGTACCACTTGTATTAAAGAGCTTCTTTATATCTGTATTTGTATTTACTAAAATCTCTTTTATCATTTCTTTTGATGGTGGGTTTTCCACTATATGATTATCCTCAAATTCCACTTGATGATCTTTCAGCCACTTACTTGCCTTTCTACACGTGCTACATTTGGGATAACCAAAAAATTGAATCGTCATTAAAATCACCTTTTTCTTCTTATCATATACAATACTATTGCACAAAAGCAATGTTCTTGTGTAACGAAAAGAATTAGGCTTTCCAACTAAAGTTAGGAATTTTCCAACTAAATCAATGTTTATTCCAACTAAACATCGATTTTTTCCAACTAAAACTTCAGTATTTCTAACTAAACAGAAAAATCTGTTCATCAACTGTAATACCAATCACACGGACGTGCGCTTGCCGCACGCTACGCATGAGCCACCGCAGGATGAGTCGTTCGTTTCACTCACTCCCACATCCTTACGCGGAGTCTCATTCTTCGCGCTCATGCGGCGTGTAAGGCGCACATCCTGAAGACACCAGCGAATATAGTTTCGTATTCATTTCTTCAAAATATGGAGAAATAAAATCACGTTTTGAAACTTTATACAGATACACGCGGTCAGTACAAATGCATAATTCAAGGATGGCATTATCTGTATTAATAAATAACAACAGTAATATTTAACAAAGCAAACAAAAAAAGCCGTTACTGAGTTCGGCTCAGACTGTAGACAAACTTAATTTTTCATATATGAAAAGATCAGTTTTCCGAGCCATAACGCTCGCCTTCCCACAGAAGTCGAGCGTGTGCTTCTCCAAACCCAAAAATTGAGTAGTGTACATTTGGTACCCAATTTGTCCACCAACCGAACTTGGTAAGGTTATATGAGTACTATTCTCGTTAATAATAGATAAAGACAGTTGGAACGAGCTATTCCAACTGACCTTCAGCTTAACGTCAAAAGTATTTTAAAAAACGGTTATGAATAATGATAAATTTTCCTAAAGAAATTGCTTTTTCCGATTTAAAGTAAACATAGTAGATATCTATAAGGAATTGGTTTTAAGGCAAGGATCACCACGAAGACTCCTGTGGGACAGCTTGAGCAGAAGACCCCGCAGGAACGAAGTGACGAGGAGGCTGAAGCCAAGCCCACGGAAAGCGAAGTGGTGGTCCTTGCCGAATTTATTATACAACTCTATGCACCAAAAATTAGGTTTGTCTACAGTCTAAAAGGCAGTTGGAATGAGCTACTCCAACTGCCTTTTAACTTCAAGCTGAGCCGATTTTTTGTGATAGGCCCTTTCATTTAATTAAACAACAAATTTTTCAGCCTCAATTAACTTAACAGAAGCTTCACGTTTCTTAGCAATCACATTATACGGAGAATAGCGAGTTAGTTTACGAAGTGCAGATATCATCATTCGTAAGTTATCTCCCTCAACAGATGCAATTAGTGTTTCTTTTGCTGCTTTTTCGATTTCATCAAATGCTTCTTGGCAGAAGATTTGTGTATAAAGTAATTTTTGATTTGCTTTTTCTACTCCACCACGGTCGATTGCTTTTTCCGTACGAAGTACCGCTGATTCCATTGCAAATATGTTGTTAGCAATGTTTGCAATATTAACTAATACTTCTTGCTCTGCTTCAAGTTTTGTACCAAAGCGTTGAGCAGCAAGACCTGCAGCTAGTAAACCAATTTTCTTCGCATTTGCTACCAATACTTTTTCTTGTGCTAGTGGCGCGTCACTCACTTCTTCTGGCATCATCATGAGTAGCTCTTCTTGTAAACTTTGTGCTTTTTGAAGTAGCGGAAGCTCACCTTTCATCGCTTTCTTCAAGAATGTACCAGGAACGATTAGTCGGTTAATTTCATTTGTACCCTCGAAAATACGGTTAATACGAGAGTCTCGATAAATACGCTCTACTTCGTATTCTTGCATAAAGCCATATCCACCATGTAACTGAACAGCTTCATCAACGATATAATCGAGAACTTCTGAACCTACTACTTTATTAATAGAACATTCGATGGCATATTCCGCGATAGAAGCAGCAATCGCTTTCCCATCTTTTTGTTCTGCTTCACTTAATTGCCCCATACGTTCTTCAAAGTAACCAACAGTTCTGTATATCAAGCTTTCTGTCGCATACAACTTAGAAGCCATTGTAGCAAGTTTTTGCTTTGTTAAATTAAAAGAAGAAATAGGTGTTTTGAATTGTTGACGTTGATTGGAATAAGAAATTGCAAGCTCTAAAGCACGTTTAGATCCACCTACTGTACCTACCCCTAATTTGTAACGACCGATATTTAAAATATTGAAAGCAATTACATGCCCGCGTCCAATTTCACCTAATAAGTTTTCTACAGGCACCTCTGCATCCTGTAAAATAAGAGTACGAGTAGACGAAGATTTAATACCCATTTTCTTTTCTTCTGCTCCCACTGAAACGCCTGGGAAAGTTTTTTCTACGATAAATGCTGTGAATTTGTCTCCATCCACTTTCGCATAAACAACAAATACATCTGCAAAACCAGCATTCGTAATCCATTGTTTTTCACCATTTAAAATATAGTGAGTTCCTTCTGCATTCAATTTCGCAGTAGTTTTTGCTCCTAAAGCATCAGAACCTGAACCTGGCTCAGTCAGTGCATAAGCGGAGATTTTATCTCCAGATGCAGAGTTTGGTAGATACTTTTGCTTTTGCTCTTCATTACCAAATAAAACGATTGGTAGTGTCCCAATTCCAACATGTGCTCCGTGGGTGATGGAGAAACCACCTGCAACCGAAATCTTTTCTGCAATTAATGCAGAAGAAATCTTATCTAATCCTAATCCGCCATATTCTTCTGGAATATCTGCAGCAAGTAACCCTAAATCACCTGCTTCTTTCAATAATCGTACTGAATGCTCGAATTCATGGTGTTCAAGATTTTCTACAACTGGTAACACTTGATTTTTTACATATTCTTCAGCTGTTTTTGCAATCATTTTTTGTTCATCGGTAAAGTCCTCTGGTGTAAATACTCGACTTGCCTCTAAATCTTCAACTAAAAAGCCTCCGCCTTTAATCACATCTTTAACTTCTGTCATGTTAAATCTCCCCTTTTGTTTGATAAGTTGATAGCTTATAAAAGTTCAAATACTCCTGCCGCTCCCATTCCCCCACCGATACACATAGTAACGACTCCGAACTGCTTTCCTTGACGTCTTAGTTCACTCATCATTTTTAAAGTCAAAATTGTACCAGTAGCTCCAAGCGGATGTCCGAGTGCAATTGCTCCACCATTCACATTAACTTTATCTATGTCAATTCCTAAATGACGAACTACTTGAAGAGATTGAGAAGCAAATGCTTCATTAATTTCCCAAATATCAATATCCTCAACAGATAAACCAGCTAGCTTTAATGCTTTTGGTACTGCTACAATTGGTCCGATTCCCATTACTTCTGGTGGAACACCGCCAACTGCGAATGAACGGAATTTCGCAAGAGGTTTTAACCCTTGTGCTTCTGCCACTTCACGGTCCATAACTAGAACTGCACCTGCACCATCAGATGTTTGAGAAGCATTTCCTGCTGTTACAGAACCACGAACATTAAATGCTGGACGTAATTTTGCAAGTGTTTCAACCGTTGTTCCTTCTCTAACACCTTCATCCATTTCGAATAAGAACTTTTTCACTTGAGCTTTATTGTTTTCATCAATATAATGCTTAACTACTTCGACAGGAACGATATCATCACTGAATTTACCAGCTGCAATTGCAGCTGCTGCACGTTCATGTGAACGTACTGCAAAAGCATCTTGATCTTCACGACTCACACCATATTTGTTTGCTACTTGCTCAGCAGTGTGGCCCATTCCCATATAATATTGTGGAGCTGTTTCTGCTAAACGTGCATTTGGACGAATCGTAGTTCCCATCATTGGAACCATACTCATCGACTCTACCCCTCCGGCAATAATTGCTTCAGAGTGACCTAGCATAATACGTTCTGCTGCATAAGCAATGGATTGTAACCCTGAAGAACAGAACCGATTTACTGTAATAGCTGGTGTTGTATCTGGAAGACCTGCTAGTGCACCAATATTTCTTGCAACATTCATTCCTTGTTCTGCTTCAGGCATTGCACAGCCTAAAATTAAATCATCTATTGGACCATCATATCCGCCTGCTCTATTCAATGTTTCCTTTACAACTAAAGCTCCAAAATCATCTGGACGAACAGTTGCTAATGACCCTTTTTTCGCTTTTCCGACGGGTGTTCTTGCACCTGCTACGATAACTGCTTCACGCATGAGTTCTCCTCCTTTTACCTAACGCAGTCTAGTTGCGTAATGGTTTGCCTTTCACTAACATATGTTGCATTCTTGCTTGAGATTTTGGATCTGCAACTAAACTTAAGAAAGCTTCACGCTCTAAGTTCAGTAGATATTGCTCATCCACTAAAGTACCGTATGGAACCTCACCGCCAGCGATGACGTATGCAAGCTTTTTCGCAATTTTCATGTCATGCTCACTGATATATCCTGATAAGAACATGCCTTCAGCACCTAATAATAGAGCTGCATATCCGGGAGAGCCTGAAACAGGGACCTGTTCTCTAATTGGCGCTTTATATCCAGCATCTGCAAGAGCTAGTGCTGCTTGCTTCGCATCGTAGATTAAATGATCAGGGTTAACGCTAATGCCATCTGCAAAGCTCAAGAAGTTGTTTTCACGAGCTTCTTCCCCAGAAGTCGATACTTTCGCCATTGCAATCGTTTCAAACACTTTGCTAGCAACATTTAAGTAATCAATTTGAACACCATTAGGAACACCTCTTAAGTGTTTAAGGTAAAGCTCTTTGTTGCCGCCACCTCCAGGGATTAATCCTACTCCTGCTTCTACAAGACCCATATAAGTTTCAGAAGATGCTTGAATATGTGCCGCTGGTAAAGTAGCTTCCGCACCTCCGCCAAGTGTCATTCCAAATGGAGCAACTACAACTGGCTTTGTAGAGTATTTGATTTTCATCATCGCGTTTTGGAATTGACGAACAACGAAGTCCAATTCAAAAATATTATCGTCCTGTGCTTCCATAAGAATCATGCCAAGGTTTGCACCTACACTGAAGTTTTTACCTTGGTTACCTATTACAAGTCCTTTGAAGTTTTTCTCTACTTCATCAATTGCAAAGTTTATCATTTGAAGAATATCTAAGCCGATTGAATTGGATTTTGAGTGAAATTCAAGTAGAGCAATTCCGTCTCCTAAGTCTATTAAGCTAGCTCCTGAATTCGACTTGATCACACCATGTTTTTTCTTATAGCTCTTAAGATTAATCACTTTATCACTTAAAGGAACTGCTTTGTATTCTGTTCCATCGAAGTAGAAAAGATCGCCATTGTCTTCTTTATAGAAGGATTCCAAACCTTTGTCTAATAAAGATTGAACGAATGAAGGAATGTCATGACCTTCTGCTTTCATTTTCTCAACGGAATCCTTCACACCTATTGCATCCCATATTTCAAAAGGTCCTTGCTGCCAGCCGAATCCCCATTTCATCGCGTCGTCAATCGATACGATATCGTCTGCAATTTCCCCATGTAACTGAGCAGAGTATATAAGTGTTGGACTTAAGATACTCCATAAAAGCTCCCCAGTACGGTCTTTTGCATATGTTAACGTTTTCACTTTTGCAGCTAAGCCTTTTTGTTGCTTCGCCATCTCCATTGAAGGAGTTTTTAGCTTTTTCATCGCTTCATATTCAAGTGTCTCTGGGTTTAACTCTTTAATTTCTTTTCCTTCTTTTAAGAAGAAACCTTGACCTGTTTTAGCCCCAAGCCATTTATTTTCAAGCATTTTTTGCATAAATGCAGGAATTTCAAATACCTTTTGTTCTTCCCCTGTTGTTTGGTCATATACATTTTTAGCAACGTGTGCAAACGTATCAAGTCCAACAACGTCCAGTGTACGGAAAGTGGCGGATTTTGGACGACCAATCAACGGACCAGTTACTGAATCCACTTCTCCGACAGAATATCCACGTGCTTGCATCTCCCGTAGTGAAACAAGTAATCCGTATGTTCCAATTCGATTTGCAATAAAGTTAGGAGTGTCTTTAGCTAAAACGACTCCTTTACCTAGAATGTCTTCGCCAAATTGCTTCATGAAATCCACTACTTCTGTATCCGTAGTTTTTGCTGGAATTACTTCTAATAATTTTAAATAGCGAGGCGGATTGAAAAAATGTGTTCCTAAGAAATGTTTTCCAAAATCTTCCGAACGCCCATCAACCATCGCATTTATGCTTATACCTGAAGTGTTGGAACTAACGATTGTTCCAGTTTTACGTACTGCATCTATTTTTTCATATAAGTTCTTTTTCACTTCTAAATTTTCTACAACTACTTCAATAATCCAGTCAACATCTTTTAATTTTTCTAAATCATCTTCTAAGTTGCCAGCAGTTATTAACTGTAGGTTTTTTGTAGAAGTAAGTGGAGCTGGTTTTTGTTTTAAAAGTTTTTGTAATGCTGTTTGAGCAAAACGATTCCGAACTGCAGGATGCTCCAAAGACCATCCTTTTGCTTCTTCCTCTTTATTTACTTCGTTCGGAACGATATCTAATAATAATGTAGGAATGCCAATGTTGGCTAGGTGAGCAGCTATTCCAGATCCCATTACCCCCGAACCTAAAACAGCAGCCTTTTTGATTTGATATGTCACGTGCAAAGCCTCCCCTTCGTCTTGAATGAATGCTCATTCATTTTATAGATAAAAAAAATAGAAGCAATTTCTATATCTATTAGTTTAGAACAATATTTAAATTTTCGCAATAATAAAATGATGTGTTTAGAGCAATTTTCTTTCTAGTCATTCCGAAACAGTGTACACTATTTAAGAAAAGTGTATGACGCTAATTTTAAAGAGCCTATTGCCCTTTAAGAAGACAAAAAACTCGTCGGAGGTATATATTATGAATAAAATTACAACAGCAGAACAATTCAATGAAATTATTTCTGGAGACAATGAAGTACTAGTAAAATTCGAAGCTGGTTGGTGCCCTGATTGCCGTCGTATGGAAATGTTCATAGACCCAATCGTGGAAAAGTACAATCAATATACTTGGTATGAAGTGAACCGAGACGAACTTCCTGAAATTGCTGAAAAATATGAAGTAATGGGTATTCCAAGCTTACTTATTTATCAAAATGGAGAGAAAAAAGCACACTTACATAGTGCAAATGCAAAATCTCCTGAGCAAGTAACAGAATTTTTAGATGCACAAAACTAATAATCATTTAGCCCTTTCGAGTTCTAACTCCTAAGGGCTTTTTCATTACTTTTTACCCTTTTTTATTATTAACTGAGTTAATTTCATAATAAAAAACTAAATATTGAAATCCAGAAAGTGGATTTCCGCTTCAGGCGGACGCTTTCCGCTACAATCAACGTAAAAGAACTCTATATAACCTAATTCTATCCGAATATTCGTGTCTTTAGTTACTAGAAGCAATTATGAAAAATTAACTCAACTAGTTAAACTTAGCTGTTGATAAAATCCTCTCATGTAGGATTCTCCCAATATAATTGCCTTCACGATGGCCGCAAGACCGCATGAGCCGTTGAATGCGAACGCCTCCACAGTCTCATACGGCCATTCATGGAGGGCTCTGAAAAAGTGTCATTCTGAAAAATCATCTATCAAATAGTCACTAAGAGAGTTTATCGCTTTGGCATTCGCTTTCCGCGGGCAAGCGACAAGCCTCCTCTGTAGCTCCCGCTTCATTCTGAACAGAGCCTTTTCATTAAACGCTTCATTCAAATTATCATACATATCTATTTACCTATCATTTTGCTAGTATTCATTTGATTAATCTCGGTCTTATTCGTATAATGGAAAAAAGTAGAGGTGTCAGTATGTCACAAGAGGTAGAAATCCAACAATTAAAAGATAAAATTGCATATTACGAACAAATAATTCAAACAATGTCTACACCTATTATTCCCTCTATTGTTCCTAAAACAATCATGATACCAATTGTAGGGTATATGTTTCCGGAACGTTTCGTTAATATTGAAACACAAACCCTAATGTATATCGGAGAAAATAGAGACATTGAAAATGTTGTTTTTGACTTCACAGGAGTTAGATTAGAAGATGTGGAATCATTTGACTACAATGAGCTTGCAATTTCGATTTCTCGATTAAATAGTTCTCTACGACTTATGGGTGTTCGTGCCATTTACGTAGGCTTCAATCCTAGATTCATTCGAGAAATTGTTCACGCAAGCATTCATGTGGAAATCGAAACATATAAAAGCTTCCGCGCTGCATTGAATCGCCTCTTAAGCGAAACAAACCAAACAATAGCTTCTATTTATGAAGTGAAGTAAAAAAGCAACTATAGAAATTATAGCTGCTGTTTTTGCTTACATTAAATTATTAACCATAAAAACTTGGGATACCTCTGTATTTTTGAATCCATTCCTTTGTAAGAAAGAAATCGTCTTATGATTCAAATCCAATAAATTATAAGTTGTTCTTTTAAGTGGTTGCTTGAAATCAAGCCCCTCCTGCAATACTAATTGGAGTGCTCGCTCCCCTTCCTCACTTTCCTTTTTCATAACCGTTTGAAATAAGGTGACACCTTCTGGTTCAGATCCATATTGTTGTTTTTTTCTTATAAGGCAAGCTGCATATATCTCACCATTTTTTGTTGCAATGACAGCCTCTCCCCCTATTTTAGGGGTTATGGAAGGATCCACCTGCCATGGGATTTGTGTAGGAAAAATATCTCCGTGCGCGGCTTGTAATGCAGGAATTCGCTTAATAGTAAATTCATTCACTAAATCTTCCTTATAAGGAAGCTCGCCTTCCGATTCCAAAAAGTGTAATGTGTCGATTACTTCATAGCCGACATTTTCATACAACTTTATCGCAGGTTTATTTACAGACAACGCTTCTAAAGTAGCGACAGACACATTTTGTTGTTTTAGTAAATCAAGCGCTTTTTCCATCAGAACAGTCCCAAGTTTTTTCCCTCTATATGCAGGAATGATTCCTGTTCCACCATTCCATGCTATTTTTTGACCTTCTACCTCTCTTATCCCCTGTAATACAAAACCTATTGGATGATCTGCATCGTACATTACAATGGATAGTTCTGGAGAGAGACCTTCATTTCCCATACGGATCACAAAAGCATCAAGTGAAATCTTCATCGGTATAAAATAACCTTCAAATCCATTAATAAAAAGTTCATGTGCTTGCTTAAAAGATAAATTTTCCATTGTTTTAAACGTAATCATCCTAAGCTCCCCTTTGTAGAAATGCTATATACATCTCTTTTGCCGTTCTCACAATTTGCAAATAAGAAAAGGAAGGTAAGACTGATGCATGTAAAAGCATGCCATCAATCATACTCCAAAATAGTTTAGCCGCCTGTAATGCATTGAGTTCTCTTGAAACCTCTCCGTTATTTTGACCTTCTATTAAAATAGTACTGATAAGGTCATAAAAAATTTCACTATGTCTCTCGTATTTCATTCGATCTACTTCTCTACTTCCAGCAATCCAGTGCTCTAATTGGTTTCTTACGCTATTTAATTTTGGTTCTTTCAACCACTCTTTGGACGTGTATAAATCGAAAAGCACCTCCATCTTTTCTATGGAGGAATGAACATGTGAGAACTTATCTGCTAAAACAGAAATAGTCTGTTCTACTTGTTGTTGAAGCATATGATCGTATACTTCCTCCTTACTTTTGAAGTAATGATAAATTGCACCTTTACTCCTCCCAGAAGCTTTCACTAAATCATCCATCGTCGTAGAGTAAAAACCATTTTCACCAAAAACAGTTGCTGCAGCCTGAATTATTTCTTTTTTCTTCTCTTCCTTGTATTCTTCCGATACTTTTGGTGTCAAAGTGAACACTTCCCTTTTAAAACGATGTAAAGCAAATTGGGCTAATTCTAGATGAAAACCACTCATCTAGTGCTTTTGCCTCTACATTATATAAAGTAACTTCCCCATAATTTTGAAGCGCTTCAATCGAAACACACCCCATCCACCAAGAGCTTAAATCATGAATACCAATCGAAATGTTTGCTTTTTCATTCGAATTTTCTAGCTTGATGGCATTCCAAAAGTCTCCATTATAAACGACTTCATATAACCCATTCTGTTCTTTTACAAAAGAGTCTTCCAACTTTATTAATATTCTAGTAAACTCTTCCGGTCTTTTAAGATTATGAAAATTTGTCGTATGAACGAATGAAATAATATTACAAACCCGATACATCAATCCTGATCCAGTTGTTGCAACTTCATGGTTTGCGCTAGGTATTAAATGATTGGAACCGTTTAAAGGATTGGTAAGTGCATACAAAAAGGACGGATCATTCGTACGAAAAACTATACGATCCACTTGATCTTGTTGAGATTGCAACCAAGCAGCTAATTGCTTATATCCACTTGGATTGGACCAAGTCCATTCATGCACGATTAACTGTTGATGTAAGAAGTGACTATCCTTTACTGGTTCTAACGAGAATGCTAATGCACCAATTAGTTGTGCCTTTTCTTTAACACCTACATAATTGGTCACTGCATTTCTTATTCGTAGCCGCTCATTCCATGTTCTTTTGATCATCCCATGATGCTTTTGAGCATAGTCATTATATAATGATACGATTGCTTCTTCATCGTTCGGAGATAAAAACTGTACCAGTCCTTTTTCCCCGTCACTAACAACCCCATGTGGTTTAATCTTAAATTCATACTTCATCGGGCCATATCCGTAGCCCATCTTCCGATAAAAACTAGGATTAAAGGGATAAAGTGATACGAGCGATACATTTTCCTGCCTTGCATAATCATGGAAATGAGAAAGCAGCTTAAAAGCGATTTTCTCTTTCTTATGAAGCAGATGAACAGCAACCATCCCTATACCAAATATTCGTTGAAATTTACCATTTATATTGCATTCAAATTCATTTAAGCGATATAACCCAATAAGTTCTTCTACTTCATTAAAATAGCCAAAATATTGAATACCATTTTGTTCCTCATCTTCTTTTTTTAAACGGTCCATAAATGCCTGTTTACTTTCTTGCGTTTGTATATGCATGCCTGGATATGCAAGTGCAACAAGATTAGCTGCACCTTCAAAATCCTTCGTTATTATACGTCGAATCAAACCTTTACCCCCTTTAAATGTAAATAAACTACTCAGTCGGTTTTATTATAAAATAGTCAAATTATTTTAACAATACTTTTCTTATATACTGTTTCTGTTGCAAATAACTAGAAGGAAGATTAAATTAAATAAAAAAGCTCTTCCTATTTAAAGGAAGAACTTTTCGATTGAAGACAAAAGGCTGTTGCAAATAGGTCTGCTTCATTATTTTGATTTCTTGTCATCATTTTCTATTTCCTCAAGGTTATTATTCCTGAGTGTTTAGAAAATAATAAGGAAGCATTTTATTGGTTTGGAGGAGCGTCCGCTCGACTCCTGCGGGAAAAGCGAGACAGACGAGACCCTGCAGGAGCGCAGCGACGAGCGGCTCGGCGCTCGCCCGCGGAAAGCGAGTGGTAAGCTTCGGAAAACCGGTCTTTACTATAAAAATTAAATTCGAGTGTGTCTACAGTATGAAAAGCTCTTCCTTTTTAAGGAAGAACTTTTATTTATTCTATTTTGTAATTTGGAGGTTCCATATGAAAATACAATTGCCTGTACAAGGGCATTCTCAATATGATTCGTCCATCCAAACAAACTTTCAGGCTTCCGCTTGTGGACCTGTCACAGCATATGTTCTATTAAACTATCTTTTTCCAAATGCATGTCCCTATCAGCCTAACGAGCTTTATGAAAGATTGGGCGGCACTCGTATCGGATTGTTTACACACCGTTTTGTACGTAATTTGCGTAAACTACTTGGACCCGATTGGAAGGTGGATAAGTGCACACTTGGAACGGCTTTAGAAGAATTAAAAAAGGGACGCCCTGTTGCATTAAAATTTGATAAATACTTTTCATTTCACTGGAAAAGAAAATTTACATTTGCTTATCACTGGGTACCTCTTATTGGGTACGAACTAAAAGAGGATGAATTATTTTTAATAATCCATGATAATGGAGGTCGCCATCGAGCAAGTCAAATCCGTAAAATACTCTTTTCGGATGATGCACCTATTTTAACTTTTGTACAAGTAACTCCAAAATCCTAAAGTTGGTTTTGGAGTTGTCTTGCTAAAATCGTATACCCATTATCATATAAGTAATCCAATTTTGAGTCTGAAATAGTTTGTACAATCAGCTGATCCAGTTCTGCTTCTATTGGAACGTCACGTCGAATTGTTGCCAATTCTTTAGATAGTTGAAGCATTTCTAAATCTGTTTCTATTTTAGTTCGATGCCCTGCTTTTAATAAATGAAGAGACTCGAGAATTTTATCCACGGTCCCATATGTTTGAACCAATTGTAATGCCGTTTTAGGACCAATCCCCTTCACTCCAGCATAACCATCGCTAGAATCTCCCATGAATGCTTTTACATCCGGAAAAAGAAGTGGTGAAATACCGTATTCTTCTAAAAAGCGAGCCTCACTATAAACATCATAAATCGTAAATCCCTTTTTCGTAAACGCAATCTCCGTAGAAGGATGAAGAAGCTGAAGTAAATCCTTATCTCCACTTACAATCGTAAATCGAGCTTCATCTTGCCATTTATGTGTAATAGAAGCAATCGTATCGTCTGCCTCCATCCCAACTATACCAAAGTTCATCCATCCTAAATGTGCAGACAAATCCTGTGCCATATCAAATTGTGGTATTAATTCTTCTGCTGGCTTTGGACGGTTCGCTTTATACCCATCATATAGCTCATTACGAAAAGTTTGCATACCTTTATCCCAGCAAATAGCAAGATGGGTTGGTTGCATTAAATTTTGTGCAGCTAATACATGTCTTGCAAAGCCTTGGACTGCATTTGTAGGAATGCCTTTAGAATTTTCAAAGAAATTACCGGACATTGCCGTTGCAAAAAAAGACCGAAACAGCAAGGCCATACCATCTATTACTAATACATGTGGTTTATCTTCTGTCATGTCAAACACCCTTTATAGTAGATTACTTTAAGTATAACATGTTTGTGATTGAATCTTCGAAACTATGGGTATTAGAATGGATATCAATATTTGGGGGTTCACACATGAAAATACATAATGGATCACTTTATTGGCCATCTACAACAGAACCATTTGAACCTAGTGCTAATTTTGACAAACTGGAACTTTATGATGTGGTCATTGTTGGTGGAGGAATGTCAGGTAGTTTAACAGCTTTAGCAATGGTAGAGGCAGGACTTTCAGTTGCTATACTCGATAAAAGAAAATTTGGAACTGGAAGCACAAGTGCAAACACAGGGCTACTGCAATATTCAAATGATGTAATGCTACATGAACTAATTGAACAAATTGGTGAACAGGATGCAGTTCAATTTTATAAGCTTTGTTATGAAGCAGTAGATGAACTTGACAAAATAGTAAATGAATTACATATAGATTGTGATTTCATTCGTCGGCCAAGTATTTGCTTTGCTAGTGATGAAAATGATGTAGAAAAAATAAAAGCGGAATATACAACTTTACAGAAATATGGATTTCCAAGTGATTATTTTGGACCAAATGAAATGCGCGAGAAGTTAGCTTTCTCTAAACCTGGAGCATTAGTAACGATGGAAGATGCGGAAATAAATCCATTAAAATTTGTACAAGGGTTACTACAAAGATTAGAGGAAATGAGTGTACATTTATTTCCATATGTAGAGGTTGAAGATGTCTATGAAACGGATGGTCAGTTAGATATTAGAACTTCAGAACAATCCTTTATAGCGAAAAACATTATATTCACTACTGGATATGAAACAGTTCCAATTGGAAAACGCATTGGCGCTAACATAAATCGTTCCTATGTATTAGTAAGTAATCCAATCAACAACTTCAATGATTGGTACAAACAGGCACTTATTTGGGAAACAAAACGACCTTACTTATATATACGTTCTACGATAGATAATAGATTAATTGTCGGTGGGCTAGATGAAGATCAACCAGATGCCCCCCATTCTCAGGAAATAATTCAACAACGTGCGGAGAACTTATTGGAAAAGGCGAAAGAACTGTTTCCACAATACAATCTTGAAATCGACTATGCGTATGCAGCAAGCTTTGGAGAATCCATCGATAATCTACCATTCATCGGGGAACATCCCACAAAAGCAAAACATTATTACTTACTTGGATACGGAGGAAATGGGACGGTGTATAGCATGCTTGGTTCACAGATACTAAAAGATTTAGTTACAGGAAAACCAAATGATGATGCTGGGATTGTACAATTAGACAGGAAGTGTGGGGTAAAATAAAAAAACGAAGGCTTTGATTTCCTTCGTTTTTTTATGAAATAATTTTTATAACATCCACAACATCTCGCATATGCATACTCTGAAAATTATACTTGGTCTTTAAATACTCCACATGCTTTAAGATTTCTTCAAGAAACAGTAAATTTTCTTCGGTATTCTTTCCAAAATTATGTGGATGCCACCATAAATGATATATTTCATTAGACTTGGCAGCTTTGGTCAATCCATTTTTGATACGCCTCAAACGTAATCCCTCGACAACTTTTAATCGTTTACTATATGGCCTTAAGAACCTACTGGATTTAATATTTATCAGTAGTTCTGTTTGTATATCTGCAAATGAATACGTATGATGACCTGTCAAATTCACATAGGAATCAACTAACCGAAGGATTCGTTTTATTTTCGTATTTGTTTTACTAGTATACGGTCTATAAATCCAACTATCCTCAGTCCCCCTAAAAGCAGTAATTCCATATTTATTACTCATCTTCAAATAATCCATATTCGTTTGGTTTCGTGGTAACACTAAGGATGCAGCATTTTGATTAAGACTAACAACCTCTTTAAGATCAGCCTCAAATTGTTCAATAGTTTGACCTTCTTCCAAACAATAATAATGAGAAAATGTATGAGTGCCGATTTCTTGATTCGGAATTGTTTTAATAATATCAATTAAAGATGAACCAAAATGATAGGGATCTTGGGTTTCATTTTCTCCTACGTTTGGGAGATTATATTTAGGAGAAAATGACTCATTTACATAAGTAATATTTAGCTGCTCTAACCTGTCTAACAGTTCCTTTTTGTTTTTGCAATATAACATACCAACGATAGCCCAAGTTGCATGAATATCATACTTTAAAAAAAGCTGTAGAATCCGAGGGATAGCTCGTCTAGCCCCAAGTATATTTTCACCATATTCCTCAAGAGTAAAAACATCATGTACTCCCCAGTTCAATTCAAAATCTAGTGAAATAACAAGTGCTCCCAGGATGTCATCCTTTCCTCATTTTCTTTGACCGTAACCATAGAACAAATTGGCCTACTTTTGATTTCGCTTCATACCCTGAATATACATCAGTGATTTCTCCACCAAATTCCATTTTAAATTTACGTATATTTTCATTGTCAGTTAGTCCACCCATATCATATATTTTATGGTTATGTTTTTTGAAGTAAAGTATATTTTGCCAGAGTAAATACCTATTCGCTTCACTTAATAATCTTTTTTTCTCCGATTTTTCTTTATGGTTGAAGAAAGATGCTGAGTAAAGAGAAAAAGCTGTTTCTCCATCTGTAATATATACACGGTAACAAAGAATTTCACTTTCTTCATTTAAGATTCTAGTTATAACAAGGGCATGCTTATCTATTAACATATTCATTGTATGGACATGAAAGTAGTTACAAGGATATGTGTTTTTATTTTTAGCAAATTGATTATAAAACTTTTGAAATGTGCGGATATCTTCATATCTAGGTTTGTCTATTACCTCTATTGTTAATAATTTAGTTGAAGCTTTTTTGATTTGTTTTTTATTAGAACGGTGAAGTTGTTGGTGTAACTCTTCTTCACTTTTTGTTAAATTAATATGAACTGTTTCAATTCTTTTTAGAGGTTTTTTCGGAATTATAGAATGTGAAAACCCTTGTATATCTGATATATTTTCATTTAAATTCAACTCTTTTAAAAAGTAATAAGTATTCATTTTTATATTTAGAAACTTTCTCTCTAAAAGGATAATAAGGGCACCTTCTTTTTAAATTAATTCTACCGCTTTTATTTTTCTCTTCCCAAATATTCTTGAGTACGAAAACATTTCTGTAAACTGAAAACCGATAGATTTAAGTTTTTCAACTTTTCCCTTATCATACTTGTTAATATGGATGAATATATGTTGTGGATGGTATTTTATTTGTACGAATGAAATTATTTTTTCTAAATCTTCATTTTCCCAATCCCTAATATAAACACTTTTTTTCTTTAAGTTGATAACTATTTCCATATCATCTAATCGTATTAGATTTTCATTGATCCAAAAAGCTTTTTGAATTTCTGTATTATAGTACCCTTTATAACCGTTAAAGATTTTTTGTAATATTTCATTCCTGTTACCTGAAATATTTAATACTGATTCCGAAGATATATTTTGAAAGTTACAATTCATCTCTATTTTAAGGTCTGATAATTGAGCGATGTAATATTGTTTTCTTTCATATACTAATGGTTGAACTTTTTTATACCAGGTATATATTTTTCTATTAACTTTTTCTTCATTTCGTAAATAATACTGTATCTTTCCTAAAGTATTTCTTCTAAAAGATACAAGTGAATAATGTTTTCTTATGTTAGAAATAAAATATTCTTTTGCCCATAAAAAGTTTCGATAGATTTTAGTTCTTAGAGTATTCGTTGAGAAAATTGTTTTTCGAGTATAATCAATACCTGTATTCCAATCAAATTTATATGGTTCATAACCAATACTCATATCTAATTTCTGAAAACCATCTGTTATACTCTTTTTAATTTTTTCTTTAACTAAAACTCTACCTGGACTATATACATCAAAATCAGGATCATGACCTAACACATAATCTAGATATCTTTCTCTACAGGAAAAACCATAAGTAAAAGCAATAATTTCATCTTCTAATGATAATGATGTTAGTCGGACACCAAATTCTCCGTTAGATTGCTCAGCTAAATATCGAAAAAAAGCCTTTTTTCTATCACTTGAAAATCCGCTAGTATCATTTTTCTTTTCCCATCTTTTTTTATGCACATCGAATATTCGTTCCATTTGTGCGACGGGTGAAATTTCCAATCTAACCTCACCAAGTAACCTTAGTTTTTTTTCCCTACGATCTAATCCATGTAACTTTTTTCTTGAATTCATGTATTCATCATAAGATAGGTTTTGTAAATCAATGTAGGGAGTTACAATCGAACGGTATTTCTCCTTAATACTTCTAGCTTTCAAATAATTTGATAATTTATCGGATGTACCTAAACTTTCTAATAATCCGTGTAAACTAAAAACTATATGCTTCTTCTGTTTAATAAGAGAATCAAAAACAAACATAATCAACCTATCTTTATCTCTATTTCTAACAACAATGTCCATATAATTAGCATCACCTAATGCTAGGAAATGTATTAGGGAGCCAAACCATTTTCTTTTTATTTGGAATGGAAAAAAAGCAGTAACCTTTTTGTTTTCTTTAACTGCATATATTTCTACCTCTTCATTCACTCCTAAAAACCTCCACCAATTATAGACAAACTCATATTCTATAAATGGATTTGTGTTTTTATTATCTGCTAAGATTTCTGACCATTCTTTTTCGTATATACTTAAATGTTTATACGACTTAATTAGAATGAGCTCCAAGTGATCCTCCTTTCGTGCTAAGAAAGTTTTAAATTGGCATAGTGCGTAATTGTTTCTTCCAATCCATCAACAAAACTATATGTTGGGCTCCAATTCAGGGACGCTATAGCTTTTTCATTAGAAAGAACACTTCTTTCAATCTCTCCATCTCGTATCGATTCGTAAATAGGGTTAGACTCAACTCCCGTAAGCCTCGATAATTCCTCATATAATTGTTGTATGGATATTTCCGTTGAAGAACTAATATTAAAGATACCTGTCTTATCCACTATTAATGATTGTAAGCAAGCTTTTGCTACATCTTTCACATATATAAAATCTCTCGTTTGATTACCATCAAAAATAACTGGATCTTCCCCATTTAATAGACGATTAAGAAGGCTTGTAATTACTCCACCTGCTTGCATAGGACCATACACATTTGAAAAACGTAATATACAGCTTTTTAAACCAAAAAGATTTTCATATAACTGAACATATTTTTCTGCAGAAAGTTTAGATAAAGCATAAAAAGAAAGAGTCGCAAGTTTACTCTCCTCTGTAACTGGTAAGATACTTGGATTTCCATAAACTGCTGCAGTAGATGCGAAAATACATTTTTTCACTTCAAATTGTTTACATAATCGCAGAATATTAAGTGTACCAACCAAATTTGCTTGGCAGTCATCCATAGGATTAATCATTGAATTTAATACAGATGATTGAGCAGCTAAATGAATAACATAGTCTGGTCTTTCAATTCGAAAAACAGCTTCTAATTCACTATTTGTAATATCCATCTTGTAAAATGGAACATCTGCAACTAAATTACCCTCGTTGCCTGTAGATAAGTTATCTAAAGCAATCACAGAATAATTTTCTTTTACTAATGCTCTTACAACATAAGAACCAATAAACCCCGCCGCTCCTGTTACTAATACCTTCAACCATTCTCCCCCAATTTAAGTAGATTAAGATACGTAGAAATTGTTTTTTCATACATTTTTTCAAAAGTAAAACTTGCTTCGTATATTTCTCTGCTCTTTTCACCCATCTTCTTTCGAAGTAATTTATCTTCTATTAATAAAGGAAGAATTTCAGTTAAATTATTTTGTATCAAAAACCCATTTTCTGAGTCTCTGACTGCTTCACTTACCCCTCCAACATTGGAAGCGATAATCGGGAGTCCAAATGACATTGCTTCCAAAATACTTAATGGAAGTCCCTCCCAAGCAGAAGTAAGCACAAAAATATCTGCATTTTTTAAAAGCTCATCCACGTTAGAATGACTTCCTAGAAAGGTAACTTTATGTCCTAAATTATTTTCCTGTACGAATTGCGCAGATGCTTGTTTTAAACGACCATCTCCTACAAAAATCATATGCCAGTCTAATTCTTTCACAACCAAGAGTGCCTTTATGAGCTCCAATTGTTGCTTTGGTTTTTCAAAACGAGCAACCATAATAATTCTTACTTCTTCCCTGTTATCTCTTTCTAACATGCCATTTCTTGTATCCACTACTCCATTATGAATCGTAATAATTTTTTCTGGCTGCAACACTTCATGACGAAGAGCAAGATTTCGGTCTTGATCACAGACTGTAATCACTTGCTTCGATAATTTTCCAACCCACTTTTCTACTTTTCGATAAAAATATTGTTTTCTATAATCTACACCTTCTGAAAAAGCCCAACCATGTGCTGTAAACACACATGGAATTCGTGCAGACCAACAAGCTATTCTTCCTACAATCCCTGCCTTTGAAGAATGAATAGCAACTATATCAGGTTTTATTCTTTTCAACATTTTTCTTAGTTCCACAATTGCTAAAAAGTCTTTAAGTAGATGTATATCTCGTATTAAAAATCGATTATGCATGTAGAAAACCCCTTCTACCCTCAAGTCATCAGATACAGTACTTTCTCCACCATGAATAAGGTGAACAGTATGATCTTTTGATAGACGACGCGAAAGGTCTCGAACATGTACTTGAGCTCCACCAATTTCATTTAAATGTGTGATTAACTGAACTATTTTCATCACGATTCCCCATTTTCTGTTATAGAAAAGATGTAATTGAAAGTATAGGCCAAACATTTATATTCCTAATAGAGCTTATAACTGATTTCAAATCTCTAATTTTTAATATAATTGAACCAGCGTATGAGTTTGCTTGATATCCAAAATATACAGGAACAATTTCTCCTCCAAACCCAAATTTAAATCTTCGTATATTTTGATCAGTCGTTAATCCCCCAAAATCGTAAACGTCGTAACCTTTATTTTTAAACCATAGGATACTCTTCCAAGTTAATAACCGATTTGCTTGACCCATCATTTTTTTTGTCTCTGCGCTTTCAGCCATTCGAAATAGTGATGCTGAGTATAAATTCATGGCAACATTATCATCTATAATATAGATGCGGTAACATAAAATTTCCTCATCCTGTTTAATATAAGTAATTAAAAGAGCATTTTGATCACGAAGCAATTTCATTGTTTGCATATGATATAAATTGCAAGAATGCGTTTTTTTATTTTTAGCAAAATTGTTATAAAAAGTTTGAAATTTTAATAAATCATTATTTGTAGGCTTTTCAATTACCACTCGCTCAAAAGCCTTCTCTTCAGCTCTTCTAACTTGCCTTCTTGTTGTTTGGTTCATACCCATCATTAGCTCATCTTCACTTTTCATCAAGTCAATGTGAAGCGTTTCATAACTAGATAGTGAACTCAAGGGCATAAATGAATGTGAATAGCCGATTATTGAGACACTCGGTTCATTTTGGAGATGCTCCTTAACAAAGAAACAAGTTTTAATAGTTATATTTAAAATTTTTCTCTCAATTGTTATCAATCTTTATTCCCACCTCCCCTTTCTTATTCACAATATTTACCATCCGAATTTCCCTTTTAAAAACCTATATAAAATCTTTGTTTCTTCTACTTTTAGTAATGTAATTAAGATAATATAAATGATGCAACCTATAAGTATGGATATCGATATTTTGGAAAAAACATTCCAATCTATTAATATATATTCATTGAAAACATAAATTACTATTCCCATTCCGCTAGAGGCTAATAATACCTTAAATAGAGTAATTAGATTACTTCTCAATCCAAAAGGTCCAATCTTTTTTCTCAAGCTTATGACTAAAAGAAATGAACAAAAAAGCGCTGAAATACTCGTTGCAAGTGCTAGACCACTAATTCCCATATATTTAGATAATATTAAATTTAATATAATATTCAATAAGACAGATAAAGCAGCATTATACATAGGGGTTTTCATATCTTGAAGAGAATAGAATGAACGATTAATTATTTCTCGAATTCCATACCCCAACATTCCTACAGCATAGTAAAACATAGCAGCAGAAGTCATATGTATCGCATTCTCATCAAAATTACCGCGACCAAATAGTAATCTAATAAGAGGTTCAGCTAGAATCATTAACCCAAAACATGCTGGTACTACAATGAGTATTACAGATGAAATAACTTCACTAATTGAATTCTTGAATTTAACCATTTCATTATTTGCGGCCAGTTTTGAAATAAGAGGAAACATTACTGTTACAAATGAAAAAACAAATATTCCTTGGACAAAATCATTTAAACGACTAGCATAAGATAAGGCTGATATTCCACCTTCCATAATTGTAGAAGCAAGTGTTTTATCTACCATCAAGTTAATTTGGTCGATAGATACACCTATCATAATCGGAAAAGCAATTATTGCCATTTTCTTAATATTTTTATCCTTGAAAGAGATAAATGGCATATAGCGATAGTTAGATTTATATAGAGAAGGTATTAGGAAGAGTAGTTGTATAAAAGCAGCTAGAACGGTACCAATCGCTAACATAATAATATTTGTTTTGGCGCTTATAAAAATGGAGAGGATAACGATTAGATTGAAAGGTAAACCTATGAGAGCTGGTATGACAAATTTCTTATTTAATTGTAAGTAACCAATAAAGATTTGTGTAAGACTAGTGAAATATATACCTACTAATCCAATACGGGTAAATAAAACTGCAGTATTAACAGTTTCTTTGTTAAAACCTAAAGCAAAAATTTTGACCAACACATTAGAAAATAAAAGTCCACTTATTATGATACCTGTAGTAATAAGTAATAGAATGTTAATCAAATTATTTGTGAAGTATTTGGCGGATCTCACATCTAAATCATGCTCAATTTGTTTAAACATAGGAATATATGCAGTAGATATTCCAGCAATAATAAGACTAAACAATACGGATGTTATAGTAATTGAGATAATGTATGCATCACTTATTGATGTAGCTCCATAAAAAAAGGTTAACGTAATATCACGCATAAAACCTGATATTTTGGACAGAACCGCTATAATCATTAAGAGAACAGCTATCTTCTTTATAGTTTTTTTCCTTCTCTACTTTGTATTTGTTGTTAGAAGCAATTCTATATACATTTAAGTACTAAATATATTAATTTTCTTCTTCAGGTAATATTGATAAACCCAAAAGAATCCCAAAGACTTGAGGAACATAAGAAATACCTCCAAGATTATGAGTAGTAAAATTCATAAGAATAAATATACAGATCAAAACAATAAAAATTGCATTATTCTTTGCAAAATACATGGATTTCCTTACACCATTTATAATAACTATTACATATATTAAGAGTGCTATAAGTCCATTAATAGATAAAAAGTCTATAAAGGAATTATGTGAAGAGGAAAGATCTACATAAGGTCCAAGAGAACTTATTTCTATTGTATTACTACCTGAACCAGTTAATAGTTTATTGGAGCTTTTTTGTAAAATCTCATTCCAAATCTCAAGTCTACCTGTACTTCCTCTTTCAGCGTCAAAAATGTTATAATAAAATAATGGACTAATTTCGATAGTTTTTTTAAAATATAAAAATATTATGCTTCCTATTGCTAATGATAATAATATTAAATATTTTTTTTCTTTAGAAACATATAAAATAATTGCTAAAAGAAAACATAAAACAACTGCTAAAAGTGATGCTCTCGATGCCAAGACTATTAAATTAGTTATATTAACAAACAAAATAGAACTATAAAAAATCTTGTTCTCTTTTTTTTGAAATAAATAAAAAATACAAGAAACTGTACTAACAGCAACAACTGCTCCTTGATAATTTGAATCCAAAAACGAATGTACATAAAAAAATTGTGCTGTCTGTAAATTAGGTAAATTAATAGCCCCATATGTTAAAGATACTTTTAATGATATTATTAATGTTAGAATACTTAAAAGAGTTCCTGGGTATATTAAGAATTTCAAAAAAATATCTTTATAGTTATTTTTCAATAGAAAGTTTGGGACAAGAATACAGGCATATAAAAAACTTATAGGATATAGCGCAATTTTTAATGCGTCTGTTATAGATACCTCACCTTCTAATCCATTTATTATTTGTATAAGAATTATTACAATCAAATGTATACAAATAATGGACTGATGATTTATAAGATTTATTAATTCTTGCTTTTTTAAATTTACCAATAAGTTAACACTACAAGTTAACATTATTACTATAATAATAAAGTAAGCCAATGAATTATTGATTTGCTGAATATAGCTAAGCATTCCAAAGCAAGTGGTAATGATAATAAGAGTTAAAGATAATCTTTTTTTTGAAATATACATCGTTATCTACTCACTCTTTCGGCTATATATTATTAACTACTAGGTAGACTTTATTGATAAGTTAATAAAGTTTACAAGACCAATTTGATTAAAGATACTATCCCATTTTAGATCATCTACGTTTGGTGTTTTAAATTCAAACTCTTCTATTCTTTTCTTTGTTAGATTTTTTAAATCCTCATCGATTTTTAAAAACTTTCCTCCCCTACTATTTTCAAATTCATTTACCCATTTATAATCTGTAGTAATTATTTTCATACCTAATGCACAGTATTCTAAAAGTTTAGTGGATGTCTGAATATTGAAAGGAAAAATGTTAGGCACGTAATTAATACCATAAACTGCTTTAGAAGCTAAATTTGGAACCTCTTCATAATTTACTTTTCCTGTAAAAACGATATTATCAGCATTATGAAACTCTTTATATATTTCTTCATTTACAGAACCTATTAATAGGATAGATTGTCCCTTATTTATTGTTTTAAAATAATTTAATAACGACCCTATATTTCTTGTTTGACTTATGTCCCCTAGATAAACAAAATCATATTCTTTCTTTTGTTTAATTGTATAAAAACCTTCAGATATTCCCATATCTCTTTTTAGAGAAGGTATATTATCATTAAAATTCATTTTTTTTAACAGCTTTTCATTCAAAAATACTCTTCCAGACGGTTTACTATTTAAATACCTTTTAAAAAAATCCTTTTGCTTTGCAAAATTGCCTACTGATAGGGAAACATATTCATGTATTTGAAATTGATTATTATTATTTTTTTTTAAATCTAATCCCATGAATCTCCAAATAATATCGCAATCTTTTATTAATTCTTTTTGATGTTTTTTAACCTCAATAGCACTGAATCCATTTTGTTTATTCAAAAAATCAACGTAAGCCCTTACCTCTGGTAGGTACGATTTCCCGTCATTAACAAAAGCAATTTTCATTTATTTCCTACCTTCCAAGTTACATTAACTCACCCGTAATATTCATAATAGTAATGATCCTTCTCTAGTATAAAGTTATTTAATATCACACCAATTGTGTTTGCTTTAGATGCTTCTAAAACTTCCTTTGCTTTTAAAATATTTTTTTTCTCTGTTTTACCAGAATCAACTACAAGTATAGTTGCATCACATTTTTCTGAAAGAATTTGTGCATCTGCAACCGATAGAATTGGGGGAGCATCGAATATAACGATGTCATATCTACTTTTAATCTTTTTCCATAAGTCATATATTAAATCGGACCCTAGAAGCTCTGAAGGATTTGATGGTATTGGTCCACTAGTTATTAAATGTAATCCTTTAATTTCTGATTCACGTATAACATCTTCAAGTTTCCAATTACTCATTAGAAAATTAGTAAAACCAGGGGAAATTAAAATGCTAAATGTATAATGTAAAGTCGGTTTTCTTAAATCCGCATCAATAAGAAGCACTTTTAAACCTTCTTGTGCAAAAGAAATAGCAACATTTGCTGCTACTGTAGACTTTCCTTCTCCAACGGATGCTGAAGTGAACAATAGTGTCTTGAATTCCTTTCCCTTCATTGCAAATTTAATGTTTGCACGAACTGTACGAAATTGTTCCGCAACAATTGATTTTGGGTTTGTAGAGATTACCAATTTCCTTTTGTTCTGATTTCTATTATTTTTTTTCTTAAACATCTAAAAGTCACCTCTTCCTTTTACGTCTATTTAAATTATTGGTTGTACTTATTGTGATTGGACTTATTAGACCTAGTACAGGAAGATTTGTTATTTCTCTAACATCCAGTTCTGTTTTTATAGAAGTATCTAGGTATTCTATAAAAAAGGTAATACCTATACCAACAAGTAAACCTATAATCGTAGCAATAGCAATGTTTAAAGGTAAGTTGGGAGTAACTGGATCAATATTTTTCTTATTACTAGCTGGTGATAGAATTATGACATTATCAACGTTCATAAGTAGTTTAATTTCTTCTTGGAATATTTCAGCAGTGGCATTAGCAATATCCACAGCACCCTTCAATTTCAAATCTTTTACAATAATATTTATTACTTGGGAGTTTTGCTCACTAGTAACTGAAATTTTATCAGTAAGTAATTCGGGAGTTGTTTTCAAATCTAGTTTTTCTATAACTTTAGATAAAATTACTGGACTTTTTAGAATGACATTATATGTGTTGATCAATTGCAGATTTGTTTCAATATCCTGGGTATTGATATTCTCCGTTTGCATTTTCTTTTGATTGATTAAAATTTGTGTGGATGCTTCATAACTTGGAGTAATAAAAAAATAGCTGATTAAGCCAGTGGATGTCACAATTATAAATAAAATACTCAAAATCAAAATCTTTCTTTTCTTTATCACTTTAAAAATATCATGAAGGTTAATATTTTCTTCCAAAAATCCCCATTCCTCCTTTATTAGAGGTACTTACTAGCAAATATACATAACAATACACTATGAAATAGTGTATTGTTGTTTAATTTATTATCAAATTTATACATAACTGATAGGTTTCCACGGTTGAAAATCCTTTCCTAACAAGACGTACTTTGCATTATCATTAAAATAATTCATTAATTGTTTGGAGAACTTTTTACCTACATATTGATAAGCTTCTTTCAATAAAAAAGGACGACTTGTCGTATTATGTGCATCTGATGAAATGAAATGCACTAGATTATGGTTCACTAAATCCTTTGTGTACTTTTTTAATTTATAACCATTCATACCAATTAAACTTGATGCGTTTATTTGCATAAGGGCACCATTGTTTACCAATTCGAAAAGTAAATTTTTCTCTTTTCGAAGAACGCTATTTCTTTCTGGATGGGCAATAATTGGTTTATAGCCTTTCAACTGAATTTGTAAAAGAATCTCCGTGAGGAAAGCAGGAAGATGGTTACTAGGTAGTTCAATTAAAATGTATTTATTACTATTTGCAAGCGGTAATATTACATCCTTTAATTCATCAACTATGCTAGTATAAAAATACGTCTCTTGCCCTGGAAGTATTTTTATTGGTATTTCTCTTTGAGAAATTTCATTGTTAAAATTTAATACTGCCTCTTTTATTTTCAATGAATTATTACTATATTTATGATTATGATGAGGAGTGGCAATTATGTGCGTCACCCCATTTGCTACCGCATTTCTAGCAAGTAAAATAGCTTCCTCCATAGTTCGTGGCCCGTCATCCAGCCCAGGTAAAATATGATTATGGATATCTACTAGCACCTGTACATTACTCCTTTAGTATGAAATTATATTCAAAAACTAGAACAGGTATGCCTAGTAAGCACCTTTCCCGGTAATAACAATTCCAATGGATCGAATGATAATTTTAAAATCTAATATAAAGGAACAATTTTGAACATAATACAAGTCCCGTTCAATTTTTTCTCCATAAGTTATAGTTGATCTACCATACACTTGTGCATATCCAGTGATTCCTGGTTTTACGAGCAGTCGTTTTTTTTGTTCGGAAGAATAGTGAATTGTAATTTCGACTATTTCAGGTCGGGGTCCTACAAAACTCATATCACCTTTTAGCACATTCCATAATTGAGGAATTTCGTCTACGCTGAATTTCCTGTAGATTTTTCCTATGCGTGTTACTTGTAAATGCTCTGGCTTAGTAAAAAGAAAGTCTTTAGGAACCTCTTTTGTCCAATGATATTGATGATCACTATATTCAATTAACTCCGTCTTCATTGTTCTAAATTTCCAAATCGTAAAAGGACAGTCATTTAAGCCAGATCGTATTTGTCTAAAAAAGAGTGGTCTTCCAGAAAATAAAACTAGTATGATAGAAAATAAGATAATGAACGGAAATAAAATGATTATTAATGTAATACTACCTATAATATCTGCGCTCCTTTTACCTATACGGTTATAAAAATAATGGTTTGATTGGTTTAGCGCTTTATGTTTATTTTTCTTCACTCATAGCCTCCTTTAGGATTTGTTAGCTAGAAACATAGTTAAAAGTATATTCATTCTTCCTGCTTAAAAAGAACTAATTAAATGATGCATTTAGAGGTTTTTTACAAAAAAAATAAGCTTTCCCAAGAGGTTACCATCTGGACTGCCTACGAATATTATTTTTTAATATTATATTCTTTCCTTAGAATTAGGATTAGGTAAATATAGCTAATGTTTTAAGGAAAGGCTATTTACAGGATTGGTTATAGCCAGTTTGACCTAAAACTTGCACATCCGTCTAGTATGTACCCCCTCTTGTTTATACATATAGATGATAAATAATGCTCCAATTTCAAAGCTTCAAGAAACAAAAAAGTTAACAGAGTCATCTGTTAACTTTTTTATTATCGGATAGGAATTAAACGGTTATCGACGAAAGAGTTCTCCCCGTCTCAAGTAAACTTTTCAGATTGCTTAGAATTGCTGGCCAACCATTGTTAATGCCTTGATAATTATCATTTTCTTCATATATATCGGAAGGTAACAACCTTTCATGCTTGAGTGATAATTTTACAAAAGAATCCATTTGACGCAGTCTAAATGTAACAATAGGTGAAACTTTACGTTCTGTTTTATCTTGTACCCATTCAAATGTATAAGTTAGGAGTCTGTTTGGTTCATAGCTTAGGACTTGTCCTTTATCTACAATATTTCCTGACTGGTCAAGAAAAACTACAGGTGATCCTTCTACCCATTCAGATTGAATCTTATGTCCAAACCAGTATTGTTTTGTGTAGTCTCCATTTGTCAATGCCTCCCAAAGCTTTTCCGGTGTGGCAGCAATGTAGGTTACATATTCAAAAGTTATATTACTCATTTTAACCCTCCTTATTATTTACTCTTCCCCATCACTATCATGTTCATCTTTTCTTGGTGGTAGGATACCCATCTTCTCTACATATTTAGGTAAATTCATTGCAATGAAAATTAAAATAACCGTAATAATAGCTAAATCATATGCACCGTAACCTATAGTCAATCCTACACAAGCAGTTATCCATAGATTAGCTGCAGTAGTAAGTCCACGTTTCACGTTATCCTTATCTACCCAAATTACACCAGCGCCAAGAAATCCAATCCCACTAATTACTTGAGCAGCTAAACGCATAGGATCCATGTATGGTCCTTGATTTAAAGTTGATAGACTCATTGCTAATGTGGATCCCAAACAAACTAGTATATGGGTTCTAATGCCTGCAGGTTTATTTTTAATCGCTCTTTCTAACCCAATTAACAACCCTATAAACGTTGCCACAATTAATCGAATGTATAAGTCATAATGTGAATTGAATAAGGATGTAACAAAGTCCATCATTCATTAACTCCCCCTCAATCATTGTTTTTCTAATCATACAGATGTTTTCATCATTTTAAAAGTGAATTATCAACTAGTTAAATGTGAGAGGAGGCCAAGAACAATCAGGCTGTTCCTTTTTTTATTTCCCATTATCCTCTAGGGCTGAGGTCTTAGATAAATATAATTCTAAGGAACAATGTGGAACATTTTTCTATTTTCTACAATAAAGAAGCAAGAAAAAGATGGAAAGAAGGGAGTTATTCGTTTTTGCATTAATCTTTTGTAAATTTTTTTAAGATATCAACCAATCCATTTTTTTATTTTGTATTTATGTTAGCATTTTATTGGTACAAATTTGTAATTTTCAGGAGGAATTATTTCTATGTCATTATTCACAAAGTGGGCTTTTAGTAACAAAGCAGCCGTATCTGTATTAACCATTTTAATATTAATTATTGGTGTTGTTAGTTACTTTAGATTGCCAATGGAATTTTTACCATCTGCTGATAATCCGCAAGTCACGATTATCACAATGGGTCAAGGAACTGACTCCAAAACAATGGAATCAGAGGTCACCAACCCGATTGAAAGAGCAGTTACTGGACTGAATGGAAAAACATCCGTTTTTTCAAGAACTGGAGACGGGTATTCGAAAATAGATTTAGTTTACGAGTCTGGCTATGATATGAAGCAAGCCAAACAGGATGTACAAGAAGCATTAAGTAATGTGAATTTGCCACCAAATATATCCAAGCCAATCATTTCACAACTTAATACATCGATGATTCCAATTGTTAATCTGGCTGTCACCTTTGATGATGGACTGACTACAGAAAATATTGATTTTGCACGTAATGAGCTCCAAACTAGATATCAAGATATCAAAGGGGTTTCTAGTGTTGAGATCTATGGAATAACAGATTCTATCATTTCCGTTAAGATTGATGATGAAAAAATGGCAGACAACCAAATTTCTCTTCAAGCAGTTATGGGAATTCTAAATGGTCAAAACACAGCTGTAGCTGTTGGAGAGAAAAATATTGACGGAAAAACAAGCAATATTAAAGTTATCGGTGATTTAACAAGCATTGAAAAATTGAAAGGATTAACTGTAGCACCAGATGTAACACTTGGGGATATTGCAACGGTTGAAGAAACGAAAGATGCAAATTTTGTTAGCCATTTTAATGGTAAAGATAGTTTGGATATAAGTATTACAAAAGATAGTCAATCTAATGCAGTAACTATAAGCAAAGAAGTTGCAAAAGTAACAAAAGAAATCAATGAAAAGTATAAGCAGCAGGTTTCCACTATTTATATTTCCTCTGCTGATTTAGTAGAAAATTCCGTTCATACGATGATAAAAGAAGTTCTTCTTGGTGCACTATTTGCAACGATTGTCATTATGCTATTTTTACGTAATATCCGTTCAACCTTTATTACAATCGTATCTATCCCATTGTCACTGTGCTTCACTCTATTCCTACTATCCATGTCAGGTGTGACACTGAACATTTTAACGCTTGGTGGAGTAGCAGTTGCAGTTGGACGTTTAGTGGATGACAGCATAGTTGTTATAGAAAATATATTCCGCAAAATGCAGACGGAGAAATTCTCCGTGAAGATGGTTATTGATGCTACGAAGCAAGTAGGAGTTGCCATTACCGCTTCTACATTAACAACAGTTGCCGTTTTCTTACCTATGAGCTTATTGAATGGTGGACTTCAAGAATTCCTACTACCATTCGCTTTAACTGTTACTTATTCGTTGCTTGCTTCATTAATCGTTGCATTGACTGTTGTTCCATTAATGAGTGCGGGATTATTAAAGAATGCAAAGATACCAGAACATAAAGCCGCTGTTCGTTTTCCAAAAGTAGTGACATGGTCTTTGAATCATAAATGGATTGTCTTTACAATTTCGATACTACTGTTTATTGGTTCCATCGGAGCTTACTTTGTGATTCCGAAAGGTGCAGTTGATAACTCTTCGGCAGATTATGTTGTGGCTACACTGAGCTACCCGAATGATACACCTATTGATGAAGTGAAGAAAAATACGTTTGAACTTGAATCCTCTATTCTAGAGATGGATGAAGTACAATATGTCTTTGCACAAGTAGGTTCTCCAGCGGAAGCAGCACAATATGGCTGGGTTGGATCGCCGACTGAAGCATCCTTCAGTATTTTATTGGATGATAAAAAAGATACCGATGCAGTTGTAAAAGAAATGGAAAAGAAAAAAGATCAATACACTGATGCTAAATTAGAAGTGAATACAGCCTCCTTTATGATGGGCGGAGGAAGCACGAATATTACTATCGATGTTGTTGGTGAAAATATAACTGACCTTGAAAAAGTCGCAACAACAATAAAAGAAAAAGTACAAAATATAGATGGCGTTGAAGAAGTTACAACAAACCAAGATGAAAAGAAAACAGTATACTCCCTTGTTGTAGATCCTACGAAAGGAAATACAGAACAAGTTGCTCAACAATTAGGTGTCATGTTAAATAAAACACCGATTGGTACGATAAATTTAGATGACAAGCAAAAACCTGTATTTTTAGAGCCTGTCCTAGATGCAGAAACACCGGAAGACTTAGAGAACATACAAGTCATGACTGAAACCGGCCTAGTACCTGTATCTGATATCGCTACATTACAAAGTGAAGAACGCTCAACGAGCCAGTTCCATAAAGATGGAGATGCTTACCTTCGTGTGACAGCATCCGTTGATCCTGCAAAATTATCAGAGATATCAAGTGCAGTGAGCTTAGTGATATTTGGGGATAAAGAGAACAAAAAAGGTATGGACATTCCAGAAAATGTCGAGGTTCTAATTGGAGGAGCAAGTAGTCAGCAGTCCGAAGACTTTACAGACTTATTCCTTATCATGCTTGTTTCCATTGGTATTGTATTTCTAATTATGGTTATGACATTTAAGTCAATAAAAGCACCAATTGCAATTCTTTGCTCGCTTCCGCTTGCTGCAATTGGAGCAATTTTAGGAATTCTCATTAGCCGGATTCCAGTAGACATTACAGCACTTTTAGGAGCATTAATGCTAATAGGTATCGTAGTAACAAATGCGATAGTGCTTTTAGATCGCGTAAAACAAAATGAACAAAAAATGATTATTCGTGATGCCCTTGTTGAAGCAACTGCTACAAGAATGAGACCAATCTTTATGACTGCAATCGCAACAATCTGTGCAATGCTTCCATTATTAATGAAACAAGCAGAAACAGGAAGCTTAGTATCGCAAAGTCTAGCAATTGTTGTAATTGGAGGATTAGCAATGGCTACCCTACTTACACTCATTGTAATTCCATGTATATATGAATTACTTTACTTTAGAAAATCGAAGAAACAGCGAGTAAATCAAGCTGAGGAGCAAAATGCTGCAATAGAATAAAACCAAGAAACCAGACCACAGCTTAAATGCTGTGGTCTGGTTTTTCAGATTAAGCTGTTCAATATAAATTATCGCGAAGGTCTTGCTTCTTGGCAATTTGGACATTTTTTTTGATTACTACCTTTAAATTTCGTAAAAGTCTTTTCAAAATTATTTCCGCATGAACATTTAAATAATAGTTTTTGCGAGTATCCTACATATTCAGTTGATAGTAATACGCTTTCTGAATTCTTTGTTACATAATCACGTATACCTTCTATTGTCCATTTTTTATTCATCATTACACCTCCGGTTCGATATTATTCAATGGAAGAAGTTTTAGATATATTACTCTTAACTCATGGCTTCCTTATGTACATAGATTCCAATTATACCATCACTTGGACTACCTTGTCTTAAGCTCAAATATTCCATTTATTTATGACGTTATGCATAATTTAAAAAACGATGGGAGCATTAAGCTCCCATCATTTCTTAATTAATATTTATTATTTTTTCTTTGAGCTTGTGCTTTTTGGTTTGCTTGAGCGTTTTGTTGTTTTACTTCTTGTGCGTTTGTTTGAGCTTCTAGAGAAACTCCAAATTCAGATCCAAATTCAGCTTGAGAAGCGTTTTGATTTGCTTGCGCATTTTGTTGTTTTACTTTTTGAGCATTTGTTTGACTTTCAAGTGGAAGATTGTTTTTATTGTTGTTTGCCATTTTTCTTCACCTCCATAAAAATTATCTTTGCCAAAACAGAGGTTATTATTAATAGCAAATGTTGGAGTATCGTTTTTAAAGAATTACAAGCCATACTAGTACAGAGAAAAAAACGATGAAGGAACTCATCAATTGTAAGTTCCTTCATCGAAATTAATTATTCAACTACTGGCAACCAACCTTTTACATTCATAAGTCTCTGCCATAATGGATCTGGAATTACTAATTTTTCCTGATCACGTCTAGATAATGTTGTACGGATTTGTTCTACTTGTCCAGCCTCAACTTTTTCTATCCATTTTGGCTCCATTAGTAATTCACGACCTAAAGCAATTAATGGGACTCCAGTTTCTAACGCTTCCACTACATCATCTGGTGTATGTAATGAACCTACACCAACTATTGGAACACGACTCCCAACTACTTCATGAATTTTAGTAATCCTAGACTGGGTTTTATCTTTCTCAAGGAAAGACCCATTCCAAAATGTGTTTACAGAAATATGTAAATAATCGAGGGATTGTTCCGCTAATTTATCTACAAACTGAATAGTATCTTCTAATGTAATCCCAGGATTTGTACCTTCTTCAGGTGAGATACGATAACCAACAACAAACGGTGCCTTTGCATGTTTAGCGACAGCTCGTTTTACAGTATCTACGATAGCCAACGGGAAATTCATGCGTTTTTCAAGTGTTCCACCCCACTGATCATCTCTACGATTGGAATGTGGTGAGAAAAATTGCTGTAATAGATACGTATTAGCACCATGAATCTCTACTCCATCAAAACCAGCTTCAATCGCTCGTCTTGTCGCCTCACCGAAAGCTTTAATCGTATTCTGTATTTCTTCTTCGGACATTTCTCTAGGGACAGGTGCACCTTCTCTTTCCGCTGCAACAGCACTTGCCGATACAGGCTGCTGATCTGGCAATAAGTCTGTTGGAGATTGTCTACCACCGTGGTAAATTTGGATAATCGCTTTCGTTCCATTTGATTGAATGGTTTCAGCTAATCTCTTCAAGCTTGGTATGAAAGAGTCATCGTCAATACTAAACTGCCCCGGAAACCCTTTTCCATCCTTACTAACATAAGAACATGCTGTTATAAATGTCCCAACACCGCCAGTACGCTCTTTGTAATAAGCAAGCTCTGCTTCAGATACTTCCCCGTTATCGTGAGATGAATAATTGGTCATTGGTGCGACCATAATACGATTCTTTACTTCTACCCCTGAAGGAAAGGTAAAGGTTTGAAAGATTTTTTCATATTTCGTATTCATATATAGTCCTCCCTCAATTTTTATATATTCAGTTATTACCATACACTTTTCATTCTATAATGTCTTGAGATAGGATTCTGTACTCCCTAAAACCTCATCCATAAATTGCATGGTTTAAAAGAAAAAACAGCTATTAACAATTTGAATGTTAATAACTGCTTCTATAGACTTTTTCAGTGCCCTCGCAACGACTAAAGGTTCTTCTTTTTTTGATTATAGGATAAAGCTAACAATTACTGCTGATAAAACGCTTACTAACGTTGCACCGTATAATAGTTTCAAGCCGAATCGTGCTACAACGTTTCCTTGTTTTTCATGTAGACCTTTTACAGCACCTGAAATGATTCCAATGGAAGAAAAGTTTGCAAATGAAACAAGGAAAACTGAAATGATTCCGATAGATCGTTCGCTTAGATTTGAAGCTAATTCACCTAAAGAAAGCATCGCTACAAATTCGTTTGTAACAAGTTTGGTTGCCATAATACCACCTGCTGTTACTGATTCTGAAACAGGGATACCCATTAAAATCGCAACTGGAGCAAAGACATATCCAATAATTTCTTGGAATGTGATTCCAAATATCATATCAAATATGCTATTTACTCCTGCCATTAGTGCAACGAATCCTAGTAACATCGCCGCAACTACGATTGCAACCTTGAATCCATCCATTATATATTCGCCCAACATTTCGAAGAAGCTTTGTTTTTCTTCTTGCACAACAAGGAGATCTTCTTCTTCGGTTACAGTGTAAGGATTTATGATGGAAGCAATGATGAATCCTCCAAATAAATTAATCACGATCGCCGTTACGACATATCTCGGTTCAATCATTGTCATATAAGCTCCGACAATAGACATCGATACAGTAGACATCGCTGACGCACTTAGTGTGTATAGACGTTGAGGAGATAATTGTCCAAGCTGTTTTTTCACGGTAATAAATACTTCAGATTGTCCAACAATAGCGGATGCTACTCCGTTATAAGATTCCAATTTTCCCATGCCGTTTACTTTACTAACTGCCCAACCAATCCATTTCATAATGAAAGGAAGAACTTTAATATGCTGCAGAATTCCAATCAGAGCCGAAATGAATACGATTGGAAGTAAAGCAGTTAAGAAGAATGGAGCTTGTCCTTCATTTGCAATGCCAGCAAATACAAAATTGATTCCTTCATTAGCGAAAGCTAGTAATTTTGTAAATCCGGCTGCTATTCCCTCGATAAGAATCAATCCAAATTTGGTATTCAGTAATATAAAAGTTAAAATTAACTGTATAATAATCATCTGGATAATTGGTCTAATTTTTATTTTTTTACGATTGTTACTTGCAACCCAGGCAAGACCCAGCACAACAATTAAGCCTACGATTGAGATAAAATAATTCATTGAATGCCTCCACAAAGTTGTATTATTAGAAGGTTGAACGTCTGACCATTCAAACTTACTTAATAAGTATACAGTTTTAACTTATCATGTCCAAGGAAACTATTCCCTCTTGCGTTTTTTCTATATCACTCTCACTTGATTGATAGCCAAAAAGCCACGATCACCGAATCATCCTCGGTAATCGTGGCTTTTAAACATTTATATATCGCAGTCTATTTATTCTTTCTACAGTTTCTAGGAATTCACAGGAACTGCTTTACCTTGTTTACCTTCTTTACGCTCTTTAGCATGTTCAGCTGTAGCTGTGAACAGTACGTCAGAAGATGAATTCAGTGCAGTTTCACAAGAATCTTGAATAACACCGATGATAAAACCAACACCTACAACTTGCATTGCAATATCAGCTGGAACTCCAAATAAACTACATGCTAGTGGGATAAGTAAAAGTGATCCACCCGCAACACCTGATGCACCTGCTGCAGAGATAGCTGCTATAACAGTAAGCATAAGGGCAGTCACAAAATCAACTTCAATACCAAGCGTATTTACTGTAGCAAGAGTTAGCACAGCAATTGTAACGGCTGCACCAGCCATATTAATAGTAGCACCTAAAGGGATTGACACTGCATAAGTATCCTCATCTAAGCCAAGTTTTTCACATAATTTCATATTTACTGGAATATTTGCAGCTGAACTACGTGTAAAGAATGCATAAATACCACTTTCTCTTAAAACCATAAAAACAAGTGGATAAGGATTTTTTCGCGTATAGATGAATACAATTAACGGATTCACTATAAGCGCGATAAATAACATACAACCAACTAAAATTACTATTAATCTACCGTATTCAAGTAAAGCAGAAAGACCACTTGTTACAATTGCATCAAAAACAAGCCCCATAATACCAAGCGGTGCTAAACTAATCACCCATTGTACTACTTTAGTGATGGCATCCGAAAAATTTCCTAACATGTCTTTCGTATTTTGATTTGCACTTTTTAATGCAATCCCAAGAACGATAGCCCACATTAATATACCTAAATAGTTAGCATTTATGATTGCATCAATCGGATTGGCAACTAAGTTAAATAATAATGTTTCTAAAACTTCAAGAATACCCTCTGGTGGAGTAACGCCCTCTGCTCCTGTTGTCAGTGTTAGCGTAGTTGGGAATATAAAGCTTGCAACTACAGCGACAGCTCCAGCTAGGAATGTACCAAGCGCATAAAGAACAAGAATCGACTTCATATTCGTCTTCTTACCCTTTTTATGTACGGCAATCGCATGCATCACTATAAATAATACTAATATTGGCGCAACCGCCTTTAACGCACCGACAAATAAAGAACCAAAAATGGAAACCCAACTTGCAGCCTTAGGAAGGGTTAAAGCTAATATAAGTCCGACAATAATACCGATAACAATCCTTTTTACAAGGCTCACTTGATTCCATTTAACAAATAAATTTTTCATTTTCCTATCCCCCTTAATTTTCTTAAAACTCCCTTTGTACAAACGACAGCCACTTCTGCAAGCTAAGATAATAAATACTTATATAAACTTTAAGTAGACTGATAGTTTATTTTAACACAAATTTTCGGAATTGTGAGATGGTTTTTTATGTTAAATAGTCTTTGGAATTTCTTATAAAACAGTTCTATGTTAACCGCTGTTTCTGGAAAATATGTACATTGCAAAGTAGGGACATATCGGAGACAACAAAAGAGCCACAATTACTGAATTCTCTTCAGTAATTGTAGCTTTTAATCTCTATATATCTAATTTATTCTAATGAATGTCTTTATGGGGAATCAGCATTTGAGGGTTGAATTAAATTTTATTCAAGCTCCAATAATCTTTTTCTCAACCCAACATCACTTGCGTAGATATATAACCCTTTAATCCCTCGTTTCATCAGCACATTAATAGAATTCAAAATTATTTTCTCTTTCGCAGCATTTACATCTTCAATTCCTTCAACACCTGCAAATGCACCTACGTCTTTATAAGACTTTGGATTTATTTCTAATCTATCTAGTTTCCCGTTATAAGTAACAGAAGGACCTAAAATTACACCAACATAATTTAAGTCAAATCCTTGAATTGTATAAATGGAACCGGCTTCTGCAATAGTTGATTCTTTTTCTGCCCATGTATAGTTGCTATCTGTAATATTCCATGGAATTTTATATTCACCTTTATCCTCGTTTATATAATAGATACCACCATCTTTTTTGTGGAGATAATCAAAAGTAGAAACTATTCTACTTAAGCCATGCACCTTATTTTTTTCAATGATTGCCTGATGCATACCTTGGAGTGATTCGAATACTTTCATTTCGTATTCTTTATCTTTTGGAAGTGGTCTTACTATTTTATTTTTGAAATGATCAATCCACTCAATAACCAAATCATTGGCTTTCATGCGGAATTGATTTTTTAATTCATAGTTGTCTGTATCTGCTTGCTCTATTAAACGGTGTAATGTCATAGCCTGCCAAAAACTTTTTAACTTTAACACTTGGTTCTCGTCATAAACAACTACAACGATTTTAGCTTGTTTCATCAACTCTTCTAATTGATTATTCTCTTTAAAATTATTATAAGTATCTGGACGAGTTAATAACAGATGCCCCTCATCTACGAATATTATATCTGCTTTTTCACAAGAATTTTTTAATCGATTAATTAGTGGTGTCGGTCTTGCAAAATTTTTAGCTTTTAAATATTTTAATTTAGATGCAATACTTTTATATGTTTTTAACATTTCGTCATGGTTAACAACTAAATAATTTGTTGTGCCTTTTAAGATTGATGAAGGATCCTTTGATAATTCTTGAATAGTATTAAATATTGAACTTAATACAACGCTTTTCCCTACACCAGCTTCACCTTGAATTAAATATAAAAATGGTTTGTCTTCTTCTGTACGCGTGATGTTATTTTCACAAATCTCAATAACCTTTCGTTTGAGTTCTAACTGGTCCACAGATAACTCTTTAAAAGGTGACAATTTAAACACGTCTCGATTTTCAATAACGTGTTGCTCATTACTTACAATTCCTTTATCAACTAAACCCTTCCAAATTTCTCGAAAGACATCCCGGTCATAAAACTGTTTATTGTAGTAATTATGAGAAATATCACTAACCGTCTGACTTTTATTTTGAAGTTTATATTTCTGGTCTCCTAAAAAATAATTAATTAATTTCGTTTCTAAATGAAATGTAGCAGAACGATTAAATTCTTCATGGTGAATTAAATGCATCTCATCTAATTTTTGTCGCTCTTTTGATTGTAAATGCGAAAGCATTCGTTTTTTAAACGCTACCGTTTCTCCAATATATGCTTCCTTTTGATCCTTCAGTAAATAGATAACAGGGTAATTCAAATATTTTTCGGTGTTATGTATATTTTTTAAATTTGTTTCATTAAATGGCCAAGTAATAATTTCAACTGCATTCATCTTAAAACCACCTATCTACTTCCTCTTATACACATATTTTACCATGAATTATGTAGTTAATTCTTATTTCTATATTTTTATTAGAAAAAGTATTCACTCCACTATTAAGCGAATACCTCCATATTTTTATATTAAGGATAAATGATAGTTAATGGAACTGTATAAAAAGCAAAAGCGCCAAAACCCTTTATTTAAAGGATTTTGGCGTTATATGTAATCATTTAAATTCTTTGAATGGAGTCGGCGGGAGTCGAATCAACCGTCTCAAAGTACTGATATATCAATAGTTGTGGGGGCAATTGATTTTTTTGACTACGTTTTAACTTATTTGACTTAAGTAAATTACTTTCTATTCCTACGTTTGCTTGCTTTAGCCATTCTTTTTCGATTTTTAGTCTTATGATTATTTTTATGCTTGGCTCTAGGCTTCGGCATTTTTTCTATAATACCTAATTTTGTAAAATACATTTCATCGAAAATATCTGAGTACTCATGACTTACAAAGTATTTATCTACGCTATTTAATTTTTGAATATCGAATCTATTCTGGAACAATCCGAATATATCCAATTCGTCACCAGCAATCAATTTATCATGGTATTTACTTCTAAAATCTAAATACTCATTAAATTTTATTACTGGAATTTTTTTATATTCTATGTACTCTACTATCGATTCTAAATCAAAAATGTTAACAGCATATGGATATTTATCTTCTACTCCCTTCTCTAGTAAATACGACAAGTTGGATGCCACAATACCGAAATTTTCAGCTGTAACACAAATAGTATATACGGCTTTAATTTTTGAACGCTCAATTGAAGTAATAACTTCTCCAGATTGATTATATAAATCGGTTCTTTCCTGTTTCATAATTAAATCATGAAGGCTCTTTGCTTGATTATAAGCTTTTTGAATACCTCCATCACTTTTAAAATCTCTTTTTATACGCTGATAGGCCTTGTCTGGATCTCTAAATGGTTCTTTAAATTTAGATGCTTTAACTTCAACGATATATATCGTATTATTCTTAGTTATTATTAATAAATCATGTTCATTTTGAGAATCAGGCGATTCGAAAGCTGAAGTAAAATACTCTGCATCAGTTCCAAATAATTTTTCAAATATTGATTTAGTTTTTTCTTCAGACTTATTATCACGGTTTTTAAAAAAAGAACTACGTTTATCACTATTTTCTAAAATCTCAAAGAATCTATATTCAAAAGCATGTAAAATTTGCTTATAAATCGGTACATAATATTGTCCATTTATTTTAATGATAGGTCTAGTATCGAAATTTCCTTTTTCAGTATAATAATAGAACTCACTTTCTTCTCTCTCACATGAAAAAACGTTAAAAAAACATTCAGTTTTTTCTACACTAAACTCATCTTCGAATTTAGAGAGATTAATTTTAAAAAAGTCTTGTTCAAAAGGATTATTATTTGATGGGAACGCTTCTCTAGTTTTTTCCATAGCAATATCAAAATCTATTTTTTCTCGTTCCATTAAAGCAACAAAAAATTCATGTGCCTTTAATAATTGTAAAGTATCATTTTGAGTAGATGTTAATTGCTCTTGTAACATTTTCTGTATATACCTATACATCTCAATTGATTCATTTACAGATATCCCGATTGCTTCTTGTAAAGTCGAATTAAAAGGGCTTGCCCAATCTATAAGTCTCTCAATAATTTGTTCTTCATAAGGCAAAGAATGCATATTAAAATAATTCATAAATACAGGCATTGCTAACTCTCTGTGCCTTCTCCATGTATCAGAAATTTCTTCAGTATTTTCAGGAAAAAATATAAAGGCATAAAGTCGAGAAATTTCATTTAACAATTTTTTAATTTCTTCATAAGAATCTTCAAATGCCACTTGATCCTCACATTCTACTTTTGGATTACTTAATAGTAGATTTAATAAGTAAATATATTGCTTAAAGGGCGAAATTAAATTCGTTGCTTCAAAAACATTACGTTGCATAAAATGAACTTGAAATTCAACATTAATCATTCCAATTACTTCACGTGTATCAAGATGTTTAGTTATTTCTATTAGTCTATCAACTTTATTCGTTAATTCTTTATTAATGTTCATAAGATTCCCCTTCATTAGGAAATTTTTTTGTAGGTAATTTACTCTTGAATCTTGATGTCTAAGTTATTGTTAATTTCCTTAAAAATACTCGGTATCTCTATACAATTAAAATATTTTAACCACAATTTTGGATTATCAGTATATTTAGTGACTTGTTTATAATAATTGTTTGGAACTTTTATATTTTTTTCTTTATATATAATGCTCAAGGTATAAAGTCGAGTAATGTAGATAAAAAAATGCGATTGTTCAGTCGTAGCACTTTTTTTCCAAGTAGTTTCTAAAGAATCTAAACAATCTATTATTGTTGTTAGCTCTTCATATATTGTATTTTTATCTAATTTTTCCATTAAATAGTGAAGTACACAGTAATAATAATCTGTATACACCAAATCTGAAATATATGCCTCATTCTCATAAAGTTCCTCTAAATAGGCTATCCATCTATAATAGATTTTTTCAAATAAATATACTGCATTCTCTCCTACACTTATGTCTATTAAGGTACTTAAAAACAATCGGTTAAGCTCTAAATTATTGCTATGTGTATTTAATTGTAAAGTTTCAATATATACATCAATAAAATTCTTTTCTAAACCATTTATTGTGTTTGCAAATATTAAAATGAAATTTTTATCATATTTTCTATTAAGTAATTTCTCCTTATAAAGGCTAATATCACTCTTTGCGATTCGTAAAAATATGAAGCTTAATTTTTTTATTAACTCCTGAGATAGGTCTATTTTTTGAGACTCATTAAGTATTTGCCTAAATAGCTCGTAAAGACACCATTTATTTATTAAATTGGGGTTTGTTAAAACATCTATCTTTTCTTGAAATTCAATATAATTTAATAATAGTATTATCTCTAAAACTTCTTGCTTTTCGTTTAAGCCCTCTACCAGTAAGTCACAATCGAGCTTTAATAGAAACATAACTACTTCTGGTATAAACGCTGGTGCATGAAAGCCCGTTCCACGTTCTACAGCTTCAACAAACTCATATATTAGATTAGCATTTGCCGCTTTAGTCCCTTCTTCATAGCTTTTAACGAACTGTAAATCTGAATAGGTACCTTGACTTTTTGATATACTTGATTTCAATGATTTAACAATCAATACTAATTCATTTTTTAAGTTTTGCCTAATTTGTGAGTCAATATTTTGAATTAAATTATAATCATCATAGCTTAAACCTAGAAATTTATAAGTTATTAATATTGGAATCAAAGATTTAACATCATTAATTTTTGTTACTTCAGAATTGATTAACTCTATAAAATCGGCTGTAATTAAAACTTCCGATTCTTCAACTATCTTTTGGGGATATACTGGATAATTACCATAAACATAATACTCTTTAATAAATGGTAGTTCATTATCAAATAATTCATAAAATGAATTCATTAAATCTGAACTACCAATAATTTCTTGTATCTTTAATTTATCCAGCTCATCTAATAGCAACTCGATATATTTACTATTTAACTTCTTACATGATGTAACTCTCTTAACACTCTCTAAAAAATTTGGATTTATCTTTCTCATTTAGACCTCCAAATTAAACATTTATCATTATTTAACTCATGCCAAAGTTCATTAAAAGCATCTAGTATATTTTGAGGATTACTAACGTGTTGTAAAATATGATGTTCTTTCCCTAATCCATTTACTGATATCCCTAAAGACCATACTTTAGGCGCAAAATCTTTAATTGGAAAAATTAAAAACCGATCATGAAATTTCCAACCAAATTCACCATGTTGACATCGAAATTCTAAATTTATTCCTAAATTATTACTTGAGTCTAGAAAACTATTGCGTTGATAATCTTTCCATTCATCAATAGTTAAAGTATTTTTTTCACAAACAATTTCTTTGCTATAAATTTTACGGCGTTTTTTATCGTATGATGTTATAGCTTTCATTTCAACACCTATATATTTACAATGATATAAGGTTTCTAGAATATCTTCAGAAGTTAAATACGGATCCCATAAATACACACCGTCTCTACCATATATATCTATTAATTTTCTTATATCCCCCAAGGCCTTATTTCTTTCGTTTCCTGTAATACCATATTGCACAAATTCTAACCTACGAGTTAACTCATCTTTTTCATTTTTGTATGTTCTTTTACTTATCCAATCTTTATAATCTAAATTCCTTTTAACTTTATTATCGCTTTGTGAGACAATAGCTATTTCATGGCTTTCAGATTTTAGATTGATAGTACGCTGCTGGGAATGTTGAGTTGAAATATCCATAATAAAATTCATTTCTTTCATAAAACTAAAAGTTGAAGCGTAAGCGATAATGTTATTTTGAGAATCCACTATACTTACATCATTTAAATAACTTGTACTACCAGTTTTGATTTCAAAAATATTATCATCTACACCGTCTTTTAAACCAAACCCCATTATAGAACTATCATGTGTACCTGTAATTAATACTTTATATTTATCTGTCTGTATTTTTTCATCAAATACAACCTTTAACTTCATTTCATCCCATTCATCATTTGCAGTAATTGAAACATCTAGAATTTTTGAAGGAAATTGAAATATTATATTACCTACTCTGTCGCTTATATATTCTAAATCGATAGGGAGATATCTTTTTATAAATTCATTTATCTTGGGAAACAATTCATTAGTTAATTTAGTATTTGGAAAGCTTTTGATAGCATCAAAAAACTCAATAATATATGACCCATTATTATAATTATTTTTTAAGATAGAGTTTAAAGGTATTGATTTTGTCCCATTAGGTTTAATAAATTGTTTGTTAATTTTAGTGAATTTATTAAAATTTAGTTTTTGTCCTTCTAATTCCCAATCATTAACTTCTAGAAGACTATAATAGAGTTTCTTTATATCTAATAAATTTAAATTGTATTGTATAATTCCTAATATTAAATTACTTGTTAAATCCAGAGGGCGTTCATTTAAAATTTTCTTATTTGTACCGCAAAATTCTTTTTCTTCAAAATTTATAAGTGTATAAAAATTAAACGTCTTTTTACTGTTTTTATCAAAAATAAAAATAGTGGTTACTTCACATGACTTATAAAATCCTAATGTTCCTTCAGATACTAGCGATTCAAAATCAATATCCATTTTTATCCCATCTCCCCTACATTAAAAAGTAAATATTTTAAAAATCTCTTCACTTAACAAAAGCACTGGAAAAAATACAGTGCTTTCCTTCTCTCACTGCCCATAACACCAATTATGGTCACTCTTATATTTAAAAAATATGGCTTAAACATTTGCAAGCTTTATAAATCCTTTATTACCATTTGACCTGACAAAAGTAACACGCTCTTCAAGAGTGCAGTACTCCATTATTTTTAATCTTTACCACAATAAAAATAAATTTTATTAGCACATTGCAACTGTTACTTACTATTTTCTTCAAAAAAAAAAGATACAGAACACTTATTTGCTCTCTTGTCCGTAGATTATTTTGTTGTCACCAATTTTAATTCTGAAATGTCTTTACCAGGCACTAAAACCTTATTAAATCAAACTTATTTAACTTAATTGAATTCATTTTAACTAGAATTTCTCTGCCAGATAAATTCGATAAGATGGGTGGCGCTGGTTCAAAATTAGTCGGGTCCATCATTAGATTTAATTCACAAATCTTGATACATAAAGGTTTGTTGCATCTTAGCAAGAGAAATTCTAATTAATACTCCTGAATAATGAATATTAATAATTACTTTCTGGTATATTATCCTGAATCTTATTATGGATAAAAAAATCACCGCCAAATGGGGAAGCTTCTAATACAACCCACCACCTGCCCTCTCCATTTTTAGGACATTCAAATATGAAATTTTTATTGTCAATTTCTACTTCAATTTTACCATTACTAGTAGTAAGCGGTTGATCGTTTGAAAAGTTATAAATTGCAATTAAATAATTTCCCTGCAAAAATTTGTTAATAGTTACAATCTCCGGGCCTTTTCCATTAGTTATATCTTTTTCTAATTCAATAAAGGGTTTAACATGTTTATTCCCCTTATTATTATAATTAATTACATGACAATTTTTATTAGGTTCAGTTAGGAAAAGGTTTAAATCCAAATCTAGTGGTAGTTCGTCCCATGTTAGTTTAATATTCACGTTCCTACTATTATTCCATTCAACTTTTTTATCTATATCTCGAGGAATATCGTTTTTTGTGTCAGACAATTTAGTAGCCTTTTGAACTAATTCTTTGAATTTTTTAATTGATTCTATATTACCGGGTTTCATTTCTCCAATTATATGTGTTCTCGTTCTTAAATTAGGTTCTATTTCATTTAGAATCTTATTATTAACTGGACCATAATTCACCAATACTATTTCAGCATTAGGTCTTCCGTTAGCATAATCGATTAACGCATTATTAAAATTTTTTTTTGAAGCTCTTCTATATTGTTTACACTCCACAACTAATAAAGTTGAGGAAACTATGTCTGATAATGGAGGTATGATGATGGAATAATCTGGTTGAATTCCATTTTTCCTACCTTTACCTATAGGGTTTAAAAGAGTAGATCTCAGTTCAGACCATATATGTAACTCTGGAAAAGCGTTTGTTGTTGCCAGGTGTGAACCCGCAAAAGAAAATTGTAGCTTTCCATTGGTAGTATGGAATTGTAACCTTTCCCTTCCTAATGAATCAGAAATCTGAGTTAAAATCCAAGTAGCGTAAAAATCGTATCGTTTTTTCCAAATAGGAAGCTGTAGAAATTCCATCAGTTCCTGTATAATAGCTGAATTTTCTATACTATTTGAGATGGAGCTTAGGTATAACTCTAACTGAACACAAAGATTTCTTATTAGCTCAACATTTATTGAATCCGAGTTATTATTAATTCCGTAAATTAAAATAGAATATTGTTTTAAAAAGTTTCCTGCCCAAAAATCGACCTCATTCCATGCATAGTCTGGTAATTCATCCTGATTATTGTTTTTTTCAGATTCTGATAAAAAAGTATATAACTTTGAATAATTTACCTCTAATAAAGACAAAGAATCTATCACACTATTAAAGATAACTTGAATCTGATTTAACAAATCATTCAAATTTCTATTATTTGTTTTAGGTAATATTAAATTACTACCATTTGGCCAATTTAAATAATATTCTTTTAACCATTCACTCGTTTCTGTTGTAAGATACTCTTTATTTTCATAATCTATTTTAGTCGTAAATTTATAAATATCGTTGAATTCATCAAAAATTCTCTGTAAACGATACAAATTATTTTTGTTAATATCTAAGAGATTAATTTTTGTTTTGATAGACTTCCATTCTTTTACCCATACTTTAAATTGATCTAAATTAAATTCTAAGGAGTCAATTTCATTTTGAAAGTCAAATTTAATTAATATTGATTCATTAGTTTCTCTGATACTATTACTTTCAAACAGTTTAATTAAATCATTAAACATTTGTGAAAAAGGATTTAGGGATGTAAAAAAAGCCTGTAAAAAAAGCTCGATACTAATCTCTTTATCCTGTAATTGTTTCTTAACACTAATTGTATGTGAGAGGCCTAAATTATCCCTTAAATCGCTTTCAATACCTTTATCGTAATATTTAGTATCAATTCCACCTCTCTTCTGTAAAAATTCCCATACATCAGCTGAATTACTGAAGATATCAAGTTCATTGAGTTCTAATACTTTAGACATGTTTATTCTCCCTTTTAAAAAATATTCTTTATTTTTATTAAGCATAATTCTTTATTAAGTTTCACAAAGTATACCTTCCTTTTAGAAACCTGAGAATTAATATTCTTTAATAGATTCATTGGATAAGTCATTGCACTTAAATCAAAGGTCCCATTTAATTGGCCAACTCCAAAAAGGAGAGTTCATAGATACCAATCTTGTAGAAGGCTAGTGACTTTTTCATCAAAGTTATTGAGGTAGTTTAGAATGTTAAACCGTTGATTCCCTGAGCTTGAAGCTATTAATCATTCAAATTCTCAGTTACCAAAAACATTTAGAAGTTTATTTGAGTAATTATCAGTAGGCCATTTGTTTAGCAAGTTGAGTCATTCGATTAATACCTTGATTTTATTGACGAATAACCTCTTTTTCCTCTTCGGTTGAACATTTGAAAATTTCTCATGCGAATTTCCCCCCTGATGGCAGCCCAAAACCTATTTCTGCTCCTATTCCCAAAAATATTGATAATGATGGTTTATTCAAAAAATTCCCTCCTAAATACCTATTTTCTGTAATTCTACATTACTATACTTAAATAAATAAACAAAATTATTATTTCTCTTTAAAGTTGTTAAAGGATAGATCATATTAAGTAATATAACGACATAATATTTACTTCAAAAAATGCCACCTGTTTTTTAAACAAGTGAACATTATTTTAACTGTTAATATAGCTTAAGGTATTTTTTTGTAATATCCCATCTATAGGATTATTAAAAAATTGCAAGGAAATAAAACTGTTATATACTGTTTCTATCCCAGAAGTAATACTGACCACCTGTTCACTCATTTGTCCGCAATTTGTCCGCATAATTAATTTTTTGAACCGATCTTATTTTACTCAAATGATTATCACAACTGCGAAAACCTTTTTAAATCAGGCTTCAAATCTTATCGTTTTCTATCAACTGCTTAAAAACATAAAAACACCCAAAAACGCTTGTTTATCACGTCTGCGGGTGTTTTCAATTTGACTTGATTGTAAATTTTCCGATGATATCGCCTTGGATGACAAGCAATTAAAGGTAGACTTGTATAATATTTGTGTAAAGAAAAAGAGATAAATCTATTTGTCGTTTCTATAATTAAAAATTGCATTATTTTTAGTTAATATTACATGGTGATATTTTGGCATGCTTTTGTATCTGCATATTAGCATATTTTTGGTATCATCATCTTCAACTTGGCTTATAAAGTCTAAATAACTATTGCCACTCACTCTAAGATCTTTATCCGCAAAATATTTATTTATAAACTCTATAAATAATTCTCTGTTAATTTTCTTATCAATAAGTGTATTAAATAAATAGTCTTTATAATTAATTTTAGTTCCCAAAAATTCTAATGACCCTCTATAACCAATCTCATCAAAATATTCTTGAATACTACTTTTAAACTTATCTGTATAAACACAAGTCAAAATCAATATTTTACCAGCATTCAATATATTCCCCTTAAATATCTCCCCATCTTTTATTTTATGATATACAGATTTTAAATTAATACCTTTTTTAACTTCACAATATTTCTTAAAAGTATCAATAAATTGTTTACCACTTACACCAATATCAGATACGATTATTATCTCATTTAAATTTTGAGCAGTATTAAGTTTTTCAAAATCATTAATTAACCTTTTTTTGTACGGTGTGTTTCTATCAAAAATCTCTTTATTTTTGACATATAAAATTTGATGCAAACCATTATCATCACTATCTGATTTTAGGGGTAAAATACAGTCCATTTCATTATTTAAATCTACTTTTAATTTTATTGTTTCAACTAGGTAATTAATTTCAGACTTATCCATAATCCTATAAGAAGATATCACATTTATAATAGATTCATAATATCGGTTCTCTTTATCTTTTAAAAAATCATATAATCTCATTTCAGCTTCTGCCTTTGAAACTTGATTTTGATTCATTATTACATTTATAGATTGATTATAACCGTCTATATTGCTAATATGTGCATTTTGAACAAAGTGTATTTTATCAAACGTATTTACTTTATTCCCTATTATTTCAATTGATTTTGCAATTACATTAGGTAACACTACCATTAGCTGCTTATTAAAGTATATATAATTTGTTTCTAAATTCATAATGTCCTTAATACTTAGCTCTCTTATTACTGATTCAGCACCATATTCATATATGTCTATATTTTCTATTTCATAATCAGTTCCATTAATTTTAATTTTATTTTTATTAAACGGATGCCTTTGAACATCTATCAATTCAAAGTCTGTTAAATTGGGATGATTCTCTTTTATTTGATTCAATTCTTGATTTAAAAAATCACATATAAAATTTAAATCTTCATGTTCAATATTTTTAGTAATAGATAATATAACTCCTGATATTAATACTTGTAGATTAGAAGGATCTAATTCTTGATGTGAATATAATAAATGTTTTTCAAATTCACTATTAGGATTTAAAGAATGATATAAATTTAGGATTCTAAGTACTTTTGAAAACTTCCCGAATTGAACTTCTCCTTTTGACTTTTCATTGGATTTGATTCTACTTACCTGATTCACATATTCTTTAATACTTTCAATTTTCGCTAATTCAACAACATAAATCTTATCTCCTAAACTTTCGATATATCTCTTCAGATTCATATTAAGAATTTTTAAATATTCCCATATTTCTAGAGGTTTATCTATACTCTTCGGAACAAATTCATCAAAGAACTTTTCAGATTCTATACTATATTTAAGGTTATATTCCACATTTTGAACTTTTGTTTTTTTGAAAACTTTTATAAGAGCATTTATAAAATGTGATCTACTATTTAAAACTGGGTCACTATCATTTAATACTATAAATTTATCGTTTTTACTGTACGACATTTGAAGCTTTTTTTCCGCTGCAATAAATGTACCTTTCTCAAAAACATTTATATATCGCCCGTTGTAATTGCTCATTTCTTCTGTGCTAATTAAAAAATCTAGCGCCTCAAATAAATGCATACTAAATATCTTATCTTCTATATTTAATAATTGTTCATTGACATCAATTTCTATATAGTTATATTCGCTATCGTTATACCACAAATCATTCTTTATCTCATGCTCTTCATAGTCCACAAAAATTTCCGGAAGTCCACGAACTAACAACTTTTGGTTATTAATCATCACAATTCTATTATTGAATTGTATATTTTTTATTGCAAATTCATCACTAGGGAAATATCTTACATCCTCGTCCAAACACCATCTAAGAAACTCAATATTATTTTCTTCTACGATTTCTTTAACTTTTTCTACCATTAACGTACGCTCGTTATATTCTTCACTTTTAAATAAAAATAAAAATAAATAGAGAGCATATTCTTCTTCGGTTTTAGATGTGCCTATAGATTGAATTATGCCTTCTCTCTTAAATACCCTTGTTAAAATAACAATAACAGTTGCATCATTTAATTCAGCTTTATTGATAATTGATTTAAACTTATACCATTGTCTTGTATTTAAATTTAGTGGACTTCCGTTTACAGACTTATAGAATTTTCTCCAAATATCTTTTACTTGGATTTCTTCTAAAAAAATTGATACATAAGAAATTAAATTGAAAATCTTTTGTGAAATATCCTTACTATATAAATCATCAAAATGTAAAGATAAAGAAATGTAAATTGTCTGAACTATATTCGAAGTATCCACAATCTTTTTGGAGGAATTTAAAAGATCCTCTAAATTAATAATAACTTCTCTTTTATCTGTCTTTCCTTGTAAATGCTTTGTTACTTGTTTCAATAATTCATCCGACCAAATTATATCGTTAGTATACTTAACTAAAAATAAAATAATCTCTAAATCCTCATAAGCTAAATTTAATTCGCATTTATATCCAGTTTTTAAAAGAATACGTAACAACTCTACCCTTTCATATGGAAATAAATCTTCATTAAGGTAATACTGAATTATTTCTGCGACAACCTCTTCTGAAATCAATTCCACATTCTTTGCCATTTCATTTATAAAATTTGCACGCGATAAGCCTTTTAATAATTTATAGAAATCTATACTAATAAATTCTGAATGTTTAAATATTATATTTTTATAGAAGTGCTTAAATAAACTACCTCTTCCTATCTCAGAATTTACTACATTTGGTACAATTACTTCTAATTTACTTTGTAAATAATCTGCATCTATTAAATGTGTTAAGAAAAACGGCAGATTCTTTTTGTTAAGACTATCATAAGTATCATTTAACATCTCATTTAACATCTCAATAGCCTTGTTAATAACCTTTATAGGGGCAGTGTCTTCATCTATTGAATCAACAAAATATTTTTGTAAATCTTGGTTAATTATTTCGTATTTTAATTCGTTAACATAACCATGTTTTACTTTGTCATTTAAGTTTAAATCCCTTGTATTTAAATAATTTTTAATATCCCCTAATAAAGCCTCTGCTTTCTCTTTTGTTTCGACTATTATCACCATATCATCAACATATCTATAGTAATGTTCAAACCCATCTATAATATTCGAACTTATTAATTGATCTAAAGGAGCTAAATAAATTTCAGCTAGATACCTAGCAAATGCTGGTCCTTGAGGGACACCCGTACTACTGACTTTACTTGCAGCATCAATCAAATATTCGCACATATAAACATATTTTCGTTTTTCTTCTGGACTTAAATTTTTTAATATTAGTTCAATCATTGTCGAAGGTTTGTTATATAATATTTCCCTTAAAAAAATTCTATTTATTGAATCATAGAAACCTCGTATATCTAACTTTAATATATAGTAATCATTATAGGCTTCATTAAATATTTTATCTTCAATTTCCTTAACATACATTAACCACATTCTATTCCAATTGACAAATATATCATTGTATCTAAAATCATAATTTAATTTATAACTATATGAATTTGTAGAGCTATATTCTCCATATAATATTTTATTTATTTCGTACATTATGTATGATGTTAACACTCTATCAGGAGCAGATAAACCATATAAAATTCTTTCTTTTTCCTCTTCTTTCCTGATGAAAATATTTGCCGATATCATGGGGTACTCCCCCATAGAAATTCCTTCTATTTTCATTTTTAAATCTTCTATAGAAACCTCGCTAAGCTCATCATATATATGATTCAAAGGAACTTCATCATTTTGAGTTAAGTATTTTTTTTCTGCTCTAATAATCCAATTTAAAAACCTTTCCTCTGAATTTAAATCCTCTTGTAAAGTTATTCCTTCAATCAACTCCAGAATATTATTGATGCCATTACAATGAGAACAATCTATATCATATTTTTTGTGAAGATATTCTATTGATGGTGGATAAAAATTTTGCATTAATTCTAACTTATCTCTAGTAATTGTTTCATTAAATTTTTCTGCATCCTCAGCAAAAAATTCTAATAGTAGTTTTTTACCGTAATATAGATCCGAATCATTTCTCAATCTTATAAATGTGCCTACTATAATTGCTCTATCGAATTCATTTAAATCAGCTATGCTTTTTGAAAATAAATGTTTGTAAACACCACATTTGGATAACTTGGTAATTATATTTGTTAAACTCTCACTTTTATCAACAGTTCCAATCATTCTGTCATATTTTTTTTCCTCAACAGATATACTTATACCTAAGACTTTTATCAAATCGTTAATATCATTAACTTTATAGTCTCTCAGAATATTTTCTTGTTCAGATATTATTTTTGTAGTTAACTCTGTTACTATATCAACATCATCTATACTACTCAATAACATAGAGTATCTTCCACTTTTCAGATGAAAAGACACAGGGATTTTTACTCCTAAGCCAATTTTATTTCCTTTCGGATTAGCATTTTTAGGATACATATCTAAAACGATTGAACTTGATTTGTCATTTAAATAATCAAAACTAAAATTCTCTACTAGACTCTCAAGTATCTTACTTCCTAACTGTTTGCTAACTTCACAATCTAAAACAATCCAAATGTGGAACCCTCTGCTTCCAGAGAACTCCAATAAATAATTGATTTTATTTTCATTCAAATAGTTTATTGCTTTATTTACCTCTTGTATTAACAAAGGTCTATGTATATCATCCTTAAAAAAATCATATCCAGATTCTAATACAGAACTCTTGATATCGAAGTCTAAACATAGCCACTTTAATTTATTAAACTTTTGTTGATACGCCATTAATGCTTTTTTATTCTCTATTGAATAATGAATAATATGAGCATCTATTCGGCTATAAATTGTTTTATATATTACTTTTCCATTCTCATCAAATTGTTGTTTACCATAAGCTTCTTGATTATAAAAGAAGACTTGTTGTATTAATTTTGATACCTCTCTATAAGCACCTTTTCCACTACTATTAGAAATAGCTGTTGATTGAATAACCACCCATTAACCCCCATTTAAATCTATTTAATACCATTATATAGTTATTCAATTCAAATGTTTATATATATTTGAATATTTAGACCAGTAGAATATATCATTTGAACAATCTGTAAACGTTAAAACTCAATGTTTACTGGTCTTTCCTTACCACTTCATACATCGCTGCTCCTACTTATGAAATTTATAGGATGGTGAGATGGATGAAGTGCAAAACGAAAGAAATTGCATTTAAATATTGAACAGAGAACAGCTATGTGGAATTTCGATAGATAAAGTGAAAAAAACATGGGAGTTGAATTTCATGAGCAAAGTATCAGATCATTACCTTTAAGTCAGTTTCTAAATAAACAAGCGCATGAAGGAAAGTTAGAAATAACATTATCTTTTCAAGCAATCGAAAACATTATTTAAAGAAATCTACCTTATACAGCAAGGAATAATAAAGCAAGGTGGGCCAATTCTTATACAGAGAAATCTAGACAATGTAGTGTCTGGTTAGATTATGGGTGGGAGAAAAAAAGAAATCAATCTTAAAAACGAACAAATTGCATTTAAACAGAATATCTAATAAACAGATGACATCGCTCATTTAATTTCTACCCTGTATTTACCAGTATAAATTTAAAGGAATTCCAGTAGAAATAAAGAAAATAAAGGCTCGATTCCCATCATTAGAATCGAGCTCGCCAACACCTCTTGTTTTGCTACATCCACTCAGGTTAAATGTGTACATATTAAAAACTAAAGGAAATTTTAAAATACTTTCTATAATCAGTTTGTAACAGATCACTTGCTCACCAAAATGCTCACAAAATTATTTTTTTCAGTTGTTTTTATTTAACTCAGTTGATTTTATGATTGATGAAAACCTTGATAAATCAACGTTTCTCATACTTAATTTACTGAGCTGAACTAGCTTAATTTGGCCAGATACTTTCGACAAGGTGGGGGTCGCTGGTTCGAGACCAGTCGGGACCATTAAATTCATAATCCACAAGTCTTGATGCATAAATGTATGTGGATTTATTAATTCAAAATTTTTTTCTATTTTAGTAGTTGGTGCAAAATTGGTGCAAAAATTCACATTAATTTTTGATAAATCTTATCAATGTAGACCATGTTACTACAGGTGGTTCTTTATACACCCTATTTCCACCCCTTCCACAATTAGGATATAATAAAATCTAAACTGGTATAAGGTTTTTGCAAAAGAAAACCACGCGATTCATAGTTGGAAATGATAGTTATTTGGAGAGAATATATAAATAGAAGAAATCAATTATAGTGAAGGGAATATTTAGTGATTTGAATAGGAAAAAAAAGGAGAGATATATCTATGAACAAGTTTGAAGAGCTTGATCTAACAATGAGGTTTGGTGAAAATTTAATAACCGAATATCTAGCGAATAATGAATTGAATCGTTCAACAGAAGTTATTATAGCTTTATATCGAAAACTAATAGAATTTGCAGATGGTGTCTACGTGGCTGCCGAAAAAGGACTTCATGGACCAGCCTCTCTTAACTTTAGAGGGGCTATAGAAATCTTTCTTTCATTGAAGTACATATTAATGGATGATGTCAATATAGAAAAACGCACTTCAGCTTATAGAGTAGGATATTATATTCAGCAGATAAAAGTTGGAGAAAATAGATTGGCCAAAAATTTAGATGAAAATACAAAAGAAAAGATAAAAATACTTAAAAATGAATTAGCAAGTGATAGATACCAAAACATTTTAAAAGAGTGGAAAAAGCGGAAAATTGATATAAATAAGCCACATACTGATAATGAACCAAAGTGGTATTCATTAGATGGAGGTCCTAAGTGAATAAATGCTCTAGCAAAGTTTATAGGAAGGAAAGAGCCTCATAATCGTCTCATTGATTTCATATATGGGATGTTATCAGTAGATGCACATGGTTATACGGCTTTGCGTGATTTTTACAGTGATGATTCTGGTACTTATTTAAGACCCATTCGATATCAAAATGTAGACTTAAAGGACGAATTTAATCTTAAAATTACCAGGTCTTTAATAACTTCTGTTTCGAGAGTTATTATAGAAAAAATTTTCCCGGAACATATGGAACACTTGTTTATTTTAGTAGAGTCATTAGAATTGAAATCCTAATTAAACTAAAGATATTAATTTAAGAATGAATAAATAATGATTAAGCGGTGAAAGAATTTTTAAGAAAAAGTTTTCTTCATACCTGCATTTTTATTATTAGAAAATAATAACCTCTACCTAACTCATTATAGAAAAAACAGCCCGCTTCTAAAAAGTCGGGCTGTTTTGCTATTTAAAATACATCAGGAACCCAAAAAGAGTTCCAATTCAATTTAGTATCTACAAAACTTGTAGATTGAAGTTCGAATGGTTGTAATACCTGTATCCATTCAACTTTGTATTACTGGACGTAACGATACTTCTATATAGAGCTAGATAAATTATTTTCTGTATTTTACCGAGTAATCCAATACTAATTTTATAAACTGCTCTCTAGTAATTTCCCTATTGTAGTTATTAGGTATATTATCAATAACAGTGTAGTATTTATATACGGTAATGCAAGAATGTTCTTTGTCAATTTGATACAGATAGTCACCAGTTCTATAAGAATATTCTTCATAATCCATTTATCATCCCACCATTCAAATTAGTTATAAAGTAAAGTTAGATGGATTTTCAAAAAAATCTTCGCATCTCTTTTTACTCATTCTATAATTACTACTTCCAAACAGAATGGATTTTAAAGAATGAATTAATATTTCTCCGCCTCTTTTATCATAACCCTTAGTCTCTCTAACAAATCCCATATCAATTTTATCTTCTCGAAAAGTAGAACTTGAACCTATATGCGCTGGTCGTTCTATTGGCACCAACTTTATGTCTTGAAATTTTCCTTTATAGGTAACGTATTCTGCTTTGTGACCAAATTTAGGGATTTTAATATTTCTCGATTTTTTGTATACATCTTTTGCTTCAAGGACTAAATATGTTCCATTAAAAACGTCATTCTCCATTGCCCAAAAAAAGTAGTCAGGATCCTTAAATACTAATTGTGGGATACTAATTCCTTGATAATTACCAAAACTTATTATTCCCCAAGCCATTACCATCTCTCCTTTGATTCATCTATACTCCCTAGAAATTACATCAATTTTGTCGTTGATTGCATTAGCCAAATAATCTCTTTTGTATTTTCCCACCTTATCTAAGCGTTCAGTTATCCGCTCCAATCTTGTGTATGGAAAAGTTATACTATCAGACCCCATTGAAACATTAAACTCTGTTCCATCATCTAACGTTACTTTCCAATCGTACTAAAGTATTTTTGTTGGAAAAGGCTTATTAATCAAGGCAATATAAAACGAGTGATTCTCACCAATAACCTTAACACTATTTGAAAATTTTTCTTCTAATTCGTAAAATTTAGGATTTCTATACATCGGCATTTTTATTTCCCTTTTTCTGAATTCTTCTTATATTCTATTATATTACAGATTTCTACATAATATACTCTCATTCTTCTATTCAATTTTTATTCTTTGAATCTAATACATAACAATCCTAAATTTATGTTCTATCTCTTGAGTCTCTTTTGTTATGCAATTTATTAGATTTTGAGCATTTTTTAATTTTCATGAGAGCTATAGAAGTTTAACAAAAAGAGCTTTAATCCTTTCCAGAATCAACACTCATATTTATTTCATCAGTTTCTTCAAAATCCCTTTATTCAGGTTTAACTAGTTCAATAACTACAATATCTTCATTTATTCCATCATATTTGCTCGATTTTCAGTCGTTTTTGCATTAATCCTTCTTCCCTTAACTTTATGGGAAAATAAAAAACAGCAAAAATCATGCCATATAAGGGTTTTGCCTTAAAATTTTCCCTCTTTCCATTCTTAGATAAGTAGCGAGTAAAAAGGTGTTCGCAGAGATTCATCTCGGTAATAATGAAGAAATGTTTTAATTTGGTGAGGCACCATATTTTACGGAATTGCCACTCGTTGTAAAGTCTCCGCTTAATTCATACTACTCTAAAATGATAGCATCCACATCAAATAAATATTCTTAAAAGTTATTTCCACATTGGTGGTATATTGGAAAGAATAGACGGCTCCTTGAATGTCTAAAATCAGATTAAATATATTTTCGCTTAAAACAAAAAAAGTATATCCCTGCCATAATGGCAAGGATATATATTATTTCACATATTCAAGCATAAAATTTCCTAAAATAAAATAAAGCATAAAGTTTCCAAATGGAAATTTTATGCTTTACGTCACATGACACTGTATGAAATCATATGATTTCTTATTATGGAGACGGCGGGATTTGAACCCGCGTCCAGAAACTCTAACACTTAAGCTTCTACGCGTGTATCTTACCTATTTAAAGTTTCGCGTAGCATTATGCCGATAAGCGGGCGTCCTGTACGCTAACTTGGAAATCTCTTGCTGACAGCTCAAGTGGCACTGCCAACCGTATCCCACTAAAGTTGAGCTCTACCTAGCCACATGGGCGATGGATAGATAAAGCAGATCCGAGCTTACGCTGCGAATGCTAAGTTGTTGTTTGTTTTGCCTGTTATTATAAGGTCCGTTTTTACGGAGCCGAGCCTCCGACGCGCAACTCAAGCTCAGACTATCCCTGTCGAATCCATAACGTCCCCGTTTATGGAATAATGTAAGCTTCGTTACATTGCTTACTATACATCAAATTAGGTCAAAATTCAAGTGAGACATCTTACCAGTATTGGATAGTCGCTTACTGGTTACGAGCCTTGAATGCTCTTTCAATCTCTCGTTTTGCTTCCTTCTTCTTCAGCACATCACGTTTATCGTAATCTTTCTTTCCTTTACCGATTCCGATCAATACTTTTGCATAACCATTTTTAATATACATTTTTAGCGGAACAATCGTGAACCCTTCTCTTTTTGTTTCACCAATTAAGCTGCTAATCTGTTTTTTATGTAAAAGTAGTTTTCTGGAACGTAAAGGATCGTGGTTAAAACGATTTCCTTGTTCGTATGGGCTAATATGCATATTGGAAATCCATGCTTCGTTATTTCGAATGCGTACAAAGGAATCCTTTAATTGTACTTTGCCATTACGAATCGATTTAATCTCTGTACCTTGCAATACAATGCCTGCTTCGATTGTTTCTTCTATAAAATAATCATGGCCGGCTTTTTTGTTTTGTGCAAGGACTTTATCGTCATTCTTTTTTGCCATCTCATTCACCTCTTTAAAAAGTAGGAAAGGAGCAATTTCTCTCCTTCAGGTTGTAGACAAAAGGAAGTTTGCTAATTGAGCTCAATATTATTCTTCCTGAGAATAGTAGATTTTTTGGTTTGGAGAAGCGTCTGCTCGACTCCTGCGGGATAAGCGAGACAGACGAGACCCCCGCACGAAGCGCTAGAAAGGAAGCTGTTTGTCTACAGTCTGAAGGAGCGATTTCTCGCTCCTTATTTTTTCTTTGATCGTTTACGTTTTTGTGAGTTTTTAGCTACGGATTCGTAGAATTTCTTTTTCTGTTTTACTTCTTTTTTCGGGCCTGGTTGAGAAGTACCTTTTCTTTGATTGCCAGAACCTTCTTTTTTCTTCGCGTGTATAACTTTTGGTGTTTCTTTTCGAGTTCGGTGGAATGCTTTTTTCATTCCGACAATTTCAAAGTCTACGGATGACTCTTCCACTTTTACATCGGCAACTCGTACAGTTACTTCGTCCCCGATGCGGAATTGCTTCCCTGCACGCTCCCCAATCATCATCATTTGACGATCGTCGAATCGGTAATAGTCGTCTGTCATGTTCGTCACATGCACAAGACCTTCTATTGTATTCGGAAGCTCGATGAACATACCAAAATTCGTAATAGAACTTACGATACCTTCGAATTCTTCTCCGATTTTGTCCGCCATATATTGAGCTTTCTTCAATGAATCAGTATCGCGTTCTGCATCTACTGCACGTCTTTCACGTTTAGAAGTATGTTCAGCGATATCATCCATTATTGCTCCCCAATGGTTGATTGTAGGTTGAGATACATCTCCTTCTACTAAATACGTACGGATTAATCGGTGAACGATTAAATCGGGATAACGACGGATCGGTGATGTAAAGTGTGTATAATACTCCGTTGATAAACCAAAATGTCCTAGACACTCTGCATAATATTTTGCTTGTTGTAATGATCTTAAAAGCATTGTCGAAATAACCGGTTCTTCCGGCATTCCTTCAATGGACTCGATAATTTCCTGTAATGCCTTCGGATGAATATTGTTCCCTGTTCCTTTAACGACAAGTCCAAAGTTCGTTAAAAACTCGAAAAAGCGTTGAAGCTTTTCTGGCTTTGGATCTTCGTGAATACGGTAAATGAACGGAACATCCATCCATTTGAAATGTTCTGCAATTGTCTCATTGGCAGCAAGCATGAATTCTTCAATAAGACGCTCTGCAACAGTTCTTTCACGAATTGCAACATTTGTTGGCCAACCATCTTCATCAACCAAAATTTTTGCTTCTGGAAAATCGAAGTCAATTGCTCCACGATCTTCACGCTTCTGTCTTAGGACAGCTGCTAACTCTGCCATCGTTTCGAACATCGGTACAAGTGGTTCGTATCTTTCGATTAAAGCCGCATCTTTTTCTTCCAAGATTTTATATACATCCGAGTACGTCATTCTTTCTGTTGTACGTATAACACTTTGGAATATCTCATGTGATGTGACCATTCCTGATCCATCGATCATCATTTCACAAGATAATGTTAAACGATCCACTTGTGGATTTAACGAACAGATACCGTTAGATAAACGGTGTGGAATCATAGGGATAACACGATCTGTTAAGTAAACACTTGTTCCACGATCATATGCTTCACGGTCAAGAGGTGAACCTTCTGTCACATAATGACTAACATCCGCTATATGTACACCAAGTTTAAATGTACCATCTGGAAACTTTGTCACAGTAACGGCGTCATCTAAATCTTTCGCATCAGCACCATCAATCGTAACAATCACTTCATCACGTAAATCTCTGCGATTTTCTAAATCTTTTTCATCGATTTCGGAAGGAACTGCTTCCGCTTGATCGATTACTTCCTGAGGAAAATCAATCGTAATTCCATGTTTATAAATAATAGATAAAATATCTACTCCTGGATCGTTTTTGTGCCCTAAAATTTGCGTGACAATACCAGTTGCCGATTTTCTATCGCTAGGCCAATCCGTAATTTCTACAACAACCTTATGCCCTTCAATTGCTCCGAGTGTATCACCTTTTGCAACAAAGACATCCATTGGAACTTTTTTATCGTCTGCAATAACAAATCCAAAGCCTTTATTGTCTTGGAAAGTACCAACGATCTTAGAAATTCCTCTTTGCGTAATTTTAATAATCGAGCCTTCTCTTCGATCTCCAGAAGTTTCACGGGATACACGAACAAGTACTGTATCCCCATTCACTGCCCCATTTACTTCAGTTGGTGGAATGAAAATATCATCCATGCCATCCTCTTCTGGTGCAACAAAACCAAAGCCTTTCGCGTGCCCTATGAATTTTCCAACTACTAAGTTCATACGTGCAGGTACACCATATCGGTTTGATCTTGAACGGACAACTAAGCCCTTTTCTTCCATTTGAACAAGTGTTTTAACCAATTCTTTAAATTCCTCCGAATGGCTATAACCGAAATGTTCCTCGATTTCTTTAATTGTAAGTGGTTTATATTCATCTGCTCTCATTAATTCAAGTAGCGTATCTTTTAAATTTTCCATGTTACATCCCTCCTTTTTCAGCGTGTGCACTTTTGGTTCGTTTTACACATTCCAATCAAGTGACTCTAAAAAGTTTAATATATCTTCATGTAATTGTTCCTTTTCTGGACCAAGTGTAATGACATGACCAGAATTTTCATACCAATTTAGATTTTTTTCGATTGATTCTGCTTCTTCATAAATGATATTAGCCGAATTCACATCAATGACCGAATCCTTTTTACCTTGTGTAACAAGGAGTGGAGCATAAATATGATCAACGTGATCACGTACATTATAAACAAAATCTCTTAAATCTGATAATGTTTCCATTGGTGTTTCCCGTATTGCTTCTACTTCTTTTTCGATTTCTTCGTCGGTTTTTCCTTCATACTTTTTATATTCTCTTGCGTATTTTAATACACCCTCGAACATAATGTCAGTTGTTTTCATGGACATTGGGGAACACATCGTTACAATTCCTTTCACAGGAACTGTATACCCCAATTTCAATGAAAATACGCCTCCTAGTGATAGACCAGCAACAGCAATTTCCTCGTAACCTGCAGCCTTTAAACGATCATAAGCCATCATGACGTCTTTCCACCAATCAGTAGGACCTGTCTCCAAAAGTTCTTCAGGCGGTACACCATGTCCTTTATAATGTGGCGCTAATGATGTATATCCATTTTTCTCTAAAAAACGTCCAAGCATTCGTACATCTGATGAGTTTCCTGTAAATCCATGTAGTAGAAGCACTGCTCGTTTACCAGCTTCAAAGAAAAAAGGTTTAGGCGTTGTGATTCGCATAGAAAAATACCTCCAATATAAAATACAGTATGCCTCTAACTACTTTCATTCATAACGGAAAAGTCCAGTAGCCAGACATTACTATATACAAGCTTAATATGTATGTAAAAATTTTTAAAAGAAAACGCCTAACCAATCAGAAGTCGGTCAGGCGATCTGTTTTAAAATTTAGTAACAGCAATAGTTAAAATAAAAAATAATACTGCAAGTACAATCGTCACTCTATGTAATACAAGGTCCATGCCTCGAGCTTTTTGTTTTCCAAATAGTTGTTCAGCCCCACCAGAGATGGCTCCTGATAGACCAGCACTTTTCCCTGATTGTAACAACACGACAACGATTAATGCGAGCGATACGATGACTAGTAAAATCATTAAAAACGCATGCATTTATTCCACCTCCTGATAAGAACGTTCACAACAATATTAATTTTACCAAAAAAAACTAGAACATACAACAGTCTATCGATAAAACAGTATAGTATTAAATGGTTCATTATATATCAAAAAATTTAGCAATGTATTTAATCGATTACAATCCACAAAAAAGTAAAAAAGGAAATTCACAACCTATAGAGAATTAAGTAAATTGGTAAATTGGTAAACTTATAAAATAATAGCAAAAGGAAGGTATATCGTGAAATACAAATTAATAGGACTTAGTATACTCATTATAGTATGCATAACAGGGTTTCTTTATTGGGAAACTCTACAAGAACAAACTCATCCTCCATCCGAACAATGGAGTAGGTCTTTTCAATTAGAAACGATAGAAGGTAACTTTTCTAAACTTCAAAGCGTTCGAGAAGAAAACGGATACACTATTAGCATGCTTGACTTCAAAAAGCTAGAGGTGTTGACGTGTGACAAGGAGTTAGAGTGTAAAAGAAACCGTACGATTGATTCGCTTAATACATACAAAAATAGTTGGAGCGATGGAACGGACTCCTACTTTATAAGAGAAAATTCGCTTATTCATACTAATACAACTTCAGGAGAAAAAGTTATCGCTTCAGATGTTGCTAACTTTTCAAAGACAGTAAATTCACTTGTTTATTGGACGGAGAATAATGATATTGTAATATTAGAAAGTCCTTTTACTAAAGAAGAACAACGTTTTAGAGCTGATGAGGCTGTGAATTTTGTTAAAATTCTTGAAGATCAAATCTTTGTTGTAACTGAAAATAAGCAAGACAAGCTTTATACGTTGTATAGTCTCTCCAACGACGAGTTATCAGAACTATTTACTTTTACTGTTAGTGGTCAAGAAAACCTTTTATCAATGCAAATTTTTCAATTAAAAGATAAGAATTATGCTATTGCGCTTGATAAAAAAGTATTAGCTGGTGGCTCTAGTACAAAAAATATTGAATTAGCACAATTCGATCTAAGCAATCATCAATCACCGACCTTCGATAAACTGTCCTTTGTGGAAAATGAAACAAATAGCTCATTAAGCGATATTCAGTCTCCTATGATATATCAAGGTGAACAAGCACCGATTATAGCATTTTCTGCTTCATTGTATGACCCCTCTCTCGGGAAGGTCAACAAAATATTTGTTGGTGATTTAGTAGATAATACCGTCCAAGCAAATGCTGTTACTAAAGTAGGAAACCGTTATGAACGTTCTATTCTATTAAACGAGGAGACGGTTGCCTATTTAAAAATGAAGGGCTCCAACCGCATTTTAGAATATTCATCCTCCGAGGAAATCAAGAAAAAAGAAACGAAAGAAATCATGCAAGGAGATTATAAAGCCGCTTTTTATACTTTATTAAGTAATCTCTTTCATGGATTTATATTAGCGATGTTTTCTTTTGTATGGATTTTTCTAACATTTATCGTAACGTATGGTAGTTTATTTTTACTAGGTAAATTTAAACCGGAGCAATCATATAAAATTGCTTTTACCATTCATCTTATCGCACTTTTTAGTATGCAATCGATTTCCTTGTTTAAATTTACAACTATTCAATCCATCCTTCATAACATTCCTTTCATAACGGAAGGTTGGCATTTTATATTACTTTTGTTACTTGCTATGATTCTATCAACCATTCCTTTGTTCCTTGTTCGTTACAAAGTGTCCGAAGAAACGTTCAATCTTTTCGTTTTATATACGACATTTATGAATCTCGCAATATTATTTCTTTTGATTGGACCATATCTCTTTTAAAGTTAAAGCTCCTTAACATTCGTTAAGGAGCTTTTTCCTACTAAATAATTATCATCCGATAAATAAGAAAAATCGTTGAAACGGCACCCTTTCCGCGGGCGTGTCGCCTTTTTCAACGATCTTCTATATATACTATTCGAAAACATTTAAGTGATAAAAACTTGCTCGATTGATGGCATGATGGTTTTCTAATTGAAAAGCGGATAATAGTTGATTGGAGTGGAAGGCGGCGACTCCAGCAGGAATAGCAAATGTTTTCTGCACCGAAAGCGAAGCGGCAGGTGCATGAGCTGAAGACCCTGGACTGAACGTAGTGAAGGAAGCGGCTAAAGCCATGCCGGCGGAAAGCGTCCGCCTAGAACGGAAATTAACGGGTCCAAAATAAAAATCGAGAATGTGACTACTACATTAAAAAAGAGCGAGAAGTGACTGTGTCACTTCCCGCTCCTTGAATGACTATTTTCTAAACTCTTTACATTAAAAGGATATTCCAACTAAAGTAGTGAATTTTCCAACTAAATGCTCTAAAATTCCAACTAAAATAGTCTTTTTTCCAACTAAACACTTCTAGTTTCCAACTAAATAATTTCAGTTGTAAAAAGTGATGCTCAAATTCATTTCTTTAAGTTATAAAATGTTTTTTTACCTAAGTATTGAGCTGTTTCATACAATGAATCCTCAATACGAAGTAGTTGGTTGTATTTTGCTACACGATCCGAACGAGATGGTGCACCTGTTTTGATTTGACCAGCGTTTGTTGCAACTGCGATGTCCGCAATTGTCACGTCTTCTGATTCACCAGAACGGTGAGAGATTACTGCTGTATATCCAGCACGTTTAGCCATTTCGATTGCTTCAAATGTTTCTGTTAGCGTACCGATTTGGTTCACTTTTACAAGAATAGAGTTACCTACTCCTTGCTCAATTCCCTCAGCCAATTTTTTCGTATTTGTTACGAAAAGATCGTCTCCAACTAATTGAACTTTTTTACCTAAACGATCTGTAAGCAATTTATGTCCAGCCCAGTCGTTTTCATCTAATCCATCTTCAATAGAGATAATTGGGTATTTTTCACAAAGTTCTTCATACCAAGCAACCATTTCTTCTGAAGTTTTTACAACACCTTCACCTGATAAATGGTATTTACCATCTTCTTTATTGAATAACTCTGAAGATGCTACGTCCATTGCTAGAAGTACTTCTTCGCCTGGTTTATAACCTGCTTTTTCGATAGCAGTCATAATAGTAGAAAGAGCTTCTTCATTTGATTTTAAGTTTGGTGCAAATCCACCTTCATCTCCAACAGCTGTGTTTAAACCAGCTTCTTTTAACACTGCTTTCAAGCTGTGGAAAATTTCAGTTCCCATGCGAAGTGCATGACGGAAAGTTTCTGCTCCAACTGGCATTACCATAAATTCTTGAATATCTACGTTGTTATCAGCATGTTCCCCACCATTTAAAATGTTCATCATTGGAACTGGTAGTTGTTTTGCATTAAATCCTCCTAAATATTGATAAAGAGGAATATCTAAATAATCTGCTGCTGCGTGTGCAACTGCGATGGAAACTCCTAGAATTGCGTTTGCACCTAGATTTCCTTTGTTTTCTGTACCATCTAATTCAATCATTGCTTGGTCAATGGATACTTGGTCTAAAACTGTGAAGTTTTCTTCCAATTCAGCTGCGATAATGTTATTTACATTTTCTACTGCTTTTAAAACACCTTTACCTAGGTATCTTGCTTTGTCACCATCACGAAGTTCTACTGCTTCATATTCACCAGTAGATGCACCAGATGGAACGATGGCACGACCATATGCACCGCTTTCTGTAAAAACCTCTACTTCTACTGTTGGGTTCCCACGTGAATCTAATACTTCACGAGCTTGAATTTGTGTAATAATTGGCATTTTTAACTCTCCGTTTCGATTAGTGTTTTACCTGTCATTTCAGGCGGTGCTTCTATCCCTAATAAGTGTAACATGGTTGGCGCCAAATCGGCTAAAATTCCGTTACTTCGAAGTGTAATATCTTTTTTCGTCACAATGACAGGTACTGGGTTGGTAGTATGTGCAGTCATGGGCTGCCCTTCTAGTGTTGTAACTTCATCCGAATTTCCATGGTCTGCAGTAATAATTGCATGACCACCTTTTGCTAAAATGGCATCCACTACTTTACCAAGACAAGTATCTACTGCTTCAATCGCTTTGATCGTTGGCTCTAACATACCACTATGCCCTACCATGTCTGGATTAGCGAAGTTTAAAATGATTGCATCAAAGTTATCATCTGCAATTTCAGCTAACAGTGCATCCGTAACTTCATACGCACTCATTTCCGGCTTTAAATCGTATGTAGCGACCTTTGGAGAACTTATTAAAATTCTTTTTTCTCTAGGAAACGTTTCTTCACGTCCACCACTCATAAAGAATGTTACATGAGGATACTTTTCTGTCTCTGCAATTCGGAGCTGTGTTTTATCATGATTGGAAAGTACCTCTCCAACAGTATTAAATAAGTTTTCTTTTTCAAATACTACATCTGAAACAACATCATCACTATAATGTGTGAATGTCACAAACTTTAAGTTCGTCGGATGTTTTTCACTTAATTGTAGACTATCAAATGATGGCGTATTTAATGCCATAGAAAGTTGAATTGCTCTGTCTGGACGGAAATTAAAGAAGATTACCGCATCCCCAGAGTCGATCGTAGTAGCAGGCTTAGCATCCGCTTCAATAACAAATGGTACGACAAATTCATCTACGATATCTTCTTCATAAGATTTTAATATGCCTTCCGTTGCTGATTCAGCAGTTCTTCCCACGCCATCTACAAGTGCTCTATAAGCCAAATCCACTCGTTCCCAACGTCGATCTCTATCCATTGCATAATAACGACCACTTATAGAAGCAAACTTACCTACACCGATTTCTTTCATTTGTTTTTCGGCTTCCTCTACATAACCAATCGCTGTTCGAGGACCAACATCTCGTCCATCTAAGAACCCATGGACAAATACGTCTTGTAATCCTTGAGATTTTGCTAATTTCAATAAAGCAAATAAATGAGAATAATGACTATGAACACCACCATCTGAAAGTAAACCCATCAAGTGTAGCTTCCCACCAGTTTGTTTAACATGTTCAATTGCTCCAAGAAGTTTTGGTTCAACAAAGAACTCACCATCACGAATCGATTTATGAATTCGAGTCAAATTTTGGTATACAATTCTTCCTGCACCTATATTTAGATGCCCTACTTCTGAGTTTCCCATTTGCCCATCTGGTAATCCAACAGCTTCACCAGACGCAGTTAAAGTTGCATTAGGATAATCAGCCCAATAACGGTCAAAGTTTGGTTTACTTGCTTGCGCTACTGCGTTTCCGTATGATTCATGGCGCAATCCAAATCCATCTAAAATAATTAAAGCTACTGGACTTTTAGACATTTTCTCCAGCCTCCAAAAGTTTAACGAATGAGTCTACTTGTAAGCTCGCTCCGCCAACTAATGCTCCGTCGATATGTTCTTTGGATAGCAATTCTTCTATATTTTCTGGCTTCACACTTCCACCATATTGAATACGCAAGCTGCTGGCAACTTCTTCACCAAAACTATCAAGCACTGTTTCACGAATTGCTTGGCATACATCATTTGCATCATCAGCAGTAGCAGTTTTACCAGTCCCAATAGCCCAAATTGGTTCATATGCAATGATCGAATTTTTCACATTTTCTTCTGAAAGACCTTCTAATGCTGACATAACTTGATTGGAAACAAGGGTTTCCGTTTCATTTTGTTCTCGTTGTTCCAATGTTTCTCCTACACAAATAATAGGAGTTAAATCATTTTCAAATGCGGCTTTTACTTTTTTATTAACAGAGTCATCTGTTTCATTAAAATATTGGCGTCTTTCAGAATGTCCAATGACCACATAGCTCACGCCTAAATCTTTTAGCTGAGGACCACTTACTTCCCCTGTAAAAGCTCCTTCTTTTTCCTCGTGCATATTTTGTGCTCCTATGGAAATAAAAGAATCTTTTGCATCATGGACAAGTTGGTCTAAAAACAAAGCAGGAGCGCAAATAATTGTTTCGACTTTGCTACTATCTACTTGTCTTCCTTTTAACAGTTCTACGAAATCTTTTGCCTCCGTGAGGGTTTTATACATTTTCCAATTCCCTGCTATTACAGGTTTACGCATATGACTTCTCCTCCATTACTTATCGTTTAATGCAGAAACTCCTGGTAAATCCTTACCTTCCATAAACTCTAAAGAAGCTCCGCCACCAGTCGAAATATGATCCATTTTATCCGCAACTTCGAATTTTTCTACTGCTGCTGCAGAGTCTCCACCACCGATTATTGTATACCCAGCAGTGTCAGCCATTGCATTAGCAACGCCCTTTGTTCCTTCTGCAAAAGCATCCATTTCAAATACACCCATTGGGCCGTTCCAAATAATCAGCTTGCTATCCTTAATGACATTGGAATATAGTGCTGCAGTTTTTGGTCCAATATCAAGCCCCATCCAATCAGAAGGGATTTGATCAATATCTACCACTTTCGTGTTTGCATCCTTTGAAAACGCGTCTGCTACAACTGCATCAATTGGTAAATAGAAAGCAACACCTTTTTCTTTCGCTTTCTCAATAAAAGACTGTGCAAGTTCGATTTTATCTTCCTCTACAAGAGACTTCCCGATATCATGCCCTTGAGCTTTTGAGAAAGTATACGATAATCCACCACCGATTAAAATATTATCTACTTTGTCTAATAAATGATCGATAACACCAATTTTATCTTTTACTTTTGCTCCACCTATGATTGCTGTAAATGGTCTTTCTGGATTCGATAAAGCTTTACCTAAAACATCTAGTTCTTTTTCCATTAATAATCCAGAAACAGCTGGTAAAAGCTTAGCAATACCTTCTGTTGTAGCATGAGCACGATGAGCTGCACCAAATGCATCATTAACATATACGTCTGCTAAAGATGCAAACGCTTTAGCAAGTTCAGCATCATTTTTTTCTTCCCCTGAATGGAAACGCACATTTTCAAGTAATAGTACATCTCCATTATTCATTTGGGAAACAGCTTGTTCCACTGAAGACCCGATCGATTCATCCAATTTTTTAACTTGCTTATTTAATACTTTAGATAAGTGCTCTCCCACTTTTGTCAAACGAAGTTCTTCTTTTACTTCCCCTTTAGGGCGTCCCATATGGCTCGCCAAAATTACTTTCGCACCTTGCTCGATTAAATAGTTTATCGTTGGTAGTGCTGCTCGAATACGTGTATCGTCCGTAATCTTTCCATCTTCCATAGGTACGTTAAAGTCTACTCGGCAAAATACTCTCTTACCTTGTAAAGAAACGTCTTTCATTGTTTGTTTTTCATTCATGAGAAAAGCCCCCTAATATAATGAGAAATGAGTAAGTCGCCCGCTTAGCCGCGACAAGCAGCTGGCGCCTGAAGTCTCGACAGTACTTTATAGAACTAATCACTGTCAATCTTTTATAAAAAAATAAGGAGCGAAGGGTAACCCTTGCTCCTTTTACCCTCTTCCATTATAGAGGTTATTAAACATAAACGCTATTTACAAATTCAATACAATTCGGCGTATTATAGTCCTTTTTTCATCATAAGAAGAGCTAGATCGATACAACGTGCTGAGTATCCTGATTCATTGTCATACCAAGAGATTACTTTAATAAGATTGTCTCCAAGTACCATCGTTGAGAGTCCATCAACTGTAGAGGAAGAAGTATTTCCATTATAGTCGATAGAAACAAGAGGTAGCTCGTTGTAAGCTAGTATTCCTTTTAACTCATTTTCCGAAGCTTCTTTTAATGCAGTATTAATTTGTTCTACTGTTACATCTTTTTCTAATTCTGCTACAAAGTCTACTAAGGAAACATTTGGAGTTGGCACACGAACAGCCATTCCATCTAATTTACCTTTTAGTTCAGGAAGTACTTTAGCAACTGCTGATGCTGCCCCAGTAGTTGTAGGAATCATCGATTCTGCTGCTGCACGAGCACGACGATAATCACTATGTGGTAAATCCAAAATACGTTGATCATTTGTGTATGAGTGAACTGTCGTCATCATTCCACGTTTAATACCAAATTGATCTTGTAACACTTTTGCTACAGGAGCTAGACAGTTTGTCGTACAAGAAGCATTTGATACAACATGATCTGTTTCTGGATTATATTTATCTGCATTTACACCCATAACAAATGTAGGCATATTATCTTTTGCTGGTGCAGATAGAATAACTTTTTTAGCTCCAGCTTCAATATGTTTCCCAGCTTTTTCAGTAGTACTAAAAATACCTGTACATTCAATAACAATGTCCACTTGTTGCTCTTTCCAAGGAAGTGCAGAAGGATCTTTTTCCGCGAATACACGAATGTTTTTTCCATTAACGATTAAGTAATCGCCCTCAGAAGTAACTTCTGCATCAAAAATTCCATGTACAGAATCATATTTTAACAAATGTGCAAGCATTGCAGCATCTGTTAAATCATTGATTGCAACCACTTCAAGATCTTTCTCTTCTAACGCTTCTCTAAAAACTTTACGTCCAATTCGTCCAAAACCGTTAATAGCTATTTTTACTGTCATTTTATTTCCTCCTAGTTTGTTTGTGAGATTATTTTCATCATTTCGTTTGCTGCACCCTCATCCGTCACTAACACAGTTTGTGACGGCGCTTGTTTAAAATAAGATAAAAGTGCTTTTGCTTTTTTGGCACCACCTGCAACTGCAAGCAAATACTCTATATTTTTTAATTGTTTTAATTGGATTCCAATCGTTCTAATTCGATGTACAGCTTCGCCTTGTTCATTAAAATAATACCCAAATGCTTCACTGACAGAACCAATCTCTTTTAAACGTTCTATCTCAGCTTCAGTAGAATTTCTTCTTCGAGCCATTTCAGCTGCATCACCTATACCATGAATAATAATATTTGTTCTTTCATATAGGTCCATCATTTCTTGTATAAATGGTTCTTTCTTCATCGTAGTGTATGCATCTTCACTTAAACTATCCGGCATATACAATGTCCGATAAGTTCCTTTCATTTTATCGGAAAAAAGAGAGGCAATCGTATTAGCTTGTAATGAGACATCTTTTCCAACACCGCCTCTTGCAGCGATAAACATTAAGTTTTTCCATCGGGATGTTTCATGTACGAAGTTGGAAATTGATGCAATGGTAGAACCGCCAGTAACAGCGATTATTTTGTCATCGTTTAAAATACTCTCCAAATACTTTGCTGCTTCTTGTGACAAAAGCATTTCTGCATTTTTGTTAGTATCTACATTTCCAGGTACAATTATCACTTCTTTAACGTGTAAATATTTTAAAAGTGTTTGTTCAAGCGTTAATCTACCTGACCATTCTCGAACAACTTCTTTTAAATCTAGTAGTACTTGGGTTCCGGTTGGAGTAATAGCTGCTCCTTCTCGTGAAACCTCAATTAAGTTTTGCATCCTTAAAGCATCTAGTTCTTTTCGTGTATCTCTTTCTGATAAACCTAGTTGTTCTCCTAAAACACGACGTCCAATCCCTTTAGAGATCTGAATCATTTGCAGTATTTGATATCTCTTTTGTAACAAATCACTCATTTCAGGAATTAGCTTTAATTGAGCTGTGAGCAAAGGGTCCATATTTCACTTCCTAACCTAATGTGACATTTTTGTCCCACTACCACAAAAAATGTCCCAGTTACTTAAAAAAAAAGTGAATCAATAAAATAATCATACAATATAATATTCAAATTGGCAATTATTTGTGCATTATTTCGGTAGACAAGGGAGATTCGAAGAATAGATGAGATTCTGCATATTAAGGTGTAGCTTCGCTTCTTACGTGTAGGAAATCAAAGTAAGTAGCGGGTAATCATATAAATGTAGCGAATAGTCATATTAATGTAGCGAGTATGCATGGGAATGTTGCGACTAAAGAGAAAATATAGCTAATAACTTTTATTTATCGTGAGAAGCAAAAGTACGGAAGCATACTTATAGTAATGCTTCCAGTAACGTAGCGTAATCTACCTTTCCATATTGAATAATTTCATCCTCAAAAACAACTACTGGGATCATAAGCATATATTTTTCATGTAAATCATCGTCTTCTTCTATATTCACTTCACTCATTTCAAAAGAAACGTCCTCTTGTACAAGCTTTAACATTAATCTGGCATCATCGCACAAATGGCATCCTGGTCTTGTATATAAATAAACTTTCACTTACATTGCCTCCTTGAAAAAAGAGAACGCTCAAAGATTGAGCGTTCGATTAATTACAATATTACTTACATAATAAGCATTTATCAACTAGACCATCACCATTTACGTCCTGCACCGCCACCTCCAGCGCTTCCTCCTCCGAATCCACCGAAACCTCCACCAGAGCTTCTACCGCCGCCAAAGCCACCTCCGAAGCTGCCAGGTCCGAACATTATGGATCGAGAACGACGACGTCCACCAGGACCACCTCTACCGCCTCCATTCATAATAGAGAAGATAATATAAATTACAATTATTATTGCAATGATCGTTGTAAAAGAAAACCCTCCATCTGTATCAGCCGGGTTCTTAGGTTCTACCAATTCTCCGTCCCAACCATATTCAGTTGCAACCTCATTGTAGAGAAATTGATAAGTTGAAAGTACCGCTTCATCTACAGAACCTTGATTTAAATAAGGCATTGTATATTCATCAATAATCCGTCCTATTTTTCCATCGGGTAGTGCACCTTCTAATCCTTGACCAACTGCAATATATACTTCTCTATCTCCAACCTTTTCGGGATCTGTTTCGATTACAAGTAGAACACCATTGTTCTTTTCTTTATCACCAATACCGAATTCTCGAATCACATCTACACTAAATTGGTTCACATCTTGACCATTTAAGGAGTTGATAATCATCACAACTATTTGTGAGCCTGTAGCATTATCTAAATTAACTCCTAACTCTTCAATCTGTTGCTCTGTCGTATCAGATAAATAATTTTCGTAGTCCTGAACATACAATTCACCTGGAATTGGCTCAGGAATATTAGACGCCGCTACAGTTACTATTGGTATACTAAGACATAAAAGTAGCGCAACGATGAGCATTCGCGCAACTTTTACCATTACTCGCCATCCCCTTCAAAGTCAACGTTCGGAGCGTCCTGAGCTGCTGCGTCTGCTTCAAAGTACTCTTTCTCATCAAATCCAAATATAGAAGCAACGATACTTCCTGGCATTCTCTTTACTTTTTTATTGTAATCCGAAACTACTGCATTATAATCTTCACGTGCTACAGATAAACGATTTTCAGTTCCTGCAAGCTCATCCATTAGTTGACGGAAATTTGCATCCGCTTTTAGTTCCGGGTAATTTTCTACAACAACTAATAATCTGCTCAAAGCACCTGATAACTCATTATTCGCTTCCGCTTGTTCTTCTGGAGTATTCGCTCCAGCCAATCTAGAACGTGCATCTGCTATATTTCCAAGCACTTCTTCTTCATGTGCAGCAAAACCTTTAACTGTGTTCACTAAGTTTGGTATCAAATCCATACGTCGTTGTAATTGGTTCTCAATTTGCGCGTATGCTTTATTTACATCTTCTTCTCCGTTAACAAAACCGTTATAACTTGGTATTAAAATGGCTGTAAAAATTGCAATAATCACCACAATTATAACAATTGGACCTAATAATTTTTTCATATTCATTCACCTCTAATTTGCGTATAGTCTTAATCTACCTTAAATTCTAAAATCTAAAACATTCCATGCTATTCGCTAGAAACAAGAATGTTAGTACTGCTTTTGTTTAATTTTATCCATGAGTGGTAATGATAAATAAAGTTTATTTAATGGGGTGATTCAGATCAATACATCTAATGAGCAACATAGCACTTTGCCGACCGAAGCAGTCGATGCACTAGAAAACATAGAAGGTAGGTTTCCCGGATCTCGTCGTGCCCATGCAAAAGGTATATATTACGAGGCCATTTTTAAACCAACAGGAAACGCAAAACCTTTTACGATTGCTGAGCATCTTCAAAACGAAGAAATCCCTGTGACTGTTCGGTTCTCAAATAGTCCTCCAAATCCATCAGCAGCTGATTTCCTTTCACCTGCTAAAGGTATGTCTGTCCACTTCCACTTACCAGATGGTAAAACAAGTCATTTAGTCAGCACGACAGTCCCCATGTTTATAACGAAGAGTCCTGAAATATTTGTAGACATGCTAAAAACACTAACTGCCGACAAAACAGGACTAGATAAGGTAGATTTAGGATTAGGTATAGTAAATATCTTAAAAAAATATCCCGATAGAAAAAACATTTTCGCCGCGCTTAAAGAACAACTGAAGCAACCACCAACAAGTTATGCACTCTTAAACTATTACCCTATACATGCCTTTTACTTTGTTAATAAAGATGGTAAGCGGCAAGCAATCAAATACGAGTGGCAACCTGTAAAACTAGTAGAAAGCTCATCTAATTTGGATGTGAGTAAATCTTCACCAAACTATCTTAGCGAGGATCTCAACGCTCGATTGGCAAATGGCCCGGTTTCATTTAATTTGGTTATTCGATTAGGATTAGATAGCGACCCTACCGATGATCCTACCGATCCATGGCCAGATGATCGAGAAAAAATTGTAGCTGGACAACTTACATTATTAAAAGCCCTTCAACCGAAGGAAGAATTATTATTCGATCCGACGATTGTAGGAAAAGGCATCGAACTAACCAATGATCCAATCTTACACTTCCGTCATGAAGCTTACAGCGTTTCTTATAATAGACGGAACAATGAATAATAAGACACTCTACACATATAAAGCTATGTGTAGAGTGTTTTAAATGGTATCCTCCAAAAAGCCTATTGAATAATACAATGTTATCCAGAGTAACTTCTATCAGAAGTTGCTAACTACCGAATCCGTTAAAACTTGCACTTTCCACCGTTTTTGCATCTCTTTTCGCATTTTCTGCATGCGGGCAAGTCGAGACCCTGCTTCCTTATGATCTAAGTAATTTAGCATTTATAAACTGCTTTACAATTGCTTTACAATTTACAGTCTCATTAATGACAAATTATGTCGAATTAGGTAGAAACTTTAATACTAAATTACCTATTATTTCCATTAAAAATACGATATAATTATTTTAACATTCAGAAAGGAGTGACTAGTATGAAAAAAAGATTTAAACTTGTTGTCTCAGCTTTATGCCTTGCAGCACTTCTAGTAGGACCAAGCGCAGCATCAGCTGGAGGTAGTTGGCAAGGTTGTGGTGGTTCCCCTAAACCTTGTTACGATAATAACTAATTGATCAAGAACAGCCAACGTTTAATTGGCTGTTTTTTAGTGCATATTATGTTCGGATTGTGTATTTAATAGCTTCTTTTTCGTAATCTTTACATTTGTAATTCGACAACTCGTAACCATCCGCTAAAACTCTATACTCACTTGATTCAATTAACTTTCCATTCAGTTTCTTTGCAAGTTTTTTCATGCATTTCATATTCCTCCTTTTAATGGTTCTACTACGTCTTAATTCGGAGGAATTTTTAAAATATTTCCGCATTTTACCCACAGTTGTGACTAAGATGTTGATAACTTACCATTGTTCCTTTGGTAACTTGCCTATTTCTCAAATCACTTGCGAATTTTATATGTTTCTATAAATGGCATGGGAACGATTAGATGTATTGCAAATGCACAGAAACTATTTCATACTTGCTTGGTTTCCAGTCTTTAAGGCCTGCTAATACTTTTTCATACGAATCATCTGGCATTTTTAATTAGCTCCTTGGCAGTGAAAGATTGGGGCATGCTGGTATTGATACTACTTTAAGAACATATTCTCATGTTATAAAGGAATTACGTAAAGAAGAAGAAATGAATACATTTAATGTAATAAAAAATACCCCAAAACGTTGTAGTAGCAACGAATCAGAGTACTTCTAATAAATTCTAACCTCAACCCAAAGAGACTGAAATACGCCCTCGGAGGGAATCGAACCCCCATTCCAAGAACCGGAATCTTGTGTCATATCCATTAAACTACGAGGGCAAGCGACCTTTCTATTATACAAATGGAATGCAAATAATTCAAGCTATCATTTCAGTGCTTAATATTTGACCTTCCTTGACCTTAATGTGTATGATAAAGTTACAGCTGAGGGAACTTTTCTCAGTAATCAAATAATCAAACCACCTTTGAAGGAGGCAATCAGGATGAATTTAATTCCTACAGTTATTGAACAAACAAATCGTGGAGAACGTGCATATGACATCTACTCCCGATTATTAAAAGACCGTATTATTATGCTTGGAAGCGGTATCGATGATAACGTGGCTAACTCCATTGTTGCCCAACTACTATTCTTAGAAGCAGAAGATCCAGATAAAGATATTTCCATCTATATTAATAGCCCAGGCGGAAGTATTACAGCTGGTATGGCCATCTATGATACAATGCAGTTCATCAAACCCGATGTACAAACAATCTGCATCGGTATGGCTGCTTCCATGGGTGCTTTCCTTCTTACAGCCGGGGCAAAAGGAAAACGCTATGCGCTTCCTAACGCTGAAGTAATGATTCACCAACCACTTGGTGGAGCACAAGGGCAAGCAACGGAAATTGAAATTGCTGCAAAACGCATTTTATTTTTACGTGATAAATTAAACAACATTATTTCTGAACGCACTGGTCAACCAATCGAAGTAATCGCTAGAGACACAGATCGTGATAATTTCATGACTGCTGAACGTGCAAAAGAATATGGTTTAATCGACCATATTATCGACCGTAGCGAAATGAAAAAAGCATAATTAGAAGATCCTAAGTGATTAAGAATCATTAAAGAGTGGAGGGAAATGACTTTGGTCAACCCCTCCACTCTTTTTTATAGATTACGATGTATGGAACATCTGCTTGGTCAGAAAACCTTTTATGTGGACAGAAAATATTTTATACGGTCAGTAATTCTTTTATCCAGACACATTAATAACTATCCGGTCAGAAATAACTTTATCCGGTCACAAACATTGTAAGCCAATGTAAAGAACCCTTAGCATATCCACTATAATAAAAAGCCTAAATAAAAAGACCGCCTTTTCGTCTTAGCTGACTAGTTGGGCGCTCTCTTTTTTAATTTTCATGAGAAATAAATTTTGCTAACGCTTCTACTGCTTCTTCCTCGTCCGAACCATCTGCACTCAATGTTACGGTGATTCCTTTACTGATAGCTAGGCTCATAATTCCCATGATACTTTTTGCATTTACTTTCTTCGCATCTTTTTCTAAATAAACATCTGCAATATAACGATTAGCCTCTTGGACAAATAAAGCTGCCTGTCTCGCTTGTAGTCCGGCTGGTAATTTGACTTCGACTTGTTTTTCTGTCATTTTTCTACGCTCCATTTCCCTAAATTGTCTCGCCTCTACGAAGTGCGTCTGCAATTTCATCTATTTTACGCAAACGATGATTTATTCCTGATTTACTCACATTTCCAGTGGAAACCATTTCACCTAATTCTTTCAATGTAACATCTTGGTATTCAACACGCAACCTTGCAATCTCTCTTAATTTATCAGGTAATTGATCTAATCCAATTGTATTTTCAATAAATCGGATGTTTTCAACTTGTCTAATTGCAGCACTGATTGTTTTATTGAGGTTAGCTGTTTCGCAGTTAACTAAACGATTTACACTGTTTCGCATATCTCGGATGATGCGTACATCCTCAAATTTTAACAATGCATTATGTGCGCCAGCAATGCTAAAGAAATCAGAAATTTTTTCTGCTTCCTTTAAATAAGCAATATAGCCTTTTTTCCGTTCAATTGTTTTTGCATTTAGCTCAAATTCATTCATTAGTTCGACTAACGCATCACTATGTGTTTTATATAATGAATAAATCTCCAAATGATAAGAAGACGTTTCTGGATTGTTAACAGAACCACCAGCTAAGAAAGCACCTCTAAGATAAGCTCGCTTACAGCAATTCTTTTTAACCAGTTCCTTTGAAATAGAATACTCAAATTGAAAATTCTCTTTCAAAATTTTTAAGTCCTCTAGTAAGTTCTTTGCCCCTTCACGGACACGACATATATACACATTATTCTTTTTCAATCTCATTTTTTTACGAACAAGTAATTCTACTTGATAGGGATATAATGATTTTATCAATGTATATAGTCTTCTAGCAATTGCTGCGTTTTCAGTTTGGACGTCCAAACTTAGCATTTTATTGCTAAACGATAAAGAACCGTTCATTCGAATAAGCGCAGAAAGTTCAGCCTTTGAACAACAAGGCTTTGACTCTTCCTGGGTCATCTCTTTTTTTGTTTCAGAAGCAAACGACATAACCGTTTCCCCCTTTCTTGCTAGTGACTTATTGGTGGTGATTTTAGATTAACCAGCATATTCTACTAGCCATTTTGCTACTTCCATCGCATCATGACGAACTGCTCCATCATACACAACTGAAATATCTTTTTTTACGATGTCTATGTCTAATGTTTCTAACTTTTCTACATCTATTTTCACTGGTGATGCTTTTTCTTGCTTATATAAAAACTGTACATTTTCAGGAATTTCTTCCTTGCTAATTAATACAGTATCTAAAAAATTTTCTCCTACATGATCAATAAGTGCTTGCACGTGATCAGATGCCGAATAATTACTCGTTTCCCCTGCCTGCGTCATCAAATTGCAAATGTATACTTTCTTTGCTTTAGATTGAATAATCGCATTCTTTATATCCTTTACTAATAAATTAGGAAGAATACTTGTATATAAACTACCGGGTCCTATAGCAATGATATCTGCCTCTAAAATAATTTTAATTGTTTCCGGTAACGGTTTCACCTCGGAAGGTGTAATAAATACTCTCTCAATCTTATGTCCATAATGCGGGATTTTAGATTCCCCAGTAATGATGGTTTTATCTTCAAATTCTGCATGAAGTGTAACAATTTGATTGGCCGCTGGAAGAACCTTGCCGTGTACTTTTAATACATGACTCATTTCTCGAATAGCATTTGCAAAGTCTCCTGTAATGGAAGTTAAGGCCGCAAGCATTAAGTTCCCTAACGAATGACCTTCTAATTCGCTTGAGTCGGAAAAACGATACTGAAACATTTCCTCTACTAATGGCTCTACATCTGAAAGTGCAGCTAATACATTTCGAACATCACCGGGTGGTGGAATATCATAATTATCCCGTAAGCGCCCAGAACTTCCTCCATCATCTGCCACAGTGACAATTGCAGTAATATCGAGCGGGAATTTCTTCAAACCACGAAGTAAAGTAGATAATCCCGTACCACCACCAATAATTGCTATTTTCTTTTTATGGTGTTTCGTACGATCCATTACTTCATTCCTTTCTTATTGTAACGTCTCTATGCGTTATGATTGTTTTGTCATCTGCTTTTAAAAGTTTCCCAAAATATTCGGCAAGAGTTACGGAGCGATGCTGTCCTCCAGTACATCCGAAAGCAATTACAAGCTGGGTTTTGCCTTCTCGTTTATATTGGGGAATCATGAATTGAAACAAATCTGTTAATTTTTCAATTAACGTTTTTGTATCTACCCATTTTAGTACGTAACCAGATACTTCTTCATCCAGTCCCGATTTTAAACGCAACTCTTCAATATAGTATGGATTTGGTAGAAAACGTACATCAAATACTAAATCCGCATCGATAGGAAGCCCATGTTTAAAGCCAAATGACATAACATTGACTGTAAAAACATTGCTTCCTTTTGGTGAGAATTCATCTTGTATTTTTTCACGTAGCTCTCGTGGTTTCATTTTTGATGTATTATAGATGAATTGTGCTCTTCCTTTTAAATCAGAAAGTAATTCTCTTTCTTTTTTAATACCATCTAAAGGAAGCCCAGAGTTCGCTAGAGGATGAGATCTTCTCGTTTCTTTATATCTCCTAACTAATACTTCATCTTGCGCATCTAAAAATAATACTTTCGGAGTTACAGACGTTGCTTCTTGTAAGCTGTTAATCGAATCAGCTAAAGTATTAAACATTTCTCCCCCACGCAAATCCATCACTGCGGCAATATTGCGAGGCTGTTTATTCGAATCCATCATTAGATTAATGAATGTGCCTAAAAGTTCAGGAGGTAAATTATCGATACAATAATAGCCAAGATCCTCAAAGCTTTGAATTGCTACTGTCTTCCCCGCTCCAGACATACCGGTAATTATAACTACTTCTGTTTCAAGCTTTTGTTGACTATCCATTATTTACTTCTCCCTCCGATGATTGCTGAATCGTTTCTTTTAGTAGGGTAAATTCTGGCGTGTACACAAATGTTCCATATTGAACTCCGTGTTCTTTAACAGCAAAAAGTAGATTCGTACGATCTCCTTCCGCCATAGGCAAGACTTGTAAATCTTCTACTGGATGCCATTCGAGAACACCTTCTTTTGTTTCTTTATAGGGTGTTCCTTCTAAGTCTCTTGCAATAAAGGTGAAGAGCATCCATTCATCGATTTGTTCTCCATCCTCTTCAATCACCATTGTATAAATACCTTTTAAATGTGGATGGATTGGAGTAGTATTCGTTTCTTCTGTATACTCTCGGACGGCGGCACTAAGAATGGATTCACCTTGCTCCATTTTACCTCCCGGAGCAACATACCAGTTTCTTCTAGGCTTTTTTAATAAAAGAACTTGCCCATTTTTATATACGAGTAGATTTGCGATTCGTTGCACGTAATAATCACTCCAAACCAATAAATACTTAATTACTTTATATTATACATGAAAAACAAAAAAAGAGGCTGCTTCATCGATTAAAATCGAGAAACAGCCTGTCCAATAATTTCTATATAAAAAGGGGGTCAATTTATATTTCTTACTATACACTTGATGTGTTTCAAGAAGGTTACAAACGAATTAAAATAAGATTAATTTAAATTAAGCATTTGTAACATTCTTATCTTTTAGATTCTCGATATAATGTTGTGCGGACTGAGCAGCGATACTTCCATCTCCTGTTGCCGTGACAATTTGGCGAAGCATTTTTTCACGTACATCCCCTGCTCCGAAAATACCTGGAATAGATGTTTCCATCTTTTCATTTGTCACGATATAGCCATTTTCATTTAAAATCCCTAGATTATTAAATGGTTTCGTTAATGGTAACATTCCTACATAAACAAAAACCCCATCGGTTTCAAATTCTCTTTCAGAACCATCAACAGTCGAAACTAAAGTTACACTTGCTACTTTGCCATCTTTTCCATGAATCTCTTTTAGAGTCGTATTCCAAATAAAATCAATCTTCTCATTTGCAAAAGCACGATCCTGTAAGATTTTTTGTGCACGTAGCTCATCGCGACGGTGAACTATAGTTACTTTTTCGGCAAATTTCGTTAAAAATGCCCCTTCTTCAACAGCAGAATCTCCCCCGCCTACAACAACTAGGTTTTTCCCTTTAAAGAATGCGCCATCACATACTGCACAATAACTTACTCCACGTCCACCTAGTTCAGTTTCTCCTGGAATTCCCATTTTCTTATATTCAGCACCAGAAGAAATAATTACTGCTAATGCTTTATATTCTTTTCCACTAACTTTAACAGTTTTGTATTCAGTACCATCGATTATTTCTGCAACATCACCGTATGCATACTCTGCTCCGAATTTTTTTGCATGCTCAAACATTTTTGTCGAAAGTTCTGGTCCCAAAATAGTTTCAAAACCTGGATAATTTTCGACTTCTTCTGTATTCGCCATTTGTCCACCTGGTATCCCACGTTCAATCATTAATGTCGACAGATTTGCGCGTGATGTATAAACTGCAGCAGTCATTCCGGCAGGTCCAGCTCCGATTATTATTACGTCATAAATTTTTTCTTCCGTCATTGCTAATTCCCCCTACAATTCTACTAACACTCAATCTAAAGGAATTCTCAACTTACTTCAACTTTTTTGCTTAAGCATCAAAAAGCGGTAGAAATTGCATTAATTCATTCACATACTTTGTTAGTGTGTTAGTTGTTATTCCATACTGGTCAGCATAATACTTTTTTGTCACATTTTTAGAACGTGAAGATTCAAACATATATTCCGTTGCAGCTGCCAACGCTTTAGGATTTTTAAACCCATAACCTTTTTCAAGAGCTCGTTCAACTAACACGAACCACATTTGAAAAATGTACGTAGCAGTCTGAGTAAGAGGTTTATATTTTTCATACAATAAATCAGTTGCCGCAATCGCTCGCATAAATGCTTTTTCAGCAACCGATTTTTCATCAAAAGAATGTCCTAATGATTGTGCCAAGAACAATTTTTCCATCGTCGTCAATTCTTCTACTTTAATCCATTGGGGATGAGATATTATTTCTTGGCGATGCTTTGATTTTCCCAGTAGATAAAAACCAAAAATGCGTTCACTTACATGTTTATTTTGAAGTTTTTCCAATATAAACTCTCTTTGATGTTCTGAACCATCACTATTTATATCCTTCATCTGAGGCAACCAAGGTTCAAATCCTGCTTTTTCTGGATCTAACTTTAGTAAGGCTTTCCATGCATTTCGGGCAACTTCCTCATGTCCAGCAAAATATGCAGAATGAGAAAGCCAAAAATAAAACCCAGGATCTCCTTCGAACCCCTTACGCTGTAAACTTCTTAACCATTTATAAGCTTCATCATACTTTCCGATTAACGCAAAAGTAGCCCCTAGCTTATATCGATGCTCCACAAAATAAGGATTTATTTTCGAAAGAATACTTGTAATTCCTTCTAATTCCTCCGTATTTTTTTCATAATAATGGATGACTGCCAAGTTACAAAGCGCATGAATATTCCCTCTATTTTCAGTTAATACCTGATGGAGCAAAGCTTTTGCTTGTTCCTCTTCCCCAATATAAAAATAAGCTAATGCTAAATTATTATACGCTGCCCAAAACTCTGGATTATCGGTAATAATCGATTCAAGTAATTCTACCGCTTCATTAAACTTTCCTTCTTCCATCAATCGGCGGGATTTTTCTTGTTGAAAAAGTGCTTCACTAGAAGGACTGTCGATATCTAGTAGCTCTAAGTTATCTTGTTCCGTAAAATCCACAATCTCCATTGCTTCTTCTGTATATTCACCTTGAATATCCATTTCTAAATATTCTCTAGCAAAACGATTTGCATCCACAAAGTTTCCTAAATGGGCATTTACTTCTGCAAGGAGGAAGACAATTTCTGGCTCCGTTGGGTTAAGCACATTAGCCTCTCTTAAAAGTTCATGTGCCTTTTCGAAATTATCTAATTCCATTTGTAGTATTGCGTATTGCAATAATATAGATGCGTCATTCGGACTTAACTCAACTGCTCTTTTCAAATATTTATGTGCTTTATTATATTGTTCTTTTTGAAGTTCACCTAATGCTTTTTTATAGTAGTAATCGCCAGTTGGCAAAAACGAAATAATATTTTCTTTTAAATCCTTTTTACGTTTTTTATTCAAGATAATCCTCCGAAAAATAATAAGGAACGTATATAACGTCCCTTATTAGTATATCCCTCAGTATATCATAAACATCTATTATTTATGTGTTTTATATTAATTACAAAAACTACTACTTGATGAATTTCGTAGATATTATCATAAGCGTCATCCCGGTCATGATTTACCTGGTGTGAACCAGAACCTGCACTAGAAGCGAATGGAATGTTTAGTTCATGAGCTAACATCTATGTGAACGTAACGAAGAATGTGAGCGTTTGTTAACAGTCTGGTTACTTTTGTTTTTTACTCTCATGTCTCTTCTGAAGCACTTGCAGTAAATCGTAAAAGCTCACTTTCTGGTTTTGTAATAAAACAAGTAAATGATAAAGAAGATCTGCTGCTTCCCACTTCAATTCCTCTGCATCATTGTTTTTGGACGCAATGATGACTTCCGAAGATTCTTCTCCGACCTTTTTACAAATTTTATCTACGCCTTTTTCAAATAAATAAGTAGTATATGCACCCTCTGGCATCGTTTGTTCTCTTTCCGCAATAATATCAATTAAGGATGTAATGACATTGTATCCAACCGTATCGTCCAGTTTTTCTAAAGTATTATGGAAGCAAGTATTTTCTCCAGTATGACAAGCAGGACCATTAGGCAACACCTCTACTACTAAAGCATCTGAATCGCAATCCGAACGAATAGAAACAACTTGTTGCGTATTACCGGAAGTTTCCCCTTTATGCCATAATTCTTGTCTACTTCTACTAAAGAACCAAGTTTCCTTTGTTTCCACTGTTTTTGAATATGCCTCTTCATTCATATAAGCAAGGGTTAAAACTTCTCTTGTAATAGCATGTTGAACAATAACAGGAATAAGACCCTTTTCATCAAATGTTAAGTTTGTCATTTTACATCTACTCCTCTTTCACGAACGTAGTTTTTTACTTCTCGCACACTAGTTTCTTTAAAATGAAAGATGGAAGCTGCTAGTGCAGCATCAGCATTTGCTTCTTTAAACGCTGCTAATATATGTTCCACATTCCCAGCTCCACCGCTAGCAATGACAGGAATCGATACAGCATCCTTCACAAGCTTTGTGATGGCAATATCATATCCATCCTTTTCTCCATCACGATCCATACTCGTAAGTAAAATCTCTCCAGCACCACGTTTTTCTACTTCTTTGGCCCAGTCTACTGCTTTCCAATCTGTTTTCTGATTACCCCCATGAGTGTATACAAACCACTCTTGATCGGCATCAGACCACTTTACATCGATCGCTACAATGATTTTATTGGAACCAAATGTTTTTGCCCCCTCTGTAATTACAGATGGATTGCTAATTGCGGCAGAGTTAATGGAAATTTTACTTGCTCCAGCCTCTACTAATTGCTTCATATTTTCTACCGTTCTTATTCCCCCTCCAACAATTAAGGGAATAGAAATTTGAGAAGCCGTTTTTTTCACGACATCAATCATTGTTTCGCGTCCTTCAACAGAAGCAGAAATATCTAGAAATACTAGCTCATCTGCCCCTTCCTTATCATAAAAAGCTGCTAGCTCTACAGGATCTCCTGCATCTCTTAATTGAACAAATTGAATTCCTTTGACAACTCGTCCATCTTTCACATCTAGACAAGGAATAATTTTCTTTACCACTTTGTAACCTCCTGCAATGCTTCCTTCAGAGTAAAGCGATTATTGTATAACGCTTTGCCTGTAATGACCCCGCTCACGGTTGTATCTTTTGCTAGCCTTGCGACTTCTCCAAGATCTTTAAGCGAACTTATACCTCCCGAAACAATTACTGAAAGACCCGTTGCCTGTGCAAGCTCTTTGTTGGCAGCTAAATTTGGTCCTTGAAGTGTTCCATCTGTTGCAATATCAGTGAAAATAACATTTTTTGCCCCTTTAGAAGCAAAATACTGTCCTACTTCCACAGCAGATTTAGAAGAGGTTTCTAGCCATCCGTGTGTTGCTACCATTCCATCTTTTGCATCTAAGCCTATTACAATTCTGTCTCCACCGAATTCTTCCAGTAATTCCGCTACTAGTTCAGGTTGTGCAATCGCTAGACTACCAATAATGACACGGTTAACCCCTTTTTCTAAATAAAATTGAACATCCTCTTTCGATCGAATCCCTCCGCCAATTTGAACACTCACAGGGAGTTCTTTTGCAATCCGAATGACTTCATTAGCATGTATCTTTTCGCCATCCTTCGCACCATCTAAATCTACCAAATGAATCCAGCTTGCTCCTTCGTCTGCAAACTTTTTAGCCATATCAAATGGAGAATCTCCATATATAGTTTCTTGCTCATAATCCCCTTGATATAAGCGGACACATTTTCCGCCTTTCATATCAATCGCTGGGTACACTTGAATGGATGTCATGCTCATATCTCCTTTTTAGGCGCCTTGCGCTATTCTTATGTAAGTAATCCTTTTGTGGAAGGAACGCCTTTTACACGCTCATCCTTTGTGATTGCGTCGTCAATGGCACGAGCTAGTGCTTTAAAGATTGCTTCAATCATATGATGAGTATTTGCACCATAGTGGACAATGACATGGACATTCATACGTGCTTCCAATGCAAACTTCCATAAGAACTCATGCACAAGCTCTGTATCAAAATTCCCGACTTTTTGTGTTGGGAATTGTGCACGGAATTCTAAATGTGGACGGTTGGAGATATCTATTACTACTTGTGCTAAAGCATCATCCATTGGAACAAAAGCATTTCCGTATCGTTTAATACTTCTTTTATCACCTAATGCTTCTTTAACCGCCTGGCCCAGTACAATTCCAATATCTTCTGTCGTATGGTGATCATCAATATGAGTATCGCCAATCGCTTTTATTGTTGTATTGAATAGCCCGTGTTTTGTAAACAAATCAAGCATATGATCCATAAAAGGAACACCAGTATCAATTACTGCTTTTCCTTCTCCATCTAAATCTATTTCAACAAAAACTTTTGTTTCATTCGTCATTCGCTCAATTTTAGCAATTCTATCATTCGTCAATTTGAATCCCCCTTTTTCCAACTTCTTGATTCTACCGATCGTGCATGACCTTCCAATTGCTCCAGTCTTGCTAAACGAGCAATTTTAGGGTATTGCTCCTGCCACATTTCCTCTGAATAATATACAACGCTTGTTTTCTTAATAAAATCATCTACGCAAAGCCCACTAGAGAATCTCGCAGTACTATTAGTAGGAAGTACATGGTTCGTTCCAGCGAAATAATCACCAACTGGCTCACTACTAAATCTTCCAACAAATATTGCACCAGCATGCTTAATTTGGTCACTTATAGCTTCTGGACGTTTCGTCATTATTTCTAAATGCTCCGGAGCAAGCTCGTTAATAGCATCTACCGCCTGTGCCAAAGATTCTGCAATATAAATACGACCAAAATTTTCGATAGACGCTCTCGCAATTTCTTCTCGAGGTAATTGTTTTAACTGTATTTCTACTTCATCCGCCACTTCTCTTGCAAGTTTTTCACTCGTTGTAACTAAAACCGTACTGGCAAATCGGTCATGCTCCGCTTGTGCTAACAAATCAGAAGCTACTTCATCTGCAAAAGCTGTCTCATCGGCAATAATCGCTATTTCACTCGGTCCAGCAATCATATCAATCGCTACTTTTCCGAATACTTCTCTTTTTGCAAGTGCAACATAACTGTTCCCTGGGCCAGTAATTTTATCTACTGCTTGGATGCTTTCCGTTCCATATGCTAGAGCAGCAATCGCTTGAGCTCCACCGACCTTATATATTTCCTTTATCCCAGCTATCTTAGCAGCAACTAGTACAGAAGCTGGAAGCTTCCCTTCTTTTGATGGAGGTGAAACGATTACCACTCGTTTGACTCCTGCAACAATCGCTGGTATCGCATTCATTAAAACAGATGATGGATAAGCAGCAGTTCCACCAGGTACATATAATCCAACTGCATCTAATGGTGTGATTTTATAATGTATATAAGATTTCTTCTCTAATGGAAAGTCAATATTTTGACGGACTTGTTGCAAATGGAAGGCACGAATATTTACTGCTGCTTCCTCTAAATCTGTTATTAACTGCGAATCAAAACTAGCAAACGCTTCCTCAACCTCTTCTTCAGTTACTCTTAGGTTCGTAAGCTTTGCCCCGTCCCATTTCTCGGTATAGTTAAATAGAGCTTTGTCTCCATTTTTTCGGACCTGTTCAATTACTTCACGAACTGTAGTTACATGATCTGCATTCGCCTGTTCCACTGATCGTTGTAGCGAAATTGTATTCGAAAGCTTTGCTATTTGCATAACATTCCCTACCTTTTATTTAATTCATTTTTTAATTGTGCAACGAACTCTTTAATTCTTTCCCGTTTTACTCGATAGCTAACGGGATTAACAATTAATCGAGAAGAGATGTCGACAATTTTTTCATATTCTACGAGTCCATTTTCTTTTAACGTTTGACCAGTAGATACTATATCCACAATTCGATCTGCTAAACCTATCATTGGAGCTAACTCAATAGAACCATTTAGCTCGATAATTTCCACTTGCTCCCCTTTTTCTTTATAAAAGTTCGTTGCTATAGTTGGGTATTTCGTGGCTACTCTCGGAGCAATCTCGTTCATATGAGTGCTAGGAAGTCCTGCAGTTGCTATATAGCAATTACTTATATATAAATCAAGCAATTCGTGGACATCTCGTTGTTGTTCTAATAGTACATCTTTTCCAGCAATTCCGATGTCTGCAACCCCATGCTCCACATAAACCGGAACATCCATTGGTTTTGCTAATATAAATTTTATATTTTCCTTAGGCGCTTCTACGATCAACTTTCTAGAATCATTTATTTCTTTTGGTAAATCGAATCCTGCTTCTACAAATAATTTATATGCTTCTTCAAATATGCGTCCTTTTGGCATTGCAATTGTTAAATCATTCACGTAAAGAACCACCTTCTGAGACAGTAATAACATCATCAAATGTCTTTTTATAGGCATCTATATCATTTACACTTGCCATATATTGAAGCGTTACTCTTTCTGCTTTTTTTCTTCGTTCTTCTGCAAGTTCACTAGCTTTTCTATAAAGTCCCTCTTGAAATAAGATCAACGTATGCTTTTCTTTTAACTCATTTCTAGGCAGTACCTCTAAAAGTCTGTCTACTCTAATTCCAAACCCAATAGCACCAACTTTTTCATTAAAAAGATTAAATAATGCATCGTATCTTCCACCATTACCAATAGGAAAGCCACTTCCTGCAGCATGAATCTCAAAAAGCATACCCGTGTAATAACTCATGTGACTTGCTAGTGTAAAATCAAAGGATGCAATGGAAGTATCACATAATTGTAACTCTAGTAAATCTCGAAGTTGATCTACTTGATCCATCAAGTACTGTTGATCATTTGTTAAAAATTGTCGAAACTCCTCTAATGCTTTAGATTCGACCGTATACTCAATCAAGTTCGTAAGATTCACTTTTTGTATTTGTTGTAACTCTAGCTCCTCTAACTTTTGTTCAAAGCCTACAAAATTCTTTTCAACTAATAGTTGTCGCAAGGAATCTACTTGTTTGTCTGTTTGAGTATTATTTCTTAAAATTGCTGTTAACAATCCTGCGTGTCCAATAGTAATACGAAAGCTCTCCACACCAAGTTCTTTCACAAGTTCGACTGCTGTATGTATGATTTCGCTATCTCCGTATGCACTAAAATCGCCGATTAACTCAAGCCCTAATTGTTCAAATTCTGCAGGTCTACCACCTTCTCTTTGTTGAGCGCGAAATACATTAGCATAGTAAGCCAATCGTAATGGATTTTTTTCCTTTAATAGTTTAGCAGCCGCGATTCTCGCAATCGGAGTCGTCATATCTGGTCGTAATACAAGCATTTCCCCTTGATTGTCTACTAATTTAAAAAGAGAGGATTCATCAATGGCAGATGCTCTTCCTATCGTCTCAAAATACTCCACTGATGGCGTTTTTATAAAGTCATATCCTTTGTTTCGTATAAAATCTCTCGCAGTTGACCGTATATATTCTTTTTGTTCATTCACTTCAGGAAATGAATCTCTCATCCCTAAAGGTTTCTCAAACATTTGAATTTTACTCATGTAGTTCACTCCTAAATTCACTTTAATACACTAGAGTACTAATACGATAAATTATTTTAAATTTTATCTTATTTTTATCCTTTCGTCAACATACGAGAGCCTTTTTATATATAAAAAAAAGCCATTCAACTAGAGCTTACTGTCTAATTAGAATAGCTTTTCTATATCATCTATTGCGTTCCAGCATTTCTTCTTTCGTATAAATAATCCGCATAGGATTTCCTCCAACAAAGCAACCTTCTGGCACATCACTATTTACAAGCGTCGCAGCCGATACGATGGCATCATCACCAATTGTCACACCAGGCAAAATCGTCGAATTGGCACCAATCAACACTCGATTGCCAATAATAACATCACCAATACGATATTCGTCTATTAAATATTCATGTGCTAAAATCGTCGTATTATACCCAATGATAGAGTTATCACCAACTTTAATTCGCTCCGGAAACATTACATCTACCATAACCATTAATGCAAAAGATGTTTCATTACCAACTTTCATCTTTAAAAAAGTGCGATAAAAGAAGTTTTTCCAACTTAAAAATGGTGAATACCTAGCTGCTTGGATAAAAATAAAATTTTTAACAACTTTCCAAAATGGGACAGTATCATACACATGCCACAAGGAATTTGCTCCACTCACAGGATACCTTTCAGTCTTTCTCATACTGTTTGCCCCTTTGCAATTATAAGCAAATCATTTATATGATGTAACATATAGGTAGGTAGAAAAGTAGCTAAAAAGGCTTCTCCTTTTAAGGACCATGCAACTGCTGCAGTATCAACTCCAGCCCTTTGTCCTCCAACTATGTCATGTAAATTGTCACCAATCATCAGTGCATCTTCTTTTTTTACATTTAGTTTCTTAAGGGCCAGTTCAATTGGTTCAGGGTCTGGTTTTGGCTGTTTAACATCATCTATACCTACAATTGTGTCGAAAAGATTTTCACATTGCATCAGCTTAATGCCTTTATCAATCATAACTCGTCTTTTTGTCGACACGACAGCTAATTTGTAACCTTCATCTTTCAACTTATATAGTGTATCTACAACTCCATCAAAAGGAACAGCCATTTGATCATGCATTTGTATATTCCAAGATCTGTACGCTTCAATAAGTGCTTTCGTTAAATTAGGGTCAATTGTATTAAAAGTTTCTGCTAAAGGTGGCCCTAAAAAAGGCAAAACACTTTCTCTATTATATTTCCCAGGAAATTTATCTCCTAAAACATGTAAAAAGGTTTCTATGATAAGTTCATTTGTATTTAGTAGTGTTCCATCAAAATCGAATAGTAAGGCTTTATAAGGACTTCTCATGATGGTGTTGCCACTTCCTTTTGTTTTGTCTGCTCCGCCTTATTCCATAAGTATGCAACAATGATTGTCAAGACAAATGCTGTCATAATTCGAATCAAAAATAATGGTAGTATCGGAACTCCTAAAGGAATAAAGATTAATGTATCCTCAATCACAGCATGACAAGCAACTAAGAAGATAAATGCGATTGTTGCATCTTTTTTACTTACACCATCTTCTTTTACAGCTTGAATCATTACACCTGCTCCAATTGCTAATCCCATCACTAATCCAATAACTAAAGTTAATGAGGCATTTGGTTTTAATCCAATTATTTTTGTGAAGGGCCCTATCATTTCTGAGAATTTTTGTAAATAACCCTTTTCCTTTAAAAACTGAATAATAACCATTAACGGTATGACAATTATCGCCAATTGCAAGACACCAAACGTCGCTTTTTGTATACCTAAAATCGCTATTTCTAACCAGCCATCTGGTATTTGCTGAGTAGCAGTTGTTATGCCATATTTAGCGATTTCTCCGCCTCCCTGCCATACCAAATTAATAATGACAGCAGAGAGAATCGCTAATCCAAATCGAACAACTAATACAATCCACAGCTTTACTCCCACCCGAAGAGCTACACCCGTTTCGATAAAAATATTGTGGGAGAAAGAAAGCATTGTGGCTAATATAAATACTTCTTTTACAGTAAGTTCTAATGAAAGAATCCCACCAATTGCAGCATATAGATTAAGACCATTTCCCAGAACTAAAGGGATTGCTGCCTCTCCTCGTAAACCAATAAGCTCCATAAATGGAGAAATAACCTGGATGATCCAAGGGAAAATAGGTGTGTATTGCAATATGACTACAAATAATGTGATAGGAAATATTATTTTACTCAAAGTCCAAGTAGTTTTAAGCCCAGCTAAAAAACCCCTTTTTAAAGTTTCCAATCCTCTTCCTTCTTTCCTTACTTATCTAAATAATGCACCACAGGCTTAACAGTAATTCTTCTATAAACAAGTAAAATTAATGCTATGATAATACCTAGTAGTGAAACGACTTGAGCAGTTCTCAAATCTCCAATTAAATAAAGGCTATCCGTTCTCATACCCTCAATAAAGAAACGACCTACAGAATACCAGATGATATATAATAAGAATATTTCTCCACGACGTAAATTTACTTTACGAAGTGAAATTAATATAATAACTCCTATAATGTTCCAGACGGATTCATATAAAAATGTCGGATGATAATATTTACCATCTATGTACATTTGCTCTATTATCCAGTTAGGTAGCATCAAGTTTTCTAAAAATGTTCTTGTTACTTCTCCTCCATGTGCCTCTTGATTCATAAAGTTACCCCAACGTCCAACTGCTTGACCTATTAATAAACTAGGAGCTACAACGTCTGTAAGCTTCCAAAAAGAGGTGCCTCTTTTTTTCGTAAAAAAATAAGCAGTTAAAAAAGAAGCGATTAAAGCGCCATGAATTGCTATACCACCATTCCAGATTTGAATAATTTTTTCCGGATTTTGACTATAAAAATCCCATTTAAATATTACATAGTATATTCTTGCCCCCACAATTGCTAAAGGGACAGCCCAAATCAATAAATCCGTTAAGTACTCTGGATGAAAACCACGCTTCACCATTTCACGCTGTGCTACTATAAACGCTAGTATAATTCCCACTGCAATAATCACTCCGTACCATCTTACTTCCAACGGTCCGAGTGAAAAAGCTACTGGATCAATAGCTTGTAATAAATTCATATGAAACTCCTTTCAATCGTTATATTAATATTCATTTTCTCCATTTTGGCTAATTACATCATCTAATCGTTTCGCAAAATCTTCTGCAGCATTGACACCCATTCGTTTTAAACGGTGGTTCATCGCCGCTACTTCAATTATTACTGCCAAGTTTCGACCTGGTCGAACTGGAACGGTCAGCTTTGTAATAGCTGTATCAAATATTTCCATTTTGTCTTCTTCAAGTCCAAGTCGCTCATACGTTTTTTCAGCATCCCATAAATCTAATTCAATTACTAATGTAATACGTTTATATGTACGAATTGCACTAGCCCCGAACATAGTCATAATATCAATAATGCCTATACCTCGTATTTCTAGAAGATGCTCAATTAATTTTGGTGCACTACCAACTAGCGTATCTTCACTTTCTTGTCTAATTTCCACACAATCATCCGCAACTAATCGGTGCCCTCTCTTCACGAGTTCAAGTGCTGTCTCACTTTTCCCGACACCACTTTTCCCAGTGATTAACACGCCCACCCCGTAAATATCTACTAATACGCCGTGTACTGCTGTAGTTGGTGCAAGCATGCTTTCTAAGAAGTTAGTTAGTATACTCGAAAATCGAGTTGTCGCCATACTAGTCGTTAGTACAGGAACAGAATTTTTATTGGAAGCTACTATTAATTCTTCGGGAACTTCCATACCATGTGAAACGATGATTACAGGTGTATCAGGAGCACAAAGTTTCCTCATACGCTCTTCTTTTTCATTTGGTTCTAATAACTGAAAAAAGGAAACTTCTGTTTTTCCTAATAGTTGAATGCGATTAGATGGGTAATGTGTAAAATAACCTGCTATTTCAATTCCAGGTCTTGATATATCACTTAATGCAATATGCCGCCCCATACCTTCTTCTCCACTAATTAATGTGAGGTTAAACTTTTCTTTTACGTCCTTTGTCGTCACATGTGGCATATATTGAGTCCCCTTTCTCGCTACTATTTCTCACATAGTTCTTATTTTAGCATGATTACTCTATTTAATAGTATCCATTTATCTTTTCATCTTCTATTTATTAAAAGAAGGGAGAGATTTTAATGTTGAAAATCATGCTAGATGCAGGACATGGGCCAGAAACACTCGGGAAACGCACACCAGATGGGAAAATGAAGGAATTCGAATTTAATAATGCAGTTGTAGGATTCTTAAAGGATGAATTAAAGAATTGCGGGGTGATCGTTTTAGTAAGTCATCCTGGTAATTTAGATATTCCCCTTTATGAAAGGACAACACTTGCCAATAAGCTGGAAGTGGACGCATTTATTTCTATACATGCTAATGCGTTTGGATCTACATGGAATAACACAACCGGTATTGAAACATTTACGTATTCAAAAGCTTCCGCACAATCTACGTTACTTGCAAAGTCTATTCAGGATGCTTTATGTTCTATTACAAAAGGTAAAAACCGTGGAGTAAAACAAGCTGATTTTGCAGTACTACGCGATACAAAAATGCCAGCAGTATTAGTCGAATGTGGTTTTATGACAAATAAAATAGAAGCAGCCTTACTTCAATCTAGGACATATAGAATACTTTGCGCTAAAGCAATCGCCTTTGCAATTCTTCGTTGGAAATAAAGTTCCTCAATGTGATTTCATAACTGTATGTAAACGACAAGTTGTTCACATATCAATCTTGTTTTGGACCCGTTAATATCCGTTCCAGGCGGACGCGTTCCGCCGGCATGGCTTCAGCCGCTTCCCTTGCTCCTGCGCAAGCTCGTCGCAAAAATTAATTTCGCTACGCTCAGTCCAGGGTCTTCAGCTCATACTAGAATCCGCTTTTCATACAAAACGTTAGCCTTTAATAGAGCAAGTTTTTATCACTTAAATTTTTTCAATTAGTATTTATAGAAAATCGTTGAAAAAGGCGACACTCCTGCGGGGATAGCGTTAGACGAAGACCCCTCAGTTGAGGGGAAGGCAATCTAAGTTCGCCGCATCCTGCGGCAACGATTGCATGACCAACATCGTGTTGGCCTAGGAGGCTAAGGCAACGCCCGCGGAAAGGGAGTCGTTTCAACGATTTTCTTATTTATCGGACGACATTATTTAGTTAGTTATCTTCCTTCTGTAAAATTATTTCTTTTAGTCTAGTATCAATAGTTCTTAATCAGAAAATGCTGAGAATCAAATTGAATAATTATGTGTTTCCTTATCAAAAAGTTTTAGTAGCACGGTACAAAAATAAGACAGATTATAAGCAAAAAAAGCTGACGGAAGAAATGAATTCTTCTGTCAGCTTTTTCTTTTATTCACCTTCTACTGTATAGCGTACAAGGATTGTTCCTGTTTTTGCATCTCCATATACTCTGAGCGGATCTGCTTCGGAGTCTACTATTTTCGTAAAACCAACTTTCTTATTTAACAATTGCTCTGATTGGTTCAATTGCGTCACATCTAATAGTTGGACATCTATTTTTCCTAATTGAGAAGTAACTTCTCCTTTTAAAGACACATCTTTTCTTACATATAATTCGACAGTACCTGCAACTGCAGAGCCTTCGATTTTACGGGCATCCTTATCCTTCGTGGTTAAAATAACATGTCCACTGACAGAAGAACCTTCGAGCTCCTTCAATTTTCCGTCTACATAAATACGGCCATTTATTGTCTCGACCTCTACTGATTCTCCCTCGATGTTTTGAACTTGTACGGAACCATTTACTGTTTCAATATCTGCTTTACCAATCTGTATAGCGTCAAGATTTACTTTTCCGTTAGTCGTTTTCACTTTAAGTGTTTTTACTTCAAGACTCTTCGCACTAAATTCTCCATTAAATAAACGTGCCGAAATATCATTGTAAGTTTTTTTAGGTACAAATAAGGAAATTTGAACAGAAGTCGTTTTCATATCACTATATATACGTAATTTATTTCCTTCTGTCTTAAACAGAAAATCGTTCTGAAAACGATTTTTGGCTTCTTCCTCTGAAGAGTTCTTATAAGACTTAACGGTCACGTCCGCATGTGTAGTTTCTTCTTCTGTTGGGTAAATATCGATTTTACCATTCGCAATATCAATGGATATATCATCGAACTGAGCTTGTTCAAGCACTAATTTTTCTTGAAATACAACAGGTTCACCGAAAGGCATTTCAAAATCAATATCTTTAATTTTTTCAACTGTTCCTTGCATGAACTGCATGAAACGTTCTCCCATTACGTTAAAATCTCTCTTTAAATCTTCAAAGAAATCGGTATTTTGTTGCTTTTGCTGCGTTCTACTATGTTCATAACCCTGATGTTGAGATTCTGCTTTTACTTCTGGAGCTGATTGTTTGCCAAGTACCTCTAAAAGCCCTAAAGCTTCCTGGGCAGTGATAGTACCATTTTCAACCATATCTAAAATACGTTTACGTTCTTCTTGCATTGTGAATGGCCTCCTTTTAAGTTAAAAGTCTGTACTCTACCTAATACGAATCAGGGAAAAAAAGGTTTCAATTGGATTTAACAGTCTCTTTTTTCTTTTTAGATGCCTTGGATACTACTTCATCCATTCTTTTTCGATCACGTTCCAAGATTGTCTTTAAATATTTACCTGTGTAGGATCCTTTAGTTTCCGCAATTTTTTCTGGAGTACCAACACCTATTATAGTCCCTCCTTTATCTCCACCTTCTGGTCCTATATCAATCATATAGTCTGCAGTTTTAATAACATCCAAATTATGTTCAATAAGAAGTACAGTATCACCATTTTCTACTAAACGTTGAAGGACCTCTAGAAGATGGGCGATATCATCGATATGTAACCCAGTCGTAGGTTCATCCAATATATAAAACGACTTTCCGTTGGACCGTTTATGCAATTCGGAAGCAAGCTTTACTCGTTGTGCTTCTCCACCGGATAATGTTGTTGCGGGTTGACCTAATTTCATATAACCAAGGCCTACGTCTACAATGGTACGTAGCTTACGGCTAATCTTTGGATGATTTTCAAAAAATGCTAAAGCATCTTCTACTGTCATTTCCAATACATCTGCTATATTTTTCCCTTTGTAATGTACTTCTAATGTTTCACGGTTATAGCGTTTTCCATGACATACCTCACAAGGTACATATACATCAGGTAAAAAGTGCATTTCAATCTTGATAATTCCGTCTCCACGACAGGCTTCACAACGTCCACCTTTTACGTTAAAACTAAATCTACCTTTTTTATATCCTCTAACTTTCGCTTCATTAGTCGCTGCATATAAATCTCGCATATCATCAAATACCCCAGTATAAGTAGCAGGATTTGACCTTGGTGTACGTCCGATTGGCGACTGATCAATATCAATCACTTTCTCCAATTGTTCAATTCCTTCTATACTCTTATTAGCCCCTGGCTTCACTTTGGAGCGATTAATTTTTTGCGCTAATGATTTATAAAGGATTTCATTCACTAGCGTACTTTTTCCTGAACCTGATACGCCTGTTACAGCTACAAATACGCCTAATGGAATATCCACATTTACATTTTTTAAGTTATTTTCAGAAGCGCCTTTAATTTTGATGTATCGTCCATCTGGCTTTCTTCTTTCTGTTGGTAAAGGGATAAATTTCTTCCCACTTAAATATTGACCTGTTAGTGATTTATTGTTTTTCATTACTTGTTCTGGTGTTCCTGCGGCTACTATTTCTCCACCATGGATTCCAGCGCCAGGACCAACATCGATTAAATAATCAGCAGCCATCATAGTATCTTCGTCATGCTCAACTACAATAAGCGTATTACCAATATCACGCATATTTTTTAATGTCTCTATTAAGCGGTCGTTATCTCGCTGATGCAAACCAATAGAAGGCTCATCCAATATATATAAAACTCCTGTTAGTCTAGATCCTATTTGTGTTGCAAGACGAATTCGTTGTGCTTCTCCACCAGATAATGTACCTGATGCGCGATTTAATGTTAAATAATCGAGTCCTACATTTTCTAGAAATCCTAGACGCTCATTAATTTCTCTTAAGACTAATTTCGCAATTTGCATATCCTTTTCAGATAAAGTTAACTCGTTGAAAAATTTATTTGCTTCTTCAATAGAAAACTCTGTTAGTTGACCGATATGTAAGGAATTCACTTTTACAGCAAGCGTTTCTTCCTTTAAACGATATCCTTTACATGTAGGACAATCATGTTGTCCCATGTACTTTTCCATCTGCTCTCGAATATAGTCAGAAGATGTATCCTTGTAACGTCTTTCAATATTCGCCAAGACACCTTCAAATTGAATCGAACTGTCTCTCACTTGTCCAAATTCATTTTCATATCGAAAACGAATTTTATCTGTACCAGAGCCGTACATTATTTTATTCCACTGGTCTATCGGTAATTTTTCTACCGGTACATTCATTTTAATTTTGTAATGTTTACATACCGCTTCCAATAATTTTGGGTAGTACTGTGAACTCGTTGGCTGCCAAGCAACGATAGCCCCCTCGCTTAATGTGAGACTTTTATCGGGTACTACTAAATCAGGATCCACTTCCAATTTTGTCCCTAAACCATCACAGTCAGGACATGCCCCAAAAGGATTGTTGAATGAAAACATACGAGGCTCTAACTCGCCAATTGAAAACCCACAGATTGGACATGCATGGTGCTCACTAAATAATACTTCCTCGTGCTCCATCACATCAATCAGTACTCTACCGTCAGCCAATCGAAGGGCTGATTCAAGCGAATCACTCAAGCGAGCAGCAACGCCTTCTTTCATTACGATACGGTCGATTACAACTTCAATACTATGCTTTTTATTTTTATCTAAATTAATGTCATCATCTAAATCGATTAACTCTCCATCTATTCTCACCCGTACATAACCTTGTTTTTTCATATCCTCCAACAGTTTTACATGCGTACCTTTTCTGCCAGATACAATTGGAGCCAATACTTGCATACGTGTTTTTTCCGGGTATTCGCTCAAACGATCGACCATTTGTTCAATCGTTTGAGAACTAATTTCTATTCCATGGTTAGGACAGATTGGCTTTCCCACACGAGCATACAATAGTCGCATATAATCATATATTTCTGTAACAGTAGCAACGGTAGATCGTGGGTTTTTACTTGTTGTCTTCTGATCTATTGAAATAGCTGGTGATAGTCCCTCTATCACGTCTACATCTGGTTTATCCATTTGGCCTAAAAACTGGCGTGCATATGCAGATAGTGACTCTACATAACGTCTTTGACCTTCCGCATAAATCGTATCGAATGCTAAAGAGGACTTTCCGGAGCCAGACAAGCCTGTCATTACAACAAGCTTATCTCTCGGAATTTTTAGACTTATATTTTTTAAGTTATTTGCTCTGGCACCTTGTATAATAATTTCTTGGTTTCTCACACTCTTCATCCTTCCAGCTTTAGTTCGAGGATTGCATCACGTAATTCTGCGGCACGTTCGAAGTTAAGCGCTTTGGCTGCATCCTTCATTTCTTTTTCGAGATTTGCCAATAGTTTTTCTTTCTCTTCTTTTGTTAACGCTTTTCCACTTGTTAACTTTTGTGCATAAGTTCCCTCTTCTTCGGCAACTTGAGATGCTCGAATAACTTCGCGAACTTTTTTCTCAATCGTTTTCGGTGTAATGCCGTGTTTTTCATTGTATTCCATTTGAATTGTTCTACGGCGTTTTGTTTCATCGATTGCTTTTTTCATAGAATCTGTCATTTTATCTGCGTACATAATTACTTCACCATTTGAATTTCGGGCAGCTCTTCCAATCGTTTGAATTAAAGAACGTTCGGATCGCAAAAATCCTTCCTTATCAGCATCTAAAATTGCCACAAGAGATACTTCGGGAATATCAAGACCTTCTCGAAGCAAGTTTATTCCTATTAAAACATCATATGTCCCTAAACGAAGCTCACGTATAATTTCAATTCGCTCCAATGTTTTCACTTCTGAGTGTAGGTATTGTACTTTTATCCCTATCTCTTTCAAATAATCTGTTAAATCCTCTGACATTTTCTTTGTTAATGTAGTAATTAACACCCGTTCATTTTTCGCGGAACGCTCATGGATCTCATTGATTAAGTCATCTATTTGACCTTCTATTGGTTTAACGGTTATGACTGGATCTAGTAGTCCGGTTGGTCGAATAATTTGTTCAACCATTTCAGGGGTATGTTCAATTTCATATGGTCCAGGTGTTGCAGATACATATATAGCTTGATTTACATGATCTTCGAATTCTTTAAAAGTAAGAGGACGGTTGTCTAAAGCAGAAGGTAATCGGAAACCATAATTAACAAGCACTGATTTTCTTGCTTGGTCACCATTAAACATTCCTCTTACTTGAGGTAATGAAACATGACTTTCATCCACAACGAGTAAAAAATCTTTTGGAAAATAATCTAATAGCGTGTAAGGGGTAGCTCCTGCTTCACGTAATGTAAGATGTCGTGAATAGTTTTCAATTCCAGAGCAAAATCCCATTTCTCTCATCATTTCCAAATCGTAATTAGTGCGTTGCTCTAATCTTTGTGCCTCCAATAATTTATCTTCACTACGTAATAGTTTAAGTTGTTCTTCTAATTCTTTTTCAATATTTTCAATGGCAAGACGCATTTTTTCCTCACGTGTAACGAAGTGAGATGCTGGAAATATAGCTACGTGATCTCGTTCTGCTAAAATTTCTCCAGTTAATGCATCTACTTCTCGAATTCGGTCTATTTCATCTCCAAAAAACTCTACTCTTAGACATCTTTCATCTCTTGAAGCTGGGAAGATTTCTACTACATCTCCACGAACACGGAATGTACCTCGCGTGAAATTAATATCGTTTCTTTCATATTGAATGTCAACTAACTTTCGAAGCAACTGATTTCGCTCAATTTCCATTCCTGATCGCAGTGATACGACCATTTCTTTATATTCTTCAGGATTACCGAGACCATAAATACATGAAACAGATGCAATAATGATGACATCTTTTCTTTCGAATAAGGAAGATGTTGCCGAGTGACGAAGCTTGTCAATTTCTTCGTTTATGCTCGAATCTTTTTCAATATACGTATCTGTTTGGGGCACATACGCCTCGGGTTGAAAATAATCATAATAACTAACGAAGTATTCCACTGCATTGTTAGGAAAGAACTCTTTAAACTCACTATAAAGTTGTCCGGCAAGGGTTTTATTATGTGCCATTACCAAAGTTGGTTTATTAATCTGTTGAATTACATTTGAAATAGTAAACGTCTTTCCTGTCCCTGTTGCACCAAGTAACGTTTGATGTTTATCTCCTTCCTGAACCCCTTCTACTAATTTTTTTATTGCTTCTATTTGATCCCCCGCTGGCTTATACGGAGCTTGCAAATCGAATATTTGATCCATATGATAGCCTCCCATAACTTGAATATTTTCAGTTTAACATACTATCTTTTTGAAAACGAATAAAACGAACGTATGTTTTTTCATAAATAAGAAAAACCGCTTAAAACAAGCGGTCTTACTAGGTTTGTGCTGTTATCTTTTTGATGCCTCTAAGGCTAGATACAAACCTACTTTATTATTTTGTCTCCAGATAGCTTCCCATTTTTCAAGCGGCACTGGCTTCTCTCCTATATACGGTGATATTTCTAATGTGATTCCAGGCATTTTGGTTTGTTGAATAAACCAATCAGCAGAAGATCCTGATCCCGGTAAATATTGTGGAGGCATCACTTTGTAGCCTGTCATTTTAGATAAACCACTTGCTAAGGTTTTGTCTCTTTCTAATAGTTTAAGTGAATCAACCGAAGCGTCTATGTAAACCTGATAGTTTTCTTCCGTCTTTATATTCCATCTGTCCTCCGCCTGCACTACTACCGGCAACAAAATGAATAGAATTAAAATCGTCCATATACACTTCATTTAACCGTCCCCTCTCTATCTCTTCACTTACTAAATAAGTTTACAAGAACTTTTTGTAGAAATAAATCGAATTTTAAAACAATTTTAAACATAAAGAAAGCCGCTCTGCATAAGCGGCTTTCAGTCTACTTTATACTTTGTAATTGTTGTAATGCATTCGTATACTCTATGAATGCATGCTTATCTTTTTGGTCTAAGGCATCATCAATTAACTGCAATAATCTATAACTACTTTGTTCCCGGTGAATTATGTTCAAAAACATATCAAGATAAATTTCGTTTAACAATTTTTCTGCAGAACTTTCTTTTCCTGTTTGCCCCATTGCTTTTAAGAAATCTGCGTATGAATATTGTTTGTCCATCTCTGATCACCCCGATGTCTTTTTTCCATTATATAAAAGTAAAAGAAGAGATGCAATCATTTTGCGAAAATTATGATTTTAAGATTAATTGAAAATTTTAGAAAATTCGTTATATTCGATTGCTTTATTTCCATATTTAACTATAATTGATGTATAAACTACTAAGGAGTGGAAAATACGATGAAAATAATAAAAGATAAATCCTTCCTCGTTTCATTTGAAACTGCAGTTCTACAGCCAGTCCGAATAAACAACAAAGTTTATACAAAAGTTACTAATATTTCAGGGGAAACTATGTTAGTAGGTAAAAAGCCTTACGATATAGTAAGACAATCATGTGCCTACTATGGCTCCTCATTTCAACAAGCAAAAAACCTTTCCAGAGAAACACTCGGAAATTACCTTAAACTTCCTATAATTATCGCACATGACTATGGAAATCCATGTATATTAATACCTTTACTTTCACCAAAATCAGATTTAAATGTTTGGTTTTCACTTAAAGCGATTGATGGTTTCCATGCAAGTGAAGGGGTGTGTAAGGTTTTATTAACAAATGGGCAAACAATTACTGTTGAAACGTCGGCAAATACTTTAAGCAAACAATTCGGTTTCGCCAATTTGCTAAATACACATTTTTTAAAAAGAATGAGTCACCTCTCATATGAGGGATTTTTATCGACCAGAAACCAATCTTCTTCTAATAAATTTTAAAGTTTAACAAGATTTTTCTACAAGCTCAAAATAAATAGAAATGAGTTCTTCTACTCTATTTCGAAGGCGAACGTTTAAGTACCTACGATGTTCTTCATAACCACCATGAAAAAATACATACTCCGTGAACATATCATCACCTTCACCACGAAGAACTTTCATACTATGTCGTTTCATATAAATATGTGTCTCTTTTAATTCTTTTTGGGCTTGCTTTACGGCTTTCTCCACCATAGATATATAAGGTCGTTTTAGCTTAAAAGGGCCTTTTTCAAAAATGGTTCGATCCTTTTCCAAAATGGTTAAAACCATCGGAAGATAGATCATGTTTTCTAAGTATGGCAACGATTCATCCGGTATTAGTGGCATATCATATCCTCCTTCTAACAAGAACGTTTGTTCCTATATTATTGTACAACTTTTAATATAAAATGCAATAATCTACAAAAAATATTTTTTCCAATTTAATGAATAAAATACATTTGCTCAAAAAAACTACCATTCTCTAAGAATGGTAGTTAATTTAATATTTCAGCAGCCCAACGACGAGCTTCTATATAGATGTCATTCAAGGTATCGTGATCGATATTTAGAATCGTTGCACCCTCTAACATATCGTCCCATCGAACCTCATCACAGGCAATTGCCACCTCTAAATATGGAGTCATTTCAGTGAGGTTACCTGAAAGTGTTGCCGCTACTTCATCAGAAAGCGGTAAATCCTGAAGTAATTGGTTCATCGATTGATGAAGTAAAGTATCGATTAAAGAGAACATGCCAACTAAAAAATACTCTGACGCATTTTGTTTGACTTTAGTTTTTGCAAGTAACTCACAAAACTTCGCACGGAATAAGGAAGCCTCGATTAAAGCCATTCCGTCACCCGAATGATTCGCTTTAGATTCATGAAGTAAAAGAACATATAACCAATGATTTAATTCCTCCAAGCCAAGCATAACTACACCTTGCTTTATCGAACGAATCTTAGATTTTAATCGTACTGCAGGGGAATTGATCAACTTCAATACTTTAAACGAAAGTGAGACATCTCGTTCAATTTCTTCTGCTACCTCTTCAATAGAAGAAGATTTGTCACGTAGAAGACTAATAATCCGAAAGTACTGTACCAAATTGGCTGGAATTTCCGTACCTTTAATAATTTCAGGCTTAGCAAAGAAATAACCTTGAAATAGCCCATAACCAGCAGCTTTTGCTTCATAAAACTGTTCGCGGGTCTCAACTTTTTCGGCAAGTAGTACAATATGTGGATAATTCTTTTTTACAATTCGTTCGATTGCTTGTCTTTCCGCCACGGTGCTTGAAAGAAAATCAACTTTAATGAAGTTAACGAGTGAAAATAACTCATCATATACCGTTATATTTTTTTGGAGAACAAAATCATCTAATGCAATTAAAAAGCCCAAAGACTTAATCTCTTTAATTTTTTGAATTAAAGCAGAGGTTATTGGTATATCCTCTAGAATTTCTACTACTATTCTATTCCCTGGAAATTTTGCGAAAATATCCTTTACTAGTAGGTTTTCAGTGAAATTAATAAAACATAGTTTTTCTCCAGCTAGTTCATTAATACCAATCGTCAAAAAGGAGTGCACGAGTACTTCTAAAGTAGCTGTTTCTCCATCTATTAGTGGAAAGGAATTATCATGTCCATTACGATACAACAATTCATATGCGAAAATATGTTCATTTTTATTAAAAATCGGTTGTCTTGCAACAAAAATGTCCATGTAAATTCCTCTAATCTTTCGAATTTCAATAACATAATTGTATCAAATCAAAAAAGGAAAATCGACCTATATTTGAAACTATCTACTAAAGATGACAGACCAATAGTAAAATGATATGTTTTGTATGGGAGAAAAAATTATTTTTGGGGGAGAGAAAATGGAATCTATTCATTATGAAGAACATGGAAATATTGCTTATGTGACACTTAATAGACCAGATGCTCTGAATGCATTTAATTACGATATGCTTCAAGAGCTTGGAGAAATCACTGAAACTATTCGTATAAATCCAGATGTGCGTGTAGTGATTTTTACAGGTGCTGGGGAGAAATCTTTTAGTGTTGGGGCGGATTTAAAAGAACGAAAAACATTGACTGACCAACAAGTAAAACGAAATATATTAAAAATTGGAGAAGTTTTTTCAGCAATTGAAAATCTTCCACAACCTACCATCGCAATGCTAAACGGCTATGCTTTTGGGGGTGGAACAGAGCTTGCTCTTGCATGTGATTTCCGGATAGCAGCGAATGACATTCAACTAGGATTAACGGAAACAAGCTTAGCCATTATTCCTGGCGCAGGTGGTACACAACGTCTACCACGTCTTATTGGAGAAGCGAAAGCATTGGAACTTATCCTTACAGCAAAAAGATTAAGAGCAGAAGAAGCATTAGCATACGGCTTAGTAACTAAAGTTACTTCACGTGAAACATTAATCGCAGAAACCGAAAGCTTCGCAGCACTAATGCTAGTAAATGGCCCAATTGCGCTACAACAAGCCAAATTTGCTATCAAACACGGCATGAATGTCGATTTACATACTGGATTAAGTATCGAACGCAAAGCTTACGAAATTACCATTCCAACAGAAGATAGAATAGAAGCATTAAACGCATTCAGTGAAAAACGAAAACCTATTTTTAAAGGAAAGTAATACAGTTGAGAGAAATGCCAATCATCTTGGTTTTTCTCTCCTTTTTATGTGGCAATTCCAAACCATTATAAAAATGTATAGCTCGGTTTCACTTGATATAGGAGGAGAGAAAAATTTATAAGAGACAATATTTCGTAATTTTTTATATTTTGTTACTTGTTTGTTCCCTCATACTCTTTCAAGCAAAGCTTGCCGAACCAGTCGTGAAAGATCATGGACGTCTCTTACCTGTCAAAATGAAGGCAATAAAATCAAGTGATAGGGAAGAAAATATTGTTAATATTATAGAAGAAGCAAATGAAAAAGATATTCCAATCTCCATAGCAGGAATGCAACATAGTCAAGGTGGGCAAACGCTTTATCCTGATGGTATCCTACTCGACATGAAAAGCTATAATAAAATTCTTGACTTAGATACAAAGAATAAACTCATCACTGTACAAAGCGGGGTAACATGGGCGGATATCCAATCCTATATCAATCCTTATGGGCTTGCATTAAAGGTAAGCCAATCTCAAAATATTTTCACTGTCGGCGGTTCATTAAGTGTAAATGTCCACGGTCGTGACATTCAATATACTTCTTTAATGGAAACAGTAGAATCGTTTAGATTACTCACTTCACAAGGAAAAATCATTCAAGTAAGTCGGGAGGAAAATACGGAGCTGTTCCAGTTAGTGAATGGAGGATATGGATTATTCGGTGTAATTCTCGATGTAACTTTGCAATTGACGGATGATAAACTCTATAAAGTTCAATCAAAATCACTAACCTATGATGAATACAGTACTTATTTTACAACCCATGTTAAAGGTGATTCAGTAAAAATGCATTTGGCAAGAATTTCAGTTGCACCTGATAGCTTTTTATCAGAAATGTATGTAACTAATTATTACTTAGTCGAAGACCAATCACTATTAAGCAATCATACTACCTTAAAACGGGAGAGAATCATTGCGATTCCAAAACTACTTCTTGGTCTCTCTCGGATAAATACGCATGGAAAAAATATGTTTTGGAAGACGCAAAAAGAATATAATAATCGAATTGATGGTTCCTATATTTCAAGAAATAATGTCATGCGTTCGGAATCGACTTTTATGGAATATGACAGTGCTAGCAAAACGGAATTACTACAAGAATATTTTGTACCGGTAGATGAATTCACTTCCTATATTGATGACTTAAGAGAAATGCTTCAAAAGGAAAAGAATATCAACTTACTGAATATCACTATACGATATGTGAAGCAAAATGATGAGGCAATCATGTCTTATGCAAAAGAAGATATGTTTGCACTTGTATTACTTATCAATCAAGAGACGAACGAAGAAAGTATCGAAGAAATGGATCGGGTCATACAGAAAATGATTGATATTACATTAGAACACGACGGAAGCTATTATCTTCCTTACTATAACTTCCCTACAAAAGCACAATTAGAAATAGCCTACCCGAGAGCGGAAGAATTTTTTGAACTGAAAGAAAAATATGATCCTGAAAAACGATTTCTGAATCTTTTCTATGAGGAGTATTATAAATGAAATACAGAAGATTTATAATCTATCAAGGCGTAATAGGTATGTCTGCCAGTATGATATTTCCATTTTACGTGCTGCTATTAAAAAATGTTGGAAATAGTTATTCACAGTTTGGTTGGGCATACGGGTTATTTGCTCTTACGGCAGCATTGAGCTATTCAGTTATTGGTAAATTTGCAGACAGGACAGGAGACCAATCTCTCTTAGTCATTTATTCATGGGGAATGGCACTCCTATTACTCATTATTCCGCTTGCTTATGAAATTTGGCATGTATATATACTTCAAATTGTAATGGGTTTATTAGGTGCGATACAGAAAAACAGTGAAAAAACAGTACTAGCACGTACGGTTAAGAAGGAGACTGCTGGTAAGGAAATTGGTCTCTACCACATTTGGACTTCGGTTGGTGCAGCTTTTGCGGTTATTGTTACAGGATATTTAGTTGACTTTCTTACTATTGGAAGTATTTTTTACCTCGCATCTATAGTATTTGCGTGGAGTGGGTTTTATATAATGAAAATAGATAATCTAAAAATAAAAGAAGGATGAAAAAATACTTTCATCCTTTCTTAGCTATTAACGTATATAATCCAGGCATTTTGTTTTCTATTCCTTCTGGTGAACCAGATGGAAATGCCCAACTAACTCCAGGTTCTTCCTCTAGATAGCTGATGTTAAGACCTGCTTTCGAAATAGAAGTGACAATTTCCCCTAAAGTCCATCTTCGAATATTAACTTTCTTTAAAGAAGATCGTTCTTCTTCCGGTAGTAAAATACTATAGGCTACATCTTCTTCCACTACTTCCTTACTAAAATAATCGCCACTTGCAAGCATCTCTCCTTCTTCTACATGCACTAGCTTAGAAACGAAAGGATGATAATCCCTTAAAATAAATTGTCCACCTTGCTTAAGTGAATCGAAAACCACTTTAAATAATGGGGATAAATCCACAAAGTAATGAAGTACCCCTAATTCTAACAGAACAAAGTCAAACTCATTTAGTTCCGCCTCATCGGGAACTTCTAGAATATCCGAAACTATGTACTTTATCTTTACTTTTGCCTCTTCTGCTAATTCGATCGCATATTTCTTATTATCTTCTGAAATATCTACTACTAAAACCTCGGCTCCTAACAACGCAAAAGAAACTGCTTTATTTCCTTTTGATCCTAAAAAATTGGCAATCCTTTTACCTTTTACATTCCCCATGAAATTTAAATAGTGGGAAACAGCACTAGTGGGATTTCCCCTTAGCTTCTTTGCAAATTCTTTAGGTGATCCGTGGCGATTCGTCCATGCTTGATAAGCAGATTGGTTCCACCCCACCTGATTTTTGTGACTAACTATTTTTTGCTCCATCCATTCGCCTCCAAGATTCTATTTTTTAAAAAAGATCAAGTTTCTCTAATCACTACTTCTCCTTCAACATTCTTTTCATTATCCCAAGTCACCTGAATTTCAAATGTCCCTTCTTTAAAAAACAGAGGAATCCTTCTGCGAATCGATTTCTGTATTGGAAGTGAATCCATTTCTTTGATAGGTACCCAAATCGGTTTTCCTTCAGGCGATTCATTTAATAAATCTCCTTTAAATTCTTTCGTTAAGTAATTAAAAATAATATATCGATCGTTTTTTTCTGGATTTACATATTCATAGATACCTTTAAAAATAAGATTGCTAACCTCTAGGCCGGTTTCTTCTTTTACCTCTCTAATTGCTGATTCCACAAAACTCTCTGGAAAATCTACTTTACCACCAGGAGGAATAAAACCTTTAAAATGATCATGTTGCCTATCTAGTAGGAGCACTTTATCGTTATCTTGTATCATACAAACAGTCCAAAATTTATAGTTAATAGTTTGATTCATTTTTACCCCCATTAATCCCTTTTGCTCTTCGTTTTGTTATTATCGAACTCCTTCAAATTCATAAAATGCAAGTGACTTATTATCATTTGATTCAATTCTTAAGCTTTCAAATAAAAATGGCATTAGTTCTTTTGCAGTTCCATAATCTACCCATCTAGCTTCAACAATGTCATTATCCGGGTCGTTGATATTTATTTGACCATCGATAATTTTTGCATTAAAAGTAATGATTAACGCGTGATGACCTCTATCCGAAAACAACACTTCTCGGATGGAATTTAAACCAGTAATTTTTATCTTATAACCCGTTTCCTCCCTTACTTCACGGATAACCGCTTTCTCGAGTGTTTCATTTTCTTCTACTGCCCCTCCTGGAAGCCCCCAATAAAACGAGTCACCTTTCCTATTCTTCACTAATAATATGTACCCATTCTCATCATGGATTAAGGCTGAAGCTACATCTACACGTTTCAAAATTATCCCTCCAACTTTCATATCTATTCTGCAATACTAGCGAAAAGTCCTTTATCTTATGATAAGCTTTATGGGAGGTGAATGAAATGAAGAGTAAACCAATTTATGTTGAAATACCTATTAATTCAGAGATGGAAAAGTTATGGAATGCTACACAGAAACCTGAGCTACACGAGCAATGGGATTTGCGATTTACCTCTATCACCTATTTACCAAAAGAAGAAAGTGAGCCTCAACATTTCAACTATAAAACAAATATTGGATTTGGTTTGCACATTGCTGGATGGGGAAAAAGTGTTGGCACTTTTCATGCAAGAGATGAATCACGTACATCCTCCTTACACTTTGGAACGGATCAAGCAATTTCTATTATTCGAGAGGGAAAAGGTTACTGGAAGTATGCTCCGGAACAAGATTCTATTCGATTTCTTACACAATACGATTATAAAACGAATTTTGGAATCTTCGGCCGCTATTTTGATTTTCTAATTTTCCGGCCCCTAATCGGATGGGCAACTGCACTAAGTTTCGATGTATTAAAAAGATGGCTTGAAAAAGGAGAGTCTCCATCCTCACAATACAAACATTTTTTTAGCCATTGGATGATTACATTTTTGTTCTCCTTTATATGGCTATATCAAGGTTTAGTACCAAAGCTAATATACATGCACCCGGATGAAATCTTGATGACAAGTAGCCTACTTTCTTTTACAACAATCTCTGCCTCTTTTATCGTCTCATCAGTTGGGTTATTGGAAGTTGTTTTCGGTCTTATTTGGTTACTCTACAAAAATAAAAGAAAATTACTAGGGTTACAGTTAATTTTATTTCCTCTGTTAACGTTCTCAGCAATTCTCGCAGATCCAACTACTTTAAGTCATCCATTCAACCCGTTAACTTTTAACATGTCATTATTTATTCTTACCTTAGTTGGATTTTTCATAAGCAAAGATATACCGTCAGCTAAAAATTGCAAGCGAGTTAGATAAGGAGCATTTGAATGACTATCTATAAACACATACTTGGCGATCAATTTAATAAACTTCATCCAATGCTTCAAAAACGATATAAGCTACCCGTTGGTAAAAAGTTTAAAGCAACTGGTGTTATGAAAAAAATCAGCCGTGGACCAAAATGGATGTACCCATTTTTCTTATTAGCGACAAGATGGAAGTTTTTATTCCCCGAACATGGATCGGATATTCCTTTTACTATTGTAAATACAAGTTTAATCGGACCGAACAAAGAGAATCAGGTACACTGGGAGAGAATTTTTTATTTCAAAAATAAAAAAAGATATTTTAATGCGCTTATGAGTCTAAATCCTGCCAGTAATAGCGTAAAAGATTACTTAGGAGAACCAAGCATATTTTACTCAGATCTGGTTTTCTTTGTTACTGAAGAGGGACGGATGCTTATTGAATCACGAGAACAGCGAATTGTTATAGGGAATATAGAAGTACCACTGCCAAAAATTTTTCAAGGTGTGGTCCATGTAACTGAATATTATATAGAAGAAAGAGACGTTTATTCTATACATGTCCTTATAAAAAACCCGTTAATCGGCACTTTATTTGAATATGAAGGAGAATTTCAAACAAATGACTTTTAAGCGAATTGCTCTTTTACATACCATTGGATTTTTAGTAGTCGTCATTTTCAATGTAACTCCTTGGTATTTTTTAATGTTAACCGTTGCACAACTAATATTTGTACCAATCACTCTACAATTAATATTGAAAAAAGAAATTAGACTGTATTATTATTTTGCAATACCAGCCTTTGCATCTATTTTCATCCTACAAACAACGACTACTACCGGATGGGATACGCTACTTGCAGGTATCTATTTATTATTTACTTTAGTCGTTGCTATATATGGGCTCCACCGATTTATTCAACGTGGATTTGACCATTTAGAAGAATTTTCAATAGATGCAGGTATGATGTATTTATTCATTGGTGGGATGTGGTTTTTTGCTTCTGTCACAGAAATTGATACGGGATTCTCTCCCATTTTAACGTGGCTGACAGCAATTCATTTTCACTATTCTTCCTTTTTGCTACCTATTTTCGTAGGTTTTCTTGGTCGTTTATCTAAAAGAAAAACTTACAATATTATTTGTAGCGTTATTTTAATTTCTCCGATTGTCGTTGCACTTGGAATCACCTTCTCCCCTTGGTTAGAACTAGCTTCAGTACTCCTATATATTTTTGGAATATATGGGCTTATAGTTTTAGCCATTAAATCAGTTTTCCCTAATAAACTGCAAAAAACATTGGTGCTAATATCATTCGGAGCATTAGGGATTACAATTATTTTTTCCTTGTTATATGCCGTTGGTAATGTATTTGGAGTTTTTGCTCTAAGTATTGATTTTATGTTGAAGTTTCATGGATTTTTCAATTCTATTTTGTTCGCATTATGTGGGGTTGTTGGCTGGTCAATACTTACCCCAAAAACCAAAGAGATTAAGTCGAAATTCCCTATCAGTAGTATTCGGGGGAAATATGTAATTGGAGAACAGATTTTATATAAGCATTTAGGTAAGGAGCCCTATAAAGGTCTTGTGGATGATATGGGAATATACTTAGAAAAGAGTTTTCTATCCGCAACAATAATCGATTTCTATGAAAATACAAATCAATTTCGACTATATTCAGAAGTAAACTGGCACAATTGGTTTAAGCCCTTTGCTGCTATATATAGATTTTTTAGTAGAAACGTTCAACAGCTAAATCTTCCATATACTAATACACAAATGGAAATGACTGGCGAAATTATAGCTGTAGAAGATGGTAGGAAAAATACGAGAGCATGGCTTCGAAAAATAGGTAAAGAAGTAATCTTTGTCGCACTCTACTCTTCTCATCAACGTAATGATAAATATTATATGAATATTGCCCTTCCTCTTCCTTGGTCATCGATGATTGGAATACTAGAATTGAACCAAAATGGAGAAAAACTAGTATTAACGAGTAAAGGAGCAACCGGTTCAGATGCAGGAATTTACTTAGCTTTTCGCCAAAACGTTTTTAGACTTCCTTTACAAGAGCAATTTATAATAGAAGAAATAAAAGATAATCAGCTAACCGCTAAACATCACATGCGAATTTGTTCCATACCTTTTTTAACAATACAATATAATATAAACAAAAGGAGCCCATCTTAAAAAGGATGGGCTCTCTATTACTTTTTAAAATGATAAGGAACAGTAGTAATTATAACATCTTTACGATAAAGCAAAATTGATCTAATCAGCAAGCTGGACTGGTTATGAAGTATATTATGCCAGCCTTTTTTTGGTATAAACTGCGGAATTAAAACTGTCACTCGATAATTCGATTCATATGCTTTATTTTCTACTATACTAATGAATTTAGATAAAGGTTGAATAATACTTCGATATTGAGAGTATAAAGTTACCAAACGAATTTCAGGCTGCCATTTTTTCCACTTTTCTTCAAATGTTTTTTGATCTTCTCTATCAAATGCTACATACACTGCTAGAATTTGTTCTGGTTTTAAAGATTTCGCATAGTTTAAAGAATTCTCTACTACATGCGTTATTCCAGCAACAGGTACGATAATTACATTCCCTTCAATTTTCAAAGGAGGTTCACAGGATATACTTAGTTGCTCCCCAACAGCTACGTAGTGTCTTTTTACTTTATGAAACCATAAAACTAGGAGTGGCAAGAAAATTAATACCGCCCATACCTGACCAAATTTAGTAATAAAGAATATCATCATAACTGTAAAACTAATTAGCGCACCAATAAAGTTAATCGTCAATTTACCTTGCCAACCCTTAGGTCTTTCTCGAAACCACTTCACTAGCATCCCTGTTTGAGACAACGTGAAGGGAATAAAAACTCCAACTGCATACAGTGGAATCAGTTGCTCCGTCTGACCATTAAATATAATAATTAAAAGGATTGAAGTAATTCCAAGAGTGATAATTCCGTTAGAATAACCTAAACGATCTCCTCTCATTTTATACATACTAGGAATATACTTATCCTTCGACAGGTTAAATGCCAATAAAGGAAAGGCTGAATATCCTGTATTTGCAGCTAAAACGAGTATCAAAGCTGTTGTCCCTTGGATGAAATAATACATATAATTTCTTCCAAACGTTTCAGAAGCAATTTGTGATATAACCGTTTCCTCCACTTTGGGAGAAATACCATAATAATAGGCAAGAACCACTATTCCTACCAATAAAACTGCAAGTAATGAGCCCATAATCGATAATGTTTTAGCGGCATTTTTTGCAGCAGGATACTTAAAGTTAGGTATCGCATTAGAAATTGCTTCCACACCAGTTAACGCCGAACTACCTGAAGCAAATGCTCTAAGTAACAAGAACAACGAAATACCTGCAACTGGAGTACCTAATGGAGCATGTAAAACAGGTGACACATTTCCAATAATTATATTGTAAAGACCAACTCCAATTAGTATAAACAATGCAAGTACAAATAAATATACTGGATAAGCAAGTATTGAAGCTGATTCCGTAATTCCTCTTAAATTTAAAATAGTAATGAAAATTACAAGCACACTTGCAATCAACACATTATGATCGTGTAAGCTTGGAATAGCGGAAGTAATAGCATCTGTTCCAGCGGAGACACTTACCGCGACAGTCAGGATGTAATCCACTAACAAAGACCCACCTGCAATTAAACCAGCATTTACTCCTAAATTTTCTTTAGATACAACATATGCACCTCCACCACGTGGATAAGCAAAAATAATTTGTCTATAGGACAGGATTAATGCAAGTAATAGAATGAGCACTCCTACTGCTATTGGTATAGAGTACCAGTAAGCTATTGTTCCAACAGTCATTAATACAAGCAAAATCTGTTCTGGACCATAAGCAACAGACGATAAAGCATCCGAAGAAAGGATAGCCAAAGCTTTCGTTTTATTCAGCTTTTGTTCACCTAATTCAGATGACTTCAATGGACGACCTATTAAAAATCTTTTAACTGCTGATAACATATTTCCCACTTCTTTCTATCATCAAAAATATCAACATGAAACAAAAAATAACGACAAAAAAGCCCACAAGGCATTAAGTAAAAAGCCTAGTGGACTTGTAACAACCGTCTCACCAGCTCCATCTCCTCTCTCATTACGCTTACGAGGTTAGCTGTCGGATTCGGGCTAAAAGAGTAGCCCTACCTACATTCGTAGGATTCACCCCATATGACTCATCGAGCCACATAAAATGGTTCCCCCGCTCCGGTTGGATTAAGCGATATAGAATTTGAAACTGACGATAATACTACTCCGATTTTATTTACTTGTAAATAGATGATTATAGGTAAATATGTGTATCTTTTATTGCAATTTACATAAAAATTTTGTCCATTAATGCGGAGTACTGACATGGCAAAAAAACTGACGAGCCAATATAGGCCGTCAGTTTTTTGCAGACAAATAATGATGAAATGCCTACAACGAAACAAGCTAAACTTGTTTGTTGTTACTGTTATTGTTATCCGAATTATTCTTATTGTATTCTCGAATATCTGTAAAGTCTGCCTCATCACTAAATTCAGTCTCGTACTTTAAATTATTATAGCCTGAAGTCCTACTTCGTTCTGCTCCTACTTCTTTGTGTGCTTCAAATAAAAGCGGGATACAAATTAGTCCACTTATACCTACAAGCGCATAAATTACTCGAGACATGGCTTCCGTTTGTCCGCCAAACATGGAAGCAACTAAATCGTATTCAAAAAATCCGATCAATCCCCAGTTAATAGCACCAATAATTACGAGCACTAAAGCAATTCGATGAATTGTTTTCACAGATTCACACCTCCTCAAAATTTAAATGAATGTTAGCCACGATAAATGATCGTTTATAGCTAAGATTCTTTCTTATCTTTCACTATTAACAAGCATTAATACAAAACAATATAAATTTGTTTTAAAAAAAAGAAAAAAACGATTTCCAACATGGTTAGAAATCGATTTAATGTTTCTTTTTATTTAACTATCTTATAAAGATGTACACCGCCAATCCACCAATCAATTCCTACAAAATCTATTCGATTTTGTTTTCCATTTAATACATCTAAGCCGGCAGATGTTATGTCGATCTTAGCATTTGAAATCGGATGAGAATAATTTGGCAAATGTTGATTAGACTTAATTAAGGGATTCTTTCCTTTCATTAATTCCTTTAAAATGGCTGCTAAATGCAAATCACTTAACCCATCATTTACTCTTTTCTTAGTTACCTCATTAAACAACTCGTAGAATTGGCAAATTCCATTATTGATTAAACTAAGTGATAAGTACTCAACTTCATTTAAGCCTGTTTTTAACGAAGGAAAATAGCTTTTATGCCCTTGAAAAAATGGAAGTAGAAAAGGAAGAAAATGAGATGTGTTTTGTATCCATTTTTTATAATCCTCTTCCTCTTTAGAATTATATGCAATCCATCCAGATATAGCTTCATGAATTTCATCGTTTGAAAGTTCCTTTTTAACATCTACTAAAGCTATTAATTGCTCCGAAGACAACTGACCTAATCCATGAAAAGGATGAATTCCAGAATACTGATTAATACTAACCATAGATAGCTTTTTAATACCTAAGGAAGATAGTTCTGTTAATAAATACATAAGCATTGTTTGATCATATCTATCATGCTCGAACCACAGTACAACTTCATCCTTCGTTGATATATTACTCAATAAATTATTTTGTTTAACACAATTGGAAATAAAAAGTTTTGCTGGAATCTCCAGTCTTTGTTCAAAAAAAGCAGCACGTCTCTTCAATTGTTCCTCTTTTGTCCATTCTAAACTTAATGGACCGAAATCATACATTTCTCTCCAAACGATAATTTCTCCTTCTATATCTCTAATCTTATTTCCTACTACATCCCCATTTACAATGTGAATCATGCACATTCGCCTTTCTTAGCTTTTTTAGATTCTAATTATTTCTCTCTTCATGTTAATTCTTCAATTGTTGTTCATTCCCCTTTTATTCATTGAACGAGAAGCAATGTTGAAATATAATTTGTATGAAGAAGATTTAACGGGAGAAATTATATTAAAGGAGGAGCTAAACCAATGCAATATCGTCTTGTGGAGAGAGAGGCTTTCCAAGTTATTGGAGTTAATAGAGAATTTCCCTACGATGTAGAAAACGGCGGAATAGAAGCATTTCAAACATTTTGGAATGAGATTCAACAGGATGGAACCCTAAATCAATTATTAGATTTAAAAAGTGGAGACATAAATGGGTTATTAGGCATTTGGGCTGAGGTAAGTAGAGAGAAAAATAAGATGAATTATTATGTTGCAGCAGAATATGATGGTACTAATTCTACTGACTTTCAGCGCATTGACTTCCCTGCCTCAAAATGGGTTGTTTTTGAAGTTAAAGGACCTTTTCCATCTGCAATCGCAAATACGTGGGAACGAATATATTCGGAATGGTTTCCATCCAATCCATATGAACTGTCTTCCATAAAACCATTTGAAGTTTATTTGGATACAAATATCTATAAAACAGAAACATACAATGAAATTTGGGTTCCAGTTAAATAAGAAAGAATAAAAGTGCTCTATATTAATTAGAAACGCTTCAGACTGTAGTCAAACTCGAGTTATTTTTATATAGAATAGATCAGGTTTTCCAAAGCTTACCGCTCGCTTTCTGTGGGTGAGCGCCGAGGAGCTTGGACTACTAAATAATGTCTTCCGATAAATATGAAAATCGTTGAAACAGCTCCCTTTCCTCGGGCGTTGCCTTAGCCTCCTCGCTGCGCTGCGGTGTCTTCGGCTAACGCTATTCCCGCAGGAGTGTCGCCTTTTTCAACGATTTTCTATAAATACTTCAGTTATAAAAACTTGCTCTATTAATGGCATGACGTTTTTTGATTGAAAAGCGGATAATAGTTGATTAGAGTGGAAGGCGGCGACTCCAGACGGAATAGCAAATGTTTTCTGCACCGAAAGCGAAGCGGCAGGTGCATGAGCTTTAAGACCCTGGACCGAGCGTAGCGAAATTAATTTTTGCGACGAGCTTGCGCAGGAGCATTGTTTTTTTGCGACGAGCTTGCGCAGGAGCATTGTTTTTTTGCGACGAGCTTGCGCAGGAGCAAGGGAAGCGGCTGAAGCCATGCCGGCGGAACGCGTCCGCCTGGAACGAAAATTATCGGGTCAAAAATAAAAACCAACTTCCTTTTTTCTGCAGTCTGAGCGTCTCTATATTATAAAAACGCTTTTGTTTATTTTAAGTCAATTCTTCCACTTTCTTTTTTAGAAAGCTAAATTTTGTTTCAGATATGATAATAGCTAGAAGAATAAGAATAGCTCCAATAATCATTTTTAGGGTCATTACTTCACTTAAAATAATTACTGAAAATACCATGCCCCAAAAAGACTCTGTAGATAGTATTATGGCAGCCTTTGTTTCTGATATGTATTTCTGTGCAACTGTTTGCATTAAGTAAGCAATTGTTGTAGAAAAAATACCAAGGTATAGAAGATTCATAACTCCTTCAGTTTCCAAAGAAAATGAAATTTCTCCTCTGAAGATTACAACAATCCATCCAATGATTGCAGCTACCATCATTTGTACAATTGTAATTACAACTGGATCTTCTGTTTTTACAAATCTAGCAGTATAAAAGATATGAAATGCAAATCCGACTGCACAGCATAAAGTGAGCAAATCTCCAATGTTAATCTCCGTTGATATTTTAAGAGACAGTACCGCAACCCCAATTACAGCCATAACTGCTCCAATCATTTCAAACATATCGATTTTTCTCTTATAAAAGAGAAATCCTATGAATGGTACAAATACAACATTAACTGCAGTTAGAAATGCATTTTTAGATGGAGTTGTATATTGAAGTCCTACCGTTTGAAGAGCAAATGCCAGGTAAAGAAATACTCCCAATATTGCTCCTTTAATAAGTGAACTTTTATTTAACTTTTTTAACTTTTTGTGAAAAAGAATAGTTAATAAAATAGCGCCAATCATAAACCTTCCAGCTAAAATTTGATAAGGTGTGTAATATTCTAATGAAACAGCACTCGCAACAAATCCACTTCCCCAAATAATTGCTGTAATCACTAGCAATATTTCACCTAAATATCTTTGCATATAAATTCGCCTACCTTTTTTGTCAATATTGATAGTATATCGTATATTTATACAAAAAAAAGCGTATCTTTCTACAAAATTTCCATTTGTAAAAAGATACGCTTTTCAATTTCTTATGAAATAATCGCATTAATAACTAAAACACCGGCAAGGCCAACTAATGAAATAATTGTAACCATGATAGACCATGTTTTAATTGTTTTACCGATTGATAAATTAAAGTATTCTTTGTATATCCAGAATCCAGCATCATTAACATGAGAGAATGTAACACTTCCTGCACCGGCAGCTAATACCATTAACTCAGGGCTTACACCAGTCATTCCTACTAAAGGTGCTGCGATACCTGCTGCTGTCATACCAGCCACTGTAGCGGAACCAACTGCTACACGTAAAATTGCTGCTATTAACCAAGTTAAAAGTAATGGAGAAAGAGTTGAATCCGCCATGATATCTGCAATGTATTGGTCGATATGACTATCAATCAGTACTTGTTTAAAAGCACCACCAGCAGCGATAATTAATAGAATCATTGCAATTCCGTTTACTGCTTCTCCAACAGAATTCATGACATCTTTCATTGTTTTACCTCGGTTTAGACCGAAAGTAAAGAATGCAAGAATGACAGAAAGCAATAAAGCTACATTTGCGTTACCAATGAAATCAAAGAATGGCATAACTGCTGAATCTGGAGCTACAATTTCAACAATTACTTGAGAAGCGATTAAAATTACCGGCATAAGTGATGTTAAAAGACTTGTTACAAAACCAGGCATTTCATCTTCCGTAAATTCTTTTGGATTAAATAATCCCTTTGGTATGTCTACTTCTAAGAAATCTTTCTTAAACAGTTTTGTATATAGTGGTCCAGCAATAATAATTGCAGGAATAGCAATTACGATACCATACAATAAGGTTTTCCCGATATTTGCATCGAATACACTAGCAACAGCTGTTGGTCCAGGATGAGGAGGTACAAATCCATGCATCGTTATGAGGGCAGCTATTACAGGCATACCGATGTATAACACTGGAACTCCTGCTGCAGTTGCAATGGTAAATACTAAAGGAATTAATACTACTACCCCTGTTTCGAAAAACAAGGCAATCCCAACTACAGAAGCTGTTAGAACAGCTGCTAATTGAACTCTCTTTTTCCCAAATGATTTTATAAGTGTTGTTGCAATACGTTGCGCTCCACCTGAATCTGTCATCAATTTACCAAGGATTGCTCCAAAAATGATGATCATCGTCAAACTACCAAGCGTACCACCTAATCCACCTTGAACAGATGTCATTGCATCAAGTGGCGACATTCCTTCTAAAATACCTACTACAAGAGCTACTAGAATTAACGAGATAAAAGCATTTAATTTAAAAACAATCATTAATAGAAGTAATAGTGCTACCCCTATACATATAGATACTATCGGCATTTTTAATCCTCTTTTCGTTTAGGAATTTTGTGTCTGTTTTAACTAATTTCTTTATTTGCAAATACTTGAACGAATTTAGTCATGACAGATTCCATCGCTTGTTGCATATCTGCCATAACAGTGGAAAGGTGAGCAATATGTTGCGTATCAAAATAGTCTTTAAGCAATGATACAGCAGCCATGGAAACTTCTGTATTCACGTTGACTTTGCAAATACCAAGTTGGATTGCTTGCTTAATAACTTCATTTGGAGTCCCTGAGCCACCATGTAATACTAGAGGAACTTCTACAGCCTGTTGAATTCTCTCTAAAAGGGGAAGATCAATTTTCGGCTCTCCTTTATACATACCATGTACGGTTCCAATAGCAGCAGCCAAAAAGTCAACTCCGGTTGCATCCACAAATTCTTTTGCAGCTTTAGGGTCTGTTAACGTTCCGTCTCCTTCTTCTTCATCAGAGAAATCACCTTTTACCAACGAACCTATTTCTGCCTCTACTGATACACCTGCCATATGGGCTATTTCTACAATTTCTTTTGTTCGACGTACATTTTCATCTATCTCATATGCTGAACCGTCAAACATGACAGAAGTAAAGCCACAACGTATTGCACGTATAATGGATTCTTTTTCATAGGCATGATCCAGATGTAGCGCAACTGGAATAGAAGATTTTTCAGCTATTGCTCTGACAAGTGCAGAAAATCCTTCTACATCTACAGTCGAAAAATAACGTTCTCCTAGTGCAATAATAACTGGTTGATTTTCTCGTTCTGCTACATGTATTGCAGCTTGAACCGTCTCTAGGTTGTATACATTAAAGGCTGCGACAGCGTATTTTCCACGCTGCGCGTCTTTTAATATTTTTTTTGTATTTACCAACATTATTAGATATCCCCTTTTTATAGATGAACACTACTTATTTGTTTAAGATGTCAACTGTATCTTTTAGAGTTGTAACTGCTCCTACATTACCTGGGAAAATAATGTATGCGATACCCGGGAATTTACTTTCTTCTCCAGTGATCCATACAGGAATTCCTGGTTGAATTTGCCCTGCTACAGTTGCTCTTTTTACTTCAAGACCTTTTGTTCCAATATCACTAGAAGTAATTCCACCTTTGGCAACAATGTAGTTTGGACGAACACTAAGTCTTTGAACAAAGCTTGTTACAGCATCTGATATTCTGACAGATAGTTTTAACTCTTCTTCTTTTTTGCCTTCACCAAGATCTAATCTTTCACGTCTAGTATAAATAGCAACTGTTTTACCTTCACGGATCAGACTTTCTGCCGATTCAATTACACGGTCAATTTCCGTTTGGAACTGGTCAGGTTGTAAAACGAGATGACTATCGAATTCAATAAATTCAATAAAATTACTTGTTTTTAATTGTTCTAGTTGTTCTGTTGTTTTCTTAACGTGTGAACCTACTAAGATTAACCCACCGTGATTTGTTTCTTCACGAATCAATTCTTTTCTCGTTAAAAGTGCTTTATCGCTCACTCCGCCAATTACTTTTGTAAGTGCAGCAGCGCTTCGGAACAAGAATTGCTTTCCTGCTTTCATCGCTTTCACAAGTGCAACAACAAAAATTTCTACATCCACGTAATCTACTGCATTGACGACAACTTTATTGAAATCACTCACTTGAAGCAATTGCTCTGTAATTCCATCTATATCAAGGGCACGTAGGCTATTTAATGATATATAGGTTGCATTAACAGACTTAAACCGACCTTCTGTTTTTTCTTCCACCCATTCTCCTAGATGAGATTTGGTATAGCCGAATGTTCTGTCTTTTGCAAACTCAGTTTCTCCAGCGGGCACTAAGCTCTCTTCATACTGTACGTAATGTATATTGTCTACTGTGAAACGTCCGCCTTCTTTAAAAAACGGTAGGATCACTTCCCCATCATAGTGAATGTCTGATGATGCCTCGATTGTCGATTTTAAGACTTCCGTTTCTAGCGGGTAATGACCTCTCAGTGTGGAATCTCCACGGCTGATTACGATAAACTCCTTGTCCACTTTCTTTGCTACTTGCACAATGTTGTTAGCAATTTCTGTATGTGCTTTATCTGATTCAGCTGCAGTAAAACCTCTAGAATTAGTTAATAAGAAAAACATCGAATTTTCTTCTAGAAAACCTTTTTCAATACTTTCAACTGACCAATCGGTATATACTGAAATACCATGTACGGTTTGAACTCCTGTTGGATCATCATCTAACACAATAATTTTTTTATTTAAATCACGAAGTCCATTTATAAGCATTTCTTTAACTGCTGATGCATTTACTTCTTTTATGTTACCTAGGACCTCTTGAGCCAATCGCTTTTGAGTGCTATCGATTGTGGTCATTTCTTAAACTCTCCCTACTTGGATATTTGCAAGTTTTTCATAATATTGAACGATTCCACCGTGATCATCCGCAGCTTTTCCATCTGCTTTTAACGCATGGAAAATTTCAAGCAACTGGCTAGATAATGGCATTGGAACATCCAAATTATGCGCTGTTTCCATAACATTCGTTATATCCTTCATGTTAATGTCTATTCTTCCACCTGCAACAAAATTGCGATCTAAGATTAATGGAACTTTAGCATCTAGTACCGAACTGCCTGCAAGACCTCCACGAATCGCTTGGTACATTTTTTCAACATCTATTCCTGCTTTTGAAGCTAAAACTAAAGCTTCTGACATAGCTGCAATATTTAAGTTAACGATTACTTGGTTAGCCAATTTAGCAGTTGTCCCACTACCATTACTTCCAACTAAAGTCACTTCTGCACCCATAGCATGTAAAATATCTTTTACTTGTTCAAACACTTCTTCTTTACCACCGACCATAATTGCAAGCGTTCCGTCAATTGCTTTTGGTTCCCCACCACTAACAGGAGCGTCAATCATTTCTACTCCTTTTTGTTCTGCTTCAGCAGCAATTTCTTTAGATACAACAGGTGAAATAGAACTCATATCCATTATGACCGAACCTTTTTTCGCTCCACTAAGCACTCCATTTTCACCTAAAACTACTTGTTTCACATGATGTGAAGCAGGTAGCATAGTAATAATTACATCACTATTTTCTCCGATTACTTTCGCTGATTCTCCAAATGTCGCCCCAGCATTTACTAATGTCTGTACCGCTTCTTTATTTAAGTCGTTTACGATTAACTCGTATCCTTTTGCTAACAAGTTTAACGCCATAGGTTTACCCATTATTCCTAAACCAATAAAACCAACTTTTTTACCCATGTAAATTCCTCCTAATTCGATTAATATTCCCTTTATTGCTCTATCAATGCTATCAATTGTTGTAAAATGAAACCGTTTGCAAAAGAACTGCACAAAAGTTATTGTATACCATAATTTAATTTTTGTATACATTTTAATCATACTTGTATACAAATTAGGTGATACTAATAACTAACCTTTCTTTATTAATCACTTTTTGATAAGTTTATAGTATTAGGTTGAAACAATTAGGAGTGAAAAATATGAACCAACACAATACAAATTCTCGCTCTGCCTATCAACAAGCATATGAAGTTATTCGGGACCGAATCTTAAATGGTGATTTACCAGGTGGAACAAAAGTTGTAGAAGAAAAACTTGCAGCAGAATTAGGAATTAGCCGTACGCCAATTCGAGAGTCTCTTCGTCAACTAAGCAATGAAGGCCTTATCGTCAATAAAAAAGTCGTACAACCGACGGAAAAAGACTTACGCAACTTATTTCAAGTAAGAATACTGCTCGAAGGATTCTCTGCAAAATCAGCAGCAATGTATTTACCAGAAGATGATCTACAAGCTCTTTCAAGCTGCATTAAAATTGGAAGAGAAGGAAAAACAGAAGATATTATGGAGGCTAATGAGCTTTTTCACGAGATAATTGTAAGAGCAAGTGGTAACTCACTTATGATAGAAACAATCGACCGAATGAAATCAATTATTTATCTGTTTCGAAAAACGGTAGTTCTCTATAAAAGACCACATCTTATCGATGAACACGAGGAAATATATGAAGCTATCAAATCAAGAGATGGAGAAAAAGCTAAACAACTGATGGAAACACACTTACAAGCAGATTTAGACTTCTGTTTGCATATAATTAAATAGTTCAAGAATCGATTAAATTACCAAAATAAAAAGTGTCTCTTTCTACACTATTTGTAGAAAAAGACACTTTTTATTTTTAAATTCAGTTGAAAATAGATTAGTAAAAAAAATCGTTCCTTTAGTATGAACGTTCTTTATTAATTGTCCAAGAATAATAGAGAAATTTTAATTTGTCATCTTGTTTTTCATGCTCTCCATTCACAAATTCCAGAAATCCATTTTTCTCTAAAACTCTTTGGGATGATATGTTATTAGTAGTAGTCTTAGCTATAATTGTTTTGATGTTTTTTTCCTTCAAACTATCTATTAATAATTTCAATGCTTTGTTGGCAATACCTTTTCCAGTGTTTACTTGTCCCACTCGATAACCGAGATGAGCCTCTTTGAGTGATTTATCGATATCCACTAAATTTATCCTACCAAGAATAGAACCCTCCAGATTCTTTATTAAATAAAAATAAGAAACCCCTTGTTCCTGTTCTTCTAATAAATCTTTATGTCTTTCTTTAAATATCTGAGGATTATAATAATCATCGCCACGAGAAGGTACCATCTCTTCGAAAAAAGCTCTGTTTTCAAGTTCAAATCTTAATAAACCTTCAGCATCTATCTCTTTTAATAACTCAATTAATATATCCATTTATACAAAAACAACCTTTCGTTTACTACCAACCCAATAGTTACTATTTTCTTGGATAGGAATCGGAACTAATGTATCGTTCATTTAATATGTTTCCATGATGAAGTTCGTGCCCTGCGATAATGACAATAAGAGCCCGAACTGTTATTTCATGATTATTTGCTATCCCACGACGTTGTAACTCTTCATTAGAAAGACTCTTAACAAGTTGGATAGTTGATTGGCGGACTACTATCAAATTTTCGATAAGATCATCGATTGACTGCTTATCAAAAAATGCATGTTGAACATATTCCATTTCACTAAAACCAGGTAGAGAGTTGGTTTCACCTCGTGCAAAGGAAAGAAGTCGATATGCCATTATTCGCTCTGTATCTGCCATATGTCCAATCACTTCTTTTATACTCCATTTCTCAGGAGCATATCGGAATAGAGCTTGTTGATCAGATATATTTTTTAAAAAGGTACTAGTTTCTTCTATTTGTTTCTCTAAAATTTCAATAATATTCCCTTCTGAAACTAAATCCACATAAGGTGAATAATATGGTGCATACTCATTTTTTTCTATTAATTTTTTCATATGTTTTCTCCTTTAAATTATATATTTAAGAAATCGAATACTACTAATAAAAATTCTTCCATAATCTAAACATCACTCTAGGTAAGAAGGCGATTATGTTCCAAATTACTTCAAATAATATGGAATCTCTAATCTCAATCATAATGCTTTTAAATAATCCAACCTCACTCTTTTTTCTCTTTTCTCTCATATAAAAATATCACCATTCTTCGAACGTTTTTCGATACCCGTAGAAATTCCTAAATTCTTGACCCTCATAATATGTGCGGGAGGAACTAGAAGCAAGTAACTCCATTCGTGTTTTTGGAAAAAGATTATGTACATATTTCAATAAATCTGTTCCAATTCCTAATCCACGGTAATTTTGATCAATCACTAGCTCACAAACTAAAAGTGAAATATAACCATCTGTTATTCCTCTTATATAGCCAATTATACGGCCATTGGCAGATGCAACAAATGCAACATTTGAATGACTCCATGCATTTTTTGTATCTTCCTTTTTAGCAACAAGATTATTCCATTCTTCCTGTATATTTAATAGATGAATACTTTCAAAATCATCTTCTACATATGCTCGAAAATCAATTTTCTCATTTAATTGTCTCATATAACTTCCCTTCCAAAAAAATATTTTTTATTTAGCATTTTCTCCCTTGTATCCAAACCCTTTCCACAAATATTCTACAAAACTAGTATTTTTCCCTTTTAAAATCCAATAAAAAGTCGAGAATATAGAAGCAAAGTTGTTAAGTTCATTAAAAGCATATCAGTACCAGCTATACAGGTACTTAATAGATTGAAAGCATACACTAGATATATTAATAAATAGGAGGATGTCTTATGTCTAATGCTTATTTAGATTTATTAGCTTATTTAGGAATTGGTGGTGCGCATCCGGGAGGTTTTGCTTTAACCCAATCTATATTGGAAGATGAGAATATTCTTCCAACTGGATCTGTTCTTGATATAGGTTGTGGAACGGGACAAACTGCAGCTTATATAGCAAAAAAATTTGATTGTAACGTGACTGCGATAGATAATCACCCCATTATGATAGAAAAAGCTAGGAAGCGATTAATTTCAAACGAAAACAAATTAAAAGTAAGGAAAGGAGACGCACAAAACTTGGATTTTGTGGATGACTCCTTTGATTTAATTATAGCCGAATCTGTTATCGTTTTTACTGACATAACAAAGACGTTAAATGAACTTTCAAGAGTTTTAAAAAGTGAGGGGAAGTTGATTTTGATTGAAATGACAGCTGAGCAGTGTTTATCAGAAGAATTGCAAGAAAGAATATGCAGCCTATATGGCATCTATACAATTTTAAATGAAGCTGAGTGGATCGCTCATTTGCAGCAAGCTGGATTCACTCAAATTAATATTATCAATACCCCCTCGGGTCTGATTCAAAGTGAAATAGATGACATTAATCAATCAGCTAACATAAATACAGATTTCTTTGATTTATGGGATGAACATAACCAGTTTTTACTTCAAAACCCTCATATTCTCGGCTTTCGTGCATTTATATGTCAGCTTTCGTAATTTCTTGTTTAATTAGATTAGAAACATAACTTCCTATAACACCCTGTTAAATCGGAAATTTTGAACCAGCTATTATTTCTTTGGATGACTTTGTATATAACTCGTTTTTTTGAAAAGGACCTTGCATCTTTTGAAATGTATCGACAATTTGATAACCTAAATAATATCCAATCCATTTAGGAAATCGGCTTCTTGCTTTACCGTATAAGAAAAGCTGATGATTTTTTAGCCCTCTAACATTTAACGAAGGTACAAACTGGCTTTTCCATAAATCCATAACCTCTTCAGGTGAATACAGATTAGTCCAAGGAGCTAGCCACTGCTCACCATATAGATCTTTAACTGCATACTCCCCTAATCCCTCAATGATCAGAGAATCCTTCAAAGGAATTTTATCAGGAGTCAAATCTAAAAAGTTTAGTCTACAAGCATGGTTATACTCATGCGCAAATAATGCTTTTATTTCTTCTTTGGAAAGTTTGGTAGACATAAATAAAAACAATAATCCTTTATATGCTACTCCATTTTTTTTAGGTATTTGTTCTCCTGATTTCAGACTTGCTCTTTTTATAGGAAAAATATAGATGGAAACCTTTGGACCATTCCATAATTTTTTTAGAAATTGATATTCTTGCTTTACAATTTCCCATACGTTCTGTGCTTCCAATTCTTTTACTGTGTTTTCAATGTTCATCCATTCATTGGGCTCAAACAATCCATGTCTTAAGAGTTCATATTGCCATACTTCCGGATTTATTTTAGGAAGTAATTTCATGATAGGATTACAAATTATCTCTTGTTGGATGTATGATGAACCTTTTCCAGACCGCTCCTCACATACATCCACAAATTTATTAAGCCAATTCTGTGTTTGAATAACCGGCATGTATCGTATCTCATCCTTTTTATTTATTTGTCTTATATCATATGTTTTGAGTTCCCTTATTGTTTTATAGAACATGAAATTACTAAGCGATCTCTCTTCTTTCTATAGACACTTGTCTATTATGTAAAATTATCAATGGCATAAATTATAGAACATACTTGTATGTAAATTTTGTTATGAGAGGAGGAGAAAAATGAACAATTCTGATGTTTTCAATCTTTGTTGTAGATATTATGGAAAAAGGGTGCGAATTACTTGCCGAGATGGTAGTGTTCATGTGGGAGAAGTAACGAGAGTAAGTAGAAATACGGTCTGGATACGACCTGATGACAATTTGGGTGGCTATGGATTAGGATTTTTTGGAGAAGGATTTGGGTTTGGATTTGGTATCGCTCTAGGTGCTATTACCGGAGTCGTACTTGCTTCAGCATTTTTTTGGTAAAACATGTTTAATTGCTGAATATCCATAAAAGTTTTAATAGTAAAAGGGAATAGGTCATCATAGATACCTTATTTCCCTTTTTTTCGTTATTTCTAGTTTCCTAAGTTAAACTCATAAAAGTCCGATAGCAACGAAAAGCCACTATTTCTCTCAAAAATGAATATTTTCTCCATTCATTTGAATATAAGGAATAAAAGTATACGTATCGAAGCTCGAAAGTTGCGCTCTTTTCAAGTTTTGCTGCTTTATTAATTTCTTAAACTGCTCTACATCCATACTTAAATATACTGCTACTTCTTCTGATGTAAGTAATCCCCTCTCAGAAATTTCAATATTATGTACTGGTTCACTCACCTTGTTAGGAGTGTGGGTATTTCCAATTTGATATGCCAAAAAACAAATGGCTATACTCAATAAAACAATTGATACAGATAATAAATGCTTGCTCATGATTTCCACTCCTCTAACTATAATTTATTCTCTAAAATAGTATTTTTTCCTTTTCTATTTCAATAAAAAGAGAGCACCTAAATCGGTACTCATTTAAAATAAAGCTCTATCTCATTGGAAACTATAGATGTATCCCAAGGATGCCAAAACCAAACATTGCCGTCAAAAAATAATGAATAGTAATATCCAATTTCTTCCTCACCATAAAGAACTATATGATAGGTTGCTGGATCACCGTGAGTTGTGTTTGGTGAAAATGAGGCACTTACTGTACCTTCATTTAGAATAGATAATAAATCATTTATTTCTGTCTCATTTTTTAAAGTATTAATGAGTATTGTATTACCATCGTATAATTCAATTTTATTGATGGTTTCTAAATTTATATCTTTGTAATGATAATTAAAATTACTATCCTCTGAACGTGAATAATAAATCCTGTAACCATTTATACTATTTTTATCCTGAATAGCGATAAGGTCCTCTCTGTCTATCACACTAAATATTTCAGTTCCCTTATTCCAAAATGCAGCATCTCCATCTTTCGTACGATAACTAGGGTTCGAAACATTATCGGAAACTTTAAATTTTACTTCTCCTATTTTTTCCCCTATATTTTTTGGATCGGCAATAATTACACTATAAAGTGCTTCATATTCCTTGCCATTAATCTTTACAAAATCAACCCAGTCAATAATAGTATGCGAAAAAGGCTGTGAAATAGAATTACAAGATACCATAATAAGACTGCAGATAAGCAATATGCATATTTTTTTCATCTGATTCTCCTTGCCACCGTTTATCTATAAGTCGTTTTCAGAAATAAATTAGTTACAATACGATGCTAAAATTTATGTTTTTCCAACTTGAACTCTCTATATTCCAACTAAATTGTTGTTTTTTCCAACTAACCCTCTAAATTTTCCAACTAAGTTGTTGTTTTTTCCAACTAAACCTCTTTATCTATCTCTTTCAAGCAACAAAAAAGGCACACCACTATTAAGTGGTGTACCAATTTAATCATTAAGCTAATGCTTGTGTTAAATCTTCTAACAAGTCTTCTACATCTTCAATCCCTACAGAAATTCTAACGAGGCCGTCCGTAATGCCTAATTCTTGACGTCGTTCAGATGGAATCGATGCATGGGTCATTCTTGCTGGGACAGAAATCAGGCTTTCTACTGCTCCTAAACTTTCTGCTAATGTAAAGTAACGAAGCTTCGCTAATAACTCATCTGCTTTTTCTCCACTACCCACATCAAAAGAAATCATCCCTCCGAAGCCAGTTGTTTGCTTCTTCATCAGTTCGTGTCCAGTATGGTTCACTAAACCAGGATAATATACCTTTTTAACACCACCGTGATTATTTAAAAACTCTGCAATTCGCTGAGCATTCAAGTGATGTTCTTCCATCCGAAGACCAAGCGTTTTAATACCACGCATTAATAACCAGGAGTCTTGTGGTCCTAGTACTGCCCCTACTGAATTTTGTACAAAGTGCAAATCAGTAGCAAGCTGCTCAGAATTTACTACAACTAGCCCAGCTACAACATCACTATGTCCACCAATATATTTCGTTGCACTATGCACAACAATGTCTGCACCAAGCTCAATTGGTTGTTGGAAATAAGGTGTCATAAATGTGTTATCCACAATAGTCAGCAATCCTTTATCCTTTGCAAGCTTAGCAATTGCTTCAATATCTGTAATTTTCAATAAAGGATTAGTTGGTGTTTCTAGGAAAATAGCTTTTGTATTTTCTAAAATTGCTGCTTCCACTTTGGATATATCACTTGTATCTACAAAAGTTGCCTCGATCCCGAAACGGTTCAATACTTTAGAAATGACACGGTATGTACCACCGTATACATCATCTGTTAAAATAACGTGATCACCTTTACTGAAAAGCATCATAACAGAGCTTGTAGCAGCCATACCAGAAGCAAAAGCGAATCCGGCAACGCCACTCTCTAAATCACTGATTAAGACCTCTAGAGCATGTCGAGTAGGGTTACCTGTACGTGAATATTCATACCCTTTAAATTTTCCAACTGCCTCTTGTTTGTAGGTACTCACTTGGTAAATTGGTGTGGACACTGCTCCAGTTGCTTCGTCCCCAACAATTCCAGCATGAATAAGCTTCGTTTTTGCGCGCATCTATTATTTCTCCTCCTTGAACAATTCGTATACTCTCTGACTTAAATAGCGTTCACTAGAATCAGGAAAAATCGTGACAATATGACTTCCTTGCTTCGCAACTTCTGCTTCCTTAAGTGCAGCATAAAAAGCTGCTCCTGAAGAGCTCCCTACTAAAAGTCCCTCTTCTTTGGACAACGCCTGCAATTGGTTAAATGCATTTTGGTCACTAATTGTGTATATTGCATCAAAAAACGAACGGTCCATAAAGTTCGGTAAAAATTCCATTCCGATCCCTTCGGTCAAATGGGTTCCTGCTTCTCCACCGTTTAATATGGAACCCTCCGGCTCCACAATTACTGTTTTAATGTCAGCTTTTTGCGACTTTAAAAAATTTGATGTTCCCATAAACGTTCCACCTGAACCTGCACCAGCGACAAATACATCAATTTGACCATCTAAATCACGCCATATTTCAGGACCAAGTGTTTTTGTATACGTAGCAGGATTAGCTGGGTTTGAAAATTGAGATGGTGAAAAAGCATTCGGAATCTTATTTACTAATTCGCTTGCTTTATCAATAGCACCTTTCATTCCAAGCGCAGTATCTGTATTTATAATCTCTGCACCAAGCGCACGCATCAGTGTTTGTTTTTCAACACTAAATTTTTCAGGGACAACAAAGATAACTTTGTACCCTTTTCCTACTGCAGCAAGTGCAATTCCAATTCCCGTATTTCCTGCAGTTGGCTCAATAATAGTTCCCCCTGACAAAAGTTTTCCTGATTGCTCCGCATCTTCAATCAACGAAACACCGAGACGATCCTTTACACTTCCTCCTGGATTTAAATATTCAAGCTTTGCAAAAATCCGGCAATTATTTGGAATAGGAATATGTTTTATTTCTACAACCGGTGTATTGCCTATCAATTCATGAACACTACTAAATACTTTCATTACGCTTCCTCATTATAAATTTGTCGCCATTCATCTTTTTTAGCAAGCATTTCAGAAGCAATTTCTTTTGCCCCTTCTAAACTATGGCTTGCTGCCCAACCACATTGAACTTCATTACATGCTGGGACTTCAGTCTCTTCCAATACATCCTTCAACGTCTTTTCAATAATTTCTAAAATTTCATCATAGTTATCATGATTAATAACAGATAAATAAAACCCAGTTTGACATCCCATTGGACTAATATCTACTACTTGTTCTGTATGATTTCGGATATTTTCTGCCATTAAATGCTCTAAGGAATGCAATCCTGGCATCTTCATATGTTCTTTATTTGGTTGTTTAAAACGAATATCGTATTTTAAAATTTCATCACCATGAACTCCCGTTTTAGTACCTGCTAAACGTACAAATGGTGCTGCTACTTTTGTGTGATCTAAATTAAAACTTTCTACATTCATTTTTTTCATATGAACTAGCTCCTTATCTTTTAGTCGCATCCATCAACCAAACATAATCATTCATTTTTGTGAAACTAACTTGAAATCCAGCTTCTTCAAACAATTTTGTTAGTATTGGAATCGTAGTATAATATTCTCGTTCTAAATCGTCTGCCACATTATTAAAACCACGGTTTCTTTCCTTTTCAATTTGGTCTTGTTTAGCTTCTTCAGTAATAAAAACAGTATCAGCAAAAACAATCTTTCCCTCTTTTGAAAGAAGCTCTGCATATTTCTTTAAAGCTACTCCCTTTTCCTCATCCGTTAAATGATGAAATACATACGTGCTGACAATTGCATCTATACGTTCACTTTCACTATTAAATTGAAGTAAATCTCCATCTATGACCTTAATAGAGGGAAATCGTTTTGCAGTTAATTCTCGCATCTTCGTATTAGGTTCGATACCAATAACCGAAATTCCTTCCTCTATTAGCTTTGCTGTTAAATTACCAGTACCGGTTCCAAATTCGATCACTGTCCCAGAAACACGATTTGCAACTTCTCTTAAAATAGTTTCATATCCTTCAAATACATCACGATATTCTGGATCTTCACCAGAAACCGAAGCGTCATAAGAGTGTGCCCATCCATCAAAGATATCGACAAATTCTCTTCCCATCATCTAGCCCCTTTATAAAATATATTATTCCTAGTTGATTACTTTGCTTTAGGCCTAACATTTATAGTTATATCATATTGAGTAAAAATGTCAAATAAAAAAGAGCCTCCCTTAAAACGAAAGACCCTTCATTATTTATCACAACGGGAAGAAAATTGGAATGACAATCATCATTACAATAAACATAACAATTTGTAGAGGAATACCAGCTTTCACAAAGTTCATAAACTTATATCCCCCTGCTGTCATTACTAAAGCATTTGTCGGAGATGCAACCGGTGTCGCAAAAGCCATGCTGGAAGAAACTGCAATTGCGATTAAGAACGTATATGGATTTGCTTCCATCGTAATAGCTGCACTCATTGCAATCGGCGCAAATAAAACGGCCGTTGCGGTGTTACTAATAAATTGACCAAATAACATCGTAATAAAATAAATACCTGCCAAAACTCCCATTGCTCCAAATCCACCTAGAAGATCGATAATTCCTTTGGAAAGTATAACCATTCCACCTGTTTTTTCAAGAGCTGTTGCCATTGGAAGCATAGCTGCAATCAAAACAATACTTTCCCAGTTCATTTTTCCATATGCATCATCCATATTTCGAAGACAACCTGTAATAATCATGAGTACTGCACCAATCAATACAGAAATAACAGCTGGAAAAACTTCTAAAATCATTAATATGATCATGAACAACATAATCGCCCCTGCAATTGGTGCTTTACCACTTGCAGCAGCCGTACTAGCATGTTCTTTCGGTTGTCCAACAACTACAACATCCTGCATCGCTCTTGAGAGTAATTCAATTTCTTCCCATGCTCCTTGTACTAAAAGAGCATCTCCGAAACGAAGGCGAACGCCCGCCATATTACTTAGTACATACTCTCCTTTTCGATTAATACCTAAAATATTTAAATTATATTTTTCACGGAAGCCAATGCTGCCTACAGTCTCATTTATTAAACTAGAATGAGGAGTTAAGAGCACCTCAGCAATTCCTAATTGTTTTGTTACAAGTACATCTGCTTCAGATTCCTCTGCATCAATTATTAACAAATAATCTTCGGCGAGTTTCTCTATGCTATCAAAAGTGCCTTGAATATATAAAATATCCTTTGCCTGTATTATGCTCGTCGGTCCAGCCATTTCTTGATATGTAATAGGTAATATATGAATACCTTCCGTCGATTTACGATCAATTTTCAAAATAACTAGATGATACTTAGCCGGAAGCTTTAATTGTGCAAGTTGCTTCCCTATCATTGGTGAATCATCAGGTACTTTAAGGCGATGCAAATTACCACCGAGTTCATAATCAATCGCCAATTGCTTTGGTGAAAGCTTATGCTCATCTTTTATCGCTTTTTTATTTTTACCATTTGGAAGTACAATATTTCGTGCAACGACGAAATATAGAATCCCAACTATAATAGCAATAATGCCTACAGGAGTAATTTCAAAGAATCCTAGCTTCTCATAGCCATTGTCAACAAGTACTTGACTAATAAGCAAATTAGCAGGTGTCGCAATAAGAGTTAACAGACCAGACAAGCTACTAATATAAGAAAGTGGAATTAAATACTTGGAAGGACTGCTATTAATACTAATTGCAATACTAATAACAATCGGAAGCATTAAAGCAACCGTTCCTGTATTACTCATGAACGCCCCAACGCTACCTGTAATGATTAGTAATAATACGAATAACTTTTTTTCACTTTTCCCCGACAATCTTAGTAGCAAGTTTCCAGCTGTATGCGCAAGACCTGTACTTAGCAGCCCTGCCCCAACTACAAACAATCCAGCAATCATAATAACAACCGAATTAGAAAAACCGGCAAGGGCTTCTGTTGGTTCCAAAACGCCGGTTATGACAAATGCTAATAATGCCAGCAGTGCTACTAAATCTGCACGTACTCGATTACTAATAAATAAAACGATACTAATCGCTAAAATACTAAAAGTTATAACAAGCTGCATCTTATTCGGATTCCTTTCCATTAGAAAATCTACCTTAATTATATAAGAAGCCGTTAAAATGTCTTGCATCTATGCTTAACTATTATAATCGCATAATATTCGGAAATGTGAGATAATAAATACCTACTACGGAGGTGGATAGATGACATTTTGGAAAGCATTTTTTTCTTACATCCTTACTATGATAATTGCAGATAATACAATTTTTAAAATGAATTTTTTTCAGTATAAATTAATGGACAATTTCAGTATGCTCACCATACTTCGTTTTTTAGTAGAAGTAACTAGTTTTAGTTTGATTTACTTAAGTATTTATTATTTAGTTTCAAACTTCAGCACTTGGAAAATGCGCATAAAATATGAATTAGCACATAAAAAGAAGTAACCCCTCCGCTGTAATTAGACATGCGGTACAGTTACTTCTTTTTTTATTATTTTTCTACCTTATATATTGAATTTATAACATCCCAATTAAGTGGTCTTGCCATACTGTTTTCAGTTCGCTCTAAAGGCTTAAAACCAAATTGTGCATACAAGGAATGAGCATCTCTAGTTCCTAAGTGAAAATTAGTTCCTTTTAATTTTGGATTCTCCGTGATAACGGTCATCAACCATTTACTTAGACCCTTTCCTCTAAATTCAGGAAGTATGAACACATCCGCCAGCCAAGAATATCTAACAAGGTCAGATAGAACACGGGCAAAACCTATTTGCTTTGGTGTCCCCTTAGTAGGATCTCCATCGTAAATACCATAACAAATAGTTGAATTTTCGATAGATGCTATAACCAAAGCTTTTGAGGTACCTTCAAGCCAATAAGATTCTTTACTAAGAAAATTATAGATGACTTCCACATCCAACAAACTTTTATCTGTACTCATGTAAAATCCATCTTTGCTTAACAACTCTGCTTGTTCTTTTATCAACATTTTCTATCCCCCAACTTTTTTCTATAATACTCTTCATCATAAATAAAATCTTTCAGAATATTATATTTTCACTTTATCTTAATTAAGCTATAATTGTAAATACTTACCTCTTTGCATTTTTCTAAACTATTACATAAATTAATCGAGGAGAATATATTTTATGACACTATTAAATCGACTAAAGCAAGGAGATAAGATTGGGATATATTCACCGTCTTCTCCTATCACTTATTCATCCCCTAAGAGATATAAAAGAGCAAAGTCTTTTTTAGAATCCAAAGGGTTACAGATAGTTGAAGGAAATCTAACTGGCAAGCGTGATTATTATCGTTCTGGAAGTATACTGGAACGGGCAAATGAATTGAATGAACTCATTCGTGACCCAGACGTCAAATGTATTATGTCAACAATTGGTGGAACTAATTCGAATGCAATTTTGCCTTATATCGACTATAAAGCATTTAAGAAGGATCCTAAAATAATGATTGGCTATTCCGATGCAACTGCTATTTTGTTAGGAATTTATGCACAAACTGGGATTCCAACTTTTTACGGTCCAGCTTTGGTCCCTTCTTTTGGAGAATTTGAGCCTTTTGTGCACTATACATTCGATTATTTCAATGAAATATTAATCGAACAACAGCAAACTCCATTTACTATTCCAACTCCTCCTTATTGGACAGATGAGCCACTTAATTGGGAGGAGAAAACAGAAGAAAAAGAAAACAGAAGCAATGAGTGGGTTTGCTTAAATGGAGGTTCTGCCCAAGGAAGATTAATTGGTGGTAATTTAAATGCTATGTATGGTTTTTGGGGAAGCCCCTATATGCCTAAGATTAAAGAAGGAGATATTCTCTTAATAGAAGACACGATGAAAACAGCTTCCGTTGTGGAAAAGAATTTTAACCTGTTAAAACTGAACGGTGTATTTGATCGTGTAGGTGGAATCATTTTAGGAAAACACGAGCTGTTTGATAATCAAGGAACGGGAAGAACACCATCTGATATCTTACTAGAAACAATTGGACAACCGTCCATCCCTATTCTTACTGAATTTGATTGTTGCCATACTCATCCCATGCTCACGATGCCCATTGGAAGAAATATAAAATTAGATGCAACTAATAAAAAAGTAACCATTATCGAACAATGGATCAAATAAAAAACATAGAAGCAATATTCATTGATAGAGATGGAACAATTGGTGGCACAGGTCATTTTATTCATCCTAAGAATTTTATGCCTTATGAATTCAGTACAGATGCATTTAAATTACTAAAAGAGCATGGCACTCGAATGTTTGCATTCACAAATCAACATAGAATTAGCAGAAAAGAAGCATCAATCACAGAGTTTCAAGAGGAGTTTCTTTCATTCGGCTTCCATGATGCATTTATTTGTCCACATAGTGAAGAAAATGCTTGTATGTGTCATAAACCTAAACCTGGTATGTTAATAGAAGCCGCTAGGAAACATAATTTAGAGCTAAAAAATTGTGTCGTAATCGGGGATGTTGGATCAACAGATATGCTAGCTGCTCATGCTGTTGGTGCGTTGAAAATATTAGTCCTAACTGGTTGGGGAAAAAGCTCCTTACATCAACATCGAGAGATCTGGAAAGATGTAGAACCAGATCATATTGCACAAAATTTGTTGGAAGCGGTCAAATGGCTGCTAAAAATCCCACAAAAAACCCCAGTGAGAAATTAATCTCTCTGGGGTTTTTGCGGGTTCTCCTGATAATCTAATCTTCGATGTACTTTAACAAAATAGGCCCTAAATAATCTTCCTTTAAAGATGGATCGTTCTGAATAAAGGACTGCACGCTCTCTTTATTTAATTTGATAAATAGAAACTCATCAAACTCTGGTTGCTCGCCTTTTTCTAGAAGACTTTCATTGTGATGTTGAAATAAGGCTTGAAGCTCCTTCATAGAATAATCCACTTTCAACTCGAACATAATAGCCCAAAAATCATATGTCCCCTTATTCTTAATAAACTTAGGTTTGAATGATTTGGAAAATGGAGAATCAACACTTAATCCCATTTCTTCTTCTAACTCTTTTGCTATACTTCTCTCCAAATTAAATACAAAGCCATCTAAGTCAGTCTCGTCCAGTCCTCCACCTGTAAATTGTAATCTTCCCGGAGTCGATGTATGTTGATTCATTCGCCCAAAAGCAATGTGATGATCATTCGTAATAACCGCCATACATGTAAAAATGACTCTACAAGGGTATGTACAATCTGCGTGATGAAGTGTATATAAAAAATGTTTGTAGTCTGTTTTTACAACTTTTATTTGAAGTTCATCACTAGTTTTATTTATATCAGTAATAGTGAATACTTCTCCATTCCGAAACTGTTTGTTATTCTTTTTTAGCTGTTCCCAAAATAACTGATGTCGCTCTTGGATGCTTTTCGGTAGATGGAAAGGCGTCGGATCATATTTAACTGTTACTCGAGTAGGAGCTTGTTCAATGATTACTATCGGCTTCACTTTATTCTCTCCAATCCTTCAATTGCAAATCCTTTGTAAATAAATGTTTATAACAAAGCATACTTAACATCATACTCGTAATTGCAGAGGAGCTTGTAAAAACAAAGACTATCAATATCTGATATCGTACAGCCTCCACTGGGTCTGCACCTGCTATAATCATTCCTGTCATCATTCCAGGTAGCTGCACAAGCCCTACAGTTTTCATCGCATCAATTGTAGGAATCATACTAAATTTCACGGAACGTTTTAGTACTTCCTGTACAGCCTGTCGACTTGTGGCACCTAAGGAGAGAAGAGTTTCAATTTCACCTTTGGAGCTTTCTGTTTCTCGTTTTAATTGCGTTAAAAATAATCCACACGCAACCATAGCATTTCCAATTGTCATTCCACTAAGAGGAATAATGTACTGAGGGGTTGCTTCAATTATTTGCAATCCAAGTAATAGTCCCATCATTAAAACTTCCATCGTTGCTATGGAAATAATAATTCTCCAAAAGACCCCTGTCATACCTTTAGCACGTTTGGCAGCATTACTAGCTGCAACTATAATCATGATGCAAATAATTAATACAATAATGAGGATATTTTCTGATTGAAACACAAATTGCAGTACATAGCCTACTGCTAGAAGCTGAATAGCCGCGCGAATAGTACCAACTGCAATATCTTTTTCAAGATCGAGCTTTTGCCAAACGGATAGGAGCATGGTAATAACAACGAATAATAACGTGAAGCTGAGTGCAACAAAACTCATAACATCACCTGATCAGGAATTACTTGAGTATGATGACTTTCAAAAAAGTCTTCTGTACGAGAGTCAATTGCCAATCTACCATTCTCCATATACCAAACTCGGTCACTGATTTTCTTAGCTTGTTCAAGATCATGCGTTATCCAAATAAATGATGTTCCTTTTTCTTTATGTATGTGTTCCAAAAGCAGCTCTACGTATTCTTTACTTTGCTGATCAAGTGAGGCAGTGATTTCATCCAATAGAAGGACAGGTGGATTTAATAATAATGTTCTCACCAAGGCTACCCTTTGTTTCTCTCCACCAGATAAATCCTTTGCTTTTTTGTTCCACATTAAATGCTCAAGTCCTATATCCTTCATGTATTTTTTTGCTAGCCCTTCATCAAATGGAATATTATGCAACTTGCTAACAGTTTTCAAATTATCCTCGATTGTTCCTAGGAGCATGATTGATTGCTGAGCAACATATGCTATATTCATACGCCATTGTCGTGTATCCAGTTCTTTTGCTGAATCACCTTTAAAATAAATTTCACCTTTATCAAGTGTTTCAAATAAAGCAAGTGTCCGTAGTAGTGTACTTTTCCCTTCTCCTGATTTACCTAGTAAAGCAATACGCTCCGCCTTTTGAAGAACTACGGTAATATTCTCAAATAAATGAAGGCGGCACTTTGCCTCTTTCATGTCCCAATAATTTTTAGTTATATTTTTAATTTCAAGCAAAGCTGTCATACTCTTTTTCCCATTCATCTCTTAATATTCCCATTCTAATAGAATCATAGTAAACTCCATTATAAAAACGGCATTTACGAAGACGTGCTTCCATTGTCATTCCTAGCTTCTCTCCAACTTTAATCATCCGCTCGTTGCCCGACCAAGTCGTATAGCCCACGCGCACGAGGGGTAATTCACGAAATAAATGGGTGGTCCACAGTCGCAAAGCTTCTGTACCGATACCACCATTCCAGTAGATAGGGTCATAGATAACAATTCCCATTTCAAGCCAAAGAGATTCTTCATGCTCCCAATAGTAGCATAAAGATCCTACTAGTAAATCATCTACATAGATTCCCCAAAAGTCTTCCTGATTTATATAATGATGTTTTTTCTCTAAAAACTGTTCAAAAGTTTTCGGTTCATATGGAAAGTAAGGAGCATCCCACTTTTTCCATTCTGGCGCCTCTTCTTTCGCACATAGTTCCCATAATTTAGATAATTCATTCTCAACTATAGGTCGAATAGTCACCTGTTTCAATTTCATCACCTCATCCAATACATATACATAATTTTACCACATTTCAAATAATATAGACTGTTCTCTCTCAATGCTTTATTATGGTTAGTGTTATATAACATAAGTAATCTATTCAAAGGAGTGACATACCATTGGGTGACAATCAGAAATTACAACGTGGATTAGAACAACGTCATATCACCTTAATGTCGTTAGGTGCAGCAATTGGAGTAGGATTATTTTTAGGTTCGGCTACTGCTATCAAATTGGCAGGACCAGCAATTCTTATTTCATACATAGTTGGTGGAATCGCTATCTTAATAATTATGCGTGCCCTCGGTGAGATGGCAGTGCATAATCCGGTTGCAGGCTCTTTTAGTAGGTATGCAAAGGATTATTTAGGACCGCTTGCCGGTTATATTACCGGATGGAATTATTGGTTTTTATGGGTTGTAACATGTATGGCAGAGATTACTGCTGTTGGGGTTTATATGCAAATGTGGTATCCGGACACACCAAGCTGGATTTGGGCATTAGCAGCACTCGTTATCATGACGATGGTAAATTTAATCACTGTAAAAGCTTATGGTGAATTTGAGTTTTGGTTCGCCCTTATAAAAATTGTGGCAATCCTTGCTATGATTTTTGTGGGACTAGGTGTGATTATTTTTGGAATTGGTAATGGTGGAGTTGCTGTTGGTATTAGTAACTTATGGTCGCATGGTGGATTTGCACCAAATGGAATCACTGGTATCTTTATGTCTCTACAAATGGTCATGTTTGCATACTTAGGTGTGGAGATGATTGGGGTTACTGCTGGAGAAGCAAAAAATCCGAAAACAGTCATTCCTCGAGCAATTGATACGGTTTTTTGGCGTATTTTATTGTTCTATGTAGGTGCTTTATTTGTCATTATGTCCATTTATCCATGGGATGAAATAGGCAGTAATGGAAGTCCATTTGTGTTAATGTTTGAACAAATCGGCATTGGACCGGCAGCAGGCATTATAAATTTCGTTGTATTAACTGCCGCACTTTCTAGTTGTAATAGCGGAATCTTTAGTACAGGACGCATGTTGTTTAACTTAGCAGAACAAAAGCAAGCATCAGCTTCATTTAAAAAGATTAGTAGGACTGGTGTTCCTTCTAAGGCAATCGTATTCTCCGCAACCTTACTATTAGTAGGTGTCATACTGAACTATCTTGTGCCTGAGAAAGTGTTTATTTGGGTCACAAGTATTTCAACATTCGGAGCTGTTTGGACATGGGGAATTATTTTGTTGTCCCAATTAAAATTCCGTAAAACCCTTTCTAAAGGAGAGGTTTCAAGATTAACGTATAAAGCAATATTCTTTCCTTTTGGTTCTTATATAGCGCTTGCATTTTTAGTGTTAGTGCTCGGACTGATGGCATACTTCCCAGATACACGTATCGCATTAATCGTAGGGCCTATATGGATTATAGGATTGGTGTTTATGTATTTTAAAAATGGATTTGATAAGAGATAACTTGAATGATAATTTAATTAATCGTTTCTATCTATAATGGTCAAATTTCAGTCAGGGTATAAATATGGATTATCCGACTCTGAGTGGTTTTTATCCATATCTATGTGATTATTATCCGATTTACAGTAGTTATTATCCGATTATTAGTGTTCATTATCCGATTCTGAGTAGTTAGTATCCGATTATCAAAAAGCCCTTCATTTCTACACAGGAAATGAAGGGCTTTTATCTATTCTTATATATATTTATTGAACCATCCTGTAATTTGTTCCAATCGAGTCAATCTTAAATTAGGCAAGCCAACTCTGGATAGATTATGATCCGCTTTTGGGAAGCGGACAAAGCTTGTTTCTTTTCCCATTGCCTTTAGTGTTATATACAATTGCTGCCCTTGTTCAATAGGACAACGGTAGTCATTCTCACTGTGCAATATAAGTAATGGAGTTTCCACGTTAGCAGCATATTTCAATGGAGATGCATCCCATAGCTTATCGATATCTGTCATATCAGCACCAATTTGCCATGGAGTAAAGTAATAACCGATATCTGATACCCCAAAAAAGCTTACCCAGTTCGAAATGGAACGTTGAGTAACAGCAGCTTTAAAGCGATTCGTATGTCCTACTATCCAATTCGTCATAAATCCACCATAGCTTCCTCCAGTAACGCCAAGTCGTGAATCATCTATCCAGTCATTTTCCTTTAATACATAATCAAGTCCCGCCATGATATCCTCATAGTCTCCTCCACCATAGTCACCACGAACTGCGTCTACGAAGTTTTGACTATAACTATGACTTCCGCGAGGATTTACATATAACACTCCATATCCTTCTGCTGCTAACAACTGCAGCTCGTGAAAGAATGTGTTGCCATACATCGCATGAGGTCCACCATGTATTTCTACAATAAGTGGATACTTATTGCCTTCTTCATATCCTACCGGTTTCATCAACCATCCATGCACATCCCAATCTTTTGCTCCCTTAAAGACAATAGCCTCTGGTTCGACAAGTTCCACATCATTTAGATAATCCTTGTTAAATTGAGTAAGTACTTTTCTTTCACCAGTCGCCAAATTCTGCCTAAATAATTCCCCGGGAAATATTGGGTTGCTAACTGTAACTAGCGCAAACGTCCCTGTTGAATCCACATCATACCCATACACATGCTCATCTTCTCCTGTTGCAGGATACAATTCACCTTCTAATGATGCAAAATAAAGACGTATATCTCCCATTGTCGACACTTGGAAGTACAAGTGATTGTCATCTGTCCATACTACATCAGGTGCACTTGCCCCTTGTTGAAAGTCTGCAGCCGCATAGTCGCCAACTGGTGCATCAAAGCCTTCAGTTATTATTTGTCGTATGCCAGAATTTACTTCATATACATATACTTCTGCATGGGTTGCATTTTGGTAAGTACGAGGCATCCCAACAAATGCGAGATACTGATCATCCTTTGAAAATGCGGCACCTCCAAAATAACCATCCTCATTTATTATTTCTGTTTCTTCCTTCGTATCAATATCGACAAGATACATTGGTTGGGTAAATGAAAAATCTTGATTTTCCTCACGGTTCACACCTATAACAAGCTTCTTCCCATCATGAGAAACCGCCTGCAAATTATATTGATAGTTGCCTTCCGTGAATGGAGTAATTTCAGCAGTCTCTATGTCGATCGAGCCAATTTGTTTGTAAACATCTACTGGCAATAGTCCAGCACCATCTGCATGGTATTTCATTTTATCTACTACATACGCCTCTGGTAGCTTTTTTTCATCCTTTTCTGGTTCATCTGTCCATGATTTCCCTTCTTTTAAAGGGGCTGTAAACCAAATTTTCTTTCCACATGGTGACCATAGATAGCTAGAAATTCCTTTTTCCATAGTTGTAAGTTGCTTCGCTTCTCCTCCAGCAGAAGGTAGAATATAAATTTGATTCTTTTCTTCGCGATTAGATAAGAAAGCAATATACTTTCCGTCCCTAGACCACTTAGGGGAGGATACTCGTTCTTTCTTATGTGTCCACTGAGTAATTTCTTCTGTGTTTAAATTTAAATGATATAAATGAGCATAATATTTATTGTCCTTTTCATCCATTTGTGTCCGTATAAATACCGCTTCTTTCCCACTAGGTGATAGTACTGGACTTGTTATAGAATGAAGTTTAAATAAATCCTTTGCTTCTAACTTTCTTTTTGCCATCTCTATATCCCCACTTTCAATTTCTTACTTTCATTTATTTCGACACTCGAAATCATTTCCCTTCTTAATCATATAAAAAAACTGCACCTTATAAAAGGAGCAGTTAATTATTCTATTGAACAGTTTGTTCTTTTAATGAACGACGTAATATTTTTCCTGTCGTATTTTTTGGAAGTTCCTCTAAAAATTCAAACTTCTTAGGTATTTTGTACTTTGCAAGTTTTTCAGCACAATATTCATGTAGCTCCTCTTCAGTTAAAGACGTATCTTTTTTCACAACAAATGCTAATACCTCTTCCCCAAAGTTAAGGTCAGGAATACCAACTACAGCCGCTTCCACAATACCTGGATGTCCAAACAAAACTTCTTCCACTTCACGTGGGTAAACATTGTATCCTCCTACTATAATCATATCTTTCTTGCGATCGACTATGTAGAAGTAACCTTCCTCGTCTTGTCTTGCAAGGTCTCCTGTATACAACCAACCATTTCGAATAGCGTTTTCCGTTTCTTCAGGCATTTTATAATAGCCCTTCATGACGTTTGGACCTTTAACGATTAGTTCTCCTACTTCGCCTACAGGTACCTCTTCTCCAAGCTCGTTTACTACTTTATTCTCCACATTGACAATATTTGTTCCAATGGATCCTGGCTTACGTTCACGGTCAATCGGATTGAAGCATGTTACTGGGGAGGCCTCCGATAATCCGTAGCCTTCTGAAATACGCACGTTAAATTTTTCCTCGAAGTTATGTAGTAATGCAACTGGTAATGAAGAACCACCAGAAATTGCTAAACGAATCGTTGAAAAATCTTCTACATCTCCTTCTGGATATTGATACAAGAAATTGAACATTGTCGGAACTCCAGCAAAAATTGTTGCCTTATGCTCTTTGCCAATTTTAAATACATCTTGTGGACTAAATTTAGGAACTAATAATAATGTGGCTCCAACTAATAATGGAGCATTAACGACAACCGTAAGCGCAAATACATGGAATACAGGAAGAGTTGTAATGACACGGTCATCCGTATTAATACTTAAATACTCCGCTACATCTCGTGCATTAGAATAAATATTTTTATATGTAAGCATTGCCCCTTTTGGATGACCTGTTGTCCCTGAAGTATATAAAATTACAGCAGTATCCTCTTCTGAAACTTCTACAGGTATAACATCAGGTGTAGTAGACTTAATTAAAAATGAAAACGATTTCACTTTTGCTTTTAAAGAATCCGGTAATGTAGCTAGTTTCTCTACTGTATCCGCTTGAGTCTCACAAATAACATAATTTTCAACAGAAGTAAAAATACCTGCTGCTCTTTCAACTAAAGGGAGTAATGCATCTAATGCAATAATTGCTTTAGCATCACTATTTTTGACAATATAACTGATTTCATCAGGCGTATAAATAGGATTGATTGGTACCGCAGTTGCCCCTAACCGCATCGTAGCATAAAGAGAAATGAGAAAATGTGGTGAGTTTCCAAGTAAAAAACCAACATGATCTCCTTTTTCAATTCCTAGTGAGCGGAGTGCAGTAGCAAATCGTTCTATCGAATGTTCAAATTCCGCATAAGTCGTATCAGACCCCATAAAATGATACGCAATTTTTTCAGGATGCTGTGTAGCAATTTGTTGAACACGTGAAACTAAACTCATATTCTCGTCCCCCTCATTAATTTGAATGAATATTCATTCATTATCCCTTTATTTATTATATAAAAAAAGTTTTGATAATTCAATAAAAATTAAAGAACAAAGAATACAAAAAAAGCATCATAGTAGCATGATGCTTTTTGGTCAATACGCTTGAATATGGGCTATATATCTCCATCGAATTAAGTAAAAATAAGCTACTTGAATCACAGTGAATGCGATTAAAACGAAAAGCATTTCTTTCGCGATAGAAACTGCTGCTAAATCTACCCAAACTGCCTGTAGGTAAATAAACGAAAATGTACTATGCACCATGGCAAGTCCCCAAGGTAAAAAGAATTGTGGAATCAATTGTCTATTAACGATTTTTACTAGTTCATGATCGGTTACACCCATTCTTCGAAGGACATCATATTGTTTCTTATCTCTCTCTAAATCGGTATACAATTTAAAATACACAAAGCTTCCTGCTGCAAGTAACAATACTGCTGCTACAAGTAATCCCGTAAATAGTAACAATGAAAATGTTGCACGTATGATGGAATAATTTAAACCTGGATTAACAAAATAAAATGGATTTGGATTTACCTTTGAAGTACCCATTGACTCCACCATTATTCTATCAATATCTGCTCCTACTTCCTTTGTTCTTAGCCATTCTGGAACATGAAAGGCATAAAAGGTTGTCCTAGATTCTTTCAGTCCATAGCCAGACAGAGGCTCTGTCACTAACTGAAAATCTTCATCGCTAATAATTATTGTTCGCTGATTGATTGCTAATGAAGGGAATATATAATGTTCGAATTCCCCTATTATATGAATAGGTACACTGCTCTCTTCTAACACAGTTTGTTCCTCTTGGGGGCTAAGATTTCCTATGTCCTCCTGAGTGTTTGGTACTAATATCGCTTCCCCTTGAGTCAAATCAACTAAAGGTATTTTTAATGAAAGCGCCAAGCTATTTACTTCTGATTCTTTTATCACATTTACTACTTCTTGTGAACTGGAAGAAGTTTGCTCTTTCACATTAAATTTCACAAGCTCATACGATAAGCTTTCTCTTTGAAGCTCTTGGGATAGCTTCATAATATGTTCTTTCTCAAAAGGATTATCCCAATCACTGGAGTAAAAAATACTAATCGGATTTAATTCACGATATTGTGCAGTAAAGGAAGTAAAAGATGTAACAACTCCCACTGACAAAAAAGCGATAGTTGATACGATTGTTACGACAAAAAACATACGTGCATTTTCTCGGATTTTAATCGATCCATCCGCAAAAACAATTAAATGAAAAGGACGCCAGTAAAAGGATTTTCTTTTGCGAATTTGGTTTATTATATACAACATACTATCAGTGAAAAACAAGTAAGTACCAACAATCGCAAGGATAATGATGACAAACGTAATCCAAAAGGTCATCTTAAAGAGAGAAAGTAGAACTAGACTATAGGCAGTAAGCAGCAAAACTAAACCCAAAATTGCTTTCCACTTTGCATACGCTACTTGCTCATCAGCTTTCCAATATCCTTTAAGCAATTGAATAATTTCTTTTTTACGAATGAAAACAACACCGCTGATCGAAATAATGATAAATAAGGATAAAAAAACAACGATTGTTAGTGTAAATGGCTTCCAAGATAAATAAAGAGGTAGACTATCTAAAAGAAACAATTCTCGAATAACCATAAAGAAAAATTTCGAGAAGGCAAAACCCCAAAAAATCCCCACCGTAATAGATATAGCTCCTAGAATCATTGTTTCTAAGAAAACCAAACGATTTAATTGTGATTTTTCCATACCTAAATTTAATAATAGCCCGAACTCTTTAGATCTAGCCTGTAGGAAGGCACTCATCGAATAAAACAAAAAGAACAATGTAAAAATAATGAGGATAATTTCTGCAATAAGCATTCCACCAAATGCAATATCTCTTAAGAATTTATCCTCAATATTCGGATGAAACATCAACATGGAATAAATAAAAAACACCATTACGGAGAAAATACTTGCCATAAAAAAGGCAGCATACACACGACTATTTCGAATTACATTATGATAAGCGAATTGTTGAAAGGTCATTTACATTTCCACCCAATAAAGACAAAATATTTAATATGCGTTGGAAAAATGTTTGTCTTCGGTCATCTTTATATATTTCGTTAAAATATTCTCCGTCTTTTATAAATAGAACACGATCACAATAACTTGCTGCTATTGGATCATGTGTTACCATGATAATCGTTGTTTTACTTTTTTTATTTACTTGTGTGAGTATTTCAAGTACATCCTTTGCTGATTTTGAATCTAAATTTCCAGTCGGTTCATCTGCTAGGATGATGCCAGGTTCATGTATAAGAGCACGTCCAATAGCAGTCCTCTGAGCTTGTCCTCCGGAAATTTCGGTAGGTCTTTTTTCTAGTATCCCTGATAAATCTAAGTGCTTCGCAATATCCTCTACCCTCTGTTTCATCACTTCAACAGGTTGTCCGTCAAGTGTTAAAGGTAAAACCATATTTTCTTCCACTGTTAATGCTGGAAGCAAATTAAAGTCTTGAAATACAAAACCAAGCTGTCTTCTTCTAAATAGTGATAAATCATTCTTTGCAAGTTGAACAGGATCTGTTCCATCGATTAAAATGTTTCCTGAAGTTGGACGGTCGATTGTAGAGATAATATTCAGCAATGTAGTTTTCCCACTACCAGAAGGGCCCATTACGGCAAGGAATTCTCCTTTTTCCACTTCAAAACTCAATTGATTGATAGCAAGATGGGCTACCTTTCCTTCATATACTTTCGTCACTTCTTCCAGTAATAATATCGACATCATTCTCGCTCCGTTCTTCTTGTTCCTGCTGTTTAAACATGATAGAGACAGTCGTGCCTTCTCCTACTGTAGTAGATATTTTCATTTCATGCCCTAAACGATTGCAAATTTCTTGAGCCAAGTATAAGCCCATTCCAGTAGATTCGCCTGTTTTTCTCCCATTTTCTCCAGTAAAAAATGCTTTTGTCACCCTTTTTATATCTGAAGCCGGTATTCCAATCCCTTCATCTCTAACGGAGAATATAATCTTATAGTCTTTTTTGGTCGTTTCAAAATATACCTTCTTATTTTTCTCAAATGTATACTTCACTGCGTTCGTCAAAAACTGAGCAATAACAAAATGAATCCATTTTCTATCCGTCGTAATCATGCAATTTTCCTCAATTGAAATGACAGGAAACACATGATTACCAATGAATAAGCGTTTATTCTCTGTCACAACTTGCGTAACTAATTGTTTTAAATCTACTTGTTCGATTTGCATATCCTCTTCGAAAGTATCAAGCCTTGCATTCATTAAAACAGCCTCTAACCCTCTTTTTAGTCGATCTGTTTCTTCCGACACACTTAATGAATCTATCACTTCTTTTTCCTGTATCATAAGTTCTAAAACAGAAATAGGAGTTTTCATCTGATGAACCCAACTATTCATAAATTGCAAATGCCTATTTTGCCTTGCATATAATAGTTGCACTTCTTTTTGATACAATCGGTAAATATGCTGCAAATACAATTCCACCTGTTTAATCTCTGGGGATTGGGCTTCTTTTTGGAGTACAACCTCAATCTTTGTTGGTACAGAAAGAATCTTTTTATAAAAAGAATATTTTTTAACAAATAATGTCCCTAAAAAGGTGATCGTCAATATACTACTAATAACAATTGAATAGATTGCTGTATCTACGTTACGGAAGCCATCTAGCCAATATAAGAGCATAATAAATAATACTAATAAAAACTGAAAGATTAGAAAGATTAAATGTTCACGCATAAATAAACGAAACATCTTAAGATTCCTCCGGACTTACTATCAATCGATAGCCCGCTCCTCGAACCGTTTCAATTGTCGATGTTACCTTGTAATCAGCAAGCTTTTTCCGAACTCGAGTCATATTAACATTTAAGGTGTTTTCATCAACAAACGATTGGTCATCCCATAAATCCTCAAGCAATTTTTCTCTTGTTACAAGTTTTGGATAACTTCTCATAAGCAAATCTAATATCGTACATTCCTTCTTTTGCAAAGGTATTTCTTCAGAAGGAGTATGCAGTTCCATTCTTTCTAAAAATAGCTGCAACTTTCCTACTTTTACAATTCGCTCTTCCTGCTTCGCTGCATATTCACCATAAGTTCTTCTTAAATGACTACGTATTTTCGCAAGGACGATTTCATAATGAAAAGGTTTCGTTATAAAATCATCTCCTCCATTTTCAAGTGCAAACACCTGATCCATTTCCCCTGATCTTGCGGAAACAAAAATTATAGGGCAAGTTGTATATTGGCGAAGCTGTCGGCACCAATAATACCCATCATATGAAGGTAAATTTACGTCTAATAATATAAGATGAGGATCAAAAATTTGAAACTCCTCGATAATGTTGTCGAAATCTTGAATGGTATGTACCTCATAATGGTATTTACGTAAAGTATCTGCAAGTAATGCAGCGATTTTACGATCATCCTCTACTACTAAAACACGATGTTCCGTCACTTGAATCCTCCTCAACAAGCAATCTCCCTCTATCATATCATAAAGAAAAGCGACAGCGAGCTTGAAGACTAGACTGTAATTAAATTGTATAAATTCCAATTTAAAATGTATGCTCTGATAACTAAAAATGATGGTTTTTATCTAGTTGGCTATGTTAATTATTAACAGTATGTAAACGACAAGTTGTTCACATACTCGAATTTTACATTGGACCCGTTACTTTCCGTTCCAGGCGGACGCGTTCCGCCGGCATGGCTTCAGCCGCTTCCTTCGCTACGCTCAGTCCAGGGTCTTCAGCTCATACTATTCCGGCTGGAGTCGCCACCTTCCACTCCAATTAACTATTATCCGCTTTTCATTTAGTAAACCATCATTCCATTAATAATTTTTTTTATTAGTATTTATAGAAGTTCGTTGAAAAAGGAGACACTCTCGCGGGAATAGTTAGCAGCGCTGCGAGGAGGTTAGGGCAACGCCCGCGGAAAGCGAGCGGTAAGCTTCAGAAAACCTGTTCTATCAAAAAAGACTGTAAACAACTCGTTTATTTGAGTTTGTCTACAGTCTGAGCCTAACATAGGTAAATATATAAAACTTTTCAATAATTATTAATAGATGAGCTGTACTAATTCTTCTTTTGAAATACCGCCAAAGTACTTTGGAACGTCGATTGGTTCAAGTGCCTCTTCTATAGCTTGTTTACTATATAGTTTACCGACTAATAGTTTTTCTACTTCTTCCATATCACCGACACCAAAGAAATCACCATAGATTTTCACTTCTTCTATAATACCTTTATTTACTTCTAATCGAACGTCGACTCCTCCAGTTGGGAAACGGTGGGAGTGTTTTATATTAAATTTAGGTGATTTACCGTAATTCCAATCCCATTGTTGATAACGTTCTTCCGAAAGCTTATGAATGTTTTTCCAATCTTCTTCTGTAAGTTCCCAATATTGTACATTCTCTGCTCCACCAAAAATAGAGGCAAGAATTTCTGAGCGAAACTGTTCAATTGTCATCGGGTTTTCCATTAAATCAGAAATGTTTGTTACGCGGCTACGAATTGATTTAATTCCTTTAGACTCAATTTTTTCTTTACTCACCTTTAACGCTGATACAACTGCATCAATCTCTGTATCGAACATTAAAGTACCATGGCTGAACATTCTTCCACGCGTAGAATATTGTGCATTACCAGATATTTTTTTCCCTTCTGCCAAAATATCATTTCTTCCAGAAAGCTCAGCAGCCACACCCATTTTACCAAGTGCATCTATAACTGGTTGTGTAAATTTTTTAAAATTGCGGAAGCTTTCCCCGTCATCTTTTGTTAGAAAACTATAGTTTAGATTCCCTAGGTCATGATACACTGCACCGCCACCTGAAAGTCTGCGAACAGGTATAATTCCATTTTTCTCTACAAAGTCTGTATTAATTTCTTCCACTGTATTTTGATTTCTTCCAATGATAATGGAAGGCTGATTTATGTAAAACAGAAGAAAAGAATCCTTTTCAACATCCATTGTTTTTAAAGCATACTCTTCAATTGCAAGGTTAATTCGTGGGTCTGTTATTCCTTTGTTATCAATAAAATACATGATCATCTCTCCTTTAGACCTATTTTAACAAAAAACTACGGAATGTGTTGACAAATGATTCTGTGTTATATTACAATCAATTTAACTTAAACAGTTATATAACAGATGGAGGTGGAACAACTATGTTAGAAAACGTAATTGAATTTTTCCGTAACCTGCCTGAGAAAAAATGTGCTACATGCGGTGAAACAATTGAAGAGCAGCATGAGTGCTATGGTAATCAATGTGATAATTGTAATTCCATTTAATTTTTTTGAAATGCCAGCTAGATTATTCCCCATTCTAGCTGGTTTTTTTCGTGCAAAATGCCTATCCTTATAATGGATAGGCATTGTAGTTTGTAAACAAATAGAGGTTTGCTAATTGTCTAGTTAATTATTTTTAGTTTTAGTTATCATTTTCTATTAACTTAAGATTATTCTTTCTGAGTATGTAGAAAATAATAAGGTAGCATTTTATTAGTTTGGAGAAGCTCCGCTCGACTCCTGCGAAAATAAAGAGACAGACGTGATCCTGCAGGAGCGTGACGAGGTCACTGAATAATTTACGTTTTAAATGTAATTGTTTTTTGAGCATAAAGTACCTTATTTCTTTCATTTACTTTAATTTATCAAGAAAGGCTTTATTGTAAGCATACAATAGTTGATTTTCGTTTCATGCGGCGACTCGTGCCGGAATAGCATGAGCTGAAGCCCCTGGACTGAGCGTAGCGAAATTAATTTTTGCGACGAGCTTGCGCAGGAGCATTGTTTTTTGCGACGAGCTTTGCGCAGGAGCATTGTTTTTTGCGACGAGCTTTGCGCAGGAGCAAGGGAAGCGGCTGAAGCCATGCCGGCGGAAAGCGTCCGCCTGGAACGGAAATCAATGGGGTTCGGTCAAAAAGCGAGGGGTAAGCTTCAGATATTTATCATATATAAAAAATGCCTATCCTTATGTTGGATAGGCATTGATTATTATGCTTCAGCTGTTTGTTTGGAGTGTCGTTTTGAAAACAATAACATGAAATAACCAAATGTTAATGCCAAGCAAGCAACCATGAAACCAATTAACACACTATTATTAAACCAAATTTGACTAACATCGCCTGAAGAAATAGACGCTTTAAATGCTTGAACTGAATAAGTCATTGGTAATAATTTGTTGAAAAATTGTAATGGCTCAGGAAGTAACTCTAATGGGAATGTTCCAGCGCTAGTTGTTAACTGAAGAATTAACACAATTATCGCTAAAAATCTTCCCGGATCACTGAATACAGTCACGAACAATTGAATCATTGCTAAGAAAGTAAAGCTAGTGATGATTGCAGTTAAAATGAACATCCCTATGCTTTGAGTTTCTAGTTTTAATGCAAATAATGCAATTATAACAACAATAAGCGATTGGATAATTCCAACAGCGGCAAGAACGGTAACCTTACTTGTAAACCATTTCGCTCCACTAGAAGGCGTAATAGCAGGTTGTACGAATGGGAATACAATGGAGATTAGTAACGCACCAACAAATAAACCAAGTGATAAGAAATATGGTGTAAATCCTGTTCCATAGTTTGGAACTGCATTCACTTCTTCTGTTTTTACTTCAACAGGAGCGGCAACCATATTGAATGTATCATCTGTGGCACTTACGTCTCCCGCTTCTTTACTAGCGTCTTTAAGGCTAGATTGCAGTGTATTTGTACCATCGACCAAAGCTTTTGTTCCATCTGCTAGTTTTGTAGAACCAGCTGCTAGTTCACCAGATTTTTCTGCAAGTGTTCCGGTTCCAGTTTGTAGTTGTGTGGACCCAGCTGCTAATTGATTTAAGCCACTAACCAAACTATTTGAACCAGTATAAGCTTGTTGTATTCCGGATTGAAGCTCTTTCATTTTTGCTGCTAACGTACTTGTACCTGTGGATAGACTAGTTGAGCCTTCTACTAATGCAGAAGAAGAATCATTTAGTTTTGATATACCTTGTTGTGCCTGTGAATAACCAGCACTTAGTTGTTCAGCTCCATCATGCACTTTAGCTGTTCCACTCTCCAAAGCGGCTGTACCACTAGTTAATTTTTCTAACCCTGCTGATACAGTTGAACTACCAGTCTCCAGCTGTTTCAGTGATTCCTTTAATGCAGTTGACTGTTCTTCTGGTAATGCGGCACTTAGTTGTTCCAGTTGTTTGGATAATGCTTGTATCCCAGCTGTTACATTTGTCGACCCTTGTGCTAATTGGGTAGCACTATCATTTAAATTTGCAGAACTATTTTGTAGTTGGGCTAATGATGCTAACAAAGTTTTGTCTTTCTCACTTAATAATTGATAACTTTCATTTAGCTTTGCTACTCCTTCTGTGTACTGCTGAATACCTGTTTGTAATGACCCAGCTCCTGTTGCGGCTTGACTTGCCCCATCTGCAAGTTGTGTTGAGCCATCAGACAATTGAGAGAGACCAGTATTTAATTGGGTAGAACCTTCGGCAGCAGTTTGTATTCCTGAATTAACTGTAGTAGTTCCATCACGAAGCTCTATTGTACTGCTTGCAAGTTGCTCTAAATAACCTTTTAAATCACTTGCTCCATCGTTAAGTTCAGATGCACCGTCTTTTAATTGACCTGCTCCGTCTGATGCTTCAGCGAATCCATCACCAAGTTTGTTTATAGAAGAAAATAGTTGTTCCGCATAAGTAGTCGTAACTTCTTCATTCACTTGTGCACGAATTTGTTCCATTGCAGTGTTCCCAATTTGTGATGCTAAAAAGTTATATCCTTCATTCGCTTTATACGTAATAACCATTTTTTCTGGTTGTTCCTCTAATAATGTTGTTGCATGCTGTGAAAAATTACTTGGTATTTCAATTAGTAAATAATAATCTTGATCTAATAATCCTTGTTCTGCTTCCTTCTTGGAGACAGATTCAAAATTAAACTGTTCACTATCTATCAGTTTATCCGTTAATGTTTCTCCTAGAGCCAGTTTCGTCCCGTTATAATCTACCCCTTCATCGCTATTGATAATAGCAACTGGTAGATCGCTCAATTTTGCATAAGGATCCCAAAATGCCCATAAAAACATGCCCGCATACAAAACTGGTATAAATAACACCGCAATAATTGAAACCAATACTTTCCGGTTTTTAAAGATTGCTTTCCATTCTGCTTTTATCATATTTTTCCCTCCAAAACTAATTGACCATAATATTCATTCGGTCATTTTTCTTCAAAAAAAGGAGTCTCAAATTAAGAGACTACGAAAGATAGTATCTTGAATAATAGTTGAAATTTCATCTTCCGATAAAGATTGGTCATGAGTTATGTTCCAATCATTCACTAGAGCAAGATACGTTTTTAATAGTAAATATGCTACAAGTTCACTATTAACTTGTCGAATTTCTCCTCTTTCTATATATTTATCAATCTTTTCTTTCACAAACGAAACTATTGCTTGTTCCACTTGTTGGACTACTTGTTGAACGGTAGGTGTTCGTAATTCTTTTTCTTCATCTATTATTTTTACAAATAGCTGATGTGTTTCTCTAAACTCCAACATCTTCATCAACGCCGCGTGAGCATTTTTATGAAACGAACCATCCTCTTTAATCGCTTTCGTAGCCTCATGTTTCATTTCAGCTATCATTTGAAGGACAATTTCTTGAAAAAGGACTTCTTTGTTTTCGAAAAATGTATAAATAGTTCCTTTTCCAACGTTTGCAATTTTGGCGATTTGATCCATTGTTGTAGCTTTATAACCGAAAAGCGAAAAAGATTTCGTTGCTGCTGTTAGTATTTCCTGCTTCCGATCCATCGATTTCACCCCTAAAGAAAAAATGACTAGAAAACCAAATCGGTCATCTAGTCAATATAATACACTCATTTTGTTTTTTTAGCAAGTATTTATTCGTGATGCATAGAATCATCACTGTCGTCTGGTTTCACTTTACTCATGTCAGGATTTCCGACCTTTAATTCTTGTTTCGGCATAACATGAAGGCCACGTGCTGTTGTATGGGCAAACATATAATAGACACCATCATGATCAAAAGTATAATTAGCTTCGTAAACACCGTCTTTCGTGAAAGTACCTTCTAACATTTCACTTTGGTCGCGCATCCCAGACTCCCATACTTCAAACTCCACTTTATCCGCATCGTTAACAGCTTCCTCGCCTTGAGTAACTTTTGCTGAAAGTATGATTTCCTCTCCAACAGGTAATGTCTCTTCTGTTTGAATATCTACTACAACCTCTTCTAAAGTACCTTCATTATGTGAACCTTCGTCATGTGTTGTATCTTTAGAAGAACAACCTACTAACGTTAAAGTTACTAATGCAAGTATAGCTAAAATATTTTTCATTCGAATGAATCCTCCCAAATAGGTAATGTAATGTATACAGTCGTTCCTTTTCCAACTTCACTAGAAAATTCTAGCTTTCCTTTTTGAATAGCAACTAATTGGGAGGCAATGGAAAGTCCTAATCCTGTGCCCCCGTCTGAACGACTTCTTGCTTTATTCACGCGGTAAAAACGCTCCGTAATATGAGCTAAATGCTCTTTTTCCATACCACATCCTTCATCCTTTATTTCAATTGTCGTATCCTTTTTTGTCGTTTTATTGCTAATGCTTATACTGGACCGGTTTGGCGAATAGTGAATCGCATTTTCCAAAACATTTATCAAAATTTGTTTTGTTTTCGGTTCATCCACATTTAATATGGTATCTTCATCAACCGTTACAATAAATGATATTTCTTTTTCATAAGCGTTAGATTGTACGAGCTGAATTACTTCACGAATGGCTTCCGCTAAAACAATCGGTCCAGTCTCGACATCTTCATCGTTTTCTGCTCTAGCAACGGTTAGCAAATCATTCGTTAACTTTTGCATGCGATCTGCCTCTCGAACGATTAGTTTATAAATTTCTTCTTGTTTCTCTTCTGGTATAAGCTTTTGTTCAAAAGCCTCTCCATAACCTTTTATATAACTAATTGGTGTTCTTAATTCATGCGAAACAATTGATAGGAAATCTCGTTTTTTTTCATCTTCCTCCTGTATAGATGCTGCCATTTGGTTAAAGGTTTGAGCGAGCTCACCAATCTCATCTTGAGACTCCACATTCACTCGAGTAGTATAATTTCCGCCTGCCATCGAAAGAGCTGCTTCTTTTAACCTTGCCAATGGTGTTAACACTTTCTGTAGACTTTTTAGGCTAATATAAGCCATTCCTATTAACAGTAAAGAAACAATCCCAATTAAAAAGACAACATCTTTAGATGCCATTTCGGTTATTTTTGTTAATGGTACATATAAATAAATAATTCCTTCTAACCGATTTTCATCGACAAGAGGGTAAATAACCGATACAACTTCTCGATCAAATCTACTTTCAAACCCTCTTTTCGTAACTGAATTACCGGCAAGCAGTTCTGCTCTCTCCTCTGCTCCTATTAAACTGTCATAGTCGATATCGAAAGGAACGCATGCACTCAATTCCCTCGGATTTCGAACAGTAAAAGCTTCTATATTCGAAAAACGATTATACTCTTCTGTTTGTTTAATAAATTCGTCTGAGACAACTCCACCATCATATGTACGATGTAAATTTTCTGCAACCTCTTTCATAGAGTTCTCCGTATGTTGCACATACAGCTCCTCATATAAAAAATTTGTAAATACGACTAAGAAAACAATGGTAGTAGCAATAAAGACAAGCAACAGCATCCAAATTTTAAAGGATAACTTTTTCATTCTTTAACCTCAAAACGATATCCTATTCCCCAAACTGTATCAATGTATTTCCCAGCAACTTCACCAAGTTTCAGACGAAGCGTTTTTATATGCGTATCAACAGTGCGTGTACCACCTTCATACTGTATACCCCAAAGCAATTCTAGCAACTGCTCCCTAGAGAAAACTTTTCCTTCATTCTCCATGAATAAATAGATGAGTTCATATTCTTTCAAGGTAAGGACAATTTTAAAACCATCTCTCTTGAGTTGTCTCCCCACAATGTCATTTACTAATATTCCCTTTGTTATAATATCATTATTCGAGGAATATCCAGTTCTTCTAAGTATTGCATTGATTCTAGCAGTTAACTCCATTGCCGTGAATGGCTTTACAACATAATCATCTCCACCAAGCTGTAGTCCTTTTACTAAATCGCTCTTTGCATCAAGCGCTGTTAAGAAAATAATAGGAACTTCAGAAAACTGACGAATCTCTTCACAAACAGCAAACCCATCCTTTTCAGGCATCATAACATCTAAGAGAATAAGATCGATTTCTGTACTTTGTAGAAGTTCGATTGCTTGATTCCCGTTTTCAGCTTGGATTACTTGGAGGCCAGCCTTTTGTAAATGCATTTCAACTAGTTTTCGCATATCCTGTTCGTCATCTACAACTAATATAGTCGTCATTTACTTGCCTCCCTCTTAATCAGTTGAAAAGGCCCTTTACCAACTGATACCTTCTTTATTACTTCTCCATTTTGTAAGAAGTAAACTTGATGATCGTCATAACCTGCTACTACAAGGCTTTCGCCAAAAGAAGTAATGGAGAAAGGATTGGCTCCAACTTTAATAGAAGAAACCAGTTCTCCTCCTTTAGTGAATTTATAAACATAATTATTACCATGACTAACAGCATAAACGAATCCATCAGACGCATCCGCAAAATCTATAGGCATCATTGGTGCTTCCATTTCTCCCTGCAGTTCTCCGCTCTGTATATTGTACTTGCTAATAACTTTATTTGCCTGGCTTCCTGCACCATGTCCACCAACCCAAAGCTCGTTATCAACCAAATGTAGACCGTGGGAGGATGTAGGTATTTCCCAAGTAGTAACTAATTTTAAATCATTTATATTGTAGACAGACAATATCGTGTCTTTGAAATTAATAACGTACAAATTGTTATGATCTGCAATCATCGACATCGGATATCGACCAGTATCAGCTTTAGCAATTTCATTCCCTTTTACATCATATGAAGTAACCGTATTTTCCTTCCCATTTGCAACATATATAGTTTCTTTAACTGCATATGCAAAGGTAGCTCCTTCATGGACAGGGTAAGTTGCAATAAGTTTTCCCGTAGAAATTTGAAAAAGTTCTGCTTCTTCTAATGTGTAACCATACAAAAATATGTAATCATCTGAGACATGTGAAAATCCCGTATATGGCTTATCCAACTCCCAAGTTTCTATTAATTCTAGATTTTTTGAAATAAATTGAATGGATGGCTCCAATGTGTTTAAGCTTGCTACAAAATCCGTAGACGAATCAATGGGTGGAAATGTTTTATCCGAACAGGCTGACAGCATTCCACATAAAAAGAATAAACCGATTATTTTTCTCAAGAATTCGCCTCCTTTTTAACCATTCTAGCCGAAATCTGTGAAAAAAGATTGAAATACATCGAAAAATCAATCAAAAATGGAATAGTCGCAATTAGGAGATAATTTATTTGTCTGATACGCTAATAAAAAAGGGGCTGATAACAATTATTTCTCGAAATCCTCCGCAATTCCACATAGCATCAAATCGACTTCTCATTAGACTTCACACCTCACATCCAAAGACAAATGAAATATGCGAACAATTAAATAAAATAGAAGCAGGTTTTGCTGGAGAACAACTAGTAGACCGCAGTATTTTGGAAGTAAGTTTCCCAAAAGACCTGTACATTTTTACTGACCTTCAGTTGAAAATCCATGATTATATTTACATTCAGTTAGATACGCTTATTGTTACCAAAAAATACTTACTCATTATTGAAGTGAAAAATATGGTTGGAACGATTACTTTTCAACCACATAAAGGACAGGTTATACGGAACCTTGATGGAGTAAGAACACCCTTCGAATGCCCAATCACGCAAATCAATAGACATATACACGCTATTGGGCAAATGCAATTGCCTCTCCCTATATTTAAAGCAATTGTTTATTCTTCTAATCGTGTCATTTTAGAAAATGTACCCACAGGCGAGCCTATTTTCTTTCGTAAAAATCTCCCTCTTTATATTCAAAGTCTTAACACAAAAGAGGACCGCATAAACACTTCTCAATTTGAGGAAGTAATTAAGAAAATACAATTGAGGCGAAGTACGTTTCAACAAAAACCTCTTTGTGAAAGATGGAATATACATCCTGAAACTCTCATTAGAGGATTGCTATGCAAAAACTGTGGTAAATCCTTATGTAAAATAACTAATAAAACATGGAAATGCACCAATTGTAAAGCTGTTGATCGTAATCCTATTGCACATAATATAGATGATTATTTTTTATTAATCAAAGATTCTATCACCACTGCCGAATGCAAAGACTTTTTCGGTTTATCTTCTTCACATGAAGCATACTATATGTTGAAGAAGTGCAATTTACAGAGCATCAATCATGGAAGAAAAACAGTATATCGGATGAAAAGTGGGATTTTCTGAGATTGGCCCGGGTTTTTCTGAGATACTTGGAGATTTTCCGAGATACTCCCGGGATTTTCTGAGATACCCCAAGATTTTCTGAGATACTCACGCGATTTTATGAGATTCGTATGAGATTTTCTGAGATACCTAGATATTTTCTGAGATACCTAGAGATTTTCTGTGATACTCCGAGATTTTCTGAGATACTCCCGGGATTTTCTGAGATTCCCAGAGATTTTCTGAGATACTTTTTTTCGAACAATAAAAAACCTCTAGCGAGAACTATGCTAGAGGCTTTCTATGATTAAGCTTTTAAGTGTTTTAATACTACGTCTGCCATTGCATCGATGAAAAGAGGTTGTGCATTTGGCATAGCTGGACGAACATAGGTTGCGCCGATTTCGTCACAAACTACTTTACATTCGTAGTCATTATCGTATAGCACTTCTAAGTGCTCTGCTACAAATCCAACTGGAGTGTAAACGAATGTTGTGAAGCCTTTTTCTTCATGTAATTCACGTGTTAAGTCTTGTACATCTGGACCAATCCATGGTTCTGGAGTTTGTCCCGCACTTTGCCAGCCAACAGCATAGTTTTTCACGCCAGCTGCTTTTGCGATTAAGTCAGCAGTTTCTTTTAATTGATCTGGGTATGGATCGCCTAGCTCTTTAATTTTTTCTGGTAAAGAATGCGCTGAAACGATTAAGCAAGCTTTCTCACGTTGCTCTTCAGACATCGCCGCAAATTCTTCGCCAACTTTTTCGGTCCAATATTGAATGAATTTAGGCTCGTCATACCAGCTTTCAACGGATGTAATTTTTAAGTTGCCAAGTTTTTCTGCCTCTTCTTTAATTCGACCGTTATACGATTTAATCGAGAATGTTGAGAAGTGAGGAGCCAATACCATGGAAACTGCTTCTGTAATACCGTCTTTGTGCATTTCAGCCACTGCATCTTCTAGGTAAGGTTCAATATGCTTTAATCCAATGTATAATTTAAATTCAATTTCATCTTGAATTTCATTTAAACGTTCACAAAGACCTTTCGCTTGGTTTTCTGTAATTTTAGCAAGTGGAGAAATTCCTCCGATTGCTTTGTAGCGACCTGTTAAGTCGGCCAATTGCTCTTCACTTGGTTTACGTCCATGACGGATATGTGTATAGTAGCGTTCTATATCTGCTTCTTCATATGGTGTTCCATATGCCATTACTAGTAATCCCATTGTTTTTTTCATTCGTATCACCTCAAGATAGTTTAGTTAGATTTTGCTGCAATCAATTCTTTACTATATTCATGTACTAATGTCGTTAAGCGCTTCAGCGTGTCCGGATCTACTTCTGGAAATACACCATGTCCAAGATTAAAGATATGTCCTGGATTTGCTACTCCTTGTTCTACAATAACTTTTGCACGTTTTTCGATTTCTTCCCAATTACCAATCAGATAAGAAGGATCTAGGTTCCCCATAAGCGTTTTTGTTAATCCTTTAGCACGCGCTTCCTCAATAGATAAACGCCAGTCGATTCCGACTACATCCACCGACAAATCATGCCATTCCATTGCTAAGTGACTAGCTCCAACACCAAACGTTATTAAAGGAACACCTGTCTCACGAAGCTCATTGAAAATACGTGTCATTACTGGTTTAATGAAAATACGATAATCTGCTACGTTTAAAGCTCCAACCCAAGAGTCAAAAATTTGTATCATTTTAGCTCCGGCTTTGACTTGTGCTTTGATATAAACAATGATCATATCAGCTAGCTTGTCCATTAGAGCAAACCATGCTTGAGATTCAGAAACCATAAATGCTTTCGTTTTGTTATAACTTTTCGAAGGGCCACCTTCAATCATGTAACTTGCCAATGTAAAAGGTGCACCTGCAAATCCGATTAGTGGAACATTTAATTGTTCCGTTGTTAGAAGTTTAATCGTTTCTAAAACAAAAGGTACATCATCTTCTGGTGATAGGTCCCCAAGATTATACACATCTTGCACAGTTCGAATCGGATTCGAAATGACAGGGCCAACACCCGCTTTTATTTTTACATCTACTCCAATTCCAGTTAGAGGAGTTACGATATCTTTATATAGTATAGCTGCATCCACATTGTAATTTTCTACTGGAAGACGTGTTACATAGGCACATAACTCAGGCTCATGCGTAATCTGTTCTAAAGAGTATTTTTCTTTAATTTTTCTATACTCTGGTTGTGAACGGCCTGCCTGCCTCATATACCATACTGGTGTGTGATCTACTGCTTCTCCACGAGCTGCACGTAGTATTGTATCATTAAAAGTTGACATTCCCTTTTCCTACCTTTCTTCTATATAACTGTACCCTGTTCAATATACGTCTCAACTATAGACGTTCTCTTGCTTATTGTATATAAATATAATGTAATTGTCATAAATTTGTCCTGCATTTCCAGTCTTTATTTTGAAATAGAGTTTTTAATTTGACTTTAAGGGGAAAAGTATTATCAATAAAGAAAGTGGAGGTAATTATATGAACTTTTATATAACATCTGGAACACCTGAATTTATGGATTCGATTAAAAAGAAGCATCCAAACGAAGATTTGTTTCTTTTGCATGGTGTAGGTAACTCTGTTCTGATTCATGAAACTTCTGGCAAGTCTGTTTTCCAAGTACCACGTAAATATGAAATTCTAGAGTCTTATGGTAGGTTTTCCGAAAAAGGGTATTTCGTTTTGCAACACATACCTCTTTCCGATGAAGGACGTCCTATATTTGAATATCAGTATACCAAATTAACTGAAACAGTTGAAAAAGAGCCTGGCTTTATCGCTCTCCGTGTACTAAAGCCCTTGAAGTCCGACACGTATATTATTTTAACAGAATGGTCTGGACCAAACAGTTTTGAAGTATGGAAAAAATCAAATCCATTAAATTTTGACCATGTAGCAGATAAGCAAAAGATTTTCACAAGTGCCCCTTATGTATCTACCTATAAATCATTGCCTGAAGAAGCTTGAGATGAAAGCTTCTTTTTTTCTGTTATAATATAACAAAAAGAAATTAACGGGGGCGAGGATTTTGACAGCAGAATTATTAAACAAATTAGAGAACTCTTTTGACGATATGGTTTCAATTCGCCGTTACTTACATATGCATCCTGAGGTATCCTTTCAAGAAACAAAAACAGCAAAATATATTCAAGACTTTTACACAGAATTAGGAATTCCTTTTCAAGCAAATGTAGGTGGGAATGGAGTTGTGGCAAGAGTTAAAGGTGCACTTCCTGGAAAAACAGTTGCACTACGCGCTGACTTTGATGCACTTCCAATACAAGATGAAAAGGATGTCCCATACAAATCAACAGTTGCCGGAGTAATGCATGCTTGCGGACATGATGGACATACTGCCACACTACTTATTCTCGCTCGATCAATCAATGAATTGAAAGACCAATTATCTGGTGAATTTGTTTTTATCCATCAACATGCGGAAGAATATGCGCCGGGTGGAGCTAAGCCGATGATTGATGCAGGCTGTTTAGAAGGTGTCGACGTTATTTTCGGTACGCATTTGTGGTCATTAACCCCCCTTGGCACAATTGAATATAAATCCGGACCTATTATGGCAGCTGCCGACCGTTTTCATATAACTATTCAAGGTAGGGGTGGTCATGGTGCCAATCCTCATCAAGCGAAGGATGCAATCTTAGTTGCTTCTCAGTTAGTTGTAAATTTGCAACAGCTAGTTTCTAGAAGAGTAAATCCAACAGAAGCTGCTGTTCTATCAGTTGGTTCTTTTGTAGCCGAAAATGCATTCAATATTATTGCAGATTCTGTTAAACTTGCTGGTACAGTGCGTACTTTTAATGCAGAAGTTCGTGATTTGATGGAAAATGAACTAGAACGTGTTATTAAGGGAACATGTCTGACAGCCGACTGTACATACTCATTTAACTTCGATAGAGGGTATCCGCCAGTTATTAACCATAAATCAGAAACAGAATTTCTAGCATCTATAGCAAATGAAATTCCCGGAGTTGAAAAGGTTCAAGAATCTGAGCTCCTCATGATTGGCGAAGATTTTGGCTATTATTTAGAGAACATTCCTGGAACATTTTTCTTCACGGGGGCTATGCCTCAAGGTGAAGTCTTCCCACATCATAGTCCAAAGTTTGACTTTGATGAACGTGCCATGCTAATCGCAGCTAAAACGTTAGGAACCGCTGCAATAAATTATCAAAAATAATAAATCACAAAATAAATGGAGGCACAATTAGCAGATAATTGATGCCTTCATTTTTGTTGTTAAATCAATGGTATCTGATTTTCAAGGTTTTTGTTAGAACCCGAGCTAAACTGTTACGAATTGGATAAGCTAACGGAATTTAATTGAATAGAATCACTGTTACATGAGAAACTCTAACAATTTTATATTAATAGATGTTGAATTAGCAGAAGTGCACTGTTATATTTGTTTACTTAGAGAAACTAATGATTTGGAGGGTTTAATAATGTCAGAACATTGGGATATATACTTTGGCTATATTGATGAGAAAATAGCTTCATTTGTTTTAGATATGGATGTATGGCAAGAAATAGACACGGAAGAATATAGTCAGGCTATCGCCGTCAGACTAAAAATAAAAGAGCCGAATGAAGAAGGATTTCCGATTGGATCCGAGGCTGAGAAAATAAATGAAATGGAAGATTCTTTGAATGAATTTGTAAGTCTTAAAAACATTATTAACATTGGTAGAATTACAACAGACGGGATAAGAGATATTATTTTCTATTCCAATCAAGAAGAAAAAAACTATTTAACAGAGGCTGTTGATCAATTTATTAAACCAACTGGATATGAATTTGAAATTTTTAATATAGAAGAGGATGAAAATTGGGAATTTTATTTTGACTTTTTATACCCTAATCAATATCAACAACAACATATGGGTAACCGCAAAGTAGTTGATTCCTTAGAAGAATCTGGGGATGCATTGGAAGTACCTCGTAAAGTTGAACATTGGCTATACTTTGAAAACATTAAAACACTAAAACGTTTTATTAAGGCTATTAAAAAAGAAGGTTTTTCCATAGAGGAAGAATCGACAGAAATGAGTGAAGAAGGAAAATACTCGCTTTCTATTTCTAGAATTGATTCTGTTGATTTTACTTCAATAAATGAAGTAACAGACCTTTTAGTAGAGGTTTCGGAAAAATACAAAGGAGAGTATGACGGTTGGGAAACATTTGTAATAAACAAATAGTTAATAAAATCGGAGTACATAGAAAATAATAAGGTAGCATTTTATTGGTTTCAAGAAGCGACCGCCCGTTGTATACGAGCGGTAAGCTTCGGAAAACCTGTTCTATCCCATTTAAATAAATATAATCTGAGCAACCGAACTCAATCAGTTGCTCTTTTTTACGCAAATTTAATAGTTCCTATTTTCCCCCACTTTAACCGAACATATTAGTCTCATTTACAGCAGCCTTCTTTTTATTGCTTACTCATTCGAAGGGTTATTTCAGAGACTACATATATAGCAAGTGGCACTAAAAGCATGAGGTTAGTGTATTCTGAAAAAATTAAGATCGCTAACAAGACAAATAATGCCTGTACAAATTGTATAATGCGAAGCAACTTATTTACAGCTATTTTTCTAGCATTCGAATCTATTGGAAATAGTAAATCCATTCGAAATTCATGTCCTGAAAGAAGGGCATGTTTTAGCTGAATTACCGAGGCAAATGCTAAAGCACCTGTGAAAATAATCGCAACGATTGGGAAAGGAATAAAAATAGCGCCTACTACAGATAAAAAGGTCAATCGAACCCATAAATAAAAATAATCATCTGTTCGAATAAACGTACGTAACACTAGATATAACTGAGCATTTTTTTGTGCAAATGGTGCAAGTTTATAAAAGCCATCCAGCCATTTTCTTCTTTTCTTTTTACCTCTAATATGTGGGACATCAGTAAACATATTGGCAAATCGATAAAAACGCATCATTCGGGATTGTTCCACTTCTATAAAATGATCAAATGGATATGCAATCTCTTTCTTTTTCTTTTGCCAAACTATGAGGTATATCACCCCAATTACAACTGCTCCAATAGAAACTATATAATAACCACTCATGAGAAAGTAAAATACGGAGAATATTAAAAGAAATCTTACAAAACGATCTATCCAAACGTACTTACCATTTGAAGCCCATCGGTAATTAAATTCCACTTGAATGCTCCAGTTTTTTAGTACAAGTAAAATTAAAAATAAAAAGAAAATCTCATTTTTAGATAAACCGCCTATTTTAGTTAACAAAGGAATTGAAACAACATAAACTGCGATAGAAACAAAGACACTTGAAAAGTATGTCCATCTTAAAGCAAGCTTTAAATAATCGGGTAGTTTTGTCTCCAAAGGAAGAAAATAAACTCCATCGGCATGTTTCATTAATGTGACAGGGGGACTTATCACTAAAAACAAACTCAATACAAAAGCTACGAGTAAAAAAGCCGGGAAATCGGTTGGGGCTGTTTTTAACCATTCACTATAGGCATATCCTGCTGCTCCAATTGCAAAAACAAAGACAACCGCAATATGACCAGTTGCTATAAACTTTAAGTATTTCTGCAACTCATTTATATAAAAAACAAACCGTTTATTCCATACTTCACGCAAGTTTTTCATCGTTTTGTTCCTTCGTCATTTCGATATATAAATCATCTAATGTCGCATATGGCATATTAAAAACAGCCCGCAAATCATCCATTGTCCCCTGTGCTCTAATTTTCCCGTTGTGTAAAAGTAAAATTCGATCACAATATCTTTCTGCAGTAGATAATATATGCGTCGACATAAGTACGGATGCTCCCTCATCTTTTCTTGCTTTCATTTGATCTAGGAGTGATTGTATTCCTAATGGGTCTAGTCCCACAAATGGTTCATCGATAATATATAATGATGGACTCACTAAAAAAGCACACATTATCATAACTTTTTGACGCATTCCTTTTGAGAAATGGGAAGGAAACCAGTTAAGCCTTTTTTCCATACGAAACTCTTTTAACAAAGATTCCTTTCGTGCCTCAAATACAGATGGTTCTAAGTTGTAAGCCATAGCTGTCAATTGCAAATGCTCCATTAATGTTAGTTCATCGTATAGCACAGGTGTTTCTGGAATATAAGAAAAAGAAGAACGGTATATTTCTGGGTCTTCTTTCATCGTTTTTCCGTTTAATCGAATCTCACCTTGTGCAGCGTTCATTGTTCCAATGATATGCTTAATAGTTGTACTCTTCCCTGCTCCATTTAATCCAATTAATCCAACTAATTCTCCTTTACCAATCGAAAAAGTTAGATCATGTAAAACCGGCTTCCTTGTATAGCCGCCTGTCACATTATTTACTTCTAATACTGTCATTTCTGCACCTCATCTCTAATAAATAGTTTACCAAAGCTAATAGGAAAAATCTTCTTTCATCCACCCCAATCTATATATTATATGGTAAACTCATCGTAAGAATGAATAGGAGGTTTTTTCATGAGTGAATGTATTTTTTGCAAAATAATTGATGGTTCTATTCCTAGCGCAAAAATTTATGAAGATGAGCATGTTTACGCCTTTATGGATATTATGCCTCTGACAAAAGGCCATGCACTTGTAATACCAAAAAACCATAAAGAAAATGTGTATGATTTATCAGAAGAAGAAGCAAGTAATCTATTTAAAGTAGTTCCTAAAATCGCTTCTGCTTTAAAAGATGCATATGGCCCAGTAGGAATGAACCTATTAAACAATAACGGTGCGCCTGCAGGACAAAGTGTATTTCATTTCCATTTACACTTCATTCCTAGATACGACCAAACAGACGGGTTCCGTGCAACATGGAATACAAAAGAAAAAACATATTCACCTGAAATTATCCAAGATTTTGCAAAAGAGGTATATGAAAAGCTAAACAATTAGTTGTTGCATTTAGATTCGAAAAGAATTAGAATCTAGGTAAGTTACTTGCTAGCGGTCAAGAGGATACGTTAGAGGAATCTTACAAATAGAGCTTAGAAAAGCTGAGGAGAGATGAGAATTGAATACAAAAAATTTAGTATTAATGTCCCTATTAGTAGGTGTAGGTGCAGTTCTTTATATTGTTATCCCAGGATTTAATGGTGGGATGAAACCAGATTTCATGTTAACAATGATGTTTATCAGTATATTATTATTTCCAGAGGTTAAAAGCGTTTTCTTACTTGGAATTACTACTGGAATCATTTCGGGATTGTTTTCTACATTCCCAGGAGGATTTATTCCAAACGTGATTGATAAAAGCGTAACAGCGTTTGTTTTCTTCGGTTTAGTACTATTAATCAATAAATACGCAAAAAAGTTACCTGTTGCTATAGTGCTAACATGTATCGGCACATTAATATCTGGCGTAGTTTTCTTATCAAGTGCGATTTTCCTAATTGGAGCAGATGTACCATTTATGGGCTTATTAGTAGCAGTTGTACTCCCTGCAGTGGCTATAAATGCGGTTGCATTCTTCATTATTTATCCGATAATTGGAAAGTTAATAAAACGCTCAAAATTTGAAACTGCCTTAACAGCTTAAATTACTATTACTAGCTTTCCTTTTAATAGGAAAGCTTTTTTTGTACAGAAAATTATGTTTTAATTATTGTAAGGAAAGGAATAATACATATAAAGGGGTGATGAAATGAAAGTTTCACAATTTTTAATAGGAATTGCTACTGGTGCAATCGCAGGTTCGGTTTCCGTGCTTCTTTCGACTCCACAATCAGGTAGTCAGCTTCGATCTTCCATTAAAACAACTTCACTGGATTATAAGGACAAGCTTGCGGAAGTTAAAATAAAATTACAAGATTTAAAAAGTTCAATAAGCCGGTTAAGTAAAGAGTCAAAGAAAGTAGTGCCTGAAACAATCCAGGGGCTTAAAAAGGATATCACTGAATGGAAGCGCGAAACCACTCCACTTCAGCATCAACTCCAAGCAGAAATTAGTTCCATCCAACAAGCAATTGAAGAATTAGAAAGAACACTTCCAAAACCGAAAGAGAAGGTAGTAAATTAAAAAAAGAGGAATGCATTTAGTCAACTTCATGATTAAACGCATTTCTCTTTTTTTATAAAATTATTATATTTTGAATAATATTATATTTCCACATACATACTTTCTTGCTATAATGTTCGAAAGAAAAGAATCGAGAAAGAAGGGTTGGACATGACAGAACAGTTTTATACGATGAAAGAAGCAATGCTTTATAGTCAACGAATTGCTCAGCTTTCCAAAGCACTTTGGAAAGCTGTAGAAAAAGATTGGCAAATATGGATAAAACCCTATGACTTAAATATTAATGAACATCATATTCTATGGATATCGTATCATTTAGAAGGAGCGACTATTTCGGACGTAGCAAAATTTGGAGTTATGCATGTTTCTACCGCTTTTAACTTCTCAAAAAAACTAGAAGAACGAGGACTTCTTTCCTTTTCTAAGAGAGATACAGACAAACGAAACACATATGTAGATGTGACTCCAAAAGGAAAAACATTATTAGAAGAAATGTATCACAATTATCATGATACACCCCACTCTGTAATCGAAGGTTCTTTACCGATGAAGGAGCTGTATGGTAAATTCCCTGAATTTATGGATGTGATGGCTGTCATTCGTAATATATATGGTGATGACTTTATGGAAATATTCGAGCGTTCTATTAAAAATATTGATGAAACATTCACAAACAATGTAATTGCATCAAGGGATGAAAGCGCTATATAAATTTTAATATATTCCCTATTGCTTTTTACATGGAAACATCGTATTGTATGTATCTGAAAGATATTCACTTACGTATAGGAGATGCATACACTTGCATTGCTGGAAAACAATTAATGTGAAAAAACAATACGGCTTAGATCGACTTTTTCTTTTATCTTCTTTGCTCGTTATAACTGTTTTTTCTGTCGCATATGTTTTGTTAGGAATTATTAACGATTCCACCAAATCCGATGATTACTTTTGGGTATTCTTACTTACATTTTTAAGTATCTATCCAATTCATAAACTTTTACACTATATTCCTCTTTTTCGTTATAGAGAAAAAGTAAAATTTTTAATTATTAAGCAATATGGCTTTTTGCCAATCGTTAATTTGCGTGTGATTGAACCAATTAATAAGAATCGATTTATTTTTTCATTGTTAGCACCGTTTATATTTCTTAATCTATCCTTAGTCATCGCTGCTTTATTAGTTCCTATGTTTGCTCATTATTTTACTATGTTATTAGCTTATCACTGTGGAATTTGTTTAATAGATTTAATTTATGTAAAAAATTTAAGTAAGTCACCTAAAACAGCACTTATTGAAGAAACAGATGCTGGTTATGAGATATTAGTGGCTCCAGCCCAACCTTAACAATATCTACTACTTGTAAACTATGTTCCTTCTTTGATATGCTTACTAGTATATGAAGGGAGACTAGACATGATTATATTTACGTTGATTCTATTCTCAGCATTTTACTTAATACAAATCAATCGAATGACATTCGCTTTAGTAATGTCAAAAGAAATTCCAGAAGAAAAACACCCAAAGATTTTTCGTACCATTAATATATTGATTACGATACTTCTTGTAAGCTTCTATGTGGAATTAGTTTATACAGTATAAGAAAAGTGAAAGAAGCCAGCGACAATCAAATGACTGTTTTCTGCGACGAGTTTTCTGCAGGAGCAAACTGGCATTTGATATCGAGCTAACGGCGACTGCAACTGGACATTTACTTTGTAAAACATTTAATACTTTCTTATTGAAAAAGAAAAAATTGACCCAAATCATGTAAATGATGCTGGGTCATTTCTTTTAATAAAAAAAAAGGATGAAAAGAAGAACCAAGATCGTTTTTAACGATCTTAGTCCGCCCTTTCATTAGTAGATGAACGCTGCGCCTACAATGATTAAAAGAATAAATAACACAACAATCAAAGCAAAGCCAGAGCCACTGTTGTAACCACCATTATATTGTCCTCCCATTTTGAACACCTCCTTTTCAATGTATCCTATGCGATTTTGAAAAAAATCGGTAGGCAAATGAATGGGAACTATTTTTGTTTTTATTTCGTTTATGTTATAGTAACTACTGCAACACGAAGAAGTTAGGAGAGAAAAAAATGAAAAAAACAGTATTGTCATTTACACTTGCAGCATCAGTCCTTGCATTAGGAGCATGTAGCAATGATTCTGCAGATAACAGTGAAGTAATTGCTACTTCAAAAGTTGGAGATATCACGCAAAACGATCTATATGAAGAAATGAAATCATCTATTGGAGACCAAGCATTTCAACTTCTTATGATCGAAAAAGTACTTGATTCTAAGTATGATGTGACTAAAAAAGAAGTAGACGCTCAATTGAAAGCTGACAAAGAGCAATTAGGCGAAAACTTCGAAGCTATGATTGCACAACAAGGTTATACAGAAGAATCATATAAAAAGTACTTAGAACTTAACTTACTGCAAGAAAAAGCTTTAATTGAAGATGTAGACGTTACAGAAGAAGAAGTTAAGGCAGAATATGAAAATATTAAAAACGAAATTAACGCTCGCCACGTTTTAGTTGCAGATGAAGCAACTGCTAAAAAAGTAAAAAGTGAACTAGAATCAGGCAAAGACTTTGCTGAAGTAGCAAAAGAATATTCTACTGAACCGGCAGCTCAACAATCTGGTGGAGAATTAGGTTGGTTTGGTAAAGGTGCAATGGTACCAGAATTTGAAGAAGCTGCTTTTGCATTAGAAAAAAATGTAATTAGTGATCCAGTCCAATCACAACATGGTTTCCACATTATTGAAGTAACGGACAAGCGTACAATCGAAGAATCATATGAAGATAAAAAAGCAGAACTTGAGAAACAATTAAAGCTTGAAAAAGCAGATACTTCTACATTGTTGACTAAAGTTTCGAAGATGATGAAAGACGCTGATATCAAAATTAAAGATGAAGACTTAAAAACTGCGTTAGATCAATTTTTAAATGCTTCAGACGCACCTGCTAAAGAAGGTACAACTGAAGAAGAAGCAGATACAACTACTGATAGTGAAAAATAATTAGATAAGCCCAATGTCTTTTTATGGACACTTTGGACTAAACCTCGTCTACACTATTATCTAGAATATTATTGAAAAGGGGAAAGTGACTGAGTCACTCTCCCCTTTTTTCTCATCTGATCAGAAAAAAACGTAAAAGCATAGAGCTTTTACGTTTTTTTATTATTCAAATGTAGGTTTATAGAATGAACGGTTTTCAAGTGGGAATAAGCGCTCTGTAAATTCACCTGGATTCGTTTTATCTAAAGCCCGATTTAACATGTTCATCTTCGCATCAATATTGTCAATATAATGCAAGATTTCGGCTTCGCGAACCATTGGACGTTTTGGGCTTCCCCATTCTTCTTTACCATGATGACTAAGTACCATATGTTGAAGGAGCATTACCTCTTCTCCTTCAATTTGAAGCTCTTCTGCGGCCTTCGATATCTCGTTCACCATAATTGTAATGTGACCAAGTAAATTACCTTCAATTGTATACGTAGTTGCTACAGGTCCAGACAGCTCTAGTACCTTTCCTATATCGTGTAAAATAATTCCTGCGAATAGCAAGTCTTTGTTGAGTGTTGGATATAGATCACATAAAGCTTTTCCTAGCTTCAACATGGATACGACATGATCAATCAAACCAGATGCATAATCATGATGATTTTTTGTAGCTGCTGGAAACGTCATAAACTCATTTTGATGCTTTTTTAATAAATGTCGAGTAATTCTCTGTATTAACGGATTTTTCATCTCAAAGAAAAATTGCATGAGCTCTTCCATCAATTCTTCTTTAGATTTTGCAGCAGATGGAACCAAATCATTTATTGTAATCGGTTCATCTGCTTTTGCAGGTCGAATACTTTTTACACGAAGTTGAAATTTCCCACGGTAATCTTGTATTTCACCACCGACACGAACTATTTGACTTGCTGCAAATAGCTTTTCATGCTCTTCGTTTGTATCCCATAATTTAGCTTCTATATCGCCACTTTTATCTTGCAATAAAAGCGACATAAATGGTTTCCCAACAGTTGTAATTCCTTTTGTCGATTGTTTGATTAGTAAGAAATGATCTACTGGATCCCCTACTCGTAATTGTGTAATACCTTTCATTTCACAATCCCTCCACTTCCAGCTAATAATGTCGCTACTCGTATGACATTTACATCCTTCCAGACATATTGCATATTTTCATGACATGTAAAATACAGTAGTTGATGCTCTTTTTGTAGCTCCTCCATTAATTGTACCACTTGTTGTAATCGGAAACGATCGAAATGTACAAAAGGATCATCCATAATAATTGGAAAAGGTGCTTTCGTTTTTAATGATATAGCTAATGCAATACGTAGTGAGATATACGCCTGCTCTTTTGTTGCTTGACTTAGTTCTGCAATTTTAAAACGCTGTCCGTTATATTTCACAGCCTCAAAGATTCCTTCTGGTGTTAATATCAATTGTTCGTATGATTGACTAGTAAGCCTTTGAAAATAGCTTTGAGCCAAGTCTAGTACTTCGGGTAGACGTTCCTCTTTTAGTTGCACCATCATTTGTTTTATAGCTACAACAACAGCTTTTAATGCTGCCCATTGCTTCACATATTCTTGCAGCTCTGCTTTTTTTTGTTCTAGTTTTTGTAACATATCACTTTGCTTTTCATCGTGGAGCAGTATGTTAGTCTTATAATCTAAAGATGCTCTCTCTTGAATCAATTCATTACGATTCTTCTGGATATTAGTTAATTGTTCCTTGGTTTCCCGTTCAAACTCTTCTTCAAAGTCCTCTATGTCTATTTCTAGATTCCCTAATTGCATTTGTAACTGATGTAATTCTTTTTCTAAAAATACTTTTTGTTCAAATAATCGATGAGCCTCATAAAAATCACTTTCGGACTTTGCATTTGCTTCTTGAAATAGCGTTTGAATGCTTTCTGCATAAACATCAAGCAATGAAGTATTTTCTTTTTGCTTAGTTACAATCTCATTTATTTTATCTCGAATAGATTCATTTTCTTCAAATTTCTTTTTCTCTGAAAGATAGTGCTCACGAAGCTGATGGAATAACATGTCATCAATTAAGAAAATATCTGCTACTATTTTGGACTGCTCCAACAGTTCTTTCATTCTTATGCTTATTTCATTTAATTTTATTTCCATTTGATCGAGGTGGATTTGTTGCTCTTGAATTAAACGTAATCTATTAAATAGCTCTTTTAATAAATTCGGTGAAAGTTGGTTATTTAAATAATAATTATTTAGAAATAATTGTACATGTTGATTAATAGAATGCTCACGTTGCTCTAAATCACTTATTTTAATCTCCAGCTGATTAATTTGCTGAAATAGAGCGTCCTCTTCTTTTAATAATAGTTTTTCATATGTTTGTACATCTTCTGTTTGAGTCATCATTTTTTTCAAATAATTAAAACCAACAAAAACAATGACACTGACTATTATTGAAGCTAATCCAAACATCCAATTGGATAGGACTAAACTAAAAATAATTCCCAAAAGAAGGATGGCACCGCTAAGTATTAAGCTAATTCCATCTGCTTTACTTTTCTCTTTTTTAGTATGCCTCACTTCTGAAATACGTGTTTTCTGATGGTGAAGATCTTCCTTTTTCATTTGTAAAATACGTTTTTCCTGAAGCAATTCACTATCTAACTTTTCTCGTTCTTTTAAAAGAGTTATAAGCTTTTCTTCTTGTTGAATAGATACATCTGCTTCTGTAATGTTGCTTAAGTTCTTCTCCCAATCTATTCCAACAAGAGATAGTTGCTGCATTTGATTTTGTAAGGTTTTCGTTTGTTCTTCTTCTATTTGTATTCGTTTTGCTTTGAGCTGATGCCATTCTGTTTCGTATGCTAAGAAGGATTTCAATCTTTCCAATTCTTCTAATGACAATATTTCATTATTATTCTTTAACTCTTTGAGATTGTCTCTTAACTGTTCATTAGCAATATTAACGCTCATTTTTTTGTCTTTTATCATTTCATATCGTCTAATACCATCTGCAGGAAAAATCTGATCTTTGACTTTTTCATAAGATTCTTCAAGCTCCAACTGCTTTTCTTTTAATGGTTTTAATTGCTTCCATTGCATATAAAGTTGTAATTGTGATTGGGCTTGTTTTTCTTGTTCAGATGATTGGACTAGAAGGGAGTCTATTTCCCTCAAACGATTAATAGATGGCTCGTACTCATTTACTTTTTCTAGATATAGCTTCCACTCTTCTTCTAATACACGTAGTTCATCTATTTTTTGATTTATGAGAGGTTTTTTGCCACTTGGTTTAAATAACTCACCCATTTCTTTGACAAATTGAGCTTCCACCTTTGATAATGTGTCCATACCAGTCGTTCCGGAAGCAAGCAAAGTTCGGGTTAACTCTTCTTCAGTCAATTTTTCAAAGCCCTGTAATTGAAGAAGTGAAAATGAAAAAATCGCCTCAAAATCAGAACGATTATATGAATGTATGAGGGATGCTAATTCTTTTTCTCCTCCACGGTCTCCATTCTCAAAGTAAACTATGACGTCACCGCTTGCTTTTCCTTTAATCCTTTCAATTACCACACGTCCCTTTTGTTCATCGTAAAATTGAATCTTTCCACCATACATTGCGCCACTTTTCGGTTCATATCTTAATAGTTGTGCATTTTTTTGAGGAAAGCCAAAAAGTATATGCAAAATGAATTGCTGAATGGACGATTTTCCAGCTTCATTTTCACCATATAGTACGTTTAATCCAGATTGAAAGTCTATTTGTACATTTTCGTGCTTTCCAAAGCCATAAATATGGAGTTTTTCAATTTTCATCGTTATTCACTCCTCTTTGCTAAAACGTTTGAAAGAAGCTCTTCAACTTCATTTATCGTTTCCTTCACAAACTCTGAACTAATTGTCTCCAGATATCTACTACCTTTTGGGTGCTGATATAATTCCTTTAATGCATATTTCCAGTCGGCATTGTTCCATTGTTCTATAGACTGAACAATAGCAGAGGATTCACTCCATATCTCCTTCGGCATTTGTATTCGGAGCTTTTGAACAATGATAAAATTTTCCTCTCCACGTATACTCTCTTGTATTATTTGGAGCCATTCTTCATTTGTAGAAGATTGTAAAAGTTCTTCCGTATCTTCCGTAATATCAGTTAACATTACATCAACAATTGCACTTCCATTTGATTCTATATAATCACGAAGAGTTTCTTCTATGCGGGCAATCAATTCATTTGCATGAATTATTCCATCACAAGACACTGCTACCTCGTCATAAATAAATGCGGAAGAATGGATAAATTGAAGGTTAGCTTGTCCTTTTGTTAAGGAGACCTCATAGAATCCTTTCAAACCCTTTTCGTTTCGGTGTCTACTTTGTGTATTACCAGGGTAGACGATAGGAGGGTCATCATATAAAATTTGCCGCTTGTGAATATGACCAAGTGCCCAATAATCATATCCTTTACTTATTAAATCCGCTTGTCGAAAAGGCGCATATACATCATGTTCTTCGTTTCCTTCGATACTTCCATGTAGCATTCCAATGTGGTAATCTAATCCATTCGCTATTGGATAATGGACATGCATGGCATCACGAATATGCCTCTCCTTATAACTAAATCCTGTTATATGGACTTTATTACCTTCCACTTCAAGTGTTTTTGTGTCTACTTCTTCCCCAAACACGTCTACATTGTCAGGTAGTTGAAATCTCACCCAATTGCCACTCAAATGATCATGGTTTCCATAGCAAATAAAAACAGGGATACCTACAGAAGAAAGCTCTTCCATCCCTTTTTGAAATAGATGCTGAGCACGTAAACTTCTATTTTCTCCATCATAAATATCACCAACAATTAAAATAAAATCAGGCTTACTTGCTTTTGCATAATTAATAATATTTGTAAAAGCTTTAAATGTACTTTCACGTATATCCTGCAATTTATTTTGCGGTATAGAGGTAAGCCCTTTAAATGGACTATCTAAGTGTAAATCAGCTATATGTAGAAAACGAACTCCAGTCATTTACCACACCTCACAAAATCGAATATTTGTTCTTATTTTATCATAAAGAAAAGATTGTATACAGTGAAATGTGTACAATCTTTAATAAAAAGTTTACAAACTTTTCCGTTCTTTTTTTATTTGTTGAACACTGATTATTAGTCCGGTAAATCCAGCTGCAAAGGAAGGAAAAATACTATATAAAAAATAATTCCGTTCATTTGTTAGTAGTGAGATCAAAAGAAAAAATAGAGGGATTCCGATTAGTACAAATAAGGAAACGAGTAGAGCAAATTTAGTATTTTTTTTCATTAAAAACCCCTCCGATTTTTAGTTATCTTTACTAGCTATTACAGCACCTATTAAATAAGAAGTCATATGAATTACCCAAATAGCAGTCATTAAGAAAAAGTAAAGACCTGGACCTTCAATAGTCAGGATAATCATCCATACGATTAATATAACAACAGTAGTTGTCATCCAAGAAATGGATCTTGCCTTTTCATGTATTCTCGTATATCTTTCATCGAACCACCGTTTTTTCTTACCTATTTTTCTATTGATTAATAAAACAATAGCCATAACTACAATTGCAAGAGGCAAACCTAACATAAATGACGCTAAATCAAATTTCTCATACATACTAATCTTCCTCCTCATAAATAAATATGTCTTCGATCGTACAATTGAACAATTTAGAAAGCTTAAAAGCTAATGTGATGGATGGATTATATCTTCCCTTTTCTAACGAAATAATTGTTTGTCTGGAAACATTAAGCATTTCTGATAGCTCATCCTGTGTCATCCCTAATGCCATTCGTTTATCTCTAACTAAATTTTCCATGTATACTCCTACCTTTTTTGTAAAGCTAACTTTACGTAAAGTGTACTTTACTTCGTTTTCATTTGTCAAGCTAACTTTACATTTTTCTTTTAAAGTTTTTGTTGTATAATATTAGGTATAAGAAGAACAAAGGGGTGTTGATTCTTGAAAACATATAAATTTACTGCATTTGAACCAACAGGAAAGCTTATTGTAGAAGAAACATGGAATTTCGATAACGACGAAGACGCGAAGAAAAAAGGCGAGCAATTTATTGAAGAAAAAGGCTTTACTAAAACGACTCATCGTTTAGTGAACAACGCTGGAAAACTTGTTTTATTTCACGTGTAATTGGAAAAGGACATATCCCCCAAAAGGGTTATGTCCTTTTTTTATTCTTCATACCAGTTCCAATATGTTATTTCCCCTAATTGAACACTACGAATATCCTGTAACTCTCTTAATTTTAATAACTCTTTTACTGGTCCTGTAACGACTGCTCCATATGCTTGGAAGCCTTCCTCATTTAAATAGTCATATCTCTCTTGCAAGTAATCTGTACGAAGTAATACTTCCGCTAATTTTTTATTTTCATTTAACATCATTTGCATATTTTCTAACATTGCGACTTGACTATCTTCAACTGAATCTAAATTTAAAACATATGTGAGAGAACCGCTTTCTAAGTCATCATCCATAAGTCTAGCACCTGACAATCCCCATTGAGATATAGACATGGAATTATTACTTCTACCCCAACTTCCTTCAGAAAATTTTTTCATTTCTCCCATATATAATGGCATCCAAATAATGTGTAAATCGTATGGAGATATGAGTTCTACTATCTCTTTTGGCGTATAATAATCCCCTAATGAGAATGCCAGATCTGCAACATTTCCTTCATGAATTTTCTCTAAAGTATTCCAAACGTCTGGTTGTTCACTTCCATCTAATCTTTTTCCCGTATTAGGATTTATTGGTAAATTAAATGTAAAACCTTGATCCATCGAATTGGACGGATAATTTTTCTCTATTTCTACATGACTCAGACTACTAAATAATCGCTTGCTTAAAGTTAAATCCGATACTATATAATCTTCAGTACCAATTCTTCTAGTAAGTGGTATTTCGATCCTTTGCGTAAGAAATGGAGTGACCTCATGATCATGACTTATACCAATCTCACTGGAGAATTCAGGATATGTCCAATCGATAGCTAGTTTCTGATAAAACTCTACTCTTTTTCCGTTTGTTGTTGAGTTAAATAGCATAGAAATTACCATCATATATATAAAATATAAGAAGAAAACTGCAGCAATTACACGAACAACTTTTAATGAAAGCCTCCATGAAAATCTTTTTTTGTGCTTACCTACAATTTGTTGTGCTTTATCCTCATTCCATTCCATCATTCTCACCTCTTTCAAAATCTTTTCCTAGTCTGCTTGCTAGCAGTTTAAAACGTTGTCTAGCACGATACATATTTATTTTTACTTGATTCAATGAAATATCAAGCGTACTGGCTAACTCTTCATAAGAAAATTGCTGGTATTCTCGTAAGTAAAGAATTGAGCGATAATTTTCAGGCAACAAAATCAGAATATCTTTAACCTCTCTGGTTAATTCTTTTATTTTCATATCGTCTTCTGGAACGCCATATGGAGTAACAAGTTCTTTCGAGTTAGATAAGTAGTCATAGAAGGGAACCCATCCCCACCTTTTCCTTTTTCGCCATTCATCCATGTAAGCATGACGTGCCACTTTAAATAACCAGCTTTTCACCTGTCCACCCTCGTATAAATCTAAAGATAAAGTTGCCCTATAAAATGTTTCTTGCACAAGCTCTTCTGCCATCGTATCCGATCCTGTAAGTTTGACTAAATAAAAATAGAGAGGCTTCGCGAAAGCTAAATAAATAACCTCTAATTCGTCTTGCCTGCTTTTCTTCAACTTTCTGCCTCCCTCCTTACTAAAAACGTTCGAGTATGTATAATGTTACAGTACATTTTTTAAAATTATATACAAATCGGGAAAACGAAATCTTTCAATTCTTATGCAGAGACAATACCAGCAGAGTATAGCCAATCAGTTATTATAAAAAAATGTAGGAGCTCACACAAAAGTGAGCTCCTACTTTCTAATTTATTCATCTCTGATTATTCCATGACTCGTACCAACTAACACTTCTTTGCTATGTTGATTGCTATACCTTCTACTTGCTCAACACTTGTAATCTAAAGCTAACTAGTGATCGTATCCCCAGTGAAAACAGGTCGAATAAATTTGGTGACCATCTCTCCTGCTATCGCCACCAATTTTTGTTCCGATACTCTCTGTAAATAATCCATCAATAGTCTAGTCCTTTTTCATCGCGTTCCATTTGACGCCTACATTGCTCTCCTGACAGTTTAGCATATTGTAAAGTCTCTTCCTCATTGAAAGTACGTGCCCATGATTTAACAACCTCTATTTTTACTTCCATTCTTTTATTCCCCTTTGAAAGTAGGCTTGCGTTTTTCAACAAAAGCTTGAATGCCTTCTAGATGGTCAGCCGTTTTACGCAAAGCAGTCTGAGCTATAGCTTCTTTTTCTACTACTGCTGCTAGTTCATCTACTTTTGTAGCGTGTAATATTTCTTTCGACGCAATCATAGCAGCAATTGGCGACTGGAGAAGTTTCTGTGCATAGGAATTTGCTGTTGTATAACCTAAACCATCAGAAGCCACTTCATCCACTAAGCCGATTTTTTGCGCTTCCTTTCCTGAAAACAGTTGCCCACTCCACATAAGTTGTTTCGCCTTTGGGATTCCCACTCTTTCTTTTAAGAAGAAATGCCCGCCTCCATCTGGTATTAGCCCTATGCCAATAAAGTTCATAGCGAGCTTACTATTTTCTTCCGCGATAATAATATCGCAGCCCAGTACCATACTGAAGCCTAAACCTGCTGCGGCACCGTGAACAGAGGCAATTGTAATTTGAGGTAATGTATATAATGTTTTTGCTAGTCGCCCAAGATACACCATGACTTCTTCAATATTAAAAGGATTCTCTGTATCCATCATTGCCTTAATGTCTCCTCCAGCAGAAAAAGCACGCCCCTCTCCTTTAATAATCAACACTTGTACAGAGCGATCTTCTTTAAGAGACTCTAAACATTCCGCTAGCTCTTTCATCATCACATCATCCATTGAATTCATGGCTTGTGGTCTATTTAATGTTAGCGTAGCAATTCTTCCTTCTTTTTCTAACAATAAAGTCTTATACATAGCAATTCCCCTTTATAAGTGAATGGTTATTCATTTATTAATAATTCGACATCTAATAAATTATTCCTTCTATTATTTTCAGCTCTGTTAAACTTCATTTTTATGTGTTTAAACATCAGGGGCAGTTATTGCTCCTGCCTAGACTCATGCGTACCGTGTGGCAAGCGTATATCGGAGTCTTAAAAGAGCAAATAAATTAGGCTTTAGGTTCCAGGGAATACTACTTATCTATATGCATTCGCGCTGGCCGCACGTCCGCATGAAACGCTGTATACGCTAGACGCATCCATCTGTCTCATACGGCAAGTCATGAGACTGGGAAGGCTCGAATGAAGGTGTCAGCCATTACAAATAATAGGTTTTCTATTAACATGCGTTTATATAGAATTGGTAATTCTAAATACGTTAGCAATGATTTATGATCTACTCTTTAAAGTGCTGATTAATTTGGCTTTAGGTTATAGAGTCTACTTATCTATATTCATTCGCGCTGGCCGCACGTCCGCATGAGCCGCTGTATGCGCTAGACGCATCCATCTGTCTCATACGGCACGTCATGCGGCTGGGAAGGCGCAAATGCCAGTGTACTCTCTTGATAAGGTAAGTAGATGCTATTATATGATTGTTAATAAACAATCCTGAATACAGGATGTTCATTTACTTATTTATCGAATTGTTTCTATTTCATCGAATGTTTCCAGGATTGACGCCTTGCCTCTCACTCCGCAAAAGCGTTAAGAAGGAGCGACTCATCTTTCGGTGGCTCATGCTTAGCGTGCGGCAAGCGCGCATCAGTGTTTCTAGTATTCTATGTTGTTTAAAATATATTTAAGATATAAAATACTGGATCCCACGATGATTTAATAATGGTCTTTAAATTAAAAAAGGATCTCCTATTTTAGGAGATCCTTAGCATTAAATACCTTCGTATAATTCTTGCACTGGTTTTATTAAAACTCTGTTTACTTCTTCAATTAACTGACTTAAACTCATTTCTGCTTGGAGCATTTGAAAGATTTTTTCATTTCCTTGAGCAAGCTGTGCAGTTTTTTGTGCATATTCTAGCTCTTCACCAGAAATTTCTTCCCCCTTCATTTGCTTTTCTTGAAGGGAAAGTTGAATCTTACGAAAGCTTTGGAATAATGCAAGTGCCTCAGGATCTGCTTTAACAGATTCCACCGCTGCTTTTACCTTAGCAAATTCATCGGTTTTACGTAGTGTTGCTTCCAATTTATTAATATCATCGTAAATATTGACCATTTTTATTAGCTCCTTTTATTTAGCTTGTAATAAAGACGATTAGTCCCTGTATGATCCCTATAAGACCACCTAAGACTCCACCAAGTACTGTAATCATTTTAAACTCACGTTTCGATATACCTAAAACGATTTCCTCTAAACGCGCTACTGGGAAAGAATCGACTTGCTCTTTTACCATATCTTCTAATTTCATTTTACGCAATACTTCTTCTAGCTTAGCTTCCGCTTCCATGAATGCAAAGGAAGTGAGTTTTGGGACAAGCGTAGTTTGCGTCCATTCTGTTGCCTCTGGGAAATAATGAACTAAACTATGACTTAAACGCTCTTCGATTGCTAGTTCCTTCTTCAAATAACTTTTTACATTTTTTACGACTGGTTCAAAATCAAAGCCATCCATTATTTCCACAATTGGTCGGTCTTTAAGCTTTTCCCACTCATTACGAACAATATTTTCTAACATATTTTTGGTACCTGGTGCTTTTAAAAACTTTAATATTTCTGGTTGCACTTTTCCTGCAAGAGAGGAAGATTCACCAACAAACATTTGAATCATGCTTCCAAGCGTTCCTTTAGTAGATAGGAAATCATCAATTAAATTTTTTACTGTTCGTTTACCTTCTTCAGACTGAAAAAATTCTTCTCCTTTAAAAAGGATGTATGATACAATTTCTCCTATTTTACTATCTGCTTTAAACTGCCAATCTTCCGGAGCTAACTGTCTAATCGTCTCCTTTTCAAAACGGCTTTTCAAACGATTAAATTGTATATCCACTTGCTCATCTATTTTCGTATTAGCTATCGTTACAATATTTTCAATGCCACTTAGCTTTAACCAATCTTCAATCGTTTTATCAGAAAGTAGAATTTTCTCATTTAATTGTCGAACAATTAGCTTCGTAGTCTTGTCTTGCATTTCTTCATTAAAATATTTTCTTTTGAAAATATCTGGGGTCAATAAGTGATTGATTACTGTATTTCCTAGTTGTTTGGCAAGTTCATCTCGTCTCTTTGGAATTAAACCAGGTGTGAACGGGATTCGCCAAGATCCAATATATTTTGCCTCATGTGGTCGAAAAAGCATTTGAATAGCTAAGTGATTAGTTACTGCCCCTATCGCCGCTCCGACTGCTGCCATGAATAAAATCGTCCAAAATAAATCCATCTATTTCACCTTTTTCCTCTAGCATATAGTTTATTATAGCAGAGGAAGGACAAACACTAAAAGAATTACAATGCGTTGAACATTGTCGAAAAACGTATAGCATGCTCCGTTTCATCATGCATTGCCACAAATAGTGGCGCATATGCTTGCTGAACAGGTATTTGGAGCAGCATTTCTTTATACATTTCTGCTCCTTCTAACTCCTCTTTAATCGCATTCTTTGCACAAGTTTTTAAGTCTATGCAAGGGGGCTTTTTTTTCAGACTTTGAACATAAGTCCCTGTCAGCATATAATAGAGTTGTTGAAACATTTCATAGTGGCTTTTTTCATCTTCATAAGCATGTTGAATAAACCCTTGCCAATATGGATCATTCGTCAATTTATACATATCTTTATAGAAATGGTAATCTGCGTATTCATTTTGAATCGCAAGTTGTAATTTTTCAATAAACAAGTAGATGCTCCTTCACTAGTCATTTCTACTAGTGTATGCATGGAAATTATGTCACATGAAAGGATGATTATTTTGTTACAGCATTTTAGCTTTAAACCACTATATGAAAATAAGCAATTACCGGGCTGGTCTATCTCATTCTTCTATAAACAAGTACGATATACAGGTGAATACGAACCGGATGGCACAATCAATTGGAATGGAATCGTACCAGCTGATGAAGAAACTATAAAAAAAATGATTCATGAGCTAATGCTGTTTCACGTTTACGATTAACAACATAAAAACTGCATGTGCTAAAAAAAACACATGCAGTTTAGTATTTTATTTGTCTTCTAAATAATCAAATACAGATCCTATAAACACTTTTCCTGTTGTCTTTCATCAAACACATCTCATTGGTTCTCCCTCTACTTAACTTCATTCTCATCTTAAACTCGGCACGTGTAATAGTTTTATGGATTATGATAATCACTTCGTTTTACATTGTACCAATTTTTTTCCGGCCAAATAAAACATAAAAATAAGTGGAAGCTATGATATAAAGAACTCCTGTTATTGTGAAGGTATAAGCATATCCCCAATATGCTCCATATGTCATTACCAATCCTGTAGAGATAGCTCCAGTGCTAGCCCACCCAATATTGAATACCATCTGGTTTACTGAATTGGCAAGCCCCTTATATTTATCATGAACTAAATCCATTGCAATAGCACTTTGTATTGGATTTCCAGCATTCATAAGTGCTTGACGTAGCAAAAATCCGATTGATGCTACTAGCAAGGAATTGGTATAACCAGTGATAAATAAAAAAGGGATTGATAGTAATTGAAAAATTACAAGTGCACGAACCTGCCCTACTCTTTTTACAAGTGCTGGGCCAATAAGCATTGCAATAGCCGTCATTCCAGAGCCTAACGATAATATCAAACCAATATATGAATTAGATGCATCAAAACGGTTAGCAAAGTATAAGTTCAAATAAGGAATAACTAAACCTGATCCTGTACCGATTAACAAGTTGGAAAAACCAAACAATACAATGATTATAATATTTCTTTTGAAAGAACTTGGTAATTCCTTCTCACTTGTTTTAGCAGTTTTATTTTCTTGTCTTGCTATTGGTTTTAATTTAAATAAAGGGATTAAGCCTAGTGCGAATACAATGGTACCTACTATTAAAACCCATTTTATCGATTCCTGAATAGGCATAGCAGCATACAAGTGTAGTGCATCAGCTAATACACCTCCACCCAAACTTCCAATGACACTTGCAATGGTCACTAAAGAGAAATGGATACTAAACAAATGCATACGTTCACTAGCATTCGAGTTTTCTGCTAAGAAAGGGACACCTGAAACTTGGACAAGCGCCATAAATAGTCCAGTTAAAAATGCAGCATAAATTAACGATTGTTCTTCCACCATTACACTTCTATAAAATAATGTTAACACTGTCATCATCGAACCAACAATAATCATCCATTTTCGTCCAAAACGATCGCTTAAAAAGCCAGCAGGTATTAACATGATTGCTGATGCAAGAGAAGTCATCGTAATCACTTTACCATTTACGGTTTCAGGAAATCCCAGCTCCTTTAAATATAAATTATACATGACAGAAAAAACTCCCATACCGACTTGTATAAGAATATTTGCCATCATGAATAACCGTATATTTCTATTGAATGAAGATATTTTTGTTTTCCAATCTTTTAGCCACAGGATCATAAAAGATACCTCTCTTGCTTTTTATTTCGTCTCACTAAATATACGATTTCCGATAGAAAACTTCAATACAAAAAAAGGGAATATCCCCGCACGTATTATACGTGCTGAGATACTCCTGCTTGTAATTTATACATTTGTTCATAGCGTCCTTGTAGCTGTAGCAACTCATCATGCGTTCCACTCTCTACAATTTCACCACGATCTAATACTAAAATTCGATCTGCATTCTTAATAGTAGAAAGTCGGTGTGCAATGATAAAAGTTGTTCTTCCTTTTTTCAATACATCCATTGCATGCTGTATTATTTCTTCCGTTTCTGTATCAATATTTGAAGTTGCCTCATCCAATATTAGAATGGCAGGGTCGAAAGCAAGTGCTCGAGCGAATGAAACTAGCTGTCTTTGTCCAGAGGATAGTGTACTACCCTTCTCAATTACAGGTTCATCTAAACCTTTTTCAAGATTCTTTAATACTCGCTCTCCCCCAACTGCTTCTAATGCAGCTTCCACTGTCTTACGGGAAATACGAGGATCATTTAAGCTTACGTTTGACTCGATTGTTCCTGAAAATAAATAAGGATCCTGCAAAACGATACCCATATGATCTCGTATTGTTTGCCTTGGTAACGATGTTATATCAACACCATCAATGAGAATCTTTCCTTTTGATGGATCATAGAAACGGAACAATAAGTTCATAATCGAGCTTTTTCCTGATCCAGTATGCCCAACAAGTGCTACCGTTTCCCCTTTATTGGCTACAAAGTTTAAATTTTTTAATACATAATCCTTCTCTTTGTATGCAAAAGATACATTTTGAAACTCAACATTTCCTTCATATCGTTCCATACGTTGATCTTCCACTTTTTCTCCTGATTCATCAAGTAAACGGAACACACGATTACCTGCAACAAGAGATCTCTCCAATTGCGAAAATTGATTCACAATTCCTGTAATCGGATTAAATAGTCTTGTCGTATAATCAACAAATGCATAAAGCATACCTGCTGAAATGATTGTATTTGGTTCCATGGACTGGCTACCAAAATACCAAATAAACATAATAAACATTAAGGATCGTAAAACACTAACTAAGTTAAATGAAGTTGCCGAATCAAGTGTAAGCAATTTATTTTGATAGCGGTAATGCTCTCCATTCATCTCTTCAAATTCACGTTCCATTTGCTTCTCTCGTTTAAAAGCTTGAATAATGGACATACCTTGAATTGATTCGTTCAGCATTGCATTTAAATCAGCGATCTTCGTACGAACAATATGATTATATTTTGAAGCATATTTTCGATATCCGATCATCCATACATAAACGATTGGTACAACAAAAAGCGCCATCGCAGCCATTTTTACATTTAGGATAAATAAAGCTACGTAAACACCTGCAATCGAAATAATACTTGTTGCAAACTGAGATAGTACCTGCACATATAGATTACGAATAGCTTCTGTATCATTTGTAACACGTGCAACTACCTTACCAGCAGGCAAGTTATCAAAATACTGTATCGGCAACGTTTGTATATGCTGAAATACATCATTTCTCAGCTTTTGTACAACACGATTAGCCCCAATCTGTAGATTAATAAACATAAAGTATCTAAAAACTGCTGTTACAATCGATAAACCAAAGAATATAGCTAATAGCATTAATATAGGCTGAAGATCAATAGCCCCTTCTGTAATATGGTTGTCGATAATTTTCTTTGCGATGAATGGACCGGTTAAGTCTGCAAACACTGCAATTGTTAAAAAGATTAAACCAAGTAAAATTGGCTTTTTATAAAATAACGCATAATGGTAGAGTCGTTTCCCTGTACTCATGACGACACCCCCTCAAGCTGTTGACGATCGTATTGCTCTTTGTACCAACCATTTTGCTGAAGAAGTTCCTCATGAGTACCTTCTTCTACAACCATTCCTTCGTCTAAAACGATAATATGGTCTGCATGTTGAATACCTGACAATCGATGCGTCGTAATAATTGTTGTCTTCCCACTACGTTCATTTTGTATATTTTCAATAATTTTTGCTTCTGTTTTCGCATCCACTGCGGAAAGCGAATCATCTAATAGTAAAATCTCTGGATTTTTAATAAGTGCTCTTGCAATAGATACCCGTTGTTTTTGACCACCCGATAAAGAGACACCCTTTTCTCCTACCAATGTTTCAAGACCCATCGGCAAGTTCATCAAATCACGTTGGAAATGCGCTAATCGAATTGCTTCTTCTAGCTCTTCTTCCGTTGCATCTTCTTTACCAAAAAGAATGTTTTGACGAATTGTCCGTGAGAATAGAACATGATCCTGCGGAACGTATCCAATCCATTCTAGAACTTGCTCTTTTGTTTGCTCAGAAATTGCTATATCTCCAATTGTTAGCTGTCCAGCTCCAATAGGATATTCCTTTAAAAGTTGTTTCATAAAGGTTGTTTTTCCTGATCCTGTTTTTCCGACAATACCAAGTGTTTGCCCTTTTTGAAGGTTTACTCGGATATTTTGAAGATTTTTCACCTGTGACATTGGATATTGGAAACCAACATCTTCAAATCCGATGGAATTCACATCATATAGTTTCACAGGACTCAATGGATCTTTTACATCAGCTTCATAGTCCAGCGTTTCTTGTACACGATCTAAGGAAGCATTACCACGTTGCATAACATTGATTAATTCACCAATTGCAAACATTGGCCATATTGCCATCCCTAAGTAAACGTTAAATGTAATTAAATTCCCAACTGTCATTTCATTTTGTGAAACTAGATATGCACCGTAACCTAAAGCAACTACATAACTGATACCTGTACCTACTTTTGTAATTGGACCAAATAGTGCATCAATTCGTTCAACAACCATATTTTTTTGGTATACTTCTTCACTCATATCTGCAAACTTCTTTTCGTCTGCTCTCTCTTGGACATATGCACGAATTACACGAACACCAGCAACAGATTCAAGAACTCGGTCATTTAAATCTCCAAATGCATCTTGTGCAGTCATATATTTTTCATGAATTATTTTCCCTAAATATTGCATGATAAAAGCTAAAATCGGAATCGGTAATATTGCAAAAAATGTAAGCTTCCATGAAATAATGAACCCCATCGCTAGGATGAGCGCTGCCATATACATCGTTGAATCGATCAATGTCATAATTCCAAAACCAGCTGTAGTTGCAACCGCATTTAAATCATTTGTTGCACGAGCCATTAAATCACCCGTACGATTTTTTTCATAAAATGTTGGTGTCATACTTAAAAATTTTCTATTTAATTTGGTTCTTAAAATCCGCTCTATCGTAATAGAGCCACCAAACAATTGATATTGCCAAACAAAATTTAGCACATATCCAATGATAATTATTCCGATAAAGTAGAACACATACATCGTTAATGAATCTGGAGTCATATTCCCCGTTGTAATGGTATCTATTGCTTCTCCAACCAACCACGGAGGTATTACTTCAAATGCACTTGCTACTATGAGCAAGCTAACAGCGACTGTATATCGCTTCCAATGATCACTAAAAAACCACTTTAATTTAAATAAAACCGAAAACATTATTTAATCCCCTCATTTCTTCTCTCTCTTAAATAAAACAAGCTAGCCACCTTCTAGAGATTCCTTTAATAAAATTTGTTTTGTCCGTTGAATAGTCATAACCAAACCCTTCCTTTCTTACATTTTCACTAAGAAATGGAAATAAATGAACACAAAAAAGCACATTACCCATATTACGGTAATGTGCTTTTAAATAGACAAAGTTAACCTAAAAAATGTCTATTATAAAATCATTTATCGTTCGATGGTAGGCATGAAAAAATTATTAAGTTGTTTTTTATATCAATTAAACGAATCATTTTTCATACCTCCATTTCTCTTTTTTATTTAGTGTCCCTTAACATTAGCATATAAAAATTTCCAATGTCAACACTTTTCTAAAAAAAGGGACTAATTAAATTATATGCATAATGGCTCCAAAAATTGCACTAAATAATACTACGTAAATTGGTGGCCATTTATACACAGAAAGCAACGTAAAAGTAATAAGAACGATAACAAAATCCATCGTACTATTCACTGCACTAGTAAAAACAGGATTATATAATGCAGCAAGCAGGATCCCAACTACTGCGGCATTTACTCCTTTTAATGCCGCTTGTATACCTCTTTTGGAACGAATAACTGTCCAAAAGGGTAAGGTCCCAATAACTAATAAAAAAGAAGGTAAAAACATTGCAAAGACAGCTATCAGCGCACCTGGAATCCCTGCAGTTACCTGCCCTAAATAACCAGCTAATGTAAATAGTGGCCCCGGAACAGCTTGAGCTGCACCATACCCAGCAAGGAAAACATCTGGTGAAACCTCTACTTCTCTTTGAAGCATTGGTAAAACAACATGCCCTCCACCAAAAACGATGGAACCAACTCGATAATAAGCATCAAACATAGAATAATAAACAGAGTTAAATAATGGTTTTAATAATGGCAATAAAATCAATAAAACAAAAAATATAGTCCAACTTAAGAATCCTATTCTTTTCCCAAAAGAAAGTGAAATTTCTGGAGCATGCTCCACTTCCTCATTTTTATATAAAATATATCCAAAAACTCCTGCTGCAATGATTATACAAATTTGACCGATAGCGGTTGGAATAAGTAATGTCAATATAGCACAAGCTACTGCAATAGAAATTCTTATACGATCTGGGGCAAGTGACTTTTGCATTCCTAAAAGAGCATGAGCAACTACCGCTACCGCCACTATTTTCAAACCATGTATCCATCCACTATCAAAAGAACCTGTAGCCGAAACAAACATAGCAAATAACATTAGAAGAATAACTGATGGCATAGTAAATCCTAACCAAGAAATAATACCGCCAGCTATTCCTCCACGAAGTAAACCTATAGATATTCCTACTTGAGAAGATGCAGGACCAGGTAAAAATTGACATAACGCTACAATGTCAGCGTATAATTTGTCATCCAACCATTTTCTTTTCTGAACATACTCTTCACGAAAATATCCTATATGTGCAGAAGGTCCACCAAATGATGTTAATCCAAGTTTTGTAGATGCTTTCAAAATTTCGATATATGTATTTTTCAATGAAGAACCCCCATTCTATCTTTCTATTATTATCTTATAAATTCAGCACTTTTTATGATAAGTTTATGTAAATTTTATTTGAGTGAAAAGATATAGGCTTAATCTGTTAAGTAGAAAGATTTGTAATTTACATGACATTATTTTATTATTAAAACTATAAACTATTTTTTAGAAAACAGGAGGTGTACACTTTGTTCTACCCCTCATTTGGGTTAGGGACAAAGTAATTATTTGGACATAGCCATACGATTGACAGCTTTTGCTGTCTTAATCGCATTCACTGCATTTTTTGTTGCAAGTGAATTTGCAATAGTAAAAGTAAGATCGACAAGAATTGATCAGCTCGTAGCTGAAGGAAATAAGAGCGCGTTAAATGCCAAAAAAATAGTGTCTAATTTGGATGAATATTTATCTGCCTGTCAGCTCGGAATCACGATAACCGCATTAGGTTTAGGTTGGCTTGGAGAACCGACAATTGAGGCAATATTACATCCGGCATTTGATTATTTTGAACTTCCCGAAAGTGTTTCTTCTTTACTTTCATTTGTTATTGCATTCTCCCTTGTAACATATATACATGTAGTAGTTGGAGAATTAACTCCAAAAACTTTTGCCATTCAAAGAGCAGAAGCAATAACACTAGCAGTTGCAAAACCGCTACTTATATTTGACAAGCTCATGTACCCGGTCATTCACGGGATGAATGGTTCAGCACGATTCTTAGCTACACGAGTATTTGGCTTAGATGCTGTTTCTGAATCAGAAGTTGCCCATTCAGAGGAAGAACTTCGTATGATTCTTTCCGAAAGTTTTAAGGGCGGAGAAATTAACCAAGCTGAATATAAATATGTGAACAAAATTTTTGAATTTGATGACCGTATCGCTAAAGAAATTATGGTACCTCGTACAGAAATCATTTCCATTGATAAAGATTTAACGTTAAAAGAAGTCTTTGAGTTAATCGGAGTAGAGCAATATACAAGATATCCCGTAACAGATGGTGACAAAGACCATATTATCGGACTTGTGAATATGAAAAATTTATTAACTGCATATATTAAAAACCCTGAAAATGCCACAACTCCAGTTAGTGATTATATGCAACCAATTATTCGTGTTATTGAAACGATGCCAATAGCGGATCTATTACTTAAAATTCAGCGAGAACGAATTCACATGGCTATTTTAATGGACGAATACGGTGGTACCTCTGGACTTGTTACAATAGAAGATATAATCGAAGAGATTGTCGGAGACATCCGTGATGAATTCGATACAGATGAACTTCCAGAAGTTCAAAAGGTCGGAGATAACCACTATATTGTTGATGCTAAAATGTTGATTGAAAATGTCAATGATTTACTTGGCATTGATATTGATGAGGAAGATATCGATACAATTGGCGGATGGTTTATGTCAAAAAGCTTCGATGCCGTTAAAGGCGAAAAAATATTTGAACAGGGCTTTGAGTTTATGATAAAAGATATTGACGGACATCATATTCAATATTTAGAGATTATCAAAACACCTCCTTTCGAAGAAGAAAAAGAAGATATAGAAGAAGACATTCAAACAGAACAATAATAGCAACGACTCTCCCAATAAGAGAGTCGTTTTCATATGCCTAAAAATGTTGAAAAGAGGAAACACTTTGGAACTATACACAAACTTACGCGAAGGGGAAAAAGGCGCTTGGGTTAGTATTTGTATTTATTTAGTATTAAGTGCATTTAAACTAACTGTCGGTTTCCTTGGTTCTTCCGAAGCATTAAAAGCGGATGGACTAAATAACTTTACGGATATTATTGCATCAATTGCAATACTTATCGGGCTTAGAATCTCTCAAAAACCACCTGATGATCATCATCAATATGGACATCTACGTGCAGAAACGATAGCATCCTTAGTTGCTGCCTTCATTATGGCTGCAATAGGTATTCAAGTTATACTTCAAGCTGTTCAACATCTAGCAAATCCAGTAGAAGAAGTTCCTTCTACATTAACTGCGATTGTAGGTTTTATCAGTGCAGTGGTCATGTATATTGTCTATAGATACAATCTAAAATTAGGTACTCGTATTAATAGTGCAGCCCTTAAAGCAGCAGCGTATGATAATCGCTCGGATGCATTAGTAAGTATCGGAGCTACAATAGGTATAGTTGGATCCATTTTAGGTTTTCCTATATTAGATGGCATAACAGCTTTAATTGTAGGGATTATAATCATGTATACCGCGTATACTATTTTTCATGAAGCAGCTTATACACTCTCGGATGGTTTTAATGTGGATGAAGCTGAAGCCCTTTCAACAGTTGTAAAGCTTGTGAATGGGGTTAAAACTTTAAAAAGCTTTAAAGGAAGAATGCATGGTAATTTAATGTTTGTTGATTTAACAGTTACAGTTGATCCTAATCTCAACGTAGTGGACAGCCATCGAATTACAGAAGAGATTGAGCAGCGCATCATGAAAGTAAAACCCTTTTCCGTCGTTCTTGTACATATAGAACCTCATTTAGAAGAGTTATTAATGGATTGAGCGATTGTTTGGGATGATTGAGCGATAATTTGGTGTTATTGAGCGATTCTGTCTGAAGATTGAGCGATTCTTCTCAAAGATCGAGCGACTCTCCCAAAAGATTGAGCGATACCCAGATTTTCATCTAAAAAACCGATGTATCGCAAGGATACATCGGCTCTTTATTGTCCGCTTGGCTCTGTCAGTCCGTGTTTCACTGCATACAGTGCTGCCTGTGTACGATCTTGAACATGAAGCTTTGCGAAAATATTGGATATATGTGTTTTTACTGTTTTTTCCGTTACAAACAGTGAAGAAGCAATTTCTCGATTGCTTTTCCCTTTTGTTAGCTCTGACAATACATCTTGTTCTCTTGGTGTTAAAGGGTGTTCTTCATGTGGACTTATTTCGGCTGGTTCATTTTCTCTTTCTAACTGCGTCGTTGCTTCAGGATGTATCGTATGTTCCCCACGCATTAATTTTCGAATAGCTTCTGCCAAATCATCGGGTTCAATATCTTTTAATTGGTATCCTGCTGCTCCTGCCTTTAATGCTGGAATAACATGATCTCTATCCGAAAAGCTAGTAAGCATTAAAATTTGAATATCTGGAAACTTTTCTTTTATTCGCTTAGTTGCTTGAATTCCATCCATTTCAGGCATAACTAGGTCCATAAGTATAACGTCTGGATGTAAAGAAGCTGTCAACTCTATCGCTTCTCTTCCATTCGTTGCTTCTCCGATAATATCCATATCCTTTTGCGTTTTTAAAAAGAACATTAAGCCTCTTCTAACAACATGATGGTCATCTGCAATCAATACTCGTATCATGCTTACTCCCTCCTAATAAGGTAAACGTACTAAAATTTCCGTACCTTTATTCCATTCTGTCACCCAATCTACTGTTCCACCAACTGCACGTGCTCGATCTCTCATACTCTGTAAACCAATAGAAGGTAAACTCTTCAATTCATTCATATGAAATCCTCTACCTTCATCTTTAACAACTAATAGAATATCTGTCGGAGTAACCGTTAAGTAGAGCTCTGCTTTTAGTACACCTGAATGCTTTCGAACGTTGTTAAGCGCTTCCTGAGCAATTCGAAACAGAGTCTCTTCAATACTCGCTGGCAAATTAACAACCCCTTTGACTTTAACAGTAAGTGTTAATCCTAGAATCTCTCCATACCCTTTTATGCCCTCAATGATGCCAGACTCTAAGCCTTTTGGACGTAGCTGCCAGATAAGTGCTCTCATTTCGGTTAGTGCATCTTGCGTTAAATATTGAATTTCTTTAAACGTTTCTTTTATTTCTTTTTGGTCGGTCATTTCAACTCCGCCACGTGCTGTTAACGTCACCGAAAAAAGTAATTGGTTAACTGAATCATGTAAGTCACGTGCGAGTCTATTTCTTTCCTGTACAAGTGCAACTTGTTGCTCCTGTTTCGTTAAATAAATACGTTTTATAGCAGAACCGATTTGAAAGGCAACAGATTCAAGAAGAGCAAGCTCCCCTTCTTCAAATCGAATTGTATTGGGCGTTGCTACATTTAATAGCCCAAATTGCTCTTGTCCAGATTGTAAAGGGACCGTTGCATGATGCGTTATGCCACCGTGATCTTCACGATTCATATTTCTTGCATTGACGATTCGTTTACACTCAATAATATTAGAAGCTTTGTTTAAATCACCTTTTTGAAATCTGGTAACACACCAACATCCACCTTTTTGTAAATGTTTGCATTCATTTTCTTGAAGTGCTCTTGGCAACTTTTCATGAGTAATGAGCTGTTGCTTTCCTTTTTTATTGATAAAAAATATCCATCCGGTTTCAAAAATTGTTCCTTCTAAAAGTTTTTGTAGCGCCCCTTGCAGCATCTGTTCCATTTCAGTTTCTTCATTTAAAAACTCAGCTATTTCTTTCAATAATTCTATGTTTGAGAGTTCATTGGATTGCATGTAAACTCCTCCGTATTCCGTAATTTCCTATTCCCATCTTATCATTTTATGTTCGATGATTGTAAAAACAAGACATCATACTTTTGACTGAAACTATTACAATCGAACGAAAAAAATCCGAGTATATAATTTACTCGGATTCAGATTGAAGACTAAAGCCAGTTGGCTAATTGGTCTCATTCATTATTTAGATTTTTTGTTGTAACTATTAAAATACTCAAGATTATTCTTCCTGAGAAATCAATAAAATATTAAGGTAACATTTTATTGGTTTGAAGAAGCGTCCGCTCGATACCTGCGGGAAAGCGAGACAGACGAGATCCTGGTGGAGCGTAGAGAGGGCAGTGAAAAAATCTATAGAATATGACTTTACTAAATAACAAGGAATCGCTTTTTGTTTGGGCACCGTTAATTTCCGTTCCAGGCGGACGCGTTCCGCCGGCATGGCTTCAGCCGCTTCCCTCACTACGCTCAGTCCAGGGTCTTCAGCTCATGCACCTGACTCTTCGCTTTCGGTGCAGAAAACATTTGCTATTCCGGCTGGAGTCGCCGTCTTCCACTCCAATCAACTATTATCCGCTTTTCAAGTAGAAAACCATCATGCAATAATAGAGCAATTTTTTATCACTTACATTTTTTCAATTAGTATTTATAGAAAATCGTTGAAAAAGGCGACACTCCTGCGGGAATAGCGTTAGCCGAAGACCCCGCAGCGCAGCGAGGAGGCTAAGGCAACGTCATCGGAAAGGGAGCCGTTTCAACGATTTTCTTATTTATTGGATGACATTTCAGTGCCCTTAGCGTAAGGAAGGCTAAGAACGCCTCGTTCTGAGGCAACGCCATCATAACCAACATCGTGTTGGCCCAAGCAGCTCGACCTCGCCCGCAGAAAGCGAGCGGTAAGCTTCGTAAAAACTGAATTATCTATATAAATTCGAGTTTGTCTAATTTAAATCTGAGTATATAATTTACTCGGATTGACTCAATTAGTTCAAGAACTTATTCATTTCTGTTGTAAATGCATGTTTAATTGCTTCTAATTTCTCAATACTTTCAGTTTCTGAAGCGCTTGTCACTCCAAAATAATACTTTATCTTTGGCTCTGTTCCACTTGGTCTAACACATACCCAAGAACCATCGGCAAGAAAATATTTGATGACATTCGATTTAGGTAATAGTAGCTGCTCCTCTTCTCGACCGTCTGTAAATATTCTCAAAGAAGTTAAATAATCTTCTTGTGAAAGGACTGCTATTTCAGCCACTTCTGCCAAGGTATTTAATCGTAATTGTTCCAGTAAATTTCTAATTGAATTTGCCCCAGTAACACCTTTTTTCGTAACTGAAATGAGACCTTCTAAGTAATAACCATGTCTATCGTATAATGCATGTAAAAGTTCTACTAAGGTCATTCCTTGCGCTTTATAGTAAGCAGCTGCTTCTACTATAGCTAGTACACTTTGGATGGCATCCTTATCTCTTGCAAAACTTTTCACTAAATAACCATAGCTCTCTTCGTAACCAAATAAAAACTCGAATTGATTCGTTTCTTCATATTGTTTAATTTTCTCACCAATAAATTTAAAGCCTGTTAACACATCTTCCGAGCTTGCTCCATGATATTCAGCAATAACACGTCCAAAATCAGAGGTCACAATTGTTTTAAAGACACGTCCATTAGCAGGCATTTCACCTTTTTCTTTTCTTTGTGTCAATAAATACTCTATTAATATCGCACCTGTTTGATTGCCAGTTAATAACTTATAACCTTCGCTCGTTTTAACTGCTAATCCAACTCGATCTCCATCTGGATCTACTGCAATTAATATATCAGCATCTACTTCGTTGCCATATTGAATAGCATATTCAAAAGCACTCTCTTCTTCAGGATTTGGGGATTTTACTGTAGGGAATTCACCGTTTGGTTCCATTTGTTCTTTTACATAATGGATATGTCTGTATCCTACTTCGTTTAGTATCCTCTTCACAGTTTTTCCGGATGCACCGTGAAGAGGTGTAAATACTACTTTTAAATCAGAATTGATCGCAATTATTGAATTTTCTTGTACTGTTTTTAATTCATTTATATATGCTTTGTCTATGTCTTCATCTAACCGGACAATTAGGTTTTCATTTAATGATTTTTGTTTTATTTGGAGTGCATCTCCTGCTTCATTCACATAAGCAATGACTGCATCTGCATCACTTAAGTTCAGCTGAGCCCCATCTTCCCCATATACTTTGTAACCATTATACTCAGGTGGATTATGACTAGCCGTAATAACGACTCCCATAAATGCATGTAGTTTGCGAACAGAATAGGAAAGCTGAGGAGTTGTTCTAGGCTCACTATATAAATAGGCTTTAATGCCATTGGACGCAAGTGTATTAGCAGTTTCCTGTGCAAACTCAGGAGAATATCTACGGCTATCATAAGCAATAACCACTCCACGATTCATTGCTTCTGATCCAGCCGCTTTAATATATTCAGCAAGTCCAGTAGTAGCCTTGCGAATCGTATATGTATTCATACGATTCGTCCCGGCTCCAATTTCTCCACGCATTCCACCTGTACCAAACTCTAGGTCACGGTAAAAAGCATCTTCCATTCGTTTATCATCTTTGATCAGTAACTGAAGATCTTCTTTCCAAATAGGTTCTAAATCGGAAAAACTATTCCATTGGTCAAATAATTGTTTATAGGACATATTGCGAAACTCCCATTCCTCATTTTTTATAATCAATACCATAGACGTCATGACGGCGGTCTTTTAAATGCTTTACCGTACCATCTTGTCTTTGACGTCTTAGAATTTCTAAATCGACATCCCCGATTAAGACCATTTCAACATTTGGCTCTGTTTCTCCTACAATTCCATCTCTTGCAAATTCAAAATCGGAAGGTGCAAAAATAGCAGACTGGGCATACTGGATATCCATATTTTCTGTTTGAGGTAAGTTTCCTACAGTACCTGAGATAACAGTATATATTTGATTTTCTACTGCGCGAGCTTGCGCACAATAACGAACACGTAAATATCCTTGACGATCCTCTGTACAAAACGGTGCAAAAATAATATTTGCACCCATATCTGTCGCAATCCTAGCAAGCTCAGGAAACTCGATATCATAACAAATTTGAATGGCAATTTTCCCACAATCAGTGTCAAATACTTGAACAGTATCTCCAGAACTAATTCCCCACCATTTCCGTTCATTCGGCGTAATGTGAATTTTATACTGTTTATCGATTGCGCCGTCTCTGTGGAATAAATATGCAATATTATAGATTTCCTCATTTTCTTCCTCTACAAAATGAGATCCAGCAATAATATTAATATTGTAGCGAACAGATAAATCTGCAAATAATTCCATATACTGCGGCGTATATTCAGTTAACTTGCGAACGGCCTGGCTAGGTGAAGGCTCGTCTAAAATTGACATTAATTGTGTTGTGAATATTTCTGGAAATACAACAAAATCCGATTGTGCATCGGATGCTACATCCACAAAGTACTCGCATTGATGTGCAAACTCTTCAAAGGAATTAATTTTACGCATCATATATTGTACTGCACAAATACGTACTGGGTAGCTCGTTTTAAAATGTCTCTTGGACAAAGGAATATAATCAACATTATTCCATTCCATCAACGTAGCGTATTTTGCAGAAGCCCGATCATCAGGAAGATAATTAGGATTAATACGCATAAGCGTAAATCCGTTCATTAACTGAAATGTTAGGACTGGGTCATAAATTTTATGTCGTGATACTGCTGTAACGTATTCTCTTGGTGACATTTCATTAGCGTGTTTATGATAATTTGGAATCCGTCCACCAATAATAATGGACTTTAAATTGAACTGTCTCGCAACGTCTTTTCGACCTTCATATAAACGCTGACCCACCTTCATTCTACGATAATCCGGATGCACCATCACTTCAATTCCATATAAGTTATATCCGTCTGGATTATGATTCGTTATATATCCTGAATCTGTAACGTCTGACCAGGAATGTCGGTCATCATACTCATCGAAGTTAATAATTAAGCTGGAGCAAGATCCAATTACTTTTCCGTCTAGTTCTGCAACCAATTGCCCTTCCGGAAAAATAGTTAAATGACTTCGTAAATGTGCAACATCCCAAGGCTCCATTCCAGGAAAACATAGGCGTGAGATTTCTAAGATGGAATCTATATCTGAAAAAGACATTTGTCTTATAATCATACTTTTTTCAAACTGTGATAAATCGAATTCTTCTGACATTCTGAACGCTCCTCTTTTTATTAACTATTTTATATTATAGCTCTCTTTCCTAAACAGATAAAATAATTTACATACCTTAAAATAACCCTTATACTTTGATTTGAGTTCAAAGTATTTTAAAGGAGCAACCTATGACAAAAAAAATTGAAAATATCTTGTTATTTATGTGGTCAGTGGCTTTAACTGCTACAATTGGTTCCTTATATTTTTCCGAAATCCTAGGGTACGAGCCCTGTGAATTATGTTGGTATCAACGTATTCTCATGTATCCACTCGTCATTATTTTAGGAGTCGCTTACGCGCAAAAAAATGCAAAAATAGCACTTACTTCTCTCATTTTTTCAGTAATTGGTGGTTGTATATCAGCATATCACTATAGCATTCAAAAACTAAGTTTTATGCAAGAATCTGCTCCAACGTGTGGTAGAGTTCCATGTACTGGAGAGTATATAAACTATTTAGGATTTATTACAATACCATTTTTAGCACTTATTGCATTTATATTAATCGCAATTAGTAGTGTATTGATTTTAAGAAGCATCAAGGAGGAAAAATAAGCATGAAAAAACTAGCCATTTTTGGTGGAATTATCGTTGTTGTTTTTGCATTAATTATTGTACTAACAAACCAAGCAAACAAATCGAAACTAGCTGATAGCCCATATGACAAAAAGAATTTAAGTCAGTCCACAATTGATTTAATTGATGATGAAAATTACCAAAATATTATCAATCCAGATGAGCTACAAGCAAAAATTAAAAGCGGTGAACCAGTAACTGCATATTTCTTTAGTCCAGAATGTGTTCACTGTAAAGAATTGACACCTAGATTAACCCCTCTAGCAGAGGAAAATGGTGTCGATATTGTAAAATATAATATCCTTGAATATGAGCAAGGCTGGGATGACTATCGAATCACAGCAACACCAACTTTAGTTTATTTTGAAAATGGGAAAGAAGTTGAGCGAGTAGAAGGTGCAGTACCTAACGAAAACATACAAGCATTTTTCGATCAAGTAGTATTGAAATAAGAAAAGTGGAATATTCCCAAAGGTACAAGCATTCGTTATATTTAATAAGCAGAAAGGTCATGACCCAACAGGCATGACCTTTTTTTAAAAGGAGACACGATCATGAACCATAAATTCCGTTATACAGTATCAGAAGATGGATTAACAATTGAAACGATTTTACAACAAAAATGGAAGCTTGGGAAAAAACTTATCCATGATTTGCGCATGCAAAAGGCTGTTAGTGATAAAAACGGAGAGCTTTTGCAATGGAAATCTACTCTTTCAAAAGGAGACATCCTAGTTTTCAAATGGGAGGGTGATGCTTCGAATTATCTTCTTTCTGATCAAATCCCTCTTTACGTTGCATATGAAGACGAATATTTACTAATTGCATCTAAACCACGTGGAGTGGCTACTCACCCAAATGAATCAGGGCAAAATCATACATTCATGAATACGGTGCAAAACTATTTAGCAAACAATGGCCAAAAGTATGGTGAACATGTCCATCGAATTGATGAGGGGACAAAAGGGTTAGTCGTTATAGCGAAAAATCCAATTGTTAAAGGCATGCTAGATCGAATGCTTGAAAACAAAGAAATTGTACGCACATATGAAGTCGTAGTTGAGGGGCAAGTGAAAAATAATCATGGTACGATTCGAGCTGCAATCGGAAGTGATCGTCATCATCCTACAAGAAGACGAGTTTCACCTTCCGGCCAACTAGCTATTACCCATTACGAAGTGGTTGGTAGACATCCGAATTTCACCAAGGTACACGCAATATTAGAAACAGGACGCACTCACCAAATTCGTGTACATTTTGCTCATCTAGGTCATCCGATTGTTGGTGATGATTTATATGGAGCGAAAAAAACACCGACAAAAACTTATGAGCTTCATGCATTCAAAGTTCAATTCGTTCATCCAATTACAGGCGAAGTGATTATCGTGGAAGATAAAAAGCAATGAAAAATTGCCCATTTTGTCACTTGGAAATGATTAAAGATCAAGAAGTTATTTTACAAAATGAAAAGTGTATGTTCATTCAAGTTCCACAAGATGTATTAATTGGTTCAGGTCTTATTGTCCCAATTAGCCATCGAGAAAATGTATTCGACTTAACAGAGGATGAATGGAATGCTACTTTTTCACTTTTAAATGAAGTAAAGGCTTATTTAGATGAACGCCTAAGTCCAGATGGATACAACGTAGGTTGGAATAGCAGTCCTTCTGCTGGACAACATATAATGCATGCACATCTTCACGTTATTCCACGTTTCAAAGATGAGCTTTATGCTGGTAAAGGAAATAGATACTGGATAAAGGATCCTAAAAACAAACGTGGAAACATAAATTAATTCTCTTCTAAAAAGTATCGGTTCCTTTTACCGATACTTTTTCTGTTTTTTAGGAGTTTATTACAAGATTCTTCTTCGTTTATTAGGGTATTTAAGATAATAGTGTTGATAATATAAATTATGGGAAGTGATAAAATCTTTGGTTTTTCAGATTTACTTTCATTAATCATTTCAGCATTTATTATCTTGCCCGTAGTAGTATTTTTGAGAGAAACAGGCTACTTAATAGTGAGTAAAATTTTTGGAGTACAAAATCCTAGGCTTACCATTGGATCTGGTCCTCGGATTTTTAAAATAGGAATTTTTGATGTGCGAAAATATTATCATTTATACAGTTGGTATTCTTATGATTCTATAAAGAGAAAAAGTAAGCCAGCGTATATTTGCATTTACGCTGGCCCGATTCTCATTAATCTTCTAGTAGCACTAATTATTAATGCGCTATTAGCAAACGGATACTTACAGGAATACCAAACATTTTTGGAACGTTTTATTTTTTATACATTTTACTTTGTTCTATTCGATATCGTGCCCATGAAAACAATAAATGGAATGCCTAATAATGGAATGATCATTTATGAGATATGCCGATATGGAAAACGAACTGATTACAACGATGAGCCCTTTATCCCGTCAACTTCAGATGTAGAAGAAGAATATCAAGAAAGTATGAAAAAAATAGAAATGGAGAAAGAAAAAGAGAAGTGAATATATAAGAGCAATATCCCTCGTTTTTTTCGATGAGGGGTATTTGTTCGGGCCAAAGGTAACGGGATCCATTCTTATACTTTAACCTCCACTTTGCCTTCTAACGTTGTTGTTACTTGTTTTATCTTAATACCTATAAAGACATACCCGATTGCCATAAGAACAGAAAAGGACCCTCCTATAACTCTCATATAAAGAAGCATAGAACTATAAGCATCCACACCATACTTATAGATAAGCCAAGACTTTAACCCGGCTAAAGTTCCCCCCCTCACGACAAATAGCAGGGTTAATAACTGAAACCATATTAATAGCTCTCTTCTAAAAAATAATTTTTTGCTATTCTCTCGTTCATAGCCTTGTAGATAGGCTAGATCAACGAAAAAGTATAAAGCAAGTGGTTTTTTTAATGTAAGCGAGCCAAGATAAATTAAACTAAAAGCTAAACCGACAATAACTTGATTCCATAACATTCGTTCAGCTGACCCAGACAGTAAATCTACCAACGTACCAATCAATAGACTTATCAATATAAAAGTTCCCGTTATATTGAATTGACGATCTATCACGAATCGAAAGACTGTGTATATGAAGCCTGGTGAGGTTGACAATAACATAGCCCAATAATCGCCTAGACTCTCCCGTCCATAGCTCCAAATGATAAAAGGGAGAATAATATAAAATAAAATATCCAACCATATCATATTTTTATTCATTTAATTTATCATCCGCCTTTTAAATTTGTGGCTTCAACTCTCCACTTAGTTTAGTACAACATACGATTGAATAGACGATTTAGTTTCATATTTAGAAAATAGTCTCTGTTATTTATTGTGTCTTGTTTAGGATGTTAGCCTTGTCATTCATTCTTCTCGCTCTTGCCACTTTTAAGGCGCACATTCTTAATACTGACAGTTGCCAGCGCGTATGCTATACCTTTTCAAATCTTTACTTAACCACAATAAAGCTAAAAATAACCAAAAAATAGAAAAACACTTACTCTATGTATTTAATAGAATAAGTGTTATTAGTGTTTAATTAAAATTAAAATTATCTGGGTCTGCACCTGTGCGTTCATTCAGATTGAGTGAATCTATGTTTTTCATGTCTTCAAACGATAATTCAAAATCAAATACATTTATATTATCTTCTATTCTAGTTGGTGTCACTGATTTAGGAATGACAATTAAGTCATGCTGTAAGTGCCAGCGTATAATCGTTTGAGCTGGTGATTTACCATATTTTTCACTAATTCTTTGTAGACTAGGTTCGTTTAGTAATCCGCCTCTTGCTAGAGGGGACCATGAAGTTACCGCAATACCCTGCTCCGCACAATATTCACGAAGATCAAATTGTGTCAAGCGAGGATGACATTCGATTTGATTGACCATTGGCTTAACATTTGCCTTTGCTGCAATTGCTTCCAAATGGTGCTGATGGTGGTTTGAAACACCTGTTGCACGAATCAGCTTTTCTTCATATAAGCGTTCAATCGCACGGTACGTGTCTACAAAAGTATCTTTTACTGGCCAATGTGTTAAATATAAATCTATGTAATCTAGTCCTAATAATTCTAAAGACTTCTCAAATGCTTTTAAGGTTTGATCATATCCTTGGTCCGTGTTCCAAACTTTAGTTGTTACGAAAATATCTTCACGGGAAACAGATGAATTGCGTACAGCTTCTCCGACTTCTTTCTCATTCGCGTAAAGGGAAGCTGTATCAATATGACGATAACCTACATCAAGTGCTGCTGTAATCGCTTGAAGTGCGATATCCGGTTCCGTCATTTTATATACACCTAAACCAATTCGTGGCATTTCTACACCGTTCGCAAGTTGTTTAGTAGAGTTTATATGTAATTCCATTGTCCTCATCCTTTCTTATAAGGAAAACGACTGATTGAATCAGTCGTTTTCTCTTTTCTTCATCTTACTAACATCATCCGACTGGGCTGGGTCTGATACACGATTATCTTGCTCCAGCTCGTTATTGTCTCTCAGCCTATCCATCTGTTTACCTAGTAACTTAACTTCTTCCATATTCGTTGCCATCGAACCGTTTTCTGGACCATTTTTCAAATTACTCATTTAAAAAATCACTCCTTTTCTTTATGGTAGATGAATAATTAGAAGGTTGCAACTTTCAAAAGAAACATTTTAGACATAATTACACTTTTTCGCAATATTTCTTTTTCAAACAAAGTAGGGTATACTTAGTTCAGAATATATAGAGGAGGCACTCGATATGAAACTTATTCTTATTCTTGGCGTTTGTGTATCATTCCTTACTGCTATTTTTAAAGCAGGTTACGATGACAAACCAGGTGCATCTGAGAAGTAATAAATATTAAAAACGGACGAGTCTCAAAAGACTACGTCCGTTTTTTTATGACTAGTGCTTCTATTAATGAAGACCAGGATAATTTTGCTGTCTTAATGCTTCATAAATAAGAATAGCTGCAGTATTAGATAAATTTAACGAACGGATATTGTCGTTCATTGGAATACGTAAGCAACGATCGGGGTGGGCATCAATAATCTCTCGTGGCAACCCTTTTGTTTCACGCCCAAAAATAAAGAAATGATCCTTTTCTCCATCACTAAAATCATAGGTAGTATGAGGTTTTGCCCCAAATTTAGTAATTAAATAAAATATCCCTTCAGGATGCGCGTCAAAAAATTCTTCTAAACCATCATAATACGTAATATCTACATGTTCCCAATAATCAAGACCTGCACGCTTTAACATTTTATCGTCTGTAGAAAATCCTAGAGGACGTATTAAATGTAATTTCGCTCCTGTTCCTGCGCATGTTCTTGCGATATTTCCAGTATTAGCTGGAATTTCTGGTTGATATAACACTACATTAATGCTCAACATTTCCACTTCCTATTTCTCTATAGTATAGAATTGAAGCCCTTTACGAATTTCTTCTAGTACTTCATTGTTTTCTTCTTTTTGTTCTGCTTTCTTCAGTGCTACTTGTCCATCTTCTGTGTTTATTTTACCAATTGCCCATGCAGCTGTTCCTCGAATTACAGGTCGTGCATCATTTTCAAGCAATTCTATCAGTTTTGGTACTGCGGCTACTTCTTTAAAATGCGCTAATGCTATAATTGCATTTCGCTGTATTGGATTTTTTCCTCTCCAAGCACCAGACATATGTCCATATGTTTCTTTGAAGGTTCGATTAGTCATTTCTAACATTGGCATAAGTAGTGGCTTCACGAGCTCGGGATCTGGTTGAAAAGCTGGTTGATGCAAATTAGCTTTTCCTTTATTTTTTGGGCAAATAGTTTGGCATGTGTCACAGCCATAGATTCTGTTTCCAATCTTTGCACGAAATTCATCCGGAACCATTGTTTTTGTTTGGGTTATAAATGCAATACATCGCTGAGCATTTAATTGTCCTCCTTCTATTAGAGCTCCAGTTGGACAAATATCTAAGCAAAGCCTACAATCACCACATTGTTCCTCCATTTGTTCGCTCGGAGAGAATGGAATAGATGTAATCATCTCACCTAAGTAAACATAGGAGCCGAACTCCGGCGTAATAATGGAACAGTTTTTTGCGCTCCAACCAATACCAGCTCTCTCTGCAACTGCGCGATCAGAAAGTTCTCCTGTGTCTACCATGGAACGCAACCTTGCATTTGGTATATGCGTTAATATATATAACTCTAAAAGTGCTAGTTTCTCACGTAGCACAGTATGATAATCCATTCCCCATGAAGCTCTTGCAAATATACCACGTCTCGCCCCTTTTACACTTAAAGGCGCATCTTTCATTTTTGATGGATACGCAATGGCAATAGATATAATACTCTCTGCTTCCGGAAGCAAGAGATCTGGCTGAGTTCTTTTCTCTATATCAGGCTCTTCAAAACCAGAAGCAAATTCTAGCTCTTGTTGGCGAATCAATCTATTTTTTAATTCATGGAAAGGAGAAGCAGAAGTAAATCCTATCTTATCAATCCCAATAGAAGCAGCATATTCAATTAGTTCTTGTTGAAATTGGTTGATATTCACAATTGTTCTCCTTTCTTATGGTAAACTAAAGAAAATATGTGTAAGGATGGTTGTTATGCTTGTAAAAATGGATAATTCTTTATTACAAATAGACCCTACCTTTAAAATAGGCATTATACATTATACCAAAATTGTTGTAACTTCTTCCCCTCAAATGCTTAAGGGACGCCTCCAATTATTTCAAGAACAGCTGTTTTTTGAAATGGAAGACAAAGCGATAACTGAATTCTCTGGAATAAAAGAATGGCGTATTTTATGGAAAAAATTCGGGGCTGACCCAAATCGATACCGGCCATCAGTTGAAGCACTATATAGACGGATTGCAAAACAAAATTATATCACACCTATGCATTCTGCTGTTGATCTAAATAACTTTTTCTCGATGCGTTATGAAATACCAATGGGAATTTATGATGTAGATAAGATTCAAGGAGATATTACAATATCTCTTGGTAATGAAGAAACGGTTTACGAAGGGCTAAATGGACGTGAAAATAAATTGAATAACATCCTTACTTTACAAGATACATATGGTCCATTCGGAAGTCCATTTGTTGATTCTAAAAGAACTGCTGTAACGGAGGACACAAAAAATGCTGTTCAAATTGTTTATCTCCGACCTTCAATGGGTGAAGTAGACGCTCTTAAATTAGTTGAGTCCATGGGAACTATGTTTACCCAGATCCATGGAGGAGAGGCGTATTCTATTGTTTTACACGATGACCAAATAGAAAGGGGAATATAGATATGCCGAATATATCATTAGCAGAAGCAGTTAAACTAAAGAGTTTATTAATGAAAAGAGTTCATGAACTAGAAGAAGAAATTATGCGTGTTGCTTATAAAATTATAGAAAAAGACACTGTTCCAGAAGTTGGACCACGAACAGTTTCAGTAGTGGACAATGAAATTACCGAAACACGTAAAGACATCCGTACCCTTGATCGTTTAATCTATGAAGCAAATATTAACAACACGGTTATGTTTAAAGACAAAGCATATACCATTGTGGAAGCAATCGAATTAGCAACACAAATGAGAGCCCAAGCCCGAATTTATAAACAACTAGGGGCTGCAGAAAAAGAAAGAGTGCAATACGGATATGGAGGCGAAGGAGCTACATATATTCAAATTGCGTTATTCAATCCAGAAGAATATCGTTTAAATGCTCTACAATATGAAAAAGAGGCAAATAAACTTTCAGGACTCATTAATGCTAAAAACTATGCAATAAGCCTTAACTTCGACGACGAAAAATATGCATAATCCTTGGTAAGGTGAGACTCCTTGCCAAGGCATAGTTAGGAAATCATTTAACCCTACCGGCAAACCAATGACCTGTAACTTTTCACCATGTTACCAGTGACTAATGACTAACTATCGCAAACGTTAACTCAATTAGTTTCTCTGGATTTCCTGCTATGAAAAACGCTCCTTCCACTATTGTGGTAGGAGCGTTTTAAACTGTAGACAATCTAAAATTTATTTTTATATTGAATCGATCAGGTTTTCCGAAGCTTACCGCGGGCAATCGCCGAGCCGCTTGGACAACACGATGGTTGTTCGTAATGAAGGCGTTGAGGCCCATAGGATGGGGTCATGCAATCGCTGCCGCAGGACGAGGCGAACTTAGATTGCCTTCCATTTGATATAAATAATGTCGTCCGATAAATAAGAAAATCGTTGAAACGACTCCCTTCCCGCGGGCGTTGCCTTAGTCTCCTTGGCCAACACGATGTTGGTCATGCAATCGTTGCCGCAGGATGCGGCGAACTTAGATTGCCTTCCCCTCAACTGCGGGGTCTTCGGCTAACGCTATTCCCGCAGGAGTGTCGTCTTTTTCAACGATTTTTCTATAAATACTAATTGAAGTGATAAAAATTTGCTCTATTAATGGCATGATGGCTTTCTAATTGAAAAGCGGATAATAGTTGATTGGAGTGGAAGGCGGCGACTCCAGCCGGAATAGCAAATGTTTTCTGCACCGAAAGCGAAGCGGCAGGTGCATGAGCGAGAAGACCCTGGACTGAGCGTAGCGAAATTAATCTTTGCGACGAGCTTGCGCAGGAGCAAGGGAAGCGGCTTAAGCCATGCCGGCGGAACGCGTCCGCCTGGAACGGAAATTAACGGGTCCAAAATAAAATCGAGTATGTGAACAACTTGTCGTTCACATACTGTTATGAAATCTCAGTGAGGACTTTTCAGTGCCTTCAGCATATTAGCGAAGGAAGGCTAAGGCAGCCATTTAAAATGAGACAACTACGTTATATAGACAAAGTTTCTTTGTCTAGTTCTCAAATAATCCCGTTTCCTCCCCATCAATAAGTAGTCTCCATGAGCCATGTTCCGCCCATGTAATTTCACCTGAATAATGATAAATTGTTTGATTCGTATTAGCATCTATTGCGGAACTATCAAGTTGAAACATAGAAGTTTCCTTTACGTTTCCTTTTTCATCGATTAGCTTTACTTCTATTTTTTCTTTATTACCAATGGTACTTTCTATATTCAATTCACTTTCTTTACCAATTGGAATCTCCTTTGGTGAATTCAGTAATGTATAATGCTTTGTTTTCGGAAATGGTGGTAACACATTAATAGTAAATGCTTCATACAAATGATCCTCTACGTAAAAGGATAACTGCCACCCCCCCTCTGTTGGAAATGGAATAAAGCTAGTTAATGCATGAGCATCCTCACTATTTAAACCACTAGATAAAATTCCTTTAGTCAATTCAATATTTTCACCATTCATATCTTCGGCTTCTACTCGATAATTCTTTCCTACAAGTTTTTCGGCATCTCCCCAAAAGTAAAGCATGAGCTTTGCCCCTCGTCTTCTGTCTTCCGCAACAAATTGCTCTTTAGATACAAGTATTCCTATTTTTCCTTCCACTCCAATAACCTGCTGATTTCTATCAGGCAATGTAAAAATCGCGCCATGTTGCACATTATAGTTATTAAAGAGGCTACTAGTTAAAAAAAGAAATAATAGAATGATAGCTAGGCTTAAAAAAGACATGATTGGTTTTAAAGAAGTCCAATATTTTTGAGTAGTTCTCTTTGATTTCAACAAATAAAGTATTTTATTCCTTTTATCAATTTCTAATGAATATTGGGGGAAGTTTTTTAATTTTTCTTCAAGACTCTTATATTCTTCCATGTTCAAACCCCTCCTTTTCCAGCAATTCTTTCAATTTTTTTAAGGAACGGTGGTACAGAACATTTACGTTATTCTCGTTACTTCTGATTACTAAACCGACTTCCTTGGATGACATTTCCATAATCCCTTTTAAAATAATTATTTCTTTATAATGAGCTGGCAGTTGGTTTATAGTATGATATAAAACGCTATTATCTTGGTTTATCATTATGTTTTGTTCCATATTTATTAGAATATCTTGTTCTTTTATAAATAGATGTCTTATTTTATTCCAAACATTACTTTTTCGATATTGGTCAATCACCATATTTCTTGCTATCGATACTAGCCATGTTTTTGGGTGCCCATTTTTCTTATAGACCGTCATTTTTTTCATAGCCCTTAGAAAGGTTTCTTGGACGAGATCTTCTACGTCTATTGATCCCGTATAATATATTAGATAACTAGTAACATCCTTTTCATATAATTCAAACCATTCTTCTATTAGATGCTTCTCCAAAGAATTCCTCCTCCCTCTAATTATTAGACGAATCTCTTGCTTTAATCTTACACATTTTTTATGAAATAAAAAAACAACCATTGTCTATGCAATGGTTGTTTAGATTGTAAGATTAAATTAATATGCGCGACCGAACCATACAGTATGTTTTGATTCTTTTCCACAGTTGATACATGTAGACTTTTCAGCAGGTGGATTGAATGGAATGTTACGTGTTGTGAATTTAGTTTCTTCTTTTACATGCTCTTCACAAGCATCATCTCCACACCAACCAGCAAGAATCCAGCCAGGAATTTCCCCATTTTCAGTAGAGTTCGAAAGATGGTGTTTTAACTCCTCCAGTGAATTTACATGTGTATGTGAATTTTGATCACGGAATGCACGAGCTTTTTCTAGTAAACGTGTTTGCATTGTGTTTAGTTCTTCCTCAATACGCTCCACTAAATTAGCAAGGTCCACTGAGAATTTATCTGCCTCATCACGTGCTTTCATTAACGCTTGATTATTTTCTAAATCACGAGGTCCTAATTCAACACGAACTGGAACACCTTTTAGTTCCCATTCATTGAATTTATAGCCTGGAGATTGATCGGAATCATCTAGGCGCACACGAATACCTTTTGTTTTTAATGCTACAAATAGTTCATCCAGTTTTTCCATAATCGCAGGATTCTTCTTCCAAGGTCCCACTGGAATCAATACAACCTGGGTTGGAGCAACACGTGGTGGTAATACTAAACCTTGCTCATCCCCATGCACCATTATTACAGAACCGATTAAACGAGTAGAAGTTCCCCATGAAGTTGTATGAACATGTTCATGTTTGTTTTCTTTATTTAAATATTTAATATCAAATGCTTCAGCAAACTTTGTTCCAAGGTAATGAGATGTACCTGCCTGAACTGCTTTACCATCCTTCATCATTGCTTCGATAGAATACGTATCCACAGCTCCTGCAAATCGTTCTGAAGGTGTCTTTTGTCCATCATATACTGGAATAGCCAAAAGTTCTTCAACAACCTCTTTATAAATGTTTAGCATTTGCATCGTTTCTTTACGAGCTTCTTCCTCATCTACATGTGCAGTATGCCCTTCTTGCCATAAAAATTCGGACGTACGGATGAAAGGAAGAGTTTTCTTTTCCCAACGGAATACGTTTGCCCATTGGTTTATTAACACTGGAAGATCACGATAACTTTTGATCCAATCGGAATATAAGTGTCCGATCATCGTTTCTGAAGTTGGACGAAGTGCTAAACGTTCTTCTAATTGTTCACCAGCAGCTTCCGTTACCCATGGAAGCTCTGGAGAAAATCCTTCGATGTGATCTTTTTCTTTTTGGAAAAACGATTCTGGAATCAGCATTGGGAAATAAGCATTACGATGTCCAGTTTCTTTAAAACGTTTGTTCATTTCTTCTTGAATGTGCTCCCAAATTTCAAAGCCATCTGGTTTGAATGCGATGCATCCGCGAACAGGCGTGTAATCCATTAAATCTGCTTTCTGAATCGTTTCAATATACCATTTTGTAAAATCATTCTGTTGTGTAGACATCTACTTTTCCTCCTTTAAAATAAAAAAAGTGTAAAAACTCCCCTATAAAAGGGCGTCTTTACACTGGATAGACACGGTACCACCTTTAATTAGTTCGCAAATTTAGCGAACTATCTCAAACGTTGGTTAACGACAACGAACCGGTTATGTTTGCATAACATCTCCGTGGTAGGTTTCAACAAGAAGCGGTGATATAGCTCTCAGCAATTGCTATATTTTCTGTTTCACAATTCTCATTTACTTGGTCACATCTTAGACTGTATTACTAATAATATACCAAATACTCGCAATTAATACAATGAGTCTTAAAACAATTCAGCCGCTAACAATCGATACACATCTAAACGTTTCTCTTGCGAATGTGGGATACTACAGATCATTGCTTCGTCAAAGCCATACATTTCTTGTTCATCTTGTAAAATCGTTGCAACTTCTTTTGCACTTCCAACTAAATGTATCTTACGATTTTCTTGTATCATCATTCGATCCATTTCAGTTAATGGATACTCCTGTGCTTCTTCTGGTGTCATCGTTTGCATTATCGACCCTCTCATTAAAGAAAGTCTAGAAATATCTTGAGGAAGTGCTTGAAACTCTGCTTCTTCTTTTGTTTCAGCTACTGTAGCTAAGTAAGTCACAGAAATCTCTGGTTTCTCCATAAAAGCTGAAGCTTGAAAGTTCTTTCTATATGCTTCTAAAATTTCCTTACTCATTCCACCATTGAAAAACTGTGCAAACGAATACCCAACACCCATACGTCCTGCCTGAATTGCACTATTACCACTGGACCCAAGTAACCATGCCTCCGGTAACATTATGTTATAAGGTGTCGCGATTGTTTTATTATATAGGCTATCTTCCGGCACTTCATCGTTCATTAGCTTTAGAGTTGTTTTAAATTTCTCATACATATTATTCAACATTGGCTGGCGTCCCTCAGATAAAGCATAAATGGAATAGTTATCCCCACCTGGAGCTCGGCCAACTCCAAAATCAATTCGGCCAGGTGAAAAAGCACTTAGCGTTTTAAATACTTCTGCAAGTTTTAACGGAGAATAATGCATCATCATTACTCCACCGGTTCCAATGCGTATATTTTTCGTTTTGGCAGCAAGATGAGTGGCTGTTATCTCAGGTGATGAACTAGCAAAAGCTTTTGTTCCATGATGCTCTGCCATCCACATTCGATAATATCCTAGCTTATCCGCCAATATAGCTAACTCTTCCGCTTTTTTTAGGGCTCCCTCAGCTGTATTACCTTTTGTTATAGGAGCTTGATCTAGTACGCTTAATCTCATCGCAATACTTCCTTTCACTTCAACCGTTCCTTATGTATTACGATAACTTTCAATAACCTCTATGTAAATTTTTATGCCTAACTACCAGCCTACTTCCGTTTCTTAAATCAGACATATAAACCAAAATAAAAAAGCTTATAAATGCTAATAATTCAACATTTATATGCTTATCATTATGAATATTACTTATGGAAAACCCTTTTATGCCAAATGTAACTTTTGATGGGATCTGTCTTCTATTCTTATTTCATCATATATTTTCTTCGCTTTTTCTTGTGCTTCTGTTTTTGATTTCGCATATACATCGATGATTTTTCCTTCAATAATAAAATTATATTTTTTTATCATTCTTTATTTCCTCCTTCAAATCATCCAAATTATTTATTATTATTTACCCGCATTATTAATTAAATAAACTTTTATAGGATAGCTCTATTAGAAATAGTCATAAAAAAAGCCCCACACATTTAAGTGAATAGGGCTTGATAGGTTTCGACAAATTTTCGATAGATTTTATAGAAAGTGCATTTTTTATTTCACTCTTAACACTTGTCCTACATAAATAGTGTAATTGGCATCAAGCCCATTCCAATCTTTAATCTGTTGCACAGTGCTACCATATGTTTGACTTAACGAATATACAGTATCACCACTCACAACTGTATGATAAACAGCTGTATTTTTCTTTGGAAGATTGAAGCATTTAGCTATGCCGTTCACGTGACCTCGAGCTAAAGATTCAATGAAGGAAGCCGTTTTCAACTTAGCAGCATCATTTGTATTATCAATAAATCCATTCTCAGTCAAAAGGGCTGGCATATTAGATTCACGTAACATGTGGAAGTTTTCCTGTTTCTTTCCACGATCAGTATAGTTTACAAGCTTTAATATTTCTTCATGAATAGTATTCTGATAAGTAGTAGTAGGTGCACCTACTCCAGGATAAACATAATCCTCATAGCCTGTTCCACCACCTGCATTAATGTGAACGGAAAGGAGAAAGTCAGCTGCCCATGAGTTAGCTGCATTTGTACGCTGCGTCAAGGTTAAAGATTGATCTCCTGTTCGACTCATTAACACACTTACATTGTTGTACTCAGCTAGCAGAATATCTTTAATTCTCGTTGAAATTTGCAATGTTAGATTTTTTTCCTGTAACCCATTCCCCACTGCGCCTGAATCCGTCCCACCATGACCTGCATCAATAAATACTTTTACCATAATTAATCACCCCATTTTAGTTTTGTATTACGATGTACAACTTCTTACCTCTGTTTTATCACATTACCTACATTACCACCACCTCCTTAAAGAATTACTTAGTTAGTTGTAGTTCATAGCTCTTTGACTATCAGCAAAATTCTCTGTAGTTGGATCTTGAATATTTCCGATTGTAGCAAACAATCCAAATACGACATTTACTACCGCGAATACCCAATCTTGAATCTCTTCAGTTAACTGAAAACTCGTCCAACCAATAGCATGGGCACCAATTAAAAGTAACTCAATTAAAATAAATAATTGGGCAACAAAACTCGACACCCAGAGCTTGTTTTTAAAACGTACTTTCCAGTTAATATTCATAATTGTTCCACCTCCCATTTCTTCTCTGGATAGATTACAAAAGACAAAGTTTCATTTATGAAACTTTTTTGTTAAAAAAATAATAAATTTGTAGCAATATTAACTTATTATATATCTCATAATGTTAATCTCCTTTCAAATCTATGAATTTAAAGTTTCATTTATGAAACCTATAAGATGACTTTAACAGGCAAAAGTTTCATAGTCAACTACTTTTTAATAAAAAAATTAAAATAAGTTGTCACAAGTGAAACTTTAGATTATACTTACATTAATTAATAGGGGGTAGTAACGATGTATTCAATAGGCAAAGAGTTAAAAAAAATTAGAGATGAAGAAAAGTTGTCTCAGGAAGAATTTGCGGAAAGAATAAATAGAAAAGCAGGTCTTTCAATTACAAAGGGTATGGTATCCAAATGGGAATCAGATACTACTGAACCTAAGACAAGGATGTTACGAGCTATTGCAGAAACCTTTAATGTCTCTATGGATAGAATACTTGGATTAGACACTCAACAGTCTTATTCGAAAATTGAAACCCTTGCTGCCCACATCGATGATGATGTTACAGATGAAGAAATGGAAGCAATTAAAAACTACATTAACTATATTAAATTCAAACGAGATTAAATGAGGTGTAATGTGTGGATTATGAACGATTGATAATTGAATACCCGCATATAAAGATTATTGAAGATCCAACAATGCCTAAAGGTCTCGGTGGTATATATATAGATAAAAGGATATATATAAATAAGCTAAAAAATAGTTATGAAAAACATGGTATTCTTGCAGAAGAATTGGGACATTACGAAACGACATACGGGGACATTACCGATTTAAATCTAGTCCAAAATCAAAAATTAGAACTCGTTGCTAGAAGATGGGGATATGAAAAAGTTGTATCACTCGAAAAGCTGATAGAATGTTATGAGCTGAGGAAAATTACCTTAGAGGATGTTTGTGTTCATATCGAAATAACTGCAGATTACTTAAAAAAATCGATTGATTATTATGTCGATAAATACGGACTGAAAAAAGTTTACAAAGGATATGAAATCACTTTTGATCCGCTGAATATTAAACCCATAGATACCATAAAGTTTTAAATACACGCCATTATCAATGGCGTTCTTCTATTGATAAAAAAGAAAATATAAACTCTATACTTGAATTGATAATGAATGTAATTTAGTTATAAAAATTCACAGGCATTCAAAAGTTCTACTATCATTATGTTGGTATATTTCATGGTCCTCATTTATACTTAGATCAAATTTATTATTGATGGAATTGAGACTGTTAGTATAACGGAGCTAACTTAGATAATTCTTTTCCAAAAAGTTTGTGTGTATAAAGTAGGATTCGGTCCAACGGTATCATTAATTAAATTTTGAATTGTTTTAATAAAAATAAAATCCTTGTAAATGTTGTTAAATTAACATTTACGAGGATTTTTTGTTTTTGAGAAAAGGATATTTGTAATGTTGCTAGAAAGTATAAGTTCCCATTTACGCTTAAAGCAAAAGGAACCAAAATGCTGTCTGAAGCAGATGAAACAAATGAAGGATCAGCACATTTTACAATTGAAGATCCAGACGGTAATCAAATTCTTGTAGATCAACATCGATAAAAAAGAGGAAATAATGGTATACACATATCTAAATGTATTCTAAACTGACCAAACTTATTAAAATTTTCTTCAAAAGCTTCTAATCCACCAGATTTATAATCAGTTAAACCAATTATTTGGAATTTCCCACCAAATACCATTTCAATTAAAACATGTTTTTCTCGTTCTTTTACAATTACTTCTATTTCTTTCTCAAAATTAACATGGATTGGCGTTTCGAAATACTGGAATAAGTTAACAACACTTTTCACTGACACTACTTCAAGTCCCTTTTCATCTCTACAGGAAAAAAGTGGGTAGTATAATAAATTCTAAAAATCAAAAGATATAAAATAGTGTATTTTCTAAAAGTAAATGGTAGTGAGGATGAAACCATATGAAGCAAGACCCACAAACGCTAAAACCAGTAATTTTGCTAAACATTGATTCTTTGATGCCCGAACCGCTAGAAATTGCCATCCAAACCGGACAAGCTCCTGCCTTAAAATTTCTAATGGAAAACGGCAGTTATATTCCCAATATGGTGAGTTCATTTCCGACAATGTCTGTCACTATTGATAGCACTCTCTTGACAGGTACATATGCTGATGAACACCATGTTCCTGGCTTAACTTGGTACGATGATTCCAGAATGGAGATTATTAACTACGGGACTGGTTTTCGCGAAACGTTTAGGTTAGGAATGCGTAGTACCGCCCATAACATGCTTTACCGACTGAATAATGAGCATTTAAGTAGTGAGGTTTCTACAATTTATGAGGATTTGGCCAACAAGGGAATTCCTTCCGCTTCTATTAATTCTTTTGTCTATCGCGGAAATACCCCCCATCGGTTACACGTACCTCGATTACTCAGTACACTGACCCGCTTCAAGGACGGTGAATGGACAACCAACGCCACATCCATTTTCTCTTTAGGTCTCTTTTCTAAATTGCGACCGTGGGGATTCACAACGCAAATAGCTGCTGGAAATTATAAATTTACAGCCCGGGAGCTCAGATATTTAATACGTAAGGACAAACTCCCAGGATTTACATTCTGCATATTTCAAGATATGGACACCCGCCTTCATTTCAAGGGTCCGAAAGATTTAAAAGGAATTACAAAAATTGACCGAGAAATCCAAAAAGCGTTGAATATGTATCCAAGCTGGGAAGAAGCTCTCAATCGGAATGTATGGATGGTGATGGGAGATAACGGCCATTCTCCAACCGGTTCCAACTACCGGAAATTTATTATTGATTTACGTAAAATACTAAAAAATTATCGCATATCCAGACTTGAAAGAAGCGTACGTAAAAAAGACCAGCTTGTCCTATGTGTAAATCAGCGTATGGCTTATATTTACATATTGGATAAGAACCTGCCATTATCCGTTATTGCAGAACGTCTAATGAATGATCGACGAATCGATATAATTGCCTGGAAGGATAATAACTATATAAACATTACATCTGGCATGAGACAAGGAATATTGCGTTTCTGTCCAAATGGTAAATACAAGGATGAATATAACCAGACATGGAGTATAGAGGGAAACATCGAACTTCTGGATTTGCATGTAAAAAATGGAAAAGAGTTATCTTACGGGAATTATCCAGATGCGTTAGCTAGGATTTATAGTGCATTACACTCCCATTCGGGTAGTTTCATTGTCGTTAACGCTAAACCAGGTTGTGATTTTAAAGCCCAATCCACACCATTCCACCTTAGTGGGGCAGCGCACGGTTCATTACACAAACAAGAAACACTTGTACCATTATTGATTGCAGGAACCACCGCAAGACCAACATTCCCACGTATTGTCGATATGAAAGAATTTATACTTCGGTTATGCTCCGAACAACGTGGTGAGTAGGGGATGACTAGGGATATGGATGCAGTACCAGTTAACCGATGAAATATTCAAGGATCAGACAAGGCTGGCCCTTGATATTAAGCAAATTCGATGTGTCATTCTTACCGAACTTTTTGAACATCCTCTTTAAAAAACAATGTATTCCTTTTCGTTTTTATTTTTCATGAGCCATATAGATATGCTCTTCTGTTGCATGAATAAGATGAACATGGAAGCCAAATTTACAAATGATAATTTAAATATGTACACTAGTGCTTGAATAACTATGTACAAAATCGATTCTACATTTCATACTAATCTTCGAGGTGATAAGTATGTATCTAACAATAAATGTGGAACATTTTACAATTGAAGATCCAGATGGGAATCAAATTCTTGTAGATCAACATCGATAAAAAAGAAGGAATAATGCTATCTACATACAACATGTAAATGGGAACTTATACTTTCTAGCAACAATACAAATATCCTTTTCTCAAAAACAAAAAAATCCTCGTAAATGTTAATTTAATAACATTTACGAGGATTTTATTTTTATTAAAACAAATCAAAATTTAAATAATGATACCGGTGGTCGGGGTCGAACCGACACTCTCGAAAGAACGGGATTTTGAGTCCCGCGCGTCTGCCAATTCCGCCACACCGGCAAATAAAGTGTTTCAAATGTTAAATTAATAATTGGAGGCGGCAACCGGATTTGAACCGGTGATAAAGGTGTTGCAGACCTGTGCCTTACCACTTGGCTATGCCGCCGAATTATAGTTGGAGCGGAAGACGAGGTTCGAACTCGCGACCCCCACCTTGGCAAGGTGGTGTTCTACCACTGAACTACTTCCGCAAAAAACTGGGGTACCTGGATTCGAACCAGGGCATGACGGAATCAAAATCCGTTGCCTTACCGCTTGGCTATACCCCAATGGGGCGACTGATGGGAATTGAACCCACGAATGCCGGAATCACAATCCGGTGCGTTAACCACTTCGCCACAATCGCCATTATTAAATAAAAAAAGAGCTAACTCAAAAGGAATATGGGGCGACTGATGGGAATTGAACCCACGAATGTCGGAATCACAATCCGATGCGTTAACCACTTCGCCACAACCGCCATTATTCAAAGTTAACTTATAAATTGGCAGGGGCAGTAGGAATCGAACCCACATCAAAGGTTTTGGAGACCTCTATTCTACCGTTAAACTATGCCCCTATATAAAAACTGGTGGAGGGGGACGGATTCGAACCGCCGAACCCTAAGGAGCGGATTTACAGTCCGCCGCGTTTAGCCACTTCGCTACCCCTCCACTATTAGTGGTGCCGGAAAGAGGACTTGAACCCCCAACCTACTGATTACAAGTCAGTTGCTCTACCAATTGAGCTATTCCGGCATTTTAAATGGTGGCTCAGGACGGAATCGAACCGCCGACACAAGGATTTTCAGTCCTTTGCTCTACCGACTGAGCTACTGAGCCTCTTCGATTTACGCTAAGCTGCGCATCTCTTTGTCAGCTTCACTCGTTCAGTCAGTCACGTACTTAAGTACGTTCCTTCTTTCACTCGATTGCTTCCTCGACCTGCTTGCTTATCCTAAATCTCAATTGATTTACGCTAAGTTTCGTATCACTTTGTCAGCTAAATCCGTTCAGTCAGTTACGTACTTTAGTACGTTCCTTCTTTCACTCGATTGCTTCCTCGATATACTTGCTTATCCTAAATCTCTAACTTATTAAATAATAAATGGCGGTCCCGACCGGGATCGAACCGGCGATCTCCTGCGTGACAGGCAGGCATGTTAACCGCTACACCACGGGACCATTTGGTTGCGGGGACAGGATTTGAACCTGTGACCTTCGGGTTATGAGCCCGACGAGCTACCGAACTGCTCCACCCCGCGACAACTATATAATTTATATGGTGGAGGATGACGGGCTCGAACCGCCGACCCTCTGCTTGTAAGGCAGATGCTCTCCCAGCTGAGCTAATCCTCCAAAAACACTGGTTAATTATTTAAATGGTGACCCCTACGGGATTCGAACCCGTGTTACCGCCGTGAAAGGGCGGTGTCTTAACCGCTTGACCAAGGGGCCATTATATTTGTAGAGAGAAAATTATCTGGCGGAGAGCAAGGGATTTGAACCCTTGAGACAGGGTTACCCGCCTACACGATTTCCAATCGTGCTCCTTCGGCCACTCGGACAGCTCTCCAGAAATGGCTCCGAAGGTAGGACTCGAACCTACGACCGATCGGTTAACAGCCGATTGCTCTACCACTGAGCTACTTCGGAATATTATTATGCCAAGCGACGTCCTACTCTCACAGGGGGAGACCCCCAACTACCATCGGCGCTGAAGAGCTTAACTTCCGTGTTCGGTATGGGAACGGGTGTGGCCTCTTCGCCATCATCACTAGACATATTAATTTGAAAGACAAGATTAATTGTACCATAACTAGAGATTATTTCAATAGTTTTTTGATAAAATTTCTATATTCTTT